>NZ_JBIAZI010000005.1:297373-731804 GCF_042899005.1 Actinoplanes sp. NPDC000266
TGTCATCGCCGGTGGATTCGGCGTTGGCAAGACGACGCTCGTCGGGTCGGTCTCGGAGATCACCCCGCTGACGACCGAGGCCATCATGACCTCGGCCGGCGTGGGTGTCGACGACAACCGGCAGGTGCCGGGCAAGATGACGACCACCGTCGCCATGGACTTCGGCCGGATCAGCATCGACCGTGACCTGATCCTCTACCTGTTCGGTACCCCCGGCCAGACGCGGTTCTGGTTCATGTGGGACGAGCTGGTCCGGGGCGCGATCGGTGCTGTCGTGATGGTGGATACGCGTCGGCTCGCCGACTGCTTCGCCGCCATCGACTTCTTCGAGCACCGCCGCCTGCCGTACCTGGTGGCGATCAACTGCTTCGACGGCATGCAGTATCACAACGCTCAGGACGTTCGGGACGCGCTGGCGATCTCGAGTGACGTCCCGGTGGTGAGCTGCGACGCCCGCAACCGTGAGTCGACGAAGAACGTCCTCATCTCCCTCGTGGAGTATGTGCTGACGATGCGTCGCACGCGCGCGGTAGCGCCCGCCTGACGATCGGTTGAAGCCCCGCTCCGCTGAGTCGGAGCGGGGCTTCTGCATGCTCAAAATCGGTTGCGGCCACCCCCGGCAGCGCCGATGATCGTCGATCGTGCGTACCTTCCTCACGCTTGGTGACGTGTCCGATGTGGTGGCCGCAGCGCTGGGGAGCCCGCCGGTCGCGCTCGACCGGCTCACCGGCGGCACGAAGAAGGGCGTCTACCGGCTGCGGCTCGGCGACGGCGCCACGGCGATCCTGTACGTGTGGGCCGACGCCGAGAACTACTGGCCGCCGTCGGCAACCGTGCCGGACGACCCGTTCACGGACGCGTCCGGGCTGGAGTTGTTCGAGGCCAACCATGCGGCTCTGGTGGCCGCGCGTGTCCGCGTACCCCATCTGCTGTGGCTCGACCGGGACGCCGGGCTGGCCCTCGTCGAGGATGCGGGTGGCGAGAAGCTCGAGGCGCTGATGGAGCGCGACCCCGCGGCGGCCGAGGCGCCGCTGGCCGAGCTCGGCGAGTCCCTGCGGCGGATGCACACCACCACCAGCCCGGCCTGGGGCCGGCTCGCCGATCTCCGCGGGGCGCGGCCGGCCGAGGACGTCATCCTCGATCGGGCCCTGGCGCACCTCGGGGCGGTGACGCCCCGGGACGGCCGGCTGGCCGAGGCGGCGCCCCGGATCGAGGGCCACGTGCGGCGGCTGCACGCGGCGGTGCGGCCCCGCTCGACGTACGGGCTGGTGCACGGCGAGCTGGGGCCGGACCACGTGCTGATCGGGGCGGGCGGAGAACCCGTGATGATCGATATCGAGGGGCTGACGTACTTCGACGTCGAATGGGAGCATGCCTTCCTGCAACTGCGCTTCGGTCCCTCGTACGGCCGCCTCAAGCCTGTCGATCTTGACCTTGACCGTCTCGAGCTCTATCGGTACGCGCAGGTGCTGGCGTTGATCGAAGGGCCGCTGCGGATCGCCGAGACCGACTTCCCCGAGCGGGACTGGATGCTCCAGCTGGCCGAGTGGAACATCGCGAAGGCGCTCGGCCTACCCGAGTAGCGGGAGCTTGCCGACGATCTTGTCGACAGGGTTGCGGGGACCCACGATGCTGACCGCGGAGTAGTCCAGGCTTTCGGAGCCGGTCTCCTTCACGGCGTCGAGATATTCGGTGTAGACGCGGGTGCTTTGGGCGGCGGCCGGCATGTCGGCCACGAAGAAGTCGGCGCGGGCGGCGGCCTTGCGGCGGATCGTCCGCAGGGTGTCGGCGTCGGCGGCCAGGACGGTGCAGCCCAGCCAGGGCAGACCCGGATGGGTGCCGCCGTCGGCGTCGACCGCGTCGTCGCCGAGCAGGCCCGTCACGGCCCGCGAGGTGGCGGCGGCCGTGCAGATGGCCGCGTTGGCCGCGCGGCCCGGCGCCAGGCCGGCGTCGACCACCACGACCCACTTGAGGCGGGCGGCGCGGGTGGGCGCGCCCTGGTCGATCTCCTCGGCGGTAAATCCGATCATGGCTTCGTCCGTTCTTGTGCCGGTTGCTCTCCCGAAATGCTAGGCAGGTATAAGGTCGTACGGCAATTGATCCGTACTAATGTCGGAAAGAGGTCCGTAATGGCGGATCTGGACGAACTTGATAAGGCGATCCTTCGCGAGTTGCAGTCGGATGCACGGAAGACCAACCGCGAGATCGCGGCCGCCGTCGGCGTCTCCGCGACCACGGCCCTCGACCGCACCCGCTCCCTGCGCCGGCGAGGCATCATCCGCGGCGCCATCCTCGACGTCGACCTACCGGCCATCGGCCGCCCGGTGCAGGCGCTCATCGCCGTCCGCATCCGGCCGCCGTCCCGGCGCAATATAGAGGCCTTCCGCGAGTGGGTGAGCGCCCTGCCCGACACCCTCGGGGTGTACGTGACCACCGGCAACGAAGACTTCATCGTGCACGTGGCGGTGCCCGACAACGACAGCCTCTACGCGTTCGTCATCGACCGGCTCACCGAGAGGCCGGAGGTCGCCGACGTACGCACGTCGATCGTCTACGAGCACATCCGCAACAACCGGATCGCGCCGACAGCGTGATGGCGGCAGCATGGGGGAATGACTGTGCTGAACGGTAGGCAGATCGCGGAGGAGAAGCTCGACGGCTGGGTCTACGTGCCGGGCGGCTTGCAGACCCGCGTACACACCGGCGACTTCGCCACCGGCCTGAAGATCGTGAACGCCATCGGCGAGGTCGCCGAACGCATGAACCACCACCCCGACGTCACCCTGCGCTACACCGAGGTGGACATCCGCCTGACCAGCCACGACGTCCACGGCGTGACCCAGCGCGACATCCGCCTGGCCCGGGCCGTGTCGTCGATCGCTTCGGGCGCCGGTGTGCGCCTGGAGAGCGCGAGCGTCTCCCGCCTGGAGTGGGGGCTGGATTCACCCGCGTACGGCGCTGTGCGGCCGTTCTGGGCCGCGATCCTGGCCATGGAGACACCGGAGGGCCAGGAGGACCTGGTGGACCCGGCGGACGTGCTCCCGGCGATCTGGTTCCAGGAGAGCGGCTCGGAGGAGCCGAGGCAGCGCTGGCACCCGGACATCTGGCTGGAGCCGGCACAGGTGCAGCCGCGCATCGACGCGGCGGTGGCGGCCGGCGGCACGCTGGTCAGCGATGAGGAGGCGCCGGCGTTCTGGGTGTTGGCCGACCCCGAGGGAAACCGGGTCTGCCTGTGCACGTGGCAGGACCGTCAGAGCTGACCTCGTCACGGGTTCTGCCCTCGTTAGAACCGCTGGTCGCGGGGACTGGCCTCAGCGCTGGCCGCAGGGCGCTCCGAGCGGGGGCCTGCCGCTGCACCGGTGCTCCGCGGCGCAGGGCCTACCGCAGCACCGGTGCTCTGCGGCGCAAGGGCCTACCGCTGCACCGGTGCTCCGCGACGCAAGGGCCTACCGCACCACCCGCTCCGTAGCGCAGGGCCTACCGCACCACCCGCGCTCCGCGCAAGGCCTACCGCAGGACCGCCGCCAACTGGGCCTACCGCAGGACCCGCCCTCCTCGGGGGCCTCCGCCTGACCCATTGTCGCGGAAAAGTCCAAGGTCACGCCGGCGCCCTGTGGACAACAACCAGAAGCCTGTGGACAACCCCACGAGGTGAGTCGCCGCCGCTTGGCGGGTGATGGGGTGATGAGGCCGGGTGGGGCCGTGATCGAAGGGCGGCCGCGAGGGCGCGCGGGGGTGCGGCGCGGTTGCGCGCAGCGTGTGGAAGTGCCGCCTGCGGGAGGGCGGCGCGGTCTGGGTCGCCGTGTGGGAGGGCGGCGCGGTCTGGGCCATCGTGTGGGAGGGCGGCGCGGTCTGGGTCACCGTGTGGTGGGGCGGCGCGGTCTAGGCCACCGTGTGGGAGGCGGGGCGAGCTGGGCCACCGTGGCGGGAGGGCGGCGCGGCCGGGCAGGGCCAGGCCGAGTTGGGCGTGCTGGGGTGGAAAAGCGACGGCCGGCGTCCGGGAGGAACCCGAGCGCCGGCCGTCCTTGCTGTCAGCGGGAGCCGTAGCCCGCGTTGTCGTTGCGGTATTCGTTTTCTTCGCCCTGGCCGCCGTCTCGGGTGAAGTCCCAGCCGCCGGCGGACTCGCGGCCCGGGCGGCCGCCCATGGCGAAGCCGCCGATCTCCTGGCCTCGGCGCCAACCGCGGAAGTAGCCCGTTGTGTGTGCGGCGATGCTCGCGGCGTCGCGGACGATGCGCAGCGGGCGCTCCTCGCGCAGCGGGGAACCCGGGACCAGGTTGGCCTGGGGGACCCGCTTCGGGAGGCCGGCGGCCGTCTCGGCGGCCACCGCGGGGGTGGCTGCCTTTTCGGCCGCGCGCCAGCCCGTGTCGTTCGGGTTGGTCCAGTCGAGCTTGTCGGTCTGCTCGGTGTGGCCGGTGAACCAGGCCGAGCGGGCCTGGGCGAAGATCAGCAGGTCGCCGTCGTTGCTGTCGGCCGGCACCGGCGGGGCGATGCTGCGGTCGAGCGCCGTCAGGGTCGAGCTGGTCGCCGTGCCGGTGGGGACGCGGCGGGCCATCGCGTTGCGGCGGGCCTCGCCCTCGACCAGGCGCAGCGCGGGTGGCTCGGTGACCGCGGGCAGGTCGGTGACCGTCGCGTCGAGGCTGTTGCCCGTGTCGACCAGGCGCAGGGCCGGCGGCTCCTTGGGCATGTCCTGCCACGGCGGGCGGACCCGGCCGTCGGCCGGCGGGGAGCTCGTCGAGGCGGCCGGGATGGTCGCCGTGTCGTCGGAGCCGCTGTTCAGCAGGGGCCAGTTGGCGCGCGAACCGGGCTCGGCCTCGGGGCCGCCGGGGCGCTGGGCCGGCATCGGCAGCGAGTAGTCGGTGGCGCTGTTGTTCGGTGGCGGCGTCGACGCGGGCGGGCGGGTCGTCGTCGGGCGCGGCGGGATGACCGTGCGCTGGCGCTCGGCGCGGGCGTTGTTGATCGCCGCGTTGGTGAGCGTGGCCCGGAACGGCTGGCCGGTCTCGGCCGGTGTCGGCGCGCCCGAGGAGGGGGCCGAGGCGCCCGGTGACACCGAAGCGGCCGGGAAGGACGAGCCGGCGCCGGTGCCGCCCAACAGAGGCGAACCGGACGACGGGGCGCTCGGGAACGAGGGAGTGGACGACGAAGAGCCCGGGAACGAGGGCGAGGACGTCGGCGCCACCGGGTTGCGTGAGCCGGGCACGGGGCGTGAGCCCGGCGTGATCGGCGTCATGCCGGGCGGGGGCGGCGGCGTCGAGATGGGCCGGTTGCCGGGGCCGGAGACCGGGCGGCTGCTCGGGGCCGACACCGGGCGGCTGCTCGGCGCCCGGTTGGGGAACGCGGCGGCCGGGGCCGACGGGCGCGGCGCGACCGGGGAGGGCGCCAGCGGCGGCGGGCCGATCGGGTCGGGAGCGACCGGCGGCGATGTGAGCGGCTGCGGTGAGGCCGGGCCGCTGCCGGTGGCGGCGGGCTCGGGGCGGCCGCGACGGCCGAAGGCGGCCACCGCCTGGAGCGAGGACGGCTCGGGGGTGCGGCGGGCGCTCCGGCGGCCGGCGCCGGCCGGTGGCGTGCTGCGGGCGGCGATCGTGCCGATCAGGGACGAGCAGGCGGCGTCGCAGGCGCGGACCGCGGCGACGGCCTGGCGGACCGTCTCGCCGGCGGCGGGGGCGAGCGACTTGTTGATGCCGCCGCGGCGGGGTGACTCGCTGATCGCGACGTGCAGCGCCGTGACGGCGGCGATGATCTCGTCCTCGGTGCCGGCGCCGGCCCGGGTGAGCTCGCGGGCGACCTGCTCGGCGGCGCGCTCGGAGTCGCCCTCGGCGGTGAGCCGGCCGGGCTCGGGCAGCGCGTCGAGCACGGAGAGCGCGAGCGGGTGGGACGGGTCGGGATAGGCCCGCAGGGCCGCCGGGTAGAGCTCGCGCAGGACCTCGCGCAGGGCGGTGGCGGCCGCGTGCCGGCCGTTGAGCAGCGCGACGTGGGCGGCCAGGACGGGCTTGTAGCTGATCAGCTCGCGCGAGACCGGCAAGCCGCTCGCGGTGAGCGCGCCGGCCTGCAGGGCCCGGGCCAGGCCGACCGCCCGCCGGGCGGCGGGCGGGGCCTGCATCTCCTCGACGGAGTCGTCGTCGGCGAAGCGCTCGGCGAAGTCGTCGGTGGTGTCGTCGTCGGCCACGACCAGCGGCCGGCCGGCCGCGGTGAGAAGCGACGTCACGAGGTGGTCGTCGCTGTCGGCGGCGACCGCGGCGTCGGTGAATCCACTCGTCCGTTCCACGAGCAGCGAACCGAGCTCGGCGTACCCGCCGGGATCGTCGCCGATCTCGTGAACGCCGAGCAGTCGTCCTGCGTCGTCAACCACGGCGATGGTCAGCTGCGGAGCCGAGGCCCCACGTACCGATTCATCAGCCGACGCCAGACCGCAGTACACGCGCACGAGCGCCACGGCGTCGTCCTCCCCTCCCCGGGACTTCCCATTGCTGTCGGTGGCCAAGGACTGATGCTCCCTGGTGAGGGGTCAGTCGCGCCAGTCCACAGCGGCAGAGATCTTGCCGATTACCGAGCGCCAGCCCAGACTTGCCTGTTGTGCCCCGATTTTCTTCAATCGGCGACGACCGAAGAATCCGCCCATACCGCCGCTTTCCGCGGAACGGAGGGACTCGTCCAGATCATCGAGGGGCGAGCCCGGCGACAGTGCCAGGATCACCGGCTTGAGCCGGAGCGCGTGACCCAGGTCGCGGGCCACCTCGCCGGCGGCGATGAGCAGTGGAAGATCCCACGTGTCGTGCCCGCCGCGCAGATTTTCCACCACGAGGTCGAGCTCGTAGCGGTCGTCCGGCTGCGGGTCGATGTCCGTCGACTGTACCCGGTCGGCCAGGGTGGCCCAGGAGTCGAGTTGTGCGAGGTCGTGCGGAGCACCCGAACGAATGAAGGAGACCAGCGACTCGGGGGTCTTGAAGGCGAGCAGCCGGCCCTTGTGGCTCAGGAAGAGGGGGACCTCTTCATCCTCCGCCTGGGCGGTCTCCTCGTCCTCGAAGTCGGCCGCGTCGGGCTCGTCGGCGTCCTTGCCGTCGGGGGAACCCTCGGCCAGCAGCGCCTTGTACTCCTCGTCGACGATGATCTCCTCATCGTCGTCGTCCTCGGCCGGCTCGGCCCGCTTGCGCGAGTCGAAGAGGTCGTCCTCCTCCTCGACGGCGGTCTCGGTCGGGGTGATCTCGGAGGCCTTGCGGTAGGCGCGGAGGGTGATGCCGACGCCGGCCGGCAGCGCGATCTCGACCGGCTCGATGCCGACCTCTTCCCACAGCTGCGTGCCGGAGGCCCCGTCAGTGGAGGCGGCCTGCGCCTCGGGCTCGTCGGACTGGCTGGCCACGGTGACCTCCGCGTTGATCGGGCTGTGGGACGGTGAGTCTGCCGACACACCCTAGTGGGCGCGCCTGGGCGCTGACTGACCGTCCCCCACCGAATTGCATTGACCTTTAAAGAACGATCAGAAACCTTTCGGGTGCCACACCGTCTTGGTTTCCAGGAGAGAGGTCATCCGGTCCAGTCCGGGGTCGGCGGACCAGTCCCCGGAGAAGGGCCGCAGAACCCGCTTGAGCGTGCCGGCGGCGGCGCGTTCGAGCTCGGTCGCGAGGTCGCCGTCGGCGTCGTCGACACCGGAGAGGTCGATCGCGTTGACGTCGTCGTGCGAGGCCAGCCAGGGCGCGATCTCGGCGGCGTGTCCGGTCAGGACGTTCACCACCCCGCCGGGCACGTCGGAGGTCGCGAACACCTCGGCCAGGGTGACGGCGGCCTGCGGGTTGGCCGCGATCACCACGACCGTGTTGCCGGTGACGACGGCCGGCGCGACGACGCTGACCAGGCCGAGCAGCGACGGCGGGGCGACCACGGCCACGACGCCGGTCGGCTCGGGGGCCGAGATGTTGAAGAACGGCCCGGCCACCGGGTTGGCGCCGCCCGCGACCTGAGCGATCTTGTCGGACCAGCCCGCGTACCAGACCCAGCGGTCGACCGCCGCGTCCACCTCGGCGCCCTTGACACCCAGGGCCTTGAACTCGGCCCGGCGGGCCTCGAGCATCTCGGCGACGCGATAAAGGACCTGACCCCGGTTGTACGCCGTGGCGCCGGCCCACTTCGGCTGAGCGGCCCGAGCGGCCACGACGGCGTCACGGGCGTCCTTGCGGGAGGCGAGGGAGACGTTGTCGCCGTCCACCAGATAGGTCCGTCCTGATTCGCTGCGCGGGAACTTCCCGCCGACGTACAGCTTGTAGGTCTTGCGCACGGAGAGGCGCACCGATGACTCAGGCAAGGTACGCCTCCAGGCCGTGACGGCCGCCCTCGCGGCCGTACCCCGATTCCTTGAAGCCGCCGAACGGCGACGTGGGGTCGAACTTGTTGAACGTGTTGGCCCAGACCACGCCGGCCCGCAGCTTGTCGGCCACGGCCAGGATCCGGGAGCCCTTCTCGCTCCAGACGCCGGCCGAGAGGCCGTACGGCGTGTTGTTGGCCTTTTCGATCGCCTCGGCCGGGGTGCGGAAGGTCAGCACCGACAGGACCGGCCCGAAGATCTCCTCGCGGGCGATCCGGTGGGCCTGGGTGACGCCCGTGAAGATCGTCGGAGCGAACCAGAAGCCCCGGTCGGGCAGCGGACATTCCGGCGACCAGCGCTCGGCGCCCTCGGTGGCGCCAATTTCCGACAATTCGGTAATCCGGGCGAGCTGGGCCGCGGAGTTGATCGCGCCGACGTCGGTGTTCTTGTCGAGCGGGTCGCCCACACGCAGCGTGGACATGCGGCGCTTGAGCGAGTCGAGCAGCTCCTCGGCGATCGACTCCTGCACCAGCAGCCGCGAGCCCGCGCAGCACACGTGGCCCTGGTTGAAGAAGATGCCGTTCACGATGCCCTCGACGGCCTGGTCGATCGGCGCGTCGTCGAAGACGATGTTGGCCGCCTTGCCGCCGAGCTCGAGCGTCAGCTTCTTGCCGGTGCCGGCCACCGAGCGGGCGATGGCCCGGCCGACCTCGGTCGAGCCGGTGAAGGCGACCTTGTTGACGTCGGGGTGCTCGACCAGGTAGCGCCCGGTGTCGCCGGCGCCGGTGACGATGTTGACCACGCCCGGCGGCAGGTCGGCCTGGCGGCAGATGTCGGCGAAGAACAGCGCCGAGAGCGGCGTCGTCTCGGCCGGCTTGAGCACCACGGTGTTGCCGGTGGCCAGCGCCGGGGCGATCTTCCAGGCCAGCATCATCAGCGGGAAGTTCCACGGGATGACCTGGCCGGCCACGCCCAGCGGGCGCGGGTCGGGGCCGAAGCCGGCGTATTTCAGCTTGTCGGCCCAGCCCGCGTAGTAGAAGAAGTGCGCGGCGACCAGCGGCAGGTCGACGTCGCGGGACTCCTTGATCGGCTTGCCGTTGTCGAGCGACTCGAGGACGGCCAGCTCGCGGGAGCGCTCCTGGATGATCCGGGCGATCCGGAACAGGTATTTCGCGCGCTCGGAGCCGGGCAGCGTGGACCAGCCCTCGAAGGCACGGCGAGCGGCGGCGACGGCGCGGTCGACGTCTTCCGGCCCGGCCAGGGCGACCTCGGACAGGACCTCTTCACTGGCCGGGTTGATCGTCTTGAACGAGTCCTTGGCCTCGGTGAAGGAACCGTCGATGAACAGCCCGTAGGACGGGGCGATGGAGACGACCGAGCGGGACTCGGGTGCGGGAGCGTATTCGAACATCGGCCTCAGTCCAGGGTGAAGTAGTCCGGACCGGCGTAGTGGCCGGTGGTGAGCTTGGTGCGCTGCATCAGCAGGTCGTTGAGCAGCGAGGAGGCGCCGAAGCGGAACCAGTCGGGGTCGAGCCAGTCGTCGCCCACCGTCTCGTTGATCATCACGAGGTATTTGATGGCGTCCTTGGTCGTACGGATGCCACCGGCGGGCTTGACTCCGACCTGGCGCCCGTGACGCGCGCGGAAGTCGCGCACCGCCTCCAGCATGATCAGGGTGACCGGCAGGGTGGCCGCCACCGGGACCTTGCCGGTCGAGGTCTTGATGAAGTCGGCCCCGGCCAGCATGGCCAGCCAGGAGGCGCGGCGCACGTTGTCGTACGTCGCCAGCTCGCCCGTCTCGAGGATGACCTTGAGGTGGGCGGCGCCGCACGCCTCCTTGACCGCGACGATCTCGTCGAAGACCTTGCCGTAGTCGCCGGCCAGGAACGCGCCCCGGCTGATCACCATGTCGATCTCGTCGGCGCCGGCCGCGACCGCGTCGCGCGTGTCGGCCAGCTTGACGTCGAGCGGCGCCTGGCCGGACGGGAAGGCCGTGGCCACGCTGGCCAGGTGGACGCCCGAGCCGGCCAGCACCTCGGCCGCGAACGGGACCATGGCCGGGTAGACACAGACGGCCGCCACCGGGGGGCACGCCGGGTCGGAGGGGTCGGGCCGCAGGGCCTTGGCCGAGAGGGCCCGCACCTTGCCCGGGGTGTCCGCGCCCTCGAGGGTGGTCAGGTCGACCATGCGGATGGCCAGGTCGATGGCTTGGGCCTTGGCGGTCGTCTTCACCGATCGGGTGCCGAGCGCCGCCGCCCTGGCCTCGACGCCCACCTTGTCGACGCCGGGCAGTCCGTGCAGGAAAGTCCGGAGATCAGAGGTGGAATCGGGCAGGCCGGACAGCCTTGACGTCGCTGTCGCAGTCATGAAAACGATTCTACGCGGCCCTCCGACAGTTGATCTTGAATGACCGGTAGGTTGTGCCCCGTGGACGTACTCGTTGTAGATCACCCGCTCGCCCAGACCAGGCTCACCGCGATGCGAAACGCGGACACCGACTCCGGCGTGTTCCGGGCATCTCTGCACGAGCTGACCACCATGGTCGTGTACGAGGCGGCCCGCTCCTTCGCCACCGAGAAATATCCGATCAGCACGCCGGTCGCACCCACCGAGGGCACCCGGCTGGCCAACCCGCCGCTGATCGTCCCGGTGCTGCGCGCCGGACTCGGCATGGCCGACTCGGCGCTGGCGCTGCTGCCCGAGTCGTCGATGGGCTTCGTGGGGCTGGCCCGCGACGAGAAGACGTACGAGCCGCGGGCGTACATGGAGTCGCTGCCGGGTGATCTCTCCGGTCAGCCCGTGCTGGTGCTCGACCCGATGCTGGCCACCGGCGGCTCGCTCCTGCACTGCTGCAAGCTGCTGGTCGACCGCGGCTGCACCGACGTGATCATCTGCTGCGTGCTGGCCGCCCCCGAGGGGGTTGCTGCTCTCGAAGCCTCGGGGTTGCCGTTGCGGTTGGTTACGGCTTCGATCGATGAGGGCTTGAACGAGAAGAAGTACATCGTTCCTGGGCTGGGGGATGCGGGGGATCGGCAGTTTGGCGGGATGCGTCGGTTCTGAGGTGGGGGCTGGGCTTGGTGGTTCGCGCTGCTGAGCTGGCTGGCCTCGCTTCGCTCGGCGGGCACTTCGCCCCTTGAGGCAAATGAGTTGAGCCCGGTTTTCCAACGCCGCACACCCCGCGGCGTCGGAAAACCGGGCTCAACTCATTTGCGGGCGAAGTGCGACTTTGGTTGCGGTCAGAGGGTTAGGTGTATGACCAGCTGGTGGCTTGGCCGTTGCTGAAGGGCATGACGCCGTGGAAGACGGTGGGGGAGCCGGCGAAGACCAGCGGCAGGAAATGGCGGTCGGACTCCCACATCGGCACCTCGCCCGCGAGCACGTCGGCCACCGGCATCCAGTGCAGGCTGCCCTCGTCGTTGCCGGTCAGCGGGGTGCCGCTCCACTTCGGAACGCGGAAGAGGAAGCCGAACCAGTTGGCGCCGCCGCGGCCGAAACCGGGCCAGGAGATCGTGCCCGCGAGATCGATCTCGTCACAGGTGATGCCGGCTTCTTCGAAGATCTCCCGGCGTACGCCCGAGACGACGTCCTCGTCCGGTTCGAGCTTGCCGCCCAGGCCGTTGTACTTGCCGTAGTGGATGTCGTCCGGGCGGGTGTCACGGCGGATCATGAGCACCTGATCGCCGGAGGGTGACAGCACGTAGCCGAGGGTCGCGATGATTGCCTGCACGGGCGCGACTCTATAAGGAAGCAACCGGGATATAACCGTCCTGACGATCGGTCTGCGTGACTGGGGACACTATCGTTTCGAGCCATGACCTCCATCGCGCTCGCCGAGGAACTGCTCCTCCTCGCGTACGACGACCAGACCGGCAAGGCGACCGGATCCCGTATCGGGCTCGACCTCGGCATGGCCGCGGCTGTGCTGGTCGATCTCGCCTTGGCGGGACGTGTCGCGTACGTCGACGGATACCTGAAAGTCATCGACACCCGGCCGATCGGCGACCCGATCGCCGACGCCGTCCTCGCCAAGGCCGCCGAGGACGAGCCGCACACCCCGGCCCAGTGGCTGCAGCGCCTGCGCCACCGCCTGCGCACCCGCGTGCTCGAGGACCTGTGCGCCCGCGGTGTCGTGCGGGACGTGGACGAGACCCAGCAGGGCTTCATCCACGTGCACCGCTACCCGACGACCGACCCCGCCTTCGAAGCCGAGATCCGCGGCCGGCTGGCCACGGCGCTGACCAGCGACGGCCCGACCGACGAGCGGACCGCGGCCCTGGCCACGCTGCTCGTGGCGACCCGCATGGAGCCGGCCCTGCGCCTGCCCGCCGAGGAGGCGGCCCAGGCGCACGAGCGTCTCGAGCAGATCGCCGCCGGCGCCGGCTTCTCGGGCAGCGCCAATCTGGAGGACTCGATCGTCCGCCCGTCCGTCGCCCTCGTGGTGGCGACGCTGGGCCGGGCCATCTCGGCCGCTCTGGGCGCGCCCAAGCCGGCATGACGGGTGTTTGCCGGGCGCGCGAGTAAACGTGCGCCCGGCGAAAATCAGACGCCCAGGGCCGCCGCGATCTCCTGCCGCAGGGTGAGCAGCGAGGACGCCGCGCGCCCGCGGGCCGCGGTCAGGTCACCCTCGCCGGTCGGTTCGACCACTTCGAGGTACGCCTTGAGCTTCGGCTCCGTGCCCGACGGGCGGATGACCGCGCGCGCCGACGACGTGCGGAACGTGAGCACGTTGTTCTCCGTGTCGTCGGAAGTGACCACTGGGGCGCCGAGCAGGGTCGCGGGCGGGGCGCTGCGGGCCCGCCGCATCGCCACCCCGATCTCGGCCAGGTCGTCGACCCGGACCGAGAGCTGGTCGGTGGCGTGCACCCCGAACTCGGTGGCCAGCTCGTCGAGCCGGTCGGCCAGCGTGCGCCCCTCGGCCTTGAGCCCGGCCGCCAGCTCGGCCACCGTGAGCGCGGCCGTGATGCCGTCCTTGTCGCGCACGAGCGACGGGGCGACGCAGTAGCCGAGCGCCTCCTCGTAGCCGTAGGCCAGCTCCTCCGCGGCCCGCACGATCCACTTGAAGCCGGTCAGCGTCTCGGCGTACGGCACGCCCCGGGCGGCGCACAGACGGCCCAGCAACTGCGAGGAGACGATCGTTGTCGCGTACGTCCCCTGGACGCCCCGCCGGATGAGGTAGTCGCCGAGCAGCGCGCCCAGCTCGTCGCCGCGCAGCGGCCGCCACCCGCCGTCGGCGGTGGGGATGGCCACGGCGCACCGGTCGGCGTCCGGGTCGTTGGCGATGGCCAGGTCGGCCCCGGTGCCCTGGGCGAGCGCGAGCAGCAGGTCCATCGCGCCCGGCTCCTCCGGGTTGGGGAAGGCGACCGTCGGGAACTCCGGGTCGGGGTCGGCCTGCTCGGCGACGACCGCGAGGGCCGGGAAGCCGGCCGCCGCGAAGGCCGCCTGCAGGGTGCTGCCGCCCACACCGTGCATGGGGGTGTAGGCGATGGCGAGATCACGCGGGCCGCTTTCGCTGAGCGTGGCCGCGGCGCTCCGGGCGTACCCCTCAATGATCTTGTCTTCGATGAGCGTGCCCGGCTCGCCGAGCGGAACCCCGGACAGGGGGCCGACGGCCCGGATGGCGGCCTCGATGCCGGCGTCGGCCGGGGGGACGATCTGCGCGCCGTCGCCGGCCGGACCGCCGAGCCCACGGCCGAGATAGACCTTGTAGCCGTTGTCCTGGGGCGGGTTGTGGCTGGCGGTCACCATCACCCCGGCCACCGCGTCCAGGGCCCGCACGGCGTACGCCAGGACGGGCGTGGGCAGGGTCCCGGGCAGCAGCAGCGCCTCCCGCCCGGCGCCGGTCGCGACGCGGGCGGTCTGCTCGGCGAACTCGCGGGAGCCGTGCCGCGCGTCGTACCCGATCACCAGCGGTCCCTCGCCGCCCTGAGCGGCCAGCCAGGTGACCAGGCCGGTCGCGGCCCGGGTGACGACCGCGAGGTTCATCCCGTTCGGACCGGCCCGCAGCCGGCCGCGCAGCCCGGCCGTGCCGAACGTGAGCGGTCCGGCGAACCGGTCGCGCAGCTCGGCGGCGGTGCCGGGCAGGCCGTCGATCAGCCGGGTCAGCTCGGCGCGGGTGGCCGGGTCGGGGTCGTCCGCCAGCCAGGTCTCGGCGAGGGCTCGCAGTTCGTCGTCAGGTGCCATCTGAGTTTGATAGCACGAGAGACGAACGTCAGGCGGCGCCCAGGGCGTATGACTTGATCATCTGGTCGAAGATCGGCTTGCTCGCGGCGAACTGCGATTCCTTCGTGGTCAGGTAGAACGAGTACGCCTTGCCGCCGGAGACGACCGCGCCCCAGAGGCCGTGCCGGCCCTCGGCGCCGCTGCCGCACTTGTACTCCAGCACCGCGCCGTCCCGGCCGGCGATCTTGGTCGGGTTGAGGCCGACCCGGCTGTACGGCGTCGTGCAGGACGTCGTGCCCTTCTTGAGGTTGCTCTCGGCGACACCCAGGAACGAGGTCGGCGTGCCCTTCGACTTCTCGATCAGGATACGGACCTTGCGCTTGGCGTCCTGCGGGTCGGCGTAGTCGACCCAGCTGCCGGCCGCCTTGCGGGTCCAGCCGGCGGGCACGAGCACGCTGATGCCGCGTTCCTTGTACGCCTGCGTGGCGAACGTCGGAGCCGCGTTCTCGACGGCCGAGGGCGGGGCCGCGGCCGGCGTCTTGTCGCCGTCTCCGCCGCCGGTCAGGGAGAAGACCAGGACCAGCAGGAGTACGACACCAAGGGCGCCGCCGCCGGCGATCAGCTGTTTCTGGCGTGGCCAGCCCTTGACCGTGGTGACCGCGCGATCGGTGGCCTGGCGGGCCGTGCCCACGGCGTTGTTGATCATCGCCTTGCGCTTGGCCGCCGGGCTCTGCACGACCGTGCCGCCACCCATCGGGTCGCGGGCCGCGCGGGCGCCGTTCCAGGCCTCGCGGGGCGGCAGCACGCTGGTCGTGTCGCCGGTCCGCGCGGGCATCTGCGGAGGGGCCATCATGGCGCCGGTCGGCGGCAGATCGCCCGGGGCGCCGCGACGGCCGGCCGCGGCGTTCTCCTGCTGGAGCTTGGCCAGGTGGTCGGTGAGCGAGTCGTTCGGCGAGAGCATGGCCCGGCCGCCGATCTGGCCGCTGGGCTGCGGCGGGATGGGCTGGGTCTCGGCCGGTGCGGCCGGCGGGCGCGGCGAGGGGACGACCGAGTACGGGTCGGTCATCATGTGCGGCGGGCTCTTGCTGGCCAGCGGGCCGGCCAGCTGCTGGCGCAGCATGGTGCGGGCGGTGCCCACGTCCATCCGCCGGGCCGGGTCCTTCTCGAGCAGGCCCATCAGCACCGGGGTGAGCGAGCCGGCCCGCACGGCCGGGGCCGGCGGGTCCTCGACCACCGCGTGCATGGTCTCGATCGGGTCGCCCTTGTCGAACGGGGGACGGCCCTCGACCGCGGTGTAGAGCGTGACGCCCAGCGAGAACAGGTCGCTCGGCGGGCCGAACTCGCTGCCCATGGCCCGCTCGGGCGAGATGAAGTGCGGCGAGCCGAGCACCATGCCGGGCGTGGTCAGCTGCACGTCGGTGGGCATGCGGGCGACACCGAAGTCGGTCAGCACGCAGCGGCCGTCGGAGCAGATCAGCACGTTGGCCGGCTTGACGTCGCGGTGCAGCACGCCGTGGGCGTGTGCCACCTCGAGGGCGCCGAGCAGCGCGATGCCGATCTTGGCGACGACGCGGGACGCGACCGGCCCGTCCTCGATCACCATGTCGGCCAGGCTGCGCGCCTCGAGCAGCTCCATGACGATCCAGGGGCGGCCGTTCTCGTGCACGACGTCGTAGACCTGCACGACCGCCGGATGCTGGAGGGCCGCGGCCGCGCGCGCCTCGCGCATGGTCCGCTCGTACATCGCGTCACGGTCGCTGGGGGCCAGGCCGGGCGGGAGGATGACCTCCTTGATCGCCACGTCGCGGCGCAGCAGCGTGTCCGCCGCGCGCCACACCGTGCCCATGCCACCGTGGCCCACCGCGGCACGGAGTGTGTACCGGCCGCCGATGAGCGTGCCCGGGGCTGCGCGTCCGCTGGTGGGAGCCGTGTTGCCGCCGCTCCACGTCGGAATCTGAGTCACTGAGGATGCCACCGAGGGGGTCTAGGGGCCGTCGACCAACCCCGCCATCTTGCCGGTTCCGCACCCCGAATTGAAAGTCACGGGGCTCGTGTTTACCTGAACTCGACGGTAGGTGACGGGGAAATCGCATTCGGTGGAGAGATTCGGACGCTGAGTGCAAAAGTCCTCACTCGTTCGCATTGAACGAAGCCTTAGGATCACCGGTGTGAACGCGGAGTCGGGATTCGAGATCAAGCCGGTTTACCGTCCGGGCGACGTTCCCCCTGACGCCCCGATCGGCGAGCCGGGCGAGTTTCCGTACACGAGGGGTGTCTATCCCACGATGTACACCAAGCGCCCCTGGACCATGCGGCAGTACGCGGGCTTCGGCACCGCCGCCGAGTCCAACGCGCGCTACCACCAGCTGCTGGCCGCCGGCACCATGGGCCTGTCGGTGGCGTTCGACCTGCCCACCCAGATGGGCTACGACTCGGACGAGCCGATCGCGCACGGCGAGGTCGGCAAGGTCGGCGTGGCCATCGACTCCATCGACGACATGCGGCGGCTGTTCCACGAGATCCCGCTCGACCGCGTCTCCACCTCGATGACGATCAACGCGCCGGGCTCGGTGCTGCTGCTGCTTTATCAACTCGTCGCCGAGGAGCAGGGCGTTCCCGGTACGGCCCTGCAGGGCACGATCCAGAACGACATCCTCAAGGAGTACATCGCCCGCGGCACGTACATTTTCCCGCCGAAACCGTCGTTGCGCCTGGTGGCCGACACTTTCGCGTACTGCCGTAAAGAGATACCGAAGTGGAACACGATCTCGATCTCCGGCTATCACATGGCCGAGGCCGGCGCGTCGCCCGCGCAGGAGATCGCTTTCACCCTGGCCAACGGCATGGAGTACGTCCGGGCGGCGCTCGCGGCCGGGCTGGCCGTCGACGATTTCGCGCCCCGGCTGTCGTTCTTCTTCGTCGCCCGCACCACGCTGCTCGAGGAGATCGCCAAGTTCCGGGCCGCCCGCCGCATGTGGGCCCGGATCATGCGTGACGAGTTCGGCGCCAAGGATCCCAAGTCGCTGATGCTGCGCTTCCACACGCAGACCGCCGGCGTGCAGCTCACCGCCCAGCAGCCCGAGGTCAACCTCGTGCGGGTGGCGATCCAGGCGCTGGGCGCGGTCGCCGGCGGCACCCAGTCGCTGCACACCAACGCGTACGACGAGGCGATCGCCCTGCCCACCGAGAAATCGGCCCGGCTCGCCCTGCGCACCCAGCAGGTCCTGGCGTACGAGAGCGGCCTGACCGGCACCGTCGACCCGTTCGCGGGCTCCTACGCGATCGAGGCCCTGACCGACGAGGTGGAGAAACAGGCCACCGAGCTGATCGAGCGGGTCTTCTCGTACGGCTCCGCGGTGGACGCGATCGAGCAGGGCTTCCAGAAACAGGAGATCGAGACCTCGGCCTACCGCATCGCCAACGAGATCGACAGCGGCGAGCGCGTGGTCGTCGGCGTCAACCGGTTCGTGGCCGACACCGAGGAGCGCTACGAGCCGCTGCGCGTCGACCCGGCGATCGAGACGGCCCAGGTGGCCCGGCTGGCCCAGCTGCGGGCCGATCGCGACAGTGTGGCGGTCGAGACAGCGCTGGCGGATTTGGCGAAGGCCGCCGGTGGGAACGACAACGTCCTACCGTTGATGAAAGAGGCGTTGCGTCTTCGTGCCACAGTGGGCGAGGTATGCCACACCTTGCGCGGCGTGTGGGGGGTCTACCACCCCGTCGAGCGTTTCTGACGGCTTCTTCCCGTGATCCGGGACCGGCCGTTGAACCGCGTCACCTCAACGGTCCGTAACCGGTTGTAGGCGTGTGCGGGAAAGGCGTTGCACAGTGTCACCTAAAACGGTCTAGGCTGTCGCGCGTTCGTGAAAACCGACAAAACTTGACTAGTGATTCGGAAGCCGACGTGACTACTGCTCTGACGGAGCCCGAAGGGGCCCAGACGGAGTGGCCCGGGCCGTTGCCCGGTGCCGAGCCCCTGCCCGGCCAGCTCGACCGCTGGCTCGCCTCCCGAGGCGCGGAGCTCGTAGCGATCCGACGGCACATTCACGCGCATCCCGAACCCTCCTATCGCGAGTTCGAGACGGCCGCCCTGGTCGCCCGTGAGCTGGCCGTGGCCGGTCTCTCGCCGCAGCTGCTGCCCGACCGCAACGGCGTCATCTGTGACATCGGCCGGGGCGACCGGGTGATCGCCTTCCGGGCCGACCTCGACGCGCTGCCGTTGCAGGACCTCAAGGATGTGCCGTACCGCTCGACGGTGCCGAACGTGGCCCACGCCTGCGGCCACGACGTGCACACCACCGTGATGCTCGGCCTCGGCCTGGCCCTGGCCCAGCTCGACGAGCGCGGCCAGCTGCCGGGCCGGGTGCGGCTGATCTTCCAGCCGGCCGAGGAGTCGGTGCCGTCCGGAGCGCCCCACGTGATCGCCGCGGGCGGCCTCAAGGACGTCGCCGCGATCTACGCGCTGCACTGCTACCCGCAGCTGCCGGCCGGCCTGGTCGGCGTGCGCTCGGGCCCGTTCACCGCGGCCGCCGACATGATCGACGTCAAGGTCACCGGCCCCGGCGGGCACACCGCCCGGCCGCACCTCACGGCCGACCTGGTGCACGCCCTCGGCCGGATCATCATCGACGTGCCGTCCCTGCTGGACCGCCGCATCGACCCGCGGGCCGGCGTCTCCATGGTGTGGGGCGCGGTGCACGCGGGGGAGGCGCCCAACGCCATCCCCGGCGTCGGCGAGGCCCGCGGCACCGTGCGCATCCTCAACCGGGACGCCTGGCGCCAGGCCCCCGAGCTGATCACCAAGCTGATCCACGAGGTCGTCGCGCCGACCGGGGCGCAGGTCGAGGTGGGTTACCACCGCGGCGTCCCGCCGGTGATCAACGACCGGATGGCGTCGGCCGTGATCGCCGGGGCGGCCGGCGCCGCTCTCGGCGCCGACCGGGTGGTCGAGGCCGAGATCAGCATGGGCGGCGAGGACTTCGCCTTCTACCTCGACCACGTGCCGGGCGCGATGATCCGGCTCGGCACCGCCCGCCCCGGCTCGGACGAGAAGCACGACCTGCACCAGGGCGACTTCGACGTGGACGAGAACTGCATCGGATACGGCATCCGGGTGATGGCCCACACCGCGCTCGCCGCCCTGTCGACCGGCGCTTTCTAGGGCCTGTGGCGCCGGCTAGTCCTGGGGCGCCGGCGGCAGAGCCGCCGGCGCCGGACGGGCCCGCCGGAAGCGCCGGAGCAGATAGAACACCGCCCACACCGGCAGGCCGATGGCGATCACCCACGGCAGCAGGGCGCCGAGCACGGTCAGCAGCACCTTCAGCGACGCCAGCAGCGCGTCCCACCCGGCGCCGAGCCCGGCCAGGAAGCCCGGCGGGTCGTCGTCGGCCCCGGCCACCGGGTCGGCGTCCGGGTCGAGGAAGGTGACGGTGATCGTGGAGAGCGCGGTCAGGTCGGCCAGGTTGCGCTTCTTGGCCTGCAGCGACGCCAGGTCGGACTCGCGGGTGGCCACCTCGCGCTCCAGCATCACCAGGTCGTCCAGCGACTTGGCCTGACCGAGCAGCTTGCGCCCGCTGTCGACCCGGGCCTGCTGCACGGCGATCCGGGCGTCGAGGTCGACGACCGCCTCGGTGACGTCCTCGGTGTTGATCTGGCGCTGCTCCTCCTCGCCCAGCTTGGCCAGCTGGTCGACGACCGTGCCGAACTTGTCGGCCGGGATGCGCAGCTCGAGAGTGGCGCTGCCGGCGCCCGAGCCGCTGGTCCGGTTGTCACCGCCGACGAATCCGCCGGCCGTGTTCGCGATGCCCGTGGTCTGCCCGGCCGCGGCGTTGACGTCCTTCACGCGTACCGAGAGAGACCCCCGGTAGATGATCGAGCGTTGCTCGACGCGCAGGTCGGGCGCCTTGGCCTGGCTGTCCTGGCCCTGCGCCGCCTTGTTCTCCTCGGTGGCCTGATCGGGGGCCATGGCCGGCGCCTCGGCGGCGCCGCCCGTGCTCTGTGAGTCGCTGGAATCGGCGCTGCACCCGGCGATCAGGAGGCCGGTCAGCAAGAAGGTCGCCGCGAGATATGTCTTTCGGTTACGGATCGCACGCATGGTGTGTCTCCCTGTCCCCGCTAGAGATGTGGGTTTGGGACGTGCGGCGCCGTCTTCACGGTTCCGGCAGACTGGTCACGAATCGGCAGCGACGGAGGGTCCCATGCGCGTCACCAAGTTCGGGCATTCCTGCCTGCGCATCGAGGGCGAGGGTGTCCTCGTCATCGACCCGGGCAACTTCAGCGAGCGGACGGCGGTCGACGGGGCGGACGCCGTGCTGATCACCCACGAGCATCCCGACCACGTCGATCACGAGACCATCGCCTCGGTGTCACGGGTCTACGCCCACCCCGACGTGCTGGCCACGCTGACGGGTTTCGAGGGCGAGAAGGTTCCGGTGGAGCCGGGTCAGCGTCTGCAGGTCGCCGGATATCAGGTCTCGGCGTACGGCGGTCAGCACGCGGTGATCCACGCGGACATCCCGCGGATCGCCAACCTGGCCTATCTGGTCGCCGACGCGGCCACGAACCTCTACCACCCGGGTGACTCGTTCACCGTGCCGGAGGACACGACGGTGGACACGCTGTTCGCGCCGATCAATGCTCCGTGGATGAGGGCGATGGAGTCGATCGACTTCATCCGGGCGGTCAAGCCCGGACGGGCGTTCGCGCTGCACGACGGGCTGCTCAACGCGAACGGCCTGAAGATCTACGGCGGGCTCTCCGAGCGGCTGTCCGGCACGACGTGGGCGCACGTGGCGCCGGGCACGGTCATCGACTGACGTGCCCAGCGCTACCGACGCACTGATCCAGCGGCTGTACGAGGCGCCGCCGGAGGGCTTCGTCGCGGCCCGCACGGCCGCGATCGAGGACGCCCGCAAGGCCGGGGACAGGGACACCGCCAAGCGGCTGGCCGCGCTCAAGAAGCCGACCGTGGCCGCGTGGGTGGTCAACCTGCTGGCGCTGCGCCGCCCGGAGCTGGTCGAGGAGCTGGCCGACCTGGCCGCCGCGCTGCGCGAGGCCCAGCGCGGCCTGGACGGCGACGCGCTGCGCGAGCTGACCGCCCAGCGCCGGCAGGTGGTGTCGGCCCTGGTCTCGGCGGCCGGCAAGCTGGCCCGGGCCGAGGAGCCGGGCATCAAGCTGCCGCTCGGCGAGGTGGAGGCGACGCTGACCGCCGCGATGGCCGAGCCGGAGATCGCCGCTCAGGTGCGCACGGGCCGGTTGATCCGGGCCGCCACCTACGCCGGTTTCGGCGAGGTGCCCCGCCCTCGGCTCCGGCTCGTCAGCGACATTCCCGATATATCCGACGTCGGTGACGGGGAGGACGGCGAGGCGGGCGATGACGTCGCGGGTGGGGCGGGCGAGGACGCCGAGGTCATCGAGCTGTCGCCGACCTCGTCGCGGGAGCGGGCCGCCGCCGAGCGCCGGCGTCGCGAGCAGGAGCAGCGCAAGCGCGAGCGTGACCAGCGCACGCGGGAGCTGCGCCGGCGTCTGACCACGGCGCGGGCCGACGAGCGGCGGGCCGACGAGCGGCTGGAGAAGGCCGAGGGTGCGGAACGTGACGCTGGTCACGTCGTGGAGGATCTGGACGCCGAGCTGGCCGAACTGGAACGCCGGCGTACCGAAGCACAGGCCGAGGTGGCCCGCCGCAAGCAGGCTCGTCGCGACGCCGAACGGGCCGCCGCGGCGGCCCGGCGCGAGGTCGGAGACGTACAGGCGGCCTTGGAGGATCTTGAATCGGGCGAGTCGGATTGATCTGGTTTGCCGGTCCGATCGGGAAGATTATTTTCCAGAACGGTCCGAGGAGAGCAGAATCGGGCGGGTGACCCCCGAACAGGCTGCCGCCACTGCCAAAACGGGACTCGCCACCATCGTGGGCGCCTTTGCCGAGTCGCCGCAGACACTTCGCCGGGCCCGGCTGCTCGGCCTCTCGGGCTGGGCTTATCACGTCTCGGCGCGCGCCGGCGCGCTCGGTGACGTCCGCCCCGAGACCGTCGCCGCGGCCATCGGCTTCATCGCGCCCGAGGCCGTCATCGACGGCTGGGAGGCGACCGCCAAGACCTCCGCGCCCATGGAGGTGGCCACCTGGCATCTCCACGAGCTCTGCACCTGGGGCGCCGAACAGCTCGGTGGCTTCCCCCGGCTCGGCCGGCTGCACGAGCTGACCCACCGGGTGGTGAGCGCGGTCGACTACGCCGGCCTGCCGCTGTTCGCCGCCTGGCGGGCCATGCCGGTGCCCGAGCAGGGCGCCGGGGCTCAGGCCGCGGTCCTGCTGCACCTGCTGCACGAGCACCGGCTCGGTGTGCACCTGGTGGCCGTGCGGGCCAGCGGCCTCACCCCGCTCCAGGCGATCATCGCCGGGCCCGAGGGCGAGACCGGCGCCGTCGCGTTCGGCTGGCAGCCGCCCTACCCGCCGGCCGGGCCGATCGTGCGCCGGCTCATGTGGGCCGACTCGGCCGCCGACTCGATGGCCGGGCAGGCCTACGCGTCGCTCGACACGGCCGAGCGGGTCGAGCTCATCGGCCTGCTGGAGTCGCTGCGGCACCGCCTGGCCCCATGACGTAATTCGATGGCCGGTCCGCGCCGGTTCGTGGTCCGATGCTCCGATGACCGAGCTTCCCGACGGCTGGAGCCTGCGCCGGCCCACCCTCGACGACGTGCCCGCGATCCTCGAGCTGGTGCACGCCAGCGACATCGCCGCTCTCGGCTATCCCGATTTCAGCGCCGACGAGGTGCGCGAGTCGCTCACCGAGCCCAACACCGACATGGCGCGCGACGTCTGGCTGGCGCTCGACCCCGGGGGCACGATCCTCGGCTGGGCCTTCCCGGTGAACGCGGCCGCCATCGCCCGTGACTTCGTCGAGGTGTACGTCTGGCCCGAGCGCGGCCGGCCGGCCATGGTGCCGCTGCTCGAGATCATCCTGGCCCGGGCGGCCGAGCGGGCGGTCGAGTTCGGCCACAGCCCGTACGAGGTGCGGGCCGGCGCCGTGCCGACCGAGGAGCCCTACATCCAGGCGCTGACCGACCACGGCTTCACGTTCCTCAAGCAGAACGCCCGCATGCAGATGTCCCTCGACGGTGTGCCGCACACGGCGCCCGCGCCGCCCGAGGGAGTCACCGTCCGCACGGTCCGGCCCGACGACGACGCCGACATGCGGGCCGTGCACAGCGTCATCCAGCAGGCGTTCCTCGACTCCGACCACCGCACGGCCGACTACGAGGCCTGGCGCAAGGTCCTCGACGAGGAGCCCGCGCACGTCTACGACGAGTGGTTCGTGGCCGAGGTCGACGGCCGGGTCGTGGGCGCGCTGGAGTCGTCGGCCGACAACGGCGAGGCCAATGACGAGGGCTTCGTGAAGAGGCTGGGGGTGCTCTCGGCGTACCGCAAACGCGGTCTTGGAGAGACGTTGCTGCGCCATGCCTTCGCCGTCTACGCGCGCAAGGGCTACGCCAAGGCGGGGCTGGGCGTCGATCTGTCCAACCCGACCGAGGCGGCGCGGCTCTATCTCGCCGTCGGCATGAAGCCGCTCTACGAGGCCAACATCTATCAGAAGTTCATTTAGGGCGTCTCGGGCGACGACGTGCCGGTGGGGCGTGAGCGCAGCTCCTGCACGTAGTCGTCCGGCGCTCCGGCCTTCTCGGCCGCGTTGGCGATCTCGGAGAGATACCACGCGGTCGGCAGGCCGCCCTCGTAGCCGGTGAAGACGTACACCCACGCGCTGAATTCGCCCTCGAGCGTCGAGACACGCACGGTGACCTTCTGGTACGCCTCGGCGGTCACGCCCTCGACCTCGTCGAGCTGAGCGGCGTCCCAGGGGTGCACGTCGTAGAGCGAGACGAAGACCCGGTCGCCGGGGGACTCGACGATCGTGGTGACCGCGCCCTCCCAGCCTAATTCCCCCTCACCGGCGAAGGTCAGGCGCCAGCCTTCTATCCACCCCACGCCCACCATGGGCGAGTGCGGACAGTAGGCCCGCATGCGGGCGGGGTCGAGGTTCGAGCCATACGCGGCGTAATGACGCACGGCGATGACGATAGCCCGATCGGGCGGTGGTGGAGAATACAAGGAGTGCGTGTCGGCACATTGGCAGCGTGGAGGGAAGTGTCGTGAGTCGGATCGTGATCATCGGTGGGGGACCGGGCGGGTATGAGGCCGCGTTGGTGGCGGCTCAGCTCGACGCGGACGTCACCCTCGTCGAGGCGGACGGTCCGGGCGGCGCCTGCGTCCTTACCGACTGTGTGCCGTCGAAGACCTTCATCGCCAGCTCCGAGGTGATGACCGGCTATCGGGAGAACGAGCGCTTCGGCATCCGCTCGGCCGGCCTGGACGGGGTCACGGTCGACGCGGCCGCGGTCAACGAGCGGGTCAAGAGGCTGGCGCTGGCCCAGTCCGGCGACATCCAGGCCAAGCTGGTCAAGGCGGGTGTCGACGTGGTGCACGGCCGGGCCCGGCTGGGCGAGGACACTCTCGGCCACACCCACCAGGTGCTGATCACGCCCCACGACGGCGAGACCTATGCCGTGGACGCCACGACCGTCCTGCTGGCCACCGGCGCCACCCCGCGGGTGCTGCCCACGGCCCGGCCCGACGGCGAGCGGATCCTCGACTGGCGCCAGCTCTACGACCTCACCGAGCTGCCGTCCCACCTGATCGTCATCGGCTCCGGTGTGACCGGCGCCGAGTTCGCCAGCGCCTACCTGGCCATGGGGGTCAAGGTCACGCTGGTCTCCAGCCGTGAGCGGGTCATGCCGCACGAGGACGCCGACGCCGCCATGGCGATCGAGCGGGTCTTCCGTGAGCGCGGCATGACCATTCTCAGTCAGGCCCGCGGCCGCTCGGTCGAGAACACGGGGGACGGCGTCAAGGTCACCCTCGGCGACGGCAAGGTCATCGAGGGCTCGCACGCGCTCATCGCGGTCGGCGCGGTCCCCAACACGGCCGATCTGGGTCTCGAGGAGTACGGGGTCCAGGTCGGCGACGGGGGCTACGTGACCGTCGACCGGGTCTCGCGCACCAACGTCCCCGGCGTCTACGCGGCCGGCGACTGCACCGGCGTCCTCGCGCTGGCCAGCGTGGCCGCCATGCAGGGACGCATCGCGATCTGGCACGCCATGGGCGAGGCGGTCGCCCCGCTGCGCCTGCGCACCGTCGCGGCCAACGCCTTCACCGACCCCGAGCTGGCCACCGTGGGCGTCAGCCAGAACGACGTGGACGCCGGCCGGGTGCCCGCCCGGCAGGTGATGCTGCCGCTGAGCGGCAACGCCCGGGCCAAGATGGCCGACCTGACCGACGGCTTCGTCAAGCTGTTCTGCCGTCCCGCCACCGGTCAGATCGTCGGCGGCGTGGTGGTGGCGCCCAAGGCGAGCGAGCTGATCCTGCCGATCACCATGGCGGTGGAGAACAACCTGACCGTGGACCAGCTGGCCCACACGATCACTATCTACCCGTCGCTGTCGGGCTCGATCGCGGAAGCGGCGCGTCAGCTGATGCTGCACGAACTTCAGTGACGGTCTCTTCGGCGTCCTTCCGGCCGCCGAAGATCGCCAGGATCCACCCGGCCGTGCCGAAGACGACGGCCGCCGTGGCCGCGACCGCGAACAGGCGCCAGGCCGACTGGGTGAGCGCCGTTCCGCCGACGTGGCCGACCAGACCGCCGTACGTGCCCCAGGCCAGCGCGGCCAGGCCGTCGTAGAGGATGAACAGCTTGAGCGGGTAGCCCCGGCGGCCGGCGTGGAACCCGGCCGCCATGCGGCCGCCGGGCACGAAGCGGCAGAGCAGCAGCACGAGCGGGCCAGGCCGGCGCAGGCCGCGGGTGAAGCGCTCGGCCGCGCGGCGGGTCTTGGACTCCTCTTTGGCCCCGTCGTCGTGCTTGGGGCCGTAGCGGGCGCGGAGCGCGGCCAGACGGCCCGAGCCCAGATCGCCGCTCGACCGGCCCAGCACGCTCGACCGGCCCAGCGTGTAGGCGATCGAGTCGCCGGTGAACATGCCGAGGGCGCCGACGGCGATCACGAGGGCGAGATTGAGATTTCCGTAGACAGTCAGCGCGCCGGATGTGATCATGATCGCCTGGATCGGTACCACCGGAATCATCGCGTCCACCGCGAGGAAGCCGAAGAGAGCAAGGTACGCCCACGCCGGTGTTGCCATCATGGTCAACAGTTCGGTCATGGGTCCTTTACCTCGCGGGTGCTAGGGGCCTCTCGGGGATTGTCCGTGGAGGCACCTGAGAATGTGCTGTGTTTCAGGATGCTCCTGATCAGGGCCGGTCGGCGGTGATGCCTGACACGGTATTGTCTCGATCTCCCGAGCGCTCGCGGTTTTTCCGCCCGCCACCGCGTCTTGTCCTATTTGTCACCAGGCAAGTTTTCCGCTCGGGCTCCTCGGGCGTACCGTGAGGTTGCCGGAACGCCGGGTCCCCCGTTCTCGGTGTGCCGGCCGGCGGGCCGTCGGTAGGTCCCGTACCGGCGGCCCGCCTCCTAGTCTGTGTGGGTGCCCGTTCTCGTCGCTCCCGTCCTCGACGTCCACAAGTCCTTTCTGGAGGCCATGGCCGAGTACGAGGCGGAGGGCCGGGGCGCTCCGGGCGATCACAGCAACATCGGCAGCGACCTGCGGGTGTGGTCGGCCACGTGGTCGCGGCCCGAGGTGTTCCGGAGCTTCGTCGACGGGCTGCGCGCGCAGGCGCTCGAGGAGACACCCCGTCCGGCCAGCTTCGTGCCGACCACCGTGCTGTGGTGGATCGAGGGTGTCCAATATCTGGGACGGCTGAACATCCGGCAGCGGCTCGCTCCGGGCGTGACCGGCCAGCGTAACGGGCATATCGGATATGACGTACGCCCCTCGGCCCGCCGCCAGGGGCACGCCACCGCGATGCTGGCCACCGCGCTGCCGATCGCGGCCGCCCTCGGCCTCGACAAGGTGCTCGTCACGTGCGACGACGGCAACGAGGCGTCCCGGCGAACCATCGAGCGCAACGGCGGCGTGCCCGACTCGCCGATCGGCGAGAAGCTGCGCTACTGGATCACGACCGCTCGTTGAGCTGACGGAACATCAGCGCGCGCTTCGGTCAGTCGATGGTGCAGACGACCGCGCCCGCGGTGACCGTCTCGCCGACGGCGAGGGACAGGCCCGACACCGTGCCCGCCTTGTGGGCCTGAAGGGGCTGCTCCATCTTCATGGCCTCGACCACGACGATGACGTCGCCCTCGGAGACGGTGTCGCCGTCGGCCACCGCGACCTTGACGATCGTGCCCTGCATGGGCGCGGTCAGGGCCGCGCCGCCCGCCTGACCGCCCTGGCCTCCGCTGCCGCGCTTCCTGGCCGCCGGCGCCTTCGAGCCGGCCGGGCGGCTGGTCAGGAGCTGGGCCGGCAGCCGGACCTCGAGCCGCTTGCCACCGACCTCGACCACGACGGTCTCGCGCTGCTCCGGCTCCTCGCCCGCGGCCGGGGTGGTGAACGGCTCGACGCCGCCGGCCCACTCGGTCTCGATCCACCGGGTGTGCACGGTGAACGGCTCGCTGGTGAAGGCCGGGTCGCGCACGACGGCCCGGTGGAACGGCAGCACGGTCGCGATGCCCTCGACCACGGTCTCGTCGAGCACCCGGCGCGAGCGCTCCAGCGCTTCCTCGCGGGTCGCGCCGATCACGATGATCTTCGCCAGGAGCGAGTCGAAGTTGCCGCCGACGACGCTGCCCTTCTCGACGCCGGCGTCGACCCGGACACCGGGGCCGAGCGGCCACGCCAGCTCCGCGACCTGGCCCGGCGCCGGGAGGAAGTTGCGTCCCGGGTCCTCGCCGTTGATCCGGAACTCGATGGCGTGCCCGCGCGGGATCGGATCCTCGGAAATGTCCAAAGTGGCGCCATCAGCGATGCGGAACTGCTCGCGGACGAGGTCGACGCCCGCGGTCTCCTCGCTGACCGGGTGCTCCACCTGGAGGCGGGTGTTCACCTCGAGGAACGAGATCGTCCCGTCCTGCCCGACGAGATATTCGACGGTGCCCGCGCCGTGATAGCCGGCCTCGCGGCAGATCGCCTTGGCGCTGGAGTGGATCGAGGCACGCTGCTCGTCGCTCAGGAACGGCGCCGGCGCCTCCTCGACCAGCTTCTGGTGGCGGCGCTGGAGCGAGCAGTCGCGGGTGCCCACGACGATCACGTTCCCGTGTGTGTCGGCCAGGACCTGCGCCTCCACGTGGCGGGGCCGGTCGAGGTAGCGCTCGACGAAGCACTCGCCGCGCCCGAAGGCGGCCACCGCCTCGCGGGTCGCGCTCTCGAACAGCGACGGGATCTCCTCGATGGTCCGCGCCACCTTGAGCCCGCGGCCGCCACCGCCGAACGCGGCCTTGATCGCCACCGGCAGGCCGTGTTCCTGGGCGAACGCGATGATCTCGTCGGCGCCGGCCACCGGCTCGGCCGTGCCCGGCACCAGCGGGGCGCCCGCCCGCTGCGCGATGTGCCGGGCGGTGACCTTGTCGCCCAGATCGCGGATCGCCTGCGGGGCCGGGCCGATCCAGGTCAGGCCGGCGTCGATCACCGCCTGGGCGAAGTCGGCGTTCTCGCTGAGAAACCCATAGCCCGGGTGTACGGCGTCGGCGCCGGCCCGCTCCGCGATCTCGATCAGCTTGTCGACGCGCAGATAGGTATCGGCGGCGGTCTCTCCGCCCAGCGCGTACGCCTCGTCGGCGAGCCGGGCCGGTAATCCGTCCCGATCACTGTCGGCGTAGACGGCGACGCTGGTCAGCCCGGCGTCCTGACAGGCCCGGATGACCCGGACGGCGATCTCGCCCCGGTTGGCGATCAATACCTTGCGCACGGGCTGAGCCTAGCCGGACTTTTATGCTGAGATGGTGTCCGCTACGCGCATGATGATTCTCGGCCTGGTCCAGTGGATGCAGCCGGTGCACGGTTACGACGTCCGCCGTGAGCTCCTGAGCTGGAGCGCCGACAAGTGGGCGAACGTCCAGCCCGGGTCGATCTACCACGCCCTGCGCAAGATGACCGAGGAAGGCCTGCTCCGCGAGGTGGTGACGGAGCAGGTGGGGGCCCGCCCGGCCCGTACGACGTACGAGATGACCGAGAAGGGCGACGCCGAGTTCCAGGCCCTGCTCCGCAAGGAGTGGTGGAACCTCGCGCAGATGACCGATCCCTTCATGGCGGCCTTCTCTTTCCTGCCGGCCCTGCCCCGGGAGGAGTCGGCGGCCGCGCTGCGCAACCGGGCGACCCAGCTGCGTGCCGCGGTGCACCAGCTCGAGGCGGCCATGTCGGCCGACTGGGCCGACAAGAAGCCGATGTACGTGAGCTGGATGTGGGAGCGGAGCGTCGCCATCTGGGAGGCGGAGATCGCGTGGTGCGAGCGGACGGCCAAGCGGATCGAGACCATGGACGACCTATTCAAGTTTGACTAGTAAAAGTTGACCGTCGTACGCTGCCCGCATGATTGAGACTCGCGGGTTGCGCAAGTCGTTCATCTCGCGCCAAGGGCGCGACAAGAAGACCGTCGAGGCCGTCCGCGGTGTCGACCTGGAGGTGGCCGAGGGCGAGATCTTCGGCTTCCTCGGCCCGAACGGGGCCGGCAAGACCACCACCCTGCGGATGCTGGCCACGCTCATCGAGCCCGACGGCGGCACCGCCACGATCGCCGGCGCCGACCTGCGGGCCGACCCGGGCGAGGTGCGGCGGCGCATCGGATATGTCGCGCAGGGCGGCAGCACCTGGGACGACTCGACCGCCCGGGAAGAGCTCGTGTTGCAGGCCCGGCTCTATGGCATCGGCAAGGCCGATGCTCTGGTCAGGGCCGAGCGGGTGCTCGAGGGCTTTCAATTGAGCGAGTACGCCGACCGGAAGTGCAAGACGTACTCGGGCGGCCAGCGCCGGCGCGTCGACATCGCGCTCGGCATCATCCACGAGCCCAAGGTCGTCTTCCTGGACGAGCCGACGACAGGACTGGACCCGCAGAGCCGGGCCCACATGTGGGACGAGATCCGACGGCTGCGCGCGGAGGGCATGACCGTCTTCATCACGACCCACTACCTGGACGAGGCCGACGCGCTCTGCGACCGGATCTCCATCATGGACAACGGCGAGATCGTCGCCTCGGGCACGCCGGCCGGCCTGAAGAGGGAGATCTCCGGCGACGTGGTCCGGGTGGGCCTGCCGGTGGATGCGGTGGCGGCCGCGGCGCAGGCACTGACCTCCTACAAGCTGGAGACGTACGAGGACAACGTGCGCCTGTACGTGGAGGACGGCGCCGTGGCGATCCCGCAGATTCTGCGCGCTCTGGACGCCGCGTCGGTTCCGCTGGGCACGATCGAACTGCACCGGCCCAGCCTCGACGACGTGTTCCTGACCAAGACCGGCCGATCGCTGCGGGAGAACTGACATGAAACTGCTGCGCGACACATCGCTGATCTTCAACCGGCAGATGCAGCTCCTCCTGCGCAACCCGGTCTGGATCTTCGTGGGCGTCTTCCAGCCGGTCATGTACCTGCTGCTGTTCGCGCCCCTGCTGAAGCCGGCCCTGCAGGTGGGTTCGAACGCGGAGGCGTACGAAATCTTCGTACCCGGTCTGCTGGTCCTGCTGGCCATCTTCGGCGGCCTGTTCCAGGGCTTCGGCCTGATCGCCGAACTGCGGGCGGGCGTGATCGAGAGGTCCCGGGTGACGCCGGTGAGCCGCCTGGCCCTGCTGCTGGGCCGGTCGCTGCGCGACGTGGTGTCACTGATCGCCCAAGCCGTGATCATCACGCTGCTGGCCCTGGTTTTCGACCTGCGGGTGTTCCTGGGCAACCTGCTGCTGGCGTACCTGATGCTGGCCTTGATCTCCCTGATGACCTCGGCCCTGAGCTACGGGGTGGCCCTGGTGGTGAAGAGCGAGGACGCGCTGGCGCCGCTGATGAACACGGTGGCCCAGCCGGTGCTGCTGCTGAGCGGCATCCTGCTGCCGTTGACGTACGCGCCGGGCTGGCTCCAGGGCATAGCCGACTGGAACCCGTTCTCGTGGGCGGTGAACGGAACGAGGGCCCTGTTCCGGGGCGATCTGGGCGCACCGGACGTGTGGCAGGGCCTGCTCATCATGGCGGTGCTGGCAGTAGCGGCGGTGGCGTGGGCGGCGCGGGAGTTCGCCCGGAGCGTCCGTTAGTCCGCGTTGTTCCACAGGGCGATGATCGGAACGCCCATCTCGGCGAGGAGCGTGCGGAGCAGAGGCAGCGAAAGCCCGATGACGTTGCCCGGATCCCCTTCGATCCGGTCGACGAATGCTCCGCCGCGCCCGTCGAGGGTGAAGGACCCGGCGACATGCAGGGGTTCCCCGCTGGCGACGTAGGCCTGGATCTCGTCATCACTGATGTCAGCGAAATAGACGGTGGTGGTGCCGACGGCCTCGGCCTGCTTACCGGTGACAAGGCTGGTCAGATGGTGCCCGGTATGAAGCACACCGGACCGCCCGCGCATCCGGAGCCACCGTTTGGTGGCTTCGTCGGCGTTGGCCGGCTTCCCGAAGATCTCACCTTCAAAGGCCAGAACAGAGTCACACCCGAGTACGACAACACCGGGATCAGCGTTGAGTTGGGCGGCGATGGTGCGAGCTTTCATGCGGGCAAGGGCCAGGCACAGCGAGGAGGCGTCTTCGGCCTCCACGACAGACTCGTCCACCCCACTGACCATCACATCGGCCTGAATGCCGGCCGCCGCAAGAAGCTGCCGCCGAGCCGGACTGGCAGATGCCAAAATCAGCCGATACGCGATGTCCTGTTCCTTCTGCACGCCCCGAGGCTACAAGTCAAACACCCACGAAGCAGCACACCGCACGGCGTTTCCCCCACAGACCTAGACCCCACGACCACGCCGCCGCCGAAGAAGAACGAAGAGGAGAGCACCACCAAGCGCCACAACAGAGGCAATCCCGCCGAAGAGAAGCCCCCGCCCACTCCCAGCTTCGTCAGCTTGAGGTTGAGCGGCCCCCACAGCACTGGCAGCGCCCCCAGGGGCGCTCGTCACAGTGGCAGGACCAGCGGTGGTGGGCGCCGCCGAGGCTTCACCTTCAAGGGGCGGCACGTCAGCGGTGAGCGCCTTCACTAGATTGAGTCGCCCAAAGCCGCATTCATTGTCCCGCCCGGGCGCCCCGATATCATCAGCAGTGGCCGTAAGCCGGTGAACAACTTCTTCAGCCGAGAGCTGAGGAAATTTAGCCCGGACTAGCGCTGCGGCGCCGGAGGCAATGGCCGTTGCTGGCGACGTGCCACCAATATCGACGTATCGGCTTTTAGGCTCAGCAGTCGTTATGTCGATGCCGGGAGCGCAGATCGTCACTTTAGTTGTTTTGAGTGACGAGGAGGAATACTTTCCGTTCTTGCCCACGGACCCGACCGCAAGGACGCCGTCCATCGCTGCGGGGAATCCCACGATTGTGGACGTAGAACTGTTTCCTACAGATGCAACTACAACAACGTTTTCCTTCAAGGCCTTCGCTGTGGCGGTTTGAACGTCGAAAGAGGGCCCGATTGCTGCTGAAATATTGATTACATCTGCACCTTGGTCTATTGCCCATTCCATGCCCGCTGCCATCTCGGTTGCCGGGGCGATATTCTTCGAGTTGGATATCTTTACGGGAAGGATCTCGGCTGAGGGCGCGAGGCCGAGGACCCCGTTGGTTCCGCGACCGTGGGCGGCAATCAGCGCGGCCATCTCCGTGCCGTGACCGGCTCGGTCATTTTGACCGCTTCCGCTCTCTCCGGGAACGAAACTTCTCCCGGAAAGTAGATTTTTCTTCAGATCCTGGTGCGGGTAGGTTCCGGTGTCAACGACTGCAACCTTTATCCCGGCGCCCTTGGTGATACTTTGCGCGTCAGTCACCTTGAGCGTGCTCAAATACCACTGGTCGTTGCGAAAGCTGTCAGCTTTTGCTGGGCTCGCAGGGATTGTGACTGTTGCAAGAATGAATGCCGACGCTGCTGCCACGGACTTGCGTTGCATTGTCAGAGTCCGATCGCAGGCCCGGGATCGATCCGCCGCTCTCGCGACGGTTCTACTACAGGGTCTACACCCTCAGCTGTCTGCCATGGGTTATTTGGATCCCAGCGGGTTCCCTCGTCATTATCCATTCGTCCCGAGCGGCGAGGCGTGCCCTGTCCATAAGGCATAGTGCTGCCGCTCATGTGTTCCGGGCCGGCTAGTGCACGTATACCTGGCCGGGTTCCGGGGCCGCCGCCAATCACGCCGCCCACTGGGTTGATGCGGTTCACTCCTGGGCGAGTCGCCCCGGGCTGGCCGAGGCCCCCGCCGGGTACTGCGCCGATCATCCCGCCGGGCGGCATGGCATGGAGACCGCCTGGGTTAGGGCTCCCAGAACGGAATGCGCCCTCCCGTGGGGTGGAGATCCCGCGGCCCACACCTGTCGCTGGAGGCTGAGTTAAGGGCGTCCCGCCGGTCGGAAGAGCCCCGACTGGCGGTGTAAGCAGGCCTGGGTTCGGCAGAGGCCCCGGCGTGCCGCCCTGAAAGCCAGGTGTAGGCGCTAGCCCGGTGGAGGGTGGTGCCGATGGGGGGACAACGGTCGGGTTCGTCCCGCCGAGGATAAGGCCGGGCTGGGTGGTGCCGTGGCCGGGTTGCGGACTGCCTAGCCCGGGAAGTATGGCGCCGGCGCCCGGCTGGTTGCTTAGCGGTGGCGGGGCCACTGCAGGAGCATTGGTTGGGAAAGCTATATCCGGTCGTCTCGATGACACGCCACCCGAGCTGTCGGCGGCGAAGCTTGGCGTGATCGGCGGGATAGGCGGTGCCACGTAGGTGGAGCCGTCGTTGATCTGCGAAGCGTCATCAGTAAATTTCGGCTGGTAAGGGGTTGGTGTTCTGATGCTGACCTGAGCTAAAGCCAAGTCGCTGCTTACGGTGCTTAGTAGGGCTGCTGCCTTCTGGCGCAACTCCTCCTGGCGGCCGTCTGCTACCGGGGGCTTTTCGGTGGAAGTTATGCCTGGGTCGGCCTTCTGGGCCTGCAACTGCTGCGCGTTGAACGTGTTCAGCAATTGGGAGTTGTTTGTGTACTCGTCGTAGATGGCCTGGATGTCTTTCTGGGCCAAGCTGATCGACAACGTTGCTGAGGCGAAGGCGTCGTGGTTGGCGATTGCTGCCTCGTACGTGTCGTCGAGGTTTTTGATCAGTTCGTCCAGGCGGGCCAAGTAGGCGAACGCCGCCTCGTTCTTCTCTGGGGGCCAGACTGCGGCCAAGTTGTCTCGGTAGTTCTGGACCTGCCAGCGATGTTCCGTGATCAGGTCGGCTGACTGCTTCCAGCCTGTCAGCAGCTCGTAGTGGGCCGCCGTGTCGGGCTGCTGGATCAGCGTCTGCATGTAGTCGACGGTCATCGCGTACCAGTTGGTGCCGCCCCCGCCTCCGCCGTCCGCCACCAGCATCAGAGGTCTCCCTCGACGGTTGTGGTCTCGGGGATGCCGTACTTGTCGAAGGCCTTTGCCACGTCGGTGACCTTTGCGTGGGAGAAGGCGTCGGAGCCGGCGTACTTCTTGCTTATGTCGGCCGCGGCCGAGGCGAAGCCCTGGGTGCCGTTCGCGTAGTTGTACACGTTCTGGTGGGTGACGTCCTGCGCCTCGCGGTGGGCCGTCAGGAACGACGCCAGCTCGGCGAAGGTGAAGTCGAGAGGTGACAACGGGGTGCCCATCGAGGCCGAGACGCTCTCGAGATGGGGCGCGTAGCTGTCCTTGACGTTGGCGGCCAGCTTGGCGGCGAACTGTTCCATCGCCTGGATGTCGGCCTCGATCTGGCCGAAGTCGGTCGTGCCGTAGTCGCGCAGCCACGCGGGGCCGAGATCCTCCTCAGGAATCATCGCCATCCTCCCCCGAAGATCGGAACAAAACCGGACCAGCGTGGGTGAGCGTAGTCGGTTGTCGCCAGCCTCGGGGGAGCCTGTGGACAGTGACGGATGATGATCTAGCGAGGTTGCGCCGAGGCTCGCCAGGAGGCCGGGCGTATCGACGGCCGTGCGGACCGGGCCCACGCCGACGCCTCGATCGGCGGCTGCTCCCCATCCACTGCGTTGGATGCCGCGGCCAGTACGGTGACCAGCGCGGCCAGCTCAAGATCGGTCGGTTCGCCGCGCACGACGCTGACCAGCGGTTCCGTATCCATCGACCGAGCGTACGACGTCAACAGGGAGATCCGGTGACACGTATCCCACACTCGGCTGATCGATTCGCTGTCGCTCGACAGGACCGGGTATTTTCTCCGTGATGTCTTCCTCGCCCCCGCTCATCGTCGCAGACCGTTACCGGCTCGTCGCGCCGCTCGGTCAGGGCGGCATGGGCCGCGTCTGGCGGGCGACAGACGTCGTCCTGCACCGGGACGTGGCCATCAAAGAGCTCGTCCCGCCGCCCGGTCTGACGCCCGGCGAGCGGCAGGAGATGCGTGAGCGGTCGCTGCGCGAGGCGCGCGCGATCGCCCGGCTCAACAACATCAACGTGGTCCGCGTCTTCGACGTGCTGCGCACCGACGCCGACCCGTGGATCGTCATGGAGTACGTCCCCTCGCGCTCACTGCAGGACACGCTCGCCGCCGAGGGGCCCTTCAACTCGGTCCGGGCCGCCGAGATGGGCCTGGGCGTGCTCAACGCGCTGCGCGCCGCCCACCGGGCCGGTGTCGTGCACCGCGACGTCAAGCCGGGCAACGTCCTGATCGGCGCCGACGGCCGGGTCGTGCTCACCGACTTCGGCCTGGCCACCGTGCCCGGTGACCCCAACGTGACCCGCACCGGTCTCGTGCTCGGCTCACCGGCGTACATCGCACCCGAGCGTGCCCGCGACGGCTCGGCCGGCCCCGCCGCCGATCTGTGGTCGCTCGGCGCCACCCTCTACGCCGCGGTCGAGGGCGCCTCGCCGTTCGCCCGCCCCTCGGCGATCGCGACGCTGGCCGCGCTCGCCACCGAAAACCCGCCTCCGGCCCGCAACGCCGGCCCGCTCAAGCCCGTGCTCAACGGCCTGCTGCGCAAGGACCCGGCGCACCGCATCAACGCGGAGGAGGCCGAGCGCCTGCTGCTGCGTGCCGCCGGCCGCCGCGGCAAGCTGACCTTCCCGATGAGCCCGACCATGCGCCGCCCGGGCGTCGGCCGCGACCGCACCGGCATGCCCAACACCGGCGCCACGCCCGTCGTGCCCGGCCCGCGCCCGCCGGTCCGCCCGACCAACCCGCCTCCGCAGCCTCCGGTGGTGAGTGGCCGTCCGGCGGCCGGCGACGGCCGGCCGCCGATCTTCACCCCGGGTAAGGCCACTGTGGGCCGTCCGCCGGCCGAGACACCGACACGTGTCGACCGCCCCGCCGCCAAGCAGCCGCCTCGCACCGACCCTCCCAGGACCGACAAGCCGCGCATCGACGCCACCCGGGTCGACGGTCCGCCGGTCCGGGACGACAAGACCGCTTTCATCAGTACGCGTCGTGGACCGGCCCCCGACCCCGCGCGCCCCGACCCCGCCAAGGGCGCCCCGCCGCGCACGACCCGCGCCGGGCACGCCGGTTTCACCGCGGCCGACGTCGCCGCCGCCCGCCGGGGCAAGCCCGCGACCCCGGCGAACGACGCCACCACCGTGGTGCCGAAGCCGATGCCGGCCGACGCCACCACGGTGATGCCGCGCATCGTCGACAGGCCGGCCGACGCCACCACGGTCGTTCCGCCCCCGAAGACACCGATCGACGCCACGACCGTGGTTCCCGCGCCCAAGCCGCCGATCGACGCGACAACGGTCGTCCCGCCACCCAAGAAACCAGTCACAAAGCTTCCCGGGTACGCCGGAAAGACAGCGACCGAGAAGCCCGACGCACCCGAGCCGCAGTCAAAGGTTGAGGCAGCGCCCCACTCGGCCCCGAAGACCGATGACGATAAGTCTGTTAAATCCGACAGTGCGACGGCGGCTTCGACGGCCGCGGCGAGCACGTCCGGGGTTGCGGCGAGCAAGTCAAAGGCCGCAACGAGTACGTCCGAGGCTGCGCCGAGCGCGCCCGGCGCCGGGACAAGTACGTCCGAGGCTGCGCCGAGTGTCTCCGAGGCTGCGCCGAGCGCGCGCGGCGCAACAAGTACGTCCGGGACTGCGCCGAGCGCGCCCGGCACCGCAACGAGTACGTCCGGGACTCCGGCGAGCGTGTCCGAGACTGCGACGAGTGCGACCGGGGCTGCGCCGAGCGCGGCTGCCGCGGACAAGTCCAACGCCGCGACAAGCACGTCCGAAGACGCGAAGAGCGTGTCCGGGGCGGATGCCGGATCGAGCACCGACGTCAAGCCGGGCGCTGACACCGGCCAGACGTCCGCGGCGACAGCGGAGGGCGCAGCGGCCGACAAGGACGGTACGGAGGCGAAGTCTGCGTCGGCCGAGGAAAAGACGGCCGGCGACGAGCAGGGTGCCGACTCGGGCGACGTGAAGCCGGCCGAGGAGACGTCCGCGCCGCCGGGCAAAGCCGAGGCCGCGGCATCCCAGACAGACGCCGACGCCGCGGTCGAACAAAGCAATGAGGCCGCCGGCGCGGCCACCTCCAGCCCCGAGGCCGGAGGCCCCACCTCGGGGACGCCTATCTCGTCGCCGCCCACCTCGGAGGCACCCTCCCCGGACGCGCCCGCAGTGGAAAGCGCCGCCCTCGAGAGCGCCGTCTCCGAGAGCGCCGTCTCCGAGAGCGCCGCCTCCGAGAGCTTCACACCTGAGAAGCCCACGCCCGAAAGCTCCGCGCCCGAAAGCTCCGCGCCCGAGAGGCCCGCGCGGGAAAGCTCCGCTCCGGATAGGCCCGCGCCGGAAAGCTCCGCGCCCGGAAAGCCCGCGCCCCAACGTTCCGCGACCTCGGCGCCGGCAACCGTGGCGACTGGCGAACCCGCAACGCCGGCGGCGGCAAAGTCTGAAGCCCCGGCCGCGACGCCCGCCGGGGAGAAGACGCAGGCCGCCCGCTCCGAAGACCAGAACGCGACCAAGCTGGTCGCTGACCTGGGTGGCTCCGACAAGACTGCGGTCGCCGGGATGATTCCGCCGCGGCGGAAGAGCTCCGACATTCCTGCCATGCCCGGTGTCAACCGCTCGAACCGTCCGGCGTGGACACCGATGCCGGTCACGCCGTCGTATTCGAGCAGTCCCGGTGTCACCGTCTTCGGCACCCGGCTCACCTATCGCCAGGCCGCCATCGGCTTCGGCGTGGTGCTGCTGATCGTCGTACTCGTCGTCGTTCTTGTCGTTCAGGCCTTCGGTGACGACAACGACGGGAAGACCGACGCCAACGCGGCCGCCCCCACCACCTCCGCGGCTGCCGCCCCGCCCGCGTCGGCGCCGGCGAGCGCCGCCGCCAAGCCCACCAAGGTGCCGACCACCCCGGCCGCGAACGCTCTGCCCGCCGGCTGGTCGCTCTACACCGACCCCACCGGCTTCAAGATTCCGCGGCCGGCGGACGCCACGCGCCGGGTGACCAGCAACGGCATCGAGTTCAAGTGGAACAACCGGCTGCTGATCGTGTCGCAGACGACCAGCCCCGAGCCGGACGCGTACCAGGACTGGGTCTCGCAGGAGAAGGACCGCGCCAACACCATCTACAAGTACGACAAGGTCCGGATCGACCGGGTGAACGGCTACTTCAAGAACGCCGCCGACTGGGAGTACTACTACACGACCAGCACCAACAACCGGCAGCGCGTGGTCAAGCGCAACTTCGTCGTGAACGACCACCAGGCGTACTCGCTGAACTGGTATGTCAGCCCCGACGACTGGGACGCGTCGCAGGCCGACCTTAAGGCCATCTACGCGGGGTTCAAGTCGAAGGCGTGATTCCCCGGATGAATGGGTAGTTCACGTCGTATCACCGAGGAGGTGCGACATGAACTGCCGACGGTACGGCAGTAAGCCCACCCTAGGACTCTGGGTGCTGATCGGGTTCGCGGATCTCGTTGTGCTGACCGTGACCATCGGCCCCCTCGCCATGTTCGCCATCATCGCCCTGCTGGCGGTGTTCGCCGGTGGCGTCTACGCCGCCCGCACGCTCGCCAAGCCTTCCGAGGCTCCCGCCAAGGCGGTAGTGCGACGTCGCGCATAGCGTGATCGGCTACAGTTCGGCGCTGTGTCGATCGAAGGTGTGACTGACTTCTGGGACAAGCTGCTCGGCGCCCAACCGGACCCGCCCGGTCTGCTGGTGCTGCTGACCGCGCTGGCCGGCCTGCTGGCCGTGTCGTTCCGCCCGGTGTGGCGGATCGCCCGTAACGCTGTGACGATCGCGCACGAGGGCGGTCACGCGTTGTTCGCGCTGCTGACCGGCCGTCGCCTGCGTGGCATCCGGCTGGAGTTCGACACGTCGGGCCTGACGCTCTCGTCGGGCCGGCCCACCGGCCCGGGCATGATGCTCACCCTGCTCGGCGGCTACATCGCGCCGTCGCTGGTCGGCGTGCTCGGGGCGTGGCTGCTCGGCGGCAACCGGATCACGCTGCTGCTGTGGCTGGCCGTGGTCCTGCTGCTGCTCATGCTGATCAACATCAGGAACCTGTTCGGCGTGGTCTCCCTGGTGGTGACGGGCGCGATCGTCTTCGTCGTCTCCTGGTACGCCTCGCCCCAGGTGCAGGCCGCTTTCGCCTACGCCGGCGTCTGGTTCCTGCTCTTCGGAGGCGTACGTCCCGTCTTCGAGCTCCAGAGTCTGCGCCGCCGGGGCCGCATGCCCGAGTCGGACGCCGACCAGCTGGCCCATGTCACGCACGTGCCGGCGATCTTCTGGGTCGGCGTCTTCCTGGTGGTCAATCTGGTCGCGTTGGTGGTGGGCGCCTTCCTGCTCGCCGGCCAGTGGCTCCCGTCCACCTCATAGCGGAATGTTGCCGTGCTTCTTCGGGGGCAGGGTCTCGCGCTTGGTGCGCAGCATCCGTAGCGCCTGGATGATCTGGCCCCGCGTCTCGGACGGCCGGATCACCGCGTCGACGTAGCCGCGCTCGGCCGCGATGTACGGGTTGGCCAGCGTGTCCTCGTACTCCTGGACGCGCGCCGCGCGGTTCTCCACCGGCTCGCCGCGGTAGAGGATGTTCACCGCGCCCTGTGCGCCCATCACCGCGATCTGTGCGGTCGGCCACGCGAAGTTCATGTCGGCGCCGAGGTGCTTGGAGCCCATCACGTCGTACGCGCCGCCGTAGGCCTTGCGGGTGATCACCGTGATCTTCGGGACGGTGGCCTCGGCGTACGCGTAAATCAGCTTTGCCCCTCGCCGGATGATGCCGTCCCACTCCTGCGTCGTGCCCGGCAGGAAGCCCGGCACGTCGACCAGGGTGAGCACCGGAATGTTGAAGGCGTCGCACGTCCGGACGAAACGGGCTGCCTTCTCCGAGGCCGCGATGTCGAGCGTTCCCGCGAAGTGTGTGGGCTGGTTCGCGACCACGCCGACCGGGCGGCCCTCGACGCGGCCGAAGCCGACCACGATGTTCTGCGCGTAGAGCGGCTGCACCTCGAGGAATTCGTCGACGACAGTCTCGACGACCTTCTTGATGTCGTACGGCTGGTTGGCCGAATCCGGGATCAGGGTGTCCAGGGCCAGGTCGTCGTCCGAGGGTGACAGGTCGGCCGGCATCTCGAACACGGCCGGCTCGTCGAGGTTGTTCGACGGCAGGTAGGACAGCAGCGCCCGCACGTAGTCGATGGCGTCGTCCTCGTCGGAGGCCAGGTAGTGGGCGTTGCCGCTGCGCGTGTTGTGGGTGCGGGCGCCGCCGAGCTCTTCCATGGCGACTTCTTCGCCGGTGACCGTCTTGATCACGTCGGGGCCGGTGATGAACATGTGCGAGGTCTGGTCGACCATCACGGTGAAGTCGGTGATCGCGGGGGAGTACACCGCGCCGCCCGCGCACGGGCCCATGATCAGGGAGATCTGCGGGATGACGCCGCTGGCCCGCACGTTGCGGAAGAAGATGTCGGCGTAGAGGCCGAGCGCGACCACGCCCTCCTGGATGCGGGCGCCGCCGGAGTCGTTGATGCCGATGATCGGGCAGCCGGTCTTCATGGCCAGGTCGAGCACCTTGACGATTTTCTCGCCGAAGACCTCGCCCAGGGATCCGCCGAAGACGGTGAAGTCCTGCGAGAAGACGCAGACCTGCCGGCCGTCGACGGTGCCGTAGCCGGTGACCACGCCGTCGCCGTACGGGCGGTTCTTGTCCAGCCCGAAGTTGGTCGAGCGGTGCCGGGCGAGCGCGTCGAGCTCCACGAAGGAGCCCTCGTCGAGCAGCATGGCGATCCGCTCACGGGCGGTCTTCTTGCCCCGGGCGTGCTGTTTCTCGACGGCACGCTCGCTTCCGGCGTGCACGGCCTCGTCCGTACGGCGGGTGAGGTCGCCGATCTTTCCGGCGGTGGTGTGGATGTCGGCCTGGGCCGCGTCCGGCTGCGTCGTCACAGTGGTGCCTCACGCTCTCCGCGAAGGGTGGAAACAGCGGACTTGATCGTAGTGCGAGATCGGTTCGCGCGCCGCTACGGGTGCGTTTCGCACTCAATGCCCCATTCGTTACGCCTCACGTGACGAACTGGATGACCGCGGCCGGGATCGCCCTCATCGCCGGCGGCATCGCCACTCTGATCTGTTTCCGCAGCGTGCTGTTCCGTGTCGGCGGCCGGCGGGCGGGCCGGAGGGCGGTCCGCGAGGCCACACGGACCGCGGTCCTGGAGGCCGAGGCCCAGGGCCACCGGGGCCGGGGAAGCCGGCGTCGCAGCCGCCCGGCGGCACCGGACGAGGACGAGCGCGGCGGCCTGGCGATGATCGGCCTGGCCGCCGACGAGGACCCGGAAACCCCGGAGCCTCGCCCCAGGCGCCGGCGTCGCCGTCAGGACTTGACGCCGTACGCCGGAGAGCGCGCCCCAACGCAGGACGACGCTTTCGCGTTCGCTTCCCTCGAGCCCGACCCGCCCGCGGAGCCGGACCGCGAGCTGGGGCTGGACCGCGAGCCGGGCCCGGATCGCAAGCTGGGGCTGGACCGTGAGCTGGGGCTGGACCGTGAGCTGGGCCCGGACCGCGAGCAGGGACCGTCGAGCGACCTCGAATGGGAGCGCGAGCCGGAGCCGGGGCGCGAGGCCGGGCTGGAGCGCGAAATGAGGCCGGAGCACGAGCTGGAACTGGATCGGGAGTTCGAGCTCGACCGGGAGTTCGAGCTGGAGCCCGGCCTGGTGCCCGAGCAGGGGCGGGATCCCGATCGCGAACTGAGTTCGGTGGCCGGGTCATCGGTGGGCGAGGCAGTCGAGGAGCCGGCGCCCGCGCCGAGGTCGGCCGGCCGTCTCGGGCACCGGGTCGAGGGCTGGGTCCGCCCCGAATATCGGCAGACCCGCGACGAGCTGCCCTCCGGCGAATACTGGACGCCCATCCCGGTCGAGCTCGACGCCGACCACGAGCCCTCGGCCAAGGGATACGGCTGGCCGGTGGCCGTCGAGCGCCTTCCCCCGGTCCCCGACTATGAGCCGGCTACCGGTTTCGACCTCACCCCCGTCCACGAGCCGACCGAGGTCGTGCCCACGTGGCCGCCCGGCGACGACGGCGAACGCTCCGGCCGGATCCGTCTGCCCCGCAGCTGGCAGTCCCGCAACGACAAGCGCCGGGCCGCCCGCGAGCAACCCCAGCCCCGCGAGTGGCGCCCGGAGAACGAGACCCAGCCGGTCGAACGCCGCCCCCGCCCGCGCCCGCGACCCCGCCCGGCTGAGACGCCCCCGCCGCCGTCCCACCCGAGCCGGGTCTACGTGAGCCGTCACGCCGCCGACCCGCCCCAGTAAGTGCGGACTACGCTCGGCTGATGTCTTCGCCGTACACCGATCTCGACCGCCCCCCGCTGTCGCCCCGGGCGCTCGAGCGGGCGCTCGTGACGCCCGGCGGGTTCTGGCGGCGGCTCGACCTTCGGGCCGAGACCGCCTCCACCAACGCCGACGCGATCGCCGCCGCTCAAGGTGGTGAGCCTGAAGGGCTGGTCGTCGTGGCCGAGAGCCAGACCGCCGGCCGCGGGCGCCGTGATCGGCAATGGACCTCGCCGCCGAGGGCCGGCCTCACCTTGAGCGTGCTGCTGCGTCCCGGCGTACGGAATAAGGAAAAAGGCTGGCCCGCCGTGCCGCCCGGCGCCCTCGGCTGGCTGCCTCTGCTGGCCGGGGTCGCCCTGTGCGAGGCCGTGACCCGGGTGTCCGAGGTCGAGGCCACGCTGAAGTGGCCCAACGATCTGCTCGTCGGTGGCGGCAAGTGCGCCGGCATCCTGGCCGAGGCCTCCGGTGACGCCGTCGTGGTCGGCATCGGCCTCAACGTGAGCACCCGCCCCGAGGAGTTGCCGGAGACGAACGGGCTGCCCGCCACCTCACTACGCGTGGCCGGTGCACCGATCACCGACCGTGACCCCCTGCTGCGGGCCACACTGCGCGGCATCGCCTCCTGGTACGAAGGGTGGCGGGGCGCCGACGGCGACGCCGAGATGTCGGGGCTGCTCGCGGCGTACCGGCGCAGTTGCGCCACCATCGGCCGGCAGGTTCGCGTGCTGCTGCCGGCCGGCGGTCCGCTCGAGGGTGAGGCGACATCGGTCGACGCCGACGGCCGTCTGGTCGTCCGTACGGCGGACGGGGCCGACGTTCGCGTCTCGGCGGGTGACGTGCTGCACGTACGCTGACCGCGTGGCGTTCCCGCAGGAAGTCCTGGCCGACGAGGAGGAGCTCGTCCTCCACCTGCGTCCGCATTGGAAGTCGGCCGTCCGGCCGGGCCTGATCGTGCTGCTCGCGGTGGTCGTGAGCACCGTGGCCTGGGTGATGCTGCCGACCAACCAGGGCGGGCGCATCGGCTTCGCCGTGGTCGCGCTGATCATGCTCTACCAGGGCATCCGGTACGGGGTGACGCCGCTGGTGAAGTGGCGGTGCACCCACTACGTGCTGACCGACGAGCGGATCCTGCTCCAGGACGGCGTGATCGCGCGGGAACGGCGCGACCTGCCGCTCAACCGGGTCAACGACCACGTGGTCAACCAGTCGGTGCTCGACCGGGTCTTCGGGTCGGGGACGTTGAAGGTCGACTCGATCGGCGAGCAGGCCGTCCTGCTGGCCTCGGTCCCGCGGGCGCAGAGCGTGCAGACGCTGCTCTACGAGCTGATCGAGCACGATCGGCTGCGTCATCCGGAGGACGAGGAGGAAGAGGAAGAGCCGGAGCTGCCGGTGCAGCAGCGGCGCGGCCTGTTCAGGAGACAGGCGAAGAACTAGCCTTCGGCTCGTCCTCGGTGCTCAGCTCGGCCAGGCCGGCCGCCGCGTCGAGGTCGGCCAGCTCGGCCTCGTGGCCGTCGACCGGGGGCTTGAGGAAGACGAAGGTCCGGTACGCCCAGAAGCGGAAGACCGTGGCGATCATGATGCCGAGCAGGGTGACGGCCATGAACTCGTACTTGTTGTGCTCCTCGGTCAGCCCGAAGCCGTACTTGCCGATGGCGATGGTCCCGGACTGGATGACCATGCCGACCAGGTTGAAGCCGAAGAACAGCGTGTATTCACGCCGGAGCGCGGTGCGCGTGTGGTGACGGTACGTCCAGTAGCGGTTGGCGAAGTACGCCAGCGTGGTGGTGATGATCGTGCCGACGACGCTGGCCTTGACCGCGCCGATCGGCAGCAGGGCCCAGGTGATGGCCAGGTAGAGCAGGGTGTTTCCGGCGCCGATGACACCGAACGCGATGGCTTCGGGTGCGAGACGGCGCAGGTGTGACGTCAGCGAACTGACTGAAGGCATTGGGCAACCTTACGGGAGAGTGGGCTGTTACGCCGTGTCACGAACGGGGGATGCAGGCGGCGTCACATGCGCCGCCCGGCTGTCGTGAGGGGGAGGCGGGCCCGGCGGGGTCGCAACGGGGAAAACGAACCGGCGGTACGACCAGAAACGGAACAGCGTGCCGACGGCGGTGCCGATCAGCTGTCCCGAGATGTTGTCCGCGAGCCTGGTCTCGAAGACCGGCCAGACGCTGCCCAGGCCGTAGTGGCTGATGGCCAGGCAGGCCAGCCCGATGCCCAGGCCGATGGCGTTGAGCACGAAGAACATGGTGTATTGCCGGGCCATGTTGGCGTGGGCCGCGTGCCGCCAGGTCCAGAACCGGTTGCCGGTGAACGCGACGGTGGTCGCCAGCACGGTCGAGATGGTCTTGGCGAACAGCGTTTCCACGCCGGCCTGGAGCAACACGTTGAAGATGGCGAGGTCGATCGCGAAGGAGATGCTCCCCACGGTGCCGAACTTGCCGAGCTCGCGGACGAGTCCCCGAATCCTTACGCGCAGGCCGGAGGGCTGCGTCGGCGAGATGTCGGGCACGGTCCGAGAGTACCGGGGGCCGTCACGCCCCGCTGTTTTCGTTGGCGAGTCTTAACCCGCGCTGCTGGTACGGAGGGTGCATGTCGCTGATCTCGGCGATCTCGGCCACCCGCTCGCGGCACCCGGCGCACCAGCCGAGATGCAGGCGCATGCGGTTGCTGTCGCGCGGGGCGAGACGGCCGCGCAGATGGACGCCGAGGCGCTCGCCGGCCCACCGGCACTCCGGGTGTTTGGCCACCGCCACGTGCTGCTGGAGGTAGTTGCTGCGCAGGCCCTCGCGGGCGCGGTGGGCGAGCACGGCCACGGCGTTGGGTGTCATCCCGAGCATGCCGGCCACCTCGGACGGGGTGTTGCCCTCGACCGCGGTCTGCCACAGCACGTCACGCCAGCGCTCCGGCAGCTGCCGGAACGCCGCCGCGGCGTACGCCCGCTCCAGCCGGTCGAGCGCCGGGTCAGTGTACGGCTGGCCCTCGTCGTAGCGGGTGAGGTCGTCGGTGAACTCGAGCCGCCGGTCCCGGCGGGCCCGGTGATAGCAGACGTGCCGCATGGTGGTGGCGAGGTAGGCGCGGAAGGCGACCAGCGGTCCCCGGCCGGCCCGCAGGGCGGCGAAGACCTTGGCGAACGTCTCGGCCACCAGGTCGTCGGCGTCGGCCGGGTCGCGGGTGAGGCCGTACGCCAGGTGCCGGGCCGCGGCGTGGTGCCGTTCGTAGAGCGTCCCGTACGCCGCGGTGTCCCCTTCACGGACCGCCGCCAGTAGTTCGGTGTCCGTGTCGGTTGGACTGCCCGGGATGGTCATTCCTGCCTCCTAGGAGAGGAAAGCCCGATTACCCAAGCTTAGGGGGTTAAGTCCGTTTTGTGAAAGTCGCCGAACGGCGGGGCGCGCTCCTGGCCGTTCCGGCAATGCTGCGCGGAACTGCACTCAACGACGAAGAATCGAAACTCTGCAAGCAAAGATGCCGAGGATTGTGCGGTTGTCCACAACTTCTCCCGATGAAGACAACGTTGAAGGCCCTTAGGCTCTGGTAACTCCCCAAGACTGCAAGTGGTCCTGGTCAACGCCGACCGAAGGAGATCACCGTGCCCCCTACTTCTCATCCCCGGCTGCTCGCCTGGATCGACGAAGTAACCGCTCTGACCACTCCCGACCGTGTCGTCTGGTGCGACGGTTCGGAACGGGAGTGGAAAACCCTCACCGATGCCCTGGTCGAATCGGGCTCGCTCGTGCGGCTCGACCCCGCGAAGAAGCCGAACTCGTTCTGGGCGCGCACCGACCCCGGCGACGTCGCCCGCGTCGAGGAGCGCACCTTCATCTGCTCGGCCGACGAGGCCGACGCCGGCCCCACCAACAACTGGATGGCGCCGGCCGAGATGAAGACGACCATGACCGAGCTCTACCGGGGCTGCATGAAGGGCCGGACCATGTACGTGGTCCCGTTCTGCATGGGACCGCTGGACGCCCCGGCCCCGATGTTCGGCGTGGAGCTGACCGACAGCCCGTACGTCGTGGCCAGCATGCGGATCATGACCCGGATGGGCTCCGGCGTTCTCGAGGCCATGGGGGAGGACGCCGATTTCGTGCCCGCGCTGCACTCGGTCGGGGCGCCGCTCTCGCCGGGGGAGAAAGACGTCCCCTGGCCGTGCAACGAGACGAAGTACATCTCCCACTTCCCGGAGACCCGCGAGATCTGGTCGTTCGGCTCCGGCTACGGCGGCAACTCGCTGCTCGGCAAGAAGTGCTACGCGCTGCGCATCGCCAGCGTGGCCGCCCGCGACGAGGGCTGGCTGGCCGAGCACATGCTGATCATGAAGCTGACCTCACCCGAGGGCCGGGTCCGCTACATCGCCGGCGCCTTCCCGTCGGCCTGCGGCAAGACCAACCTGGCCATGCTCGAACCGACCCTGCCCGGCTGGAAGGTCGAGACCGTCGGCGACGACATCGCCTGGATGCGGTTCGGCGAGGACGGCCGGCTGTGGGCCACCAATCCCGAGTTCGGCCTGTTCGGCGTCGCCCCCGGCACCGACTTCCACACCAACCCCAACGCGATGCGCACGCTCGCCCGGGGCAACTCCGTCTTCACCAATGTCGCCCTCACCGACGACGGCGACATCTGGTGGGAGGGCATGGGCGAGCCGCCGGCCCACCTGACCGACTGGAAGAACCAGGACTGGACCCCGGACTCGGAAAACCCTTCGAGCCACCCCAACAGCCGATTCTGTACGCCCATCGAGCAGTGCCCGATCCTCGCCGACGAATATCACGACCCGCGCGGCGTGCCGATCGACGCGATCCTGTTCGGAGGCCGCCGGCGGACGACGGTCCCGCTGGTCACCGAGGCCCGCGACTGGGTGCACGGCGTCTATCTGGGCGCGACGCTGTCGTCCGAGACCACCGCGGCCGCGGTCGGCCAGGTCGGTGTGGTGCGCCGCGACCCGATGGCCATGCTGCCGTTCATCGGCTACCACGCCGGTGACTACTTCCAGCACTGGATCGACATGGCCAAGGGCGCGCCCGGCGACGCCGCCAAGCTGCCCAAGGTCTTCTACGTCAACTGGTTCCGCCGCGGCGAGGACGGCCGGTTCCTCTGGCCCGGCTTCGGCGAGAACAGCCGGGTGCTCAAGTGGGTCGTCGAGCGGCTCGACGGCAAGGGCGAGGCGGTGGAGACCCCGATCGGCCACGTGCCGACCCCGGACGCGCTCGACCTGAACGGCCTCGACCTCGCCCCGGACGACCTGGCCGCCGTGCTGCGCGTCGACCGCGACGAGTGGCTGGCCGAGATCCCCCAGGTCACCGAGTGGTTCACGAAGTTCGGCGACAAGCTCCCGGCCGTTCTCTGGTCCGAGCTGGACGCGTTGCGCGCCCGCCTGTCCGACGCGTGACGTCCCGCGCCCGTCTCATCCTCGCGTGAGGCGGGCGCGCTCCGGGTAACACCGAGGACGTGGCCCGACCTCTCCGCGTCCTGATCGCTCTGCTGGTGACGACCGCGGCCGCCACCGTCGTGGTCGAGATCCTCAACTACTCGTACGCGCCGGAGCACGGCTTCGGGCTCGCGGTCCGTACGGGGTGGGCGCTGCTGCGTACCCTCGGCTGGCTTCTGCTGATCCGGCAGGTGCGCCGGTCACGGGCGGCGGCCCGTCCGCTCGGCCTGATCCTGGCCGTGACCACGATCTTCGCGGTCGGGCGCCTCGTCGTCCCGCGCTCGGGCACACCACCGCTGCCCGGCGTGATCGGCTTCGTCGTCCTGGTCGTCCTCTGCGCCGCCGTGGTGGCTCTGCTCTACCGGCACCCGGTGGTTCGTGAGCAACTGGTGCGCCATCCGAACCGGTTGGTGGTGACTCGCGAAGGGCTGGCGATGCGCGAGGCGGCTCCGCGGCGTGCACCGGTCACCGGCTGGCTGCTCACTGCGCGGCTCGCCGCCTTCACCTACAGCCCGCTGATGCTGGTGCCGTGTCTCATCTCGTTCGGCGAGCTGCGCGATCGTCCACAGTGGCTGCTGGCCGTGGTGTTCTGGCTGTTCGCCGGCATCGCGGTCAGCTACGCCGTCCTGCTGTGCACGATCTTCCTGATGAGGGGGAAGGCCGGCGCGCGCCGGGCCCTGTCCTGGCTGACCCTCTTCGTCCTCCTCTGGGACCTTCCGCTCTGTTACTTCCTGCTGGGCGCCGACGGTGTGATCCGCGACGGTGCTCCGCTCCTGGCCGCCGCGCTGCTCACCTGGTACGCCTTGTACCGGGCGGCCGCGGTGGCCGATCTTCCCGTCGAGGCGCGCACCTGAGGAGGACCGGCATGCCGGTCGAGAGCTTCGACGTGGTGGTGGCCGGCGCCGGTCCGGCCGGGGCCGCGGCCGCGATCGCCGCGCGCCGGGCCGGTGCGACGGTGCTGCTGCTCGACCGGGCCGGCTTCCCCCGTGACAAGCCGTGCGGGGACGGCATCGCGGCCGAGGCCGTCGCCGTGCTGGACGGGCTCGGTGTGTCCGGGGTGACCGATGGTTACCCGGCTATCGAACGATTGCGCCTGGTGGCGCCGGGTGGGACGGCGGTGGCTCGGCCGCTGCCGCGGCCGGCGCACACCGTTCCCCGGCGGGTCTTCGACGAGCGCCTGGTGCGGGCGGCGGTCGCGGCGGGAGCGGAGTTGCGGCGTCATGTCGTACGCCGGGTGAGTGATCACGGCGACGCGGTGGTCATCGACGGTCTCGTGCGGGCGCGGGTGCTCATCGGCGCCGACGGGGCCGGTTCGGTCGTACGGAAACAGCTCGGTCATCCGGTCAATCCGCCCGGCCATCTCGCCGTCGCGATCCGCGGCTACGCGCCGACCGCCAACACCAGTGAACAGGTCATCGTCACCACGCGGCAGCGCTGGCCCGCGTACGCCTGGGAGTTCCCGCTCGGCGACGGCACCGCCAACGTCGGTTACGGGGAGGTTCTCCGTGGCGTGCCGCTCTCCCGGGCGTACCTCCTCGACCGGCTGGGAGATCTCCTGGCCGGCGCCGAGCCGGACGGCCTGCGCGGGCACCACCTGCCGCTCTCGACCCACCGGCCGCCGCCGGGCCGCGGCCGCGTGCTGCTCGCCGGCGACGCCCTCTCGTTGATCAACCCGTTCACCGGTGAGGGGATCTTCTACGCCGTGCTCTCCGGCTCGCTGGCCGGCGCGGCGGCCGCGGCCGGACCCGAACGGGTGGCCGAGCGCTATCGCGACGCGCTGCGCCGGCGCCTCGGGCGTCATCTGCGGCACTCCGGCTTCGCGGCCTGGCTCAGCCGGAGGCCGGCCGTGGTCGACGCCGCGGTGGGCGCGGCCGCCCGAGATGGTGGTGTTTTCGACCGGATGGTGGAGCTGGGGCTCGGTGACGGGGTTTTCGACGCTCGCACGATCGGACTCATCACCTTGCGGTTGAGTCACCGTCGCCAAGCCCACCCTTGAGTCGCTACCGGCGCGGGCTAGGGTTTGATGCGATGAGTCTGCGGTCCCTGATCTCCACTCCGTTCTACCGCGTGTACGAACGGCGGCTGGCCGGCAAGCTGGCCGGCAAGCCCGTGCCCCAGCACGTCGGCGTCATGTGCGACGGCAATCGTCGCTGGGCCCGTGAAATGGGGTTCGTCGACCCCAACGACGGCCACCGCGTCGGCGCCGCCCGCGTCAAGGAGCTGCTGACCTGGTGCGACCAGGCCGGCATCAAGCACGTCACGCTCTATCTGCTGGCCACCGACAACCTGCGCCGCCCGGCGGCCGAGCTCGATCCGCTGCTCCGGATCATCGAAGATCTGGCGAGCGAGCTGGCCGAGGAGGGCAACCCGTGGCGGCTGCGCATCGTGGGCGCCCTCGACATCCTGCCCGCCTCCACGGCCACCGTGCTCAAGGCGGCACAGGAGAAGACGCGCAACCGCACGATCGGCGTCGAGGTGAACATGGCGGTCGGTTACGGCGGCCGCCGTGAGATCGCCGACGCGGTGCGCTCCCTGCTGCACGAGCAGGCCGCGGCCGGCCGCACGATCGAGGAGATGGCCGAGATCCTCGACGTCGACCACATCGCCGAGCACCTTTACACCCGTGGTCAGCCCGATCCCGACCTGGTCATCCGCACCAGCGGCGAGCAGCGGCTCTCGGGCTTCCTGCTGTGGCAGTCGGCGCATTCGGAGTTCTATTTCCACGACGCCAACTGGCCCGACTTCCGCCGGATCGACTTCCTGCGGGCGCTGCGGTCGTACGGCAACCGGCAGCGCCGCTTCGGAGCCTAGAAACGCTTGAGGCCCTCGGCGAGGAAGTCGGCCACCGCGCCGGGGGAGTCGAGGGTCAGGTCGGCCGCGCTGGACACCTCGGCCCCGGTCTCGGGGTTGGCCACGGCCACCGCGACACCGAAGAACGACGGGTCGACCGCCTCGCGGGCGCGCAGCGCGTCGAACGCCTTGATGTCGGACATGTCGTCACCGAAATACCAGGCGCAGCCCGCGTCGCGGACGCCTTCGGTGATGACCATGCCCTTGTCCTGGTCGACCGGCGGTTTGAGCTCGACCACCATGCGCCCGCCCTGGATCCGCAGACCCTTAGCCTCGGCCTGCTCGTGTCCCCAGCGCTCGACCTCGGCGGCCCGTTGCGGGGCCGTGCGGTAGTGCAGGGCGACCGAGAGGCGTTTGTATTCGACCAGGACGTCGCCGGGCAGCTCGGTCCTGGCCCGCTCGGCCAGCTCGGCCATGGCCGGCACCCAGGGCAGCGCGGCCGGCTCGGTGACGACCTCGCCCTCGTGCCACACCTCGAGGCCGTAGAGCCCGTAAAGGTCGACGCCCTCGAGCGAGGAGAAGCGGGACCGCAGGAAGCTGACCGGACGGGCCGACACGATGGCGACCCGGTGCACGACGGTGGCGAGCTTTTCGAGCACGCCCAGCACGGACGGCACCGGCTGCGACGCGTCCGGGTCGTCGGTGACCGGCGAGAGCACGCCGTCGAAGTCGAAGAAGAACGTGGTCCGCTGCCTGTGCTCGGCGGTGAGAGCCCAGGCGTCGGAGACGCCCGTGTCGGAGAGGCTCAGCGGATGGGTCGGACGCGGAGTCTGTGCCACGAGCCTCAGATTACCCGCCGAGGGTGTCCTTTCATGCGCGAGAAATTAGCCGAGAGTTGGACGTCACCCGTTTTTGCGTACTACCGCGTACGGCTGATGACCGCTAGCGTTTGAGTCATGGCACGGGGTCATCCCGAGCCAGCCGGCCGGCCCGGACCTGCGACAAGTGCGCCACGGGGCCTGCAATCCGTCCCGTGCCAGAGATCGGGCGCCGGAGGTGGCGGACCGCGGGCGTACCGGGTTGCACGCCCGCTGGAGCAGGCCTGTGACATCACGCCGATCTGACGCCGACGTCGCTAACTCTTCACGTGACTCGGCCGCCAAAGTCTCCGGAACCGAACCGGCCCGCGAGGGCCGTGTTTTCGTTCTGGACACCTCGGTCCTGCTGTCCGACCCGGCGGCGTTCCGCCGGTTCTCCGATCACGAGGTGGTCATCCCCCTCGTCGTGATCTCCGAGTTGGAGGGAAAACGCCACCATCCCGAGCTGGGCTGGTTCGCCCGCCAGTCGCTGCGCTTCCTCGACGAGCTCCGGATCAAGTTCGGCCGGCTCGACCAGCCGGTGCTCTGCAACGACGAGGGCGGCACGCTGCGGGTCGAGCTCAACCACGCCGACCAGAGCGTCCTGCCGCAGGGCTTCCGCAACGACTCCAACGACACCCGGATCCTCTCGGTGGCGCTGGGGCTCGCGGCCGAGGGCCGCGAGGTCACGCTGGTCAGCAAGGACATGCCGCTGCGGGTCAAGGCCGCCTCGGTCGGCCTCACCGCCGACGAATACCGGCACGGGCAGGCCAGCGACCCCACCTGGACCGGCATGGCCGATCTCAAGCTGGGCGAGGACCAGGTCAGCGCGCTCTACGGCGGTGAGGAGCTGGAGCTCGAGGAGACCGAGCGCCTGCCCTGCCACACCGGCCTGGTGATCCACTCGTCGCGCGGCTCGGCGCTGGGCCGGGTCAACCCCGACAAGTCGGTACGCCTGGTGCGCGGCGACCGGGAGGCCTTCGGCATCCGCGGCCGCTCGGCCGAGCAGCGCGTGGCCCTCGACCTGCTGCTGGACGAGTCGATCGGCATCGTCTCGCTCGGCGGCCGGGCCGGCACCGGCAAGTCGGCGCTGGCGCTCTGCGCCGGCCTCGAGGCCACCATGGAGCGCAACCGCCACAAGAAGGTCATCGTGTTCCGCCCGCTCTACGCGGTCGGCGGCCAGGAGCTGGGATATCTGCCCGGCACCGAGAATGAGAAGATGTCGCCCTGGGCCCAGGCCGTCTTCGACACGCTCGGCGCGGTCGCGCACGCGAACGTGGTCGAGGAGGTGATGGCCCGCGGCCTGCTCGAGGTGCTGCCGCTGACCCACATCCGCGGCCGGAGCCTGCACGACGCCTTCGTGATCGTCGACGAGGCGCAGTCGCTGGAGCGCAACGTGCTGCTCACGGTGCTCTCCCGCATCGGGCAGGGTTCGCGGGTGGTGCTCACCCACGACGTGGCGCAGCGCGACAACCTGCGGGTGGGCCGGCACGACGGCGTCACCGCCGTGATCGAGGCCCTCAAGGGACACCCGATCTTCGCCCACGTGACGCTGACCCGATCGGAGCGTTCGCCCATCGCTGAGGTGGTCACCGACCTCCTCGAAGAGATTCCACTCTGAGTGATCGCTACACTCCGTAAGGTGACAACGGTGTCCCCTTCGGAGTGACGCGATTTCTGCGCTCTTTCACCCGATTTGAGCGTGAAATTCGAGTGAGCAAAGTCACAACCCCGCTCTGACGTTTCACATCGCCTTCACGTTGCGCCATGGTGTCTGGCGAGCGCCATGCGTGGTCATCGTCGTCGGAGATCGACTTCGGGCCACCTTCCCGATCGATTCTGATCGAGATGCCGGCCCGAGTGGTCGCGGTGCTCGCGGCACGCCCAACCGCCGTTTCCCCCGGTGGAGGACGTGCCGCGTCATTGCCCCCGACGAAGGGAACCTTCGTGAATCGGCTCTGGAGCCGGGTCGGAGTACGAGTCACCGCTGTCGGCCTGCTTGTCGCGGGCGCCGCCGGAGGTGTCTACCTCGGACAGGACCGGGACGTCCAGCGGGCGAGCGCCAACGCGCAGCTTGTCGTGCAGGCGAATGTCGACGACACCGCGCTGCTGAAGCAGCGTCAGGCCGCGCACGCCGCGGACCGGGCGCAGCGCAGCCAGGCCGAGGCCGGCGCCGCCGAGAAGGCGGCCGCCGCGGCCAAGGTCTCCGCCGCGCAGGCGCGCTCGGCCGAGCAGAAGGTGATCGCCGCGAAGAAGGCGGCCGAGGCGAAGAAGGCGGCCGAGGAGGCTGCCAAGAAGGCCGAGGAAGCCAAGAAGAAGGCGGAGGAGTCCGAGGAGAGCAGCGGGCCCACCGAGTACACCGGCGAGGTCCCCGCCTCCTGCAGCGAATATTCGGGCGCCCGCAAGACCGGCTGCTCGCTGATGATCGCCGCGGGCTTCGGCATCGACCAGTTCCCGTGCCTGAACAAGCTGTGGGACAAGGAGAGTGGCTGGAACTACAAGGCCTCCAACCCCAGCTCGGGCGCGTACGGCATCCCGCAGTCCCTGCCCGGCAGCAAGATGGCTTCCGAGGGCGACGACTGGAAGACCAACCCGGCGACCCAGATCAAGTGGGGCCTCGGCTACATCGAGGGCCGGTACGACACCCCCTGCGGCGCCTGGGCGCACTCGCAGGACACCGGTTGGTACTAAGTAGACAAGCTTCATGAACGGGCCGCGCGGCTAACCGCGCGGCCCGTTTTCATGTGATCAAATGTCCATATGGTCCGAAATGCCGCTTCGCTGGTCATGATCGGTGTCCTCGCGGCGGTGCTGGGTGCGGGCTCCTCACCGGCTCACGCCGGCGGGGAGCCCCGCCCGGTGCGCGAGGTGGTCGGCGGCACCGTGGCGCCGCAGGGCAAGTTCCCCTGGGTGGTGCGGCTCTCGATGGGCTGCGGCGGCACGCTGGTCGCGCCGCGGGTCGTGCTGACCGCGGGCCACTGCGTCGACGGCACCGGCGCCTCGAACCGGATCGAGATCACGGCCGGGGTGTCCGACCTCAAGTCGCGGCGCGCGCTGACCGCCCGCAGCGTCTCGGTCATCCGGGCCGCCGGCTTCAAGGACGAGACCCGCGGCGACGACTGGGCGCTGGTCCAGATGGACCGGGTGCTGCACCTGCCCGCGCTGCCGATCTCGCCCGAGACGATCGGGAAGGGCCGCTACACGGTGATGGGCTGGGGGCAGACCCGCGAGGACTCGGTCAAGCAGGAGCGGCGGTTGCACTACGCCACGGTGCCCATGGTCTCGGACGCGAGCTGCGCGAAGGCGTACCTCAAAGCCGGGGTGAAGCTTGTCCGCGACGAGCAGATGTGCGCCGGGGACCGGCGGGTGGACACGTGCCAGGGCGACAGCGGTGGGCCGATGGTCGACCAGGACCGGCGCGGCCAGTGGGTGCAGGTGGGCATCGTGAGCTGGGGGCTCGGCTGCGCGCGGGACGGTTATCCGGGCGTCTACACCCAGATCAGCACCTTCCGTCCCGCGATCGTCGCGGCGCTGAGCAAGCTTCAGTAGAGGGGCTTGGGCCGCTTGCGGCGGAACAGGATCGCCGCGATCACGCCGCCGAGCAGGCCCAGCAGGTGGCCCTGCCAGGAGACCGGCTGATCGGTCGGCAGGATGTTGTAGACCTGGTACCAGTACAGCAGGCCGATGAACGCGGCCACGCCCAGGTTCCACCAGCTGCGCTCGACCAGGCCACGGGTGAGCAGCAGGCCCAGATAGCCGAAGATGACGCCGCTGGCGCCGACCACGACGCTGTTCGGGTCGCCCACGAACCAGACGCCCAGGCCGCTGACCAGCATGATGACGAAGGTCGACCAGATGAACCGCTTGGCCCCGCCGGCCAGGGCGAACGTGCCGACCAGGATCAGCGGGACGGCGTTGCCGTAGAGGTGGTCCCACCCGGCGTGCAGGAACGGGCTGAACAGCACGCCGTCCAGTCCGGCGACGCGGTGCGGGATGATGCCGCCGGCCACGTCGAGCTGCCCCGAGCCGATGCCGACGTCGATCGCCTCGATGAGGAAGAGGAACGGAACGACGGCGCACATGGTGAGGAACGCGCGCCCCAGGGACGCGTAGAACTCGTTCGTGCCGAATTTCGCCTCGGCTTCGATGCGGGTCGTGTCTGCCCCGTAACTCATCCGTCAATGGTTCCAGGGACGGGCAAGGCCCGCCAACACATGGCGGGCCTCACCTTCCTGAGAATTAGATGACGGGGTCTCCGTCACCCTGGGGAACGGTCGGCAGATGACCGTCGAAGTCGACGGCCGAGTAGAGGGCCAGCTTCTCCAGGCGGTGGTACGAGTCGATCACCCGGATGGTGCCGCTCTTGGACCGCATGACGATCGACTGGGTGTGCGCGCCCCCGGAGCGGTAGCGCACGCCCTTGAGCAGGTCACCGCTGGTCACGCCGGTGGCCACGAAGAAGCAGTTGTCGCCGGTGACCAGGTCGTCGGTGGTCAGCACCCGGTCGAGGTCGTGCCCGGCGGCGATCGCCTTCTCGCGCTCGGCGTCGTCGTGCGGCCACAGCTTGGCCTGGATCATCCCGCCCAGGCACTTGATGGCACAGGCGGCGGTGATGCCCTCGGGGGTGCCGCCGATGCCCATCAGCACATCGACGTCGGACTCGGCCCGCGCGGCCGAGATGGCGCCGGCGATGTCACCGTCGGAGATGAACTTGATGTTCGCCCCGGCCTGGCGCACCTCCTCGACCAAGGTGGCGTGCCGGGGCCGGTCGAGAATGCAGACGGTGACGTCGGAGATGCTGGACCGCTTGGCCTTGGCGATGCGGCGCAGATTTTCGGCGGTGCCGGCGTTGATGTCGACGACGTCGGCGCAGTCCGGCCCAACGGCGATCTTGTCCATGTAGAAGACGGCGCTGGGGTCGAACATGGCCCCTCGCTCGGCCACGGCGAGCACGGCCACGGCCCCGGGCATGCCCTTGCTCATCAGCGTGGTGCCGTCGATCGGGTCCACCGCCACGTCCACCTCGGGCCCGGTGCCGTCGCCGACCCGCTCGCCGTTGTAGAGCATGGGCGCCTCGTCCTTCTCGCCCTCGCCGATGACCACGGTGCCGCGCATCTGAATCGAATTGATCAGCTTGCGCATGGCGTCGACGGCCGCACCGTCACCGCCGTTCTTGTCGCCGCGCCCGACCCAACGGCCGGCCGCCATGGCAGCGGCCTCGGTGACACGAACCAGATCGAGGGCGATGTTGCGATCGAGATCCTGCGGGACCCGTGCTGGCATGGGCGCCTCCTCGCGACTCTGCGGGGCTGGTGAGTTACCCGATCCTCACATGTACGGATGTGCAAAGTCCCGCCCCAGCGACATGGTTAACAATGGGTGAGTGGAACCAGCCGCACCGGACACTCCCGCCCCTTCCGCTCCCCAGGCCGCGCCGGCCTCGAGCCCAGCGCCCGCCTCCGGCCCCGCAGCCGCCCCCGGCCCCGCGCCGGCCGCCGCCGCGGCCTCCGAGCCCGCGGCTCCCTCCGCACCCGCCTCGTCTTCTGCGCCCGCCCCCTCTACGGCGCCCGCCTCCTCCGCGCCCGCCCCCTCTACGGCGCCGGCCTCCTCCGCGCCCGCCCCCTCGGCGGTTGCGACTGTGGACGAGGCCGGGCAGCAGTCCGAGGCGCCGGCGCGGCTGGAGCGTGGGCAGGCGCGGTCGCCCAAGGACATGGCGATGTCGCTGCTGGTCCTGCTCGTGCCGATCGCGCTGCTGCTGGTCTTCTACCGGACCGTGCTGAACGGCGACGCGCCGATCACGGTCGACCCGGCGCCCGCGTTGCAGGAGGCCCAGCGCGCCAACATCTTCCCGGTCCTGCAACCGACCGGCCTCGGCGACGACTGGCACGTGTCAGCCGCGACCTTCCGCCGCCAGACCGCCGGCGCCACCCTCCGGATCGGCTACGTCGACCCGGACAAGGACGCCCTTCAACTCGTCGAGAGCAACATCCCCTCGGCCACCCTGCTCCCGACCGAGCTCACCAAGGAGGCCAAGCCGGCCGGCGAGTTCCGTTCGGACGCCGGCGTCTGGCGCCTCTACGACACCCGCCCCGGCGAGAAGGCCCTGGTCCTGGCCGACCAGACCCGCACGGTCATCGTCATCGGCAAGAGCGACGTCGACCAGCTGGAGCACATGGCCGAGTCGCTGCGCTGACGGGTCAGTCCTCGGAGCGGGCGGCTCGGGCGGCGTCGATGCGCTCCCGGGCGCCGTCGAGCCAGCGCTGGCAGACGTCGGCCAGTTTCTCGCCGCGCTCCCACAGCGCCAGTGACTCCTCCAGGGAGCTGCCGCCCTGCTCCAGCCGCTCCACCACCGTGGCCAGCTCGGTGCGGGCCTGCTCGTAGCTCAATTTGTCGTCGCTCATTCGTTCTCCTTTACGACTGCCTGCAACTCGCCCGAGGCGAGCCGCACCCTCACCAGGTCGTCGGTCTTGACGTCGTCGGCGGCGCGGACCACGTGGCCGTCGGCGCGCTGGACGATCGCGTAGCCGCGCTGCAACGTCGCCGCCGGTGACAGGGCGCGCAGGCGGGCCACCGTGTGCCGCAGGTCGTCGTCGGCGCGGCGCAGGCGGTTTTCCAGGCTGCGGACGGCCCGGTCGCGCAGGGCCGTCACGTCGGCCGCACGCTGGTCGACCATCAGCTCGGGGCGGGCCAGCGACGGGCGCGAGCGCCATGATTCGAGGCGATGGGTCTCGCGGTCGACCAGGGTGAGCACCGCCCGCTCGAGTCGGCGGCGGGCCACGTCGATCAGCTGCCGCTCCTCGGCCAGGTCGGGCACGATGCGCTTGGCCGCGTCGGTCGGCGTCGAGGCGCGCAGGTCGGCCACGTAGTCGAGCAGCGGCGCGTCCGTCTCGTGGCCGATCGCGCTGACCACCGGCGTCCGGGCGCCGAAGACCGCGCGGCAGAGCGCCTCGTCGGAGAAGGGCAGCAGGTCTTCGACGCTGCCGCCGCCCCGGGCGATCACGATGACGTCGATCGTCTCGTCGTTGTCGAGCACCTTGAGCGCGTCGATGATCTGCGGGACCGCCGTGGGTCCCTGGACCGGCACGTTGATCACCCGGAAGTCGACGGCCGGCCAGCGGCGGCGCGTGTTCATCAGGACGTCGCGCTCGGCCGCGCTGGCCCGGCCGGTGATCAGCCCGATGCGCCCGGGCAGGAACGGCAGGCGGCGCTTGCGCTCGCGGGCGAACAGGCCCTCGGCCGCCAGCAGCTTCTTGAGCCGGTCGAGCCGGGCCAGCAGCTCGCCCAGGCCGACCTGGCGGATCTCGTCGGCGCGCAGGCTGAGCGTGCCCCGGGCGGGGTAGAACTCCGGCTTGGCGTGCAGCGTGACCCGGGCGCCCTCGGCCAGCTCGGGCGCGCCGGCGTCGAGCACGTCGCGGTGGGCGGTCACGGTGAGGCTCAGGTCGGCCGACGGGTCGCGCAGGGTCAGGAAGACCACGCTGGAGCCGGGGCGGCGGCTGATCTGGGCCACCTGCCCGTCGATCCAGACCCAGCCCAGCTTGGAGATCCAGGCGCCGACCTTCTGACTGACGACGCGCACCGGCCACGGCTCGTCGGCGGTGCTCTTGGCTCCTGCTGGCTCACTCACCCGGCCAGATTACGGAAGCCCTCTGACATTCTCGTCGTCCGCGGTGCGCGTCCCGCGTTCCTCGGCATGATCGTTCGTTGCCGGCGGCCGCGAGGGTGAGATCGGGGCGGGGTGCGCCGGCGCGGGCGTGAGGCGGGCGACGGCGATCAGCACGAGCATGCCGGCCAACGCCCAGAAGAGCAGGTCGTAGACAGTCCGGACGCTGTCGGCATGCCAGCCGCCGGGATCGCGGGCCAGCACGGTGAAGGGGAAACCGTGCGTGACCCCGTACTCGGAGGAACAGCAGTTGACCTGGCTCTTCGGCAGTGTCGAGACGACCAGGCCGAGCACGGCGACGGCCGAGCCGGCGATCCACGCGATCCGCCCCGGGCGGCCGCCCACCCGTTGGAGGCCGAGCAGCGTCACCCCGGCGAGCAGGAGCACGACGTGGAACAGGCCGTACGCGAACGAGTCGAGACCCATGGCGAGGTTGAGCAGGGCGAGCGCGGTGAAGGCCCAGCCGATGATCAGGCGCAGCGTGGTGGCCGCTCCCGCCAGGAGTCCGGGGTCGGCCTCAGGCATGAATCTGAGTATCCCGGCCGAAAGGTGAAGTCACCGGCAAATCGGTTGTTATCCCATTTTCGAGCGACGGGCCACCACGACGATCACCAGGAGCAGCAACCCGGCGTACGAGAAAAGCAGGAGATCGGCGAAGAGCGAGACGACGTTGACCGTCCAGTCGGCGTCGGCCGCCAGCCGGACGGCGGTCGCGGCGTCGTCGGCCGAGGCGCCGCGGCTGGCCCAACTGAACGGCCAGCCGCGATCGACGACGTAGCCGAACATGCAGCACAGCTGTGCCTTGGACGCGGCCAGGCCGGCGGCCGCCCCGACCACGGCCGAGGCGGACATGACGATCGCGGTGACCCGGCCGGGCAGGTGGATGCGATGCGGCATGAGCAGCACCAGACCGCCCGCGGCCAACACCGAGCCGACCAGCAGATCCAGTCGGTAACTGGCCGAATGCAGATTGAGAAGTATCCAGGTCAGGCCCACGACCAGCGAGAACGCGCCAAGCGCGAAGCGCAGGCCGCCGAAGGCGCGAGTCACGATCACCGCACGAGTATGCCTGTGGCGCGGATCGCAGAGAAGCATGCGTGAGAGGGATCCACGTACCATGGCCGGGTGACTGAGCCCCGGAAGCGTGTGTTGCTGGCCAAGCCGCGCGGCTACTGCGCCGGCGTCGACCGTGCGGTGCAGACCGTCGAGGAGGCGCTGAAGCTCTATGGCGCCCCCGTCTACGTGCGCAAGCAGATCGTGCACAACAAACACGTGGTCAGCACGCTCGAGGCGGCCGGCGCGATCTTCGTCGAGGAGAACGAGGAGGTGCCCGAGGGCTCCACCGTCGTCTTCTCCGCCCACGGTGTCGCCCCCGAGGTGCACGAGCAGGCCAAGAGCCGCAACCTCAAGGCCATCGACGCGACCTGCCCGCTGGTGACGAAGGTGCACCACGAGGCGAAAAGGTTCGCCGCCGACGACTACGACATCCTGCTCATCGGCCACGAGGGCCACGAGGAGGTCATCGGCACCTCCGGCGAGGCCCCCGAGCACATCCAGCTCGTCGACGGCCCCGACTCGGTCGACAAGGTCGTCGTCCGCGACCCGTCCAAGGTCGTGTGGCTCTCGCAGACCACGCTCTCGGTCGACGAGACGATGGAGACGGTCGCCCGCCTCAAGACCCGCCTGCCGCTGCTCCAGTCGCCCCCGAGCGACGACATCTGCTACGCCACGCAGAACCGGCAGCACGTGGTGAAGGAGATCGCCCCCGAGTGCGACGTGGTCATCGTGGTGGGTTCGACTAATTCGTCCAATTCCGTACGTCTCGTCGAGGTCGCCGTCGACGCGGGCGCCCGCGCCGGCCACCTGGTCGACTACGCCTCCGAGATCAAGGACGAGTGGCTCGAGGGCGCGACCACGGTCGGCGTCTCCTCCGGCGCCAGCGTCCCGGAAGACCTGGTCATGGAGGTGCTGGGCCACTTGGCGGCGCGCGGTTTCGGCGAGGTCACCGAGTTCACGACGGCCGAGGAGCGCCTGACCTTCTCGCTGCCGCAGGAGCTCCGCCGCGACATGAAGGCCGCGGCCGCACGCGCCTGAGGTTTTCCACAGGGCCGCCGGTTGTCCACAGCTCGCCCGCTCGGCCCCCTTCCCGCCGCTCAAATCCGTCAGACTGGAGCAGGACGGGGGCCCCCGGGGAGGGCGAGGCTGTCAGTCGATCAGTTCGGGCGACTGAGGCTGTCTGGGGGCGACCTCGATCTGCGGGGGCGTGACGATCTCGTCGTCGGAGACGCCCATCTCGGCCAGCTTTCGTGCGCTGACCAGCACGCGGGCTTCCAAAGAACCAACCGCCCGGTTGTACGCCGTGACGGCGCCCCCGAGCGCACTCCCGACCTTGCCCACGTGGTCGCCCAGCGTGGCCAGCCGCCCGTAGAGCTCGCGGGCCAGCCCGTGCACGGCCACGGCGTTGCGGGCCAGCGCCTCCTGCCGCCACGAGTAGGCGACCGTGCGCAGCATCGCGATCAGCGTGGCCGGCGTGGCCAGCACGACGTTGCGCCGGAAGGCGTGCTCCATCAGCGTCGGGTCGTGCCGCAGGGCCACGTCGAGGAACGGGTCGGCCGGCAGGAAGAGCACCACGAAGTCGGGGGACTGCTCAAAGGCCGTCCAATACTCCTTGGCCGCCAGCGCGTCGACGTGGGCCCGCAGGTGCCGGGCGTGCTGGTTCAGGTGGGCGTCGCGGGTGCGCTCGTCGCGCGCCTCCAGGGCCGACAGATATGCCTCGAGCGGCGCCTTGGCGTCGACGACCACGGTGCGGCCCCCGTGCATCCGGACCACGAGGTCAGGACGTACACCCGAATTGTCGGTCGTGGCCGTCACCTGCTCGGCGAAGTCACAGTGCTCGAGCAGGCCGGCCGCCTCGACGATGCGGCGCAGCTGGTGCTCGCCCCAGCGGCCTCGCACCTGCGGTGTCCGCAGCGCCGCCACCAGCTGTTTCGTCTCCGTGCGGAGCTCGCCCGAGACCTCGCTCATCGAGCGGACCTGCTCGCGCAGCTCGGCGTACGCGTCGACGCGCTCCCGCTCCAGCTCGGCCACCCGCTGCTCATAGCGGCGCAGGGTCTCGTGCAGCGGGGCCACGGCCCGGGCCACCGCCTCCTGGGATTGAGCGGTCGCCTCGTACGACAGCGCGCGCATCGACTGTTCGAGACGTTCCTCGCCGTCGGCGCGGGCCTGCACGGTCGCCTCGAGCCGGGCGATGTCGGCGGCCGCCCGCAGCCGCGCGGCGAACCAGCCGATCGCGGCCCCGGCGGCCAGACAGAGGAGCACCACGGCCAGCGTCGAGACAGTCACATGACGGAGATTGCCAGACAGCTCCGACGTGATTCGCGAGGGTACCGTTGGAACATGAGCGTGTTGCTGATTCTGGCCATCATCGTCGTGGTCGTTCTCGTGATCGCCTTGGCGCGGCGGAACGGGGCGGCATCTCAGCAAACGCGGCTCGAGGACGCCCGGGCCGAGGCCCAGCGGTGGTACGAGCGGCTCGGCGGTCAGCTCATGAACCTGCACGGCAGTGACGCCGCCGCGCAGCAGGCCCTGGCCGACGCGGGCGAGCGTTACAACGCCGCCGGAGGTCAACTACAACAGGCCAACACCGTCCGGCAGTACGAGTTGGCGCGCGAGTCGGCTCTGGAGGGCCTGCAATATGTGCGGGCCGGCCGCATCGCGATGGGCCTCGACCCCGGCCCCGAGCTGCCGCCGCTGGCGAGCGCGCAGGGCGTCGGCCAGCTGACCAAGGAGCGCGAGGTCAACGTCCAGGGCCACAGTTACAAGGCGGGCCCGCAGCCGGGCGCCGACACTCCTTACTACTACCCCGGCGGCCGCGTGCAGGGCCGCCCGGTTCCGGCCGGCTGGTATTCGACGCCGGTGTGGAAGACCGCGCTCGGCGCCGGCGCGGGCGCCCTCGGTGGCCTGCTGATCTTCGACGCCCTGTTCTCGCCCGGTTTCGGCGACATGGGCTACGGCGACGGTTTCCAGGACGGCTACGCCGACGCCGCCGGTGACTTCGGCGGCGGTGACATGGGCGGTGGCGACATGGGTGGCGGCGACTGGGGCGGCGGCGGCGACTTCGGTGGCGGAGACTTCGGCGGCGGCGACTTCTGAGGTCAGCCCGACGTCTGGCGCAGGTGTTTGGCGAGCTCGCGGCGTAGCCGCCGCGGGCCCGGCCAGATCTCGCTGAGGTCGGCCGTGAATCCGGTGCCGCTCGGTGTCTCGGTCATGGCCGGCCAGCCGACCCGCTGTCCCTGCACCGGGTGCACGCTGTCGAGGTCGACCGGCGTGACGTCCAGGACGTTGCGCAGCCGGTCCCGGCGTACCTCCACCGAGGCGATGTCCTCCCAGGCCAGCAGGATCGGGTCGCTGTCCTGCGCGGCCAGTTCGAGGCCGCCCGACGAGACCCGCACCCACGTCTTCAGGGAGCCCCGCGTCGAGTAGGCGAAGCACGCCGCCCCGAAGACGGCGACGGCCCCGGCCTGGAACGCGGTGTGCCACCACGGGTTCCCGGTTCCGCCCGTCACCAATGCCATGATCGGCGAGACGAGGGCGAACGACAGCATCAGCAGCAGGAAGACGGTGACGAACGTCCGCACCGGCGACGACCGGAACAGCACGGCGTCGCGTGCGGGCGCCTCCACCTGGTCAGGCGCGATCATGCCTCTCATGCTGCCCTGCCGGGGGCCCCGGCTCCGGCTTTTCGCCAGAGCCGGGACCACCTCCGCTCAGAAGGCGCTGGCGATGACCAGTTCCGGCGTACGTCCGGGCAGTCTGTCCAGCTTGGCGATGCGCCCGGCCGACTTGAGGTCGTTCTCGATCAGCCCCAGCTTGTCGAGCAACTCGGCCGGCCCGAGCGCCTCGGCCAGCGGCACGTCGGCCTTCATCGACAGCTTCCGGTCGCTCTTGGCCCGCCGGACCTGGCGCAGCGCGTCGCCGGCCAGGTCGAGCAGGCTCGCGTCACCCTCGCCGGCGACCCGGGTCAGCTCGTACGTCGTCGGCCAGGTCGCCTTGTGCACGGAGCCGTACCGCCACCACGACCAGACCTCCTCGGTCACATAGGGCAGGAAGGGCGCGAACAGTCGCAGCAGCACCGACAGCCCCGCGGCCAGGGCGGCCCGGGCCGAGTCGGCTCCGGTCCCCTCGGCGTACGCCCGCTCCTTGACCAGCTCGATGTAGTCGTCGCAGAACGTCCAGAAGAAGGTCTCGGTCGTCTGCAGCGCGTCGGTGTGGTCGTAACGGTCGAACGCCTCGGTGGCCGCGCTGACCACCGCCGCGAGCCGGGTCAGCATCGCCCGGTCGAGCGGCTCGGTGACCGGCTGCCGCAGCGCCTCGGCCGCGCCCAGCCCGAGCGCGAACTTCGACGCGTTGAGCAGCTTGGTCGCCAGCCGCCGGCCGACCTTGATCTGCGCCGGGTCGAAGGCCAGGTCGGCGCCGGGCCGCCCGTTGGCCGCCCAGTACCGGACCGCGTCCGAGCCGTTCTGCACCAGCAGGTCCATCGGCGTGACGACGTTGCCCTTGGACTTGGACATCTTCTTGCGGTCGGGGTCGAGGATCCAGCCGGAGAGGACGGCCGTCTTCCACGGCAGGACGTCGCTCTCCTGGTCGGCCCGCAGGATCGACGAGAACAGCCAGGTGCGGATGATCTCCTGTCCCTGGGGGCGCAGATCCATCGGGAAGGTGCGCCGGTGCAGGTCGTCGTCGTGCTGCCAGCCGGTGACGATCTGCGGGGTGAGCGACGAGGTGGCCCACGTGTCCATCACGTCGGGATCGGCCGTGAAGCCGCCCGGGACGTCCCGCTGAGACTCGTCGAAGCCGGGCGGACACTCCGAGGAGGGATCGACCGGCAGTGCAGATTCGTCCGGTATGAGAAGCTGGTCGTAGTCCGGTTCGCCAGCGTTGTCGAGCCGGTACCAGACCGGGATCGGCACCCCGAAGAAACGCTGCCGGCTGATCAGCCAGTCACCGGTCAGCCCGTTCACCCAGTGGTCGTAGCGGTGCCGCATGTGCTCGGGGAACCACTGAAGCTCCCGGCCTCGCGCGATCAGCCGTTCCCGCAGCTCGGGCTCGCGCCCGCCGTTGCGGACGAACCACTGCCGGCTCGTGACGATCTCGAGCGGCGAGTCGCCCCGCTCGTAGAACTTGACCGGATGGGTGATCGGCCGGGGCTCGCCGATCAGGTCGCCCGACTCGGTGAGCAGCCGGACGATCTCACGCCGGGCCGCGTTGACGGTCAGGCCGGCGAACTCCCGGTACGCCGCCTCGGGGACGTCCGCCGGGCGGTCGGCCAGGAAGCGGCCGTCGCGCCCGAGGACGACCCGCGTCTCGAGCTGGAGGTCGCGCCACCAGGTGACGTCGGTGATGTCGCCGAACGTGCAGACCATCGCGATGCCGGTGCCCTTGTCGATGGCGGCCATGGGATGGGCCTTGACCGGGACCTCGACGTCGAAGAACGGCGTGCGGACGCTGGTCAGCCCCTCGTAGCGCTCGTCGCCCGGGTGGTAGACGAGCGCGACGCAGGCCGGCAGCAGCTCGGGCCGGGTGGTGTCGACCTCGACCGGGCCGTCCGGCCCGTGGAAACGCAGGCGGTGGTACGCCCCCGGGCGCTCCCTGTCCTCGAGCTCGGCCTGCGCGACCGCCGTGCGAAATCCGATGTCCCACAGCGTCGGAGCTTCGGACGTGTACGCCTCGCCGCGTGCCAGGTTGTTGAGGAAGGCGCGCTGGGAGACGGCCTGCGAGTGCCGTCCGATCGTCGTGTAGGTCAGGCCCCAGTCGACGGAAAGGCCGAGCGTGCGCCACAGCGCTTCGAAGGCCTTCTCGTCCTCGGTGGTCAGCCGCCCGCACAGCTCGACGAAGTTGCGCCGCGAGATGGCGATCGGCTGCTTGGGTGGCGTGGCGGGCGGCTCCCAGGCCGGGTCGTAGGGCAGCGCCGGGTCGCACCGGACGCCGTACACGTTCTGGACCCGCCGCTCGGTCGGCAGGCCGTTGTCGTCCCAGCCCATCGGATAGAAGACGGCCTTGCCGCGCATGCGCTGGAACCGCGCGACCGTATCGGTGTGGGTGAAGGAGAAGACGTGCCCCATGTGCAGCTCGCCCGATACGGTCGGCGGAGGCGTGTCGATGCTGTATACATCCGAGCGCTCCTTCGAGCGGTCGAACGCATACGTGCCCTCCTCCTGCCAGGTGCGCGCCCACTTGTCCTCGAGCCCGTCGAGTGACGGCCGCTCGGGGAGACCGGCGCGTCCGGTCGTTCCCGTATCAGTCATGTGCGGAATGCTACGGCGAAACGGCGGGCCGGGCCGCCGATAAAACGGCGACCCGGCCCACACCCCGCGCGGCCCGGCTCTCAGACGGCGAGGCGCCCACCGTCGACCGGCAGGACGGCTCCGTGCACGAAGGACGCCCGATCACTGACCAGGTAGGCGACCGCGTCGGCGATCTCGGCCGGGTCGGCGATCCGCCCGGCCGGCGCGGCCCCGGCCAGCGAGTCGCCGAAGTCCACGGTCCCCTCGGTGGCGGTCGGCCCCGGGCTGACCGCGTTGACCCGAACGCCGGACCGCCCGTATTCGGCGGCCCAGGCCTTGGTCAGCAGCACGATGGCGGCCTTGCTCGACCCGTAGAGGGCGGCGCCCGGCATGCCGAACCCGGCAACCATCGTGCTCAGGTTGACGATCGCCCCGTGCCCGCGCGCGGCCATCGCCGGCGCGAGCTCGGCGACGAGGAAGAACGGCACCCGCACGTTGATGTCGTAGACCGCGTCGAACTGGGCGCCGGTAACTTCGTGGGTGGCCGCGAACGGATAGATGCCGGCGTTGTTGACCAAGATGTCCACCCGCCCGCCGAGCCGAATCGCGGCCCGCGCGAGCTCCCGCGCACTCCCCTCGTCCCGAAGATCGGCCGCGATGAAGTCGGCCTTGCCACCCGCGGCCCGGATCAGCGCGACGGCGGCCTCACCCCGATCACGGTCGCGCCCGCTGAGGACGACATGGCTGCCCAGTTCGGACAGCCGGGCGGCGGTGGCCCGCCCGATCCCACTGGTGGCGCCCGTGACAAGGGCGATGGTGCCGGACAGTTCCTGCTTCACGGAAATGCACCTGTCTCTCGACGGCTCTCTCGACGGCTCTCTCAACGGCCGAGCGCGGCGCGCCCGATCCGCCCGGTGCAACCGCACGAGCGAATGTCCACTTCCGTGGTAGTTGTCGGTTTCTCCTTATGCCCCCCATCAGTTCCGCTTAGACCGGTCCCCCCGGCTGTTCCAGGGCGGCCACCAGCCGCCCGAGATCCCGCCGCCGGGAGTCGGCCCGCCAGGTGGCCCACGTACGCCGCACGAGCGGGGAACCGGCAAGCGGCAGCCACACCACTTCGGCCGGCAGTGGTTGCGGCCAGTCCGCGGGCGCGAGCGAGAACACGTCCCCGGCCAGCACCGAGGTCAACTTCACCTCCGGAATCAGCGCCTGACTACCGGCAACGTCAGCGGTCGGCCGAAGACCATGACTGCGCAGCACCGCCACGATCTCGTCGAACCAGGCAGGACTGTCCGCCCGCGCAAAACTCAGCCACCGAAGTCCCACCAGCCTCTCCAGCCGCACAGCGCCCGACCCGCCGCCTGCACCGCCCAGCCGGCCCGCGGGTGGGTCGGCGATCTCCTCGGCCACCCGGCGGGCCAGTAGGACGCCGAGGGGCTCGGTGCCGATGCGCAGCGCGTCCAGGTCGTCGCCCTCGGCGCGCTCCCGCAGCAGGCCGAGGTCGAGCTCGCCCGCCCGCAGCGCCGCGAGCTGAGCGCTGGTCGACAAGTGGCGTGGCTCGACCCGGAGGGGCGGCCCGGCCAGCGCCAACTCCGCGAGTGGCCCGGCCAGCAACTCGAACCGGACCTCGAGCGGCAGGCCCAGCCGCAGCGCGGGATCGGCGGCGCCCGGCTCGCGTGTGACGGCGGCGATCGCCCGCTCGTAGCGGCCGAGAACCGCCCGCGCCTCGTCGGCCAGCACCGCGCCGGCGGGCGTCGGCCGGACGCCCGTGGCGCCCCGGATCAGCAACGCCGTACCGAGCTCGCGCTCGAGAGCGGCGGCGACCTGGGACACCGCGGGCTGGCTCAGCCGGAGCCGGCGGGCCGCCGCCGAGAGGCTGCCCTCCTCGACGACGGCCACGAACACCCGCATCTCGCGAAGCTCCATCGGCTCATCGCATCACACCCGCCGCCGGCCTCGAGGTGTCCTGGCCGGCCCGATCGGGATCTTCGAAGGCGAGCAGCCACTCCTTCACCGGCAGGCCCCATCGATAGCCGCCGAGCGTGCCGTCGAGCCGCAGTACCCGGTGGCAGGGCGTGAAGAGCGCGACCGGGTTGCGGGCGCAGGCGGACGCCGCGCCCCGGATCGCGGCCGGCCGCCCGGCCAGGCGCGCGAACTCCGAATAGGTCACCGGGGTGCCCGGCTTGATCTCGCGCATGACCTTCCACGCGTGCCGGATGAAGGTGCCACCGATGCGCTGCTCGACGGTCACGGCGTCGAGCGCGGCGAGGTCACCGTCGAAATAGGACCGGACGTGCCCGGTGACCGGCCCGACGTCGTCCGCGGGCTCGGCCGGGGCCCGCAGACTCGGATGGACCAGGCTCATCAGGTCGGCGACGTCGGTCGTGAAGCCGGCGGCGCGCACGGCGCCGGACGGAGAGACGATCACGGTCAGCGGGCCGGTGGGAGTGTCCAGCGTGCGGTACTTCAACATCGGGTCCTCCTGGGGTCGTGGTCCAGCCTGGCCCGGTCGTACGGGCCGTGGGGAAAGATCTTGGTGGGGCTGTGGATAAGTCGTCAGGCGGCTCTCCACAGCCGGATAAGTCCGTATGAGCGCCATGGCCGCCACCGTTCGGCGTGCGCGGCGAGCGCCTTCGGCGTGGTCGGCAGGCCCAGAGCCGCGGCTCCGCGCCGTGCGGCCAGATCGGTCGGCAGGAAGACGTCGGGGTCGCCGATCGCCCGCATCGCGACATATCCGGCGGTCCACGCGCCGATCCCGGGGAGTTCCTGCAGGCGGGCGACGGTCTCGGCGCGATCCGCGCCCGGCTCCAGATCGATCTTGCTGTCGGCCACGGCCGCCGCCAGCGCCCGGATCGACTCCCGCCGCGCCACCGGCATCCCGAACGCTGCATCCGGCAGCTCAGCCACAACGGCCGCCGTCGGAAAAGCACCGGTCACCGACGGAACGTCGCTGGTCGCCGCCGAGAAGGCGGCGGCCGCGCGGATCATCCGGACCAGGGTCGTGCGCGCCCCCGCCACCGAGACCTGCTGGCCCACGACCGCCCGCACGGCCATCTCGAAACCGTCGACCGCGCGTGGCACCCGTACACCCGGCTCTTGTGCGACAGCCGCAGCAAGCGCGACGTCCGCACCCAGCGTGGCATCGACGGCGTCGGGGTCGGCGTCCAGATCGAAGAGCCGCCGGCATCGGGCCACGGCCGGCGCCAGGTCACGCACGTCACCGAGCCGCAGCGTCGCCGTCACGAACCGGTCGGCCGGGGTCAGCGCCACGGTCGCGCTTCCATGAGGCAGGGACAGACCTCGGCGGTACGTCCCCCCGTCGCGCTCCTCGACACCCGGGAGCGCCCTCGCCTCGAGGAAGTCGAGCAGCGCCGGCACGTGCAACGGCGAGCGGTAGGCCAGCCGTACGGTGATCGTCCCCGGCTCGTCCGCCACACCGCTCGCCCGCCGTGCCCGCAGTTGGCCGGGCGCCTGGGCGTACACCTCCTGAATGGTGTCGTTGAACTGGCGAACGCTGCCGAAACCGGACGCGAACGCGATCTCGGCCAGGCCGAGGCTCGTGGTCTCGATGAGGATGCGCGCCGTCTGCGCTCGCTGGGCCCTCGCCAGCGCCAGCGGACCGGCGCCGAGCTCCGCTGTGAGCAGCCGGTTGAGATGACGCTCGGTATATCCGAGGCGGCTCGCCAGGCCCGGCACCCCCTCGCGGTCGACCACACCGTCGCCGATCAGGCGCATCGCCCGGCCGACCAGGTCGGCCCGCGCGTCCCACTCGGGTGAGCCGGGCGCGGCGTCCGGGCGGCAGCGCTTGCAGGCGCGGAAGCCGGAACGCTGGGCGGCGGCCGCGCTCGGATAGAAGCGCACGTTCTCCCGTTTCGGCGTGATCGCCGGGCAGGACGGGCGGCAGTAGATGCCGGTGCTGGTAACGGCGGTGAAGAACCAGCCGTCGAAGCGCTGGTCCCGGCTGTCCACGGCTCGGTAGCACCGTTCGAAGTCCAGTTCCATGCCGTCGAGTCTGCGCTTCCGGGCCGGGGGAATGCTGGCGGGATTCGGACATGGCCATGGACCCCGTAGACTGACGCTCCGTGAGCCTCACCATCGGAATCGTCGGCCTGCCCAACGTCGGCAAGAGCACCCTGTTCAACGCCCTGACCAAGAACGACGTGCTCGCCGCGAACTACCCGTTCGCGACGATCGAGCCGAACGTCGGGGTCGTCGGGCTGCCCGACGAGCGCTTGGAGAAGCTCGCCGAGCTGTTCAAGAGCGAGAAGGTCATCCCGGCGCCGGTCAGCTTCGTCGACATCGCCGGCCTGGTCCGCGGCGCGTCCAAGGGTCAGGGCCGCGGCAACGCGTTCCTCGCGAACATCCGCGACGCGTCGGCCATCTGCCAGGTCGTACGCGCGTTCTCCGACCCGAACGTGCTGCACGTCGACGGCAAGGTCTCACCGTCCGACGACATCGAGACGATCAACACCGAGCTGATCCTGGCCGACCTCCAGACGGTGGAGAAGGCCCTGCCCCGCCTGCAGAAAGAGGCGAAGCTCAAGAAGGACCGGGCACCCGTGGTGGCCGCCGCCGAGGCCGCGTTCAAGCTGCTCAACGACGGTGTGACACTGCACGCCGGCGCCGCCGCGGCGGGCATCGACGTGGAGTTGCTGGGCGAGCTGCACCTGCTGACGACAAAGCCTTTCCTGTACGTCTTCAACGTGGACGAGGAGGAGCTCGGCAACGCCACGTTCCTCGACGAGCTGCGCGCCCTCGTCGCCCCGGCCGAGGCCGTCTTCATGGACGCCAAGATCGAGTCCGAGCTGATCGACCTGTCGCCCGAGGACGCGAAGGAGCTGCTGGAGTCGACCGGCCAGACCGAGCCCGGCCTCGACCAGCTGATCCGCGTCGGCTTCGACACGCTGGGCCTGCAGACATACCTGACGGCCGGCCCCAAGGAGGCCCGGGCCTGGGTGATCCCGGTCGGCGCGACCGCCCCCGAGGCGGCCGGCGTCATCCACAGCGACTTCCAGCGTGGCTTCATCAAGGCCGAGATCGTCAGCTTCGACGACCTGATGGCCGCCGGCTCCATGTCCGCCGCCAAGGCCGCCGGCAAGGTCCGCATGGAGGGCAAGGACTACATCATGAAGGACGGCGACGTGGTGGAGTTCCGCTTCAACGTCTGATTCCCGTTCGACGTGGTGGTTTTCCTACTCGTTTGACAAACTGGGGTGATGAGCGAAGCGGCGTACCGCATCGGCGAAGGGCCGGCGACGAGGGTGAGCCTGTCGCTGCCTGAGGGGACCGCTGAGGCCATCCGGGCACGGGTGGGTAAGCGAGAGTTCTCCGCGTTCATTGCCGGGGCGGTCGAGCGGGAGTTGCGCGGCCAGGTGCTCGACGAGTACCTGGCCGACTATGAGAGCCGCAAGGGGCCGGTCTCCGAGGACGCTCGTCAGCGAGCACGACAGGTCTTCGACGAGGCGTTCGCCGGGGAGGAAGAGTGGCCCGCCGCAAGCTGACCCACGAAGGAACGTTGGTCCTCGACAGCGAAGGGCTTTCGAAGCTGCTCTCCGACGACGAGTCGGTGGTGGCACTGACTGCCGAGGCGCGCTCGCGTGGCATGGAGGCGGTGATCAGCGCACTCGCCATCATCGAGGCCGTCCATGCCCGCACAAACACAGCTCGCCTGAACTGGATACTTTCCGGGTTGCGAGTGGTTCCGGTGGGCGACGAGGAGGCAAGGGCGGCGTCCAGGCTGTTGCTGGCTGCCGGCTTACATGGGCACAAGTACGCGATCGATGCGGCGGTCGCCGAGGCCGCGTTGCGCCAGCATCGCCCGGTGGTCATGTTGACTTCCGACATCGACGACATGGCCAAGCTCTGCGGCGATCGCGTCCGGCTCGTGGCGGTGTGAGTTCTCAGCCTTTGTGGCCGGGCAGCAGATTGTCGAGGTCGAGCTCGATGGGGAACGGCGTCGCGGTGCGCAGATGGTGTCGGTGGATGCCCGTCGGGGCGTACGACCGCATGGGCTCGTTGAGTTCGTAGGTGTGGACCGCCGGCGATCCCGTCTCGTCTTCGACGCGCCAGTAGTTTGCGATGCCGGCCCGCGCATACTTGCGCGGCTTGATCGTCCGGTCGCGGTGTGCCGACTCCGGCGAGACGACTTCGACCACCAAGGCGACCGTGTCAGGTGTGAAGTAGGTGCGGTCGGGATCGTACGGCGCCGTTGTGACGAGAAGGTCCGGCTCGAGGCTGTTCCGCTCGTCGAGGCGGATCGTCATCTCCAGTTCGGCGTCGAAGCCTTCCGGTGCCTGTTCCGCCAAGTAGCGCAACAGCGCTGTGACCAGTCGGCTGTGCCGGATGTGCTGAGGGCAGGTTCGGAAGACGAGCCTTCCGTCGATCAGCTCGATGTGACGCGGTGCTTCCGGGAGCCGGTCGAGGTCGTCGGCACGCCACTGCGGTGCCGCGGTCATGTCGTCACCGCCTCCAGGTCAGATGAAGATCCACTTCCTGGAGATGAAGTAGTTGATCGTGGAGAGGGCGGCTGTGGTCAGCACCTTGGCGATCAGGTACATGAGGCCGAGGCTGGTGAGGAACTTGACCAGCAGGACCGTGATCAGCAGGTTGACCGCGACCAGGGCCAGATATTTGGCCAGCTGGTGATGCAGGCGGCCGGTGGAGGCGAAGGCCCACTGCCGGTTCAGCAGGAAGTTCACCAGGAAGCCGGCCAGGAAGGCCAGGGCCGTGGCGGGCTCCAACCACATGCCGACCACGCCGTGCAGCACCCATAGCAGGCCCGCGTCGACGACCACGCTGGTGCCGCCGACGATCAGGAAGCGGAAGCCGCTGCTGCGGGTGATGCGGAGCGCGGTCTGGCCGAGGTCGGTGCCCGCCGTCATCGGCGGACCAGGGCGAGCAGCAGCGCCAGACCGGAGCGGAACAGGTAGATCATCGCCTTGGACGGCGAGTTGCTGGGCGTGCCGCCCTGGCGGGGGCGCATCGAGACCGGGATCTGCTTGATCACGTATCCGGAGCGCTTGGCCTGGACGATCGTGTCGACCGTGTCGCCGAGGTATTCGACCGGGAAGTTGCGCGAGTAGAAGTTGATCAGCTCGCCGCGGCAGGCCCGATAGCCGGAGGTGGTGTCGGTCAGCCTCGTGCGGGCGATCGCGGACAGCGCCTTCGACAGCAGCTTCATCGCCCACTGCCGGGGGCCGGCGACCTTGTAGACGCCCTCGCCGGCGAACCGGGCGCCGATCACCAGGTCGGCGTCGGAAAGGGCTTCGATCATGTCGTTGATGTAGCGGGGATCGTGCTGCCCGTCGGCGTCCATCTGCACGGCCACGTCGTACTCGTGCTCGACCGCGTACCGGTAGCCGAGCCGGCGGGCGCCGCCGACGCCCAGGTTGTACGGCAGCCGGACGACCTTGGCGCCGGCCTGCCGGGCGACCGCGGCCGTCGCATCGTGCGAACAGTCGTCAACAACCAGAATGTCCATTCCGGGGACTTCTTGCTGGAGTTCCTTGATGACCGCGGCGATCGATTCCGCTTCGTTCCAAGCGGGCAGGATCGTCAGCACGCGTTCCGTAGTGACGGTCACGGCGTTTTCACTTTCTCCCGCAATTCCTGCAATTCGGCGACATCCGCCCGAAGTAGGGCAATCTCCTCGGAGAGGCTCCGGGTCTCCTCTTCCAGGCGACTGCTCTCCCACGACAGGTGCACGGCCACCAGCAGCAGGAAGACGACGCTCGCGAACAGGAACAGGCTCAGTCCGGACGCGATGCCCAGGAAGGACGACAGCCCGTCGAGGAGTGTCGGAATGAACGCCAGCGGAAGCACGGCGACTGCCACCAGCAGCCACAATGCGCCGTATTTCTCACGCAGTTGCCGCCGCCGCAGCAACTCGAATATCACGACCAGCATGACGAGGCCGGTCGTGGCCGTCACGAAAGTTAGTCTCATTGATTTCCCCCGCTGTCCCCGCGGTCTTAGCGAGCGGACACTACCGCACACAGGCCACTTTCGAGAGATCGAGGCTTGGGGATTTTTAGCGACGTATAGGTATACAACAGGCAAATGACCACGGTCTGTCTGTGCGCGGGCTGTGCCACACACGACAACGGGACAGTGGCGCGCGACCGATGCTGCTACCGTTCGCCGGTCATTCGCTGGTTGACGCCACCGGCGCCCCAGGCAGGAAGAATCAGACGACCACCATGACGACAGAGGTCATGCCGCCCGCGCAGCGCGAAGCGACGGCGGCGAAAGACAGCTCCGGCCGCATCCGATGGATCATCATCGGCGTTCTCGCCCTCGGCTGGCTGGCCGGGGTGCTGTGGCGGCTCTGGCTCGGAAATCCGATCACCCACCCCATCGCGCACACCGACGAGGACAGCTACATCAACGCCGCGCGCGCGATCGCCGGCGGCCCGGGCGGCTTCAGCTCGGAGACCCCGCTGTTCCGCCGCGTCGGATATCCGTTGCTGATCTCGCCCGCCTTCTTGTTCGGGCTCGACTTCACCACCTCGTACAAGATCGTGCAGGTCGTGAACGCGGCCATCAGCGCCCTGTCGCTGCCGCTGGCGTACCTGCTGGCCCGCCGCATGTTCGGGCTCAAGACCTGGATCGCGCTGGCCGCCGCCTTCGTCGCGGCCACCATGCCGGCCGGCACCTTCTGGTCGCTGGTGGGCATGACCGACGCGGTGATGGCGCCGCTCATGCTCGGCTGGCTCCTGGCCGTCCACTGGTGGCTCGGCGAGCCGGCGCGCAAGGGCGCCGCGATCACGGTCGGCGTGCTGACCGGCGTGCTCTACATGGTGCACATCCGCGGCACCATCCTGGCCGTCGTCTTCTTCGCGTTCCTGGCCTTCCTGCTCTACCGGCGCAAGGCGACCTGGCGCATGGCGGGCCTGTCGGTCGTGCCGCTGGTCCTGCTGGTCGTGCTCAACCAGATCATCATCGTGCTGCTCGGCGACAAGGTGCACGTCCGCGGCGACATCGTCGGCGGCGGCACCCTCGAGGTCTTCACCAGCGTCCAGCGGCTCCAGGTCTTCTTCGGCTCGCTCGGCACCAACATCTGGTACATGTGCGTGGTGACGGCCGGTCTGGCCGGCATCGGCTGGGCGGTGGCCACCTCCGAGATGTTCCGCCCCAAGCGCGACGTGGCGTACCGCTGGACCGCTGGTCTGGCCCTGTTCAGCACGCTCGGCGTGGCCCTGGGCGCGGCGCTGATCCTGGCCGGCCTGCCGGTGAACGCCGACGCGATCTACTCGCGCTACGTGCAGACGTTCGTCCCGTTCTGGATCCTCTTCGGTTTCGCCGTCCTGGTCGACAGCCGGCTGCGCGCGGTGGCGAGATACGCGGTGGTGCCCGTGCTGGTCCTGGCGGCCGGCGGCGGCCTGATCGCCTATCGCCTGCACCACGTCGCCGAGCAGGGACACAAGCTGTCGTACGGCACCTTCGGCGGCCCCGACATCATCACCATCACGGCCGGATGGACACACTTCCGCCCGCTGGTCGGCACCGCGATCGGCCTGATCGGCCTGGCCGTGATCGTGGCACTCACCCGGATGCGCCAGCTGGCGATCCCGACGCTGGCACTGATCGTCGTGGCCAACGCCGTGACCATGGTGGTGATGCGCGACCGCATCATCGAGCCGCTCGGCCAGAAGTTCAGCATCGGGCTCAACCTGCGGGAGCTCGGCGTCGGCCCCGGTGACAAGGTCGCCTTCAGCGCCAAGATGACGAACGAGGGCTACTTCGTCATGTACCACGACGTCTACTGGCAGGACGTCACCTTCCTGCCCAAGGGCGGAAAGCCGCCGGCCGACGTCGACGTCGTGATCGGCCGCTACCTGCCCTCGCGTCCCGATCTACAGTGGCCCGCCGCCCAGTTCGGCTTCAAGCTGCTGAAGGGCTCGGGTCTCTACGACGCCCAGGTCGGCGTCTGGCGACGCCAATAGGACAAGACGGCCGCCGGGTACGCCCCGGCGGCCGTCCGCTTTTCAGGCCAGCGTCCGCTCGTAGCAGACGGAAAGGCCGGAGCCGATGTACGACCCGAAGAGCGGGATCTCGCGGTAGCCCTCCCGCTCGTAGAAGCGGATCGCGTCGGGCTGGGCCGGGCCCGTCTCGAGGCGCAGGGTGGTCCAGCCCCGCTCCCGGGCGGCGTCCTCCAGGGCGCGCAGCAGCGCGGTGGCCGTGCCGTTGCCACGGCTCCCGGGCACCACGTACATCCGCTTGACCTCGGCGCTGTCGTCGTCCAGCCGGCGCAGCGCGCCGCAGCCCAGGGGCCGCCCCTCGTCGTCGAGCGCGACCAGGAAGAGGTCGATGTCGGCGGCCGACGGCGGTGTGCCGGGCTCGTGGTCGTCACAGCCGTAGCGCTGGTCGAGCTCGGCCCGCTGAGCCGCGCGCAACGCCGCCCCGGCCGGATCGTCCCAGCCCCGCTCTTCGATGGTGGTCATCCGCGCCTCCCAGTCGTAACAAGCGTTACGGTAACATCCGTTACGGAGAAGGGGGAGCGGGTATGTCACGGACGGCCGACAAGAAGGGGCAGGAAGCGGCGCTGTCCCGCGCCGTCTGGGACGTGCTGGGGGAGCAGGGGCTGGAGCGGTTGACCGTACGGGCGGTGGCCGCGGCCGCCGGATGCACCACCGGGCTGGTCATGCATCGCTTCCCCAACCGGCAGGCGCTGCTGCGACATGCCCGGCAGCTGCTGCACGAGAAGACCCGCGCCCGGGTCGAGGCGCTGGAGCGGGACGCGCCGTCACCGCGGGCCGCTCTACGTGAGGTGCTGCGTCAAGGTCTCGCGCTCGACGCCGAGACCCGGCACGAGAGCATCGTCTGGATGGGCTTCCTCGCGGCCGCGGTGGCCGACGACGAGCTCGTCGAGATGCACCGGGCCAACAACCATGCCTGGCGGGCGCGCGTGGAACGACTGGTCGGCGCGGCCGCGCCGGACTGGCCGGAGGTGCGGGTGTCCGATGTGGCGCTCGGTCTGATCGCCATGGCCGAGGGCGCCGCCGCCTTCGCCGCGGCCGACCCCGCCGCCTACCCGCCGCCCGCGCAGGAGCGCATGCTGGCCGCCGCCCTGGAGGCGTATCAGCTCAGCTAGTCGCCGGCTCAGCGTGGGGCGTCGCCGGCTATCTCGTTCAGGGCGGCGGCCAACTTGTCGAGGTCGATGCCGCCCAGGTGGTCGAAGATGTGTCGGCGGACGCTGGCCAGGTGGGTCGGCCACGCCTCACGCAGGCGGGCCAGGCCGCGCTCGGTGAGCACCGCGTTCCAGCCCCGCAGGTCGTCCTCGCATTTCACCCTGGTCAGATAGCCGAGGGACTCCAGCTTGGCCGCCAGCCTGGTCATGCCGCTCAGTGACATGTCGCACGCCTGAGCCAATTCGCTCATCCGCATGTGCCCCTGAGAGGACTCTGACAGGTGGCGCAGCACGTTGTACTCGCTGGCCGACATGCGCTGCTCGCGCTCCAGGTCGGTGTTGAGCTGCCGGGGCAGCAGTTGCAGCATCCGGCCGATTCCGCGCATGACGGCCTCCTCCGAAGGCGTCAGGGCGTGGAGGCCCGGCGGCAGTGCCGGGTTGGGTGTTGTGGCGGACATGACATTGATCGTACGGCCAGACCGCAGGAATACTTCTTTGACGTAGCAAGTTTAGTCAGCGTCACAGATCCTCGAAGCAACGAAGCGGAGCACCTCATGACCACCAAGATCGGCATCATCCTGGGCAGCACGCGTCCCGGCCGTAACGGCGAGGCCGTCGCCAAGTGGGTGCTGGACATCGCGTCCAAGCGCACCGACGCCGAGTTCGAGCTGGTGGACCTCCTCGACTACAACCTGCCCCACCTCGACGAGGCGATCCCGCCGTCGATGGGCCAGTACAGCCAGCCGCACACCCTCGAGTGGGCCAAGAAGATCGCGTCCTTCGACGGCTTCATCGTCGTCACCCCCGAGTACAACCACTCCACCTCCGGCGCGCTCAAGAACGCGATCGACTTCCTGTTCGCCGAGTGGAACAACAAGGCCGTCGGCTTCGTCGGCTACGGCTCGGTCGGTGGCGCCCGCGCCGTCGAGCACCTGCGCCTGATCGCCGGCGAGCTCATGCTGGCCGACGTCCGCGCCCAGGTCCTGCTGTCGCTCGCGACCGACTTCGAGAACTACAGCAAGTTCCTGCCGGGCGCCCACCAGGAGGCGGCCCTCGGCACCGTTCTCGACCAGACGGTGGCCTGGAGCACGGCCCTCAAGCCGCTCCGCAACGCCTGAGATCAAAAAGGACACGACGCGGGGGATGCTTGCATCCCCCGCCCCGGGCAGCACAATGCCTAAGGTGCAAAACCAGACAACTAGTGACTCTTTACAGCAACTGCTTGAAATGCCACGAAAGTCTTGGTGGGCCCGGTTGCCGTTCGGTGTCCGCATGGCGGCCGGCGGCGGTGCGCTGCTGATCGTGACGTCCGCCGCCGTGGGTGGCGTCGCCGCCCTGACCAGGGACGACCCCGCCGCCCCGCGGATCGTCACCGCCGTCGGGCAGGCCGGCGCCTCGCCGGCCACGAACGATCCGCCGGCGCCGGCGGCCCCGCACCACGCGAAGCCCCAGTACGACGCGGCGGCCAGCCTGCCCCGCGTGAACGATCAGGCCGATCGCACGGCCACGCGGACGCCCCGGCAGGGGCCCGCGCGAGTCGCGGTCCCGCCGTCCAAGCAGGAACAGCAGTTGCCGCCGCGGCAACAACAGCTGCCGCAGCAGCCGCACCAGCAGCAGCCGCCCGTGGTGGCCGCCGGCGATCCGCGTCCCGTGCTGACCACTCGCACGGAGACCGAGACGCGGGAGATCCCGTTCCAGACCCGTCTCGTGCGCGATCCGTCGCTGCCGCGCGACGCCCGCAAGATCCAGACCGCAGGCGTTCCCGGCGAGGAGACGCTGCGTTATCTGGTCACCTTCACCGACGGCAAGCAGACCGAGCGCCGCCTGCTCGACAGCACGATCACCAAGCAGCCGCAGCACCGCGTCATCGCGTTCGGTTCGCGGCGAGGCCCGGGCGGCCTGGGTGGTCCCGGAGGTCCGGGTGGTCCGGGCGCGGGCCACCGCCCGCCGAAGGGCTGCGACGACTTCTGCCTCCCGCTCGGCCGGTCGGCCGACTGCCGGAACGAGAGCGCGGTCCAGCTCGGCGGCTCGGTCACGATCCTCGACCAGGACATCGCGCTGCTCGACGCCCAGTCACTCGGAAATCTCGGGTGCGGTCCGAAGTGGGCGCCCACAAAATAGGGCGTGACATTCGACGAGCTTCTCGCTGAGGCCGCGGCCGTTCCGCTCGAGGGCTGGGATTTCTCCTGGTTCGACGGCCGCGCCACCGAACAGCGCCCGTCGTGGCATTACGCCGATCGCGTCGCCGAGCGGCTGACCCACGCGACGACCGCGGTCGATCTGCAGACCGGCGGGGGCGAGGTGTTCGCGTACGCCATCAATAAAGCCCCTGGAAATCGCCGGCTGATCGCCACGGAAGCCTGGCAACCGGAGGTGGCCGCGCGCCATCTGCCGGCCCAGGTCGTGCGGGCGGACGATCATCTGCCCTTCGCCGGCGCGACGTTCGACCTGGTGGTGAGCCGTCATCCGGTGAGCACGCCCTGGGCGGAGATCGCCCGGGTGCTGCGTCCCGGCGGCGTCTTTCTGTCCCAGCAGATCGGCCCGGGCAGCAACCGCGAATTGTCGGAGGCCATGCTCGGGCCCCTTCCGCCTCCGGCGAACAATCACCCCGGGCAACTCGCGGCGGCGGCTGAGGGCGCCGGTCTGAAGCTTATTGCCGTACGGCATGAGCGGCTGCGCGCCGAATTCCATGACATCGCCGCCGTCGCGTATTTCCTGCGTAAGGTGATCTGGACCGTGCCCGGCTTCACCATCGAGAAGTACCGCGACCGGTTGCGTGCCGTCCACGAGGAGATCACCGTGAAGGGCGTGTTCGTCTCCCACGCGACCCGCGTTCTGATCGAGGCGCGCCGATGACCCTGTCCGAGGCTCAGCTGACCGCGATGGCCGCCGAGTTGATGCTCGTGCCCGGCATCACCGCGGTGGTGCTGGGCGGCAGCCGCGCCCGGGGCACGGACACGCCCGACTCCGACACCGACCTCGGGCTCTATTACCGGCAACCGCTCGACGTCGACCGGCTGACCGCGGCCGCCCGCGCCATAGCCGGGCCGTCGGCCCAGGTCACCGCGCCCGGCGGCTGGGGACCATGGGTGGACGGGGGCGGCTGGCTCGAGGTCGGCGGCGACGCGGTCGATCTCATCTACCGCGATCTCGACCGGGTCACCGCCGTCTGCGACGCCGTCGAGCAGGGCCAGTACGCCTTCCACACGCAGGCGGGTCATCCGCTCGGGTTCGCCGATCACGCGTACGCCGGCGAAGTCGCCCTGGCCCGGGTCCTGGCCGACCCCTCGGGGGAGGTGGCGGGGCTGCGCGAGCGCCTGCGGGTCTATCCGCCGGCGCTCTCGCGCGAACTGGTGGCCGGGCTGTGGGAGGCCGACTTCCTGATCATGCTGGCTCGCAAGGGCATACCGCGCGGCGACAGCGCGTACGTCTCCGGCTGCCTGTTCCGCCTGGCCGGAGTGTGTGCCCATGCCCTGCACGGCGGGGCCGGCCAGTGGCTGATCAACGAGAAGGGCGCGGTCGCCGCGGCCGGCGCATTGCCCGGCGCTCCCGAGCATTTCGCCGAGCGGGTCGACAAGGCCTTCGCCGCCGTGGACGGCGATCCGCTGCGCCTGCGGCTGGCCATCGACATCGCGGCCGATCTGGTGCTCGACACCGCCGACGCGTGCATGAGGATGGTGCGATGACCGCCGACGAGCCCACCATCCTCGCCACGAGCGCCTTCTTCGAGACCAGCCGCTTCGGTGAGTTCGCCTGGCGCCCCGGCAAGATCCACCGGTTCGCGGCCGAGCTGGCCAACGTGACCCGGCCGCGGATCTGCTTCCTGATCCAGGCCAGCGGTGACCTCCCCGGGATGATCGGCGCCCACTACGCCGCGTTCGCCCGCACCGAGTTCGCCGCCTCCCATCTCCAGCTCATCCCGATGCCGAACGTGGCCGACATCCGGTCCCACCTGCTCGGCCAGGACATCATCTGGGTGCACGGCGGCAGCGTGGCCAACCTGTGCGCGCTGTGGCGGGTGCACGGCGTCGACGAGATTTTGCACGAGGCCTGGCAGGCCGGCGTGGTGCTGGGCGGCGTCTCGGCCGGTTCGATCTGCTGGCATCAGGGCGGCAGCACGGACAGCTTCGGCCCGGACCTGCGGGCGTTCACGGACGGGCTGGGCTGGCTGCCGTACAGCAACGGCGTGCACTACGACGCCGAGGAGCAGCGCCGGCCGAAGATGCACGAGCTGATCGCCGACGGCACCCTCGGCGACGGCTACGCCACCGACGACGGCGCCGCGCTGGTCTACCGCGGCACGACCCTGGCCGAGGTCGTGGCCGACCGGCCGGGCCCGCGCGGTTACGCGCTGCGGCGCCGCGACGACGGCTCGATCGAGGAGACGCCGCTGCCGACGAGGGTCCTTCAGCTGGCGTAGTGCAGGATCACGTTGTGCACGTGGTGGGTCTTGTCGGATCCGCGGAACTCGACCTCGTACGTGTGGGTGCCGACCGTGATGGCGATCGTGCCGGTCGAGAAGAACTGGCCGGCCCAGCTCTTGTTGCTGACCACGCTCACGCTGCTGACCTTCGAGTACGGAATGCTCGTGATCGCGAAGCGCTTACCGACGAAGGACTTGTCCTGGATGATGATGCGGCGGTTGGTCAGCCCGATGAAGCCGGTGCCGGCGCCGATGGCGTCGTAGACGGCGATGATCGTCTCGCCATCGAGCAGGCCGCTCTGCACCTGCTCGTACTGGCCCTTGCTGTCGTAGATCACTTCGCTCATGGCGCGAGCGTAGCGACGACGGGCTATTGCGGGTTGGTCAGCTGCGTATCGGTCACCGTGCGGTAGAAGTCCTCGATCCGGGCGGCTAGGGTTACCTCACCGTCCGTGAGGGCGTCGCCGTCTCGATCACCCAGGCAGATCTGAGTGTGACCGTTGGTGCGCCTGATGTTGGGTTGAATGCGAAGTGTGTCCGCTGCCACCTTGATCCGTTCCGTCAATGCGGCATGCTGACTGTCGTCGCACGCGAGATCGCGGCGGAGCTGGACGCCGTCGCGCGTCCACTCGCTCAGCACGGTCAAAGCATCAGTCAGGTAGTCGGAGCGGTTCACTCGCTGTCTTCTGGCCCGCATCGCCCATCCCCCTAGGCGTCGTTGCCGGCTTGTGGCCAAACTGTCGCCGTGTCGTCATGGTCGGTGCCTCACAGTCTTGCTCTCCGGGACAAGCATGTCCACGCCCACATATATGTGTTTGCGTGACGATCGGGACGGCTCGGGCACCCGGAACGGCAAACTTTTGTGGAAAGCTCTGATCTCATGCGGCCGGAACAGGATGTCAAGTCACCTAAGTCACGCAGAGTCATCGTGGCGGCGGTGATCATCAGCGACGGTCGCGTCCTGGCGTGTGAGCGGTCGGCGCCGCCGGAGGTCGCGGGCCGCTGGGAGTTTCCTGGGGGGAAGGTCGAGTCGGGCGAGACCGAGGAGCAGGCCCTGGCCCGCGAGTGCGTCGAGGAGCTGGGCGTGCGGGTCGAGGTCGGCGGCCGGGTCGGTCCCGACGTCTCCCTCGCGCACGGCCGGGCCGTGCTGCGGGTCTTCAACGCCCGGCTGCTGGGCGGCGACATGCCGCGGGCGCTGGAGCACACGTCCATGCGCTGGCTCGGTGTTGACGAGCTGGACAGCGTGCACTGGCTGCCCGCGGACAAGCCGATCGTCGCGGAACTGCCGGCCTTACTGAGCGTCTGACCCGTACGTCTTCCGCAGCTCCCGCTTGAGGACCTTGAAACTGGGACCGAGCGGGAGCGACTCCGCAAAACGGATCTTGCGGGGGTACTTGTGCTTGCCGAGCTTCTCGCGGGACCACTCGATCAGCTCGTCGGCCGAGATGGTGCCCGGGTCGGCAACCACCACCGCGCAGATCTCCTCGCCGTGCACCGCGTCGGGCACGCCGATCACCGCCACCTGCTGCACGGCCGGATGCCGGGCCAGCGCCTCCTCCACCTCACGCGGATAGACGTTGAAGCCGCCCCGGATCACCAGGTCCTTCTTGCGGTCGACGATCGCGATGAAGCCGTTCTCGTCCTTGGTGCCGAGATCGCCCGTACGGAACCAGCCGTCGACGACCGCCTCCTTCGTCGCCGAGGGGTTGTTGAGGTAGCCGGCGAAGACGTTGTGCCCGCGGATGACGATCTCGCCGAGCTCGCCGTCGGGCAGCAGCTCGATCCGCTCGTCGATCTCGGGCCGGGCGATCTCGACCTCCACACCCCAGATCGGGTGCCCGACCGTGCCCGGCTTCGTGCCGAACGCGGGCTGGTTGGTGGTCGCCGTGGGCGAGGTCTCCGAGAGGCCGTACCCCTCGAAGATCTCGGCTTTGAAGGTCTCGTTGAACTTCTCCAGCACGGCGACCGGCAGCGAGGCGCCACCCGAGACGCAGAGCCGCAGCTCGGGGAGCTTCTCGGCCTTGCCGGCGGCCTCCAGCAGCCCGATGTACATGGTCGGCACGCCGTGGAAGATGGTCACGTTCTCCTTGACCATCAGCTGGATCGCGGCCTCGCCGGTGAAGCGGGCCAGCAGCACGAGGGTCCCGCCCATGCGGAAGGTGCCGTTCATGCCGACGGTCTGCCCGAAGGTGTGGAACAGCGGCAGGCAGCCCATGGTCACGTCGTCCTCGTGCAGATCGTGGATGTCGAAGACGTTCACGATCGTGTTCATGACAAGGTTGAGGTGGGTCAGGAGCGCGCCCTTGGGCTTTCCGGTGGTGCCGCTCGTGTAGAAGATGACCGCCACGTCCTCGGCCTCGCGGCTGACGTACGTCCGTAGCGGTGTGGTGACGGCCTCCTCGAGCCGGTCGATGCCCGGCACGGCAGGACCGACCGACACCACGCCGACCTCGGCGATCTTGGAGGCAGCAACGGCGTTCTCGAGCTGCGACGAGTGGGCGACCAGCAACTTCGCGCCGCTGTCCTTCAAAACGTACGCGTTCTCCTCGGGCGTGAGGAGCAGGTGCATCGGGACGATCGTGGCCCCGACCGCCAGCGTCGCGTAGTAGACCCGGGGGAAGTCGGCCAGGTTGGGGATCTGGATGGCGACGACGTCGCCGGGGCCGATGCCCTTCGCTTGTAGGGCCGACGCGTACGCCAAAGTCTGTTGCCAGAGATCGCGGTAGGTGATCCGTTCGGTGGTGACGCTGTCGATCACCGCGATCTTGTCGGGGTACTTACGAGCCGACTCGGCCAGGACGGTGGCGAGCGACAACTGGGTCATGCGAGATGCCCTCCGATCTTGGTGTAACCACGCAGCAGGTCCCGCGAGATGATGAGGCGCTGCATCTCGTCGGTGCCTTCATAGATACGCATGAGTCGCACCTGGCGGTACCACCGTTCGATCGGAAGCTCGCGGGTATATCCCATGCCGCCGTGGATCTGCATGACCCGGTCGACGACCTCGTTGACCATCTTCGCCCCGTAGAGCTTGGCCATCGAGGAGGCGTGCCGGGGGTCCCAGCCCTGGTCGACCGTCCAGGCCGCGCGCAGGATCAGCCAGCGGGCCGCCTCGATCTCGACCTCGGAGTCGGCGATCATCCACTGGATGGCCTGGTTCTCGCCGATCTTCTTGCCGAAGGTCTCGCGGGTGTTGGCGTACTCCAGCGCCATGCCGAGCGCCCGCTCGGCGATGCCCAGGGCGTTGGACGGGATCAGGTAGCGGCCCTTGCCGATCCACTTCATGCCCAGCTCGAAGCCCTGGCCGATCTCGCCCAGGATGTTGCGCGCCGGCACCCGGACGTCGTCGAAGACCAGCGCGGCCGGACCGCCCTCGCCCATGGTCTGGATGAACTCGGAGCGCCAGCCCATCTCGCGGTCGACCAGGAAGGCGGTGGTGCCGCCGCCGCGCACGCCCTTCTCCTTGTCGGTGACCGCGACGACGATGACGAAATCGGCGTCGTTGCCGTTGGTGATGAACGTCTTCTCGCCGTTCAGCACCCAGTCGTCGCCGTCCTGGCGGGCGCTGAGCTTGATGTTCGCCGCGTCCGAGCCGGCGCCCGGCTCGGTGATGGCGAAGCAGGAGATCCGCTCGCCCTCGATCGTCGGGATCAGGAACTCCCGCTTCTGGTCCTCATTGGCGTAGTAGAGAATATTGTCCGCCTCGCCGCCGAACTTGAACTGGATGAAGGTGCGGCCCACCTCGGTCCAGATCAGGGACTGCAGGACGGCCGGGAGGTTCATCCCCCCGTACTCCTCCGGTGTGGAAAGACCCCAGAAGCCGAACTTCTTGGCCTTCTGCTGTAGCTCCCGCAGCTCGCTGAGCTCGAGCCCGGGCTGGTGGCGCCGCTCGCGGAGCAGCGCCTCCTGCTCCAGCGGCATGACCTCGCGGGTGATGAACTGCCGGGCGGTGTCGCGAATCGCGCGTTCCTCGTCGGTGAGCGAGAAGTCCATGTGCTTTAAACTAGCGGTGTAAGTTTTTACACGTCCAGTGCTGATTTTCCCGGGGAGATCGTTTATGGCGCGGCCGCGGCAGGCCCTGTTGACGCGCGAGCGGATCGTCGAGGCGGCATCGGCCCTGATCGACGCCGAGGGGCTCGACGCGCTCTCGATGCGCCGGCTCGCCACCGACCTGGGCGTTCAGGGGCCGTCGCTGTACAACCACTTCGCGACCAAGGCCGAGATCATCGACGCGGTGGCCGACGCGGTGGTGGCAACAGTAGATTTGTCGGCTTTTGGGACTTGTGAGTGGCCGGACGCGTTGCGGCGATGGGCCAAGTCCTACCGAGCGGTGCTGGCCGAGCACCCGAACATCGTGCCGGTGCTGGCTCAAGGGCCCGGCCGCCGTCCGGCCGGTCTGGCCATGGCCGAGGCCGTGTACGGGGCGCTGGTCGAGGCCGGATGGAGCTACGCGCGGGCCACGCACATCGGCGCGCTCATGCGATATCTGGTCACCGGCTCGGCGCTCGGCTCGTTCGCGCTGGGCTTCGACGTCGATCCACAGCTGTACGAACGTTATCCACACCTGCACCACGCCCCGCTGCTGGCGGAGCATCATGAGGCCGTGGACGAGGGAGCCTTCGAACTCGGCCTGGACCTGCTGATCACCGGCCTGACGGCCCGACAAGAGGGGACCCGCTGATGACATCGCTCGATCGCCCGCACCTCTACCTCGGTGGGGAGTGGGCCGCGCCCGCCTCCACCGAGACGATCGCGGTGGAAAATCCGGCGACCGAGGAGGTCCTGGCCCACGTTCCGGCCGGGACGGCGGAGGACGTCGATCGCGCGGTCGCCGCCGCCCGGGCCGCCTTCGCGGGCTGGGCCGCCACGCCGATGGCCCGGCGGGCCGAGGTGCTCGACCGGTTGCACGCCTCGCTGTCGGCCCGCGCCGGCGACATCGCCCGGACCGTCGGGCTCGAGCTGGGCACGCCGGTCAAGATCGCCCAGCGGGTCCAGGCGGGACTGCCGCTTGCGGTCCTTCGGGGGTACGCCGATCTGGCCGCCCGCCCGGTGGAGGAGAAGACGATCGGCAACTCGCTGATCGCGCACGAGCCGGTGGGCGTGGTCGGCGCCATCACACCCTGGAACTACCCGCTCCACCAGGTCGTGGCCAAGGTCGCGGCGGCCCTGGCGGCCGGGTGCACCGTGGTGCTCAAGCCGAGCGAGCTGACGCCCCTGGTGGCCTTCCTGCTGGCCGACGCGGCCGAGGAGGCGGGCGTGCCGGCCGGCGTGTTCAACCTGGTGACCGGCACCGGCCCGGTGGTCGGCGCGGCCATCGCCGGACACCCCGATGTGGACATGGTGTCGTTCACCGGCTCGACCGCGACCGGCAAGGCCATCACCCACGCGGCCGCCGACCGGGTGGCCAAGGTCGCCCTGGAGCTGGGTGGCAAGTCGGCCAACGTCATCCTGGAAGACGCCGATGTTGCTCGCGCGGTCAAGGTCGGCGTCGGCAACGCTTTCCTGAACTCGGGGCAGACCTGCACGGCCTGGACGCGCATGCTCGTGCACCGCGACCACTACGACGAGGCGGTCGAGCTGGCCGCCAAGACGGCCGCCGGCTACACCGTCGGTGACCCGTTCGACGAGAACACCCGCCTCGGGCCGTTGGTCTCCGCGGCGCAGGTTTCCCGCGTCCGCGGCTATATCGAACGTTCTACCGCGCGGCTGGTGGCCGGCGGACTCGACGCGCCTCTCCCTGGAAAAGGACATTTCGTGGCGCCGACGGTCTTCGCCGACGTCGACCCCGACAGCGAGCTGGCCCAGGAGGAGATCTTCGGGCCGGTGCTGTCGATCATCCCGTTCTCCTCGGACGACGAGGCGGTGGCGATCGCCAACAACTCGAAGTACGGACTGGCCGGTGGGGTCTGGGGCTCGCCCGACCGGGCCCTGTCGGTGGCGCGCCGCCTCCGTACGGGCGCGGTCGACGTCAACGGGGGCGCGTTCAACCCGTTCGCGCCGTTTGGTGGCTACAAGCAGTCCGGTGTCGGCCGTGAGCTGGGCGAGTACGGTCTCGCCGAGTTCCAGCAGGTGAAGGCGATCCAGCGATGACAGCATGGTTCAACGGACTGGTCCTGCGCGAGCCGGGCGCCCGGCCGGCGGTGGCCGAGCTGCACCTGCCCGAGGTGGGCCCCGGCCAGGTTCGCATCAAGGTGCGGGCGGCCGGCGTCTGCCACTCCGACCTGTCCATGGTGAACGGAACCATCCGCCCCTCGTACCCCCTGGTCCTCGGCCATGAGGCGTCGGGCGAGGTGGTGGAGGTCGGCGAGCGGGTGACGCGGGCTTCGGTGGGCGACCACGTGGTGCTGAACTGGCAGCCTGCGTGCCGCAACTGCTGGTTCTGCGACAGCGGCGAGCCGTGGCTGTGCTCGACGTCGTCCGGGGTGGCCTCGCTGGAGAACGGCGTGACCCTCGACGGCGTGCCGGTGCACGTGGGCCTGGGCCTGGGCGCCTTCGCCGAGCAGGTGGTGGCCCCGGAGAACGCGGTGGTCCGGGTGCCGTCCGAGCTCGACTTCGAACGGGCGGCCCTGCTGGGCTGCGGCGTCCTGACCGGTTTCGGCGCGGTCCGCAACACGGCCCAGGTCGCCGCCGGCGAGTCGGTGGTGGTGATCGGCCTGGGCGGAGTGGGCCTGTCCGTGGTGGCGGCGGCCCGGGCCGCGGGCGCCTCGGACGTCATCGCGGTGGACGTCTCGGAGGCCAAGAAGGGCCTGGCCGAGTCGGCCGGCGCGACCGATTTCGTGGTCTCCTCCGACACGCTGTCCAAGGAGATCCGGGGCCGCACGTCGGGACGGGGCGCCGACCACGCTTTCGAGTGCGTGGGCCGGGCCGCCACGATCCGGGCGGCGTGGCGAGCCACCCGCCGGGGCGGCAAGGTGACGGTGGTGGGCATGGGCTCGAACGACGACCAGGTGTCGCTGTCGGCCTTGGACGTCTTCTCGTCCAACCGGACGCTGCGCTCCTCGGTCTACGGCCAGGCCGACCAGGACATCGAGATCCCGGCCCTGGCCGCGGACGTCCTGTCCGGCCGGCTGACCCTGGACCACCTGATCACCGACCGCATCACCCTGCCGGAGGTCCCCGGCGCCTTCGACCGCATGTCCCGGGGCGAGGGCGCCCGCTCGGTCGTCATCATCTGAAAATCGGCGGTCTCGGTCGCGTCCCATGCGGTAGGACCATGGGATGCGACCCGAGGCCGGCCAGGTGCTGCACTTCTCCGAGGATCCGACGATCGAGCTCTTCGTGCCCCATGTCGCGCCGACGTCGCGGGAGACCGAGGCGTACGTCTGGGCGGTCGGCCACGACCGCGCGCCCGACTACTGGTTTCCGCGGCAGTGCCCGCGCGCCATGGCCTGGGTGCGCGAGGGAACGTCCGATGAGGACCGTGACCGGATCGTCGGTGCCGGCTGCGGCGATCGGGTCCACGCCATCGAGTACGGCTGGTGGGACGCGATGCGGACCACCACGCTGTACGCCTACCGCTTGCCGGCCGCCCCGTTCCACCCGATCGACAGCACGGACGAGCCACCCGCCGTGGTGGCCACCGAGCCGGTGCGCCCCCTCGGCCCGGCCGAGCCGGTCGGCAACCTGATCGACTGCCACGCCGCCGCCGGCATCCAGCTGCGCCTGCTGAACAACCTCTGGCCCTTCTGGGACGAGGTCATCACCAGCAGCCTCGGCTTCAGCGCCATCCGCCTCCGCAACGCCCACCCACGCCCCGGCAGCACCACAAACGACTCAGCCACCTACTTCGCCGGCCGCGGCCCACGCTGACGCCCTTCTCCGCCGGCCCTTTTCCGCCGGCCGCGCCCACGCTGACGGCTCGGCGCTCAATGCGATGGCGCGGCCTGCAGGAGTGACGTGATCGTGCGGGACAGGGCGGCCCGCGCGGCGGGCACCGACAGGTTCATCGTCTCCCGCCACGTGGACCAGGTCGGCCACATGCTGATCGCGGTGAGGGCGTTCAGCAGCTCGTCGTTGCCGTCGACCTCGACCGCGAACAGCGTGCCCAACTCGGCTCGGACCCGTTCCACGTGCAGCTGGCGATAGCGCCTCAGCGTCTCGGAGAACGGCTCCTTCAGCGCGGCCGCCTTCGCCGTCGGGCCGATCTGTTCGAGCAGGCGGGTGCGCTGCCGGCAGTACGCGTCGATGCGCTCGGCCAATGGCAGCTCGGGCGAGACGGGGCGGTGCGCCGCGTCCCGGATCTCCAGTACGCGGCGGCCGCTTGCCGTGAACAGCGCCTCCATGTCGGCGAAGTGGCTCCACAGGGCGCGCAGCGACACCCCGGCCTGCTTGGCGATGCGGTCGGCGGTCGGCCGCAGGTCGCCCTCGCGGATCAGCTGGAGATGGGCGTCGACGATCGCGTTGCGGGTCCGCTCCGAGCGGGCCGTGCGCCCGTCGACGCGCTGGGGTGCCGGGCTCACAGGCCACCCCGAATTGTCTGGCTCACGTGGCGCTCCGGTAGCGGTTCAGCTCCCGTCGGGCCAGGGAGCGCTTGTGGACCTCGTCGGGCCCGTCGGCCAGGCGCAGCGTACGCGCGGCCACCCACAGGGCCGCGAGCGGTGTGTCCTGGCTCGTGCCGGCGGCGCCGTGGGCCTGGATGGCCTTGTCGACGATCCACTCGACGGTCGACGGCACGATGATTTTGATGGCCTGGATCTCGGTGTGGGCGCCCTTGTTGCCGACGGTGTCCATCAGCCACGCGGCCTTCAGCACCAGCAGGCGGGCCTGCTCGATGCGCACCCGCGACTCCGCGATCCAGTCCTGCACCACGCCCTGCTCGGCCAGCGGCTTGCCGAACGGCGTGCGGGTCAGCGCCCGCGTGCACATCAGCTCGAGCGCCCGCTCGGCCATGCCGATCAGGCGCATGCAGTGGTGGATGCGGCCGGGGCCGAGGCGGGCCTGCGAGATCGCGAAGCCGCCGCCCTCCTCGCCGATCAGGTTGCTCACCGGCACCCGGACGTTCTCGAAGATCAGCTCGGCGTGCCCGCCGTGGTCGCCGTCGGTGTAGCCGAAGACCGTCATGCCGCGCTTGACCGTCAGGCCGGGCGTGTCCCGGGGCACCAGCACCTGGCTCTGCTGCACATGCCGGGCCGCGTCCGGGTCGGTCTTGCCCATCACGATGAAGATCCGGCAGTTCGGGTTCATGGCGCCGGTGATGTAGAACTTGCGCCCGTTGATGACGTATTCGTCGCCGTCCCGCTCGATGCGGGTGCCGATGTTCGTGGCGTCCGACGAGGCGACCTGCGGCTCGGTCATGGCGAAGGCCGACCGGATCGTGCCGTCGAGCAGCGGCGCCAGCCACTCCCGTTTCTGCTCGTCGCTGCCGAACTCGGCCAGCACCTCCATGTTGCCGGTGTCCGGCGCCGCGCAGTTCAGCGCGGCCGGCGCGATGGCCGGGCTGCGGCCGGTGATCTCGGCCAGCGGGGCGTACTGAAGGTTGGTCAGCCCGGCGCCGTGCTCACCGGGGAGGAAGAGGTTCCACAGGCCGGCGCTTTTCGCCGCGGCCTTGAGGGTTTCCAGGATGGGCGGCGGCTCCCAGCCGTCGCCGCTGTGATAGTCCGCCTCGGCGGGGTAGACGTGCTCGTCCATGAAGGCGAGCAGCCTCTTGCGGTAGTCCTCGGTCTGAGCGTCGAAGCCGAAGTCCATCAGTGTCCCTCCAGCGCCTCGTGGCCCCGCATGACCAGCGGGCCGACAAGGTTGCCGATCGTCTCGAAGCCCTCACCCACGGTTTGGCCCTGAACGTAGCGGTAGTGCACACCCTCCAGGATCACCGCGAGCTTGAAAGCGGCGAATCCCACATACCAGTGGAGATCACTCACGTCCCGCCCGCTGCGTTCCGCGTAGCGGGCGCCCAGCTCGGCGATCGTCGGATGACCGGGCACGCTCAGCGGCGCGATCGGTTTGCCGTCGCCGCCGGTGTTCAGCGGCAGCCCGGCGTAGGTGATCATCAGCGCGACGTCGCTGAGCGGGTCGCCGAGCGTGGACATCTCCCAGTCGAGCACCGCGTTGACGCCCAGGTCGTCGCCGATCAGCACGTTGTCGAGCCGGAAGTCGCCGTGCACCACGGCTCCGGGGCCGCCGGCCGGGATGTCCACCGCGAGCCGGGCGTGCAGCTCGTCGATACCGGCCACGTCGCGGCTGCGCGACGCGTCTAGCTGCTTCTTCCACCGGTTCACCTGGCGCGCGTTGAAGCCTTCCGGCTTGCCGAAGTCGCCCAGGCCGATGGCGTACGGATCGAGGCCGTGCAGGTCGGCGAGGGTGTCCACGAGCGACAGGACCAGGCCGCGCATCGCCTCGGCGCCGAGCGCCTGGAGGTCGGCGACATCGCGGTAGATCCGTCCGTCAACGTGCTCCATCAGGTAGAACGGCGCCCCGATGACCTCCGGGTCGGAGCAGAACAGCACCGGCCGCGGCGCCGGGAAGCCCGCCTTGGACAGCGCCTCCAGCACGCGGTGCTCCCGCGCCATGTCGTGCGCGGTCGGCAGCACGTGCCCCAGCGGCGGACGGCGCAGCACCCAGCGGTTCTCGCCGTCGGTCACCGCGTACGTCAGGTTGGAGCGCCCGCCGGCGAACATCCGCCCGGTGAGCTCCTTCTCCGATTTCAGGTACGCCCGCAGTCGTTCGAGGTCGAGTCCTTTCACCGGCTGCTCCCTTCGAAGGCCCTCTGCATCTTGTTCATGCCGCCCAGCCAGCGATCGGTGTCGCCGGCCCGCAGACGATAGAACTCGGCCACCTCGGGATGGGGAAGGATCAGGAAGCTGTCGCCTTTCAGCGCCTCGGCCACGATCGTCGCGACCTCGCCCGGCTCCATGGCGCTCTCGGCGAGCAGGGCGGCGCTGGCGCTGCCGCGCTCGTTGCCGCGGGTCAGCATGTCGGTGCGCACGCCCTGCGGGCACAGGGCCTGCACGGTCACGCCGCGGTGAGCGTACGTGGCCCGCAGCCACTCGGCATAGGCCAGAGCGGCGTGCTTGGTCACCGCGTAGGGCGCGCTGCCCAGCAGCGACAGGAGGCCGGCGGCGCTCACCGTGATCACCAGACGCTTGGGTTCGCCCTGGTCGAGCCACCGGGGTAGCAGGGCCCGGGTGACGTAGACGTGCGACATCACGTTGACGTTGAAGTCGCGCAGCCACACCTCGTCGGGCGTGCTCTGGTCGCCGGCCGTCAGCACGCCGGCGTTGGCGCAGAACAGGTCGATCCCGCCCAGCTCGGCCCAGGCGGTCTCGATGAGGTTGCGGGTGTCGTCCTCGTTCGCGGCGTCGCCGGCGACGGCCAGGCCGCCGATCTCGCTGGCGACCGCCTGGGCGGCGTCCGGGTCGAGGTCGTTGACGATCACCTCGGCCCCGTCGGCGGCGAATCGCCGGGCCAGGGCGGCGCCGATGCCGCCACCGGCGCCGGTGACCACGACACGTTTCACTGGACGCTCCCGGTCAGCGTCACGCCACCGTCGATGACGACCGTCTGCCCGGTGATCCAGGCCGAGTCGGGGGAGCAGAGGAACGCGACCGCGCCGGCCACGTCTTCCGGCACGCCGAGCCGGGCCAGCGGATACGCGGCCGCGACCTTCTCCTCGCGGCCGTCGTAGAGAGCCGACGCGAACCTGGTCTTGACCACGGCCGGGGCGACCGCGTTGACCCGGACCTTGGGCGCCAGCTCGACGGCGAGCTCCTCGGTCAGATGGATCAGCGCGGCCTTGGTGACCCCGTAGAAGGCGATGCCCGGCGACGGGCGGACGCCGGAGACCGACGAGATGTTGACGATCGCGCCACCCTCGGACAGTCCGCCGCGCAGGGCCTCCTGCACCCAGCCGAGCGTGCCGATGACGTTCACCTCGAAGATCTTCCGGGCCGCGTTCAGGTCGATCGTGCCCAGCGGGCCGTACACCGGGTTGATCCCGATGTTGTTGACCAGCGTGGTGACCGGCCCGAACTGCCCGAGCACGGTGTCGATCACCGCGGCCCGGTGGTCGGGGTCGTCACCCTTGCCGGCCACCCCGATCGCCACCTCGGGCCCGCCCAGATCCTTGGCGGCGGTGTCGAGCGCTTCCGCGTCCCGGCCCGTGATGCACACCTTGTATCCGTCGGCCACGAAGCGTTGCGCGATGGCGAACCCGATTCCCCTGCTGGCTCCGGTCACGATCGCCACTTGGTCCGCCATCGCCGCTCCTCAGTTTCTCTATATGCACTATTCGTGCAGACACTAATTAGCAGTTGCCGTCGCCGCCAACCTTAGGCAGCGGGAATGCCGTTCTGCGGCGGGGTCACCGCGGGAGATTCATAGACCTCCACCGCTCCGTCAGCGTCGTCGGTGCGGTACGGCTTGCCGAAGAACTGGGCCTTGCCACCGGCGATCTTGGTGAGCTGCTGACCGGCGTACCCGGAGTGGTCCTTGTCCGAGTAGCGCACCGGCACCAGGCCCGGGCCGGTGAAGCCGCCCTTCTGCACGGCCGCGATGATGCCCTCGCGGGTCAGGTCTTTGCCGGCCGACTGGAGCGACTGGACGAACAGGTACGCCACGGACATGCCGTACACGACGTTGTTGTCGAACTCGGCGCCGCCGTTGTACTCCTTGTTGACCTTGGTGTAGAGCTGGATCCACGGGTTGGCGTCGTCGTTGGCCAGCGGCAGGTAGTTCGCCGCCACGACACCCTCGAGCAGCGGCGCGGCCGCGCCGAGCGTCTTGGCCAGCGTGGTCGGGTCGGAGCCGACGTTGCTCACCACGTACTGCGGCTTGAAGCCGAGCTTGGCGCCGGTGCCGATGGTGAGGGCGGTGAAGCCGGGCACGGTGGCGAGCATGACCACCTGGCAGCCGGCCGCCTTGAGCGCGCCGACCTGCGGTCCGACGTTCGGGTTGGTCGTCACGTACGACTGCTTGGCCGCGACCGCGCCGAGCACCTTCTCGATGCCGGCCAGGCTGTCCCGGCCGAAGTCGTCGTCCTGGCCGAGGAAGCACACCTTCTTGCCGGCGTGGTTCTCCTTGACGTACGTGGCCAGGATCTTGCCCTCGACGGTGTAGTCGGGGTTGAAGCCGAAGGTGCCCGGATATTTGTCGGGCTGGTTCCAGCTGCGGCTGCCGCTGGCCACGAAGAGGTCGGGCACCCGGTTGGTCTTGAGGAAGTCGAGCACGCCGGTGTGTGTCGGGGTGCCGAGGCCGTTCAGGATCGCGAAGACCTTGTCCTGCAACACCAGCTGGCGTACGACCTGCTGGGTGTTCGCCGGGTTGTACCCGTCGTCCATGATCTTGTAAGTGATCTTGCGGCCGTGGATGCCGCCGTTCGCGTTCACGTAGTCGAAGTAGGCCTTGGTGGCCGGCGCGATCTTGGAATACCCGGCGGCGGCCGGGCCGGTGAGCGGCATGTGCGTGCCCACCACGATCTCGGTGTCGGTCACTCCCGGCGTGTTTCCGCTGCTGCTGCTGCCATTACTGTCGCCCGAGTTGCTACATCCGGCCGCGGCCAGCAACACGGCGGCGAGGACGATCGCGGTGGTGCGTTTCATCATCGGCCTTTCTGCGCACAGAATTTCAGGGTGGGAAGGGGGATTACGAGCCCGCTCGGTGCGCGGGTTTCCTGCCGAGGCGCGCCCGCCAGGAACGCGGGAGTCGCAGTGACGCGAGGCCGCCCGGGGCGGCGAGCATGACGACGACGAGAACGACGCCGAAGAAGGTGAGGGCGAGGTTGCCCTCGAGCCGCTGGGAGCCGGAGGCCTCGCCGATCTCGTGAGCGACCGCGGGCAGCGCCACCAGCAGGAAGGCGCCGATCACGGCCCCCGAGAGCCGGCCCAGGCCGCCGATCACGATCGCCATCACCAGGAAGAGCGAGAGCGTGAGCGGGAACGCCCCGGGCGAAACGCTCTGGGCGATGACGGCGAACAGGGCGCCGCCCAGCCCGGCGCAGGCGGCCGAGATCACGAAGGTCCAGACCTGCGTCCGCGCGATGCTGATGCCGGCCAGCTTGGCGGCGGTCTCGTCGTCGCGCACGGCCCGCATGTCCCGCCCGAACCGGCCGCGCGTGATCAGCGCGAGCGCCAGCACGGTGACCAGGGCGCCGGCCCAGCAGACCCAGGCCTGCCACTGCTCCACGGTCATCGACTCGGGCGGCGGGTTGAGGATGACGGACAGGCCCTGGTCGCTGTTGAACGTCTCGTCGAACGTGCTGGTGATCGAGGGAACGACCACGGCCACGGCCAGCGTGAGCCCGGCCAGATAGGGCCCGCGCAGCCGGGCCGCCGCGAGCCCGATGACCAGCCCGGCGACCGTGGTCACCAGGATCGCCACGACGATGCCGACCGCCAGCAGGTTGAACTTGTTCTGCCAGAGCGCCAGCGTGTACGCCCCCGTGGCCATCAGCGCGCCGTGCCCCAGCGACAGCTGCCCGTTGAGTCCGGTGAGGACGGTCAGCCCGGCCGTGACGCAGAGATAGGCCCCGATCGTGGCCAGCTGATAGGTCCGGAAGGGCGGCAGCGTGTACGTCAACACGACCACCAGCACCGCGCCGACCGCGACCATGAGGAACGGGTTGAGCCGCCGCCGCATGACGGGAGGGATCATCCGGGTGGTCACCCGATCTCGGAGCACCGTCATGCTGAGCCCTCCTTAGGCATGCCCTTCTGGCCCTCGCCGGCGAGGCCGTCGCGAGGTGCGGCTGGTTGCCGCTCGGTGCAGGCGGTCATGCCGTCCTCGCTTTCGATCGGGCGAACAGACCGTCCGGGCGGCCGAGCAGGACGACCACGAGCAGGCCGAGGACCGCCATCGGGGCGACCGTGGCGCCGAGGTAGCCGCTGATGTACGACAGGACCAGGCCGACGATCAGGCCGCCGATGACCGCGCCGATCGGGCTGTCGAGCCCGCCCAGCACGGCGGCGGTGAAGGCCGAGATGAACAGCACGTCCATCGCCGTCGGGTGCAGCCCCAGCTCGGTCGGGATGACCAGCATCCCGGCCAGCGAGCCGACCGCGGCGGCCAGCGCCCAGCCGAGCGTGAGCATGCCGCCGACCGGCACGCCGAGCAGGCGCGACACGTCCGGCGCGAAGGCCGCCGCCCGCATCCGCAGGCCGGTCGGCGTGCGGGTGAACAACAGCGTGAGCAGGACGACCACCGCGCCCACGGCGGCGAAGACGAAGACGTCGTAGCGCGAGAGCAGCGCGACGCCCCCGATGTTGAAGGCGTCCCGGCTGAACGGCGCCTCGGCCGGCCGGAACTCGTTGCCGTAGATCATGCCCAGGACGCCCTGGATGATCAGCACCAGCCCGAGCGCCACCACCACCCCGTTGAGCGGCGACGAATGGTCGACGAAGCGCATCACCACCCGCTCGACGGCGGCGCCGAGCAGCAGCCCGGCGACGAGCGCCACGGCGAACCCGAGCCAGTATGAGCCGGTCGCGTCGGCCACCGAGTAGGCCACGTACGCCGTGGCCACCGCCATCGCGCCCTGCGCGAAGTTGACGATCCGGGTGGCCCGCCAGATCAGCACCAGGGCCAGCGCGAACGCCGCGTAGACGGCGCCGCGGCTGAGCCCGTCGAAGGTGAGGAACAGGAAACGGTCCATGTCAGAACCCCAGGTAGGCGTGCCGGAGATCGGCGTCGTCGGCGAGCGCCGCGGCGTCGTCGCGGGCGGCTATGCGGCCCAGCGACAGCACGACGCCCTGGTCGGCGATGGACAGGGCGCTGCGCACGTTCTGCTCGACCAGCAGCACGGCCAGCCCGGTGCGGTCGCGCAGGTCGCGCAGCAGCGCCATGATCTGGCCGGTGACCCGCGGGGCCAGACCCAGCGACGGCTCGTCGAGCAGCAGCAGCCGGGGCTGCGCGGCCAGGGCCCGGCCGATGGCCAGCATCTGCCGCTCGCCCCCGGAGAGCTGATGACCGAGGTGGGAGCGCCGCTCGGCGAGCCGGGGGAACAGCTCGTAGATCGGCTCCAGCGACGGCTGCGGCTTGCGCCAGAGGCCGCCGAGCCGCAGGTTTTCGTCGACGGTGAGCTCGGTGACCACGCCGCGGCCCTCGGGCACGTGGGCGATGCCGTGCCGCACCAGCCGTTCGACCTTGACGCCGCGCAGGTCGGCGCCGTCGAAGACGACCCGGCCGGTGGCCGGCGGCAGCAGCCCCGACAGCGCCCGCAGCAGTGTCGTCTTGCCGGCGCCGTTGGCGCCCAGCACGGCGACGATCTGTCCCTCCTGGACGGTGAGACTGACGTCGTGCAGCACCGGCGCGGCCCCATAGCCCACGGTGAGGCCGTCGACCTCCAGCAGCGCGCTCATGCGGCCGCTCCCAGGTAGGCCTCGGCGACCTTTTCGTCGTTGCGGATCTCGCCGGGCGTGCCGAGGGCGATCGGCTTGCCGAAGTCGAGGACCAGGATCTCGTCGCAGACCGACATGACGAGATCCATGTGGTGCTCGACCAGCAGGACCGTGCAGCCGGCCTCCTGGATCAGGGTGGCCAGCCAGCGGATCTCGTCGGCGTCCAGCCCACCGGCCGGCTCGTCGAGCATCAGGATGCGCGGCTTGGCGGCCAGGGCCCGGGCCAGCTCGACCCGCTTGCGTTTCGCATAAGGCAGCGAGGCGGGCAGGGCGCCCGCGTGTTCGGCGACGCCGCACCGCTCGAGCGCGGCCCACGCCTCCTCCTCGTGCTTGCGTGACCGCGCGCCGACCAGCACATTGTCGAGGACGGTCATGCCGTTGAACTGACCGACGCCCTGGAGGGTGCGCGCGATGCCGCGGCCGCTGAGGTGGTGTGGCCGGGGCTTGAACGGCCGCCCGTCGAGCGTGATGGCGCCCGACTGCGGCGACACGAAACCGCAGATGACGTTGAACAGGGTGGTCTTGCCGGCGCCGTTGGGCCCGATGATGCCGACGATGCGCCCGGGCGGCACCCGCAGCGACACGTCGTCGAGGGCGAGCAGACCACCGAAGCGGACGGTTATGTGATGAAGCGCGAGCCCCTGGTCCGAGAGGGAATCGGAGCCTGCGCTGGGGGATGTTGACGAATCCGTTGACATGGTCACCTCGGCTCGAACCGGCAGAGTGGCCTGTGCAAACGGGCGCCCAGGGGAGGCGTCCGTCCTGTGTAGAAAGTGAAGGTCAACTATTTACACTTGGAGTGTAACTTTCTGGCTGTGCACGTCAACCGTCTGTTTCCATGTTGTTTCATTCGGCTTTTACCGGCATGATGCAGCGCCCCGGGAGCCCGTAGGGCCCGGGTGTCGCCGGGTGGTCGTCAGGCCACGTTGATCGGGCGGAACTGGACGCTGACGCGCGGGCCGACCGCCTTGGCCGTCTTGAGGATCGCGTGCTCCCACGTGCGCTGACAGGAACCGCCCATGACGATCAGATCGCCGTGGCCCAGAGGGAATCGCAGGGTCTCGTGACCGCCCGCGCGAGGCCGCAGTGAGCGGTGCCGCGGCGAGCCGAACGAGACGATCGCGACCATGGTGTCGTGGCGGGCGGAGCGGCCGAGCGTGTCGCCGTGCCAGGCGACGCTGTCGCGGCCGTCGCGATAGAGGCACATGCCGGCGGTGACGAACTCCTCGCCCAGCTCGTCGGCGTAATGCCGGTTGAGCTCGGCCTTGGCCCCGGTCAGCGCCGGGTGGGGCAGCTCCTCGTCGCCGCCGTACCACCGGAGCAGGCGCGGGACGTCGACGACGGAGTCATACATCTGGCGGCGATCGGCGCGCCAGTCGATGCCCAGCAGGGTCTCGAAGACCTCGCCGGAGCCCTGAAGCCAGCCCGGCAGCACGTCGACCCACGCCCCGGCGGTGAGCTCGTGGCGTTTCAGGCGCCCCGCGAGCGGCCCGGCCTCGGTGGCCGGGCCGCCGCTCTCGCCGGAGAGATCGAACATCGACGGCTGATAGGTGCTGGTCATGGCGCAAGCGTAGTACGGATGTTCGAAGATCGTTCAGGCCTGTGGATAACTCCCGGACGAGGAGGCGTGAGAGGGAGAAGGGGCCGTTGGGGCGGGCGTGGGCTTCGGGCGCAGAACTGAGGCGGCGACCGCGGCCGCGATCACGCCACCGGCCACGCCGACCAGGGCCGTGGCCGAGATCGCCTCCACGAAGGAGCTCTGTGCCACCCGGGCCAGGGCCGCGTCCCCGGTCGAGGCCGCGATCCCCAGGGCGTCGCCGATGGAGCGGCGTGCCTCCTCGGGCGCGTCGGACGGCATCGCGCCCCGGTACGCCGTGGTGAGCACGCTGCCCAGCACGGCCACGCTCAAAGCCGTACCCACCTGTTGCACTGTGTCGTTGACGGCCGAGCCCACGCCCACCCGGTCCGGCGGCAGGGCGCCGAGCAGCGTCCCGTAGGCGGCCGGCCCCGCCGTGCCGCTGCCCGCGCCGATCACCACCAGGGCGATCGCCAGCCGTACGTATCCGTCGCCCGGCGAGAGCGAGGCGAGCACGCCGAACCCGCCCGCCATCAGCAGCAGACCGGCGGCCAGGGCCACCCTCGTACCGAACCGCTTGTCGACGACGACGCCGATGCCGTTGAAGACCACGGCCGTGATGAGCAGCGGCACGAACGCCAGGCCGGCCTTCATGGGCCCGTACCCCAGAACGAATTGAAGGTATTGGGTCAATGCCAGCAGCACGCCGCCGGCCGAGAACGACAGCAGGACGATCGACAGGCTGGCGCCGCCGAAGTTGCGGTCGCGGAAGAGCGACAACGGCAGCATCGGCTCGGCGACCCGGCGCTCCCAGAGGGCGAACGCGATCAACCCGATGACCGCGACGGCGAACCCGCCGATGGTGGTCGCGGCCGCCCATCCGTCCTGCGCCGCGCGGATGATGCCCCAGACCAGGGCCGTCATGCCGATCGTGGAGAAGAGCGCGCCGAGCAGGTCGGGGCGCGAGGCCCGGCCGTGCGACTCCGGGATGATCGCCAGGGCGGCCACGATGCCGAGGATCGCGATCGGCACGTTCATCAGGAACACCGAGCCCCACCAGAAGTGCTCCAGGAGCAGGCCGCCGAGGGTGGGCGCGCCGAGCGAGCCGAGCATCAGCACCGAGCTCCAGATGGCGATGGCCTTCTTGCGCTCGGACTCGTCGAAGACGGTGGTGAGGATCGAGAGTGTGCCCGGCATGAGGAATGCGGCGCCGACGCCCATCAGGCCGCGCACGGCGATGAGCTGGCCGGGTGTTTGGCAGACCGTGGCCAGCACCGATGCGCTGCCGAAGACGATCAGGCCGGTGACCAGCCCGCGGCGGCGGCCGTGGCGGTCGGAGAGGCCGCCCGCGGTGAGCAGAAGCCCGGCGAAGACCAGGATGTACGCATCGATGATCCACTGAATGTCGGCCGACGAAGCGCCCAGGTCGCGGATCAGCGACGGGATGGCGATGTTGAGCACCATGTTGTCGACGACGACCACGAGCAGGCTCAGGCAGAGCACACCGAGGATCAGCCAGCGACGAGGATTGCGTTCTTCCATGAAGGCCCCCGTTCTCGAACACTGTGCGATGGACTCGCACACCGTACCAGTGGACTCGAACACTGTGCGAGTGGCTTTAGGATGGGCACATGACCTCGAAGTTCGCCGACTCGGTGTGGCTGCGGCCGCCGCGCACCCGCAACGGTCAGCCGACCCTGAGCCGGGAGCAGATCCTCCGCGCGGCCATGGAGATCCTCGACGCCGAGGGGCCGGCCGGGCTGAGCATGCGCCGCCTCGGCACCAAGCTGGGCTCGGGCGCGACCTCGCTGTACTGGCACGTCGCGAACAAGGACGAGCTGCTCGAACTGGCCGTCGACGAGGTGATGGGCGAGGTCTACGTGCCGGAGCCGGGCGACACGAGCTGGCGGATCGGCGTCTCCGTCTGGGCCAACGGCATGCGGGCCGCGCTGCTGCGGCATCCCTGGGTGATCGGCCTGCTCGGCACCCACCCGACGCTCGGGCCGAACGCGATGCGCCTCGGCGAGCGGATCGTCCTGCTGCTGACGCCGGCCGGCTTCACCGGCATGGCTCTCTCACACGCCAGTTCGCTGGTGAACGCGCACGCCATCGGCGCCGCGACCACCGAGGCGGCCGCCAACACCGCGATCAAGCGCAGCGGCGTCGACATGGCCGACCTGGCCGACCAGATGAGGCCGTACGTGGATCGGCTGGCCGCCGAGCATCCCGCGTACGACAAGTGGCGTCAGGAGGTCGACATCCTGAACCGTGACCAGCAGCAGCTCCTGGACGAAGGGTTCGCCTTCGGCCTGGAGCGGCTGCTGGACGGCTTGGAACTCTGGTTGACGAAGAACTAGTGCGCGTTCGGGTCGGAGCCGGAGTCCGCCTTGTCGGCGGGCCGGTGATAGGTCACCGTGCCCGGGGCCATCGGGAACGACAGATCGTCGCCGAACGGTGACGGGCCGCCCTGCGTGGGCAGTGACACCTCGCTGACGTCCATCTTGCCGTCCTCGCGGACCGGCGCGCCCTCGGGCAGACGGGCGCTGGAGTAGTGGGTCGTGTCGGTGGTCGGCGCCGGGGAGGCGTCCAGCTCGTCACGACGGAAGATCTTGCGGCCGAGCCAGACCAGGGGGTCGTATCGACGGTCCACCACGCGCTCCTTCATCGGAATGATCGCGTTGTCGGTGATCTTGATGTGCTCGGGACAGACCTCGGTGCAGCACTTGGTGATGTTGCAGTAGCCGAGGCCCTGATGTGCCTGCGCGTGTTGCTTGCGGTCGGAGCGGTCGTCGAGCGGGTGCATGTCGAGCTCGGCGGCGCGGATGAAATAACGCGGACCGGAGAACGCGGCCTTGTTCTCCTCGTGGTCGCGCACGACGTGACACGTGTTCTGGCAGAGGAAGCACTCGATGCACTTGCGGAACTCCTGGCTCCGCTCGACGTCGACCTGCTGCATGCGGTAGTCGCCCGGCGCCACCCCGGCCGGGGGCGCGAACGCGGGCGTCTCGCGGGCCTTCTCGTAGTTGAAGGACACGTCGGTGACCAGGTCGCGGATGACCGGGAAGGTCCGCAGCGGCGTGATCGTGACCGTCTCGTCCTCCTCGAAAGTGGACATCCGGGTCATGCAGCCGAGCCGGGGCTTGCCGTTGATCTCCATCGAGCAGGATCCGCACTTCCCGGCCTTGCAGTTCCACCGGCAGGCCAGGTCGGGCGTCTGGGTGGCCTGCAGTCGGTGGATGATGTCGAGCACGACCTCACCCTCGTTGACCTCGACGTCGAAGTCCTGGATGTCGCCGCCGGACGAGTCGCCGCGCCAGACGCGGAAGTGGCGCTTGGTGCCCATTACTTCGCCTCCGTCTTGCTCTGAGCGTCCGTCCGGGCACCGGGGATGTGGGCCGCGCCGGGCTGGTTCAGTTCCTCGTCGGTCATATATTTCGACAGCTCGCTGCGGTCGAAGAGCTCGATCAGCTCGTCGCGCATGGTCGGCAGCGGTTTGTGCTCGAGGAGCACGTCGCCGTGTTTGTCGAGCGAGCAGACCAGGTTGACCTGGCGCCACACCGGGCTCATCTGCGGGAAGTCCTCGCGGGTGTGCCCGCCGCGCGACTCCTCCCGCTCGAGCGCGGCCTTGGCCGTGCACTCGGAGACGACCAGCATGTTGCGCAGGTCGAGGGCGAGATGCCACCCCGGGTTGTAGAGGCGGCCGCCGGTCGCGCCCACATTGGCCACCCGCGCCTTCAGATCCTGCAGCCGCTTGAGCGCGTCGGTCAGTTCGCCCGCCCGCCGGATGATGCCGACCAGGTCGCCCATCACCGCTTGAAGATCTTGTTGCAGGGTGTACGGGTTTTCGCCGCTCTGCCTCTGCAGGGGCGCCAGAGCGGTGGTGACCGCGGCCTCGACGTCAGGGGTGTGCACCCGTGGTTTCGCGGTCAGCGAGTCGGCGTACGCCGCCGCGTGCTCACCGGCGCGCTTGCCGAAGACCAGCAGGTCGGAGAGCGAGTTGCCGCCGAGCCGGTTGGAGCCGTGCATGCCGCCGGACACCTCGCCCGCCGCGAACAGGCCGGCCACCGTGCCCAGGGCCGCGCCCGAGTCGGGGTCGACCTCGACCCCGCCCATCACGTAGTGACAGGTCGGGCCGACCTCCATCGGCTCCTTGGTGATGTCGACGTCGGCCAGCTCCTTGAACTGGTGGTACATCGACGGGAGGCGCCGGGTGATCACCTCGGCCGGCATCCGGGTCGAGACGTCGAGGTAGACGCCGCCGGCCGGCGTGCCCCGGCCCGCCTTGACCTCGGAGTTGATCGCGCGCGCGACCTCGTCACGCGGAAGCAGCTCGGGCGGCCTGCGGTTGTTGTCGGGATCCTCGTACCACCGGTCGGCCTCCTCCTCGGTCTCCGCGTACTGCTTGCGGAAGACGTCGGGGACGTAGTCGAACATGAAGCGCTTGCCGTCGGAGTTGCGCAGCACGCCGCCGTCGCCCCGGACCGACTCGGTGACCAGGATGCCCTTGACGCTGGGGGGCCAGACCATGCCGGTCGGGTGGAACTGGAGGAACTCCATGTTGATCAGAGTCGCGCCCGAGCGCAGGGCCAGCGCGTGGCCGTCGCCGGTGTACTCCCACGAGTTCGAGGTGACCTTGTAGCTGCGGCCGACGCCGCCGGTCGCCAGCACCACGGCCGGCGCCTCGAGCAGGATGAACTCGCCGGACTCGCGGTAGTAGCCGAACGCGCCGGCCACCCGGTCGCCGTCGAGCAGCAGCTCGGTGATGGTCGTCTCGGCGAAGACCCGGATACGCGAGTCGTAGCTCCCGGTCTCGGCGAAGTCCTCCTGCTGCAGCGAGACGATCTTCTGCTGCAGGGTGCGGATCAGCTCGAGGCCGGTACGGTCGCCGACGTGCGCCAGCCGCGGATATTCGTGCCCGCCGAAGTTGCGCTGGGAGATCTTCCCGTCCTTCGTACGGTCGAAGAGCGCCCCGTACGTCTCCAGCTCCCAGATCCGCTCGGGGGCCTCCTTGGCGTGCAGCTCGGCCATCCGGAAGTTGTTGAGGAACTTGCCGCCGCGCATGGTGTCGCGGAAGTGCACCATCCAGTTGTCGCGGCTGTTCACGTTGCCCATCGCGGCGGCCGCGCCGCCCTCGGCCATGACCGTGTGGGCCTTGCCGAACAGCGACTTCGAGATGATCGCCGTGCGCTTGCCGGCCAGTCGGGCCTCGATCGCCGCCCGCAGGCCGGCCCCGCCGGCCCCGATCACGACGACGTCGTAGTGGTGTCGTTCGATGCGTGTGCTCATTGTGCGCGCCGCCCCCTAGCCGACGAACCGCAGGTCGGAGAACCAGTCGGCGGACACGGCCATGACGTAGAAGTCGGTGAGCGCGAGCGTGCCGAGGGTGATCCAGGCCAGTTGCATGTGGCGCGTGTTCAGCTTGGACACGAAGGTCCAGAAGCGGTAGCGCACCGGATGTTTCGAGAAGTGCTTGAGGCGGCCGCCGGCGATGTGCCGGCAGGAGTGGCAGGACAACGTGTACGCCCAGAGCATCACCACGTTGCCGACCAGGATGACGTTGCCGAGACCGAAGCCGAACCCGCCGCCCGGGCTGTGGAACGCGATGATCGAGTCCCATGTGTTGATCACCGAGATGATCATGGCGGCGTAGAAGGCGTACCGATGGGCGTTCTGGAAGATCAGCGGGAACCGGGTCTCACCCGAGTATTTGCCGTGGCCGTCGGGGACGGCGCAGGCCGGCGGCGAGAGCCAGAAGGCCCGGTAGTACGCCTTGCGGTAGTAGTAGCAGGTCAGCCGGAACAGCAGCAGGAACGGCAGCGTGAAGGCGGCCTCGGGGATCAGCCAGAAGCTGGGCAGCGGGGTGCCGAACAGCGCCGCCTCGGGAACGCACCGATCGGTGATGCAGGGCGAGTAGAACGGCGTGAGGTAGTGGTAGTCCTCGACGAAATACCACTTGTGCATGAACACGCGGACGGTCGCGTAGGTGACCCAGGCCCCGAGGCCGATGAAGGTGATCAGCGGCGGAAGCCACCATCGGTCGGTGCGCAACGTCTTCGCCGTGATGGCCGCGCGTGATCGGCCCGCGCCCGGCCTCGTTGCCGTCGTCGTCATTCGATCTCCTGATCGGTGCCTGTCCTTTTAACCCGGCTGTCAACGAGCGAGGGGGCTCGGCAGCCGCCGTGATGTGGAGCACACGTTACGCCGGGGGTCAGACAGTTTCGCGCTCAGGGATGCGGTATGGATCACAAAATTCGACCCCGATCACATCGACAAGATCAAAAGCGTTAATGGATCTTGAGTCGTACGTGTCGAGGTGCGCAAATAGGACGAATCACAGATCCGGCGCGGCGAGCCGTCGGATCGAACCGGCGCAGGCGGCCGGCGAGGAGTCGACGAGATCGTCGGCGACCGGTTCACCGCCGGAGTTGCGCGGGGCGACGTAGAAGGCCGGGGTGCTGGTCTTGGCCTGCCGGTCGAGAGCGTCCGCGAAGACGGCCCGGGCGTCGAGCAGCTGACGCCAGTCGTCCTGGTCCCCGGCCGAGGGCACCTCACCCACGAAGACCCGTACGGCCGCGTTCTCGTTCCGGACGGCGGTGGCCCGCGCGGCCGGGCTCGTGGTGGCTCCGGGCGGGACGAGCTTGTTGAGCCGTCGTTCCAGGTCGAGGCAGCGGTCGTCGCGCGATTGCCGGGCCTCACGCGAGTCGGAGGCCTGATCCCGTACGCCGTCGATCGCGTCGACGACCGCGAGAGCGCCCACACAGATCGCGATGACGATGATCGCCGCCCCGATCGAGATCCCCGCCACGAACCACTGCCGCCGGCGTCGTTGCCGCGCCCCACCGCCCGCGGGCGCGAGCCCGAACATCCGCCGCCCACCCGCCGAGGGTGCGGCCCGCCCCGCCCGATAGGCGGTCGCGGAGGGATCGGAAGGAGATGTCGCAGGGGAAGAGGCCGCGGAAGGGGCGGCCGCGGAAGGTGACGTCGCGGAAGGTGACGTCGCAGGAGAAGAGGCCGCGAAAGGAGAGGTGGCGGGAGGAGAGGAGGTCGGGGAGGTCGGGGAGGCCGCAGGAGGAGAAGAGGTGGGGAAGGCGGCGGGAGAACCGGAGGTGGGCGCGGAAGATCCGGCGGCGGGCGAGGGGGAGGAAACAGGAAAGCCTGTGGCGGGCGTGGGGGAGTTGTCCGACGCGCGGTCGCCCGTTCCCGGCGTGCCACTGTCGGCCGGCCAGCTGCCGGAATCCGGATCGCGCGGCGTTTCGCTCACCGGCTCAGTGAAACACGCCGGTCAATGCCACCGCCCGGCCGAGCCCACCGCCCGGCCGAGCCCACCGCCCGGCCGAGCCCCACACCCGAGCCGGCCCGCCGCCCGGGTGAACTGGGCGGCGGGCAGCGGGTGGTGGGGGTCAGCCGGAGGCGTTGCCGGTCAGGTTCCAGGTGGACAAGTGGAGGGCCGGGGCCGCGTAGCGCGTTCCGGACCAGCGGTCGGGTAGCAGGATGGACTCGCTGCCGATGCCCCGGACCGCGCCGGGGGACAGGGCCTGTGGGTAGGACTGGGTGAAGCGCATGTTGCTCACCGGGGCCACCAGCTCGCCGTTCTCGATCAGCCAGACGCCGTTGCGGGTCAGGCCGGTGATGACCAGGGCTTTCTGGTCGAGGACCCTCGTGTACCAGAAGTCGGTGATCAGCAGACCGCGCTCCATGCGCGAGACCAGGGGGCGGGCCGACTCCGCGATCGGGTTGTCTGGTGTCGCCGGCGGGACCTCGGGCTCGGTCGCGGCCGGGGCCGCCTCGAGCCGCATGTGGCTGGCCATCGGGCCCCAGGAGCGGGACGTCGGTGACGCGTGGCCGGTGGATGTCGTGCCCGCGTCGGCGGCCGAGGCCCGGTCGTGTGCCACCGCCTTCGTCACTCCGTCGCGTACCAGCACCAGCGACTCGCGGGGTGTGCCCTCGATGTCGAACGGCAGGCCCGGCGCCGGCTCCGAACGGCTGCCCAGCGGTTCGTCCACGATGGTCACCTGCGGGTCGAACTGGTCGGCCTCGAGCTCCGCGAACGACTGCTTCTGCGCGAACGCCTTGCCGTTGAACCCGAACAGGGCGAAGTTGTCGAGCAGGTCGGCCACCGCCTCCGGCTCGAGCACCACCTCGTAGCGGCCCGGCGGCAGCTCGATCGGGCCCTGCGCCGCCCTCGCCTTGGCCGCGGCGCGCGCCCCCAGGGCGGCTCCGTCGAGAGCGGCCAGGCGGCCGCCGGCCAGCCGGGCCACGCCGTCGGCGCCGTTCAGGCGCGCGATCCCGTCCATGGCCGCCTCGGCCGTGCGGCCCTCGACCGCCTGTCCGGCGCTGTTGGCGAAAGCGGCGGACGTGTAGGTCGTACGGCAATAACCCGCTGTTTCCAGCCCTTCCGCCGCTCGCACGAAGTCGCGCACCCGCTCGGCCCGCTCGGCCGGGGTGGCCCTCGCGGTCGCCTCGTCGAAGCCGAAGTCGAGACCCGAACGCGGACCCGAGCCGTGATGGCCGGCCGAGCCGTGCAGCGGCGCCGGCGGGGCCAGGCCCGGCCAGGCCGTGTCGGGCGGGCTCAACCGCACCGCCGTCACCGTGCGCTCGACCAGCCCGCGCAGGCCGGACGGCTCGGCCACCGTGGTCGAGCCGCTCGCCGAGCGGCCGTCCAGGTGGAGCCGGAGCCGGATGGTCGTGGTCGCCTCGGCCACGTTCTGATGGATGGCCGAGTTGGCGAACCGGGTCAGCGCCTCGGCGTCGTGGCGCACCGTCACCTCGGCCTCGGCGGCCGGCCCGGCGATCTCGCGGACCAGCTCGATGACGCGGGCCGCGAGCTCGAGCTCGGCGCCCGTCCGGATGATGTCGGCGGTCATCCGCGCACCCCCACACGTACGTTGGTGAACCGGGCCGGAGCGGCCGGATGGCCGGTGTGACCCACCTGGCCGGGCTGGCCCTTGCCGCAGTTGGGCGTGCCCCAGGCGATGGTCTCGGAGGAGAGCATGTCCATCGACTGCCAGAACCGGGGGCCGATGCCGGTGTAGGTCGGGTTGCGCAGCATGCGGCCGAGCTTCCCGTTCTTGATCTCGTAGCCGATCTCGCAGCCGAACTGGAAGTTCAGCCGCCGGTCGTCGATCGACCACGACCGGTTGATGTCCATGAAGACGCCGTCGTCGGTCGCCGCGATGATCTCGTCGAGCGTGTGCGGTCCGGGCTCGAGGCCCACATTGGTCATGCGGACCATCGGCAGCCGGGCCCAGCCGTCGGACCGTACGCTGCCCGCGTAGTCGAGGCCGGCCACCGCGGCCGAGTCACGCCCGGCCAGCACACCCACCCAGATGCCGTCGCGCACCGCGTCGCGCTTGGTCGCCGGCGTGCCCTCGTCGTCGAAGCCGAAGCTGCCCAGCGCGCCCGGGATGCCCGGGTCGATGGTGATGTTCATCAGCTCGGAGCCGTAGCGCAGCGAGCCCAGCTGCTTGAGGTCGAGCCAGCTGGTGCCGGCGAACGCCGCCTCCCAGCCGAGGATGCGGTCGAGCTCGATGGCGTGGCCCACCGACTCGTGGATCTGCAGCGCCAGCTGCTCGCCGCCGAGGACCAGGGTGGTCTCGCCGGGCGGGCACAGCGGCGCGGTCAGCAGGGCCCGCGCCTCGTCGGCCATGCGCGGCGCGTTGCCGGCCAGGTCGAGGCCGTCGACCAGCTCCCAGCCGCTCGTGCCGTACTGCCCCCGATGGGACGGCCAGGACCGGCGCTGGATCTCGCCGTCGCCGTACGCGCTGGCCGTGATGCCGGCGCCGCACTCGCGGATGTGCTGGTCGATGCGGTGGCCCTCGCTGGAGACGAACCATTTCCGGGTGTCCCAGATCTGGTAGATGCCCTCGGCGAGGTCGGCGCCGGCCTGCTTGGCGGCGGCGGTCGCGCTCACCAGCAGGTCGCCCTTGGTGGAGAGGCCGACACCGAGCGGGTCGACCTCGCACGAGCTGGCCCAGCTCGCCTCGACGGGGTCGCCCGGCACCAGCTCGACCGGCGGGCCGGGGACCGTGGCGCTGGCCGTGGCGATCTGCGCCGCGCGGCGGCCGGCCGCCCGCGCCGCCGACTCGGAGAGATCAGGAACGGCGTAGAAACCCCAGCTGGAGCCGACCAGGGCCCGTACGCCCAATCCGGCGCTCTCGCCCGACCCCAGCTCCTCCACATCACCGTCGCGGGCGGTCATCGACTCGGTGCGCCGCAGCATGACGCGACAGTCGGCGTAACGGGCACCGGCGTCCAGTGCGGCTTGCACCGCCGCGGACGCCTCATCGAAGTGGCTCATGAACCGACCCTAGGGGACGGGTGCGACAAGTTTCAGCGCAGGAACGCGAGCTCCTCGTCGAGCGTGGCGGACTCCACAGCGGCGAAGCCGGGCAGGGAAGCGCCCACGACCAGCAAGGAGCCGGTGGGCTCGGCGCCGAGCAGGCTGTGGTGGGCGTAGACGTCGGCCGAGTCGTGCCGGTCGCCGAGGTAGCGCTCGGCGAACGCGGCCGGCAGGTCGTGCCAGTCGAGCACCGGGGAGCGGGCCACGCCCCGGTGGAAGACGTCGGGCCGGCGCAGCACCGCCATCGCCGCCAGCCAGCCGCCCAGTCCGGCGCCGCGCACGGCCACCGCCGACAGGTCCAGGTCGGGATGCTTGCCGACCAGCGCGTACAGGGCGTCCACCTGGTCGGCCAGCGACACGTCGACCAACCGGCGATGGACCACCTTTTCGTAGCTGGGCGCTATTCCGGGCGTACCCCGGCCGTCGATCGTGACGACGGCGAAGCCGGAGTCGGCCCACCACTGCTTCTCCAGCCAGGTCAATGGGTCGTGCACCACCTGCTGCCGGCCGGGACCGTCGCCGAGCGTGACCAGAACGGGCAGGCGCGTCCCGCTGACGAAGGCCGCCGGATAGCGCACCGACGCCGGCAGCCGCCGGTCGGTCACGCGCTCGAGGACCGGTGGGCTCGTGACCGGTGGCGTCGCGGCCACGCTGCGCAGAGCGGTGACGCGGGCTTCGCCGCGCCACACCTCGCCGTCGACGACGAGGACGTCGCCGCCGGCCTCGGCCCGATGCCAGCCGGGGCTCGAGGTGATCTTCTTGGCCTCGGCTCCACCGCCGCCCAGAGACGTACGCACGCGGAAGACGTCCTGGCTCCACGGGTCGCCCTCGGTGCCCTCGACGATCAGATCGGGCGCGCCCGACGGCCCGCCGGGGCGCGGCACCGAGCCGACGACCCGCCGCACATAGAGGCCGGGCGGCGTCAGCAGGCTGCCGTCGGCGAACAGGCACCGCGCGTCGAATCCGTCGTGCGCCAGCTCGCCGCCGACCAGCACCCGGCCGTCGGGCAGGTGGCGCGGCGTCCCGGACACCGGCTCCACCCAACGGGCGTCGGCCAGCTCGGCGTGCACCTGCGTCTCCCCGGTGCGCGGATCGATCGCCAGCACCAGGCCGTGCTGCTGCATGCGGCGCAGCACGGTGATGAGCGGGCCGCCGCTGTCGGCCCAGCGCACGTTCACCACGTACGGATAGGTCTCCCGGTCCCAATGCACGTCGACCCAGCCGTAGTCCAGGTCGAGCAGGTGCAGGCTGGTCGAGGCGGCCGTGCGCGCGGCGAGGATCTGGCCGCCGTCCGGCGCCCACCACCAGCCGCGCCGCCGGCCGAACCGCACGGCCGCGTCGTCGGGCACACCCCAGGAGATCGATCCGCTGTGCTCACGCCAGGCGCTGCCCGGCTCGCCGGCCAGCAGCCGATCGCCCTCGGGCCCGGTCACGCGCAGCGAAGCGGCCCCGTCTTCCCAGGTCACGTACCCGATACGGCGGCCCTCGGGATCGGGGCGGGGATCCTCGACCGGGCCCTCGGCCGGCACGTGGGTCACGTCGCCGCTGATCAGATCGGCCCGGCAGAGCCTTCCCTCGAAGACGAAGGCCGCGGTCCGGCAGTCACGGTCGACGGCGTACGACGTCACGGGTTTCGCCGAGACGAGCGTCTCGGTGGCGGTCGCCACATTGAGGACCCAGAGGCGGCCGTACGGATCCTCGGGGCCGGGCGAGCGCAGGAACGCCACCCGCGCGCCGTCCCCGCCGACCGTCACCTGGAACGGCGCGCCGTAGCGGAAGTGACCGGTGCGCTCCGCGAGTCCGGGGTAGTCCACCTGGACAGCATCGCTGATCAAACCGCCTTCCCGCGCCCCAAACCCGCAGCCCGGCATCGCGAAACCTCCTCCGAGGTCCCGCGTAGAGTTGCGGCCGTGACTGACGCCCTGCCCGCACGCCGGCTGCTGCTGGTGCACGCCCATCCCGACGACGAGGTGACCGGCACCGGCGCCACCATGGCCCACTACGCGGCGTCCGGCGCCCACGTGACGCTGGTGACCTGCACTCTCGGCGAGGAGGGTGAGATCCATGTGCCGGCCCTGGCCCAGCTCGAGGCCGCGCAGGCCGACCAGCTCGGCGGATATCGCATCGTCGAGCTCGAGCGCGCCTGCGCCGCGCTGGGGGTGACCGACCACCGCTTCCTCGGCGGCGCCGGCCGCTACCGCGACTCCGGGATGATGGGCCTGCCGACCAACGACAACCCGCGGGCGTTCTGGCAGGCCGACCTCGACGAGGCGGCCGGGCTGCTCCTCGAGATCATCCGCGAGGTCCGCCCCCAGGTCATGATCACGTACGACCCGAACGGCTTCTACGGCCATCCCGACCACATCCAGGCCCACCGGGTGGCGATGCGGGCGGCCGAGCTGGCCGGCGACGAGGGCCCGGAGAAGATCTACTGGACGGCGATGCCGATCAGCGTGCTGCGCGACGGCATGGAGGCGTTCCGCGAGCTCTCCGACAACCCGTTCGCCGACGTCGAGCGGGTGGAGGACCTGCCGTTCGGCCACCCCGACGACGAGATCGCGGCCCGGATGGACGGCACCGACCACTACCAGCAGAAGGTGGCGGCGATGCGGGCGCACGCCACCCAGATCCCCGACAACTCGTGGCTCTACGGCATCGCCGGCGACTTCGGTGGCGAGTTCATGGGCGTCGAGTACTACACGATCGCCAAGGGCGAGCGCGGCCCCGGCGAGGGCCCGCACGGCTGGGAGAGCGACCTGTTCGGCGGCCTGGGCCTCGAGCAGCCCTCCGCGGCGTCGGAGGGCTCGGCCCGATGAACCGCGCGGACACGGGCGCCCGGGTCCCGGCGGCCCGTGCCGCTTCGGACGAGGAGACCGCGGTGAGCGCTTCACAGACGGACGGCGACGAGCGGCCGACCATCGACGTCACGCCGGGACGGGAGCCGTGGGCCGGCGCCGAGTCGCTGATCCGGTGGGGCGGCCTGGTGGTGGCGATCCTGGCGTCGTTCGTGAGCGGGGTGTTCGAGCTGCTGCTGACCACGCTGCGCGCGGGCGACCTGGTGTCGGTCTGGGGCGGCGACGCGATCGGCTCCGGGGGCGGGCCGCTGCTCGGCCTGTCGGTGGTGCTCGCGGCGGTGCTGAACTACGGCATCGCGTGGTTCGCGGTCACGACGACGCGGCGCAAGTGGGCGCTCGGGCCGCCGTGGGCCCTGTGGACGCTGATGATGCTGCTCGCGGCGGGGGTGCGCACGAGCGAGGGCGACTACCTGCTGGGCGGCGAGAACTGGATCGCCCTGGTGATGATCCTGGTCGGCAGCCTGACGTACGCGGTGTACTCCTATCGCTTGATCTTGAAGCGCACCCTTCCCTGAGGCGCCCGGCACACGCGATCCTGGTCAGGCCATTTCGGCCGATCGTTCGCGCGTTGTCCACAGCCCCGCCGCTTATCCACAGCCCCCCAGCACGATCTTGCGGTTTTTCGCCATACTGACCGACGGGGGCTCCCCCTGGGAGGGCGGGCACTGGCACGTGGCGTATTAGCGAATCGAAACCGGCTGATATTGTGGCTGGCCGATTCGCGGGGCTTCCCGCGCCCGACGGTGAGGTGAGCGCGCGTGAAGTCCAGCCCGGAAACACCGTCCGCGTCCGCGGAGCCGACTTCAGGGGAGCCGACTTCAGCGGTGCCTGATTCGCGGGCGCCGGCAGCCGGGGTTCCCGTCGCGGGGCCGGCTGTCGCCGGGTCCTCCGCCGCGGATGTCGTGCCGGAGCCGGCGCGGTCGCGAGCGGGTCGTCGCTGGCTGATCGCGGGTGCTGTCGTGGTCGTTCTGGCCGGAGCGGCGGCCGGGGCCGGGGTATACGCGACGGCCGGGGACATTCCGCCCGGTACCGAGGTGCTCGGCATCGAGCTCGGATCCAAGTCGCGAGCTGAGGCGGAGAAGTTGCTGGCCGCCGAGGCGGAGACGCGGGGCCGGCAGCCCGTGCGGGTCAGGGTGGACGGCAAGGACGTGACGATTCAGCCCGCGGCTGCGGGGCTGGCCATCGACGTTCCGGCGACTGTCGGCGCCGCGGTGGACAGTGGGTTCCGGGTCCTCGGGAGCCGGGATGTCGCGGCGGTCGTCCGGCTCGATGAGGCGAAGCTCGAAGCGGCACTGCGGAAGCATGTGGCCAGCGGGCGGATCGGCATGAAGAAGCCGGGGATCGCTTTTGTGGGTGTCGCGCCCGTGGCGACGTACCCCCAAGCGGGTCTTGACCTTGATCGTGGGGTTGCGGCGGAGAGCGTGCGGCGCGCGTGGCCGGTGGGGGACGTGGCCGTGGTGCCGCTTGTCGAACGGACCCCGGTGACCACGAAAGCGCAGGTCGACGAGCTGATCGCCGGGTTCGCGAAGCCGGCCGTGGCGGCGCCGGTGACCGTGACCGTAGGTGCCGTGAAGTTCACGCTGACGCCCGCGGCCATCGCGAAGGGGCTGGTCTTCCGCGCGGACACCGACGGGCGGCTGACGCCGGCGATCGACGGGGCGAAGCTGCGGGCGGCGGCGGCCAAGGAGTTCGCCAAGGCCGAGACGCCTCCCCGGCAAGCCAAGGTCACGCTGGCCGGTGGGGCTCCGAAGATCGTGGCCAGTTCGCCCGGCAAGGTCGTCGCGCTCGGCGCCGACCTGCTCGCCGTGCTGCCCGAGCCGGCGCCGCGCGCGGTCACCGGCACCCTGAAGTCCACGCCGGCCAGTGGCACCGACGCCGCCGCGGCCAAGCTCGGGATCAAGGAGCGGGTGTCGACCTTCACGACCTACTTCACCGGTGGAGCCAAGTCGCCGCGCAGCCAGAACATCATCACGATCGCCAAGGCGGTCGACGGCGCCGTCGTCAAGCCCGGCGAGACGTTCTCGCTCAACGGGCACACCGGCGAGCGTGGCTATCACAACGGGTACAAGGACGCGCCGGTGATCGTCAACGGCGTGCTCGAGCCGGGCGTGGCCGGTGGCGCCTCGCAGTTCACGACCACGCTGTTCAACGCCGCCTACTACGCCGGCCTGCAGGACGTCGAGCACAAGCCGCACTCGTTCTACTTCTCGCGCTACCCGGCCGTCATCGAGTCGACGATCTTCTATCCCACGCTCGATCTCAAGTTCAAGAACACCACGCCGTACGGGATCCTGATCGACACCGCGACGACGGGCCGCTCAGTGACCGTGTCGATGTGGGGCACCAAGATGTACGACAGCGTGAAGACCGTCTACGGGCCGCGCCGCAACCACACCAGCCCGCCGACCGTGCACCGCGAGGACGGGCCCAAGTGCCTGACTAGCAGCGGACTCCCAGGTTTCACCCAGGACGCATGGCGCGTCATCCGCAAAGATGGCCGGGAGATCGAGCGCAAGAAGTTCACCTGGCGCTACGATCCCGAACCACGATTCGTGTGCGGGGAGGAAGAATGAGGCAGCAGCGCTGGTTCCCGGCCGTGGCGCTGGCGGTCGGACTGTTCGCGATCAACGTGGTGGCCCGGTTGCTCACCCGGTTCGTGTTCGACGGCGACGACAGCGCGGAAAACCGTGCCTCGATCATGATGTTCGCGCTGATCGGGCTGGTCGTCGCGGTCTACACGTTCATCGTGTCGCAGCGCCGCCGTCCGTCCGAGTGGCTCCTGCCCGACCTGGTGTTCGGCGCCCTCGGCGGCATGCTGCTGACCATCCTGGTGGGACCGTTCATCAGCGGCGGGCAGCCGTTCTCGAGCGGCGCCGGCAACTTCTTCTCGCAGGTCTGGCTCTATGCCGGCTTCGCGATCGGCGGCACCCTCGTCGGCTATTGGATCGCCATGATGCTGGGCAAGGACTACCGGTCGCGCTCGCTCAAGGCGTACAGCGAATCCCGTCAGGCGAAGCCGCGCAGAGTCGTCCGGCGTTAGGGTCGTCCGGCGTCAGCGCGGCGCTTCGCGCGTCAGGTACGTGTGGTGGGTGCTGAAGCCGATCCGGCCGTACAGGGTCACCGCGGGCGTGTTGCGCTCCTCGACCTGCAGATAGGCGCGGGTGGCGTTGTGCTGCGCCGCCCACTGGGCGAGAGCGCGCACCACATGCTGGGCGATGCCGCGGCGGCGGGCGGCCGGCGCGGTCTGCAGCAACGAGACGCCCAGCAGGCGGCCCGGATCGGTGACCGCGCCGCGGGCGACCGCGAGCAGGCCACCGTCGGCGTCCCGCACCTGGGCGAAGACGACTTCCTCAGGACCGGTGAGAATGCGCACCGCGGCCGCGGGCAGCGTGCCCTTGTGCTCGGCCACCATGGCGTACCAGTCATCGCCCGGGGTGTCGGCCAACTCGACCGGGGGCAGATCGGCGCGGGCCTCCAGGCGCGACAAAAGCGGAGAGAGCAGAGCCGTCTGTACGAGCGTGAGCGGCCTGGACGTCCAGCCGCGGGCGTCCAGGGCGGCGTTCACCGGCGCCGCCAGCGGCATCGGCGCGTTGATCAGCGGGCGCTGGCCGTGCGCGCCGTACCACTCGGCCACGGCGTCGACGGCGGCCTCGAGGGTACGGTCGGGGTCGCCCACGGCGAGCGCGGAATTGGCCCGGCCGGTCCAGTTGCCGGCCGCGCGCAGAATCCAGCCACCCAGCCTGGCCTGCACCGGGGCCGGCCAGGCGGCGTTCGCGGCCAGCTCCAGATCGATGACGTCACGGGCCGGTGGGCGACGGGCCGGTGGCACCCGCTTGGCCCGGTGCACCTCGCGCAACGGCACCTTCACGGTGCCCTTGTCGGTGGCGATGGTGAGATCGGTGTCCGTGAGGTCGACCAGCTCACCCAGGGCATCCGTGTAGAGCGTCCGGTCCGGGGTAACGCCTACAATTCGGCGTACCACCACCCGGTGTCCCACATCCTGCCGACGGAGCACGTGTCACCTCCTCCGGCGGAGATACTAGGCTCTGCAACTGTCGCCGGCGGTGAGCCGTGCGAGGCTTTGGAGGGAAAGACCCGTGACCTACATCATCGCTGAGCCGTGCGTCGATGTGCTCGACAAGGCATGCATCGAGGAGTGCCCCGTCGACTGCATCTACGAGGGCAACCGGATGCTCTACATCCACCCCGATGAGTGTGTCGACTGCGGGGCCTGTGAGCCGGTCTGCCCGGTCGAGGCGATCTTCTACGAAGATGACGTCCCGGAGCAGTGGAAGGACTATACGAACGCGAACTACGAGTTCTTCGAGGACCTCGGCTCGCCCGGTGGCGCGGCCAAGGTCGGCAAGATCGACAAGGACTCGCCGTTCATCGTCGCTCTTCCGCCGAAGGCTTGAGCGCGGTCTCCGCGGCCCTGCCGGACTTCCCCTGGGATCTTCTGGAGCCCGCCAAGGCCAAGGCCGCCGCGCACCCCGACGGGATCGTCGACCTCTCGGTCGGCACCCCGGTCGACCCGGTTCCCGAGCTGATCCGGCGCGCCCTCGCGGACGCGTCGGACACTCCGGGATATCCGCTGACCGCCGGCACCCCGGCGCTGCGCGCGGCCATCGGTGACTGGCTGGCCCGCGCCGGCAACGCGTCGGGCACTCTGGGCGTGCTGCCCACGATCGGCTCCAAGGAGCTCGTGGCCTGGCTGCCCACCCTGCTCGGTGTCGGACCGGGCGACGTCGTGGTGATCCCGTCGGTCTGCTACCCGACGTACGAGGTGGGTGTCCGCCTGGCCGGCGCGACCGTGATCCGCTCCGACTCGCTGACCGCGGTCGGCCCGGCGCGCGTCAAGCTGATCTGGATCAACTCGCCGTCCAACCCGACCGGCAAGGTCCTCCCGGCCGAGCACCTGCGCAAGGTGGTCGACTGGGCGCGTGAGCGCGGCGCCGTGGTCGCCAGCGACGAGTGCTACCTCTCCCTCGGCTGGGAGACGAAGCCCGTCTCGGTGCTCGACGACGCGGTCACCGGCGGCGACTACACCGGCGTGATCGCGGTGCACTCGCTCTCCAAGCGCTCGAACCTCGCGGGATATCGGGCCGGCTTCGTCGGCGGCGACCCCGCCCTGGTCGGCGAGCTGCTCGCGGTCCGCAAACACGCCGGCATGATCGTTCCGGCGCCGGTGCAGGCGGCGATGATCGCGGCGCTGGGCGACGAGGCGCACGTGACCGAGCAGCGTTCCCGGTACGCCGAACGCCGCGAGGCGCTCCGCGCGGCCCTGGCGAAGGCCGGCTTCGAGATCAGCCATTCCGAGGCGGGCCTCTACCTGTGGTCGACCCGCGGCGAGGACAGCTGGCAGACCGTGGACTGGCTCGCGGAGCGTGGGATCCTGGCTGCTCCGGGTGCGTTCTACGGACCGGCGGGCGAGAAGCACGTACGGATCGCGTTGACCGCAACCGATGAAAGAGTCGCGGCCGCCGTCAAGCGCCTCACCTGATCTTTCCCGGCGCCGCGGTTCGACAGCGGTCGCTACGTTGGTTGCGTTGCGAGACGACGTAACTACGGGGAGGCGGCCGTGGGTGACGGCATTCGCGTCGAGAGTGACGGTCTGACGGCATTTTCCGGCAAGGTCCACGACGACACGTCCCGGACCATCGAGCCGGGCTATGCGGACGCCAAGATCTATTTCGATTCGGGCGTACGCTTCGGCGCGAACAACGCGGGCGGTGGGGTGCACGCCGCCAAGCAGAGGTACGCGGAGAGCCTGCGCGCGTCGAGCGCCAACATCGTCGAATACATGAGAGCGGCCCGGGTGCTCGCCGACGCGGCGACGTCGGTGGCGGCGATGGTCGACCGCACCGATCTCACGGCCAAGGAACGCGTCGACTACGTCAACGGGGCCTTGCACGCGGCGGCTTCTCATGAGTGACGACAGCTGGTGCACGAACTGGGCGGCCTACAACACGCCGCGCCTGTGGTCGATGGTCATGGACGAGGACGATGCGCTGGCCCGCTCCCAGGTGGGGGCGTGGCGGCAGCTCGCCGGATCGGTCCGCGGTGAGAAGGACGCCCTGGTGGCGGCGCGGGCCGAGCTGGTGGCGGCGTGGCCGCCGGAGGAGAACGCGTCGGCGGCGGCATTCGTCGGCCAGGTCGACAACCTGATCGCCCGGCTCGAGACGGCGTCGGCCGACGCGGACACGACGGCGAACGGGCTCGACAACATTCTGAACGCGCTGGCGGGGGCCAAGGAGAAGATCAGGCCGCTCTGGGAGCAGTACAAGGACAAGAGCAGCGATGTGGTGCCGCGCTGGTTCGACAGTGCGGAGGACGAGCTCGACGAGCAGGCCCGCCAACACATGATCAACGCGGAGCGGGCGGTCTCGGACGCCGTGGCGATGCTGAAGGTGCCGCCGGCGTTCGAGTTCCACATCGAGGGTGTGAAGGAGTGGCCGCCGCCGGGCGGTTCGGCGCGGCTCGGGCCGGGCGGGATCGAGGTGCCGGTGCCGCACGAGCCGGTGCCGCCGCTGCCGGGCAGGGAGGCGTTGCTTCCCGACGGCGCGGGTGTCGGCGGAGCGGGGGCCGGTGCCGGTGCCGGGGCGGGCGTCGGTGCAGGAGTCGAGGCGGGGGCCGGGGCGGGCGTCGGTGTCGGTGGAGGAGCTGGTGTCGGGGCGGGCGGGGTGATCGGTGGCGGTGCCGGGTTCGGGGCGGGCGACAGCGGTGCCGGAGCGGGCGCGGTGATCGGCGGCGGCGTCGGATCCGGGCTGGTGGGAGGCGGCGTCGGCGGTCCTGATCTGGCCGGCGTGATCAACCCACAGGGCTCGGGCGGTGAGGCCGGGCCGATGCCGGGTGGCGGCCTGTCCGGTAGCGGAACGCCGCTGCCGAGTGGGAGTGCCGGCGGGGCGGCTCCGGTGGTGCCGGGATTGCTGCCGGGCTCGGGTGGAGCTCCGGTCATCGGCGGTGGGCTGGGCCGGGCTCCGGGCTCCACTTCGGCCGGTTCGGGTACGGGGCGGACGGCGGGCCGTACGCCGCTGCCCTCCGGCGCGGTGATCGGCGGGACCGGAGGCGGCCGAACAGGGTCGGCCGGCGTGGGTCCGGGGCTCACCGGCGTGGGTGGGCGCGGAGTCAGTGGCGGAGCGGGCGTTGTGCCCGTCGCCGGTGGACGTCGAGGCCGATCCGATCGCCGATCGAGCTCCAGCCCGGATGAACAGGTCAGCGGCAGCGGAAGTGTTCCCGGTTCGGCGACGGCAGGTGGGGCAGCGCCGATCGGCGGCCCGGTCGGCGGGCGGCCCGGCGCAACCCGGTCCGGTGGTGGGCGGCCCGGCTCGGCTCGATCCGGTGGTGGGCCCGTTCCGCGTCCGGCGTGGTTGCCGGATGATCCGGTGGGTCCCGAGCGTCACCAGGCGGCCGCCGGTGGCATGGCGCACGGTGGTCACCGCCGTGGGCGGGACTCCGGTGAGCAGGCCCGATTCGATCCGGACAGTGCCTGGCGGGTCGCCGAAGGTGTCGCCCCGGTTATCGTGCCGGGTGAGGACGACGATCGGCATGATCCAGGCCTCGACGTGATCGGCCGCCGGGGGTGACCAGCAGTTCTCTCTCGCGCTCGGGCGCCATGGCCGGGGTTGTGCTGCTCCTGGTTCTGTTCGGTGGGGCGCCGGCTCGGGCCGACGTCTGGCGTGACCGGCAGTGGTACTTCGCGCCCATGAAGCTCGCCCAAGCTCAGAAGCTCGGCCGGGGCGGCGCCGGTGTGACCGTGGCCGTGATCGATACAGGTGTCGACGGCCGGCATCGTGACCTGCGTGGTGCTGTGGTCGGTGGGCGCTATACGCCTCGGGACGAACCCGCCGGCCACGTGACCAGCGGACCGCACGGCACCGCCATGGCCGCTCTGATCGCCGGCCGGGGGCACGGTGACGGGGACGGCATTCTCGGTGTGGCGCCGCGGAGCAAGGTCATGCCGATAAGGCCGGTGATGGATCACGCGCTGGTCGTCGAGGGGATCGAGTGGGCGATCGCGCACGGGGCCAAGGTGATCAACATGTCGTTCGAGCTGGAGTCGGACGGGACGTTGCAGCGGGCGGTGGCCAAGGCCGCGGCCGCGGACGTGGTGCTGGTGGCGGCGGCCGGCAACGAGAACCGGGGTGTCAGTGAGCCGGCCCGCTATCCGGGGGTGATCGCGGTGGGCTCGGTGGGGCGCGACAACAAGGTCACCGGATTCTCCAACCACGGCCCCGAGCTCGACGTCGTCGCCTACGGCGTCGACATTCCGGTGGTCCGGCCCGGCGGTGAGTACGCGGTCACGAACGGCACCAGCGTCTCGTCGGCGATCGTCGCCGGGGCCGTAGCGCTGGTCCGGGCGCGCTATCCGGACATGTCGGCCCGCGAGGTCGTCGATCGGATCACCGGTACCGCCGTCGACCGTGGGCCGAAGGGGCGCGACGACCGGTACGGGTCGGGGCAGCTCGACGTGCTGGCCGCGCTGACGGCGAAACGTGCGCCGAAAAGCGTGAGTCCCGCGCCGAGGATCGTGAGCTCCACTCCGGAGCCGGTCAGCGAGGAAAGCCCCCGTCCATTGCTGATCGTGATCACGGGATCACTCTTGCTGAGTGCCGTTCTGGGCCTGATGGTGCTGCTCCGGAAGCGCCGAAACTCCTGATCAAGACCCGGATCGGATGATCGGGGGCGATTCGTGGGGTCGAATGGGTGCCGGGTTCTGCGCTACTCTCGGTGTCAGCCGGAGATCGGGGGAACGCCGGTGAACTCATTCGCCCATGCACCACGCAAAGCGGATAACGACGTACGCCTCGCCGACGCGTGGCGGTTCGTGTCCGATGTCGAGTCGGCGCTGAGCCATGCGCAGCGCATCACCGGGCCGGACCGGACGGGCACCGCGTGGGCGGTGGTCGACTCGGTGGGCCGGTTCGTCGACATCGGACTGCGGCCCGGCTGGTGGGAGGCCCTGGGCCCGGACGGCGTGGCTGCCGGCCTGCTCGAGGCCCTGGAATCGGCCCGGATGAAGGCGGCCCTGGTGCCGCTGCTGCTACGCCGCAACGGCGAGCCACAAAAGCGGCACGGCGGGCCGCAGGAGCAGAGCGGCGGGCCGCAGGCGCAGAGCGGCAAGCCGCATGATGAGCTGAACGGCGAGCCGCAACTGGGACGCGGCGGGCAGGAGCAAGAGGCGGCGGAGCTGCCGCCGCCCGGGGCGGCCGACTTCCTGGACGCTGCCCGTGGGCGCATCGCCGAGGCGTACCGCCTGATCGACGAGGCCGGCAAGCGGATGCGCGAGCAGCAGGCCACCCGCGTGATCGCCGGTCCGCGCGGGCTGTTCCGGCTGCATGTGCGCGGCGAGCGGATCGAGCGGGCCGAGGCCGGCCCTCATCGGCCGGGCGCCGGTGACACCGACCGGCTCGTCGCCGACGCCCGCGACGCGCTCACCGAGCTGGCCCGGGGCCGCGACAGCGCCCTCGACGCGTGGCAGCACCGATGACCACCGAGGGCGCCGCCGTCACCTTCCGTGAGGCCACCGAGCTGGTGCACGAGACGGCCGGCCGGCTGGGCGACGCGTGGCAGCAGTTCGCCGAGTCGGTGCGTGACCTGATCCGGCGGGCCCGGCTCTTCCTGCGTGAGGACGGCGTCTGGTCGGCCGTCGTCCGGGATCTGCCGGCCGACGTCACCGACGCCGTCGCGGCGATCGACGGGCTGCTGGGCCGCCTCCGGCCCGGCGTCGACCGGATCATCGAGCTTTTGCGGGCCGTCGCCGGCCGGGCCACTTCGGTTTTCTCGCTGATGGAGACCGCGGTCGCGCATGGCAGCGAGGTCGCCGGGCGGTTCGCGGGCCGGGCCGGGGCGATCTCACGGTGGCTGGGGAGTGCCGGCGCCGGCCAGGTGACGTACGTCGTCAATCTTGGTCATCTCGGCGCCGAGCTGACTGGTCAGTTCGTGGGCGCCGCGATCGAGGCCGACGAGACCTCGGCCGCCAGCCTGCCGGCCTATGCCGGACACCTGCGGCGTCTCGCCGATCGGGTCGACCTCTCGGTGCGGCGCACCGCCGACTGGGCCGCCGATCTCCAGCGGCTGATGGGTGAGGCGCGTGTCGCCGACCTTCGATAGCGTCTCGTCCATGAGCCAGCAACCGACGATCGTGGTCCGCGGCGAGGCGTTCCGCGAGGTGCCGCCCGAGCAGGCCGTCATCTCCGTGAGCGTGTCGGCCCGCGACCGCGACCGCGAGACCGTGGTCAGCCGGCTGCTCGAGCGTTCGGCCGAGTTGCGGGCGGTCCTCGACAGCGAGAGCGGGCTGGAGCGGGAGAGCGGCGGCGTCCAGGTCTTTCCTGAGCTCAAGCGCGGTAGTGAGCGCGTGGTGGCGTACTCGGGAAATGTCGAGACCCGTGTGACCGTGACCGATTTCGAGGCCCTCGGCGCGCTTCTGCTGCGGCTGGCCGGGCTCGAGTTCGCGTCCGTGTCGGGGCCGTGGTGGCAGTTGCGGCCGGGCAGCAAGGCCGGCGGTGACGTCCGGCGCGAGGCCATCGCCGACGCCCTGGCCAGGGCCCGGGAGTACGCGGCGGCGGTCGGCGCCCGCATCGATCGGCTGGTCGAGATCGCCGACGAGGGCGTGGGCGGCGGCCCCATGATGATGCGGGCCGAGGCGGCCGGCTTCGACATGGCACGCGACGCGGGCGGCGGGTTCGAGCTCGATCCGCAGCGGCAGACCGTGCAGGCCGCGGTCACGGTCCGGGTGACGATCACCGAGCCCGACCTTTCGGCATAGAAGCGAAAACCGTCCGGAGAACCACCCTTTTAGGCGAGACTGTTCGACATGCCGAAGGGCCGCGGAGACGTCCTGCTGCGGGTGGCGAACGTCAACCCGGCCAGCGTGACCACACATACCGACCGGGTTCTGTACTCCGCGATCGGTGCTTTCATCCTTCTCTACTTCGTGTACGCCACGCTCGGCGGCGCCGCCTTCATCGACGCGGGCTCCAACTACCAGCATCCGTGGTACCGCTGGCTGGTCGGCCCGATGGTCGCCGCGGGCGTGGTGGCGTACGACCGGGCCGTGGTGGGCCGGGTGTCGATCAGCTACGAGCGGCTCGACTCGACCGACCCCCAGCACTTCCTCAAGAAGCCCACGATCGGCCTGTACGCGGGCCGGCTCGGCCTGGCGCTGCTGTTCGCCGTGCTCATCACCGAGCCGCTGATGCTCTCCCGCTATCAGGGCGAGATCGACGCCCGGCTCAACGAGGTCCACAACCAGCAGCTCAGCCAGATGGACAAGAGCGGCGTCATCGGCACGTACACCGGGCGGCTGGGTGAGCTCAAGCGTGAGACGGCCGCCGACGACGCCGCGGTCCGCGACCTGACCGACCGGGCCGCCCAGAAGCGGCACGACGCCCGTGCCCTCTACGACCAGGCGCTCGCCGACTCGGCCGGCGACGGCGTGTCCCGGGCCGCCGGATGCCCGAGCGGCGGATATTGCGACTCGCTCGTGAAGCGCTCCCGCTCGCTGGACACCGAGGCGGCCACGCTCGACAAGCAGGCCGGGACCCTGCTCGACACCCAGCGCACGGCCCGGGAGGCCCGCAACGCCGAGCAGGTGGAGCTGACCCGGCGGATCGCCGAGCAGCGGTCCCTGAACACCGAGTCGGTCCGCGACAACGCCGGCTTCGGCGCCCGCACGGCCGCCATGTGGCATCTGGTGACCACCGACTTCTGGGGTGTCGGCGTCTTCTACATCGGCATCATGCTGCTGCTGGTCGCGCTCGACTGCGCCGCCGTCGGGCTCAAGTTCGCCTCCAAGGGCAACGCCTACGAGCGGAACGAGGCCCGCGTCGCCCGCCGCCACGAGCACGAGGCCACCCTGCTGCACGAGCGCGGCATCCAGGACGCCCGTACGTACGGCGAGGCGATGGCGAGGGTGGTGGCCGAGAGCATCGAGACGGCCGCCCATGACGAGGAGGTGGCGCGCACCTCGGCCGAGCGGGCCGGCGAGGTGCTGCGCCACTCGGTGGTGGTGCCGCACGAGGTCCACGAACTGGCCGCACACGACGGCAAGCACCACCGTGCGCTCCGCAGCGAGCTGTTGCCGCCGGAGCAGGAGCACGACGGCCGCCACCGCCGCAACATCCGCGCTATCTGAGCTTGTTCGCCGCCCACAGGACGGCGGCGCCGGCCAGCCCCGCGGCGATCAGGCCGTGGTGCTGCGACAGCCAGAGCTGCGCGCTGCGGGACTTGGCCTGGTCGTCGAAGTCGCCGTGCGCGCCCGCGTCGGGCTCGCCGCGGCCGTCGGCCGGGTCCCACAGGTTGGCGGGCTCGTCGGCCGGCCGCTTCTCGCCGGTCTGCTGACTGTCGAAGCCGGTCCGGGCCAGATAGCGGTCGAGGACGCCGGGCGCGACCGCGTTGGCGATCAGCGTGCCCGCGGTCGAGCCGCCCACCCAGTACTCGCGGCGCTTCGGGTGCTCGGCCGCGTACAGGACGGCCTTCGCGGCCACCTCGGGCTGGTAGATCGGCGGGACCGGCTGGGCCTTGCGGGGCAGCCGGGACAGCACCCACCGGAACTGGGGCGTGTTCACCGCCGGCATCAGCACCATGGTCGTGTGCACGTTGCTCTTGTCGTGCAGCAGCTCGACCCGCAGCGCCTCGTTGAAGCCCTGGATGGCGTGCTTGGCGCCGCAGTAGGCGGTCTGCAGCGGGATGCCGCGATAGGCCAGGGCCGAGCCGACCTGGACGATCGTGCCGCGGTCACGTGGCTGCATGCGGGTCAGCGCGGCCCGGGTGCCGTAGACGTAGCCGAGGTAGGTGACCTCGGTGGTGCGGGTGAACTCGTCCATGCCGATGTCGGCGAACCGGGCGAAGACCGAGCTGAACGCGTTGTTGACCCACAGGTCGATCGGCCCGAGCTCTTTCTCGATCCGGTCCGCCGCCTCGTCGACCGCGGCGTAGTCGGCCATGTCCACCTCGATCGGCAGCGGGGTGCCGCCGGCGCGGCGCACGTCCTCGGCGGCCGCGGCCAGGCCGTCCGATCCGCGCGCCAGCAGAGCGACCGAGTCGCCGCGCGCCGCCAGCCGGCGGGCCACCGCCCGGCCGATGCCGCCGCTGGCGCCGGTCACTACGGAGATCCTTGTCATGTGGTGGAGGTTCCGCGATAAAGGCCCGGGGAAACCTCAATCCAAGGTCCGGCGTACGCCGGAAGCCTGCACCGGCACGGTGAAGGTGGCGCCCTCGCACGCGGCGGCGGCGTTCTCGCGCAGGCTCAGCGCGGTGGTGACGGCGAACGCCCGGACCGCGTTCTGCTCCACCTCCCACACCACGTCGAACCGCGGCCGGGTGAACGTCACCGCGGCGTCGGTGCAGCCGGCGTCGCGGTGCTCCGGGTCGGCGATGATGTTGCCGGCGCCCGCCGTGACCGCGGTGATCCGGATGGGATAGCCGGTGTCGTTGGTGACGGTGACGGTCAGGTTGCCGCTGTCGCCGCGCTTCAGCGGCACGTTCAGGTCCGACCGCCCGCGCAGGGCCAGCTCGACCGGTCCGGCGTCGGACACCGGCCGCGTCTCCGACCCGGTGATCTGCCAGTAGGCCCACGCCGCGCCCGCGTTCACCACGACCGCGGCCGCCGCCGCGATGCTGAGGATGGTCCGGGTGCGCCGGTCGAGCTTGGTGCTTTTCCGTACGTCACCCGGGCTGCGCACCTCCCACGTCGGCTCCTCGTGGTCGGCCGTGGCGAGCTCGACGTGCATGTCGCCGGCCTTGTTACCGTTCTTGCCACGGTCACGGATGCCGCCTTCACGCAGTCGAGTGAGGACCTCACGCCGCATCATGACGCTGCCTCCATGTTCCGCGTTCCTCCTCGACGACCGGTGGGGACTGGTGTGTACAACGGTCCTCGACGACGCCGGGTCATGTGATCGGGATTCCGTCCGCCGTTCTGCGCGCATAAATCGCACAAGCCCGCCTGTCCGGCTTACCCCAGTCGAGGGAATGCCCACGACAATTTCAAGTCACGGCGCTGACCAGCGCTTTCCCGCAAAACGCACTTCATCGGCCCGGACACCCTCCTAGCAGCGACAACCAAAAACTCAAAATCCAGGACCCGGGCCCTTGTACGAATGGATGTCGCGTTCCCGCTTCATCGCCGAGATCGCGTCGAACGGACTAATTCGACCGGGCTAATCCCCACCCTGCAAAATCGATCGAGCCCTCGGCGTGGGACCCCGCCGAGGGCTCGATCATTTCCCCACCTATTCAGGAATGTCCGTGGCCGGAGAGCCGCTGGCGGACGGCTCGGCCGGACTCGGGGGTGGATCCGGAGGAGTCGTCACCGGGACGGTCGACTCGGGCTCCGGTTCGCGCGCCGCCGGCGGACTGGTGACGGCCTCCGCCGGTGCGGGCTCGGCGGTGGGGGAGGTGGTGACGACGGTGGCCGGCGCCGGAACCGGGGCGGCGACCGCGGCCGCGACCCCGGCGGCCGGTGCGGGCGCCGGCGCGGGCGCCGTGGCCGGTTTGCCGGGGAACGAGAGCTGCTGGCTCTTGCGGCCCTCCGCGCCCGTCCACGTGGCGTAGCGCGGAACGATCGTCCAGTACCACTTGCCGCCGGCGACGGCGTCCACGGCGAAGGTCACCGACTCGGTCGCCGCTCCGGAGGCGGCGACGGTGTGGGTGAGGTCCGGCCGCGCCGGGGCGCCGACGCTGTGGGCCGTGACCACGTAATGATCCATCCGGACGCCGGGCACCAGCTCCTGGGCGCTCCAGCTCACGACGGCCTGTCCGTTCTGCTTGGCCGCGCTCGGCGTGACGCCGCGGGGCATCGCCGCGACCCGGGCGGTGACGGTGAGCTCACTGGCCGGAACCGACCAGTCCGCGTAGGCGACGACGGTGCCCGCCACTCCGAGGGCCGCGGCGACAGTGCCGATCAGCAGAAGCCGCCTCATCGGCGTTCCCGCAGGCCGGTCCCGGTCAGGGCGATGGTGAAGCGGGTGCCCGCGCACCTGGTGGTGGCCCCGGACGGCATCGTGACCGGGACGGTGCCGTCCAGCGTCGTGCGGCTTCTCGGCTCGACCGCTTGGGGCAGCCGTCCGTTGTAGGCCTTGACCAGCAGGCTCGCCGAGGTCGCGGGACAACCGCGCCGTGACGACGAGACCACCTTGCCGCTGATGCCGTGCAGGCGGAGCCGGTACTGCGACGGGTTCACCACGGTCACCCGCATCTGCTTGACCGCGCCGGGGTAAAGGCCCCGGACGCCGCGGCCCTGCAGTTCGAAGGTCATCGCACCCCCACCCTGCTCACGCCCGACGAGCACCATCGCCTCGTTCTCCGAGGGATCGGGCGACTCAGGCGATCCCGGCGTGAACGCGACCACGGTCCCGCCGATCAACGCCGCCGCGGCTACGGAGGTCCGCCAGCTCTTCAACATCAACTGTCCCCGGATCGATTGGACTGCGGCACCAGCGACGAAGAACGATTACTTGACGGTGCTGACGGCCTTGAAGGTGTATTCGAGCTGGATCTTCTTGGCCGCGCAGTCCTGCGGCAGTTCGCCGATCGTCAGATTCGACTCGACGGTGGCCGACTTCTTCGCCTGCACGGTGGGAGTGCCGGGGAAGTCGGTGCTCTTCACGGCGGTGAGCAGACCCTGCTCGCACTTGGGCGTCGCCGGGTCGACGGTGAACTTGGTGGGGGTGATGGCCTTGTCGAGGATGACCGGGAACTCGTTCGGGTTGTCCACCGTCAACGAGATCTTGGTGACGACGCCGGGGTAGAGCTTGTCGACCACCGCGGCGTGGGCGTTCAGAGCCTTGATCTCCGCGCCCTCGGCCGAGGCGGTGCCCTTGCCGTCGACAGTCCAGCCGTTGGCGGCCCAAGCCGCCGCGCCGGCACCCACCGCGAGAACGGCCGTGGCGGTGACGATGGCGGAACGCTTGGTCATCTTGCGCATTTGAATGTCCTCCAGGGACGGTCATCTGAACCGTGGAATTTGTGTGGCCGGTGCCCTCGGCGTTCCGGCGCTGCGACAAAGATGGCCGAATCTCTACGGAGAAACGATAGTGCTTCCGCCTGTCCTGTTCCGCACTCCAAGACAAGGGACTAGCGCCGTTCCGATGACCCCGCAAGGCTGACGCGAACGTGAGGCTTCAAGCTCTGCGCTTGCGTTTGAGATCGCTGGGAACGCCGTGACCAGCGGAAACGTGTCGCTATCAGCTGGGTGCCATGATATCAATCAAAGTTGAGATCCACTGGTCGGACGGGCGTCGATAATGTGAGAAAAGGGGGTTCAAAATCGCGATACTTGCCACCCGGCAAGCGCAGCGGAACCCTAATGAGTGATGCTATTTTCGAGGTGCGTCACCTGAAAGAGGCTTTACGCGGACGCCTCTGTCGAAGCGATGGCCTCGATCTCGACCTTGAAGGCCGGATTGACCAAGCCGGACACCTGCACCAGCGAGCTCGCGGGCGGGCGGCTGAGGTCGATGACCTCGTCTCTGGCCGTACGGAAGGAACCCAGGTCTTTCAGGTCCGTGAGAAAGACGGTCAGCTTGACCACGTCGGACATCGAGGCCCCGGCCGCCGCCAGCACCGCCGCGATGTTGCGGAAGACCTGCCTGGTCTGCTCCAAGGCGTCGCCCGGGCCCACCAGCTGGCCGTTCGCGTCGAGCGGGACCTGGCCCGAGACCAGCACCAGACTGCCGGTGACGGAGACCGCGTGGCTGTACCCGTTTGTCGGCGGAGTCCCCTCCGGCCGCAGATGGTGCTGCACGTGACCAACCCTAACCGCTACGGTCGGGTCCATGGCTTTGGTCTTCGGTGAGGTGGCCGGTCTCTACGACGACGTGCGCCCCGGATATCCGGACGAGCTGAGCCATGCCGTCGCTGAGGCGGCGCCCGAGGGGCCCGCTGTCGACATCGGCGCCGGCACCGGCAAGGGCACCGAGGTGCTGGTGAAGATCCGCGACAGCGTCACCGCCATCGAGCCGGACGGGCGCATGGCCGCCGTCCTTCGTGAGAGGTTTCCGGCGGTCCACGTCCTGGAGAGCACCTTCGAGGAGTGGACGGCCCCGCCGGGCGGAGTCGCGCTGCTCGCCTGCGCGATGGCCTGGCACTGGATGGCGGAGGAGAGCCGCAATCAGCGTGCTTTCGGCTCGCTGACTCCAGGAGGCACCCTGGCGGTGTTCGGGCACCGGTTCGGTTATGCCGATCCCGCCCAGTCCGCGGCCATCGGCGAGGTCTTCGACCGGACCGGCCGTGACGTCCCGACGCGGCCCGACCACTGGGTCGTCGACGACGTGCGCGGCTCCGGGGTCTGGGCCCGCGTCGACGAGCTCGAGTGGCACGAGGACCTGCCGCTCAGCACCGAAGGTTATCTGGCCCTGACTCAGACCTTCTCGCCGTTCCGCCGGCATTCGCCTGCCATGCAGCGCCGGGTTCTCGACGGGCTGCGGGTGGCGATCGACGGGTTCGGCGGCACGATCCACCTCGATCTGCACACCACCCTCGTGATGGGACGACGATGATGCTGCTCGACGACCGGAACGCGATCATCTACGGCGGCGGCGGTTCCGTCGGCGGCGCCATGGCCAAGGCCTTCGCGGCGCAAGGAGCAAAGGTCTTTCTTGCCGGCCGTACGGCGTCAAGCCTGGACAAGGTGGCCGGAGCGATCCGTGAGGCGGGAGGCCGGGCCGAGACCGCGGTGCTCGACGCGCTGGACGAGGCGGCGGTCGACGCGCACGCGGCCGAGGTCGGCCGGATCGACATCTCGGTGAACGTGATCTCGACCTACGACGTGCAGGGCACGCCGCTGGCCGAGATGGCCGTCGACGACTATCTGTCCCCGGTGGCCAAGCCGCTGCGCTCGCAGTTCCTCACCACGCGCGCGGCGGCCCGCCACATGATCCCGCGCAAGCGGGGCGTCATCCTCTTCTTCGGCGGCGAGGGAGACAAGACGGCCAACCGGATGCACCGGCTCGGCGGGCTGCTGGCCGGGTTCGCCGCCGTCGAGGCGCTGCGCCGCCAGCTCGCGGCCGAGCTGGGCGAGCACGGCATCCGGGTGGTCACGCTGGCCACCTCCGGCATCGCCGAGACGCTGCCGGACGACATGCCCGGGGCTGGGGAGATCCGCGAGATGATCACCGCGACCACGCTGCTGGGCCGGGCCGCCACCTTGGAGGATGTCGGCCACGCCGCCGTCTTCGCCGCGTCGGACTGGGCCCGCACGATCACGGGCGCCAGCATCAACGTCAGTTGTGGAGCGTTCCTGGATTAGATCCGGGCGAGCTGCTCGGCGAAGAGCGTCGCCCTGGCCATCTCGCCGGGAGCGCGTCCGGCGCGGGCGGCGACGAGACCGTCCGGCTGCCAGATGCCCGAGCGGCCGGCGGTGGCCGGATAGGCGGGGCCGGTCGCGCCGGCGCACGAGGCGATCGCCGTCCACACGCCGTACGTGGTGCTGATCCGCCGCGCCCGCTCGGCCAGGACGACATCGTCGGCCGGCTCGTCGACCACGCCGGCCACGTACGCGTCGATGCCGAGCGCGGCCGTGTCGGCCGCGTGCTGCTCGACGCCGGTGTCGCGGCAGATGCCCAGGCCCAGGCGCCAGCCGTCGACCTCGATCACCTCGGGGCCGGGGCCGGCCTGGAAGCGGCCCTCGGTGTGGTGCGGGTACTGCTTGCGATAGACGACCTGCACGCCGTCGGCGTCGATCCGCAGCATGGCGATGTACGGGCCCGGCACCGGCGCGCCGACCAGCGCGACGGTGTCGGTGGCGGTACACGACTCCACCAGCGGGGTCAGCCGCGGATCATCGGGCTTCAGCAGGGGCGCGTCCAGGTCGTACCCGGTGAGCGAGAGCTCGGGGAAGACCACCACCCGGGCGGCGGCCGCGCGAACCGCGGACGCGTGCCGCGTGACGTTCGCGGCGATGTCGAGCGTGTGCACCGGCGGTTGGGCGACGGCGATGACCAGAGAGCGCATGGGGCGATCTTCCTGTGGGGGATGCGGTTCTAAGGACGTACGGCTTGGACGAGGAAACGGTGTGCGGTCACGGTCAGCCCGCCGTGCAGGCGGATGAACGTGTCCAGTCGGGCGAGAGCCTCGGAGTAGCGGCTCGGGGCGAAGTCACGGATCTGCCAGGGAAGGTCACGCAGTTGGCGGATCACGGCGCCGATGTCGTGGAAGGTGACCGGCGGGCGCTCCTCGCGCACGTCGGTCACCTCGAGGCCGGCGGCGCTGAGGGCGCTCGCCGCGACATCGGCGTTCCAGGGCTGGCGGTGGGCCGGCGGCGCGTCCAGCGCGTGGTTGAGCCCGGCCAGGTCGTCGCTGCCGACCTGCTGGGTGAGGAGGCGGCCGCCGGGCCGCAGCAGGCGGACGATGTCGGACGCGGGGAGCCGCCCATGCCGGCTCAGCACCACGTCGAACTCGTCCTCGCCGCCGGGGAGCTCGGTCAGCACCGGCACGTCGAACGGCGCCAGCCTGTCCCGGGCGACGGGGGTGTTGCGCGCCCAGCTCTCCACCGCGACGGTGTGCCGGGGCAGCGGCGTCAGCTCGGCCAGCAGCTCACCGCTGCCGGTGTCGAGATCGAGCAGCGACCCGGCGTCACGCAGAAGGGTGCGGGCGATCGAGGGGTACGACCAGGTCGGCTCGGAACCGACGTGGCGACCGTCCAGCCAGGCGAACTCCCAGCCGGTCGCGCGCTCGCCGACGGCCGGGCCGGCCGTGTCCTCGTATCGCTGACCGATGCGCACACCCCCGACGGTAACCACTGTCCCTGTGCGGCAAGCAGGGGGTGTGACGTGGCTCAAAACAAGATCCGTGTGAACCGGTCGTAAATTGTTCAGACCGCCGCGGCTTCGATCCGGCGAAGAAGGCCGAGCCAGCCCTTCCCCATTCCGTGCAGGGGCATCGAGTCGGGCACGAACCCGCCATGCACCAGGAAAAGGCGCGTCCCGGACCCCTCGGGCTCCAGCCGCCAGGTGATCGTGGGCTCGGTCAGCGCCCGCGCCAGTACCGCTCGAACGGGTGAAGCCAGTCGCTCACCTCGGCCAGCGGGCCGGCGGCAGGCGGTAGTAGCGATGCCGGCCCCGCGGCTCCTCGGTGACCGGGCGCGCCTGCCGCAGCACCGCCGAATGTTCGGAGACGGCCGGGCGGCTCAGCGCGAACCGCCCGGTCAGCTCGCCGGCGGGCAAAGGCCCGTCACGCAACGCTCGAAGCAACTCCCGGCGAACCGGATCGGCCAGAGCGCCGAAGACATCCATCTCTGGCACGCCGCCGAGCGAAGCGGAGCCAGCCAGCTCAGTGCCAGCCAGCTCAGTGCCGGACCGGCATCAGGATTGAGAAGCGGGAGGCGTCGCCCGGCACCCGCACGGCCAAGGGCCTGATGGGGCCGTCGAGCTCGAGGATCAGCTGCCCGGCGTTGCCGGCGTCGAGGGCCTGCAACAGGAACTCCCGGTTCACGGCGACGCGGTCCTTCGCGTCCGCCGCCCACTCGCTCTCCGGGACGGGCCGGACGTCCCCGGCCGGGTCGAAGCTCAGGACCGTGACCTCGTATGCCCGGCCCTCGTGCTCACGGGTCGCCGTGGGGGCGGCCGCCACCGCCGAGCGCAGGGCGGCCGTGTCGATGGTGACCCGGCGGGCCGGGTCGGGCAGGCCGCCGAGGAGCCGCCGGTGATCGGGGAAGTCGAGGTCGAGCGGCTTGCCGTCGATGGTGTCGCCGCCGGGCAGCTCGACCCGGACGTCGACCGGGGCCAGGTCGATCACGACCGGGCCGTGGGTCAGGCGAGGACGCAGGCCGTCGAGGAAGTCGAGCGGCAGGACGGCCCGGGCCGGCGGGCCCTCGACGGTGGCGGCGACGCCGGCCACGGCCATCCGGAAGCGGTCGGTCGCGACCAGGGTGAGCTGGTCGCCGGCGACGTCGAACAGGACCGAACCGAGCATCGGCAGGGACGGGTCGGCCCCGGCGGCGAAACGGACGGCGTCGATCGTGGCGGCCAGCGCGGCGCCGGGCAGGGTGAGGCGGGTCATCAGATGCTCCTCCAGGTCGAGCAGGGCGTGGATGCGCAGGAGCTCACGCTTCGCGTCGGCCAGACCGTCCTCGAGCCGCCGCCGATGGTGATCGATCCGGCGGCGTACGGAAGAAGGGTCTTGAAGCTCGCGGACGGCCTGGGCGATCTCCGCCACCGGCATGCCGGCCCGGCGCAACCCGGCGATCAGCCGGGCCGCCCGCACCTGCTCGTCGGCATAGCGGCGATAGCCCGTCACCGCGTCCACGCCGGCCGGGACGAGCACGCCCGCGCCGTCGTAGAACCTCAGCGCGCTGACGCTGAGCCCACTGGCCCGGGCCACCTCGCCGATGCTCCGCATGTCTCCTCGCACCCCTGAGAACCTGGGGCCTCGACCTGGTCGAGGGTCAACCCGCCACTAGTGTCACCGCCACCGCGAGCATGACCAAGGCGATGAAGCCGTCCAGGATCCGCCAGGCGGCGGGACGGGCCAGCAGCGGGGCCAGGCGGTGGGCGCCGGCCCCGAGGGCGGTGAACCAGACCAGGCTCGCGGCGGCCGCGCCGGCGCCGAACAGCCAGCGGTGCGGATGCTGCTGGGCGACCGAGCCGAGCAGCAGCACGGTGTCGAGATAGACGTGCGGGTTGAGATAGGTCAGGGCCAGGCAGGTGAGCAGGGTCGCGCCGAGGGTGGCCGGGGCGCGCTCGGCGGGGCTGAGGGCGGCGGGACGCAGCGCGCGGCGGGCGGCCAGCACGGCGTACGTGATGAGGAAGGCCGCGCCGACCCAGCGGACGACCGTCACCGCGTCGGGGCGCGCGGTGACCACGGCGCCGAGCCCGCCGATGCCGGCCAGGATCAGCAGCAGGTCGGAAAGGGCGCAGACCAGGACGACGGCGAGCACGTGTTCACGGCGCAGGCCCTGGCGCAGGACGAAGGCGTTCTGGGCGCCGATGGCGATGATCAGTACGGCGGACGCGGCGAAACCGGCCAGGACGGAGGTGAGCACATTCTCGACGGTAGGAGGGCTCACGGCCGTACTCAAGCTAAAGATTTTGACGTTGCGTTAGATTCTCTAAACATGGACTTCGCTCAGTTGACCACGTTCCAGGCGGTCGTCGACTCGGGCAGCTTCGAGGCGGCGGCCCGGCAGCTGCATGTGACGCCGTCGGCGGTGAGCCAGCGGATCAAGGCGCTGGAGCGCTCGGTGGGGCAGGTCCTGGTGCGGCGGGCCAAGCCGTGTGTGGCGACGCCGGCCGGTGAGGCGCTCGTGCGGTTCGCCGGGCAGGTGGCGCTGCTGGAGCGGGAGGCGCTGAGTCAGGCCCGCGACGGCACCCGGGTGTCGATCGTGGTGAACGCGGACTCGCTGCTGACCTGGTTCCTGCCGGCGCTGGCCGAGGTGCCGGGGCCGCAGTACGAGCTGCACACCGATGATCAGGACTACACGGCCGATCTGCTGCGGTCGGGGACGGCGATGGCCGCGGTCACCGCCGATCATGTGGCCGTGCAGGGGTGCCGGATCGAGTCGCTGGGTTCCATGCGGTATTTGCCGGTGGGGCGGCCGGGTTCCGAGTCGTTGATCGTCTATAACCGGAAAGATCGGTTGCAGCACCGCTTCATGGAAGCCACCGGCATGCCCATGTCGGATTTATCCATCCATTACGTGCCAGCGGCCGCCGCGTTCGTCGAGGCGATCCGGCTGGGCCTCGGCTGGGGGATGGTGCCGTCGTCGATCGCGACCCCGGGCATCGAAGCCGGGCACTATGTCCAATTATTTCCGGGCAAGTTTCTCGACGTGCCGCTCTACTGGCAGTACTGGCGCATCGGATCAGAGGTGCTGGAAGAGCTGACGGCCGCCGTCCGGGCGGCGGCCGTCACCGCGCTGATCTAGTCGTTGGCGTGCAGGGCGGCGTTGAGCTCGATGCCGGTGCCCTTGCGCGGCCGGGCCTCGAGCGCCCCGGTCACCGAGTTGCGCCAGAAGAGGAGGTTGTCGACCCCGGAGAGCTCGCGCGCCTTGACCACCCGGCCGTCCGGCAGCGTCAGCTTGGAGCCGGCCGTGATGTAGACGCCGGCCTCGACCACGCAGTCGTCGCCGAGCGAGATGCCGATGCCGGCGTTGGCGCCGATCAGGCTGCGCTCGCCGATGCGCACCTTGTCCCGGCCGCCGCCGGACAGGGTGCCCATGATGGACGACCCGCCGCCGACGTCGGAGCCGTCGCCGACCACGACGCCCTGCACGATGCGGCCCTCGACCATCGAGGTGCCCAGCGTGCCCGCGTTGAAGTTGATGAAGCCCTCGTGCATGACCGTGGTCCCCGGGGCCAGGTGGGCGCCGAGGCGCACCCGGTCGGCGTCGGCGATCCGCACGCCCGACGGGGTCACGTAGTCGGTCATCCGCGGGAACTTGTCCACGCCGTACACGGCCAGGTGGCGGCCGGCCGCGCGCTCCAGGAAGCGCAGCTCGTCGACCCGGTCGGCCGGGCACGGGCCGGCCGAGGTCCAGGCCACGTTGGCCAGCGCGCCGAAGATGCCGTCGAGGTTGAGCCCGTTCGGGACCACCAGCCGGTGCGAGAGCAGGTGCAGCCGCAGGTACGCGTCGGAGGCGTCCTTGATGGGGTCGGCCAGCGAGCCGATGGTGGTGCGCACCTCGACCGTCGACAGGCCGGGCAGCGCCCTGGGGCCGGTCAGTCCGGCCGGCAGCACCGGCGGCTCGGCCGGCAGGTCGCCCAGTCCGAGGAAGGGGAACCAGGTGTCCAGGACCTGGCCATCCGCGGTCACGGTGGCGAGGCCGATGCCCCAGGCGGGGGAGGTCGAGATCGCGTTGTCCACGGCCGAAAGCCTACTGGGCGTGATGAGGATCGTAAGTCGATGGGTGATTCACTTCCGGCCGGTATCGTGCGGCCTATGGCCAACCCCCTGACCCCGGACGTGTTGGTCGACCCCGTGCAGCTCACCCGCGCCCTGGTCGACGTCGAGTCCGTCTCCCGCAACGAGCGGCAGATCGCCGGCTACGTCGAAGAAGTCCTCCGCCAGATGCCCCACCTCAGCGTGGACCGGCTCGGCAACACGGTGATGGCCCGCACCGATCTGGGCCGCGAACAGCGGGTGGTGCTCGCCGGCCACCTCGACACGGTGCCGCTGAACGACAACTTCCCGTCGACCGTCGTCGACGACCTCATCTACGGCTGCGGCACCTCCGACATGAAGTCGGGCGTCGCCCTCGCCCTGCACCTGGCGGCCACCCTGCCCGACCCGGGCTACGACATCACCTACCTCTTCTACGAGGCCGAGGAGATCGACTCCCAGTTCAACGGCCTGCGCCTGGTCGCCGAGGAGCGGCCGGACTGGCTGCGGGCCGACTTCGCGGTGCTGCTGGAGCCGACCTACGGCGTGGTCGAGGCGGGTTGTCAGGGCACGCTCCGGGTCAAGGTACGCACGACGGGCCGCCGGGCGCACACGGCGCGGGCCTGGCGCGGGGTCAACGCGATCCACGCGGCCGGCGAGGTGCTGCGGCGACTCTCGGATTACCGGGCCCGCACGGTCACCATCGACGGTTGTACGTTCCGTGAAGGGCTCAACGCCGTACGCATCTCGGGCGGCGTGGCCGGGAACGTCGTGCCGGACGAGGCGGTGGTCGAGGTCAACATGCGCTTCGCTCCGGACCGTACGGAGAAGCAGGCGCTGGAGCACGTGCACGAGGTCTTCGAGGGCTTCGAGGTGGAGCTGACCGACTCGGCCCCGGGTGCGCTGCCCGGCCTGACCGCGGAGCCGGCGCGCGAGTTCCTGGCCGCCGTCGGCGCCGAGCCGGCGGCCAAGCTGGGCTGGACCGACGTGGCGCGGTTCGCCGCGCTGGGCATCCCGGCTCTGAACTACGGTCCGGGCGACCCACTGCTGGCCCACGCGCCGGACGAGCACGTCGAGATCGGCAAGATCCGCGATGGCGCGGCCACCCTGCACCGATGGCTGGCCTCGGCTGAGTTCTAAGCGTTGATTATCCGTACCCGGCCGACGGCGGGGGCCGGCTGCGGCAGGGCCGTCGGCGGGATCTCGATCGTCTCCTCGGGATCGGAAGCGGCTCCGGCGCCGAACGCCATCCGCCGCTCCTCGACCACCAGTCGGATGCGCCGCTGCATGCGGCGCTGCATCTTCAGGCGTTCGTATCGGGTCGTCACGGTGGCTCCTTAAGCCCGGGTGGCCGTGCGTGCCGCGAGAGATTTCGGTAACTGTACAGACGCATGAGAGCTACCGTCCGTTGCTTCAATCTGGCAAAAAGGTCGGCGGCCCGCAATCCTCTTACCGAAACCCACCCGGTTGTTCACCGGGTTACTGACCGTCCGCACTACCTTTTAGGCATGACGGACAGCACCAACGGGCGACGCCAGGGCGGGGCGGAGCGTCATCGCGGCGCCGTCACCCTGCGCCGCGAGTCGATTCCACCGAGCACCGCCGACGAGAAACTGCTCGATTCCCATCACCGGCGCGAGTGGAAGACCAAGGACGCGTGGCGGGCGCTGCGCATCCTGTCCGAGTTCGTCGAGGGCTTCGACACGCTGGCCGACCTGCCGCCGGCGGTGAGCGTCTTCGGCTCGGCGCGCAGCACCCCCGAGAGCCCCGAGTGCGAGCTCGCGGCCGACCTCGGCGCGGCCCTGGCCGAGGCCGGCTACGCGGTGATCACCGGCGGCGGCCCGGGCGTCATGGAGGCGGCCAACCGCGGCGCCACCGAAGCCGGCGGCATGTCGATCGGGCTCGGCATCGAGCTGCCGTTCGAGCAGGGCATCAACGACTGGGTCGACATCGGCATCGACTTCCGCTATTTCTTCGTCCGCAAGACCATGTTCGTGAAGTACGCCCAGGCGTTCGTCGTGCTGCCCGGCGGCTTCGGCACCCTCGACGAGCTGTTCGAGGCGATCACGCTGGTGCAGACCAAGAAGGTGACCCGCTTCCCGGTGATCCTGATGGGCACCGAGTACTGGTCGGGCCTGTTCGACTGGCTCAAGGGGACGATGCTGGCCGACGGCAAGATCAGTGAGGCCGACCTGGAGCTGCTGCGGGTCACCGACGACGTCGACGAGGCGGTCCAGATCATCGTGGACGCCGACGCGGCGCTGGCCGAGGCGAACGGGAAACGGTGACATGGCGGCCATCTGTGTCTTCTGCGCCTCCTCCAGCACCCTCGAACAGAAGTGGCTCGACCTGGCCACCCGCACCGGGCTCGAATTGGGGGCACGTGGCCACTCGCTGGTCTCCGGCGGCGGCTGCGTCGGCATGATGGGCGCCCTGGCCGACGGCGCCCGGGCCGGCGGGGCGCACACCCTCGGCGTGATCCCGCAGTCGCTGGTCGACCTCGAAGTGGCCGACCTGGCCTCCGACGAGCTGATCGTCACCAGCGACATGGGCGCCCGCAAGAACATCATGATCGAGCGGTCGGACGCGTTCATCACTCTGCCCGGCGGTCTCGGCACGCTCGACGAGCTCTTCGAGGTGTGGACGACCTCGACCCTCGACCTGCACGACAAGCCGATCGTCCTGCTCGACCCCGACGGTTTCTACGACGGGCTGGTCGCCTGGCTCGGCCAACTGGCCGACACGGCGTTCGTCCGCTCGGCCGCCCTCGAACGGGTGATCATCGCGAAATCGATCGGCGCCGCCCTGGACGCCATCGAGGAGCACCTGGTCTAGAGGCGTCCCGCCGGGCGGGTGTCACCACACCCACCCGGCGGGACCAGGGCCCCGGCGAGCCCGCCGGTGGACGGGGCGCGCCGAGCGCGTTCTCACCGGACGCGCCGGCGCGCTCGCGCCGGCCACCGGCGGCGTCGCGCTCGCCGGGGGCTGAATGCGTTTAGCCCGACCGTGCTCCTGCCGGGCCCCGGCGTCAATAGATGTCGATCAGTGGTTTCCGTTTGGCGGGTCGTGGTTGACTGCCGTCATGCCCCCGCAACGGGCGACCCTCATGCAGGTCGCACAGCGGGCCGGCGTGTCCCGCAGCACGGCCTCCTTCGTCCTGGCTGGACGCCACGTGGACATGAGGATCTCCGAAGACGCCCGGCAACGGGTCCTCCGGGCGGCCCAGGAGCTGGACTACCGGCCCAACTTGATGGCACGCAGCCTGCGTACGAAGGTGACCAGGACGATCGCGCTGGTCTCGGACACGCTGGCCTCCGACCCGTACGCCGGGCGGGCCATCCAGGGCAGCCTGGCCGCCGCCGTCGCCCAGGGCAACCTGCTCTTCATCGGCGAGACCGACGGCGACCCGGTGGTCGAGGAGAAGCTGATCTCCGACTTCCTCGACCGGCAGGTCGACGCGTTCATCTACGCGAGCATGTTCACCCGCTACGTGCGCGTGCCCAAGCTGCTCAAGGACCGCCCGGTGGTGCTGCTCAACTGCCTGACCCGGGGCGCCCGGCCGGCCCAGCACCAGATCATCCCCGACGAGCTGACCGCCGGGGCCGACGCCGCCCGGACCCTGCTGCGGGCCGGCCACCGGCAGCGCATCCACCTGGTCGGCACGCCCGCGACCAAGGTCTTCGCGGGCCGGGAGCGGCTGGCGGGCATCCGCGCGGCGCTGGCCGACGAGGGCGTCAAACTGGCCGGCGTCGTCGAATGCGACTGGTGGCCCGACTCGGCGTATGAGGCCGTCTCCCAAGCTCTCGAGGACGGGTTCGCCCCGAGCGGTCTCATCTGCCTGAACGACCGCGTCGCCCTGGGCGCCTATCAGGCCCTGCGTGACGCCGGCCGCTCGGTGCCGCGCGACGTGTCGGTGGTGTCGTTCGACGACTCCGAGCTCGCCGCGTGGCTTCGGCCGCAGCTGACGAGCATCGCGCTGCCGCATTACCAACTGGGCTGGGAGGCGGTTCAAACCCTTCTGGGTCCCGTACGAGACCCCGCCGTCACCCGCCTGCCGATGCCGGTCCGGGTGCGCGCGTCGGTCGGCCGACCGCCCGGCGAATAACGTCGTACCCTCGTGGTTTCCTTGATGCCGTGAGCACGCCGGCCCCCTCCGCCGCGGTGCGCCGTCCGGCGTACCGCCTCGTCCGGCGTCCCCCCACGGCGCCGCCGGAGATCCAGGACGACCCCTTCCAGTCGTACGTGGTCTCCCACACCGACGGGCCTCTCCTGGTGGTCGGCGGCCCCGGCACGGGCAAGACGACCACGCTGGTCGAGTCGGTGGCCGCCCGCGTGGCCGAGGGCGCCGACCCCGAGACCATCCTGGTCCTCACGTTCGGCCGCCGCGGCTCGGCCGCCCTGCGCGACCGCATCGAGGCCCGGATAGCCGGCGACGAGGGCCGCATCGTCCACGAGCCGCTGGTGCGCACCTTCCACGCGTACGCCTTCGGCCTGCTCCGCCGGGCCGCCGCCGAGCGCGGCGAGCCCTCGCCGCGCCTGCTCACCGGCCCCGAGCAAGACCTGATCATCCGCGAGCTCCTCGAGGTGGCCGGCGACCCCGAGGCCACCGACGAGATCGGCTGGCCCGAGTCGCTGCGCCCCGCGCTACCCACAAAGGCCTTCGCCCAGCAGCTCCGAGACCTGATGCAGCGAGCGGCCGAGCGGGGCATAGGCCCGGCCGAGCTGGCCCGCCTGGGCGAGCGCCTGGGCCGGGCCGACTGGCCGGCCGCGGCCCGCTTCCTCCGCGAATACGTGGCGGTCCTGGCCCTGCGCGACGTGACGACCAGGGGCTCGGCGGCGTACGACCCGGCCGAGTTGGTCCGGGCCGCCTCCGGCCTGCTCCTGGACACGCCGGGCCTGCTGGAGGCCGAGCGCCGCCGCCTGGCGTACGTCTACGTCGACGAGCTGGCCGACACCGACCCGGCCCAGATAGAGCTGCTGTCCCTGGTCGCCGGGGGCGGCAAGCCCCTGGTGGCGTTCGCCGACCCCGACGCTTCCATCTACGGATTCCGGGGTGCGGACCCGGGCGTGGTCTCCAGCTTCCCGTTCCATTTCCGCACGGCCTCGGGCGCCGTAGCCGAAACCTTGACCCTCCACACGAACTACCGGGCCCCGGCCCCTTTGCTGGGCGCGACCGCGCGGGTGGCCCGCCGCATGCGAGGGCCCATCAGTCACCGCCCCATGCACCCGCCTGCCTCTTCGGTCGAGACGTCGCCTGCGCCGGAGCCCGCGGCTTCGATCGGACCCGTGCCCTTCGGTCCCGATGCGCCCGGCTCCACACCTTCGGCCGAGCGTGGAACCTCTTCTCCTTCCGTCGCCTCGAGCGAGGGATCGACTTCCGATTCGCGCCGATCACCCGGAAATATCGCCACTTCCGGCACGGAGTCGGACTCGTCATCCGGCGTGAAGGGCGGGGTTCGATCTGGGGCGGCTGGCGGGCCTCAGGACGCGGCGGTTGTCCGGATTTTTCGGGCGGCTACGGCTGAAGCCGCCTATGTCGCCCATGCGCTCAGGGAAGCCCATCTGCTTCAAGGGGTGCCGTGGTCGCGGATGGCCGTGGTGTTGAGGTCGACCTCCTTGCAGCTGCCCTCGTTGCAGCGGGCGCTGGCCGCCGCGGGTGTGCCAACCGTGACGCACGCCGAGGATCTGCCGCTTCATCTTCAGCCGGCGGTGGCGCCCTTCCTTCTTCTCCTGCGGTGTGCGCTCTCGCCCGAAGCGCTGAACGAAGAAGCGGCGGTCGCCCTGCTGCACTCGCCGCTCGGCGGGGCCGATCCGCTCGCGGAGCGGCGGCTCCGGCAGGGGCTCCGGGCGCTGGCGCTCGCCGCCGGTGACCGGCGGCCGTCGGGGGAGTTGCTGGTCGACGCCGTGCGCGATCCGGCCGGGCTCGACATGGTGGAGCGGCGCTGGGCCCATCCGGCGCAGCAGGTGGCGCGGCTGCTGGCTACGGCTCGCGAGGCGGCCGCGGCGCCGGGGGCCACGGCCGAGCAGGTGCTGTGGACGGTCTGGAAGGCCAGCGGCCTGGCCGACCGGTGGTACGCGATGAGCACCCGCAACGGGCCGGCCCCCGAGAACGCGGACGCGGGCCGGGCCCGGCAGTGGCGGGCCGAGGCGGCCGACCGCGATCTCGACTCGATGGTGGTCCTCTTCGACGCGGCGGCCCGGTTCGTCGACCGGCTGCCCGGCGCGCGCACCGAGGTGTTCCTAGATCACGTGCTCGCCCAGGATCTGCCGGCCGATTCGATCGCGCCGAGTGCCGACCGGGGCGAGGCTGTACGACTCCTGACCGCCCACGCCGCCAAAGGCCTGGAGTGGGACGTCGTGGTGCTGGCCGGCGTCCAGGAGGGCATCTGGCCCGACCTGCGCCTGCGCGGCAGCCTGCTCGGCTCCGAGCGCCTGGTCGACTTCATCGCCGGCCGGGCCGCCTCGGGCGAGGCCGCGGTCGTCGGCCAGACGTCGGCCATGCTCGACGAGGAACGCCGTCTGTTCTATGTGGCCGCCACCCGCGCCCGCCGCAAGCTGATCGCCACCGCCGTGGCCTCGGCCGGCGTCGGCGGCTCCGAGGGCGAGGAACAGCCCAGCCGCTTCCTCAGCGAGCTGGCCGAGCCCGAGCCGGGCCCCGAAGCCCCACCAACCGACCCCGACGACCCGGGCCCCACCGAGCCCGGCCCTTCCGACCCGGGCCCACCCGAGCCCGACCCGGACGAGCCCGGCCCCGGCCCGGCGGACTCGGACCCGTGGGACACCGATCCGCCGCACGACGACGCGCCCGAGCCGGCCGGCGACGCCAAGACCGGCGCTGACGGCGAGACGGGCGCTGACGCCAAAACCGGCGCTGACGGTGAGACCGGCGGTGGGGGCGAGCGGTCCGAAGCTCGGCTCGAGGAGGCGATTCTGTTCGGGCCGCGAGCCGATGTCGAGCCGGGCTACGAGACGCCGGCCGATGACGACGCGAGCGCGCTGGACCAGCCGAGCGGCGAGGGCCGTGTGCAAGCCGAGCCCGGTGAGCTGACCATGGGGCGGACGCCCCGGGCGCTCACTTTGGCCGCCCTGGTGGCTGAGCTTCGTACGGTCGTGGTCGGCAGCAACCAGACGCCCAGCCGGCGGCGGGCCGCCGCGGCCGAGCTGGCCAAGCTGGCCCGGGCCGGCGTGCCCGGCGCCCACCCGGACGAGTGGTGGGGGCTCCGGCCCCTCTCCGACGACCGGCCCCTCGTCGATGAGGGTGAGCCGGTCAAGGTCACTCCCTCCTCGATGGAGAGTGCTCTTCGGTGCAGCCTCCGCTGGCTTCTGGAGCGGCACGGCGGCGCCGCTCCGGCCGGGCCCGCTCAAGGGGTCGGCAATCTTGTGCACGCCGCCGCCATGCTCGCCGAGAACGCCAACGCCGACCGGGAGAAGCTCGTCGAATATGTCAGCGCCCGCTTCGACGCCATCGAGCTGGCCGCCCGCTGGCTGGCCGGGCCCGAGCAGGAGCGGGCGCAGGGCATGGTCGACAAGCTGTTGCGCTGGCTCGCTTCCAATCCCCGGCGGCTTCTCGCCATCGAGCACGAGTTCACCGTGCGGCTCGAGGACGAGCGGCGGCCGATCGAGCTGACCGGGCGGGTCGACCGGCTCGAGATCGACGAGGACGGCCGGCTCGTCGTCATCGACCTCAAGACCGGTAAGACGACCGCCGTCTCGTCGGCCGATCTCGAGGAGCACGCCCAGCTCGCCGGCTATCAGACCGCCGTCGAGGCCGGCGCCTTCGGCGACTACGGCGACGAGAGTGGCGGCGCCGCCCTCGTGCAGCTCGGGCCGGGCAAGGACGCCCGTGAGCAGATGCAGCTTCCGCTGGCCGACGCCGATGATCCGGAGTGGGCACAGGCGATGGTCCGGCGTACGGCCGAGACGATGGCCGCCGCCACCTTCTCCGCCGTCGCCAACAGCCGTTGCCGGGTCTGCCCGGTCCGCACCAGTTGCCCCATCTCCGGTAAAGGCCGCCAAGTGGTAGAGCAGTGACCCAGCCGAGTCTTTTCGCCGACGAGCCGTCGGCGCCGCGCCGGCGGGCTGATGCCGGGCCCCGCTACACGCCCGACGAGCTGGCGCGGCTTCTGCGGCTGCACCGGCCCACACCGGAGCAGGCCGAGATCATCTCGGCGCCGGTGGAGCCGCTGCTCGTGGTGGCTGGGGCCGGCTCCGGCAAGACCGAGACGATGGCCTCCCGGGTCGTCTGGCTCGTGGCCAACGGCTACGCCCATCCGGACGAGATCCTCGGCCTCACCTTCACCCGCAAGGCCGCCGGCGAGCTCGCCCACCGGGTCCGCACGCGGCTGGGCCAGCTCGTCCGCCGCCTCGGCCGCGACGACGCCCTGGCCGGTGAGGCCACCATCTCGACCTATCACTCGTACGCGGCCCGGGTCGTCACCGAGCACGGCCTGCGCGCCGGTTTCGAGCCGTCGGCGCGACTGCTCACCGAGGCCGCCCGCTGGCAGATCGTCGACTCGCTCGTGCGGTCGTACACGGGCGAGATGACCGGCGTGAACCGCGCGCCCGGCACCGTGACCGACGACGTGCTGGCTCTCTCCGGCGAGCTGGCCGAGCATCTGGTGGCGCCCGACGAGCTGGCCGCCTGGACCGGCCGGTTCTTCGCCGAGGTGCAGGAGCTGCCCGGCCGCGTCTACAAGGACGTGGCCGACATGCTGGGCCGCCAGCGGCTTCGCCTCACCCTTCTTCCCCTCGTACGCCTCTACGAGCGCCGCAAACTCGATCTCGAGGCGATGGACTTCGGCGACCAGATGGCCCGGGCCGCGATGGTGGCCCGCGACCATCCCGAGGTGGGCGAGATCGAGCGGGGACGGTTCAAGATCGTCCTGCTGGACGAGTACCAGGACACCAGCCACGCGCAGGTGACCATGCTGAACAACCTGTTCGGCGGGGGTCACCCGGTCACCGCGGTCGGCGACCCCTGCCAGTCGATCTACGGCTGGCGGGGCGCCTCGGCCGGCACGCTCGAGCGGTTCCCGTCCGAGTTCCCGCGCCGCGACGGCACCCGGGCCCGGATCCGGGCCCTGACCCGCAGCTGGCGCAACCGTCCCGAGATCCTCCAGGTCGCCAACGTGCTCTCCGAGCCGCTGCGGGCGTTCGGGGCGCGCGTCGAGGAGCTCCGGTCGGCGGCCCGGGTGGCCGACGTCGGCGGCCGCACGGTCTCCTGCGCGCTGCTGCCGACCTTCGCCGACGAGGCCGACTGGATCGCCGACTCGATGCTGCGGGCCTGGCAGATCGCCGCCGGCATGCCCGGGTCGCCGCCCGACGAGATCCCGCTCGAGAAACGTCCGACCAGCGCCGTCCTGGTGCGGGTGCGGAGCCAGATCGCGGCGATCGAGGAGGCGCTGCGCGATCGGGGGCTGCCGGTCGAGGTGGTCGGTCTGGGCGGGCTTCTGGACACCCCGGAGGTACGCGACGTCGTGTGCACGATGCGGGTGCTGGCCGATCCCACGGACGGGGCCTCGCTGCTCCGCCTGCTCACCGGCGCCCGCTGGCGGATCGGCCCGCGCGACCTGGTGGCCCTGCACCGGCGGGCCCGGCACCTGGCCGCGGCCCGGGCCGCCGTCGTGGCCGGGGCCGAACCGGACGCCGTGGTCGGCGACCGCCTCGACGACGCCACGCTGGTCGAGGCGATGGCCGACCTGGGCGTGCCGCAGCTGTACTCCGCCGAGGGCTATGCGCGCCTCCAGGCGTACAGCCGGGAATTGAGTGCCTTGAGGCAGCGCCTCGACCAGCCCTTGCCCGATCTGGTGGCGGACATCGAGCGGACCGCCGGGCTGGATGTCGAGGTCGCCGTGCGCGGCTGGGCGGCGGGCGACGCCGGTCTGGCCCGTGGCCATCTGGACGCGCTCGGCGACACCGCCGCCCGCTACGCGGCCGAAACCGACGGGGGCACGCTGGCCGGTTTCCTCGCGTTCCTGGCCGCGGCCGAGGAGGAGGAGCGCGGCCTGGAGCCGGGCCAGGTCGACGTGGTCGAGGGGGCGGTGCAGATCCTCACCGCGCACGCCGCGAAGGGCCTGGAGTGGGACGTGGTCTCGGTGGCCGGCCTGAGCCGCGGCGTGTGGCCGGGGCAGAGCCGCAACACCGACCACTACCTGATGGGCGTGGGTGTGCTGCCGTTCCCGTTGCGCGGCGACCGGGACGGCCTGCCCCGGCTCGACCTGTCCGGGGCGCTGGAGCAGAAGGACGTGGTCGGCGCGGTCACCGCGTTCGGCCGGGCCTGGCGGGAGCACGACGAGCGCGAGGAGCGGCGCCTGGCGTACGTCGCGGTGACCCGGCCCCGGCGGCTGCTGCTCTGCTCCGGTTATTGGTGGGGTGACGGCGTGAAGCGCCCGCGCGGCCCGTCGGTCTTCCTCGACGAGATCCGCGCGACCTGCGACGAGGGCGCCGGAGTGGTCGACGTCTGGACGCCCGAGCCGGCCGCGGGGGCCACGAACCCGGCCGACCAGCAGGACAAGAGGGTGGAGTGGCCGTCCGATCCGCTGGGACGGCGCCGCCCGGCCATGGCGGCCGCGGCCGACCTGATCCGCCGGATGATCGCCCAGCCCGACCCGTCGGCCGCCGAGGCGTTCGTCGAGCTGGCCGAGCGCGAGCCGGAGATCCTGGCCCGGGCCGGGCTGGCCGCCGACCTGACCGGCATGCCGTCCGAGGGCGGGGAGGACATCGACCGCTGGCGTACGGAAGCCGATCTGCTGCTGGCCGAGCGGGACGAGCGCGCCCGCCGCGACGGCCCGATCGAGGTGGCCCTGCCGGGGCATCTCTCCGTCTCGCAGCTGGTCGTGCTGCGCCGCGACCCGCAGGCGCTGGCCCGGTCGCTGCGCCGCCCGCTGCCGCCGCGGCCGATGCCGCACGCCCGGCGGGGCACGGCCTTCCACTCGTGGCTGGAGCAGCGGTTCGGCGCCGAGCGGCTGATCGACATCGACGAGCTGCCGGGCGCGGCCGACGACGACGCGGCGGCCGACGCGGAGCTGACCGCGTTGCAGGAGGCGTTCCTGGCCAGCGAGTGGGCCGACCGCACCCCGGTCGAGGTGGAGGTGCCGTTCGCGACCACGATCGCCGGTGTCGTCGTGCGGGGCCGGATGGACGCCGTCTTCGCCGAGTCGGCCAACCGCTACGACGTCATCGACTGGAAGACCGGCCGCCGGCCCGAGGGCGCGGACGCCGAGGCGGCGGCGATTCAGCTCGCGGCGTACCGGATCGCCTGGGCCTCGCTGGCCGGGGTGCCGGTCAACCGGGTCCGTGCCGCCTTCCACTACGTCCGTGAGCAGGTCACCGTACGACCGGTCGACCTGTTGAGCGCCGAGGAGCTGGCCGCCCTGGTCGAGCGGATCCCTACTCCAACGGGTGATTGATCCCGGCCGCCGCCAGGAGGTGCAGCAGGGCCGCCGCGTAGGCCTCCTCCACTGTCCCCGCTGTGAAGACCCGCTGTTCGCCGAGCAGGTCGATCAGCGCCTCGTATCCGCCAGGACCACGCCTGAGCTGCTGGAACGTTCCGCCGAGGAGCTCGCGCAGCTGGTCCTCGCGCGGCAGCCACACCGTCTCGTCCATCTCGACGTCGTCCAGGGCCCACTCGGTGGTCCCGTTGAAGCCGATCACCGGCCCCTCCGGCATCGAGTGCACCTCGATGGTCATGTTGCTCAGTACGAAGACCTCGTCGTCCAGGTCCCGGTCGGGGATCGCGAACCGGTCGCCCAGGGTCGGTTTCCAGGTCAGCCCGGCCTCTTTCAGCTGTCCCGCGAGTTGTACTCCGATCACTGGCAGTCCCCTCTGTTCGTGTTAGGCTCTCCGCGTTGTCAGTTTGGTTCCCAAGTACTCAGGAGCGCCTGTGGGGAAGTCTGCCCCAGGCGCTCTTTGTCGTAACCCGGGTTTCTCCGGTACGGGCGATCAGTACGGCGACACGAGACTCGCGAAGTGCGGGTCTTACTACCTCGTTCCCGTCCATAATGGCCGGGAACGATCGACCGTCGAGGAGACGAGCATGGTTACCGGCGTTGTGAAGTGGTTCAACGCGGACAAGGGCTTCGGGTTCATCACCCCGGACGACGGCGGCGCCGACGTCTTCGCCCACTTCTCCGCTATCCAGACTTCCGGCTACCGTTCGCTGGACGAGAACCAGCGTGTGGAGTTCGAGGTCACGCAGGGCCAGAAGGGCCCGCAGGCCGCGAACATCCGCCCGCTCTGATCTCTGTCCAGATCAGGTAGCAGGTAGAACGACAAGAACGGCGCCGCATCCCCTCGACCGGGGTGCGGCGCCGTTTCGTTTCTCCCGCTCAGACCGCCGCGGCCTCGGGCAGGGGCGCGGTGCCGCCCAGGTGGGCCGGGAGCCACCAGCGGTCCTCCGGACCTGAGGGCTTGTCCGGGTACGCCCGCTGGGCCGCGTCCAGAAGCTCGCTCAGCCGCTCCTTGAGGGTCGCGGTCAGCGCCTCGGGCGAGACACCCTTGGGGATCTCGATCGCCTGGCCGATCTTGATGATCACCGGCACGTGGCGCTTGCCCAGTTCCTTCTTGTGCCCCTTGGTCCAGAGCCGCTGCGGGCCCCAGACGACCATGGGGATCAACGGCACCTTCGCCGTACGGGCCAGTCGCACCGCGCCCGACTTGAGCTCCTTGACGGTGAACGACTCGCTGATCGTCGCCTCGGGGAAGACGCCGACGATCTCACCGTCCTTCAGGGCCTGTGTCGCCTCGCGGAAGGACGCGGCGCCGGCGTCGCGGTCGACCGGGATGTGCCGCATGCCGCGCATCAGCGGGCCACTGATCTTGTGGTCGAAGACGGATTTCTTGGCCATGAAGCGGACGAGCCGCTTGGCCGGCTGGGCGCCGAGCCCGCAGAAGATGAAGTCGAGATAACTCACGTGGTTGCTCGCCAGCACCGCCCCGCCCGTCTGCGGGATGTGCTCAGCTCCGTCCACCTGAATTTTCAGGTCGAGCGCGCGGAACCAGGCCTTTGCTGCCGCGACGACCGGGGGATACACGAGTTCCATGGCAAGACGGTAGCGGAACTCGCTGAATTTCTCCTGGGCCGGATGCAACGGAACGCCCGTATCGAGCGTCTAACCATTGTCTGGTCTTTTTCACCGGGAGGCGACGGCATGCGGGGTCCTTCGGCCCGCCGGGAGTTGGCGTTCGTGTGCGCCTTCGCCTCGGTGGGCGTCGTGCTGGTCCTCGCCGTGGCCTTCGCCCCCTGGTATCCCGCTTTGTCGGACCCGGCCGGTGTCGCCCCCGCCGTGTGGCACCAGATGTTGGGGCTCCTCGGGGGCGTGTAGGGCCCGTTCACGATCGTGGTGTTCACTGGGATTCATGTCCGACCAATCGTGGCAACGACCGGGCGGTGGCTTCGGCTCCGGTCTCGTCACGGGTGTGCCCTCGCCGCCGCCGCTGTCGGATCCCGCGCCCGAGCCGCCACGAAATGACAAAGGGCGGCAGAAGCGGCAGATCCAGATCTTCGCGGCGATCGCCGGCGCCATTCTCGCCATAGGTCTGACCATTTTGCTCGTGGTGGCGCTCTCGTCGGACACCAATCCGTTCCGCGATCAGGCCTCGGCGCCGACCGATGTCCGGCCGCCCCTGGCGCAGGCCTGCCCGGCGCCCAGCGAGTCGCCCAGCGCCGGGGCGACCCAGGCGCCCTCCGCCCCGCCGCCCGAGTCGGGCCGGCGTACGACCGACACCGAGGCCGGCATCTCGTACAAGGCGTACGGCGATCCATGGGTCCCATGGGACACCACGTGGCGGGCCGGGACGCTCGAGGTGCCGTACAAGGTGGGCCAGCATTTCGTCACCGAGCAGTACAGCGGCGGGAGCTACCACGCCTCGATCCTGTCGGCCGCGGTTCCGGCGGCGGACAACGACGCGGTGACGCTGAACCTGGAGTGCGTGGGCCGTCAGGTGGCGGCGGACGTGCGCGCCGAGTATTACCCGCAGCCGAACACGATGGACGCGATCCGGGACGAGCTGACCACGCTGGGCGGCCGTCCGGCCTGGGTGAGCGAGTTCCGCCTGCACTTCACGGCGCCGGGCCTGACCGCCACCGACGAGTTGTCGGCGGTGGCGGTCATCGACGTCGGAAAGACAACAGCCGCGGTCCTGTACGTCTCGATCCCCGGCACCCACAAGCAGTTCGACTACGTGGTGGACGACGTCCTGAAGTCCGTCAGGATTCTTTGAGGCCCCAGCGCTTGCGCAGGGAGCTGTCTACCGCGTTGAACAGCACGTCGATCAGGATTCCGATGATCAGGACGACGATGATGTAGCAGATGACCAGGCTCGAGTCGCTGAGGTCGCGGGCCTGCTGCATCCGTACGCCGATGGAGAGCGCGCCCGGCACGATGACCAGCAGCTCGCCCGCCATCAGGCTGCGCCACGAGAACGCCCAGCCCTGCTTGAGGCCCGAGATGAACGACGGCAGCGACGCCGGCAGGATCAGGTGCCGGTACTTCGCGAAGCCGCGCATCCCCAGCACCTGGCCCACCCGCAACCACGTCCGCGGCACGTAGTCGATACCGCTGATCAGGCCGTTGGCCACCGAGGGGGCCGCGCCCAGCACGACCACGAACAGGATCGCGCTCTCGCTGAGCTGGAAGAGCAGGATGGCCAGCGGGAACCACATGATCGACGGCATCGTCTGCAGGCCGGTGATCAGCGAGCCGATCGCCGCCCGCAGCGGCGCGAACTGCGAGACCAGCGCCCCGATCACCGTGCCGATGACCACGGCCAGCAGGAAGCCGGTGAAGGCCCGGGTCATCGTCACCCGGACGCCGTCCCAGAAGTCGGCCGTCGTGATCACCGTGCCGAGGTCGGTGAAGACCGTCTCGGGCGACGGGAGCACGTAGATCGGCTTCCACTCGGCCCAGACCACGATCTGCCAGACCAGCAGCACGATCGCGATGGCCAGCAGCTTGGGCCAGGTGCTCTTCCAGATCCGCTTGCCGACGTTGGCCTTCTGGCGCTTCGGCCCGAGTTCCAGGGCGTCCAGGCCGCTGACGGCCCGGTCCAGGGTTTCAGTTGCCATGACGGGCCACCTCCGCGCGCAGCCGATCGGTGATCTCGGCGGCCTGGCCCGAGACCTCGGGGGAGTCGATGCGCCGCGGGCGCTCGTGGGTGATCGCGAAGTCCTCGATCACCCGGCCCGGGCGGCTGCTCAGCAGGATGACCCGGTCGCCGAGCCGCACCGCCTCGCGCACGTTGTGCGTGACGAACAGGACGGTCAGCTCCCGCTCCCGCCAGATCCGCTCCAGCTCGTCGTGCAGGATGTCGCGGGTCATCGCGTCGAGCGCGCCGAACGGCTCGTCCATCAGGAGCACGTCGGCGTTCTGAGCCAGGGCGCGGGCCAGCGCGACGCGCTGGCGCATGCCACCCGACAGCTCGTGCGGCCGCTTGTCGCCGAAGCCCCGCAGCCGGACGACGTCCAGCAGTTCGTCGGCCCGCTGCCGGCGCTCGGCCCGGCCCGCGCCCTGCAGTCGCAGCGGCAGCTCGACGTTGGCCCGCACCGAGAGCCACGGGAACAGGGCCGCCTCCTGGAACATCAGCGAGACCTTGCGGTCGCCGATGTCCAGGGTCCCGCCGCTGACCTGGTCGAGCCCGGCCACGAGCGAGAGCAGAGTGCTCTTGCCGCAGCCGGACGCGCCGAGCAGGCAGACGAACTCGCCCCGCTGGACGGTGAGCGAGACCCGGTCCAGGGCCAGGAGGGAGCCGTACTCCTTGGAGACGTTCTCCAGCTGAAGGACGCTCATGTCAGGCCGCGGAGTCGCTGACCTCGGGCTTGCCCGCGGCCTTGAGCAGCTCGTTGAGCGGACCCAGGTCGTAGATGCCCTTGAGGTCGACGGGCTTGAGCAGACCGACCTCCTCGGCGTGCTTCGCGCTGGTGTAGAGCGACGAGGCGACCGGGTCGGCGGTGAAGGTCAGGTTCTTGAACGAGGAGGCCAGCACCTCGTCCTTGAGCGGCTTGCCGCTGAGCGCCTTGATCTGCTCGTTGGCCGCCTTCTGGGCCCCCGCGTTGTCCTTCTCGATCTCGTCGAGCGCCTGGAGGTGGCCCTGGAGCAGCTTCTTCACGGTGGCCGGGTACTTCTTGAGGAAGTCCTGGGTGACGATCAGGTGGGTGGTGACGAACAGGCCGTTCGGCCACAGGTCCTTCTCGTTGACCAGCACCTTGCCCTTGGACTCGAGGACCAGGCGGCTCAGGTTGGGCTCGGGCACCCAGGCGCCGTCGATCGAGCCCTGCGCGAACGCCTGGAGGGCGGTCGCGTTGTCCTGCGGCAGCACGGAGACGTCGCCGCCGCCCTGGGTGTCGGCGTTGAGGCCGTTCTCCTTGAGCCAGGCGCGCAGCGCGACGTCCTGGGTGTTGCCGAGCTGCGGGGTGGCGATTTTCTTGCCCTTGAGGTCGGCCGGGCTGTTGATGCCCTCCTTGACGACCAGGCCGGCGCCGCCCGAGGTGCTGCCCGCGATGATCTTCAGGCCGCTGCCCTTGGACTGGGCCCAGCCGTTGATGGCCGGGTTCGGCCCGATGTACGTCGCGTCGATCGCCCCCGAGAAGAGCGCCTCGATGGCGGCCGGTCCGGCGTTGAACGTCTTGGTCTCGAGCTTGGTGCTGCCGAGCGCCGTCTGGAAGTAGCCCTTGTTGACGCCGATCAGCGCCGGGGCGTGGGTGATGTTCGGGAAGTAGCCGAGGCGGATGGCGCTCGCCTCGGCGGTGCCGCCGGCGGCCGCGCTGTCGTCGTCGCCGCAGGCGGACAGCAGGGAGGCGGACAGCACGGCGGTGGCGGCGAGGGCAAGCGCACGTATGGTGCGGGAGCTCATGGCTCTCTACTCCTAGATGTTGTTGAGTTGGGCCAGGGTCCGGTGGTCGACGACGCCCTCGATGGCCTCCTCGACGGCGACCCAGACGTCGCGCAGCCCGATGGCCGCGCCGCGGTAGGTCGTGGTGCCGGTGGGCAGTCCGCGCACGGTGGTCAGCGCCCCGCCGACCGCGCGGACGACGTCGCCCACAGTGATCTCGGTCGCCGGCCGGGCCAGCGCGTATCCGCCGTCGACGCCGCGGTGGCTGTGCAGCAGCCCGGAGCGGCGCAGGTCGAGCAGGATGCCTTGCAGGAAGCTGAGCGGGATGTCCTGGGCCGCGGCCAGCGACGCGGCCTTGACCAGGCGCGGATGCTCCGCGGCGACGGCGAGCATCGCCCGGACGGCGTAGTCGGTGCGTGCCGAGACGTACACGGTTCCCCCTGACCGTCCGTGCCATTGTCTGTCTAACCTATCTAGCGGATAGGAATAATGGCCTAAGTAGAGATTGGGGTCAAGCCCCGGGCCGGCTCCGTCCGGATGACGGGATGCGATCGCTCGGTGACCGGCCGCCGCCACAGTGGCCGCCGAAGGCGCTAATGTCATTTTGTGGCGCGCAGAATCAAGATCCCCGCGACGAAATATCCGGTCGAGCGATTCACCCTGGACAACGGTTTGCGGGTGGTGCTGACTCCCGATCGCAGCGCCCCGGTCGTCGGTGTCGCGGTCGTCTACGACGTCGGCATCCGCTCCGAGCCCGAGGGCCGCACCGGCTTCGCTCATCTCTTCGAGCACCTGATGTTCCAGGGCTCGGAAAATCTGGAGAAGCTGGCCCACTTCCGGCATGTGCAGGGCGCCGGCGGCACCTTCAACGGCTCGACCCACCTCGACTTCACCGACTACTTCGAGGTGCTGCCGTCGGGCGCGCTCGAGCGGGCCCTCTTCCTCGAGGCCGACCGCATGCGCGGTCCCCGGCTCACCGAGGAAAATCTGCTCAACCAGATCGACGTGGTCAAGGAGGAGATCCGGGTCAACGTGCTGAACCGGCCGTACGGCGGGTTCCCGTGGCTCCGGCTCCCGCCGGTCATGTTCAACACTTTCGCCAACGCCCACGACGGCTACGGCTCGTTCGGCGACCTCGACAGCGCCACCGTCGAGGACGCGCAGAACTTCTTCGACCGCTACTACGCCTGCGGCAACGCGACGCTCGCGGTGGCCGGCGACTTCGACGTGGCCAAGGCCACCGAGATGATCAAGCGGCATTTCGGCGACGTGCCGGCCCGCCCGGCCCCCGAGCGGCCCGACTTCGACGAGCCCGATCTCGACAGTGAGCGCCGCGACTCGTACACGGACAAGCTCGCCCCGCTGCCCGGCGTGGCCAGCGCCTGGCGCGTGCCCGACCCGATCAACGCCTTCCAGGACTACCTGCCCTACGTGGTGCTGGCCGAGGTGCTCACCGACGGCGACGCGTCCCGTCTGGTCGAGCGCCTGGTGCAGCGCGACCGCACGGTGACGAGCATCGGCGGCTACATCGGCTTCATGGGCGACGAGTTCCAGGTCCGCAACCCGACCGCGCTGCTGCTGCAGGCGCACATGCCGCCCGGCGGCGACACGGAAAAGGTGCTGCGCACGGTTGACGAGGAGCTCGACCGGCTGGCCGCCGACGGGCTGCGGCCGGGCGAGCTGGAGCGCACCCAGGCCCGCATCGCCACCCACCTGCTGCGCGACACCGACGCGGTGCTCGGCCGGGCGCTGCCGATGGCCGTGCTCGAGCTCCAGCGCGGCCGGCCCGAGATGCTCAACGAGCTGCCCAAGCTGGTCGGCGAGGTGACCGGGGCGCAGATCGTCGCCGCCGCGGCCACCCTGCGCCCCGAACGTCGCGCCACCGTCGAGGTCCTCCCGGGAGCTACCGCATGACAACGAAAGCCCTGCCCGATCTGATCCCCGACGCCAAGCTCAAGCTTCCTCGCGAGGCCGAGCGCACGATCGCCGGTGGGCTGACCGTGATCGCCATCCGGCGGCCGGCGGTTCCGCTGGTCGAGCTGCGGCTGCGGGTGCCGTTCGGCAAGACCCCGCTGCCCCGGGCCACCCTGCTGTCGCAGGCGCTGTTCACCGGCACCAGCGAGATGACCAGCGTCGACATCGCGGCCGAGCTCCAGGCCGTCGGCGGCGGCCTCTCGGCCGGCCTCGATCCCGACAAGCTGCTGATCAGCGGCAACTCGCTGGCCGCGGGCCTCGACCGGATGCTGGAGATCCTGGCCGCGGTGCTGACCGACCCCGGCTATCCCAACGAGGAGGTCGCCACCGAGCGCGAGCGCCTGGTCGACCACATCCAGGTCGCCCAGAGCCAGCCCGCCCATCTGGCGCGTACGGCCCTGCTCAAGCGGATCTACGGCAAGCATCCGTACGCGGTGCAGACGCCCGAGCCGGATCAGGTCCGCTCCGTCCGCCCGGCTCAGCTGCGCGCGCTGCACGCCGACCGGGTCCGCCCCGAGGGCGCCGTGCTGGTGCTGGTCGGCGACATCAACCCGGAAAAGGCGATCGACGCCGCCGAGAAGGCGCTCGGCAGCTGGACCGGCCCGGCCAAGGACGGCACGATCCCGCCCACCCCGCCGCTGGAGCCCGGCCCGCTGCTGCTGGTCGACCGGCCCGGCGCGGTGCAGTCGTCGCTGCGCATGGCGCTGCCGGCGCTGGAGCGCACCGATCCCGACTACGCGGCCCTCCAGCTGGCCAACCTCGTCTTCGGCGGCTACTTCTCGTCGCGCTGGGTCGAGAACATCCGCGAGGACAAGGGCTACACCTACGGCCCGCACACCGGCATCGAGCACTTCGCGGCCGGCTCGGCCCTGATGGTGGCGGCCGAGGTGGCCACCGAGGTGACCGGCCCGTCGCTGCTGGAGACCCTCTACGAGCTGGGCCGGATAGCCAGCCTGCCGCCCGGCGAGGACGAGCTGGAGCAGGCCCGGCGTTACGCCCTGGGCACGCTCCGCCTCGGCATGTCCACCCAGGCCGGTCTGGCCGGCCTGGCCAGCATGTACGCCGGCATCGGCCTGCGCCTCGACCATCTGCGCGAATATACGGCGGCCCTGGCCTCGGCCAGCCGCGAGCAGGTGGCCGAGGTGGCGTCGCGGTTCCTGGCGCCGTCCAAGGCGGTCACCGTCGTGCTCGGCGACGCCGACAAGGTCGAGGGTCAGCTGTCCGCGCTCACGACCGTGGAACGCGGCGCCGAGTGAGCGCTCCGGAACAGCCCGACCTGCACGAGCAGCCCGGTTCGCCACCTCTGGCCCGCACCACCCTCGACCGGGCGGCCCACCACCGTACGGACGAAGCCTGGTTGTCCGAGGCCTGGACGCGGGGCCTCGTCCTCGTGGTCGACCTGTCGAAGGGCGGTCGTGCTCTCGTCAAGGACGACGTCCTCGTCCTCGTCCGGCCGGACGAGGCGCCCGAGGGGGACCATTGGTTCCTCGGCGAGGACCGCGACGGCACCCCGCTCTGGACCATCGACGCCCCGCTGCCCGAGGCCGACGGCGCCCGGGCGGCGACCCTGCGCGAGGTCGGCCACCTGCTCAGCGACCGCGACGCCGGCATCTTCACCACGGCCGCCGCGCTCGGCAACTGGCACCGGAGCCACCAGTTCTCGCCGCGCACCGGCCAGCCGACCAAGGCGATCGAGGCCGGCTGGGCCCGGGTCGACACCGACGGCAACACGATGTGGCCGCGCACCGACCCGGCCATGATCGTGCTCGTGCACGACGGCCAGCCCGGGCCCGAGGGGCGCTGCCTGCTCGGCCACAACGCCACCTGGGGCGCGGCGCCGGACGGCGGCCTGCGCTTCTCGTGCCTGGCCGGCTACGTCGAGCCCGGCGAGTCGGCCGAGGCCAGCGTCGTGCGTGAGGTCGGCGAGGAGGTCGGGCTGCGGCTCAGGTCCTTGCGGTACGCCGGCAGCCAGTCCTGGCCGTACCCGGGCTCGCTGATGCTCGGCTACCACGCGACGGCCGATCCGGATCAGCCGCTCACGCTCGACCCGGCCGAGATCGACGAGGCGCACTGGTTCTCGCGCGACGACATCGCGAAGATGATCGCCGGCGACTATCAGCACCCGGAAACGGGTGTCCGGATGGGCCTCCCGATGCCTTCTTCGATCGCTTTCTATCTCATTGAGAGCTGGCTGGCTGTTTGAACTTTCTCTAATCAGAAAAGTTTTCTGCTTCCTGGGTAACCTTCGCGCGCCACCGACTCGTCTTCGATATACAAAGACCGAGAGGTGGAAATTCGATGACGCAGGTGGAAGCGCCCGCATGGGCACCGATGACGGCCGATGAGCGCGCCCGGTTCGACCGGGACGGCTTTCTCGTCGTCCGCGGAGTGTTGTCGCCGAGCGAGATCGACGTGGCCCGCGCCGCGATCCTCGGCGCCTTCCAGCGTGCCGGCGAACCCGGTGGTCACGGCCTCGGCCCGACCGGCGCCCTGCACCAGTTGTCGGCGGTGACCTCGCTGCCCGAGCTGGCCTTCCTGCTCGACCATCCGGTGGCGTTCCGCTACATCTGGTCGCTGCTCGGCTGGAACGTGCACGTCTACCACTCCCACGTCGACGTGCATCCGCAGATTCAGCGGAAGCAGAAGGACTGGTGGCACTGGCACCAGGACGGCGGCCGTCAGAATAGAGAGATCGAGACCGATCCCCGCCCGATGATGTCGGTGAAGCTGGCCTATTGGCTTTCCGACGTGAGCGAGACCGGGCGCGGCAATTTCACCGTTCTGCCGGGCAGTCACAAGACGAACTGGCTGCCCGGTCCGCCGACCCGGGGCGTTCCCTGGCCGCAGCCCGAGGGCGCCATCCAGATCACGGCCGACCCGGGCGATCTCGTCGTCTTCGACCGCCGCCTGTGGCACGCCCGCTCCGACAACTACTCGACGATCACCCGGGTCGGCGCGTTCTTCGGCTACACGTACCGCTGGATCGCCGGCCGGGACGAGACCGCGGACCTGCCGGGCCGTCCGGAGTGGGCGGGCTTCTCCGACGTGCAGCGCCAGCTGCTCGGCCACGCCGGTGACGGCAGCGGCGACCACGCGTGGGGCCACTATCCGCAGACCACCCCGCTGTACGGGGCGCTGCGGGAGCGCGGTCTGCTGGACTCCAGCATTCCGGCACTGATTCCGTAGGGTCCGGATTAACATCCGTATGTGGGACAAAACGGGACATTAGTCAAGACGGCGACGGCGGCGGGCCGCAACGTCCTCGAAGCGCTCGAGGACGAGCACCCGGCGCGGTCGCTGTCCCGGCTGAGCGACTCGCCGGCCGCGGTCCGGCTGCTGCGCGAGCTGTTCACCGTGGCGGTCCGCCGCAGCTTCGTCGGGCGCGACCCGCGGGACGTCACCGGATACGTGCGCGACCTGCTCGAATATCAGTCGCTGCCGACCGGCGGCGGGCTGGCCCGCGAGGCCGAGGCGGTGATCCGGTCCGCGGTCGGCGAGCCCGATCTGGCGTACCGCATCCCGGACCTGCGCCGCTTCGAGCTGATCTGTTACGTCGTGGGTGACCTGGTGCGGCCGCCGGGAATTCCACCGGCCCATCTGGCCGACCTGATCGAGCAGGCCGAGCACCGGGTGGAGCGGTCGTGAGCGCCGTCTTCCCGCCCGAGCCGCGGCTCGGCCACCTGCTCCAGGCGGTGGCCCGCAACGACGTGCCGGCCCGGCTGGCCGCTCCCGCGGGCGACACGGAACGCCGCGTGTGGGAGATCGCTTTCGGTCTCATGGTGCGCCGCCGGTTCCTCACCGACAGCCCGCTGGCCGAGATCGGGCGCAGCGTGGCGACGGCCGTGAACTTCCACGCCGCGGCGGCGCTGCCCGCGCTCGACGCGGAGATGCTGGTGCGCGAGGCGCTGGGCGAGAAGGTGCCGGTGGAGGACATCGACGAGGCCGTCCGCTCCGGCGTACATCTGCTGTTGTCCGCTTCTCTCGCCGACGAGCTGGCGATGACCGACGGCGAGCTCGACGACCTGATCAAACAGGCCGAGAAGCTCGCCGTCCCGATTCCCATGCCGGCCCCGGCCCCGCCGGAGGAGGCCGAGGAGGAGGTCAGCTAGCGGCCAGCGCGGCCAGGTGCTCCTTGACCTGGACGATCGACGGGTTGGTCAGCGCCGACCCGTCATCGAACTTCAAGGTCGGCACCGTCTGGTTACCGCCGTTGACGCTCATCACGAAGTCGGCCGCGGCCGGCTCCCGCTCGATGTCCACGACGTCGTAGGCGATGCCCTCGCGGTCGAGCTGCGACTTGAGGCGGTGGCAATATCCGCACCAGGACGTCGAGTACATGGTCAGCATCGGTCAGGATCCCTTCGGATGGGTCACATGGCACAGCGCCTTCAAGCACAACGCCCGCCCCTGGTGTCATGATTCCCTGTTGTGCTGACTGATGCGGTGCTGGCCGGGCTCGACCCCGAACAGCGGACGGCGGTGACCGCCCCGGCGGGCCCGGTCTGCATCCTGGCCGGCGCGGGCACCGGCAAGACCCGGGCGATCACCCACCGCATCGCCTATCGGACCCTGGCCGGCGAGGTGAACCCGCGCCACATCCTGGCCGTGACCTTCACCGCCCGCGCCGCCGCCGAGATGCGGTCGCGGCTCACCGAGCTCGGCGCCCGGGGCGTGCAGGCGCGCACCTTCCACGCGGCGGCGCTGCGCCAGGTGCGCTACTTCGCCCCGCGGCTGCTCGAGGGCCGGGCCATGCCCGAGCTGCTGGAGAGCAAGGCCCGCGTGGTCGGCCTGGCCGCGGCCCGGGCCGGGGTGCGGGCCGACCGCACCGGCGCCCGCGACCTGGCCAGTGAGATCGAGTGGGCCAAGTCGTCGCTGGTCGAGCCGGGCGAATATCCCGTGGCGGCCACCAAGGCGCTGCGTGAGCCGCCGTTCGAGCCGGCCAAGGTGGCCGAGGTGTTCGCCGCCTACGAGGAGCTCAAGCGGCGGCAGGGTGTGATCGACTTCGAGGACATGCTGCGGGCCGCGGTCTGGGGCATCGAGGACCACCCGGACGTGGCCGAGCAGATCCGGGCCCAGTACAGGCACTTCGTCGTCGACGAATATCAGGACGTCAACCCGCTCCAGCAGCGGCTGCTGGAGGCGTGGCTGGGTGGGCGCGACGACCTGACCGTGGTCGGCGACGCCAGCCAGACGATCTACTCGTTCACCGGCGCCACCTCGTCGTACCTGATCGACTTCCCCCGGCAGCGGCGCGAGGCGGTGGTGGTCCGGCTGGTCCGCGACTACCGCTCCACCCCGCAGGTCGTCGGGCTGGCCAACGCCGTGATCCGGCAGGCGCGCGGCAACGAGGCCCGGCTGCGCCTCGAGCTGGTCGGGCAGCGCCCGCCCGGCGCCGAGCCCGAGCTGAAGATCTTCCCGGACGAGACGGGCGAGGCGGCCGCGGTCGCCCGGAAATGCCGCGACCTGATCGGGGCGGGCACGCCGGCCAGCGAGATCGCGGTGCTCTTCCGGACGAACGCGCAATCCGAGACGTACGAAAAGGCACTGGCCGAAGCCGAGGTGCCGTACGTGGTCCGCGGGGCCGAGCGGTTCTTCGAGCGCACCGAGATCCGCCAGGCGATGATCGCGCTGCGGGCCGCCGTGCGCTCGATCCCGGGCGAGACGCCGCTCGTGCAGGCGGTCGTGGAAGGGCTGGCCGCGACCGGCTGGCAGCGGGAGCAACCCCCGCCCGGCGGGGCCGCGCGCGAGCAGTGGGAGGCGCTGGCGGCGCTGGTCACCCTGGCCGAGGAGTACGCCAAGAGCCCCACCCTGGAGCCGATCGGGCAGGCCGGGGCCGTGCAGCGCGACCTGACGCTGTCCGGCTTCAACGACGAGCTGGCCCGCCGGGCCGAGCAGCAGCACGCGCCGACCGTCGCCGGCGTCACCCTGGCCTCGCTGCACTCGGCCAAGGGCCTCGAATGGGACGCGGTCTTTCTGGTCGGCCTGGCCGACGGGACCCTTCCGACGACGTACGCCAAGACGCCCGAGCAGCTCGAGGAGGAGCGCCGGCTGCTGTACGTGGGGGTCACCCGGGCCAGGCAATACCTGTGGCTCTCGTACGGGCAGATGCGCTCCTCGGGCGGCCGCGCGCGCCGGCCCTGCCGTTTCCTGCCGCAGCTCGAGCGCAACTCCAGCACCGAGCGGGCCGGCGCCGGCGCCGACCGGAGTCGGAAACCCGACCGAAGGCGCCCGCAGGTGTCGTCCTGCCGCGTCTGCGGCGCCACCCTGCTGGCCGGGGCCGACCGCAAGCTGGGCCGCTGCCCGACCTGCCCGTCGGACCTCGACGAGGATCTCTACGACCGGCTGAAGACTTGGCGCGCGACTATGGCCGAGGAACTCAGCGTTCCTGCTTACGTGGTGTTCACCGATGCCACGTTGGTGGCGATCGCTGAACGCCGCCCGTCCGGCCCGGCCGAGCTTCTGGCGATCGCCGGAATCGGGCCGCGCAAGCTCGGCCAGTACGGGCCCGCGGTGTTCGCTCTGGTGGGCGGCGCGGACCCACTTTCGGCCGCCTCGGAAAAACTTTGAGAATCAACCCGTTAATTCGTTTGCCCTCCCGTGCGGGGCAGGCATAGCCTCAGGACACAGCTCACCGAGCGGCTCCGTTCGGCCGGGTTGAACAGGCAAGTCAAGACACGAGTGCAAGCAATTGGAGGAGGTGGCAGATATGGAGATCTTCGAGATGACGATGACGCGACCGTTGATGCCGCTGACCCTTGCCTGCGCTCCGTCCGCTCTCCAGCCGGCTGCCCCCGTGGCAGTGCTGGCCGCCGAGCGGGCTCCGGTGTCGCGGGTGCACCAGGTCTCCGCTCAGGCCGAGCTGGCGGAACTGGGTCGCGGCGGCGCCATCAGCACCAAGAGCACCACTGGGTTCAAGGGCAGCAATGTCTCCATCTCCAAGCGCTACACGGATGGTGGCAGCGGTGTCCCGCCTCGAGGAAGGCCGGTCTGACAAACAGACCTCCGGCTCACCTCGAGGCCGCGGAACCCGTAACCGGGATCCGCGGCCTAATTTTTTTCCCGGCTCACCGGCCGGACGTACGACCTGAACGGCGATCCAGAAGATCGAAGAGAAGAGAGAGGTGACCGGGCTTTATGAGTCTGGCGCTGGCCCCACTCGACGTGAGCGTCGAGATCGAGGCAAACCTGCCCTGTCGGAAGTTCGACCCGGACCTGTGGTTCTCCGACTCCCCGGCCCAGCTGGAACTGGCCAAGTCGCTCTGCGGGGACTGCCCGCTGCGCGTCGAGTGCCTGGCCGGCGCGGCCGAGCGGAACGAGCCCTGGGGTGTCTGGGGCGGCGAGATCTTCGAGCGCGGTGCCGTGGTTCCGCGCAAGCGGCCGCGTGGCCGTCCCCGTAAGGCCGATGTGGCGCGCGACGCCGAGCTGGCCCACGAGGTCGAGGAGCGGCTCGCCGCGAACGGTCTGGACTCCCGCAACTCCGTCCGCCTGGCGGCCTGACATGCACACCCTCCCCAACCCCCTGACCCGAAAGCCGAGCATCGAGATGAACCCGAACGGAACGAAGATGAGACTCCTCCAAGAAGCGTTGTCCCGTGCCCGAATGCGTCGGCCTCAGAGTGACTACACACCTGAGGCACACCGTCCCGCCCGTCGAGTAGCCATGGAGGCCCAGCACCGGGCTTCGCGCGAACTCGGTGGTGGACGCTTCTGATCCGCATCTGAGCGACCAACCCGATAGGAAAAGCCCGTCCGCTGCGAGCGGACGGGCTTTTCTGTGCTTCCGGCGGTGCTGTGCTTCCGGCGGTGCTGTCAGGCGCCGGCCGACAGGAACACGGTGATCGCGGCGGCGAGGTAGGCCGGGTCGTCGACGTGGGTGAGCTCGCGGGCCGAATGCATCGAGAGCAGCGGGACGCCGACGTCGAGCGTCGGGATGCCGAGCCGGGCCGCGGTCATCGGGCCGATCGTCGAGCCGCAGGGCACCGCGTTGTTCGAGACGAACTCCTGCCACGGCACGCCGGCCTTGGCGCAGGTGCGGGCCCAGAGTGCGGCCCCGGTCGCGTCGGTCGTGTAGCGCTGCACCGCGTTGATCTTCAGCAGGGGACCGCCACCGGCCACGGGACGGTTGACCGGGTCATGCTTTTCCGGGCGATTGGGGTGTACGGCATGACCGGCGTCCGAGGACAGACACCACGACCCGGCGATGGCCCGGGCCAGATCGGACCGGTCGCCGCCGAGCGCGGACGAGACCCGCTCGAGTACGTCGGACAGGAACGGGCCGGCGGCGCCGGAGCGGCTCTCGGACCCGACCTCCTCGTGGTCGAACGCGGCCAGGATCGCGATCGCGCCGACCGGCTGGGCCGCCAGCAGCGCGGTCACCCCGGCGTGCACCGAGGAGAGATTGTCGAGCCGGGCCGAGGCGAAGAGTTTGCCGTCCTGGCCGAAACGGGCCGGTGCGGCGCTGTCCACGGTGATGATGTCGTAGCCGGCGACGGCCTCGCCGTCGATGCCGGCCAGCCCGGCCAGGTGACCGACCACGTCGGCCTCGCTCGCCGCGCCGACGCCGAAGACCGGCTGGACCTCGCGCTGCCGGTCGGGCGCGAACCCGCTGTTCAGCTCGCGGTCGAGGTGGATGGCGAGGTGCGGGATGCGGGCGAACGGCCCGGTCCGCACCAGGTGGCTGGTGCCGTCGCGGTGCACGACCCGGCCCGCGAGTTCCAGTTCACGGTCGAACCATGAGGCGACGATCGGACCCCCGTACACCTCGACCCCGGCCTGCAACCAGCCGAAAGCGGACGTCGAGGGTTTGGGCTTGAGCTTGAAGCCGGGCGAGTCGGTGTGCGCGCCGAGGATCCGGAACGGGGTGCCGGCGTTCGCGCCCTCGGGAATCGCCAGCGCGATGACCGAACCGTCCCGCACGATGAGCAGCCGCGCGCCCGGCCGGACGTCGCCGCGCCAGTCGGCGGTCTCGTCGAGCGTGCGATATCCGGCCTCGCCCAGCCGGCGGGCCACCTCGGCCGCCGCGTGATAGGAGCTGGGTGAGGCGGAGACGAAGGCGGCCAGATCGTCGATGTGGGTCATGGCCTTCAGGCTACGGGCGCTTCATGCGCGAATCCCGGCAGCCACTTCTCGAGGATGGCGCGGTAGGGCGCGCGGGCCTCGAGCTGGCACAGCACACCGATCGAGCCGAGCGTCACCCGGTGGATCAGCAGGTACGACGGCGGCAGGTTGAGCTTGCGGCTGAGCTGGTAAGCCGGCGAGCGCGGGTTGCTGAGCCGGGTCGCCTCGCCGCGCAGCCAGGCCCGGGTGAACCGGAACTCGTCGACCGCCACCGGCTCGATCATGGGCCGCAGGAAGTCGAGCACGGCCCGGGCGTCGATCTCGTCGTCGGGCTTGATGAAGCCTTCCTCGCGCAGCCCGTCGGCCACCCCGTCGGCGTCGTCGTCGAGCGCGAGCCGCACGAGCCGCCCGATCGCCTCCGGATGCCCACCGGGGAGCCGGGCCACCGCGCCGAAGTCGATGACGCCGAGCCGCCCGTCGGCCAGCATCCGGAAGTTGCCCGGATGCGGGTCGGCGTGCAGCAGCCCGGCCCGGGCCGGCGCCGAGAAGTGCAGGAGGGCCATGAGCCGTCCCGCCTCGTCGCGCTCCTCCTCGGTGCCGTCCGAGATCACCTTGGCCAGCGGCGTGCCCTCGACCCACTCGGTCACCAGCACCCGCGGCGCCGAGGCGATCACCTTGGGCACGTAGATCTCCGGGTCTCCGGCGTACGCGGTGGCGAAGGCCGACTGGGTCTCGGCCTCCATGGCGTAGTCGAGTTCCTCGGTGATCCGGTCCTTGAGCTCGGCCAGCAGCGGCTTGATGTCCATGCCCGGCTGGATGATCTTGAACATGCCGGCCAGCCGGGACAGCTGCTTGAGATCGGCCAGGAGGGCTTCACCGGCGCCCGGATATTGCACCTTGACGGCGACGGGCACGGTCTTGGGCTTGGCGTTCTTGCGCGCGGGCGGCAGTTTCCACACCGCGCGGTGCACCTGCCCGATGCTGGCCGCGGCGGCCGGGCTGTCGTCGAACTCGGCGAAAAGATCACGCCAGTCGGGCCCGAGCTGCTCGGCGAGCGCCTTGTGCAGGCTGGCCACCGGCATGGGCGGCGCCGCCTCTTGAAGCTTGGTCAGCGCCTGCCGGTAGGGCCCCGCCATCTCTTCGGGCATGGCCGCCTCGAAGACGGAAAGCGCCTGCCCGAACTTCATGGCGCCACCCTTGAGCTGCCCCAGCACGCTGAAGAGCTGCTCGGCGGTGCGCTGCTGAATATCGGCCGAGATGACGTCGGTAGCGATCCCGACGGCACGCTTGCCCAGCCCGAGAGCCGTCCGCCCCGCGAACCCGAGAGGAAGCGAGGCCAGCTTGGCCGTCCGGGCCGCCGCCCGCCGCGGTATATCGCTCACCAGATCATTGTGACCGACGCCGCCCCGTTACTCGGCCCGCCTGGGGCGGCTTCGCCCTACTCGCCCACAAAAGTCCGTTACAAGTTTCCCACCCCTCCACAAATCTCACCCCGCCCCACCACAACCTCCACCCATCACCCACAGCCACGTCGACCCACTTCCCACCGCAGACCACACTGCCCGCAGTCGTCGCATTGACCCACTTCCTGCAGCCGTCTCGCCGCCCACCGCCCGCCGGCCACCGCCCCGCCGGCCATCGGCCCGCAGCCCGCCGACTACCGGCCTGCGGACCACCGACCTGCCGACCACCTGCCCGCCGGCGTGATGCCTGGTGGGTGGCGCTTCTTTCGGCCGGCGCCTGTGTGGTTGGCGCGGCTGACGAGGTCTTTCCTTCGACTGATCGGAAGGTGGCTTCCCGCGTCGGCTTCGGCGGGCGGCCGTTGCGCGGCAGCTCATGTGTCAGCGGGCCTCGGCCTCTCGTTAGGCGGGATTCGCCCGGTATATCTGCTATGCGGAAAAGTGGGCACGCTCAATCGGGAGGTGCTGAGCGTGGAGGAGCAGGCGGAGATCCGGTGGCAGCCGCGTGGCGGGTGGGCGCGGGTGCTCGGGTGCCGTTGCTTTCCTGGCCGGTGCCTTCGGGTGGCTGCTGTGTGGTGGATGGCGCAGCTGGTCGGGCGCGGCTCCTTCCTTTGCCGGCGCCTTCGGGCGGGTGTCGTGTGGTGGATGGCGCGGCTGCTCGGGTGCCGTCGCCCTTGGTCGCCCTTGGGCGGCGGGTGTTGTTGCCCTCGGTTGGCGGCTGGGTTTTTCGCTGGGCCCTGGCTGGGCGGTGGGAGCAGTCGCACAGGGGATGTGGGGGCCACGTTCGGCGGCGGAAGCGGCCCGGGCCCGTGATCTCGATCGAGGCGCCCAAGGTTTCGGGGATGTCGCCGTCCACGTAGGCGAGGGCCTCCGCTGTGGCGTATGCCGTTGCCGTCAGCAACGTTGTCACCGTGCATGGCTCCGGCGTCAAGGAGCGCGGGGCTCCCGGCCAGCTCGCGTCGCGGTCCAGGCGGTGGAGTTCCAGGCAGGCCAGGCACGGGCCGCCCGTCATGGGGACCAGCGGGCCGATCACCGCGGCGCCGTCCCGGATGGTCACCGCCAGGTGGGGCTGGCGGCGGGCGGCGTGGGCCGCCGCGACCAGGGCCGCCGGCCTGTCGTGGTCGAGCTGGACGACCAGGGACGGCCTTGCCGTTCTGGGGTGGCGGGTGTTCGTGTCCGGCATGGCCTGGGTCACGGCGGCCGCTATGGCCTCGCCGCGTGGCGTGCCGATCGTGCTTTTGCGGAACGGGCCGCCCGACAGCTCGTCCTCGTGGACCGAGCCGGGGACGTCCGCCCACACGTTGCCCACGCCCGCCTCGGCCAGGGCGACCGCGATCGGGGCGCCGAGACGGCCACGCCCAGTGATCAGCACGGAGGCGACCTGGCGTCGTCTGAGGGTGGTGGTGGGCGCTCGTCCGCTTCTCAACGCCGGGGGCACGTGTCTGGGGATCGGCGCTGCGCGGCGGTCGTGGAAGGCCAGGGCCGTCGCCTCGCCGACCAGCCTCTGGTGGACGGTGCCCGTCGACGTGCGCGGGATCAGGGCGGCGGCCGGCAGGGCCAGGCCGGCCGCGTGCAGGAACTCGAGGACGGCCCGCGCCTGGTCGGCGGGAATGCCCAGCTCGACGGCCCGGAGCAGGACCAGGCGCTCGGGGCGGGTGCCGTCGAGCAGGTCGAGGATCTCGGCGGCCCGGGGGTCGGGCAGGCGCAGCAGGACGGCCCGGGCCGGGTCGGCGCCGAGCTGCAACTCGGTGTCGTCCCGCCAGACTCGGGGGAGTCCGGGGAGAAGGAGAGGGCGGTTCACGAGTGACAGCATGTCACTGCGGCGATGCGGAGCGAGTTCGTTGTCCACAGGCCCACACCGCCCGTGAAGCGGGTTATCCACAGCCCTGAGCGAGTTATCCACAGGCTAGAGGGTTGTCCACAACCTCACTCAACGTGCCCGGTCCGCTGGGGATATGGCGTTGCGGGGTAATGCACCGGGGAGGGCTACCCGCCCTCCCCGGTCGGGTGACGATTAGGCCTTGGCCTTGCCCAGGATGCGGTTGACGGTCGTGCCGCACACCGGGCACTTGCCCTTGGCCATGTTCATGCCGGTCTTCGAGACCTCGACGGTCCCCTGGAAGTCGCGCTTTTCCTTGCACTTAACGCAGTAGCCGTTGTACGTGTTGTCGGCCACGGTTCCTCCTAGTCAATGTTGTCGGCCGGGGTGGGCCCGAGCGACCTTGTTCGGCGCTGGACCGATCCGCGACCACGTGGATGTGGCCACCCGTCAGGGCCGTCCACTACCCAGGTCAAGCCGGTTCCATGTCAGCGCGGTGCCGGTGGTGTCGGCGCCGACGTGAGTGTGCCGGGAGGAATCGCCCTTTTTGGCCACTTGTGCCGCAACACGCCGGGGATTGCCTTCAAACGGTCGTAAAAGGGACGCGCGGCACGTGCGCTAAGTTGGCACGCTGTCATCGATGTTGCGGCTGTGGAAATTTTTTCCGGTAATACAGGGAGCAACTACGCATATCCGGCGGGTGTCATCGGCCGTACTCTTGCGGTGACATGGGTCTCACGGATTAGCGTCTCAACGTGAACCCGAATCTGGGCCTCGCGAGCCGGTGATGGCCCGGACGCGCAAGCCTGTCGTCGAAGTGCGGCGCAGCCAGCGCCGGCGTCGCACAGTGTCCGCGTACAGGGACGGTGAGCGCGTTGTCGTGCTCATCCCGGACAGGTTCTCCCGTGCCGAGGAGACCGAGTGGGTCGAGCGCATGCTGGCCCGCCTCGAGGCCCGGGAAGAGCGCATCCGCCGTACGGATGATGAACTGTTGTCCCGGGCCCGCCGCCTCACCAGCCGCTACCTCTCCGACCACGCCGAGCGCGTCCGGCCGGCGAGCGTGCGCTGGGTGACCAACCAGAACGGCCGCTGGGGCTCCTGCACCCCGGACGACGGCACGATCCGCATCTCCCACCGCATCCAGGAGATGCCCGACTGGGTGATCGACTACGTGCTGCTGCACGAGCTGTCCCATCTGGTCGTCCCCAGCCACAGCGCCCGCTTCTGGGAGCTGGTCAACCGCTACCCCAAGGCCGAGCGGGCCCGTGGCTATCTCGAGGGCATCTCGGCCGCGACCGGGTTGGTGCTGGCCGACGACTGAGGCGCCCGTCGTAGGGTGGGCACCGTGGTGAAACGGCTCGTGGCTGCGTTGCTGGTGCCCGTCGAGTGGAGTCCGCCCGGCGTCGGGCTCGCCGCGTGGCGGGCCGCGATGGCCGAGGACGTGGTCGACCTTCTCGCGCGCCTGGCCCAGGCCGATGCGGCCGTGGCGGCCACCCCGGGCGACCGTGAGCTGGCCGAGGAGATCGCCTGGCCCGGCATGCGGATCTACGAGGTGCCCACCGCGACCTACGGCCCGGTCCTGGCCGCGGCCGAGGCCGACGGCTTCGACCAGGCCGCCGTCATCGCCGCCGACGCCCCTGACGTGCCCGGCATGATCCTCGGCAAGCTGCTGCGGCCCCTGGAGACCAAGGCGGTCGCGGTGGCCGCCGGTGGGCCCGGCAGCGGCCTGTTCGGCCTGGCCACAAGCCTTCCCGCCCCGGCCTGGCTCGCCGATCACGACCTCGACACGGCAACGGCACAAATTCTCCGGCGTACGGCCCCTGAGCCCGGCGCCGTCTCCTCGACCCCCGAGTGGCGCCGCCTGCGTGGTGCGGCCGAGCTGGCCTCGCTCGACCCGGCCCTGGAGGGCTGGGAGAACACCAGGGCGCTCCTCGGCGGCTGAGCCCACCGGGAAGTGGGCTAGGGCGCCGTCGTTCGCGGTGACAGGCCTCTGAGCAGGGTTTCCACGAGGGCGGAGGCGAAGCTCGCGGTCTTCTCCGGCGGGTGGTCGGCGAAATGGCCCAGGAACGCTCGTTGCAGGCAGGAGCCGAGCAGCATCTGAGCGGCGGCCGCGGCGTCCGCTTCCGGGTCCAGGCGGCCGAGGTCCTGCTCTCCGCGCAGATAGGCGGTGAGGGCCAGGGCCGGCATCTGTGGTCCGGCGCCCCGCTCCTTCAGGGCTGTGCGATGGGCGGCCAGCAGCGCCGGCTCGGAGAAGAGCGACGCGGCCATGGGAAAGCCCTGGTCGTAGAAGTCGGCCGCGGCCAGCGCCACGTCGTGGAGCACCACGGCGACGGGCTCGGCGCCGGCGCGCTCCGGCAGCCGGGCGAGAACGGCGCCGAGGGTGGTGGGGCCTCGTTCGCCGAGCACCGCCATGAACAGGTCGGTCTTGTCGCGGAAATGCTTGTACAACGCCGCCTCGGACAGTCCGGCGGCGCGGGCGATCTCCTTGGTGGTCGCGCGGGCCAGGCCACGATCCCTGATGACCTCGGCCGCGGCGGAGACGATCCGGTCGCGAGTGTTCAACGCCTGCTCCTTGACACGGTGGTGAGTGCTCACTAACTATAGAGGTTAGTGAGCACTCACTAACCAGGAGGCATGCAATGAAGATCGCTGTTTTCGGGGCCACCGGCGGCACGGGTTCCCAGCTCGTCCGCCAGGCCGTCGACGCCGGCCACGACGTGACGGCCGTGGTCCGGGACCCGGGGCGGCTGGCGGCGGACCTGCCGCCACTGCGGGTCGTCACGGCCGAGCTGACGGACGCGGCCGCCGCGGGCGCGGCCGTAGCCGGTCAGGATGTGGTCGTCTCCGCCATCGGGCCGCGCGATCGGGGACCCACCACCGTCTGTGCGGACAGCGCGACCACGATCGTCGCCGCCATGGAGCAGCACGGGGTGCGGCGCCTGCTCGTCATCAGCAACAGTGGCATGCACGTCGACGATCACGACGGCCTGTTCACCCGTGGTGTGGTCAAGCCGATGCTGGCGCGGATGCTCGCGCACGGGTTCGCCGACATGCGCCGGATGGAGGAGATCGTCGCCGCGGCCGACCTCGACTGGACGGTCGTGCGGCCGCCGATGCTCACCGACGGGCGGCGGACCGGGCGCTGGCGCACCGCGGTCGGGCACAACCTGCCGCGCGCCACCCGGATCTCGCGCGCGGATCTGGCCGGCGCGCTGCTGCGCTACGCGGCCGACGAGGGAACCGTCCGCGCCGCGGTGGCCGTCGCGCTCTGAAGCTCGAGTTGCAGCTCAGCCCGCAGCTCGCGGCAAAGGCTGGGGACGGCAGCGGGCCGCGCTGTCGCAGCGGTGCTGTGGCCGATCCGTACATCCGAAAAAGCCGGACCGGCCACGGCCAGTTACTTCTCGTCGGGTTTGCCCTCGTCCTCGCCCTTGTCCAGGTTGTCGAGCTCGCTGATGTCCCAGTCGGACTCCACCTGGGCGAAGGCCTGCGGGTCGGCGAAGTCCTCGTCGGTGGGCAGCAGGTCGGGGTGACCCCACAGGGCGTCGCGGCCCTGGATGCCGCGCTGCTCGGCCACGGCGGCCCAGAGCGCGCCGGCCTCGCGCAGACGGCGCGGACGGAGCTCGAGGCCGACGAGAGCGGCGAAGGTCTGCTCGGCCGGGCCGCCCGCGGCGCGACGGCGGCGGAACGCCTCGCCGAGCTGGACCACCGACGGCAGGCGGTCGCCGGCGGCGGAGTCGACCACGTGGCCGACCCAGCCCTCGATCAGGGCCAGCGCGGTCTCGAGGCGGGCCAGGCTCGCCTTCTGCTGCGGCGTGTCCTCGGGCGTGAAGATGCCCTCGAGCGCCATGGCCTGCATCGACTCGGGGTCGGTGGGGTCGACGCGGCTCATCGCCTCTTCGATGGCGTCACGGTTGACCGTGATGCCGTTCGCGTACGTCTCGACGGCGTTCAGCACGTGGGCCCGCAGCCACGGGACGTGGCCGAACAGGCGCTGGTGGGCCGCCTCGCGCAGCGCCACGTAGAGCCGGACCTGGTCCTCGGGGATCTCGAGGCCGTCGCCGTACGCCTTGATGTTGGCCGGTACGAGCGCGGCCGTGCCGGTCGGGCCCAGCGGAAGGCCGATGTCGCCGGCCGAGAGCACCTCGGCCGCGAGCTGGCCCAGCGCCTGGCCGAGCTGGCCGCCGAACAGGGCGCCGCCGAGCGTGGCCACCATCGACTGCATGGGGCCGAGCTGCGCTTTCGCCTCATCGGGGACGAGATCGCCCATGGCGCCCACCATGCGGCCCGCGATCGGGTCGCACAGCTTCTTCCAGACGTCGAGGGTGTTGTAGATCCACTCGTTGCGGTTCCAGGCGGCGGCCGAGCGGATGCCGCTCGGCAGCGCCGAGGCGGGGTCGAGCCACAGGTCGGCGAGGCGCAGCGCCTCCTCGACCTGGTTGCGCTCGTACATGTTCACCGCGGGGTCACCGGACGCGGACAGCTGGCTGGCCGCGACCTGCCGGGCCAGGTCCCAGTTGACCGGGCCGCTGCCGGGGCCGGCGAACATCTGCTGCAGCTGCGCCATGAACTGCTGCATCTGCTGCGGGTCGGAGGGGTCGGGCGGCTGGGCGCCCGGCAGGGAGAAGCCGAACGGGATATCAGGCACGTAGTCAACCGTACGCGGGAAACGCCCGCTCCGGACCGATGGCGCCGTCCGCTCAGAGAGAACGAGGTCAGCAGCTCAGAGAGAACTCAGGCAGGGGGGATAGTCTCACGCGCATGAGACGTCGTGGTGTCACGGTAATCCTCGGCGCCCTGATCACCGCCCTGCTGGCAGTCGGTGTCATGGCCGCACCCCTGCCCTATGTCGTGCTGAAGCCCGGCCCGACCGTCAACACCCTCGGTTCGGACAACGGCGCCGAGGTGATCCAGGTGACGGACGCCGCCAAGACCTCGACCTCGGCCGGGCAGCTCAGGCTGACCACGGTCAACGTGCAGTCGCAGGTGGAGTTGGTCTGGGCGATCAGCAGCTGGTTCAGCCACTCCGACGCGGTGGTGCCGCGTGAGCTGATCTACCCGCCCGACAAGTCAGAGAAGCAGGTCGAGCAGCAGAACGCCGAGGAGTGGACGGAGTCGCAGGCCAGCGCGGTCACCGTGGCGCTGAAGAAGCTGGGATATCCGGTCCTCACCTATGTCAAGAAGGTCACCGCCGACGGCGCGGCGACCGGTGTGCTCAAGGCCGACGACGTGATCACCGCCGTGGACGGCACCAAGATCACAGATCCGAACAAGCTGACCGAGGTGGTCCGGGCCAAGCCGGCCGGCACCACGTTCACGATCTCCTACACGCGGGGCGGCAAGGCGGCGACCGCCAAGGTCACCACCAAGGCGAGCGGCGACGACAAGACGCCACGCCTGGGCATCGAGATCGGCACCAAGCAGGACGCCCCGTTCAAGGTCAAGATCGACTTGAACAAGATCGGCGGCCCGAGCGCCGGCCTCATGTTCACGCTCGGCATTCTCGACAAGCTCCAGCCGGAGGACCTGACCGGCGGCAAGATCATCGCGGGGACCGGCACGATCGACGACAACGGGAACGTCGGCCCGATCGGCGGCATCCCGCAGAAACTGGTCGGCGCCAAGAAAGCCGGCGCTCAGATCTTCCTGGTTCCCAAGGACAACTGCGCCGAGGCGCTGAAGAACGCGGTGGACGGTCTGCCGATGGCGGAAGTCGCCACCGTGGACGACGCCCTGACCGCCATCAAGACCTTCACCAGCGGCGGCACCCCCAAGGCGTGCTCGGCTGCGTGACAGATGTCGTACTGTGAGACACCGGCCCGACTGAATTGTGGAGCCTCCGTTGGTTATGCGAAATAGCCCTCTTCCGAGGATGAGCCGGCGCGGTCGCGTCACCGTCGGCGTCCTGGTCGGGGTCTTCCTTCTTTTCACGCTGCTCGGGTGGGGCATCGACGCGTACACCGATTATCTGTGGTTCAACGAAGTCGACTTCGTCAACGTCTTCTCCGGTGTACTGCTCACCCGGCTCCTGTTGTTCCTGGCCATCGGCATCGCGGTGGCCCTGATCATCGCCGCCAACCTCTATCTGGCCTACCGGCTGCGCCCGCTGCTGCGGCCGCACTCGGCCGAGCAGGCCACTCTTGAGCGCTATCGGATGATCATCGCGCCCCGCCTGGGCACGTGGATCACCGTCATCACCGTGATCATCGGCTTCTTCGCCGGCCTCTCCGCGCAGGGCCGGTGGAAAGACTGGATGCTGTTCCGCAACGGCGGCGACTTCGGCGTCAAGGACCCGCAGTTCAACGTGGACATCGGGTTCTACATCTTCGACTACCCGCTGTGGCGCTACATCCTGGGCGTCGCCTTCACCGCCGTCGTGCTGTCGGTGCTGGGCGCGCTCGCGGTCCACTACATCTTCGGTGGGGTACGTCTCCAGGGCGTCGGCGACCGCATGACGACCGCGGCCCGGGCCCACCTGACCACTCTGGTCGCGATCTTCGTCCTGCTCAAGGCCGTGGCGTACGTGCTCGACCGCCGTGCCCTGCTCCTCGAGCAACACGTGTCGCCGGGCCTCTACGGCGCCGGCTACACCGACGTCAACGCGCTGCTGCCGGCCAAGGAGATCCTGGCCTACATCTCCATCGTGGTGGCGATCGCGATCATCGTGTTCTCCAACGCGGGCATGCGGAACCTGGTATGGCCCGGTGTGTCGCTGGCCCTGCTGGCGATCTCGGCCGTGGCCATCGGCGGCATCTACCCGCTCGCCGTGCAGAACTTCTCGGTCAAGCCCAGCCTCGCCGAGAAAGAAGCGCCATACATCAAACGCTCGATCGAGGCCACGAGAGCCGCGTTCGGCATAGACGCGACCGAGACGGCGCCCTATCGCGCCAACAACGTGGTCCCGCAGGCCGGTCTCACCAGCGACACGAGCGCGCAGAACGCCCGGCTGGTCGATCCGCAGCTGGTCTCGCAGGCCTTCACCCAGTCGCAGCAGTCCCGCGGCTTCTACGACTTCGGCAAGAAGCTCGACGTCGACCGCTACACGGTCGACGACAAGACCGCCGACTACGTGGTCGGCGCCCGTGAGATCAACGACGACAAGCTGACCGCGCAGCAGCGCAACTGGCTCAACCGGCACACCGTCTACACCCACGGCTACGGCCTGGTGGCGGCGCCGGCCAACCAGGTGGTCTGCGGTGGTCTGCCGTACTTCGTCTCCGGCTTCCTCGGCGACGACCGCCCGCCGGGCTGCTCCTCGGCCACCGACGAGATCAAGGTCGACCAGCCCCGCATCTACTTCGGCGAGCAGTCCACCGAATACGCGATCGTCGGCCAGGAGGACGCGAACAAGAAGGTCGAGTTCGACCGTCCGCAGGAGGAGAACAACAACGCCGAGGAGCTCTACACGTACGACGGCAAGGGCGGCGTGCCGATCGGCTCGTTCTTCCGCCGGCTCGTGTTCGCGGTCAAGAACACCGAGAGCAACTTCCTGCTGTCGGACGCGGTCAACTCCGACTCGCGGCTGATGTACATCCGCGACCCGCGCTCCCGCGTGGAAAAGGTGGCGCCGTTCCTGACCATAGACGGCGACCCGTACCCGGCCGTGGTCGACGGCCGGATCACCTGGATCCTCGACGGCTACACCACGGCCGCGACCTATCCGTACGCCCAGAAGATCAACCTGGCCAACGAGACGCGCGACGAACTCACCGGCCAGGGGCAGTTCGCCCTGGCCCGCGACGACGTCAACTACATGCGCAACTCGGTCAAGGCGACCGTCGACGCGTACGACGGCACGGTCAAGCTGTACGAGTTCGACGAGAACGACCCGGTGCTCAAGGCGTGGAACAAGGCGTTCGGCGGTGACCTGATCATCCCGAAGGCGGAGACGCCGGAATCGCTCGAAGCGCACTTCCGCTATCCGCAGGACCTGTTCAAGGTGCAGCGCAACCTGCTCACCAAGTTCCACGTGACCGATCCGCAGGCGTACTTCTCCGGCCAGGACTTCTGGCAGGTGCCGAACGCGCCCGACTCGCCGTCGAGCAACATCAAGCAGCCGCCGTTCTACCTGAACGTCCAGCTGCCCGAGCAGGATGAGACCAGATTCCAGCTGACGGCCGGCGTCACACCGGCCAACCGGGAAAACCTGGCCGCCCTGATCTCCGGCTCGTACGTGGACAACAAACCCGTCCTGCAGGTCCTCGAATTACCCGACCAGACGGTCATTCCCGGCCCGGTCCAGGTCCATCAGAAGATGACCAACAACGCGGCCGTACGCCAACAGCTGAACCTGCTGTCCAACAACGCCCAATCCCAGGTGCTGTACGGCAACCTGATCTCCCTGCCGGTCGAAGGCGGCGTCCTCTACGTGGAACCGGTCTACGTCAAGACCGGCAACCAGGACAACGCGGCGCCCCTGTTGCAGAAGGTCCTGATGTCGTACGGCGACGGCGGCACGTACGTGGTCCTGGCCGACAACCTGAAACAGGGCCTGGAACAGCTGGTCACACAGGGCAAGAACGCCGGCGCCGCGACAGGCAACAACAACAGCGGCAACACGGGCAACGGCAACACGACCAACCCGCCACCGGCCTCACTGACCGGCGAACTGGCCCAGGCCGCGGCCGCCCTCGACACGGCCATCGCGAACGTCAAGACCGCCCAGCAGTCGGGCGACTTCGCCAAGTACGGCGAGGCGCTCCAGGCCCTCGACACCGCGATGACCAACTTCCAGAACGCCCAGAAGGCCGCCAACGGCGCCTCAGCGGCACCATCGACGGCGCCGTCAACGGCCCCGTCCAACCCGGCCCCGTCCGGATCGGTGGCACCATCACCGACCCCCGGCGGCTGACGAACTGAAGGTGGTGGCCCACCGTGAGGAGGGCCACCACCACCCGTTTTGCAGGCAGCCGCAGGGTTGCGCTAGTGTTAACGAGCCGACGCGGGGTGGAGCAGCTCGGTAGCTCGCTGGGCTCATAACCCAGAGGTCGCAGGTTCAAATCCTGTCCCCGCTACAAATTGGGAAATCCCTGTCCGCGAGGTGCGCGGACGGGGATTTTTCGCATGTCTGCCTGGGGGCCGAGCCCCCAGACCCCCACGGTGCGGTCGGGTGCGCTTGGTGGGTGGGGGCGCTTGGTGGAAGAGCTCGCAGGCTTCGCCTGCTCCTCCTCGATCGCCGCCCAACCCAACCCAATCCGGCCCGGCCCGGCCCAACCCGGCCCAACCCGGCCCGGCCCAGCCCAACCCGGCTCAACCCGGCCCAATCCGGCCCAACCCGGCCCGGCCCAACCCAGCCCGGCTCAACCCGGCCCGGCCCGGCCCAACCCGGCCCGGCCCGGCCCAACCCGGCCCGGCCCAACCCGGCCCAATCCAGCCCGGCCCAATCCAGCCCGGCCCGGCCCAACCCGGCCCGGCCCAACCCGGCCCGGCCCAACCCGGCCCGGCCCAACCCGGCCCGGGCCGGCCCGGCCCGGGCCGGTTGTTAGAGGGGCATTAGTAGGTGGCGGGCCATTGTGGTCTGGAGGGTGTTGATTTGGGAGAGCAGGGCGGCTGAAGTTTCGGCTCGGATCTGGTTTTTGGTCAAGGTGATGGCTTCCTGGGCGTCGTCTACGGTGACCAAATTGTCCAAAGCTGTGGTTGTGGCGCCGTACTGGGAGCCGAGGGCGGTGGCGTGGTAGGTCATCGCCGAGGACACGGCGGCGGTGGAGGTCAGGCTGTCGGTTACGGCTGAGCGGGCCTCGTCGATCGCGTCCAGTGCGTCGTTCTGGTCGGTGGGGGCGCCGCCGGTGAAGTCGATCGCGTTCAGTTTCAGGGCGGCGGAGCCCAGCTGGTCGGCGGCCACCGAGATCGCGGTCAGCTGAACCTCGTCCGACGCGCTGCCGCTGGCACCCACCCTGAACGCCAGCGGGGTGGAGGCGATCGAGCCGTCGAGCAGGTTCTTGCCGGCCACTGTGGTGGTGGACGTGCTGAGCCTGGTCAACTCTTCGGTCAGCTGGGTCACGGTGTGCTGGGTCGCGGTGACCGAGCTGGGGTCGGCGGTGTTCAGGGCCAGGACCGCGTTGCGCAGCTCGCCCAGAATGTCGGAGGCCGAGCGCAAGCCGTCCGCGGCGGCCTCCGCGGCGGAGCCGGCGTCCTGCGCCGCCCGCAGGTAGATGGCGGTGGCGCCCTGCTGGGCCCGCAGCGAGATCTCCCTGGTGGCGGCGACCGTGTCCTCAGCGAACGACGTGAACCGGCGGCCGGAGGCGATCCGAGCCGACGACCTTTCGACGGCCTGCAGGGCCTCGGCCTGGTACCGGGCGATCCGCATCGCGGTGACGCTGCTGCTTCCGCTGACGAACATGGGGACTCCTAGGGTGGCTACGAACCCGGGGGAAGGGGTTCAGCCCGACATGTCGGTCGCCGCTCTCGAAACGCAACGTTCTGACCGCTCGATTGCACCACCGAGTGGGAACAACCAACCGAACGGCTACCCGCCGGTGCCTCAAAGGCGTGGCGACGCGGTCCTATCGTGATTGCCGTGGCTGGTGGGCAACCGGTGATGCGGGACTACCGTGCGGCCGCGCGCGCGGTGCGGGCCGCCGATCATGGGGCCGAGACCATCCGCTTTCTGCGCCCGCGCACCTTCGGCTTCTTCCGCGTCCGGGCGCCGATCGCCCTGCAGCTCCACCGGGCGCGACGGGAAGGACGCCTGATCTGGCGCGGCCCCCGGTCGTTCGCCATGCTGAGCCGGCCCGCCGATCGGGCGGCGCCCGACGGCGCAAGGGCACTCCGGTGGATCGACCATCAGTGGTCGCTGGTCGTCCTGGCCCTCGGATTCGTCCTGTTCGTGGTGCTTGCCGTCCTCGTGGCCGCCCTGCGTCCCGTGATCGGCCCGGTGGCGACCTGGTACGCGCTGATCCTCCTCGAGATCGTCTTTCTGCTCGGGGTCGCGGCCGACCAGGTGATGCACCTCCTCGCGGGAGCCTGGCGAGGGCTACGGGCCCTCTCCGGCGGGAGGCCCAAGCCCGACCGGATCGACGCCGAGACGTTGCCGTACGAGGAATGGACGCTGCGGCTGTGTCACCACGAGGACGAACGGGGCGCGGACGGCCTACTGGCCGAGGTCGGCGGGCGGCTCACCGCGCTGGCCGGCCCCGAGGCCGCCCTGGCGTGCCCGCGCGCCGCCGTCACCACGCCGGCGACACGGATCCGGGTGGCGCGGTGGGCGGGCGCCCGGGGAACGGACGAGGAGCGTGAGATCACCGTGCGTCTGCCCCGACGGCCGCCGGTCCGCCGGCAGCGCATCGCCGAGACCGGTTCGTTCTTCTTCCTCTGGATCGCCGTGCTCGCCGCGCTCCTGCTGGGCACGGCGTCACTTGTGGCCGGCTGGGAGCGGGACGCCTGCGCGGGAGACTGCGGGGGCAGGCCGGTGACGTACGGCAAAGCCTTGGAATGGCTTGTCTATCGGCTCATGTGGCAGGAGCCGCCCGATCTGACGGCGATGACCTTCTTCGCACGCGGCGCCGGTCTGGTGGCCGGGTTCCTGGCCTTGTTCACCATCGTCATCGCTGGGTTCAGCGGGGTTCGGTACGCCCGCTACCGCCGCGAGCTGACGGAGGAGCACAGAGAGAGGATGAAGGAGATGTACGGGCGGGAGCGCGTGCTTCTCGTGGTGGCCACCGAGGTCGAGCGGGCGGCGGTGCTGAGGCAGGCCCGCGCTCACCAGGATGACGACGCCACGCTCGATTTCGACGGGGGCCATCCCGTCTATCGGCTCGGGACGATCGGCGGCGCGGAGGTGTTGCTGGCCCACGTCGGAGCGGGTCTGACCAGTCCGGTGTCGGCGCCGTACAGCCTCACGGAGATCATCCGCGAGCGGCAGCCGAGCTACGTGATCATGCTGGGGATCTGCTACGGGCTCCGGGAGGAACGCCAGCAGCTCGGCGACGTCATCGTCGCCCAGCAACTGCAGGTGATCAGCGTGCGGGCCGGGGAGACCGAGATCAGGGATCGCGGGGACAAGGTCACCGCGAGCCACCGTCTGGTCGAGCGTTTCAAGGTCGCGGTGCCGCCGGCGGGCGTCCGCGTCTGGTCCGGTCTCCTGCTCTCCTGGGACGTGCTGGTCGACTCCTCGTCGCTGCGGGAGGCGCTCAAGGCGCGCTACCGCGATGCCGAGGGCGGCGAGATGGAGGGCGCCGCGGTCTACGCGACGTCGGTTCGCGCCCACACGGAGTGGATCGTGGTGAAGGGCATCTGCGACTGGGGACGGGACAAGAGCTCCGAAGCGCAGGAGGTGGCCGCGGCCAACGCCGCCACGCTCGTCCTCGACCTGATCGCGGCGAGCGCCTTCGCGGCTCGGACACCGTGAACGGCGGTCACGACGCCGGCGTGGGCACGGTGAACCAGAAACGGGTGCCACCGCCGGGGTTCTCCTCGACGCCCACCGTGCCGTGGTGGCGTTCGACGATGCGCTGGACGATGGCCAGGCCGAGGCCCGTGCCGGGATAGCCCTGGCTGCCCTCGGCTCGGGTGAAGGCGTTGAAGACCTCGGAGCGCTGCGACTCGGGGATGCCGATGCCGCGGTCGGCGACCTCGATGCGGCACATCGCGTCGTCCATCTCCGTCGCGCCGACGGTGATCTCGGCGGTCCGGTCGGGTGGGGTGTACTTGATGGCGTTGCCGATCAAGTTGTCCAGGACCTGGCGGAGCTGGGTGGGGTCGCCGCAGACGGTCGGCAAGGGAAGGAAGTCGATCTTGGTTCCGGCCGGGGCGCTGGTGCCCAGGCGTTCGGTCACGATGCTGTCCACCAGCTCGTTCAAGTTGACCTCGGCGATGCGCAGGGTCGTGTTGTCGGCCATGGCGTACGCCAGCAGGTCGTCGATCAGGTCGCGCATGCGGCCGGCGCTGGCCTGGACCCGGGTCAGATAGCGGCGCTGCTTCTCGGGCGTCGCGCCGTCGTCCATGTCGGCCATCAGGTCGGCGTACCCGATCACGTTGGCCAGCGGGCTGCGCAGGTCGTGTGCGACCACGCCGGCGAAGCCGACCAGTTCCTCCTCGCGCCGGCGCAGCTGCTGCTCCACCGCCTCGCGGCGTTCGATGTCGTCGCGGAGCTCGGCGGTGGCCTGATCGACGCGGCGCAGCGCCCGGTCCCGGGAGGTCACCACGGTGGCTGTCAGCAGGGCGAGCAGCAGTGTGATCACGCTGCCGATGGCGGCCGCGCCGCGAGCCAGCCAGGCCTCGGTCGTCGGCAGCAGGCGGACCGTGGGCCGGATGGTGAGCTGCCACTGCTTCTGCGGAATCGGGATCTCGATGACCCGCTCCGGCATGCCGGTGTCGACCCGGGCGTCCGGCTTCCAGGTTGCGATCGTGACCGGCCGGCCGCTGGAGATGTCGGCGAACTCCAGGCTGACCTGATCGCCGCCGATCACACCCGGCGTCGGGCCGAGGAACTCCCGTCCGTTGAACGTCATGGCGATCCAGCCCCGGAACTGGCCGGCCTCGGCGGCCGGCTGCGTCGCGAACACGGGCGCCGTCATGATGAAGTACCGGTCGGGAAAGCCCGGCACCTCGAACGTGGGACTGGTCGAGATCCCGCCGCCGGTCCGTGCGATCCGCAGCGCCTGTGCGGCCTGGGCCGTACCTCGAAGATCCATGCCGAGGGTCGCCGCGGCACCGGTCAGGGAGCGGCCGAGCACGACGAAAAAGTGTTCCCCGCTGCCGGTGCTGCCCGCCCGCAAGGTCAGGCCGGCGCTTCCCCGGCCACGCCATTCGGCCTGGGTGGCGGCCGCCGTACCGTCGGTGGCGCTGACGATGTAACCGATCTCGGCCGCCCCCGGAAGCCGCTGCCCGTTGATCGGCGCGGCGATGGCCCCGAACGCATCGGCCGTGAGCTCGGCCTGCGCCCCGAGTGAGGCTGACAGATCGGAGAGCGCCAGCCCGTACTGGATGAGCTCGGCCATGACGACCTGGGCCACCACGGTCTGCCGCTGCTCGAAAGCGCGCTCGCTCCAGCTCTTCGCCGTGCTGTGCAGCGCGTACGTGGCCAGCCCCGTCCCGAGCACCCCGAGCAGGACGACCACGCCGACCACGAGGCCGGACCGTCGCCCAAGCCGGCGGACGCCCACGGCAGCGGTCATGATCTCGACGCTAGCCCGGCGGGGGAGAAGAGCAGGGCAGTTTGCCCACCGACCACCCCGGATTGGGCGTCTCGGGCCGGGGCAGGGTAGGGTTAAGAAGCCGACGCGGGGTGGAGCAGCTCGGTAGCTCGCTGGGCTCATAACCCAGAGGTCGCAGGTTCAAATCCTGTCCCCGCTACAAGTAAGGAAATCCCTGTCCGCGGAGTGCGCGGACAGGGATTTCTCTGTCTGGGGGCCGAGCCCCCAGGCCCCCACGGTGCGGTCGGGTGCGCTGGGTGGGTGGTTGCGCGTGCTTCGGGGTAGCGGACAGGGATTTCTCTATCTGGGGGCCGAGCCCCCAGGCCCCCGCGGTGCGGTCGGGTGCGCTGGGTGGGTGGTTGCGCTTGCTTCGGGGTACGGGTTACGCGGCCAGCTGCTTGTACAGGAGAGTCAGGTCTCCTGAGAGGGCGGCCTTCACGTTGCGGCTCACCTCGTCTACCAGGACCTCGTGGGTGTTGGACTCGATGCCGTCCAGGGCGGCCAGTGCGACGTCCTGGGGGGCGGTCTTCGGGGCGTCGATGGTGGTGGTCATGTCGGTGTCGACGTAGCCGACGTGCAGGCCCGTCACCTCGATGTGGCGGGGGCGCAGCAGCAGGCGCAGCGAGTTCGACTGGGACCAGAGGGCGGCCTTCGAGGCGCTGTACGGGCCGCCGTCGGCGAACCATGACAGGGCCGAGTGCACGTTCAGGATGTGGCCGCCGCCGTTGCGCTCGATCACCGGGACGAAGGCGCGGGCCAGCAGCAGCGGGCCGTAGAAGTTGGCCTCCATGTCGCGGCGGACCTCGTCGAGCGGGGAGTCCAGGTAAGAGGCGCCGGAGGTGAGGCCGGCGTTGTTGATCAGGATGGTGACGTCGGTGGCCCGGGCGGCCACGGCGGCGACCGAAGCCTCGTCGGTGACCTCCAGGGCCAGCGGCACGGCGTCGGGGTGGGTCACCGAGCGCGGGTCGCGGGCCGTGGCGTACACCTTGCTCGCCCCTCGGGCGTACAGCTCCTCGACCAGAGCCTTGCCGATGCCGCGGCTGCCGCCGGTGACGAGCGCTACGGAGTCCTTGATGGCGGTCATGGTGTGTCCCCTCGCAGAAAACTGATCGGTTTCCACCACGGTAAACCGATCGGTTTCCGTACGGCAAGGCTCTGCCCTGTGACGAAGAAAACCGATCGGTTTTTGGCGAGCTATGCTGTCCGCATGACCGGGGAAGCCACGCGGGACCGACTGCTCGACGCTGCGGCGGATCTCTTCTATCGCGAGGGCGTCGGCGTGGGCGTCGAGGCGCTGAGCCGGGCCGCCGGCGTCTCCAAGCGCACGATGTACCAGCTGTTCGGCAGCAAGGACGAGATCATGGCGGCCGGGCTCGACCGTGTCGGGCCGGCCTTCAACGCCCTCCTGCTGCCCGCCGACGACGGCGGAACGCCGCGCGAGCGCATCCTGCATGTGTTCCGCAGCTTCGAGGCGACGGCGACCGCGCCCGGATTTCAGGGTTGCCCGTTCGTCGCGGTCTCGCTCGAGGTCAAGGCGCCGGATCATCCCGCGCGCCTGGTCGCCCGGCGCTACAAGGACATGCTCACCGCGTTCTTCCGCGCCGAGGCCGAGAAGGGCGGCGCCGCCGACCCGGAGAAATTGGCCCGCCAGCTCACCATGACCTTCGACGGGGCGAGCGCCTGGGCCGTGATGCACGGCGAGGCGCCGGACGCGGCCGACATGGCGGCTGTGCTCCTCGACGCCGCGGGCGTATAACGCGAAAAAGCCCGGCTCCTTTCGGAGCCGGGCCGCTGGTTGATCAGCAGTTGGTCTCGCCCGTGCCGACGATGGCCCACTTGCAGGCGTCGACGGTCAGACCCGCGGGCGTACGGAGTTGGGCCGTGTCCCCGCCGTTGTTCCAGACGTAGCCGCTCTTGCCGGCGCGGCCCCAGAACCGGTGGGTCGCCGTGTTCGTGCCCTTGCCGGACTGCACGAAGATCGACGCGCCGGCGTTCAGGTAGGTCGTGCCGGCGAACTTGTAGACGATGCTCTGCGCGTCGCGCACCGTCCAGCCGTTCAGGTCGATGCGGGTCTTGGTCTTGTTGGTGAGCTTGACCCATTCGGCGTTCAGACTGGCGTTGGTGCCGGTGTCGGCGCCCGTGGAGTCGTACCGAATCTTGGTGAACTGGACCGAATTGACCCCAGGGCCGGCCTTGATCGTGACCTTCAGTTCCTTGGAGTAGTTGCCCTGCAGGCCCTGGCTGGTGTCGCCGCCGACGTACGCCCGGAACGTCTGCACGCTGCCCGGCGCCAGGCCGCTGACCTTGGCGTCGAGGAAGGCGCCGTCGGCGTCGCTCGCGCCCTTGCCCGAGAACACCGTCTTCCAGGTGCCGTTGGCCTGCTTGAGCTGGAACTGGTACGGCAGGCCGCCCTGGCCTGGAACGTTCCAGGCGGTCAGATCGGCCCGGCCGGCCACCGTCGACGAGCCGCTGATGCCGACCTGCAGGCGCGAATAGACGGTCACCCGGTTGGAGACGGCCGAGCCTTGGTGGACCTCGAAGAAGAAGCCCGAGTCGACCCAGCGGCTGAACGAATAGCGCCCCGAGGCGTCGGCGGTGGCGACGACGGTGCCGCCCTTCGTCCAGTCCTGGGCCGGTTGCATGTCGTTCCAGCCGATCGCGGTCTCGTACAACGCCACCTGCGCGCCGGGGTCGGCGATGCCCGAGAGGGTCACGGGGTTGTAGCCCACGATGACCGAGGCGCTGGCCTGCAGCGTGGGGGCGCCGGCAGCGGAGGCCGGAGCGGCGACGGCGATCACCGCGCCGACACCGGCAATGGCGGCCATGGATGCGAACCTGGAGATCATTCGCAGCAGTTTAATGAAATGGCCGCGTCCCCGGATTGGCCGTCAGGACACCGGCGAGGACGCTTTTCGGCGATGGGTTCCGGCCGTTGTGGGCCGATTCTGGTGCTCGATATCCAGAAGCTCCGGCCCATCCAGCGGAACTCGATACCGATAAGTGATCCCCTCGTCCCGAACGACAAAGTCGTCCGAATCCTCCCGTCGCCACGTCAAAATCATCTGCCCGTACTTCTCAGCCAGTTTGACCAGCGCCGGGAAGTTGTCGACGTTGACCACAGGTTTGCCCGGTGGGCTGGGCATCGGCTCGACGTGAACGAGGAGTTGGGGATAGCGCCGCTCGATCTGGGCACGGGTACGAAGCGGCATCCGGCGAAGAGCGAGCAGAAACACCACTGCGGCGATCGTGGCTGCTGTGACCAATGTGAGAATGGCCCAGGAGCGAGCCTGAGAAGCCGTGAGACCGAGAATTCCGATCTCGCGCGGGACCACCGTTGTGCTCGCTGCGGTGGAATTGCTGGTCGTCAGCGTGGCGTTGCCGCCGAGCACCATCTGCATCGGGTTCACGTCGAGGGTGAGCGGTGCGCTCACGCCTCCGGCGCCGGGCGACGCGACCCGGGCGGTCACGGCGATGGCCACCGAGCCGTTGCTGGCGGCGCCGATCGCCCTCGACGCCGCGTCGGCTCGTGCGACCAGAGCTGCGAGGTCGAACTTCGCGGTCGCCTGGTAGGAGGTGCCGGTGAAGGCTTCCTCCTCGACCAGTTGGATTGTCGTGTGCCAGCCGGTGCCGTTCGTCAGTTTCGCGCTCATGTCGAAGATGCCCGCCGGCCCGGTGTATTTGGCGACCAGATCCACCTTGTCCGTCAACCTTCGGAAGATCGGTTCAGGTGAGGTCACGGTTGTGCCGTCGTACGCCGCCGACCGAGGGACCTTCGCCGAGTACGAGTAGGTGATCGACTGGCTGGGAGGGGCGGCGACCGTTCGAGTCTCGACTATCGGTTTCATCCAGCCCAGGACGCCGAGCAGGAGCGCTGTGACCGCGAGGGCGATGGCCAGATATGCCGCACCGCGCAGGGTGGGTGGAAGACGCTGCACCGTCTTGAGGACCGCCGCAGCGGTCGCCAGCGAGCCTCCCTGCCGCGACATGGCTTTCACCCTTTTCTTCCGGCGACCTCGCGGAATCTCCCGCCGGTTTCGCGCCGCGGTGGCGGCCCCGCCGCCGACGACCAGAAAGCTGAGCATCCCGATCCCGGTGGGACCGAGGAGCGGCTTCAGCCAGGTGCCGCCGTGCGGAACGTGCAGAACGGCGCGGCCGATGATCTCCTCGGTCGTCGGGTGGGGCCGGTCGATCGACTGGTTGTTGTCCCCCTTGAAGACGAAACCGGCCGAGCCGTCTCCGCCGATGATCCGGTGCAGGACGCGATACCCCGAACTCGAATCATGATAAGCGGCGATCTCTCCCACATGGTACGAATCGTCCTTCGCGACGAAGACCAGATCACCCTGGTAGTAGACGGGGTTCATGCTGACGCCGTCGGTGATGACATAGGAGAGGCGCTCGGTCATCACAGCCCAAGCGCCGAAGGCCGTCATCGCGAGGATGACGGCCACCGTGGCGTTGCGAAGCGTCCTGTGGATGAGATCCCCTGAGGTGCGGCGCTATGCGTAGCGTCGCACCTCAGGGTGCCGGGCGAGCCGGTTTTAGCTGGCCGCGACGAGAACGTCGACCGAGCTGACACCGCTCATGTAGCCTCCCGGAGTGAGGGGGGCGGTCGCCGCCACACACGTGACCGAGGCGGGCGTCGAGTTGGCGAGCTGAACCTTCACCGGGCTGCCGGCGCCGGTCGACGAGGTGGCGGTGCTGCCGTTCGCGTTCCAGCCGACCGTGGGACCGCAGATGAAGCGGTCCGCGCTTCCGCCGAAGGCGCCGTTCGGCGTGACCGTCACGTACTTCTGGGCGGCGTCGCTGGCCACGACGACGAAACCGGAGATCTGCGTCTTGGCGGTGTCGGCGAACGTGTAGGAGATCGAGTCGATGTTCGAGCCGGACAGCGTCTGGGTGATCGTACCGCCGATCCAGCGGTCCTCGGCGGTGTTGGCGCCGGTGGTGCGGGTAAGGCCGCTGCCGGTGAGGGCGGTGGCGGAAGCAGCGATGACACCGGCCGCGGCGACGCCGCCCACGATCTGAAGCATGTTGCGCATTCTGTATCTCCCCTGGTTTCGGTTATCCGTGTCGTCCCGGTTTCGGTCCGGGGTTGTCGTCGTCAGCGGCTCGCTGTCTCGGACACAAGATGTTTCGACCGTGGGGTGGGGTCTCATGAAGACCAGGGGGTTGCATCTCGGGTGCCGCTGACTCCGGGAAACGGGCGTGCGGGACGGTCTGAGACAGTGAGGGCCGTATGACCGAGAGAGAACTTCAAGCCGACTGCGCCCGCTGCGCCGCCCTGTGCTGCGTCGCGCCCGCGTTCGTTAAATCGTCAGACTTTGCCGTCACTAAAGCGGCCGGGAGACCCTGTCTCAACCTGGCCGACGACTTCCGTTGTGGGATCCATGAGCGGCTCGAGCCGCGCGGATTTCACGGGTGTGTGGTGTTCGACTGCTTCGGCGCCGGGCAGCGGATCACCCAGGAGACGTTCGGCGGCCGTACGTGGCGGGACGCCCCCGAGTTGTCCGGGCCCATGTTCGCCGCCCTGCCCGTCGTGCGGCAGCTGCACGAGATCATGTGGTATCTGAGCGAGGCTTTGAAGCTGAGCGAGGCTGCCCGCGTACACCCGAAGCTGGAAAACGCGCTCGCCGAGACCGACCGTCTGGCCGGCGGAACGCCGGACGAACTGACGGCGCTGGACCTGGACGCTCATCGGCGCCAGGTCAATCCGCTGCTGCGCAAGGCCAGCGAGCTCGCCCGGGGGCGCAACCGGCCCGACCACAGCGGCGCCGACCTGATCGGGCGGCGGCTGCGCAAGGCCGACCTGCGCGGTGCGAGCTTCCGGGGCGCGCTGTTGATCGGCGCCGATCTGCGTGAGGCCGATCTGCGGCGGGCCGATTTCACCGGGGCCGATGTTCGGGGCGCCGATCTGCGGGGCGCCGATCTCACCGGAGTGCTCTTCCTCACCGCCTCCCAACGTCGCGCCGCGGTCACATAGTCGCCCTAGGATGAGCGCATGCAGGATGTGTCGGGTGTGGTGTGGGTGGCGACCGTGCTCGGCATTGTCGGGCTGCTGTTGTTCGACTTCTTCTTCCATGTGCGCAAGGCGCATGTGCCGTCGCTCGGCGAGGCCGCCCGGTGGACGTCGATCTACGTGTCGATCGCGATCCTGTTCGGGGTCGGCGTGTGGATCTTCGGCGGCAACCAGATGGGCGCCGAGTACTTCGCCGGCTATGTGACCGAGGAAGCGCTGTCGGTCGACAACCTGTTCGTGTTCCTGCTGCTGCTCGGCAGCTTCAAGGTGCCCCGGGCCGACCAGCAGAAGGTGCTGCTCGTCGGCATCGTCGTGTCGCTGATCGCCCGGACCGGGTTCATCTTCCTGGGCTCGGCGCTGATCAACTCGTTCGCCTGGGTGTTCTACCTCTTCGGGCTGATCCTGCTGATCACCTCGGGCAACCTGCTGCGTGAGCAGCACGGCGACCAGGAGGAGAAGCCCGACAACTTCGTGATCCGGATCGCCCGCCGGGTCCTGCGCACCTCCGACGAGTACGACGGCGACAAGCTGTTCACCTACCAGGACGGCAAGCGCGTTCTGACCCCGATGGTGCTGGTCATGGTGGCGATCGGCGGGACCGACATCCTGTTCGCGCTCGACTCGATCCCGGCCATCTTCGGCCTGACCCAGAACGTGTACCTGGTCTTCACCGCGACCGCGTTCTCCCTGCTCGGCCTGCGTCAGCTCTACTTCCTGATCGACGGTCTGCTCGACCGGCTGGTCTACCTTTCGTACGGGCTGGCGGCGATCCTGGCCCTGATCGGCGTGAAGCTGATCCTGCACGCCATGCACGAGAACAACGTGCCGTTCATCAACGACGGCGAGTCGATCCACGTCGTCGAGATCTCCACGGCGGTGTCCCTGGCTCTGATCATCTCGATCCTGCTGATCACCGTGGTGGCGTCGCTCCTGAGTCCCAAGGGCCGGGCCCAGACGTACGTCGCGGCAGCGCGCCGGCACGCCACAGAGTTCCTCGACATCGAGACGGACCCCGCCTACTGCGACGAGATCTTCCACAAGCTGCTGATCGAGGAAGCCCGCCTCAAGAGCCTGCCGGAGAAGTACCGGGCCCAGATCCGCGCCGAGGACGAGCTCATGGCATTGCTGCACCGGGCGCACAAGCTGCACGAGGAGCGAGTGGCGGCCGGCACTTGCTACGTGCCGGAATCGGCCGGAGCCCGCGAGGCCCGCGCCTGATCCGCGGCGCGGGGCCCGCGTCAGCTCTGGCGGTGGTTGCCCTGGCTGGGGATGTCGCCGGTGTCCTGGCGGGGGATCGAGCCGCGGGTGCGGGCCGCGTTCCCGGCGAAACGGGCGGCGGTGCGCCGGACCGACTCGGCGCGGTCGCCGCCTTCCCAGCCGGCGCCCGAGGTCGGGGTGGGCGTGGGGGTGTCCCAGCCCGCACCCGAGGTCGGTGACGAGGCGCCGCCGTACGGGGGTGGCTCGGGCGAGCGGGGCACGGGCCGCTCGAGGAACGCCGAGAGGTTGGTCTCGCCGGTCGGGCGGGTGCTGCCGGCCTCGGCGCCGCCGGATACCAGGTCGGCCACGCGCGCGGCCAGGCTGGCGGCCCGGGAGTCGAGGTCATCGCGACCGCGTAGGGCGGTGTCGTCGGCTTGCTGGACCCGCCAGCTCTCGGCGGCCGGCCGGCCCCGGCCGTCAGCCGGCGAGGTGGGCGCGGCCGACATGGGCACCGGCGGAGGAGTGGCCGCCGGGGCCGGAACGATCGGCGCGGAAGGCGCGGCCGAGCGAACCACCGGCGCTGAGCCTGCCGCGGCGGAACCGAAACCGGCAGCGGGCACGGGCGGACCGGAGACGACAGGAGGCGCCGAGTACGGAGCGGGGGTGTAGCCGGGCTGCGCGGCCTGGTCAGGAGCGGTGTAGGCCGAGGGAGCGGCGGCGTGGGCCGAGGGAGCGGCGGCGTGGGCCGAGGGGGCGGCGGCGTGGGCCGAGGGGGCGGCGTGGGCCGGGGGCGCCGGTTTCGCGTACGCGTCGGCGGCGGGCGGGGCGTACGCCGACGCGACCCACGGGTTCTGCGGCTGCTGGGGCTCGGCCGCCAGACGCTGCACCGACACCGCGCCGATCAGGGTCACCGTCTGGCCGTCGCCGCCCTGGAAGTTGTTGAACTCCGGGCCGATGACCAGGCGGGACAGCATGCGGGCCTGGAGCACCGGGATGCCCAGCTCGGTGGCGTGCTCCACCCGGTAGCGGGCGATGGCCTGCCGCAGCGTGTTGGCCAGGCGGTCGGCGTCACCGACCGCGGCCAGGTCGCCGCCGGCGAAGACCAGGGCCGGGAACGAGTTGTGCGGGCCGGCGCAGACCAGCTGGATCTGGGTGACCGTGCCGGAGCGGCCGGCGTCGCGGTTGCCCGGCTGCACCCGCAGGTGCTGCGGCCAGGGCCAGCGCAGCTCGCCCGTGCTCAGCGTGACCGGATCGCGGTAGAGGACCCGCTCCTCGGTGACGACCACCTCGGTCTCCTCGGGCAGCGTCCAGCGCGGCATCGAGGCCGGTTCGTCGAACGCGTATTCGGCGACGGCACACAATCCGCTCCAGAGCACACGCTCCGTCGCGCTCTGTATCGAGTCACGCAGTGACGATCCGGCGGGGGCAGCGCTCGTCGGCGCGGCCACCTGCCCTGTATCTGCGGACGCGAAGTACTTGTCCGGCATGCGCGGCTATCCCCCCAGTAGTGCCGCGCCCCCACACGCGGCCGTAACCGATTACAGCGGGGCACGGAGAGTCAAACAAGTGGGCAAGCGCGAATCACACCGGATTTCCTGACGAGTACACGACAGGCCGGAAAAGCTTCAACCCTTTGGACCGAAAGTGGTTACCTACGGTTACCGAAGAGGCTCGCTGGTGGAAGTGGTGACGCTACGGCGACACTGTCCGTCACGGGCGCCGCCCCGCCGGTGAAGCGGTCGAGGTCGGTCTCGACCCGGCCCGGGAACCAGTCGCCGGCGGCCCGGCGCGACAGTTCGGCGATCGGCGGCGGGGTCCGGCCGGCCAGCAGCACGAGGTTGCCGAAGCGGCGCCCGCGCAGCACGGCCGCGTCGGCGACCAGGCACGCCTCGGGCAGCGCGGCCCGGATCGTGGCGACCTGGGCCTTGGCGTGGCGCAGGGGCGGCCCGTCGGCGATGTTCGCGACCAGCCACCCGGCCGGGTCGAGGACCCGGGCGATCTCGGTCATGAACTCCACCGAGGCCAGGTGGGCCGGCGTGCGGGCGCCGGCGAAGACGTCCAGCACGATCAGGTCGTAGCCGCCGTCGCGCATGCCCTCCAGGGCCGCCCGCGCGTCGGCCACCCGGACCCGGATGTTGGCCTTGGCCGGCAGGGGGAGGGCCCGGCGCACCAGTTCGACCAGCGGCCCGTCGATCTCGATCACCCGCTGGGCCGAGCCGGGCCGGGTCGCCGCGAGGTAGCGGGGCAGCGTCAGCGCGCCGCCGCCGAGATGCAGCGCGCGCAGCGGTTTCCCGGCCGGGGCGATCAGGTCGATCGCGGCCGCCATCCGCCGGATGTACTCGAACTCCAGATGGGTGGGATCGGCCAGGTCGACGTGTGATTGCGGGGCGCCGTCGAGGACCAGCGTGAAGGCGCTGTCGCGGTCGGGGTCGGGCGTCACCTCGGCCACGCCGGAGGCGACCGTTTCGACGATCCGCTCCGACCTTCTGCGCTGTGCCACGCCGCAAGTATCCCGGGCGCCGGGGCCGTCACCGCGTCGGGGACCATTTCGGAGTTCCGGCCCCAAACCACTTTTTTCTGGCCAGACTTCTCGGCGTCGTCTCTCTTTTTTCTGTACGGAGGTGGACCGTGTCGACGAGCAATGTGCTGGCGCAGATCATCGGCGGGGAAACGCGCCGCCCCACGGGCCCACCGCCGGCCGGCGCCATGCCCGCGATCCTGGCCGCGGCCCAGGAGGAGGCGGGACCGCCGTTGAAGATCCGGCGCTACCTCTCCGACGAGGGGCCGGCGTTCTGGCGCTGGGACTGCGCCAATTGCGGTGAGTACGGCGGCGGGCGCCACCACAGCGACGCGATGACCCGGGCGATGCGGCACTGCGCCGAACACCCGGACCACCGGTCGTCACTGCTGCCGCCGCTTCTGTGCCGGCAGCGGGACAATTTCGTCCCGCTGCACCCGATGCTGCACGCGGTCGACGACGATCCGCCGCCGGCGCCGCTGGCGGTCTGAGGGCCTCGGCGCTCAGCCGTTGGTGTCGCCGTCGCCGGTGCGCTGCTGCGCCTGGTCGACGCCCTTGTCCACCTGCGACGAGTACTTGTTGCCGGTGCGGTCGTCGACCTGGTCGCCGGCCTTCTCGAGACCCTGGTCGACCTGCTTGTCGTGGTCGTCGGCGAAGTCCTTGGCCTTGTCCATGAAGCCCATCGTCAAACTCCTTCTTGCTTCGGGGGTACGCCTTCTCTGCTTCCCGAGCAGGAGGGAGCAAAACGTCAGGGACGGGTGTCGCCGTCCCCGGTGCGCTTCTGCGCCTGGTCGACGCCCTTGTCGATGTGCGACGTGTATTTGTGGCCGGTGCGCTTGTCGACCTCGTCGCCGATCTTCTCGAGGGCCTGGTCGACCTGCTTGTCGTGCTTGTCGAGGAAGTCCTTGGCCTTGTCCATGAAGCTCATCGGCTCGCCTTTCTCTCTCCAAGGACTTTCGCGACCGCTTGGACGCGCGGATCCTCGGCTATTTTCTCCAGTCCCGTCCTGAGCGGCATCCGCCAGTTCGGGTACTCGTCCATGGTGCCCGGCAGGTTGGGCTGATCGAGCTCGCCCAGCACGTCGTAGAGCGAGGCGGTCACGAACCGGCACGGCGTCCGGGCCAGGAACTCGTGCATCGCCACGATGATCTCGGCGTCCGTGCTGCCCGCGGTGATCAGCCCTTCGGCCCGCAGCGCGTCGAGCAGCTGGGCCCGGTCCCTGGCCGCGTTCTCCCGTTCCTGCTCGACCGGCCCGGCGAGCTGGCCCAGCTCGGCCCGCACCTTCACCTGCTCGCCGGCCAGGAAGCCGGCGGCGGTGGGCAGATCGTGCGTCGAGATCGAGGCCAGGGCGTTGCGCGGGTACTTCGCGGCCGGCAGGTAGCCGCCGTCCGGATCGTCGTCGTCGCGGGTGAACCACAGCACGGCCGAGCCGAGCATGTTCATCCGCTCCAGGCCCTCGGTGACTTCGGGCAATACGGTCCCCAGGTCCTCACCGATCACGACGGCGCCCGCCCGGTGCGCCTCCAGGGCGAGGATGCCGAGCATCGCGTCGGGGTCGTAGTGCACGTACGTCCCGCCGTCGGCGCCCATGCCCGGCGGCACCCACCAGAGCCGCCAGAGGCCGGCCACGTGGTCGACGCGCAGCCCACCGGCGTACCGGAAGATCCGCCGCAGCATGTCCCGATAGGCGGCGTAGCCGGTCTCGATGAGCCGGTCGGGCCGCCACGCGGCCAGTCCCCAGTCCTGGCCGAGCTGGTTGAACGCGTCCGGCGGGGCGCCCGCGTGGACGCCGGCCGCCAGCACGTCCTGCAGCAGCCAGCCGTCGGCCCCGCTGGGGTCGATGCCGACGGCCAGGTCGTGCACCACCCCGGCCGGCATGCCGCGGCGCCGGGCCTCGTCGTTCGCGGCCTCCAGCTGGTGCAGCAGGAGCCCCTGGAGCCAGGCGTGGAAGGCGATGCGCTCGCTGGCGAAGGCCTTCACCTCGGGCGTGTCGGGCCGCTGGAACTCGGGCGGCCAGACCTGCCAGTTCGGGCCGTGCACCTCGGCCAGCGCGCAGAACCGGGCGAAGTCCACCAGGCCCTCGTCGGCCGGAATGTCGGATTGATCGGCCAGGGGCCAGAGGAGCTCCAGCGCGGCCAGCTTGGCTTTCCAGACGGCGCTGTAGTCGATCAGCTCGGTCCTCGCGGGCCGCAGCGCGTCGATCTTCGCGCGCAGCGGCGCGCCGGCCCGGCCGTACTCGGGAATGTCCTCGATCCGCAGGTAGAGCGGGTTGACGAAGCGGCGGCTGGACGGCGAATAGGGCGACGCCGGCACCGGCAGCGTCGGCGTGATCGCGTGCAGGGGGTTCAGCAGCACCAGCCCGGGTGATCCGGAGACGCCGAGGAACTCGCGCAGGTCGCCCAGATCGCCCATGCCCCACGAGCGGGACGAGTGCAGGGCGTACAGCTGAAGCATCCAGCCCCAGGTCTGCGGCGGCTCGGGCAGCTCGGTGGGCACCACGACGAGCGTCACGCTCTGCCCGCCCACGTCGAGCCGGTGCCAGCCCAGGGGCAGGTCGGCCGGCACCTCGTCCACCTCGCGGGTGGTGCCGTCCTCGAGCTCGATCGTGGCCGGCCCGGGCAGGTCACGGCCGCTGCCGTGCCGTACGACCACGGTGCCGGGCATGCGCCCGAGCCGCTCGCGCTCGCGCACGGCGGCCAGCCCGGTGCTGATCGCGGCCGGCGTCGTGGCGTCCACGCCGAGCAGGCCGAGCACCCCGACGACGGATTCGGCGGAGACATCCTTGCGCTCGCGGTGCCAGTCCTCGTACCAGGTGGCCACTCCGTGAGCCGTCGCCAGTGCCGCCAGGTCGGCGTCCATCCGCACCCCTCTCAGTTCGGTCCCGCTGGTCATACCCTGCCGGATCCAGGGGTACTCGCGTGGCCGTCCTTGCCCGTGTCGGTCAAGATGGGGTGCATGTCCTCAGTGGTGAAGTGGTGGTCCCGGATGGCCGCGGTGGTGACCGGCGCCGTGTTGACGCTGGTCGTGCCGGTGCACGCGTGGGCGGCGACGAACGGGGTGACCGACGTCGCGGTCGAGGCGGCGCGGTCGCGGCGCCGTGGCGGCTTCGGATTCTTCGGCATCTTCGGCGCGCTGTGCTGCCTCTTCGTGGTGGCGGCGATCGTCCTGGTCTTCGTTCTGGTCTCCCGCAACCGCAAGCGGAAGTAGGGCTTTTCGCCGAACTTCAGGGATCATGGCGAATCCCGGCCTAGCGTTGAAGGATGCGCATCCGAGCAGGATCGGTCAGATCGGCGGCGCTCGGCTCCGGGGTGGCGGTTGCTCTCTGCGTACCCCTGGCCATCTCCGTCGCGGCCGGGGCCGACAGCAATGTGCTGATCTCCCGTGGCCGGCCGGCGACCGCGTCGTCGGTGGAGCGGGGCGCCACGGCGGCCCAGGCGACGGACACGAGCACGGTCACCCGGTGGGCCAGCGCGAGTGGTCCGGGCAGCCAGTGGCTGCGCATCGACCTCGGCGCGGTCAAGCGGGTCGAGCGGGTGTCGCTGCGCTGGTCGGGGGCGTACGCCAGGACGTACCGCGTGCAGACCTCGACGGACGGCGCCAACTGGGCGTCCGTCTACGCCACGACGGCCGGTAACGGCGGCACCGACGATCTCAAGCGCCTGAACGGCATCGGCCGCTTCGTGCGGGTCCTGGCTACGCAGCGGGCGACGAGGACCGGCGGTTATGCGCTGGGCGACGTCCGCGTCTACGGCCCGGCGTCGAAGGTGCTGCCGGCGGCCGCCCCGCCGACCGGCTCGCTGGCCTCCGGCCTGGAGGACAAGCGGAAGAAGGAGGCCGCCCTCCAGCTGGTGTCGAGCGCCGAAAATTCCACGGTGAGCTGGCGGAACTCGTTCGCCTACATCGAGGACATCGACGACGGCCGGGGTTACACGGCCGGCATCGTGGGCTTCTGCTCGGGCACCTCGGACATGCTCCAGGTGGTGCTCGAATACGCGAAGCGCAAGCCGGGGAACGTGCTCGCCCGCTACATCCCGGCGCTGCGCACGGTCGACGGCTCCGACTCGCACGCGGGGCTCGACCCGGGCTTCCCGGCGGCCTGGCGGACGGCGGCCCGCGATCCGATCTTCCAGAAGGTCCAGGAGGACGCCCGCGACTGGATGTACTTCAACCCGTCGGTGCGGATGGCCCGCCTGGACGGCCTGCGGGCGCTGGGCCAGTTCGCGTATTTCGACGCGGCCGTGATGCACGGGGTGTCGGGGCTTCAGGGCATCAGGGCGGCGGCGATGCGTACGGCCAGGACCCCGGCCCAGGGCGGCGACGAGCCGGCCTATCTGAACGCCTTCCTCAACGCGCGCGTGGCCGAGATGCGCTCCGAGGAGGCGCACAGCGACACCACCCGCGTCGACACCGCCCAGCGCAGCCTGCTCGGCCGCAGCAACCTCGACCTGACGGCCCCGTTGAGCTGGAGCGTCTACGGCGACGCCTATCGGATCGCCCGCTGAGTCACACCTTCTGGAAGAGGCTGGGCAGCGCCGTCGGCTCCCACCCGGGCAGGGAGGTGTGCGCCTCCTTGACCCGGTAGGTCACTCCCTTGTACGTCACCAGGTCGCCGGCCGCGTAGTCGGTGAAGGCCTTCCAGGCGGGCACGGAGGGCGCGCTGCTGGTCGGGGCCGCACTGGTGGGCGTGGCAGTCGTGGGGGCCGCGCTCGTGGGGGCGGCGCTGGTCGGGGCGGCACTGGTCGGGGCGGCGCTGGACGGCGAGGCGGTGGGCACGGACGGCGTGGGCAGCGGCTTCGCGCTCGCCGTCACCTTGACGAAGTCGACGACCATGCGGCCCGGGCGGCGGCCGTCGGTGGCCAGGTTGAGCACCAGCGCGATCGGCAGGCCGGGCTCCTCGGGCACCAGCCGCAGGGCCGGCTTGCCGTCGACCGACCACACGATGGCGGTCGGCGACCAGTCGATGACGTACGTGTGGAAGTCATCGCCCGAGGTCGGGTCGGCGTCCTCGTCGAGGGTCTCGAGCGTGCCGCGCAGCACCCGGCCGTACTTGTCGACCACCCCGAAGGCCCGCCACGGGCCGATCTCGCGCTTGACCTTGATCCGCGCCTCGGCGTGCCCGAACGGCTGCGCGAAGGCCTTGCGGGTGCTCATCAGACGGTCGACGACGAGCTCGCCGTCGCGCTGCCGCCCGTTCTCCCGGTCGTCGCCGTCGATCAGCCACTTGGCGGCGTCGAGCCGTTCGCCGCCGAAGTCGTCGGAGAAGCTGGACCGGCGCTCCGAGGCGTCGGCGACGTCGTTGCGGCCGGGCAGATAGACCGCCGCCGCGAGCCCGACGATGGCCACCGCGAGGGCCGCCACCGCGCGCGGGCGGATGGGCCATCTCGACGTGACTGTCCGGTGACGTGCCTCGCCCACCCTGTGCCCCCTCAGTAACAGCAGGCACGATGCTAAACGTGAGACACGCTCGCGCAAGCTGGGGGGCTACGGCTTAAGGATCTCTTAAGGAAGATCGGCTGGACACCCGAACCGTGGTGCCGCCGGAGCCCGTACGAAGGTCGAAATCGTCGGTCAGCTCCTCGGCCAGCCACAGCCCCCATCCGCCCGGCTGATCGGCCGCCGGGCGCACGGCCGGCTCGGCCCGCTGCACCGGCAGACCGCCGCCGGAATCGCTCACCTCGCACACCACTGACCCGTCCGCGTGCCACAGGGCGACCCGGCCCAGACCGCCGCCGTGCCGGACGGCGTTGGTGAGCAACTCGTTGACCGCGACCACGAAATCGTCCAGGCGGTCGCCGCGGAGACCGGCGTCGGCGGCACAGGACGCGACGGCGTGCCGCAGCGCGGTGATCGAGCTGTGGTCGAACGTCTCGGAGAGCAGAACCTGGGTGCTGATCCTTCGACGTTAGGCCACGCCCGATCTTCTCGCAGTGCGGCCTGCCGGTGGCGCGCGCCATGTGGGATGGTCGGCGCATGCCGGACGTACGCAACAGCGGCTTCCAGACCCCGCTGTGGAGGGCCATCGCGGTCTACCGGATCGCCGCCCTGACGTACGCGACGATCCTGGTCGTCAGCAACGTGGGCGACTATCTGAGGCCGGTGCTGGCCTGGCCGGTGCTGGCCGCGATGGCGGCGTGGACGGTCGTGACCACGTACGCGTACGGGAACCCGGCCCGCCGCCGGCCGCCGCTGCTCGTGGCCGACCTGCTGATCACCATGGCCGCGCTCGCGGCCAGCGTCCTGGTGGTCGGGCGCGGCGCCCTGGAGGCCGGGCGGCCCACCCTGGCCGTCGCCTGGCACGTTGCGCCGGTGCTCTGCTGGGCCGTGGCCGGCGGGCGCCGGGCCGGCATCGCGGCCGCGTTGGCCATGGGCGCCACCGACCTGATCGTGCGGGCGCACTACGACCAGGCCGCGCTCACCGGCGCGGTGCTGATGCTGCTGGCCGCGATCGCCGTCGGCTATCTGGTGCGGATCGCCGAGGTGGCGCAGGAGCGGCTCGAACGGGCCGTCGAGCTCGAGGCGGCCACCCGGGAACGGGAACGGCTGGCCCGGGAGGTGCACGACTCGGTGCTCCAGGTGCTGGCGCTGGTGAAGCGGCGGGGTGTGGGCCTGGACGGCGAGGCGGGCGAACTGGCGCGGCTGGCCGGGGAGCAGGAGACGGCGCTGCGCAGCCTCATGGCCGGCCGCGCCCTGAGTGATCCCCAGGGAGCCGAGCTCGATCTGATGGCGCTGCTGGAGGCGTACGCCTCGCCGGTCGTGACCCTCTCCGGCCCGGCCGGGCCGGTGCCGCTCCCGGCCACGGCGGCGCGGGAGTTGCGGCTGGCGGTGGCGGCCGCCCTGGACAACGTGGCCCGGCACTGCCCGCCCGGCACCAAGGCGTACGTGTTCGTGGAGGACGAGCCGGACGAGGTCGTCGTGACCGTCCGCGACGACGGCTGCGGCATCGAGCCCGACCGGCTGGCCGAGGCCGAGGCCCAGGGGCGGCTCGGCGTGGCCCAGTCGATCCGGGGCCGGGTGGCCGAGCTGGGCGGGCGGGTGTCGATCGTCTCCGCGCCGGGCGAGGGGGCCGAGGTGGAGATGGCCGTGCCGCGGGCACCGATATCGTGAGCCGGTGAGCGCTGCGATCCGGGTGATGGTGGTCGACGACCACCCGATGTGGCGCGAGGGCGTCAGCCGTGACCTGTCCACCGCCGGCTACGAGGTGGTCGCGACGACCGGGGAGGGCCGTCAGGCGGTGCGTATCGCCGCGGCGGCCCGGCCCGACGTGATCGTCCTCGACCTCCAGCTGCCGGACATCTCCGGCGTCGAGGTCATCAACGGGCTTCAGAGCGAGGTTCCGGGTATACGGATCCTCATGCTCTCGGCCAGCGGTGAGCAGCAGGACGTGCTCGACGCGATGAAGGCCGGCGCCACGGGATATCTGCTGAAGTCGGCCGGGCTCGACGAGTTCCTCGACGCCGTGAGCCGCACGGTGGCCGGCGACACGGTCTTCACCCCGAGCCTGGCCGGGCTGGTGCTGGGCGAGTTCCGGCGGATAGCGCCGCGGGAGGCCGCGCCGAAGCTCACCGAGCGGGAGACCGAGGTGCTGCGCCTGGTGGCGAAGGGCCTGTCGTACCGGCAGATCGCCGAGCGGCTGGTGCTGAGCCACCGCACGGTGCAGAACCACGTTCAGAACACACTCGGCAAGCTCCAGCTGCACAACCGCGTGGAGCTCACCCGTTACGTGATCGAGCAAGGGCTTGAGGAGCCCGAGCCTCAGTCGTAGTCGGGCGCGTTGGTCTCGTGCATGGCCAGCTCCTCGGCCGAGGCGCCGCCGCCCGACGCGCCCGCGTCGTAGGCCACGCTGTCGGCCTCGTCGTCGAAGCCGTAGCCCTCGTCCGGCGCGACCAGGCGGCCGACCGGCTGCGGGTCGTCGTCGTCGAGCTGGCCGTCGTCGTAGAGCGACACCTGCGACTTGGGGTCGGAGGTCGGGCTCGCGCCCCACACGTCGGCGTCGAAGTCGCGCTGCTCGGAGCTGTCGACCGTCTCGTCGATCGGGTCGCGGCGCTGCGGGATCTGCTCCTCGGCGCCGAAGTCGGGCTCCTCCTGGCGCAGGCGGCGGTCGAGGGACTCGCCCTCGCGCGCCTCCTCGGCGGTGTCGCCGAAGCGGTTGGAGCCGCCGGGGCCGACGCCCGCCAGCGCGGCCGGGTCGGCGCCGTCGGCCCAGCGGCCGCTCTCGACCTCGTCGTAGGCGGTCGAATCGTCATCCGCGGTGTCCGGCAGGCCCGAAGCCTCCGGGTCGGACACCTCGGCGGGGTAGTCGTTGTCTCGCATGTGCGCAATCTACCCGCGTGCGGGGTCCGTCATGCTCGCCCCGTTGGGTTTGCGGACAGTGGGCTTCGCCGCTTCCTCGTCGTCGATCAGCGCCCAGACGACCTTGCCGCCGTCGAGGCCGAGGCTGCCCCAGCGGGTCGACACCGAGTCGATCAGGAGCATGCCGCGCCCGCCGAAGGCCGTGACCGGCACCGGGGTGCCGTCGAAGCTCGGCACGGTCGTGGAGCGGTCGCGGACGGCCACGCTCATGCCGTCGCCGTGCGTGGCCAGCAGCACGATCATCGGGGTGTGCGCGTGCGCGACCACGTTGTTGACCATCTCGGTGACCACGATGCAGGCGGGACCGGCCAGGTCGGGGCAGTCCCAGCGGCCGCACTGCTCGGTGATGAGCTCGCGGGAGATCCGGGCGGCGCCGGTGGCCGGCTCCAGTTCCAGGCTCACCCGGCGATCGGGGCCGGGCTCGCCGAGCGCGGCGAAGGCCTGCACCGGGTCCGGCCAGACCGGCCAGCCCGCGCCCTGCCAGACGCTGGTGTCGGTGGCGCAGAGGGCGAGGTGGGCGCTGGGCCAGTCGGCGGTCTCCCGGCGGACGTCGCGGAGCACCTCCGTCGCGCCGGGACCGTCGAGGCTCAGGCCGGCGACGTCGACCACGACCGCCTCGGGCTGCTCGGCGAGCAGGTCGAGCAGCACGGACCGGACCATGGGAGCGCTTCCAGCGCCCAGCACGCCGGAGAGCTGGACCAGGGGGTACGTCTGCCCGCGGTCCACCAGGTGCCGCACCTCGCTCGACATGATCGCTCCATTGTGCAGAACACGTGCCGCTTTCGCATTTTCGCGACGGAAATCTCAGCCACGGGTCGCGCGACGCGGAGGTAATCGGGACATATACGCCACTACGGCATGGTCAGTTTGTTACCCGCGCACCGCGCTTCCACACACGCCGAGCGGCGACGGTCACAGAGAGATCAGCCTTCGGTCCCGTTGAGGCGGTGGGCGGGGGCTGGAGGACGGTCAGCGGCTGGTGGCGGCCGGGCGCAGCGGAGTCTTCTTCTCCGGGCGGCACGCCTCGGCCGTGGCGTGGTGATGTTGGGGCTCGGCGTACCGGGTCAGGCCGATGACAGCGGCCAGGGTGATCACGAAACCGAGCGCGCCCAGCCAGCCCCGGCCGGGGTGGATCTGGTCGCCCAGCAGCAGCAGCCCGACGATCGCGGCCGGCACGGCCCCGCCCGCGTCCATGGCGGCCACGGCGGCGGTGGTGGAGCCGCGCTGCATGGCCAGGCCCAGCAGCAGCTGCCCCAGCAGGGAATGCACCACCAGCAGGTAGAGCAGCGGATTGGCGAAGAAGCCGCCGACCGAGTGCTCGTTGGCCAGCGGGCGGGCGGCGATCGCGGCGGCGGAGAAACCCACACCGGCCAGCGAGCCCAGCACGACCGAACCGAGCGCGCCCTGAAGACGTACGGCAAAAAAGCCTGAAGCCGCGATGACCAGGACCGACAGCGCCAGCATGGCGACGGCGAACGCGCCCAGAGGGCGCGCCGGCGCCGGTTTCGCCGAATGGACCAGCCCGGCGATGCCGACCAGCAGCAGAGCGAGCAGGCCGATCTCGGCGACCGGCAGCGACCACTTGAGCACCAGAACGCCCAGCAGCGCGGTCACGCCGAGGCCGGCGGCGACGCTGGCCTGCACCAGGAACAGCGGAAGATCCTCACGGGCCAGGAAGGCCAGCACGAAGCCGAGGACCTGGCAGCCGAGGCCGAGCAGATAGGTCCGCTGACCGGCGAGGCGCACCAGCAGGCCGGGGTCGAAGGTGTGGTGCACGGTCGTCTTGGCCGCGGCCGCCGACTGCAGCAGGTTAGCCACCCCGTACGCCAGAATCATGGCGGTGAGGAAGAGCCAGCCCGAGGACACCACCTGACGCACGATAGACCAGGGGCGGGCCCGGTTCAGCGCTTCGGGGTGCTTTGCTCAGCTGGGTGCACGCCCTGTCACAGAGGGCTACTGGATTTTCGGCGTGAGGGCGGTCAGGACCGTCTCGTGCAACGGTCCGTTGGTGGCGATGACGGACGACTTGTCGGCCGGGGGCCGCCCGGCCAGGTCGGTGATGGCGCCGCCGGCCTCGGTGACGATCGGGATGAGGGCGGCCATGTCCCACAGCGACAGCTCGGGCTCGACCATGACGTCGAGGGCGCCCTCGGCCAGCAGCATGTATCCGTAGAAGTCGCCGTAGGCCCGGCTGCGCCACGAGGCCAGGCTCAGATCGACCACGTTGCGCAGCAGCCCGGCATCGGACCAGCCGGACAGGCTGGCGAAGCAGAAACTGGCGTCGGACATCCGCCGCACCCCGGACACCCCGATGCGGGTGGCCGCGTGCTGGTGCTTGCCGGCGAAGGCGCCGTGACCGCGAGCGCCCCACCAGCGCCGGCCGAGGGCGGGGGCGGAGACGAGGCCGGCGACCGGGGTGTCGCCCTCGAGGAGGGCGATCAGGGTGGCCCAGATCGGCACGCCGCGCACGAAGTTCTTGGTGCCGTCGATCGGGTCGATGACCCACCGGCGGGTGCCGGGACCGGCCGCGGCCTCGGTGCGCCCGAACTCCTCACCCAGCACGGCGTCGCGTGGCCGGGCCCGCCCCAGCGTCGACCGGATGGCCTGCTCGACCGCGGTGTCGGCGTCCGAGACCGGGGTGAGATCGGGTTTCGACTCGACCCGCAGGTCGAGCGCCCGGAACCGCCCCATCGAGATCGAGTCGGCGGTGTCCGCCAGCATGTGGGCGAGAGCGAGATCGTCCGCGTAACCGGCCATGCCGGAACGCTAGCCGATCCCCGCTGTCCCCTTCCTGAGAGCCCGCCTCCGCGCCTTCGTCTCAGAGCGGGTGTGCGGTGAGCGTGTCGTCGGGTGGGGTGTCGCGGGGGTCGGTGTCGCCGGCGCGGGAGGCCAGCAGGCGCCGGTAGGAGGCGAGCCGGCGCGGGTCGGCCTTGCCCTCGGCCACCCACGTGTCGAGGCGGCAGCCGGCGTCGGCCGCGGTGTGCCCGCAGTTGGGCTGGTCGTCGAGAGTGCCCTCGACCAGGTCGGGGAAGCCGTGCAGCAGGCTCTCGGCGCTCACGTGGGCCAGGCCGAAGCTGCGGATGCCCGGCGTGTCGATGATCCAGCCCGGGTCTTTGCGGGAGCGGCCCACCGGCGGCAGGCGCAGCGCCACGGCGCTGGTCGACGTGTGCCGGCCCTTGCCGATGGCGCTGACCACGCCGACGGCGCGCAGCGCGTCCGGTACCAAGCGGTTGACCAGCGTGGACTTGCCGACACCGGAATGGCCGACCAGCACCGAGATGGCGCCGGCCAGCCGCTGGCGTACCTCGGTGAGGTCGCTGTCGGGGCGGACCAGCACGTACGGCAGGTCGAGCTCCGCGTAGTAGTCGACCACCGCCTCGGGGCCGGCCAGATCGGCTTTGGTCAGGCAGAGCAGCGGCTCGATGTCGGCGTCGTACGCGGCGACCAGGCACCGGTCGATGAAGCCGGTGCGCGGCGGCGGATCGGCCAGCGCGCTGACGATCACCAGCTGGTCGGCGTTGGCCACCACCACCCGCTCGAGCCGCCCCTCGGGCGTCGTGTCGTCGTCGTCCGCGGTGCGGCGCAGCACCGAGGTGCGCTCGGCGATGCGCACGATGCGGGCCAGGGCGCCCGGCGCGCCGGTGACGTCGCCGACCAGGGCCACCCGGTCACCGACCACGACGGACTTGCGGCCCAGCTCGCGGGCGCGCATGGCGGTGATGATCGGGGCGTCGGGCGGGGCGCCGGTGACCACGCAGCCGTACCGCCCCCGATCCACGGTGATCACCAGGGCGTCGACGGCGTCGTCGTGCTTCGGCCGGGTCCGGGTACGCGGGCGCGACGAACGGCCCGGACGGATCCGGACGTCGTCCTCGTCGTACTCCCGCTTGCGCGCAGGCAGATCTAGCTCCTCGCCACGAGTCCCGCCCAGAGTTCGGGGAACTCGGGCAACGTCTTCGACGTACACGCTACGTCGGTGAGGGCAATGCCCGGCACAGCGAGGCCCATAACCGCCGCCGCGTGCGCCATCCGGTGGTCGGCGTAGGTCTCGAAGCTCGACGCCCGCGCCGCCCCCGGCACGATGCGCAGCCCGTCGGGGAACTCGGTGACGTCGGCCCCGGCCTTGCCGAGCTCGGCCGCGAGAGCCGCGATGCGGTCGGTCTCGTGCCCCCGGATGTGCGCGACCCCGCGCAGCTCCGAAGGACCGCCGGCCAGCGTGGCCAGGGCGGCGATCACCGGGGTGAGCTCGCTGACCTCGGACAGGTCGGCGGTGATGCCGCGCAGCGACCCGGTGCCCCGCACGGTCAGCCCCTCGGCCGACTGGGTCACCTCGGCCCCCAGGGCGGTGAGCAGCTCGGTGACCCGCCCGACCGGCTGCCAGCTCTCGGCCGGCCAGCCGGCCAGCGTGATCGTGCCCCCGGTGACCATGGCGGCGGCGAAGAACGGGGCGGCGCCGGAGAGGTCGGGCTCGATCACCCACGTACGGCCCCTCAAAGCCCCTGGCTCGACCGTCCACACATCGGGCACACTCTCGTCGACCCTGGCGCCGGCGGCACGCAGCATGTGGGTCGTCATACGCAGGTGGGGCGCGGACGGCACCGGCGGCCCCTCGTGACGCAGCCGCAGCCCCTTGGTGAACCGGGGCGCCGACAGCAGCAGCCCGGAGACGAACTGACTCGACCCGGAAGCGTCGATCACGGCCTCGCCGCCCTCGACCAGCCCCGCCCCGCGCACGGTCAGTGGCAGCCCACCGGACTCGGAAGCCTCGATCGACACGCCGAGCGCCCGCAGCGCCTCGATGATCGGCCGCAACGGCCGGTTGCGCGCGTGGGGATCGCCGTCGAACTCGACAGTGCCCGCGGCCAGCGCCGCGGCCGGCGGCAGGAAGCGCATGATCGTGCCGGCCAGCCCGACGTCGACCCGGGCCGGCCCGCGCAGCACACCCGGCTCGACCGTCCACCGCTCGTCGGCGCTCGTGTCGACACCCACGCCGAGCGCCCGCAGACCGGCGGCCATCAGCTCGGTGTCACGGGCCCGCAGCGGCCGCTCGATCATCGAGGGCTCACCGGCCAGCGCGGCCAGCACCAGCGCGCGGGCCGTCATCGACTTGGAGCCGGGCAGGCGAACGACGCCACTGACCGGTCCGGACGCGGTCGGGGCGAGCCAGGGGCGAGCTTGTGCTGTCACGCCCGCCATTCTGCCCGGCCCGTACGACGTTTCCCGGCAGGCCCTGCTCCGGACGGCCCTGCGTGGGACGGCCCTGCTCGGGACGGCGATGTGCCATGTCGGTGACGGGCGGGCACGCGGGACCACGGAGCGCGGCCGGAGGGCGTACCGTTTCCGGCCATGTGCGGGCGGTACGCGACGACGCGGAGCGAGGCCGACCTCAGCGATCTCTTCGAGGCCGTGAACGTGGCCGAGACGCTGGGGCCGAGCTGGAACGTCGCCCCGACCGACCCGGTGCCGGTCGTGCGTGTCTCGCAGACACACGAGGCCCGCGTGCTCGACACGGCCCGCTGGGGCTTCGTGCCGCCGTGGGCCAAAGACCTGCGAGCCGGCGCCCGCATGATCAACGCCCGCTCCGAGACGGTGGCCACCTCCCCGGCCTTCGCCGCGTCGTTCGCCAAGCGGCGCTGCCTGGTCCCGGCCGACGGCTGGTTCGAGTGGGTGCGCGACGGCAAGCAGCGCCAGGCGTATTACATGACGCCGTCCGACGGCGCGCCGCTCGCTTTCGCCGGCATCTGGTCGGCCTGGGGCCCGGAGTCGGTGGTGACGTGCAGCGTGCTGACGACGGCGGCGCTGGGCGGCCTGTCCCGGGTGCACGACCGGATGCCCCTGATCCTGCCCCGGGACCGCTGGCCGGCCTGGCTGGCCGGCGGCGGCGACGCCGCCGAGCTGTTGACTCCGCTCGCGCCGGGTGAGTTGGAGGCCATCGAGATCCGTGCCGTACGTCCCGACGTCGGCAACGTCCGCAACAACGGTCCACACCTCCTGGAGCCGCCGCCGCTCCCCGACCCGCTGACCGAATCGACCCTTTTCTGACGATCCCGACCAGTCACGGCATCGGCGGCGAGCACGGCCGCCGGAGCGCACGCCCGAACGCGGGACATGGGGCGCGGGACGTGCCGATGAGGCCGCCGCGGAACGGTGGCCGCCGCGGAACGGTGGCTGACGCGGGACGGTGGCTGACGCGGGACGGTGGCTGACGCGGGACGGTGGCTGACGCGGGACGGTGGCTGACGCGGGACGGTGGCTGACGCGGGACGGTGGCCGGGCGGGGCGAGGGCTGACACGGGACGAGGGCTGACGCACGGCCGGGGCAGGTCGTGGAGTGCCCAGGCTGGAGAAGGGCGCAGAAACGTGCAAGGCGAGGCTGACGCGGGTCGGTAGCGAGGCGTCGTGCCGGAGGAGCGCGGGGCGCGCGAGGTGGAGCTGACGCCGGGTGCCGGCCAAAGGTGGGGCGCGAGGTGGTAGGCGGGGCTGACACCGAGTGCGGCCTGTCGCGAGGCGTCGTGCCGGAGGAGCGGGGCGCGCGAGGTCGAGCTGACGCGGGGCACCGGCCGGAGGTGGGGCGAGGTGGGTAAGGCGGGGCTGACACGAAGCGCGGTCGGTCGTGAGGCGCGGGCCGGAGGAGCGTGGGTGAGCGAGGCGGGGCCGACGCGGAGCGGGGCCGGTCGCCTGGCGTGGGGCTGGAGGAGCGTGGGGCGCGCGAGGCGGGGCTGACAGGGAGCGGGGCCGGGGCTGGAGGAGCGTGGGGCGCGCGAGGCGGGGCTGACACGAAGCGGGGCCGGGTGCCAGGCACGGGGCCGGAGGAGCGCGGGCCGTCGCCGAGGCTGGGCGGGTCGCAAGGTGAGGGCCGAGGACGGAGCGGGGCGCGCAACGCGGGGCGCGGCCGCTCGTGAACGCCGGGCCGCAGTCGGCCGCGAAGCCGCGCGAGACAGGGCCGACGTGGTGGAGGGCCGGCCTCGAGGCGCCGGACGGAGGAACGGCGGCGGCCCGGTCGCGAGGCGGCGGAGCTGCCGTGGGAGCGATCCCACGGAGGAGGTCCGAAGGGGACGCCCGGACGGTAACGATTGGCTGGGAACCCGGGTGATCAACTGATCGTTTGGTTGGTAATTGTCAGTATTTTTAATAGGCAACTTTGTTTCAAGATAGATAAGACCCTTGTTCTGATCTCTTTCCTTGCGATACAAAACTGCGCCGGAGTGGTGCTGGTTCGTATGGTGCGGACCGGTCGCCACATGCACGACCGGTCCCACGGGGGAGGTGGGCTCATGACACGGGCACGTATGCCGCGTCCACATGAAGTTGCCATCGCGCGACGTGATCCTCGGCTTCTCGAGGCGATCCGCGAACGGCGCACGGACGAGGCCTGGCGGACACGCGGCGCATGCCGTTCCGTCGATCCGGAAACCTTTTTTCCCGCTCCGAACGAGCCGTCCGAAGGCGCGGTCTCGCTCTGCGGCACCTGCACGGTCCAAGGTCCTTGTCTGGCCTGGGCGCTGCAGGTCGGCGACTGCCACGGCGTCTGGGGCGGCACCACGCCGCGCGAGCGCCGGGCGATGCTGGTGGCCTGGCGGGAACGGGTCGGGCCGGACGGCGAAGCGGTCGACGACGAGCCGGACGAGGAAGACCGCAGATTGCTCACCCTCTTACCGGTCATGCCGGTGAGCCGCTGATTACATAGGGGCTGTGACCAGCTCCGAAATCGAGACACCGCGCGGGCCGGCCGGCCTTCGGATCACCGAACCGGCCGGTCCGCCCGTCAGCCTGCTCGTCCTGGGCCACGGCGCGGGTGGCGGCGTCGACGCGCCCGACCTGATCGCCGTTCATGACGCGGCCGTGGCTTCGGGGGTACGGGTGGCGCTCGTGACCCAGCCCTACCGCATGGCCGGCCGTCGCGCGCCCGCGCCCGCCGGCCAGCTCGACGAAGCGTGGACCGCCGTGGTGAGGTCGCTGAGCGCAGGCGTACCGCAAACGCCTTTGATCCTCGGCGGAAGGTCCAGCGGCGCGCGAGTCGCCTGCCGCACCGCGACCAGCCTCGGCGCCGCGGCCGTTCTCTGCCTGGCCTTTCCTTTGCACCCGCCGGGCAAGCCCGACAAATCTCGCGCCGCCGAGCTGCCCGTCGGCGTGCCGACCCTGGTCCTCAACGGTGACCGGGATCCCTTCGGCGTTCCGCGGCCGACCCCGGACGTCCAGGTGATCACCCGGCCCGGCGCCACCCACGACCTGCGCAAAGACGTCAAAACAACCGCCGAGCTGGCTGTCGGATGGCTGCGCGAGCATGGATGGGCCCGTTAGGACGGAATGCAAGTTGCGCCGACGTGGTTGTACCGGCCGGAGCTTGTACGTCGGAAGGGGTAAATGAGGTGCGAGCCGGAACCGACTTCCTCGAGCGCGAGGGCGCGGAGGTGACCCGGGTGCGGGATCTGCTGGATTCCCCCGCGTGGCCCGCCGCCCAGCCTGCCTCTCTATCGGTGAGTGTCAGCACACCGGCGGTTTTCGAAGCCGCTGATGGGGCACTACCCGTATCCTCGGCGGGGCGGTCGAGGGGAGAGCTCAGGGTGGCCCAGACAGAACGGACCGAGGAGCGCCGGGCGCGCTTCGAGCGGGACGCGTTGCCTTTTGTGGACCAGCTGTACGCGGCCGGTCTGCGGATGACGCGTAATCCCGCGGACGCCGAGGACCTTGTTCAGGAGACCTACCTGAAGGCGTTCTCCGCGTTCCACCAGTTCGAGGAGGGCACCAACCTCAAGGCTTGGCTGTACCGCATCCTCACGAACACCTATATCAACTCTTATCGGCGGAAGCAGCGTCAGCCGGTGCAGGCTCCCACCGAGGAGATCACCGACTGGCAGCTCGCCTCGTCGGAGTCGCACACGTCGGTGGGCCTGCGGTCGGCCGAGACCGAGGCGCTGGACCGGCTGCCGGACAGCGACATCAAGGAGGCCCTCCAGGCTCTGCCCGAGGACTTCCGCCTGGCCGTCTACCTCGCTGATGTCGAGGGTTTCTCGTACAAGGAGATCGCCGACATCATGGGCACGCCGATCGGCACCGTCATGTCCCGTCTGCACCGCGGGCGGCGCAACCTGCGCAAGACCCTGGAGTCGTACGCCGTCGACCGGGGCATCACCCGGTCCGCTTCGGAACCGCAGGAGGCGTGAACCGATGAGCGGCCACGACGACGAGCACGACACCGATTGCGGCATCGTTCTTTCCGAGGTCTATCTCTACCTCGACCTGGAGTGCAGCGAGGACCGGCGCACGCTGATCCAGAAGCACCTGGACGACTGTGACGGCTGCCTTCGGGAGTACGGCATCGAGCACGAGGTGAAGGCCCTGGTGTCCCGCTGCTGCGGTGACGAGAAGGCCCCGCGCGAGCTGCGCGACCGGCTGCGGGTCAAGCTCGACCAGCTCGAGGTGCAGGTCGAGACCCGGGAGTACCTCCCGTAGGACGACACGAAAAAGCCCGGCGGATTCCGCCGGGCTTTTTCTGTTCAGCTGTTGGGGCGCTTGCCGTGGTTCGCGCTGCTCTTCTTACGAGCCTTCTTCTTGCGGGCCTTCTTAGCCATGGTGAGACTCCTGTCGGTGCGGTGTTTCCCGCGTCGATCGTAGTCGGCTCGCTTCCATGGTTTGATGACCCCACCTAAGCCCACGAAGCGAGGAGGATTACCGATGGCCGACGAGATCCGGGCCGAGATGGTGGCGAACGTGTGGAAGGTCGTGGCCTCGGCCGGCGACACGGTCGCCGAGGGGGACACCCTCGTCATCCTCGAGTCGATGAAGATGGAGATCCCGGTCCTGGCCGAGTCGGAGGGCACGGTGGCCGAGCTGGCCGTGCACGAGGGCGACGTGGTTCAGGAAGGCGATCTGATCGCCGTCATCGCTGCCTGAACGACCACTTCAGGAGCAGGCGGTTGCGGCCGCGCGGGCGGGGGACCACCGGGACCCTGGTCATCGCGGCCGCGAGCTGACGTGTCGACCGGTCGAGGGCGGGCGTGGCCAGTGCCAGCTCGGCCACCGAGCGGGCGCCGGGGCGCGACGCGACCTCGCTGAGCCGGGCCGTCACGATTTCGGCCACGTCGTCGCGGGCGGCCGGATCGATCCAGGCCGCGACGATCATCGCGAACAGGGCCGCCTCGGTCACCCGATCGAGGCCGCCGTCGAGCAGTTCGAGCAGCCGTTCGCGGCGGGCCGAGTCGAGCCAGGGCTCCTCGGTGCCGTGGTGGAGCAGGCCCAGGCAGGCCCAGATCTCGGGCGCGGCCACGTCGGCCGGCGGGTGGGCCAGCAGCGCCGTCAGGTCCGCCGGCGACAGCATGATCAGGGGAACGGCCGCGTCGTACGCCGCCGACGGGTGTGACCAGGAGAGCGCGGCCACCTGACGCAGGCGGCGGACCGCCTCGTCCGAGGGCTCCCCGCTGGACGGGGCGTGGCCACGCGGCAGCGGGGCGGCCGCCGGGGCGCCGCCGAGCCAGGGCGTGTCGCGGCAGCAGTCGGCCAGGTCGCTGTGCTCGTGCGACTCGTCGGGGTGGTCGCGGATGTAGTCGGCCAGGCGGACCAGGTGCATCAGGTCGCCGTCGGCGCGGTAGCGCAGCCGGTGGGCCGTGTGCACCGCGCAGTCGTAGTCGGGATCGCGCTCCAGCGCGCGGTCGACCCAGCTCAGCGCGTCCTCCAGCCGGCCGTTGTCGGCCAGGGTGCCGGCGATGTCGGCGTAGACCGAGAGGTCGTCGGGGTCGTGGGCGACCGCGCGGCGCAGCGCCGCGAGCGCCTCGGGCAGGCGGCCGGCGCTGCGGTAGGCGTACCCGAGCCAGATCTCGCCGAGCTTGGACGGGCGGACCCGGGCCCCGCGGGCGGCCCAGTCGACGGCCAGGTCGTGCTCGCCGATCCGCCGGGCCAGGGCCGAGCCGGCGCCGAGCAGCATGGCGTGCTCGGGGTGGGCGGCGATCGCGTGCCGGACGACGGTCAGGTAGGGGCGCAGGGTGGGCGGGGCCGGTTCGCCCACCCGGGTGCAGAGACGCATGAGAATCTGGGCGAGCAGGCCCGGTTCGATCCGTACGCCCAGGGCGGGCTCGGCCACCCAGGGCACGCCGGCCCAGTCGGCCGCGGGCGCGTGCCCGCTCGCGGCGGTCAGCAGCGGCAGGCCGTCCTCGGGGCGGCCGGCGGCGGCGAGCAGGTGGGCGCGGGCGGCCAGCCGGCCGGCCGACGTGTGCGGGCCGACCTGGAAGAGGTCGAGGCCGCCGCCGGGACGGGCGGCCAGCCTGCTCAGCAGCTCGTGGGCCTCGGGGAGGACCGGCGCGTGGGCCAGCGCCCCGGCGAGGTGATCGGCGGCTTTCTCCGGCTCCTCGCGCGCCAGAGCCGATCTTGCCTGCTCAAGTGCGCGGTCGGCCGCACGGCGTACATCCACGGTGCAGAACAGTAAGCGATACGGGCGAGTATGTCAGCATGTGTTTGCTGCGCATTACTGCTCGAAACGTTGACGATCTAAGCTGTTTCTTGCAACACTGCGCAGCGATTGCGCGATAGATGCTCATCAGGGGAGGAACACGTGACACAGCGAGGCCAGGGGATGGCGGCGGACATCGCGGAACAACCGGGCGGATTCGCGCGGCTCATCGACGGTGAGCACGCCGGAGCGATCGCCGCGGTGGCCGCCGAGGTGGCCCGCCGGAAGCCGCGCAACGTGGTGTTCGTGGGCCGGGGCACCTCCGACCACGCGGCGCTCTACGGGGCGTACCTCACCGAGATCCGCCTCGGCCTGCCGGTGGCCAGCGCCTCGCCGAGCGCGATCACGCTGTACGGCGCGCGGCCCGACTTCGCCGGCACGCTCGTCATCGGTGTCAGCCAGAGCGGTGGCTCGCCCGACCTCACCGGTGTGCTCCGGACCGCCCGCGAGACCGGCGGCCTGACCCTCGCCGTGACCAACAACCCGTCCTCGCCGCTGGCCCGGGCGGCCGAGCTCTCGATCGACGTCGCGGCCGGTCATGAGCGGGCGGTCGCGGCCACCAAGACGTACACGGCCGAGCTCCTCGCTCTTCTGATGTTGATCGAAGGCATCCGGGCCGGCGACGGCCGCCTGCCGGACGAGGAGAGGGCCGCGCTCGACAAGCTGCCCCAGCTGGCCGAGGACGCGCTCGCCGACCCGGCCGCCGACGCTCTGGCCCAGCGCTACCGCTTCGCCTCCCGGATGGTCACGACCGGGCGGGGGTACGCCTATCCGACCGCCCGCGAGGCCGCCCTCAAGCTCATGGAGACCTCGTACCTGCCGGCGCTCTCCTTCTCGGGCGCCGACCTGCTGCACGGGCCGCTGGCGATGACCGACCCCGACGTGCCGGTGCTGGCCGTGGTCGGCGACGGCCCCGGCGGGCAGTCGATGCGCGACGTGGTCACCCGGCTCGCCGAGCGCCGGGCCGACGTGGTGACGATCGGCGCGACCGACGTGACCGGCGCCTCCGGCCGTCTGGCCGTGCCCGCGGTGACCGACGAGCGCTACAGCGCCCTGCTCGACATCCTGCCGCTGCAGAAGCTCGCGCTCGCCCTGGCGCTGGCCCGCGGCGAGGACCCCGACGCGCCTCGCGGCTTGAAGAAGGTCACGACGACCCTTTAAAGAAATATGGACGTGGAAAGCTTGGGCTGTGTCCACGTTGCGTGATCTGGCCGAGGAGCACACCTCCCTCGGCCCAGCCGACATCGACCACCTGCACCGGCTCGCGGGTGACTGGCAGCTGCTGTCCGACCTCTCCTTCGCCGACCTGCTCCTCTGGGTGCCGGTGAAGCGGGAGGACGGGCAGCCCCGCGAATATCTGTGCGTGGCCCAGGTGCGCCCGAACAGCGCGCCGACCGCCTATCAGGACGACCAGGTCGGCAAGATCGTCGGCGGTCCCGAGGTGGCCCATCTCGACATCGCCTTCGGCCAGGAGCGGATCTGGCGGGAGGGCGACCCCGTCTGGTACGGCGACACGCCCGCCCGCCACGAGGCCATCCCCGTCCGCCTGCGCGACGACAACGGCCGCGAGGAGGGCTGGAGCCAGGTCATCGCGGTGATCGGCCGGGACACCAACCTCTCCACCGCCCGTACGCCCAGTCAGCTCGAACTCAACTATCTGACCACCGCCGACGACCTGGCCCAGATGGTCGCCGACGGCACCTTCCCGCCGCCGCGGCACCCGGGGGAGACCACCTCGGCCCCGCGCGTGGGCGACGGCCTGGCCCGGCTCGACGCCGGCGGCAAGGTGACGTACGCCAGCCCGAACGCGCAGTCGGCGTTCCGCCGGCTCGGCTTCAACGCGCACCTGGTCGGCGAGGAGCTGTCGACGCTGATCAGCCGGCTCGCGGCCGACCCGCTGGAGGGCAACGACGCGGCCGAGCGGATCCTGTCCGCGCTGCGCGGCGAGTTCCCGCCCCGGCAGGAGGTCGAGGCGCGCGGCGCGACCGTGCTCACCCGGGCCCTGCCGCTGCTGCCGGCCGGCGTGCCGATCGGCGCGCTCGTGCTGGTGCGCGACGTGACCGAGGTCCGGCGCCGCGACCGCGCCCTGATGACCAAGGACGCGACCATCCGGGAGATCCACCACCGGGTCAAGAACAACCTCCAGACCGTGGCCGCGCTGCTGCGCCTGCAGGCCCGCCGGGTGGACGCGCCCGAGGCCCGGATGGCGTTGCAGGAGTCGGTGCGCCGGGTCGCCTCGATCGCGCTGGTGCACGAGACGCTGTCGATGTCGAGCGACGAGGCGGTCGAGTTCGACGGCATCGTCGACCGGGTCGCGACCGCGGCGGCCGAGGTGGCGGCGACCAGCATCCAGGTCAAGATGCGCCGCGAGGGCACCTTCGGTGTGCTGCCGGCCGAGATCGCCACGTCACTGGTCATGGTGCTCAACGAGCTGCTGATCAACGCGGTCGAGCACGGCTTCCCGGCCGATGAGGACGAGAACGGCGAACCCGAGCCGCCCGGCCCCGAGACCGGCGAGGTGGTTGTGTCGGCTCACCGCTTCCGCAAGCAACTGCATGTCACAGTCGCCGACAACGGGCAGGGACTGCCCGAGGGCTTCGCGGCCGACGCCGGTGGCCGGCTCGGCCTCCAGATCGTGCGCGCGCTGGCCACCGGGGAGCTGCGCGGCAGCATTGAGCTGCGCAATCGCGCCGGTGGGGGCACCGAGGCGGTCCTGGTGGTGCCGCTCGGGAAAAGGTGATCTATGCGGCGTGACACATTCTCGAAATCTGGACCACACTGGCCGAGAATGGTCGGGCATGAGAGGCTAGCCCACATGACCGCTGCAGTTGACCGCCGCTTCGTGGCTCGCCGCCACGTCGACTACGGCCGTGTCCGCAGCGCGATGTGTCCGGGTTCCTGACGCCGCCCGATTTGTGTTCCGGGTGCGCGAGACGCCCCGGCCACTCCTGACACTGACGTCGCGAGTCCCCCAGACGGCCGAAGCGTCCTCCCGCGCCCACCCTAGCCCGGAGGACCGCCGACATGGCGCCCAGCAGCACACCCGCAGGCCCGGCCGCTCGTCCCCGCAAGGCGCGCGGCGAGGGACAGTGGGCGCTCGGACACCGTGAGCCGCTCAACCCCAACGAGCGGATGAAGAAGGACGACAACCCGCTCCACGTCCGCGCCCGTATCGAGAACATCTACGCCCACGGCGGGTTCTCCTCGATCGACCCGCAGGACCTGCGTGGCCGTTTCCGCTGGTGGGGGCTTTACACCCAGCGCAAGGCGGGCATCGACGGCGGCCGTACGGCCGTGCTCGAGCCGCACGAGCTCGAGGACGAGTACTTCATGCTCCGCGTCCGGGTCGACGGCGGCGCGCTGAACCTGGCCCAGCTGCGCACGATCGCGGGCATCTCCCAGGAGTTCGGCCGCGACTCGGCCGACATCACCGACCGGCAGAACATCCAGCTGCACTGGATCCGGGTCGAGGACGTGCCGGAGATCTGGCGCCGGCTCGAGGCGGTCGGCCTGCAGACCACCGAGGCGTGCGGCGACTGCCCGCGCGTCGTGCTCGGCTCGCCGGTGGCCGGCATCGCCCGCGACGAGGTCGTCGACGGCACGCCGGCGATCGACGAGATCCTGAAGCGCTACGTCGGCGACCCGCGCTACTCCAACCTGCCGCGCAAGTTCAAGTCGCAGATCTCCTGGCTGGCCGACGGGCCGTACGAGACGAACGACATCTCCTTCGTCGGCGTGGTCCACCCGCAGCACGGCCCCGGCTTCGACCTGTGGGTCGGCGGCGGCCTGTCCACCAACCCGCGCCTGGCCGAGCGCCTCGGCGTCTGGGTGCCGCTCGAGGAGATCCCGGACGTCTGGGAGGGCGTCGTCGGCATCTTCCGCGACTACGGATATCGCCGCCTGCGCAACCGCGCCCGGCTGAAGTTCCTGCTGGCCGACTGGGGCGTGGCCAAGTTCCGGGAGATCCTCGAGAAGGAATACCTGGGCCGGGCCCTGATCGACGGGCCGCCACCGGAGCTGCCGGCCAAGCCGATCGACCACATCGGCGTGCACAAGCAGAGCGACGGGCTCAACTACATCGGCGCCGCGCCGGTGGTCGGCCGCACGTCCGGCACCCAGCTGGCGAAACTGGCCGACGTCGTCGAGGAGCATGGTTCGGACCGGGTACGCCTGACGGCGTACCAGAAGCTCCTCGTCCTCGACATCTCCGACGACAAAGTCGAGCCGGCCATCGCGAAGCTGCGCGCGATCGGGCTGGAAGCCCGCCCGTCCTCGTGGCGGCGCGGCACGATGGCCTGCACCGGCATCGAATACTGCAAGCTCGCCATCGTCGAGACCAAGGCGCGCGGCGAGGAGCTGGTGGCCCGGCTCGAGGAGCGGCTCAAGGACTTCGACTCCGACATCTCGATCCACATCAACGGCTGCCCCAACGCCTGCGCGCGCACCCAGGTCGCCGACATCGGCCTCAAGGGCCAGCTCGTGATGAACGCGCACGGCGAGCAGGTCGAGGGCTTCCAGGTGCACCTCGGCGGCGGCCTCGGCATGGCACAGGGGCAGACGTCCGGTTTCGGCCGCAAATTGCGCGGCCTCAAGGCAACGGCGGAGGAGCTTCCGGCGTACGTCGAGAAGCTCGCCCGCAACTACCTGGGCGACCGTGAGTCGTCGCGGGAGACCTTCGCCACCTGGGTGCTCCGCGCCGACGAGGAGCTCCTGAAATGAGCGACGCCCGATCCACCCCGCTGTACTGCCCCTACTGCGGCGAGGAAGACCTGTTCCCGAACGAGGCTTCGCACGGCGCGTGGGAGTGCCACTCCTGCGCCCGGGTTTTCACGGTGAAGTTCAACGGCTTGCTATCTCGGGGAGGCAAGAAATGACCATCGTGGCCGCAACCAACCTCAACCTGGTCAACCTCGGCGCACCGGCCGTCGCCCAGGATCCCGCCCGCCGCTCCCGCGAGGAGCTGGAGGCGCTCGCCCGCGACGCGGCGCGCGAGCTGGAGGGCGCTCCGGCCGAGGCGATCGCCAAGTGGGCGACCGACACCTTCGGCGACCGTTTCTGTGTGACCAGCTCGATGGCCGACGCGGTGGTGGCGCACGTCTTCTCCCGGGTCTCGCCCGGCGTCGACGTGGTCTTCCTCGACACCGGTCTGCACTTCCCGGAGACGTTGAAGGTGCGCGACACCGTCGCCGCGACCATGAACGTCAACGTGCGCTCGATCCGCCCGAGAATGACGGTGGGCCAGCAGGATGGCGAATACGGGCCGAGGCTGTTCGCCCGGAGCCCCGACGAGTGCTGCTTCATGCGCAAGGTGGAGCCGCTGGAGCGAGCGCTGTCCGACTACGACGCGTGGGCCACGGGCCTGCGCCGAGACGAGTCGCCGACCCGGGCCAACACGCCGGTGGTGGCGTTCGACGCCAAGAAGGGCAAGGTCAAGGTCAACCCGATCGCGGCCTGGACCCAGGCCGAGGTGGACCGCTACATCAGCCGGTGGAACGTGCCGGTGAACGAGCTGTTCAAGAAGGGCTACGGCTCGATCGGCTGCTGGCCGTGCACCCGGCGTACGAAGGCCGGAGAGGACCCGCGAGCGGGCCGCTGGGCGATGTTCGAGAAGACCGAATGCGGTCTGCACGTCTGACCGTCCTGCTGGTCGCGCACGGCAGCCGGGACCCGCGGGCGGCGGCGTCGACGAGGGCGCTGGCCCGCGCGGTGCGGAGGGCCAGGCCTGGCTGGGACGTGCGGGCGTCGTTCCTCGACCATGCGGGGCCGAGGCCGCTCGACGTGCTGGCGGCCTTGCCGGCGGGTTCCCGGGCGGTCGTGGTGCCGCTGCTGTTGACGGCGGCCTACCACGGCCGGGTCGACGTGCCCGAGATCCTCGCCGCGGCGGCCTCTTTCCCGATTGACGTGACCTTGGCCGACGTCCTAGGCCCCACAAGTCCCGAAATTTCGGACTTGCTCCTCGATGGATTGATCAGCCGCCTCGCCGAGGCCGTAGCGGGCGGCGCGGTCATCGGCGCCCCGGGTCTCGTCATGGCGCCTGTGGGCGGCGTCGCGGGCGCAGGTGGCGTCTTGGGTGCGGGTGCGGGTGTCAGCGCGGTTGGCGTCGCGGGCGCGAGCGTGGGTGACAGCGCGGGCGAGGGTGTCAGCGCGGGCGAGGGTGTCAGCGCGGGCGAGGGTGTCAGCGTGGCGGGCCTCACGAGCGCGGGTACCGGGGTATCGGCAGCGCCGAGCGCGGCCAGCGACGGCGGCTGGGCGCCATGGGGCGCGGTTGGCGGCGTGGTCTCGGATGGCGGGGTCGGTGACGTGGCTGGCGGCTCCCGCTCGGGCGGGGTCAGCGGCGCGTGCTCGGCTGAGGTCGGTGGCGCGCTTGGTGACGCGGCCGGCGGTATGGGCGAGGCCGGCCGTCGCGGGCCTGCCGGCGCGGCGGCGGTTGGCGGCGTGGACCGGGCGGGCGGCCGCGGGGTCGGCGGTGTGAGGGCGGTCCACGGCGCGGGCGAGGCCCTCAGCGGGCTTGACGGGGTTGTGCTCGCGGCGGCGGGGACCCGGGACGCGGCCGCGCGGGAAACGATCATGTGGGTTGCGGAGGCTCTCAGCGCTCGCCTGAGCCTTCCGTGTGCCGTCGCCTATGCCTCGGGGGCCCTGCCCCGTCCCGGAGGCGCTGTGGGCCTTCTGCGGGGCCGGGTCGGAATGGCGGCCTACTTCCTCGCTCCGGGGCACCTCTACGACCTCGCGGTGCGCTCGGCACTCGACGCGGGGGCGGTGACCGTCGCGGCGCCGCTCGGTGACGCGACCGATCTTGTACGCCTGGTGATCGAGCGGGTTGTGCTGACTCAGCGTCACTATCCCGTTGCGGCATAAGGCGGGCACGGACCGTATGGAGAATGTGGACCATTGGTTGCGGGGGTCCGCAATTTCGAGATCATTTCGTGGATTCTCGATGGAACCCAACGTGATCGAATTAGCGCGCTGGGCGAACCCCGAAGGAACCTCTCAGGAATCGGCGCGCTGAGTAATCGACCGGAAACAGCAAGACGCCCCGGTGCCGAACGGCCCGGGGCGCAAATGCTGTGGGGGATTGGTTCAGGCGGTAGGAGCGCCGACCCGCAGGCCGCCGCGACGCTTCACTGCGCGTCGCTCGTCTTCGCTCATCCCGCCCCAGACGCCGGCGTCCTGACCCGATTCGAGTGCCCAGGAAAGGCAGCTCTCGGTCACGGGACACCGCCGGCACACGGCCTTGGCCTGCTCGACCTGCAGGAGCGCGGGGCCGGACGTCCCGATCGGGAAGAACAGCTCCGGGTCCTCGTCGCGGCAGATCGCATCGTGACGCCAGTCCATGGCGGCAACACTCCTTGTTTCGGATGGGGTAATGAATCGCGTTACTGGTTTACCTATGCATGCGCGTTGGCGGCCGGTGGGCTGGAACCCTCCGCTCGCCGTGCGTCAGCAAGCTTTTGTGTTTGTGGCAAGCCGTTCGGCGCATCTGAATTAGGAACGCGCACAAGCAGCAGCCGGTTACTTCATATCGCTTGTGAATGCTTTCACGAACTCTGGCGATGTCAAGGGTAGCGCCAGAAGTTTCTCCCGGCGGGTGAGCTGGCTCACGGCCCCTTTGTCCGGTTTCAGGGCTACTGCCAGGACCCGGTGACGAACGCTCCCATCAATGTAGTACGGTCACGGCCCTTCTGCCGACCTTTTGACCGAGTTTCTGTAACGGATCGTGAGGTTCCCTACCCCGTGATCAGCAGATCACACGTAGTGCTTCGGGAACGGACACGAAGTGCACCTTCTGGCGCTCGCCCAGATAGTCGCCGTCCAGCTGGAAAGGCTGCGGCCGCGACGCCACGATGGTGAATTCGTCCTGGTCGTGCAGTTGCAGCACCTGCTTGCCGCTCGGATCGCCCTTGCGCGTGGCGAGCTGCGCCATCGTCCGGGTCGTGCTGGTGATGGCCAGGCCACGCAGAGCGAGCACGTCGAGACCACGGTCGAACGAGGCGTTCGGGTTCGGGTTGATCGCCCGGTCGCCCACATAGGTCCACGGGGCCGTGTTCTGAATGATGACCGTGCCCAGGTCGACCTCGGGCGGCTCGCCGGGGCGTTCGATGCTCAGCGGCGGGGTCTTGCGGTCGTCGCCGAAGAACTGGCCGACGATGGAACGGAAGTAAAGGCCGGGCGTCGAGGTACGCCCGCGCAGCCGGGCCTGCTCGACCCGGCGCACCACGGCGGCGTCGAAGCCGAAGCCGGCGGCGAAGGTGAAGAAGCGGTCGTCGGCGCGGCCCAGGCCGATCATCCGGCACCGGCCGTCGCGCAGGCCGTCGAGGATCACGCTGGTGCCCTCGGCCCAGTCGCGGGGCAGTCCGAGCGCGCGGGCGAAGACGTTCGTCGAGCCGCCGGGCACCACCGCGAGCGCCGGCAGCGCCTGGGCCCGCGACTCGGTCACGCCGGTCAGCGCGCCCTCGGCGGTCATCAACCCGTTGACCGCCTCGTTGACCGTGCCGTCGCCGCCGAGGGTGACCACCACGTCGACGCCGCTCTCGGCGGCCGTCCGGGCCAGGGCCGACGCGTGCCCGCGCCGCGTCGTGTACTCCACCGACAGATCGACCGCGCTGCGCAGAGCGCGCACCAGGACGTCCCGGCTGCGCTCGCTGGTGGTCGTAGCCTTGGGGTTGACCAGCAGTAACGCTCGCATGCGCGGCACTGTACCCAACAACGGCCCGAAACACTGTCGGTATGGTGCTGCTGTGACCGGTGAGAAGTCAGTCGTTGACAACCCCTCGACGCTGGTGTGGGCGGTGCGGCTGCTCTACCTGGAGTGCGCCGCGCTGGCCGCGCTCACGGTGTGGCTCGTCGTCCAAGATCTGACGAGCGACGACGTCAACATCGGCGTGGCGGTGTCCCTCACGGTGTTCGCCGCGATCGGCGTCGCCTTCGTCTTCTTCGTGGCGCGGTTCCTGGGTCAGCGACGGCGCGGCAGCCGCGGCCCGGCCATCGTCATCCAGCTGTTCGTCATCGCCACCGGCGGCTTCCTCATCCAGGTGAATCCACTCTGGCTGGGTGTTGTGCTGATGGCCCTGGGTGTGCTTGTCGGCCTCCTGGTGGTCCTTCCGGCCAGCACAAGAGCACTGGGCATCGATTAACCGGCCTTATTTCCGGTACGAGGGCCTACCCTGTGGGAGTGACCGGATCAACGGTGCGGCCGCCCGCGTATCAACTACTGGCGGACGAGTTACGGGCCGACATCACCTCAGGGCGTCTCCAGCCCGGTGAGAGGCTGCCCCCGGAACCCGAGCTGTGCGTCAAGACCGGCGTCAGCCGGAGCACCGTGCGGGAGGCGTTACGCCTGCTGGCCAGCCAGCATCTCATCGTGACGACCCGCGGGGTGACCGGTGGGAGCTTCGTCTCGCACCCCGACGCCGAGCAGCTGGCCGACGGTCTCGCCACCGGCTTCACGCTGCTGACGAACTCGGCCGACGTCGGGCTGGCCGACCTGCTCGAGCTGCGCCGGGCGCTCGAGGTGCCGGCGGCCGGGCTGGCCGCGGTGCGCCGCGACGAGGAGCATCTCCTCGAGATTCACGGCGCGCTCTTCGACCCGGCCATCGACGACCTCGACACGATGCTGTCCGCGCACGCGGCCTTCCACATGGCGGTGGCCAAGGCGACCGGCAACCCGCTGTTCGAGCTGGTGGTGCGGCCGCTCTACCACGCCTCGTTCGGTGAGGACGTCACCAGCGACCTGCCGCCGGGATACTGGCGTCAGATCGACGCCGACCACCGGCTGCTGCTGGACTGCCTGAGCATGCGTGACGCCGAGTCGGCCACGAAGGCGGCGGCCCGCCACCTCGATTACATCGCGGCGGTCGTGCGTTAGAAGTTCACCCGGCGCGTCACGAGGCGGATCGTGGCGCGCTGGCCCGTCGCCTCGGCCGTGGCCGACGTGGTGAGGGCGGTCAGCACCTTCCACGCGAACGACGACTCGGCCGGCAGCTTGGCGCCGCGCACGGTCGTCACGGTGACCTCGACGGTCAGCGCGTCCTCGGTGACCGCGAACCGGCAGTCGAGCTCGGCGCCGCGGGTCGCGATGGCGAGCAGCATGGCGCACGCCTCGTCGACGGCGATGCGCAGGTCCTCGATCTCGTCGAGGGCGAAGTGGAGCCGTGCGGCCAGACCGGCCGTCGCCGTACGGAGCACGCCGAGATAGCCACCGTCGGCGGGCACGGTGAGCATGACGACGTCGTCGCCGATCGCCGGGTCCGGGTGTGTATCCGTCAGAGTCACCGTGTCATCCTCCCAACGCCCCGGACTCTAGCGCCCGGCCGGAAACGACGCGACGACGGCAGGCCCGTCCGGATGAACGGGCCCACCGTCGCGCGCGAAGCATCAGGCCTGCTTGGTCTCCCAGAAGATCTTGGAGATCTCCTCGATCTTGCCGAGCAGCTGGTCGGCCACGGCCGGGTCGACCGAGCCCTTGGCGCCGGAGGCGCCGGCCAGCTTGGTGGCCTCGTTGAACAGGCCGTGCAGCTGCGGGTACTTCTCGAAGTGCGGGGCCTTGAAGTAGTCGGTCCACAGCACCCACAGGTGGTGCTTGACCAGCTCGGCGCGCTGCTCCTTGATCAGGATGGCGCGGGTACGGAACTCCGGGTCGGTGTTCGCCTGGTACTTCTCGGCGATGGCCTTGACCGACTCGGCCTCGATCCGGGCCTGGGCCGGGTCGTAGACGCCACAGGGCAGGTCGCAGTGGGCGCTGACCACGGTCTTAGGCATGAGGAAACGCGGAAGTCGCATCAGGACTCCTCCATACGGGTTTGCGATGATCCGTGGATGACACTACCCCTTACACCCGGCCGGTAACGCGACGGAGGACTGATGCCTTGAGGTGGCAACTACCACTGTTCGCGGTCCTCGTGCACGGACCGTCGATGGTGCCCACTCTGCGCTCGGGCGACGCGCTGATCGTGTCGCGCGGCGACCGGCGCGTGCGGCCCGGCCACATCGTCGTCGCGCGTTTCCGGTCCCGGCCCGATCTGCTGGTGATCAAGCGGGTGGTCCGCGAGCAGGATGGCGGCTGGTGGGTGGAGGGAGACAATTCCCTGGTGAAGGACGATTCGCGAGCGTACGGGGTGGCGGATGTCATCGGCCGCGCGATAATTCGCTACTACCCGCGCGTCGGTCGGCTACGTTAGGGTTCGGAAATCGCAGCGCACACTCGCGCTGCGATAGCTGTTACGGGTGATCCCCGCATCGCGCTCCGGTCCGGCGCACACTCGCCGTGCGATCGGTGAGCGCCTCGACCATTTCTGATGCCGGTTGGAGTCACCGTGTCCTACTTCAGTTTCGAGCTCGATCCCGCCCTCGCCGCCGACCCCGTCTTCGACCTGCACAAGCGGGGCAAGATGGAGATCAGCGCGACCGTTCCGCTGACCAGCCGTGACCATCTGTCGCTGGCCTACACGCCCGGCGTGGCCCGGGTCTGCGAGGCCATCGCCGACGACGAGTCGCTCTACTCCGACTACACGTGGACGGCCAACACGGTCGCGGTCGTCACCGACGGCTCGGCGGTGCTGGGCCTCGGCAACATCGGACCCAAGGCCGCGATGCCGGTCATGGAGGGCAAGTCCATCCTGTTCAAGCAGTTCGGCGGCGTCGACTCGATCCCGATCTGCCTGGACACGCAGGACGTCGAGGGCATCATCGCGACGGTCAAGGCGATGGCGCCGTCGTTCGGCGGCATCAACCTCGAGGACATCAGCGCGCCCCGCTGCTTCGAGATCGAGCGCCGGCTCGACGCCGAGCTCGACATCCCGGTCTTCCACGACGACCAGCACGGTACGGCGGTGGTCACGCTGGCCGCGCTGCGCAACGCGGCCAAGCTGCTCGGCCGCCGCTTCGCCGACCTGCGCGTCGTGATCAGCGGCGCCGGCGCGGCCGGCGTGGCGATCACCCAGACGCTGATCGCGGCCGGCGTCGAGGGCGCCAACGTCATCGTCTGCGACTCGCGCGGCATCATCCACGCCGAGCGCGGCGACCTCACCCCGATCAAGACCGAGCTGGCCGCCACCACGAACCTCTCGGGTCGCGCGGGCGGCATCACCGAGGCCCTGATCGGCGCCGACGTGCTGATCGGGGTCTCCGGCGGCGCCATCGAGGAGAGCGCGGTCGCCGGCATGGCGCCCGGCGGCATCATCTTCGCCATGGCCAACCCGACGCCCGAGGTGGCGCCGGAGATCGCCCACAAGTACGCGGCGATCGTGGCCACCGGCCGCAGCGACTTCCCCAACCAGATCAACAACGTGCTGGCCTTCCCGGGCATCTTCCGGGGCGCGCTCGACGTGCGGGCCTCGACGATCACCGAGCGGATGAAGGTGGCCGCGGCCGAGGCGATCGCCGACGTGGTCTCCGACGACCTGCGCCCCGAGGCGATCGTGCCGTCGCCGCTCGACCCGCGCGTCGCCCCCGCGGTCGCCGAGGCGGTCGCCGCCGCGGCCATCGCCGACGGGGTGGCCCGCCGCAGCGCGCCGTCCCCGGTCGAGGAGCGCACGACAGTGGCCTAGAAAGCGCTTAGGGTTCTTCCCTATGCGCGCCGCCTACGCCATCGCCGCCGACCCTGACAACCCCCGCTCCGCGCTGCGCGTGGGCGAGAGGCCCGAGCCGACCCCGCCCGACGGCTGGGTGACGGTCGAGGTGCGGGCCGCCTCGCTCAACCAGCACGACCTGTGGTCGCTGCGCGGAGTGGGCCTGCCCGCCGACCGCCTGCCGATGATCCTCGGGTGCGACGCGGCCGGCGTCGACCCGGACGGCAACGAGGTGGTCATCTATCCGGTCGTCGCGGACGAGGCCGACCCGCGCGGTCTGTCGCTGCTCTCCGAACGGCATCCCGGCACGCTCGCCGAGCGGGTCGCGGTGCCGCCGGAGAGCCTGGTGGCCAAGCCGGCCGGTCTGTCCTTCGTGGACGCGGCCTGCCTGCCCACGGCCTGGCTCACGGCGTTCCACATGCTGAAGACGCGCGGCCGCGTCGACGAGGCGGACGCGGTGCTGGTGCAGGGCGCCGGCGGCGGGGTGGCCACGGCGGCGGTCGCGCTCGCGCTGGCGATGGGCAAGAGGGTGTACGCCACCAGCCGCGACCCGGAGAAGCGTGAACGCGTCGCCGAGCTCGGGGCCACGGCGGTCGAGCCCGGCGCGCGCCTGCCCGAGCGCGTCGACGTGGTCATCGAGTCGGTCGGCGCGCCCACCTTCGACCACTCGATGAAGTGCGCCAGCCCGGGCGCCCGCATCGTCGTCTGCGGCGCCACCGGCGGTCACCTGGCCACGGTGGACCTGCGGCGCCTGTTCGCCATGCGCCTCGACGTGCTGGGCAGCACGATGGGCACCCGCGACGACCTCGAGGACCTGCTCGGCCTGCTGGTGTCGACCGGGGTGCGCCCGGTGGTCGACTCGACGTACGGCTTCAGCGCGGTCGGCGACGCCTTCGCCCGGCTCGAGTCGGGCGACATCTTCGGCAAGGTCGTCGTCGACCTGCTGCACTAAGCCATGGTGTCGCGGGCCAGGACGTACGCGGGCAGCATGTCCTCGTGCTCCTCGGTGTCGGCACCGCCGAGGGTGAGGATCACGATGTCCGGGCCGGTGGAGAAGGCCAGCACCCGCTCGGGGCGGTCGTTCTCGACGTCGAGATAGGTCGTCTCCGCGCTTGCCGGGCCGGAACGGGTGCGGCGGCCGGTGATCGCCGCCGTACCCTGCTCGGCCTTCACGAAGGCTTCCAGCGCCGCCGCCGGATCGGTGCCGTGGCCGGTCCAGACCCGCAGGAAGCCGAGGTGCCCGGCCGGCTTGGCGTCGATCTCGCACCGGAGGGCGAAGCCGCCCTGGTCGAACAGGCCGTCCTCGACCGCCTCGGGCGACCATTCGCCGGCCACGTCGAAGGTGATCGGCAACGGACAGGCCGTGCCCGGCGCGCCGATCTTCGCCGCCGGAGCCGCGGCCGGCGGATCGCCCCAAGCATCCTTGGCGGTGGCCCTATCGGGGTCGGAGGAACCGCCGGAGCAGCCGCTGAGCAGTGCCACGGCAACCGCGGCGGCCACGATCCGTGTCCCCGTTCTCACGCGGCATATTGGATCTTTCGAAGCCACGCCTGTCAATGCAACTTGTCGTCCAGGGTGGCCACGCCGCCCCGCGTCGCGTCCGTCCTGAGCCGTTCGCGGGCGGCCGTGTCGCCGTACAGGCTCCATCGCCAGAAGTCCGTGGTCGTCGCGGCCACGACGCCGAACGCGGCGCCGGTCGCGATGTGCCCGCCCCGGGTGACGCTGAGCAGGGCTTTGGGCCAGGGCACGGCCTCGTACGCCGCCCGGCCGTCGCCGTAGCCCACCACCTTGTCGCGCTGCCCGTGCACGAACAGCAGCGGCGCCTCCACGCCGGTGAACGGCGACGCCAGCACCTGCCGCCCGGCCAGCACCACCCCGGCGACCAGCCGATGGTCCCGGGCGTTGCTGAACATCCCGATCGTGGTGATCCCGCCCGCCGAATGACCGGCGGCCGCGACCCGGCCGGTGTCGACGTTCGTGAGCTCGGCCAGAACCTCGGTGATGACGTACGACGCGTCGGCCGGCTGGTTGAGCACGTCGAGCACGTTGAGCTCGCCCGACTCGCCCGAGGTGTGCGGATAGGCCGGCGCCGCCACCACGAAGCCGGCCCGCGCCCACGAGCGCAGCAGGTCGGCGTAGCTGCCCGGATTCGCGGTGAGCCCATGGCTGAAGAGGATGAGCGGGAACGGCCCGTCGCCCTTGGGGGCCCAGATCGTGGTGGCCAGCGGCCGGTCCGCCCCGCGCCGCAGGGCGAGCCGCCGCGTCCCAACCGGGAACTGCTGGGCCGGCGCCCGGCGCGAGGCCGGTGTGGGAGCCGGGCTCGCCGAGACGCTCGGCGCGGGTTTCTCCGCCGGCGCGGAACATCCGGCGAGCGCCGCGGCGCCCAGCCCGAGGACAAGAGTTCGGCGATGCACCCGTCCCATTGTGGCTCGCGCGGCGAAACGTTACGGGTGGGCGCCGCCTCGTTGGGGTGAAATCACCGTACGGGGGTGTTTGTCCAGGTAGATCGCGTGCGTGGTGGGTCGCCGGATCGGCTGGGGTGCGTTGTTTCGCTAAGGTCTTCCGCATGTCTGACAACAGAGTCGACCCGAGCGGCAACACCGAGGCGTTCCGCGCCTTCACGGAGCACACCCCGCAGCAACAGCAGGCCCCGGCCTCCAAGACCCCACTGATCATCGGCGCCGTCGCTGTCGCCGTGGTCCTGATCGCCCTGATCGTCTGGCTCGTAGCCTGACCTCCGGCGGCGTGGGGAAGACCTCGCGCCGCCGCCCGGAGTCAGCGGGGGAGGGAGAGCGCCGTCCGGGACTGGTCGGCGATCTCCAGCTCCTCGTCGGTGGGCACGACGCAGACCGGGACGCGGGTGCCGTCGGGCGAGATGATGCCGGCGCCGTCCTCGTTGCGGGACCGGTCGATCTCGATGCCCAGGGCCTCCAGGCCGGAGAGGGAAGCGGCGCGCACCGGAGGCGAATTCTCGCCCACGCCGGCGGTGAAGGTGATGGCGTCCACGCGGCCCAGCACCGCCAGGTAGGCGCCGACGTATTCGCGGATGCGGCGGCAGTAGACGTCGAAGGCCAAGGTGGCGGCCGGGTCGCCGGCGTCGCGGCGCTTGATGACGGCGCGCAGGTCGTTCTCGCCGGTGAGGCCGAGCAGGCCGGCGTGGCGGGTGAGGCTGTTCTCGATCTCCTCGATCGGCAGGCCGGCCACCCGGTGCAGCTGGAAGACGACCGTCGGGTCGATGTCGCCGCTGCGGGTCCCCATTACCAGGCCGCTCTGCGGTGACATGCCCATCGACGTGGCCACGCTGAGGCCGCCGCGGACCGCGCACGCGCTCGCGCCGTTGCCGAGGTGCAGCGTGATGACGTTCGTGTCCTCGATCGGGCGGCCCAGCAGCTCGGCGGTCTTGCGGGCCACATAGGCGTGCGAGGTGCCGTGGAAGCCGTACCGCCGAATCTGCCACCGCTCGGCCAGCGACGCGTCGATGGCCCACGTCACGCCCTCGGGCGGGATCGTGGCGTGGAACGCCGTGTCGAAGACCGCCACCTGCGCAACGTCGGGCAGCAGCTTGCGGGCCACCTCGATGCCGGTGAGCGCGGCCGGGTTGTGCAGCGGGGCCAGCGGCACCAGCGACTCGACGCGGGCCACCACCTCGTCGTCGATGACCGTCGGCTCGCTGAACTCGGGGCCGCCGTGCACCACGCGATGGCCCACCGCGGCCAGGCCGGACAGGTCGATCGAGTCCATGATGCGCTGAAGGGCGGCCCGGTGGTCGGCCGTGTCGCCGCCGGGCTCGCCGATCCGCTCGACGAGACCTTTGGCGACGGTCTCGGCGCCGTCGAAGAGCCGGTATTTCACCGACGAGGAACCGCTGTTGAGGACCAGAACCCGAGTCATCGCGCCGCCGCCTGGATTGCCGTGATCGCCACTGTGTTGACGATGTCTTTGACCGTGGCCCCGCGGGACAGGTCGTTCACCGGTCGCCGCAGGCCCTGCATGACCGGGCCGACCGCGACGGCGCCGGCCGACCGCTGGACCGCCTTGTAGGTGTTGTTGCCGGTGTTGAGGTCGGGGAAGATGAAGACCGTCGCCTTGCCCGCGACCGCGCTGTCGGGCAGCTTGGTCGCCGCCACCGCGGGGTCGATGGCCGCGTCGTACTGGATCGGGCCCTCGACGGGCAGCTCGGGTGAGCGCTCCCGGACCAGCGCGGTGGCCGCCGCGACCTTCTCCACGTCGGCGCCGGCGCCGGAGCTGCCGGTCGAATAGGACAGCATGGCCACCCGCGGCTCGATGCCGAAGGCGGCCGCCGTCCGCGCCGACGAGAGCGCGATGTCGGCCAGCTGGGCCGCGTCGGGGTCGGGGTTGACCGCGCAGTCGCCGTAGACCAGGACCCGGTCGGCCAGCAGCATGAAGAACACGCTGGAGGCCACCGACACGTCGGGGACCGTCTTGATGATCTCGAAGGCGGGGCGGATGGTGGCCGCCGTCGTGTGGTTGGCCCCGGAGACCATGCCGTCGGCCTTGCCCGCCTGGACCATCAGGGTGCCGAAGTAGTTGACGTCGCGGACCACGTCGTACGCCAGGTCGAGCGAGACCGCCTTGTGTTTGCGCAGCTCGGCGTAGGTCGCGGCGAACTCGTCGCGCCATTCGCTGGTTTCGGGGTCGACCAGGTGGGCGCCGCCGATCTCGAGGCCGAGCTCGCGGGCGCGGCGGGTGATCTCGTCGGGGACGCCGAGCAGGGTCAGGTCGGCGACGCCGCGCCGCAGCAGCGTCTCGGTGGCCCGCAGGATGCGCTCGTCGGTGCCTTCGGGCAGCACGAGGTGGCGGCGCTCGGCGCGGGCCCGGTCGATCAGGTCGTTCTCGAACATCAGCGGGGTGACCCGGCTGGAGCGGGCCACGTCGAGCAGGCGGGTCAGCTCGGCGGTGTCGACGTTCTCCTCGAAGGCGCCGAGGGCGGCCTCGATCTTGCGGGGTGTGCCCGTGCCGAGGCGGGCCTCGATGCGGCCGGCGGCGGAGATCGTGTGGTAGCTGTCGGAGTCGACCACGAGCATGGCCAGGCCGGTGTTGAGCCGCTCGATCACGCGGACCGCGCGCTCGTCGGGCCGCTCGCCCAGGGTGAGGACCAGGCCGGAGAGCGTCACGTTGCCCGCGGCGTGGGCGGCGCTGGCCGCCACCAGCAGGTCGGCCCGGTCGCCGGGGGTGATCAGCAGCGCCCCGTCGGTCAGGTGGTCGAGCAGGGCCGGCACGTGGGCGGCGCCGACCACGTAGTCGAGCACGTCGCGGTCGAGCGCGCTCGCCCCGCCCGAGATGACGGTCGCGTCGAGCGAGGCCGCCACCTCGGCCACGGTCGGCGCGCTCACGGCCGCGACCTCGGGGATGGCCCACATCGGCACCGGCAGATCGACCGGTGACGTGGGCCGGGCCGAGGCCGGGACGCGGTTGGCGATGACGGCCAGGACGGTCGCGTCGAGGTCGGTGAGGGAGTGGTACGCGCTGCGGGCGGCGCCGGCCAGCGACTCCGCGCTCCGGCCGGCGCCGCTGATCACCGGGATCACGACGCTGCCGAACTCGGTGGCCAGCCGGGCGTTGAAGCCGAGCTCGCGCGGGATCTCGTCGTCGGCGCTGGCCCCGGCCGCGAAGTCGCTGCCGATCACCACGACCGAGCCGGCCAGCCGCTCGACCTCGCGGTAGCGCTCGACGATGCGGGAGATCAGCTCCTCCCACTTGCCGTCGGCCACCAGCGCGCTCGCCTCGGCGATGGTCACGCCGTAGGACTCCGCCGAGGGCGCCACGACCGGATAGCGCTTCGTCAGCAGGGTGAGCAGCGAATCGTCGTCGGGACCGGAGACCAGCGGCCGGAAGACGCCGATCCGCGCGACCTGACGGGACAGCAACTCGACCAGCCCCAGGGCGACCGTGCCCTTGCCGACGCTCGGTCCGAGACCGGTCACATACACACTTCGTGCCACGGACCAAACCTACCGGCCGGGCCCTGAGGCCGCCGGGCCGAAAGTCCTAACTGTGGATGACGCCATGCCTGTCACAAATGACGGAGGTAGGCGGTCGGCGAGGCCAGGAACCCGCGCCAGTTCGCCACGATCTCCAGGTCGTCCCACGCGGCCCGCCGGATGCCGTCGTCGCCGAGCGCCAGGATGGTGGCCCCGGGCAGGGCCGTGAGCAGCGGCGAATGGGTGGCGATCACGACCTGCGCCCCGGACGCCCGCAACTCCTCCAGCATCCCGAGCAGCCCCAGTGTCGACGTGAAGGAGAGTGGCGCCTCCGGCTCGTCCATCAGATAGAAGCCGTACCCCCGGAACTTGCGGGTCAGAAGCTCGAGGAAGCCCTCGCCGTGGCTCTGCTCGTGCAGCCCGCCGTCCGGATTGTCCCCGGGCAGCCCTTCCAGGTAGGTGTAGAGGCCGTGGGTGGTCTCGGCCCGGAGGAAGTACGAGTTGACGCGCTTGCCCGGCGTACGGATGACCTTCAGCGCCGCCCCCAGCGGCGACTCCGTCTCCCGCGTCGAGTGCCGGGCCGAGCGCGAGCCGCCCTCCGGGTTGAGCCCGGTCGCCACGGCCAGCGCCTCGATCAGCGTCGACTTGCCCGACCCGTTCTCGCCGACCAGGAACGTCACGCCGGGCGGGATGTTCAGCCCATGGTCGAGCAGGGCGCGAACCGCCGGGATCCGCGCCCACCACTGCGTACGGTCGATCTCGGCGTCGGCGGAGAGCTCCACCCGCCGGATCGGGGAACTATTCGTCCTCGTCCTCGTCGTCGCGGGCCAGCCACGTGGCCAGGCGCTCGATCGGGGTCTCGAACTCGGGGTTCAGGTCGACGAAGGTCCGCAGCTGCTCGCCGAGCCACTCCAGCGTGACCGTTTCCTGGCCACGCCGTTCGACCAGCTCCTCGATGCCGCGATCGGTGAAGTACATGACCCGGATAGTAGGAGGGGGCGCCCCGCCGCAGCGGAGCGCCCCCTCTCATCCGATCCTTACGGACGCGGCAGCGAGGCCTCGATCAGGGCCGTCTGCTCGGCGTCGTGCATCTTGGCCGAGCCGACCGCCGGCGCGGCGGCGGCCGGGCGGGAGATCCGCCGCAGGCGTACGCCCTCGAGGTGCTCCAGCAGGTTGAGCGCGACGAACGACCAGGCGCCCTGGTTGGCCGGCTCCTCCTGCACCCAGGCGTAGTCCTCGGCGTTCGGGAACTGGGCCAGGATCGCCTTGAGCTCGTTCACCGGCAGCGGGTAGATCTGCTCCATCCGGATGATCGCCGTGTCGGTGATGCCGCGCTCGGCCCGGGCCTGGAACAGGTCGTAGTAGACCTTGCCCGAGCAGAGCAGGACCCGCTTGACCGAGCCGGCGTCCAGCGGCGTGCCGTTGACCCCGGCGTCGCCGATGACCGGCTGGAACGTGCCCTGGGTGAAGTCGGCGACCGACGACACCGCGAGCTTGTGGCGCAGCAGGGACTTCGGCGAGAAGACCACCAGCGGCTTGCGCTTGCTGGACAGGGCCTGGCGGCGCAGCAGGTGGAAGTAGTTGGCCGGGGTGGTCGGGTTGGCCACCCGCATGTTGTCCTGCGCGCAGAGCTGGAGGAACCGCTCGGGACGGCCCGACGAGTGGTCGGGGCCCTGTCCCTCCTGGCCGTGCGGGAGCAGCAGCACCAGCGACGACTTCTGGCCCCACTTCACCTCGCCGGAGGAGATGAACTCGTCGACGATCGACTGGGCGCCGTTGACGAAGTCGCCGAACTGCGCCTCCCAGAGGACCAGCGCCTCCGGGTTCTCCACCGAGTAGCCGTACTCGAAGCCCATCGCCGCGTACTCGCTGAGCAGCGAGTCGTGCACGAAGAACCGGGCGTTGCCGGTGGCCAGCGTCGAGAGCGGCAGGAAGTCCTTACCGGTCTTGGCGTCGACGACCGAGGCGTGCCGGGAGACGAACGTGCCGCGGCGCGAGTCCTGGCCGGCGAGCCGGACCGTGACGCCCTGGCTGAGCAGCGAGCCGAACGCGACCAGCTCGCCGAAGCCCCAGTCGATGCCGCCGTCGTTGCCCATCTTGGCCCGGCGCTCGAGCAGCTGCTGCACCCGCTTGTGCGGGGTGAAGCCGTCGGGCAGCTCGATGTGGGCCTGGCCGACCGAGCGGACCACGGCCGCGTCGACCGCGGTGTCGACCTCGGGCTCGGCCTCCTCGGAGATCACCCGCGGGCGCGGCGGCGTGCCGGCCGAGTCGCGGGTGGCCTTGAAGACCTGCTCCAGCTGCGACTGGTAGTCGCGCAGCTGTTCCTGAGCGCCGTCCACGGTGATGTCACCCCGGCCGATCAGCTCCTCGGTGTAGAGCTTCCGCACCGAGCGCTTGGTGTCGATGATCTCGTACATGCGCGGGTTGGTCATCGAGGGGTCGTCGCCCTCGTTGTGACCGCGGCGCCGGTAGCAGACCAGGTCGATCACGACGTCCTTGTTGAACGCCTGGCGATATTCGAAGGCCAGCTTGGCGACCCGCACGACGGCCTCGGGGTCGTCGCCGTTCACGTGGAAGATCGGCGCCTGGATCATCCGGGCCACGTCGGTCGAGTAGAGCGACGAGCGGCTGTACTCGGGCGCGGTGGTGAAGCCGACCTGGTTGTTGACGACCACGTGGACCGTGCCGCCGGTGCGATATCCGCGCAGCTGGGAGAGGTTGAGCGTCTCGGCCACCACGCCCTGCCCGGCGAACGCGGCGTCGCCGTGCACGAGCACCGGCAACACCGTGTATCCGTGCAGGCCCAGGTCGAGCCGGTCCTGCTTGGCGCGGACGATGCCCTCGAGGACCGGGTCGACCGCTTCCAGGTGGGACGGGTTGGCGACCACGCTGACGGTCGTCGCGTGCTCGCCGTCGGGCGCCGTGTACTTCCCGGTCTGGCCCAGGTGGTACTTGACGTCGCCGGAGCCGTGGGCCGACTTCGGGTCCATCTGACCCTCGAACTCGTTGAAGATCTTCTCGTACGGCTTGCCGACGATGTTGGCCAGCACGTTGAGCCGGCCACGGTGGGCCATGCCGATGACCATCTCGTCCAGCCCGGCCTCGGCCGACGACTCGAGCACCGCGTCGAGCAGCGGGATCAGCGACTCGCCGCCCTCGAGCGAGAACCTCTTCTGGCCGACGAACTTGGTCTGCAGGAAGGTCTCGAACGCCTCGGCCGCGTTCAGCCGGTTGAGGATGTGCTTCTGCTCGTCCTGGTCGGGCTTCGTGTATTTGATCTCGATGCGGTCCTGGATCCAGCGCCGCTCCTCGGGGCCCTGGATGTGCATGTATTCGATGCCGACCCGGCGGCAGTAGGTGTCGCGCAGGACACCGAGCACGTCGCGCAGCTTCATCTTCTGCTTGCCGGCGAAGCCACCGACCGGGAAGGTCCGGTCGAGGTCCCACAGGGTCAGCCCGTGCTGGAGCACGTCGAGGTCGGGGTGGCGGCGGATCTCGAACTCGAGCGGGTCGGTGTCGGCCATGAGGTGGCCGCGCACCCGGTACGCGTGGATGAGCTCGACGACCCGGGCCGCCTTGTCGATCTGGCCCTCGGAGGTGTGCGCGACGTCGCGGACCCAGCGGACCGGCTCGTACGGGATGCGCAGCGAGGTGAAGATCTCGTCGTAGAAGGCGTGGTCGCCGAGCAGGAACTCGTGCATCGCCTTGAGGAACTCGCCGGACTGCGCGCCCTGGATGACCCGGTGGTCGTACGTGCTGGTCAGCGTGGTGACCTTGCTGACGCCGAGGTCGGTGAGGGTCTCGTCGCTCATGCCGGAGTAGGGCGCGGGGTATTCCATGGCGCCGACGCCGATGATCGCGCTCTGGCCGGTCATCAGGCGGGGGATGGAGTGGACCGTGCCGATGCCGCCCGGGTTGGTGAGCGAGATCGTCGTGCCGGCGTAGTCGTCCATGGTCAGCTCGTTGCGGCGGGCGCGGCGGACCACGTCCTCGTACGCCTGCCAGAACTTGCGGAAGTCCATCTTCTCGCAGCCCTTGATGGACGGCACGACCAGCGTGCGGGAGCCGTCCTTCTTGGCCAGGTCGATGGCGATGCCGAGGTTGATGTGCTCGGGCTGCACCAGCGCGGGCTTGCCGTCGACCTCGGCGAACGAGTTGTTCATCTCCGGGTGCTTCATGACCGCGCGGACCAGCGCCCAGCCGATCAGGTGGGTGAAGCTGACCTTGCCGCCCCGGCCACGCTGGAGGTGGTTGTTGATCACGATGCGGTTGTCGACCATGAGCTTGGCCGGGACCGTGCGCACCGATGTGGCGGTCGGCACCTCCAGCGAGGCCGACATGTTCTGTACGATCTTGGCAGCGACACCGCGGAGCGTGGTGGTCTTGGCGCCCTCGGCCGCCTTGCCGTTGGCCTCGGCGGGAGCGGGCTTCGGCGCGGGCTTGGCCGCCGGTTTCGGGGCCGGCTTCTCCTGGGCTGGAGCGGCGGCGGGAACAGTCGGCTTCACAGGAGCGACGGTGGTGGCGGCGGGAGCGTCCGTGCCGGCGCGCTTCGCGCTGGCGGTGGCGTTCGCCGCGGTCGCCTCGTCGGGCGTCACGATCGAACCCGTGGCCATCGCCGGCTTGTAGTCGGCGAAGAAGTCGTGCCATGCGGGGTCGACGCTGGTGGGGTCGGCCAGGTATCGCTGGTACATCTCGTCGACGATCCACTCGTTGGGACCGAAGTCCGCGAGTGGGTTCTCATGAGAAGTCTGCTGGGTCGACACTTCCGTGTTCGCCTCTTTCACCATGTTTGTCAGCACGCGACTGTTTCCGTCACATGGGACGGGAAGGATTCGGCATCCAGGCTACGCCGTCCCTAGAGGCGAACTGTCCCCACGTCGGTTGTGTGACGCGCTTTCACTAACTGATGTCGCGACGCTTGGTGATCAATGTGCCGATGATTCCCGTGATCGCGGCGTAGCCGATCAGCACGGCGGCGCCGACCCAGCGCGGAGGGTTACCGGGCAGGTCGGTTCCCGAAATCATAAGTTGCGAGGCGGTGGTCGGCACGAGCACCTGAAGATTGTTGATCCACTCGGCCACCCACTGACTGAGCAGGAAGAACACGAGCTGCAGGGCGGCGCTGCCGACGACGTACGAGATGGCCAGGACCAGCGTCGCCGCGATCTGGCTGCGGATCAGCACGCCCACGCCGACGCCGAGGATCGCCCACAGGATGAAGGCCAGCGCGTTGAGCCCGATGGCCCGCCACACGTCGCCCGAGCCCAGCTGCGCCGGCACGTCGAGGTTCGACATGATCGGCGGCACCACGATCAGGTTGATCACGGTGGTGAGCAGCCAGACGATCAGGCCGATGACGATCGCGGCGCCGAACTTGGCCAGGATCACCGATTCCCGCCGCGGCGTGGTCAGGAACGTGGTAGTGGCCGTCAGGTGGAAGAACTCGCTGGTCACGATGATCGCGGCGAGCAGCACCACGATCAGGATGCCGAAGTACTGACCGCTCGTGTACATCGTGGTGGCCACGTTCACCGGCTCGAGCGCGGCCTGCACCTGCTCGGCCTGCACGTCGGTCGCACCCTCGGTGGAGGCGGGGTCGGTGGTGGCGAAGGTGGCCCAGTTGGCCAGCACGCTCGCCGCGTACAGCGGCACCAGCACGATGCCGAGGATCCACCAGATCGAGGTGGTGCGGACCTTGAACAGTTCCGCGTTGACCAGGCCGAGACTCATCGGATTCCAGCCTTTCCGGCCGTCAGCTGCAGGAACACCTGTTCGAGGTCGCCGCGCTCGGTGGCCAGCTCGTGCAGCTCGACCGAGGCGGTGAAGGCGGCGTGGCCGATCGCGGCCGCTTCGGCGCCGACGACCATGAGGGAGCCGTCGGACTGCTCGGTGGCGGTCGCGTCCAGCTCGGAGAGGGCGGCCTTGAGCTCGGCCGGCTGCGGGGTGCGGACCCGGACGTGCGCGCCCGTGCCCATCGTGCCCAGCACGTCGTCGACCGGGCCCTGCCGGATCAGCTTGCCGGCCGCCACGATCACCACGTCGTCGGCCAGCAGCTGCATCTCGCCCAGCAGGTGGCTGGAGACCAGCACCGTGCGCCCCTCGTTGGCCAGCGCCTTGAGCAGGTCGCGCATCCAGCGGATGCCCTCGGGGTCGAGACCGTTGGCCGGCTCGTCGAGGATCAGCACGCGCGGGTCGCCGAGCAGGGCCGCGGCGATGCCGAGCCGCTGGCGCATGCCCAGCGAGTAGCCCTTGAACTTGCGGTTGGCGGCCGGGGTGAGCCCGACGATGGTGAGCACCTCGTCGGCCCGGGTGTCCGGCAGGCCGGCCGCGCGGCAGATCATCCGCAGGTGGTTGCGCCCGGTGCGGCCGCGGTGGGCGCTGGACGCCTCGAGCACCGCGCCGACGTGCTTGATCGGGTCGTGCAGGTCGACGTACTTGGTGCCGCCGAAGGTGGCGTGGCCGGAGGTCGGGGTGACCAGTCCGAGCAGCATGCGCAGCGTCGTGGTCTTACCGGCGCCGTTGGGACCGAGGAAGCCGGTCACGCGGCCGGTGCGGACGCTGAACGACAGATCGTCCACCGCACGTAGACGTTTGTATTGCTTCGTGAGGTGCTCGACGACGATCTCGTCGGTGCTCATCGAAATCCTTTCCGAGGGCTGGGAAAGGTCAACCTACTAAACCGTGGCGATCCATGTGGCCCGTGCCGTGGCGAGACGGTCACCCTCCGGTCCGTACACGGTGGAGCCGACGAGCGCCTTGCGGCCGCTGAACTCGACCGCCGCGCCCACGACCACGCAGGTCGTGCCCACTTCGGGGAGGGCCGTGACCTCGGCCGCGATCCGTCCCAGCACGTACGTCCGCCCGTTGATCAGCGCCGCCCATCCACCGGGACAGTCGAGCGCGGCCCACACCACCGGGAGATCCGTCCCTTCGGGCACGGACCAGGGTGCGGCCGTACGCCCGTCCGGCAGCGGCCCGGAGAAAATGCGCAACCCGTCGGGGCGCTCGGTGCCGCACACGTAGCACGTGGGGAAGGGATGGGCCGTGAAGCCGGGGTACGACCGCGACGCCTCTTCCGCCTCGGCCGGCCCGGCCGGCGCCACCGCCGGCAGCCCCGGTTCCACCTCGGCCAGCGAGGCCACGAGCGTGTCGCCGTCGAGCACCGAGCCCTCGTCGAGCCGCAGCTCGGTCTCCAGCGGCGGCGGCACCCGCAGGGTCACCTCGAACACCGGCCCACCCGGCCGTGCGCCGGCCGCGGCGGCGAACGCCCCGGCCGACCATCCGCCGTTTCCGGTTCCCGGCGGCCCGTTGTAGCGACGTGGCAGAAGCATGTGAGGAAGGCTCGCACAAGCCGTTCATTTTGTGGCCATGAATCGCCACCTGGACCGACATTCCATCGGCAGGTGTCACCCTTACACAAGTCACATGGCCGTATTACTTACCGCCGCCGCCCCCACCGGGACCAGCGGCTACACCCTGCTCATCGCCGACGACCCCGAGCAGGTCGCCGCCGCGCAGCGGCTGCGACACGACGTCTTCGCCGGCGAGCTCGGCGCCCGGCTCCCCGACTCTCCCGACGGTCGCGACGTCGACGAGTTCGACGAGTTCTGCGACCACCTGATCGTGCGCGACGACGCGTCCGGCGCGGTGGTCGGCACCTATCGGATGCTTCCCCCGAAGGCCGCCGAGCGCGCCGGCCGCCGCTACGGCGACGGCGAGTTCGACCTGTCCGGCCTGCGTCCCCTGCGTGACCAACTGGTCGAGACCGGCCGGTCCTGCGTGCACCCCGACCACCGCACCGGCGCGGTCGTCAACCTGATGTGGGCCGGCATCGCCCGCTACCTGCACCTGAACAACCTGCGCTGGCTCGGCGGCTGCGCCTCGGTGCCGCTCGACGACGGCGGCGTCACCGCGGCCGGCGTCTGGGCCCGGGTGCGCGACAAGCACCTGTCGCCGCCCGCCCTGCGGGTCACCCCGCGCCGCGACTGGCTGGGCGAGACCGATCTCGAGGGTGATCCCAAGGTGCAGCCACCGGCGCTGCTCAAGGGCTATCTGCGGATCGGCAGCTGGGTCTGTGGCGAGCCCGCCTACGACCCCGACTTCAACTGCGCCGACTTCTACGTGCTGTTCTCCATGGACCGGCTGGACCCGCGGTACCGCCGCCACTTCCTGGGAGCGGCCCGATGATCGCCCTGTGGCAGCCCGTGTCCGGGTGCACCGCGATGTGCCGGGACGGTCTCGACCGGCGGGTGCTGCCCGGCGCCGGATTCCTGCGCATGGTCACGCTGGCCGGCGTACTCCTCGGGGGCCTGCTGCTCGTGCCTCTCCTGCGGGGAGTCGCGCTGCGGACCCTGGCCCGCACGATGCTCGCGGTCCTGGGCGTCAAGGTCGTCCGGCAGGGCCCGGCCGTGCGGCCGGGCAGCATGCTGGTCGCCAACCACGTCTCCTGGCTGGACATCCTGGTGCTGATGGCGTCGGCGCCGGTGCGCCTGGTGGCCAAGGGCGAGGTCGGCGCGTGGCCGGGCATCGGCGCGCTGGCCGGCCTCTCCGGCGCCATCTTCATCGACCGCTCCCGGCCCAAGGCCCTGCCGGGCACGGTGGCCGAGGTGACCGCGGCGCTGCGCTCCGGCCGGACGGTCGCGGCCTTCCCCGAGGGCACCACCTACTGCGGCGCCAACCAGGGGGCTTTCCGGCCGGCGCTCTTCCAAGCGGCCATCGACGCGGGCGCTCCCGTGGTGCCGGCCTCGCTCGTCTACGACTCGACCGCGGCTGCCTTCATCGGCGAGGACACCCTGTGGGATTCCGTACGCCGGGTCGCCGCTCTCAAGAAGCTGACCGTTACCCTCGTGACCGCGCCCGCGCTGCGCCCGGCCGCCGGAGCCGACCGCAAGGCGCTCGCCCGCGCCGCGCAGGCCTCCCTCCGGGTGTCCGGGTACCGCCTGGCGGCCTAAGCAGGCTTTCAGAAAACTTTCAGCCGCCGTGCAGGCCGGTCGCAGCGGACTGATAAATACTGGGTGTCATGGCCGTTCAGACCCAGCCCAAGCAGGCCGAGGCGAAACTGCTCGTCGTCGAGGACGACGCGAACATCCTCGAGCTGCTTTCCGCCAGCCTTCGATTCGCCGGCTTCGACGTGAGCACCGCGACGAGCGGCAGCGCGGCGGTCAGCGCGGCGAAAAACTCCACCCCCGACCTCGTCGTCCTCGACGTGATGCTGCCCGACCTCGACGGTTTCGAGGTCATCCGGCTCATGCGCGAGGGCGGCCAGCGCACCCCCGTGGTCTTCCTGACCGCCCGGGACGGCACGGACGACAAGATCCGCGGCCTCACCCTGGGCGGCGACGACTACGTCACCAAGCCGTTCAGCCTCGAGGAGCTCACCGCCCGCATCCGGGCGGTGCTGCGCCGCACGACGCAGGGCGACGAGGAGCCGTCGCGCCTGGTCTTCGCCGACCTCGAGCTCGACGAGGAGACCCACGAGGTCTACCGCGCCGGTCAGCGCGTGCAGCTCTCGCCGACCGAGTTCAAGCTCCTGCGCTACCTCATGCTCAACGCCAACCGGGTGCTCTCCAAGGCGCAGATCCTCGACCACGTCTGGAAATACGACTTCCGCGGTGACGACAACATCGTCGAGTCGTACATCTCGTACCTGCGCCGCAAGGTCGACAACGTGCAGCCGCGGCTGATCCACACCCTTCGCGGCGTCGGTTACGTGCTGCGCAAACCCGCCGTCTGAGCCGCGCCGTGACCCTCACCGAGCGGGTACGCACCACGCTCCCCGCGCAGGGCAGCCTGCGCTCCGTCCCGCTGCGGGTCAAGCTGGTGGCCTCCGTGCTGACCCTGGTCTTCGCGGCGCTGGTCGCGATAAGCGCCGCGAGCACCTACGCGCTGCACAACTACCTGCTCAAGCGGGTCGACTCGTCGATCAGCGTCTACGCGGCCACGATCTCCCGGCTGCGCTACGCCACGAAGATCCCGGTGCCGGCCGACTTCTTCGTCTCGCTGAGCTCGGTCAGCGGGGTGCGCGATCCCGACGGCGTCGCCAAAGGCGACGACAGCCTGACCGAGGCCGACTATCCGCCCCTGGTCAAGGGGCTCGACGACATCAACGCGGTGCTCGGTCAGCCGTACACGGTCAAGTCGGCCAACGGCAAGGTCGAGTGGCGTGTGCTGGTCATCGTCGACCAGAGCGGCGCGGTCCTCCAGGTCGCCGAGAAGCTCTCGGTGATCAAACAGGCGGTCAGCCAGCTGCTCTGGGTCGACCTGCTGGTCGGTGTGGGCGTGCTGATCGCGCTCGCCTCGGTCGGGGCCGCCCTGGTCCGGCAGAGCCTGATCCCGCTTCATCAGATCGAGCGCACCGCGGCCGCGATCGGCGCCGGCGACCTCACCCAGCGCGTGCCCGACCCCGAGGGCCACGGCGGGCCACCCACGACCGAGCTGGGCCGGCTCTCCCGGGCCCTCAACGCCATGCTGGCGCAGATCGAGGCGGCCTTCACCGCCCGCGCCGAGTCGGAGGCGGCGGCCCGCGCGGCCGAGTCGGTCGCGAAGGACGCGGCCGAGGCGGCCCAGCATTCCGAGTCGCGGGCCGTGCGCTCCGAGGGCAAGATGCGGCAGTTCGTGGCCGACGCCTCACACGAGCTGCGGACGCCGCTGACCACCATCCGCGGCTTCGCCGAGCTCTACCGCCAGGGCGCGGTCACCAACCCGGAGGATGTGGCCAAGCTGGTGCGGCGCATCGAGGACGAGGCGGCCCGGATGGGCCTGCTCGTCGAAGATCTGCTGCTGCTGGCCCGACTCGACCGGGAGCGGCCGCTCAACCTGGCCCCGGTCGAGCTGCCGGTGCTGGCGCTCGACGCGGTCGAGGCCGCGCAGGCCACCGCGCCCGAGCGCACGATCGAGCTCGAGGTCCGCGACAGCGCCGAGAGCCTGGTCGTCAACGGCGACGACGCCCGCCTGCGCCAGGTGATCGGCAACCTGATGACCAACGCCCTGGTGCACACGCCGCCGGAGGCGACGGTGACCCTGCGGGTGTACGCCGAGGCGGGCGGCCGGGCGGCGTTCGAGGTGTCGGACACCGGGCCGGGGCTGACCGAGAACCAGAAAGCGCATATCTTCGAACGGTTCTACCGGGTGGACGAGGCACGCACGCGCAACACCCAGCGGGCGGCCACCGGCACCGGTCTGGGGCTGGCCATCGTGGCGGCGATCGTCAGGTCACACCAAGGAACCGTCGAGGTGATCTCGGAATCGGGGCAGGGGGCCACCTTCAAGGTGACTTTGCCTACGCTAAATCCGGATAAAGCCTTCACAGAAAACATCCAGGGCTAACACAGGTCGGTACGAGCGCGACGGGGCAAGGTTGTGGGCATGAACGAGAACGAGACCGACCCGCGAGCCGCGGACGCCTCCTCTGAGAGCAGCAGCCCGGAGCGGGGACAGTCTGAGGAGCCGACGGCCGCGCAGCCCGTCGTTCCCCCGGCCGCGCCGCAGACCCCCCAGTGGGGCCCGCCGGCCGCTGCCCCGCAGTCCGGCGTTCCTCAGTCCGGCGCGCCTCAGGCCGCTGCCCCGCAGTCCGGCATTCCGCAGTCCGGTGTTCCGCAGTCCGGGCCGCCCCAGTGGCAGCAGTCCCCGTGGCAGCAGCACCCCGGTTACCAGCAGCCGGGTCACCAACACCCCGGCTACCAGCCTTACGGCCAGCCTCAGCAGCCGCAGCAGCCCCACTCGCCCTACGCGCAGCAGTCGGCCTACGCCGGCACGCCGGGCGCCTGGGCCCCCGCCGGCGGCACCACGCAGACGCAGCCCCAGATCGGCGCCGCCGAGGGCCAGGCCTGGAGCGAGGGCCAGACCTGGGCGTCGGACGGACAGCCGGCCTGGGCGGCGCCCGTCGACCAGCAGCAGCGGCCGCGCAACACGCGGGGCCGCAAGATCCTGATCGCCGGCGCGGCGGCCGTGCTGATCGCGCTCGGCGCCGGTGGCGTCGGCGCCGCGACCGCGCTGGCGTTCGACGACGACGACTCGGCGCCCGCGGTGCAGACCGCCAACTCGTCCACCACCCGGGTGGTCGACCGCTCGTCGCTGGCCACGATCGCCTCCGCGGTGCAGGACAGCGTCGTCTCGATCACCACCGACAGCGGTGAGGGCTCGGGCGTCGTGCTGTCCAAGGACGGCTACATCGTCACCAACAACCACGTGGTCGCCACCGCGCAGGGCAGCAACGTCACGGTGATCTTCGCCGACGGCAAGAAGGCGTCGGCCACGATCGTCGGCACCGACGAGCGCACCGACCTGGCCGTGGTCAAGGTGTCCGGCCTGTCCGACCTCAAGGCCGCCACCTTCGGCGCCAGCGCCAAGACCCAGGTCGGCGACACCGTGCTGGCCATCGGCAGCCCGCTCGGCCTCGAGGGCTCGGTCACGGCCGGCATCATCAGCGCCAAGGACCGCACCATCCAGTCCAGCAGCGAGGAAGACCAGCAGCAGAGCCCGTTCGGCGGCCAGAGCCAGCAGCAGTCGGGCTCCAGCACGACGATGTCCGGCCTGCTGCAGACCGACGCGCCGATCAACCCGGGCAACTCGGGCGGCGCTCTGGTCAACGTCAACGGCGAGGTCATCGGCATCAACTCGGCGATCGCCACCCAGGGCAGCAGCAGCGGCAACATCGGCCTCGGCTTCGCCATCCCGAGCGACAAGGCCAAGCAGGTCGCCGAGGACCTGATGGCCGGCAAGAAGGTCAGCCACCCGGCGCTCGGTGTGAGCGTGGCCGACGCCGAGAACGGCGGCGCCCTGGTCAGCCAGGTCACCGCGGGCAGCGCGGCGGCCAAGGCCGGCCTTCAGCAGGGCGACGTCATCACCTCGGCCGACGGCAAGAGCATCGGCGACTCGGACGACCTGGTGGGCGCGGTTCAGGGCGGCTCGGTCGGTCAGCAGATGACGCTGGAATACACGCGGGACGGCGCCAAGAAGACGGTCACCGTCACCTTGGCCGAGTCCAAGTAACGACCAGAAGTTCCCTCCCCGCTACGGCGGGCGGTGCGGCAAGGGGGTTGCCGCGCCGCCCGCCGTACGTTTGTCCGGCGTCATTCTCCGATTCCGGGGAAAACGCCTCAATTCGACCCGCGCCTCTCGCCTTCGGCCGCCCGGACGGCCTAATCTGCCATTCGCCATCGCCCATGCGGCGACACCGAGGCAGTGAGAGGCGCGCCCTTCCGTGACGTCGTACGTCGAAAGCCGGACAAATGTCTGGGAGGCCGTGGCCGGGCGCGCTCCGGGCGAGTCCGGCGATCCGGGTCTCTGGGGCGCCGTCGTCGACCGCCTCAACCCGTCCCGGGCCCGGCCGGTGCTCCGCGCCGGCATCGAGGCCGTGCAGCTCGCCGACGCCCGCGGCGGCGAATATCTCCTGCTGCGCTCGCCCGACGACGGCACCCGCGCCGGATATCTACGCCTCACCGCCGAGGAGTGGCAGCTCGCCCTGCTGATGGACGGCGAGAACACCGTCACCCGGCTGGTCGCCGAGTTCGCGCGGATCGCCGGGCGGCTCGCCCCCGACCAGGTCCGCCGGGTCGTGGCCGACCTGGCCTCCCACCGCATGCTCGACGAGCTGCCGATGGACGCGTTCCGCCCGCTCGAGGAGATCGGCCGGCGGCCGCTGCCCTCGCCCGCCGCCACCGGGCCCCGCCTGCTCACCTTCGACGCCGACGGCCTGTTCCTCACCCTCTACCGGGCCGGCGGCCGCTTCCTGTTCGGCAAGGGCGCCGGCATCGCCGTCGGTGTGCTCTCGGTGCTCGGCGTGGCCCTGTTCGCCGTCACCTGGGCCCGCGGCAGCCGGTCGCTGTTCCTGGCCGGTGACTCCTACCTGCTCGGCGCGCTCGTGCTCCTGCTGCTGGGCCCCGTCGTGGCCGGCGTGCGCGAGCTCGGGCGGGCCATGGCGGTCAAGGCCACGGGGCGTGAGGTCCCGGCGGCCGGCCTGCTGGTGTCGTACGGCCTGCCCTCGCTCTTCGTCGAAACCAGCGACGTGTGGATGGCCGGGCGCCGCGCCCGGCTGCTCGTGGCCGCCACCGGCCCGGCCGGTCTGCTGCTGCTGGCCGGCGTGGCCCAGCTCGCCGGACTGGCCGTGCCACCGCTGGCCGGCCTCACCTTCAAGCTCGCCTTTCTCTGCTATCTGAGCCTGTTCTTCCAGCTCAGCCCGCTGCTGCGGCGTGACGGACAGCAGCTGCTGACCGACTGGACCGAGATTCCGCAGCTGCGTGACCGGGCGCTGGCCTGGCTGGGTGGCCGGCTGCGCGGGCGGTCGCCGGCCTGGAAGACGCTCGACCGCGAGGGGCGCCTGATCGCGCTGTACGGCTACCTCGCCGTGGCCTGGATCGCGCTGGCGCTCGTCCTGGCGTACCGGCTCTGGATCGACCGCCTCTCGAGCGCGGCCACCGGGCTGTGGCACTCCGGGCCGCTCGGCGCCCTGCTGCTCCTGCTGATCATGGCTGGAGTGGCCGGCCCGGTCGTCTTCTTCGTGGCCGGCAAGGCCGCCCACCGGCTGGCCGGCTCCCGGCTGCGCCGCGCCGAGAACGATCGCGAGGCCGACAGCCCGCGCCGGCTCGCCGCGCTGCGCGCCTCCGAGCTCGGTGGGCTGCCCGAGCCGGCGCTCCAGGGCCTGGCCGCCCGGGCCCGCTGGGTGCATCCGCCGAAAGGGCGCCAGGTCGTGCTCTCCGGCGGCTCCCAACAGGCCGTGTTCGTGGTCGTCGAGGGCGCCCTGGAGGCGCGCCGGCCCGGCGACCCGCCCGGCACGATCCGCCACCATGTCGGCCCCGGCGCGGTCGTCGGCCTGGTCAACGCGCTGACCGGCCGGTCGACCCAGCTCGACTGGCACACCGCCGGCACCACGCTGCTCTCGGTGCCCACCGCGACCGTGGCCACAGTGGTCGGACCGCTGCCCGGCCCGCCGCCGCAGGACCGGGCCGAGGCCGAGGCGCTGTTCGCCGACACCCCGGCGCTGGCCGGCCTCGCCGTCGACCAGCGGCTCGCCCTGATCGCCTCGGCCCACCCGGTCGACCTCGACCCCGGGGCGCCGGTCATCCTGCCCGGGCCGACCCACGCGGTGGTCGTCGAGTCCGGCGTCATCGCCCTGCCCGACGGCATCGAGCTGCGCCGCGGCACGCTGGTCGGCCCGGTCGGCGAGGGCAGCCCCGGCATGGTGGCCCAGTCGCGCACGCCGGTGCGGCTCTGGGTGCTGCCGGACGCCTCCGACCTGCCGCCGCTGGTCGGCGCCACCCACCGGCCCGGCTCGGAGATGCCCGTCGTCACGGTGAGAGGCTTCCTGAGCTCCGGGACACGGGGCGCCTATCCGCCCCTCGCGGTGCCGCCCGGCCCGCCCGAGGAGGAGGCCGACCCCGGGGCCGACCAGCGTTTCGAGCGCGGGCTGCGGTGGGCCGCCGTGGTGGTGCTGACCGGAGCCCTGTTCTTCGCCGGGCTCAACTTCAAGGCCGGCCCGGCATGGGCCGAGATGCCCTCCGACCAGCTGCTGCTGACCGTCGGCGCCGGGGGAGTGACGGCCACCTTCGACGGCGAGCAGCAGACCCTCGCGGCCGGCGCGTCCCGCCACATCGACCAGGGCGAGACCCTCGACGTCCCGGCCGGCTCGTCGGCCGAGCTGATCTTCCCGGGTGGAGCGTCCACGCTGATCTGCGGCGGCAGCAAGGTCGGCATCGGCGGCCTGCACGTGGAGAGCGGCCGGCACCGCGCGCCGGTGGCCATGCTCTCGCTCCAGAGCGGCCGGCTGCTCGCCGGCACCGGCAGCACGAGCGGCGCCTTCCGGCCGCTCGCCCTCACCGTCGACCGCAGCGAGGGCCGGGTCACCAACGACGGCGCCGCCTGGTTCGCGGTCGAGCCGGCCGCGGTCATCGTCTCCTCGGGCAAGGTCGCCGCCGGCGGTACGGCCTCGGCCGCGACCGGCGCCCAGCTCGCCTGCAAGGACGGCGCGCCCGTGGCGCCGCCGGAGGAGAGCGCCCCGGCCACCGAGGAGTCGGAGGAGTCCACCCCGGCCGAGGATCCGTCGACCGCTCCGAGCACCCCGCCGTCGGTGAGCGCTACTGTAGTCACACCGTCACAGACCGATGATCCCGTCGAGACCACCGATCCCGAGGCCCCCACCGACCCGACGGAGACGACGGCCACCACCCGTCCGACGACGACCGCGCCGCCCACCACGACGTCACCGACCGTCCGGCCCACGACGCCCCGGCCGCCGACCACTCCGCCGACGACTCCGAGGACGACGCCGCCCACCACCCCGCCGACGACTCCCGCGACGACGCCGCCCACCACGCCGGACGTGCCCGAGACGACGCAGAGCACCGGGGAGGGCGGAGCCGGCGGCTGAGCGCGGAGTCCCCACACAGGAGGCTTGATGCTCTGCTGGTTCTGTGCCGAGCCCGCCCGCGCCACCTGCCGCTTCTGCGGCCGCGGCGTCTGCGCGGACCACGCCCGGTTCGGGCCGTACATCCTTCAGGTGAACCGCTCCGAGAGCCGGCGCCGGGCCGAGGCGCTCGTCGTCGACGACGCGGTGCAGTGCGGCTCGTGCCGCCCCCGTCCCGCCGCGGTGGCGATGCCGGAGCTGGACTGATGGCCCTATGGTGCAGTGATGGCTAAGTTCGGCGGCGACGACCTGGGCCCGTGGTCCGAGTTCGGCACGGTGGCCGGCATGGTCACGACCCAGAGCGGTCAGGACCTGTCAGTGCCGGAACCGGTCTCCGGCCTGGGCGACAACCCCGACCTCGACGGCCTTCCGGCGGTCGCGGGCTTCGGCGACGCGCCGTTGTCCCTCACCTCGCTGACCGAGGAGATCGTGTCGGTGAGCGAAGCCGTACGGGAACAGACGCCTCCCGAGGACTACGACAACCAGGTCGACGCGGACGGCGACGGCACGCTCGACGAGGCGACCTACCGCGGTCGCGCCGACGGCGGCGTCGACATCCTGGTCGACCTCAACGACGACGGGCACACCGACTTCATCGGCGTCGACCTCGACCTCGACAACCGCGTCGACTTCGCCGGCTACGACAAGGACCACGACGGCGACTTCGAGAAACGGATGTACGACGACGACGGCGACGGTTTCCTCGACCGCTCCGTCTGGACCGAGGGCAGCTGACGTACGGCCGGACGGTTCCGGCCGTTCAGCGGAACTGCGTTTCCCGGCCGCTCCTCGTTGGACAGGGCACCATCAGCGGGCTCCGTTCTCGAGGAAAGGCAGACAGGGTGAAGAAGAGGTTCTTCGTGGCGGCGGCGGCCGCGGCGTCAATGCTGGGTTTCGCGGTGGCCACGCCGGCCCAGGCGGCCGAGGCGCCGGTGTACTTCAGCCGGATCTACTACGACTCGCCGGGCTCGGACACCCGCAGCAACGCGAGCCTGAACGCCGAATGGTTCCGGCTGACCAACAGCACCAAGAAGACGATCCAGCTGAAGAACTTCACCGTCCGCGACGCGGCCAACCACGTGTACAAGTTCGGCGCCTACGCCCTGGCCCCCGGCAAGTCGGTGGTCGTGCACACCGGCAAGGGAACGGCCGGAAAGCCGTCCGCGGTGGACCGCTACTGGGGTTCGGGCAACTACATCTGGAACAACACGGGCGACACCGCGACCCTGCGCAACCCGGCCGGAAAGACCATCAACACCTGCAAGTTCGGCAAGGGCGTAGCCACCAACTGCTGACCCCGGCCACGGTCCCGCGCCGCGCCCTCAGCGGCGCGGGCCCACCGGCGGCCCGGCGATCTCCGCGGCATGGGAGCCCGTCGAGGTGGCGCCGGCCACCGCCTCACCGTCACCCGCCAGCAGGCTCAGCGGCCAGGCCGGGGTTCCACCCCGTCCGTCGTAGGGATGCCAGTCCCGAGGGCTGTCGAAACGCCAGGCCCGCCCGGCCGCGTCGGCCACGTCGTCACCCGGCTCGAGGAAGGCGTACGGGCGGAAGACCAGCCGGATGTTGAGCGGGATGCCGTCGTCGGGGTCGAATCCGTATCCCTGGTCCAGGATCTCGGGATCCTCGGCCACGCCGTGGAGCAGTACGACGATCTCGCGGCGAGGGCGCGGCAGCCAGCCCGTTTCGAGTGGCGGATCGAAATGCTGCACCTCGATCACGTGCACAAGGGTGGGCGAGATGCCGACCCGGCACTGCGCGCCGGCGTCAAGCCGGCCGGCGTCGGGCTCGGTCATATCTCCAGCATGTCGCCAGGGCGGAATTCGATGTTCGTCACGGGAACAGGATGCCGGGTGGGGGAAAATGACCGTGTTATGCCGAGAGCGGATTCGCCGACAGGGGAATCGCTGGGAGACCGGGCGTTCCTGCGTAAAGCTTTAAGGCGTCGAACGGCCGGTCGAGTGACGGGCCCCCAGACGGATGCGAGAGGGTGTTGTCATGAGTGTTGACGAGTTGATTATGCGGGCCGGCGGCGCATCCTTCGACGACCAGGTGTTCGAGCGGCTCCTGCGCGAGCGGATCATCTTCCTCGGCAGCGAGGTCAACGACGAGGTGACCAACCGGATCTGCGCCCAGCTGCTGCTGCTCGCCTCCGCCGACAGCGAGAAGGACATCGCGCTCTACATCAACTCGCCGGGCGGTTCGATCTCCGCCGGCATGGCGGTGTACGACACGATGCAGTACATCAAGAACGACGTGGCGACGATCGCGATGGGCATGGCGGCCTCGATGGGCCAGTTCCTGCTCTGCGCGGGGACGCCCGGCAAGCGGTACGCGCTGCCGCACGCGCGGATCATGATGCACCAGCTCTCCGGCGGCATCGGCGGCACCGCGGCCGACATCGCCATCCAGGCCGAGAGCATGCTGCACATCAAGCAGACGATGAACGAGCGCATCGCCTTCCACACCGGTCACACCCCGGAGGAGATCGAGCGCGACTCCGACCGTGACCGCTGGTTCACGGCCGACCAGGCCAAGGAGTACGGCCTGATCGACCACGTGATCAGCCGCGCCAACCAGGTGAACCCGAGCGGCGCGCCGATTTCCTGACCTGCGTAAACACGGGCACGCGGCCGGTGGCCGCGTGCCCGTTGTGTGTTTTCTGAGCGTTCGGGGTACAGCGATGTCATCCCCCGAATCGCTCAAGGAGGTGCTGACGTGAGGATCCCGACGTTCTCCCGCCAGACCGAGACCGATACCACGGAGACTCCCGCCCAGCCGGCCGCTACCTCCCCTGTACGGCCGCGGCGTGACCCCGACACGACCGCCGATCTCCCGGCGGCGCCCACGAAGACGGAGCGCAAGCTCGGTCCCCCGCCGCCCCCGCCCTCGGTGGGCCGCCCCACCGGCAGCGCCGTCGTCGACCGGACGCCCCCGCGCCGCGCCGACCGCGACGAGCCGCCGACGCTGGAGCAGAAGCCGGTGGACCAGACGCCGGTGGACCAGAAGCCGGTGGAGCAGCAGCCCGTCCCGGCCGGGCCCAAGCCGCGGGCCAGCCTGCTGGCCACCCTCGGCCTGATCCTCGGTGTGGCCTCGGTGTTCCTGGTGCTCTCGGGCCCCCTGCTGGGCTACGGCATCGGCGTCGCCGCTCTGGCCCTGATCCTGTCGCTCAGCGGCATCCACGCCACCGGCAAGCGGCACGTCGCCGGCAAGTCGGACGCCCTGCTCGGCATGATCTTCTCGCTCGGCGCGATCGTGCTCGGCATCCTGGCCCTGACCGGTTCGCTCAACTGGCTGGGCACCGACATGCAGCCCGTGAACAATCTTCGCGAGTGGCTTGACGCACAGTTTGTCGACCGTTTCTGACGGGTAAGTAACTGTTGCGGCCGACAACGAAGCCGGGCGCACCCCTCGGAACCGGGACGGGTCACCACCCTTCCCGCCCCGAAAAACCCGGCGGTTCGCCGGCACTCATTCACCCTCCGCGGGCGGCCTGGTTCAGGCCGCCCGCGAGGTGTTGTGGCACCAAAACGGCCCCACGCAACGAATCTCCGTCCCGGCGCCTGAGCACGCAATGATCGAAAGTCAGGCGCATGGTTGAACCAGAGCATCGTGCGGGGTGGCGGCTCTAGCGTTTCTGCCATGAACACCACGGCCTCGCCGCGCCGCTACCTGATGTGCCGGCCCACCCACTTCGCCGTCACCTATCGGATCAATCCGTGGATGGATCCCACGGCGCCCTACGACAACGCGCTCGCCGTCCGCCAGTGGGAGAGCCTCCGGCAGACGTACCTCGACCTGGGCCACACCGTCGAGCTGATCGACCCGCTGCCGGGCCTGCCCGACATGGTGTTCTCGGCCAACGGCGCGACCGTGGTCGACGGCCGGGTGCTGGCCGTGCAGTTCCGCGACGCCGAGCGGGCCGACGAGGCCCCGGCGTACGCGTCCTGGTTCCGCGAGCGCGGCTTCACCGTGATCGAGCCCAAGCACACGAACGAGGGCGAGGGCGACATCCTGCTCGCCGGCGACGTGCTGCTGGCCGGCACCGGTTTCCGCACGTCGCACGCCTCGCACGCCGAGACGCAGGAGGCGCTCCAGCGCCCGGTGATCACGCTCCAGCTGGTCGACCCGGCGTATTACCACCTCGACACCGCGCTCTGCGTGCTCGACGAGACGAACGTCGCGTACCTGCCGTCCGCGTTCTCGCCCGGTTCGCAGGCCGTGCTGCGTCAGCTCTACCCGCACGCGGTGATCGCCAATGCGGAGGACGCGGCCGTTCTCGGCCTCAACGCGGTGAGCGACGGCCGTACGGTGGTCCTGCCGGAACAGGCCACTCACCTGGCCGGGGCGCTGCGCGCCGCCGGCTACCAGACCGTCGGGGTCGACGTCTCCGAGCTTCGCAAAGCCGGCGGCGGTCCCAAGTGCTGCACCCTGGAGGTACGTCAGTGACGACTGTTGACCAGCGCACTCCGGCTGAGCTCGCCGAGGCGGAGCGGTACACCGCGCACAACTATCACCCGCTGCCCGTCGTGGTGGCCGAGGGCGAGGGCGCCTGGGTCACCGACGTCGACGGCCGGCGCTACCTCGACTTCCTGGCCGGATATTCGGCGCTGAACTTCGGCCACCGTCACCCCGAGCTGATCGCGGCCGCGCACGCCCAGCTCGACCGGGTCACGCTGACCAGCCGGGCCTTCGTGCACGACCAGTTCGCCGTGTTCTGCCGCTCGCTGGCCGAGCTGTGCGGCAAGGAACTCGTGCTGCCGATGAACACCGGCGCCGAGGCCGTCGAGACCGCGATCAAGGTGGCCCGCAAGTGGGGCTACCAGGTCAAGGGCGTGGAGAACGAGCGTGCCGAGATCATCGTGGCCGCCGACAACTTCCACGGCCGTACGACCACGATCGTCAGCTTCTCCACCGATCCGGACGCCAGGGCCGACTTCGGGCCGTACACCCCGGGCTTCGTCGTGGTGCCCTACGGCGACCTCGAGGCGCTGGCCGCCGCGGTCACGCCGAACACGGTGGCCGTGCTGCTGGAGCCCATCCAGGGCGAGGCCGGCGTGCTCGTGCCGCCGACCGGCTACTTCGCGGGCGTCCGCGAGCTCTGCACCACCCAGAACGTGCTGATGATCGCCGACGAGATCCAGTCGGGGCTGGGCCGGACCGGCCGCACCTTCGCGATCGAGCACGAGGGCGTCGTCCCCGACATGTACGTGCTCGGCAAGGCGCTCGGCGGCGGCATCGTGCCGGTCTCGGCCGTGGCCGCCGACCGTGACGTGCTGGGTGTGCTCAAGCCGGGCGAGCACGGCTCGACCTTCGGCGGCAACCCGCTGGCCTGCGCGGTGGGGTCCGAGGTCGTACGTCTCCTGGCGTCCGGTGATTTCCAGCGGCGCTCGGCCGAGCTGGGCGAGCGGCTGCACACGCGGCTGGGCGAGCTGATCGGGCGCGGCCTGATCGCCGTGCGCGGCCGGGGCCTGTGGGCCGGCGTCGACATCGACCCGGCCCTGATGACCGGCCGCCGCGCCTGTGAGCTGCTGGCCGAGCGGGGCGTCCTGGCCAAGGACACCCACGGCTCGACCATCCGGCTGGCGCCGCCGCTGGTCGTCACCGAGGCCGAGATCGACCACGCGGTGGACCAGCTGGCCGCGATCCTGGTCTAACGCTCGAACTTGCGCAGGGCCATCGTCGGCGCCTCGCCCATCACCGACTGGGGCTGGGCGACGCCGCCGGTGGCCCACATGCTCGCCCGGCCCACGTTGACGTTGGCGTAGAGCTCCACCACGTCCTCCGGGCCGAGCGTGCGGGTCTCCCCGCGGCGCAGGGTGAGCCGGGCGTCGTCGTCGGCCGAGCCGCCGGGGCGCACGCCGCTGCCGTTGGTGCTCACGTCCTGCACGGTCAGCGTGCCGTCGGGGCGCAGCGTGAACTTCACGTGGCCGCGGCTGATCCACTTGCGGGCGTCGTCGGTGAGCCACTGGCCGAGCATGACCCCGGAGCCCTCGGGCGCGCGGCCGACGACCACCGGCTCGTCGGTCGAGACCACGAAACGGCGCCGGATCACCCCGTCGATGCGTACGGAAAGAACCTCGACCGCCGCCCGCTGACCGGCGTCCTTGAGCCGGGCGCCGTGCCGGGGGCAGGTCGGCACCCCGCCGCGCAGGGCCGGCGGCGGCTGCGAGACCGGGCTGGTGAAGGTGCGCATGTCGGCGAAGAAACTGTCGGGGTCGCCCCCGCTGCCGTAGCTGGCGCAGTTCGGCTCGGGGCAGCTCCACACGCGGGCCAGGAGCCGGTCGCCCATCGCGGAGCGCTCGGGCGGCCGTGGCGGCTCGTTGCGGCCGACCCGGGGGACGAGCACGGTGGTGCCGCCCTCGCCGGCGACCGCGGCCAGCAGGCGGCCCGGCTCGTCGACCCAGGGGTAGCGCTCGCGCTCACGGTCGGCCCGGCTGCGGGTCAGCACCGGCACGCCGAGCAGGTCGGCCGCCTCGAAGACGCGGCCGTCGAGCTGCGGGACCACCTCGACCTTGCCGTCGTCAGCCCAACGGCGGATGACCATTCGCTCGTTCGAGGTCAGATCGGTGTCGGAAAGCAGACCGCGGGGCACCACCACGTAGACCGGGACGTTCTCCTCGGCGAAGCGCAGTCCGAGCGCGTCGAGGACCAGGCCCAGCCGAACCGAACTGGCCGGGCGCCCGCCGTCGAGGTCCGCGTATCGGATGATCTCCGACATATCGACCACCGCGCGCGCGAGAGCGGGGTCGGTCGTGAGCCGTGCCTCGATGGCGTCGAGGACCTTGCTGATCTCGAATCTCACGGGTCCTCCCGAGGGGTGAGCGGTTTCTGCCACGGCAATCATGCCGCGTGCGCTTCCGAGGCGGGCGTCACACCCCCCGAGCTACGGTCTCAGCCGTCCGCCCGGACATCGACGAAGTTGACATCGACACATAGACGGGAAGCTCAATGACGAGTTTTCGACGGCCCGCTGTCGCCGCCCTGGCCCTCGCCGCGGCCCTGATCCTCGGCGGCTGCGACGAAGAGGCGCCCGCCTCCGCGTCCGAGGAGCTGACGCAGGCGTACGCCAAATTCAGTGATACGCCGGTGAAGTTCGAACTCGCCTCGGCGGGTGGCGTCGGCGGCACCGGGGCGATCGACGCCAAGGCCAGGTCGTCCGAGATGTCCACCGATCTGGCCTCGGCCGGCCGCATGATCACCCGGCAGATCGGCAATGATCTGTACGTCCGGACCGAGGGCCAGGTCGGCGACGCGATCGGCGGGACCGCCGGCAAGTGGATGCACATCGACGTGTCCCAGGTGCCCGACAGCAGCCCGATCAGCATCAAGAACACCGATCCGGCCAACACCGCGAAACTGATCACCACCGCCTCCGCGGTGACGAGAACCGGCGATCACACGTTCCGGGGCACGCTCGACATGACCAAGGCCGGCACCGCCAACCCGGCCATGCTCAAGGCGCTGGGCGACAAGGCCGCGGCCGTGCCGTTCACGGCCGCGACCGACACCGAGGGCCGGCTCACCGAACTGGCGGTGGAGCTCGAGTCGATCGCGCCCGGCGCCGGGCAGATGACCGCCACCTACTCGGACTGGGGCGCGCCGGTGACCATCGCCAAGCCCGCCGCGGGCGAGGTCGTCGAGATGCCGGCCTCGTTCCGCAAGGCCATGGGCGCTTAGAAGACGGTCCTGTTTGTCCGGAACGACCTTCGGGCATTGATGTCGGTGTTGCCGGCGTCACCCGGAGGCCGGCCGGGCAGGAGGAACCGACATGCGGACACCACGGCTCGCCGGGCTGGGTCTCGCGGCCACGGCCACGGCCGCGCTGGCCCTCGCCGGCTGCGCGAACGGCGACGCGACGCCCACCGCGCCGTCCGCGCCCGCCACGTCAGCCGGCGTGACGGCGAGCGCGAGCACCGGCACGGCCGACCCCGCCGCCGTCGAGGCGCTGACCAAGGCGACCTCGCAGCTCGGCACGAGCAGCTTCAAGATCACAGCGACCTCGGGCACGGGGTTCAAGCTGGCCGGCGCGATCGACCCGGCCAAGGGCGTCGGCACGGCCGACCTCAAGGCCACCGGCACCAACGCCGACCTCAGCCTCAAGACGCTGCTGATCGAGAAGGACCTCTACCTCCAGGTGCCCGGCTTCACCAAGGCCGGCACGTGGACCCACGTCGACGTGGCCCGGCTGCCCGAGGGCGCCAACGTCGGACTGCGGCCCGGCGAGATCGACCCGGTGAACACGTCGAACCTGCTCGGCTCGGCCACCGACGTGCACGCGACCGGCGCCAACAGCTACGCCGGCACGCTCGACCTGACCAAGGCGGCCGGCCTGGCCGGCGTCTCCCAGGTGACCGTCGACAACACCCAGGCCCAGAACGTGCCCTTCACGGCCGGGCTGGACGACCAGGGCCGGCTGTCGGTGCTGACCATCCAGATCCCGAACGCGCAGCCGCTCGAGGTGCTCTACACCGATTACGGCGTCCCGGTGACCGCCGCCCGGCCCGCCGCCTCGGAGATCACCGAGGCGCCGGACAGCCTCTATCAGTCACTCGGAAGCTGACGTCGCGCTCCGCCTCGCGGTCCAGTCCGTGCTCAACGGGCGGAACGCGGGGCGGTTCTCGTCGATCCAGGCGTCGATCAGCTCCCACCAGTCGTAGAGCCAGGCGACGCGCTCCTCCTCGCCCTTCGGCACCTCCTCGGGCGGGACGCTCCAGAAACGCATGACGAGCCGCTTGTCCATCGGCAGTTCCCGCCAGACGTCGGACACGGTCACCATCCGGTCGAGCCCGGTGTGCGCCACGAAGACGACTCCGGCGTCCGGCGCGGCGTCGATGGCCGCGAACAGGCCGCCCGGCTTCGGCGGCAGCACGTGCCGCAGGTGCTCGGCCCGGTCGGCCACCTCGGCCAGGCCGCGGTCCCGCAGCCGGGCGATGGCCCGGCTCCGGCGGCGCGGGGTGAAGTTGCCGCCCTCCGGGAAGATCACGAAAGCGTCGTTCTCGTCGAGGCCGGTCGCGAGCTCGCTGATCTGCTGCTCCAGCGTGTCGGTGCCGGTGCGGCCGGGCGAGATGAAGCGGTTGGGCAGGCGGTTGAGCAGCACGTCGACCGCCGGGTCCCACTGAAGGGTCGCCTTGAGCACGATCCGCGGCTCGCGGTCGAACCAGTCGACCAGCGCGTGGATCAGGATGAACGAGTCGCCGGGGCCGGCGTGCCGGCTCACCACGATCTCGGGACGGCCCGGGACGGCGGTGTCAGGATCGGTGCCGACCACGTCGACGGTCAGGTGCAGCGCCCAGCGGGCGACCCAGAACAGGACCCGCAGGAAGGCCCCGGTCACTTGATAATGACGGAGCTGAAATTCGGGTGTACGGATGTGACGGCCGAACCCGGACCACACCCAGAGCACCGCCAGCACGACCAGCGCGGCCGCGTCCCAGCAGAGGTAGAGGATGCCGAGCAGGACCAGGCGGGGCACCCGCAGATGGCCGGGCACCAGCGGCGACGCGACCAGTCCGAGGAAGAGCCAGAGCGGCAGCGTCGTCACCAGCGCGAGAGCCAGCAGGACGACGGCGGGGGCGATGATCAGGCGGCGTATCCAGACCGGGGGCAGTGGCATCAGCGCTCACCGGGGTCGGTGGGAAGGGGATTGACGTTGGCCGCGAGATAGCGCCGGGAGGCCGTGTAGGCGCGGCTGATGCGGCGGCCCACGGCGGCCATGTCCCGGTAGGCCCACGGGCTGTCGTCCCGGCCCTCGCCGCCGCCGCTCGGTAACACGTGCACCCGTACATCGTCGGGCAGGAAGGCAAGGTCCCGCGCGAACCGATGCCGTCGGGCGATCTCGAAGGCCACCTGCGCCACCTCCCACGGACGCCGAGGCACGGCGAGCGGGCGCTCGACCCGGCCCACCTGCAACACGAAGATCAGTTTGGCCCCGGTCCGCACGGCCTCGCTGATCGGGATCGAGTTGACGATCCCGCCGTCCACGTAGTGCTCCCCGGCGATCTCCATCGGGGGCAGCAGGCCGGGCACGGCCGACGACGCGAGTACGGCGTCGACGAGCGGCCCGCTGTCGAACCAGTGCTCGGCCGCCCGCTCGATGCTGGCCGCGCAGCAGCGGAACGGCACCTTGAGGTCGGCGAAGGAGGCGGTGTCGCCGAGCTCGCTCTCCAGCAGCCGGCGCAGCGGCATGGGCGAGTGCAAGTGGGTGCGGGCGGCGAACCGGCGCAGCTGCCGGCCGATCGAGTCGCCGTAGACGGTGGCCGCCTCGGGTGAGGTCCACAGCCGTACGAGCCGGTCGGTGACGGCCTCGCTCGGGTCGGCGGCGACCAGGGCTCCGTTGACCGCCCCGATCGACGTGCCGACCACCACGTCGGGCCGGAAGCCGGCGCGGAAGAGCGCCCGGAGCATGCCCACCTCGACCGCTCCGAGCACTCCTCCGCCACCGAGCACGAACGCCACCGGACCGTCGACCATGCGTTCATGGTGGCACGCGCGTCTCCTACTGGTTCTTGAAGTAGGCGCCGTTCTGGTTCTGGAACTCCCAGCCGGCGAATTTGTCCCAGTTGATCGACCAGGTCATGAGACCGCGGAGGTTGGGGTTGGTGCCGCTGCGAGGCGTGTACGACCCGCAGTTCGTACCCTTGACGAGACAGCCGACTGCCTGCTGAACGGCCGCCGGGGCGACATATCCGTTGCCGGCGTTGACCGAGGCCGGGGCGCCGAAACCGATCTGGTCCTCGCGCAGGGCCGGGAACATGTTGGCGGTGTTGCCGGCGACCGGGAAGCCGGCGAGCAGCATGTCGGTCATGGCGATGTGGAAGTCGGCGCCGCCCATCGAGTGGTACTGGTTGTCGAGGCCCATGATGGAGCCCGAGTTGTAGTCCTGGACGTGCAGGACGGTCAGGTCGTTACGCAGGGCGTAGATGACCGGCAGATAGGAGCCGGCGCGGGGGTCCTGTCCGCCCCACGGCCCGGAACCGTAGTACTGGTAGCCGAGCTGGACGAAGAAGGTCTCGGGCGCCATGGTGAGCACGAAGTTCGCGCCGTAGCGGGCCTTGAGGCTCTTCAGGGCCGAGATGAGGTTGACGACGACCGGCGTGGCCGGGTTCTTGAAGTCGGTGTCGCCGGTGTTCAGCGAGAGCGAGTGCCCCTCGAAGTCGACGTCGACGCCGTCCAGGCCGTAACGGTCGATGATGGCGCTGACCGAGCTGACGAACTTGTCCCGGGCCGCGGTGGTGGTGAGCTGCACCTGTCCGTTGGCCCCGCCGATGGAGAGCAGCACCTTCTTGCCGGCCGCCCGTTTGTTGCGGATGGCGGTGATGAAGTCGGCCTCGGACTCGACGCCCGGGCATTCGGTGGCCGGGCAGAGCGTGAAGCGGATGTCGCCGGAGGTGGCGCTGGTGGGCTCGCCGAAGGCCAGGTTGATGATGTCCCAGTTGGCGGGGACGTCGGCCATGCGCAGATATCCGGAGCCGTTGGCGAAACTGGCGTGCAGATAGCCGATGAGGGCCCGCTTGGGGAGCCCGGTGACCGGGGGCTGCGTGGTGGGCGGAGGCGTGGTGGGCGGAGGGGTCGTGGGTGGCGGAGTGGTGGGCGGCGGTGTGGTCGCCGGAGGAGTCGTCGCCGGAGGAGTTGTCGGCGGTGTGGTGCCACCGCAGACGCCGTTGTCGGCCCAGACGTCCCACTGCGCGCTGTGCGTGGAGGGCGCCTCGTTCTGCGTCCACCACTTGGCCGTGTAGTTGTGGCCGTTCTGCGAAGCGACGTTGTCCTTCACGTAGACGGCGGTGGCGCTCCAGGCCGGCGCGCACGCGGCGGCCGCGCTGGCCACCCCCGCCGACGAGCCCAGATAGACAGTGCCACCCGTGGCCGCGACCGCGGCGGCCATGACGAAGATCATCGATCGGCGCATGGCTCAGTATGAATACTGTTAACTTTGTTTGTAAATAGCTTCGTCTATGTGCGGCCGAGCCAGGTCGCCACGCACGCCTCGTTGCCCTCCGGGTCGGCCAGGGTCCACCACTTCGGGGCGTGCTCGTCCGAGACCAGGCGGCCACCGGCGGCCAGAACGGCGGCGATCCGCGCCTCGGCCTGGTCGTGCGGCACGGCCACGTCGAGGTGCAGGCGATTGCGCTGCGGCCGGGGAGCGTCCATGGCCTGGAACTCGACGCCCGGGCCGCGGCCCGCCGGATCGGCCAGATAGTCGTCACCGATCTGGCGATAGCCGAGCAGCGCACGCCAGAACGGCAGGACCTCGGCGGTGGCCAGCGCGTCGATGGTGACATTGACCAGGTGGACCGCCGCCGGGTCGGCCGCCAGCCCCGCCCGGCGCGCGGCCTGGGAGATCGCTTGCGCCAGGACGGCGTCGCGGCTCGTCATCGTGACCGTGACACCGGTGTCCCGCAGATCCACCCGGGGCTTGGGATCGCCCGACAGCCGGTCGATCTCGCCGGCGAACGCCACGCCCGCCGTGAACGAATCCGTCCGGAAGTGGGCCGCGACCACGTGGTAGAGGACGCGCCAGTCCTCGACGCCCTCGGCGGCGTGGAACCGCGCGGCGGTCATGCTGGGCCCCGGTGCAGCGAGGCGGCCAGTTCGGTGAAGCGGTGGGCCGTGGCCGGCTCGTTCGGGAGGTCGAGGATCGGGCCCAGGGCGGCGGCCCAGCCGTGGCAGAAGAGGCTCCAGCCGTCGTGGGCGGTCACGTCGGGCCGCGTCCGGGCCTGGCGCAGCAGGGCCAGATCGCCGCGGTAGTTCAGGTCCCACACGACCGCGCCGGCCGGGAATCCGGCGGTGGGGGAGAGCGGGCTGCCCGGCCGGTCCTTGCCGAGCCCGGTGGCGTTGACCACGAGCGTCGCCGTGGTGACGAGCGGATCCCACGGGCCGGGGCCGATGTGGACGTCGAGGCGCACCCGCCGCCGCTCGGCCCACGGGTCGAGCACGTTCCGCAGATGGCGGGCCGCCGCCTCGTCACGGTCGGTGAAGATCAGGCCGGCCGGCGGCGACGGGCGTGACAGCAGGTGACGGCCGAGCGCGATGGCGCTGCCGCCGGCGCCCAGGCAGAGCACATGATCGCCCTCCGGCCAGATCTCGTCGACGACCCGCCCGATCGAGAGCGGGTCACGGGCGAAGCCGGCCAGCTTTCCGCCGTCCCGGCGCAGCGCGCTGACCTCGCCGCACTCGACCGCCAGCGGATCGAGCGTGTCGATCAGATCGCCGGCCTCCCGCACCACCGCGACCTTGTGCGAGGTGATCACCGCGCCGAGCGCGTCGCCGTCCGCCCTCAGCGCGGTCAGCAGCGCCCGGTAGCGCGCGGCCGGGGCGTCGAGTGGCAGGTCGTGCCCGACCAGGCGTACGTCATGGCCGAGGTCTTTCATCCAGAGTGGAAATGTCTTGTTGATCAGGGATTGTCCGGTCGTCACCCCGACGAACCACACCGTGCTCATGGTGCCATGGTGAGGTTCTGGCGCCCGACCACCTTCAGCAGGGCCAGCTGTCCGGCGGCGTCGGTGCCGGGCCGCGGGGTGAAGACGAGCAGGTGCTGGTCCTGGCGGGCGGTGGCCAGCACCTCGCAGTCGATGTCGATGATCCCGACGGCGGGATGGACGATGCGTTTGCGGTCGCTGCGGCGCACGGCCACGTCGTGGCGGTCCCACAGGGCGGCGAACTCGGCGCTCTCGGCGCGCAGGGCGCCGACCAGGCGGCGCGCGAGCGGGTCGGCCGGGCGCATGGCCACGGCGGCGCGCAGATCGGCCACCTGGATCTCGCCCTGGCGCTCGCGGTCCTCCGGCGGATAGAGCTCACGGGTGGCCGGCTCGGTGAACCAGCGGTAGGCGAAACTGCGGGCGAGGCCGGTGTACGCCGTCTGCTCGCCCAGCAGGGCCACACCCATCGGGTTCTGCACGAGGATCACGCCGAGGTCCGAGATGACCATCGCCGGGAGGTCGGTGAGGGCGTCGAGCAGCCGGAGCAGGCCGGGGCTGACGTGCTCGTCGACCCCGTACGAGGGCGGGGCCGGATGTCCGGCCAGGTGGAACAGGTGGTTGCGCTCGTCGGCGGTCAGCCGCAGGGCCCGGGTCAGCGCGGTCAGCATCTGCGGCGACGGCTGCGGGCCGCGGGCCTGCTCGAGCCGGATGTAGTAGTCGGGCGACATCCCGGCCAGCTGCGCCACCTCGTGCCGGCGCAGTCCCGGCGTGCGGCGGCGTGCGCCCGCCGCGAGACCGACCTCGGCCGGTTGCAGCAGCTCCCGGCGCCGGCGGAGGAAGTCGGCGAGCTCCTTCTGGTCCATGCGAGAAGCATGGCGTGCCGGGGGTGCCGTCAGACAGGGACCGGCGATACCTGTCTCGGGAGGTCTCTCCCGTCCGGTCGTACACCGCCTCATGGTTGCCCTATGAAGATTCTTGTCACCGGCGCGACCGGCACCGTGGGCGGTCACGTCGCCCGTCAGCTCTCCGGCCGTGGCCACGAAGTGACCGCCCTGGTCCGCGACCCGGCCAAGGCGGACCTGCCGCCCGGCATCACCCTGATCGAGGGCGACCTGACCGACGCCGGGGCGGTGCGGCGCGCGCTGGCCGGCGTGGACCGGGCCTACCTGACGATGGCCGACGACAACGGCGCGGTCTTCGCGGCCGAGGCCGCCACGAGCGGTGTCACCCACGTCGTCCTGCTGTCGTCGTTCACGGCCGTCACCGAGCTGCCCTCGGGCGCGGACAACTTCGTCACGGCCCGCCACCAGGCCGGGGAGAGGGCGCTGACCGAGGCCGGCGTGCCGTCCACGTTCCTGAGGGCGGCCGGTTTCGACTACAACATCCTGCTGTGGGTGGGCGACGACGGCATCGTCCGGGCCCCGAACCCCGACGTGCCGCTGCCGATCGTCGACCCGTCCGACATCGCGGCCGCGGCGGTGGCCCAGCTGACCGCGGACGACCCGAAGCCCGGCCCCTACCTGATCACCGGCCCGGCCCTGGTGTCCGTCCGAGACCAGGTCAACATCATCAACACCCTCTTGACCAGGTCGTACGTCGTCCAGGAGATCACCGAAGCAGAGGCCGGCCTCCCCGCTTCGATCCTGGAGACGATGGGCCCGGCCGCCACCGTGGTCGGCCCGACCAGCGACGTGGAGACCCTCACCGGCCGTCCCCCGCGCCCGTTCGCGGCCTGGGTGACCGACAACAAGGCGGCCTTCAAGTAACGCCGGGTACCGTTGCCGCCGTGCCAGAGGGACACACCATTCATCGGCTCGCGGCCCGGCATCGGGAACTCTTCGCGGGGCAGTCTTTGCAGGTCAGCAGCCCACAAGGGCGGTTCGCGGGTGGGGCCCGGGAAGTTGACGGGCGGCGGCTCGCCGACACCGAGGCGTACGGGAAGCATCTGTTCCATCACTACGAGGGTGACCTGAGCGTGCATGTTCACCTCGGGTTGTACGGGAAGTTCGCCGACGGCGAGGCGCCCGTGCCGGAGGTGGTGGGGCAGGTGCGGATGCGGGTCGTGGGGGAGCGGCACTGGCTCGAGCTTCGTGGGCCGACCGCCTGTGAGGTGTTCGATCCGCTGCGGGCGCAGCAGCTGCGCGATCGGCTCGGTGCCGATCCGCTGCGTGACGACGCCGATCCGCTCGCTGCGTACGCGCGGGTTCGCACCAGCACCAAGCCGCTGTTCGCGCTGCTGCTCGACCAGTCCATTGTGGCCGGGTGTGGGCTGATCTACGCCAACGAGGTGCTGTTCCGGGCCGGGCTGGCGCCGACCACGCCGGGGCGGCTGGTCGGGGCCGAGCTGTGGGACGAGCTCTGGGCCGATCTGCGGTCGCTGATGAAGGAGGGCGTGGCCCGGGGGCGCATCGACACCGTGCACACCGAGCACACGCCGGAGGCTATGCGGCGTGCGCCACGCGTCGACCGGCACGGCGGTGAGGTCTACGTCTACCGCCGTCCCGGTCAGGCGTGCCTGGTGTGCGGCAGCGAGATCGCGCGCGGTCCGCTGGCCGGGCGCAATCTCTACTGGTGTCCTACGTGCCAGCCGGCGGGGTCGCCGAAGGGGTGACCGCGGCCGGCGGGGTCTCGGTGGGCAGGGCCGACGGCGGCGGGCCCGGGATCTGCGGCAGGCCCAGCGTGAAGTTCGCCTTGAACCAGGGCAGGAGCTTCTCGTACGCCACGATCGTGTCGGGCTGGCCGAAGTCGTGCGACAGCACGATGGCGCCGGGCTTCACGCTCTTCTGCACCTCGGCGATCACCCGGGCCACGTGCTGCGCGGGGGTCTCGCCCTCGGGGTGGTCCCAGTCGCGCGGGTCGACCTCCCAGTAGATCGACGTCATGCCGGCGCCGCCCGCGACCGCGACGAGCCGGTCGGTGAAGTTGCCGCCGGGCGCCCGGAAGAACGGGATCTCGGCGCCCGGCACGGCGGCGCGGATGGCCGCGTTCGTACGGTCGAGATCGGCCTTGATCTTCTCGGGCTTGTCCTTGCCGATCTTCAGGCTGTGGTCCCAGGTGTGGTTGCACAGCGTGTGGCCGGCGTCGACGATCTGCCGTACGACCTCGGGGTGCTTCTTGACCTGCGACCCGACGAGGCAGAAGACCGCCTTGACGTCGTTCTTGGCCAGCAGCGCCAGGATCTTCGGCGTCTGCACCGGGTCGGGGCCGTCGTCGAAGGTCAGCGCGACCGCCTCGGTGCCGGTGGTGCGCAGCGAGGCGCCGGGACCGGCCGCGGGGACCTTGGGCGCGCTCTCGCCGGTCTGCTGCGCGGTCGGGGTGGCGCTCGGCGCCACTGTGGGCACGGCGGCGGTCGGCTGCGGAGCGGCCACGTCGTCGCCGGGCGCGGCGGTGGAGTCGGCGGCGGGCTTCTCGTCCTTGTTGCCGACCGGCTTCGACCTGGTGGGCTCCTCGTCGTCCTTCGCGGGGGCGGCCTTGGTCGGTTTCGGCTGCACGCCGGCGACGGCCTGGGCGGCGGCGTTGACCGCGTTGACGCTTTCGCGCCGCTGCTCGGCCGGCATGGCCAGCAGCAGGATGCCGATCGCGACGAGCGAGGCGAGCAGCACCTGCTGGCGCGACTTGCCCATCAGCAGCCACGACTCGATCGGCAGGGTGCCGGGCGCACGGTGGCTGCCCATGGTGGGCGGGCGCTGGGCGGCCGGCTTGGCCACCGAGTGGCGGCCACCGCGGGTGGGCCGTTGACCGCGGGTGGCGCTGCGCGGCCGGGGGATCGCGGGCTCGTCGCCGACGAAGCTCACCACGGGCTTGCCGCGGCGATAGCGGGTCTCGGGCCGGTCGATGACCGCGACGGGGGAGGCGTCAGAGGAAGCGGCGGAGGCGGAGGGTTCGATGATCGGGTGCTCGGACGTCACGTCCGCCAGCGACTCCGGTCGATGATGCCGCCCGCGCGTCGTCTGTCCGGCCGGGGTCGGATGACGGGGAGATTGCGGCGACATCCTGCATGCCTACCGTGCCGCAAGATCGAACGCGAGACCGTATCGGTGGTTGTCACGCTACGGAGCGCGATATCACCTGGTAGCGCTTGGTATCCACGAATCCGGCGAATCAGCCCGCGTGCACCGCGTCCGTCGCCTTTCGGGCAGCGATCAACACCGGGTCCCACACCGGTGCGAAAGGCGGCGCGTAGCTGAGATCGAGAGCCGTCATCTCCTCGACCGTCATCCTGTTCCACACCGCCAGCGCCAGCGCGTCGATCCGCTTGGCCGCCTCGGACCGGCCGACGATCTGGGCGCCGAGCAGCAGCCCGGTGCGCCGCTCGGCGATCAGCTTCACGGTCATCGACGACGCGCCCGGGTAGTAGCCGGCCCGGCTCGTCGACTCCACCGTGGCCGTCACGAACTCGTACCCGGCCTGGTCCGCCTCGTGTGACGTCAGGCCGGTGCGGGCCACCTCGAGGTCGCACACCTTCGTCACCGCCGTGCCGATCACGCCCGGGAACGTCGCGTAGCCGCCGCCGATGTTGATGCCGGCCACCCGGCCCTGCTTGTTGGCGTGGGTGCCGAGCGGCACGTGGACCGGGCGCCCGGTGATCAGGTGGCGGGTCTCGACGCAGTCGCCGGCGGCCCAGATGTCCTCGTGACCCTCGACCCGCATGCGCAGATCGGTGCGCAGGCCCCCGGTCGCGCCCACGGGCAGGCCCGCGCTGCGGGCGATGGCGGTGTTCGGGCGTACACCCAATCCCATGACCACGATGTCGGCCGGCAGCGAGCCGCCGGGGGTGACGACCGCGGTGACCCGGCCGCCCTCGGTCTCGAGACCTTCGACGTGGGCGTTGGTGACGATGTCGATGCCGAGGCCGCGGATGGCGTCCTGGACCATCTGGCCGATCTCGGGGTCGGCCGTCTTGGCCATGGGCTGCGGAGATTTCTCGAGCAGCGTCACGTCGAGGCCACGCTGGATCATCGCCTCGGCCATCTCGACGCCGATGTAGCCTCCGCCGATCACGACCGCCCGGCGTGGCTTGACCTCACCGTCCAGCCACGCGTGGATCGCGTCGCCGTCCTCCAGCGTCTGCACACCGAAGACGCCGGCCTCCCGCACGCGCGCCCACTCCGGCACGACCGGGGACGCGCCGGCGGCGTACACCAAATGGTCGAAGCTCTCCCGGACCTCACCGGACGCGGAATGCGCCACCACCTGCCGGCGATCGAGGTCGATCGCGACCGCGTCGTGCTGGAGGCGGACGTCGATGCCGTTCTTGCGGTGCGCCTCGGGGGTACGGGCGATGAGCGCGTCCCGCTCGTCGACCGCGCCGCCGATCCAGTACGGGATGCCGCAGGCCGAGTACGACGTGAAGCGCCCCCGTTCGAACACCACGATCTCGAGGTCGCCGGCTCCGAGGCGCTTGCGGGCCTGCGACGCGGCCGACATGCCGGCCGCGTCCCCGCCGATCACGACGAGCTTCATCGGCCCAGCCTACTGACCTCCGAGGTCTCCCCGCGTGGCCTTGGCCATCTGATCCACCACATCGGCGACCGTGCCCTTCTGGGCCAGGACGGCCCGCTGCCGGGCGGCGCCGGTGCCCTGCGAGCGCAGCCGTCCGAGAAGGACGGTCGCGCGCTCCAGGTCGCCGTGGCGTTCGAGCTCGGGGCGCACGTAGTCGAAGAGCTGGCGCATCAGCCGCCACGCGGGCCGCGGCTCGCGGGTGGCCATGTCGATGTTGACGCCCTCGAGCCCGTCGTGCGCGGCCCGCCAGTGCGCCGCCACCAGCAGCGTGTCCGGCACCACCGGGGCCGGCCGGCCGTCGCGCACCTCGTTCAGCAGCGTGGCCACCAGGGCGCGGGCGAGCGCGGCGAGCAGCACCGCGTCGTCGGCGGTGGGCATCACGTCGCCCATCCGGATCTCGATGGTCGGATAGGTGGCCGAGAGCCGGGCATACCAGTAGAGCATCCCCTCGTCGAGCATGGCGCCGCTCGCCTCGAGGTCGGAGATGAGCGTCAGATAGTGCTCGTACGACTCCAGGTAGGGCGCCGGTCCTACGGTGGGCCAGCGCTCCCACATCATGTAGCGCCAGCTCGCGTAGCCGGTGTCGCGTCCTTTGAACAGCGGCGAGTTCACCGTCGCGGCCTGGAAGATCGGCAGCCACGGCCGCAGGTGGTTGAGGACCTGCACGCCGGTCTCGTCGTCGGGGATGCTGACGTGCACGTGGGTGCCGCACATGCCGGCGCCGGGGGAGAGGTCGCCGAAGCGTTCCTGCATCCGGTGATATCGCGGGTTGTCGACGACCCGGATGTGCGGACCGGCCACCGGTCCGGTGCCCATGGCCAGCAGCCGGGAGCCGGCCCGTTCGGCGGCGGCGGCGACGCCGGCCCGCAGGCGGCTCAACGCCTCGGTGAGGGCGCCGAGCTCGAGTTGCGGCGGGCTCGCCACCTCGATCTGACTGCGCATGTATTCGTGCTGCACCGAGGGGCGGATGTCGGCCGGCAGCTGCTCGAAGACCTCTTCGACCGTCTCCACGGCGCGCGGCTCGACCGCGTCGATCAGGAGGTATTCCTCCTCGACGCCGAGCGTGTGCAGATCGTGGGCCTCGGCCAGCTCGGCCAGTTCGGGATCGATCGTCGTGCCGCCCGTGTCCATGGCCGCGAAATACCCGATCTTTCCGCCCCGGAAACGGTATCAACGGGCAATCGATGGCAGTCCATATTGACAGCACATTCGTAACAAGCGTGAATCCGCTGAGAGCGCTCTCACACCCCTGCATGGAAGGCGCATCCCATGAGACTCCGTGTTGTGGCAGCGGGCGCCGCGGCGGCACTCGCCGTGGCCACGTCCGCGATCTTCGCGGTCACCGCCGAGGCGGCCGTGCCCGCCGCCCCGTCCGGCATGACCACCGTGTTCAGCGACGACTTCAACGGCGCCGCCGGCACCGGGCTCAACCGCTCCAACTGGCTCTACGCGACCGGCACCGGCTATCCGGGCGGGGCCGCCAACTGGGGCACCGGCGAGGTCGAGACGATGACCGACTCGACGGCCAACGTCTATCAGGACGGCAGCGGCAACCTGGTGATCAAGCCGTTGCGCGATTCGTCCGGCCGCTGGACCTCGGGCCGGGTCGAGACGCAGCGCACCGACTTCGCGGCGCCGGCCGGCGGCAAGGTGCGCATCGAGGCGCGGCTGCAGCAGCCGAACGTCAGCGGGGCCGCCGCGGCCGGATACTGGCCGGCGTTCTGGGCGCTCGGCGGGGCCGCCCGCCCGGTCGGCGCGACCAACTGGCCGGGCATCGGCGAGTGGGACATCATGGAGAACATCAATAGCCGTGAGTCCGTCTTCGCGGCCCTGCACTGCGGCACCAACCCGGGCGGCCCGTGCAACGAGACGACCGGCATCACCAGCGGCGAGCGCGCCTGCAGCGGGTGCAAGACCGGCTTCCACACGTACGCCATCGAGTACGACCGGACGACGGCCAACGAGCAGCTGCGCTGGTATCTCGACGGCAACAATTACTTCACCTTCAGCAAGTCGCAGCTCGACGCGACCACCTGGAACAACGCGACCCAGCACGGCTTCTTCGTGATCCTGAACGTGGCCATGGGCGGCGGTTTCCCGGCCGCGTTCGGCGGTGGGCCCACCTCGTCGACCCAGCCCGGCGTGCCGATGATCGTCGACTACGTCGCGGTCTACCAGTCGTCCGGCGGCACGACCCCGCCGACCACGCCGCCGGCCACCACCCCGCCGCCGTCGGGAACCCGTGACGCCTTCTCCCGCATCGAGGCCGAGTCGTACAACGCGGCGTCGGGCGTGCAGGTCGAGACCTGCTCGGAGGGCGGCCAGGACGTCGGCTACATCGCCAACGGCGACTGGCTCCAGTTCAACAATGTCAACTTCTCCTCGGGCGGGGTGCGCGACTTCGTCGCCCGGGTGGCTTCCGGCGCCGGCTCGGGGGTCAGCGGTCTGGTGGAGGTACGCCTCGACAGCCGCTCGAACGCGCCCATCGGCAGCTTCGCGCTCGGCAGCACGGGCGGCTGGCAGACGTGGCAGTCGATCCCCGGCAACGTCTCCGGCGTGACCGGCACCCACACCGTCTACGTGACCTTCACGAGCGGGCAGCCGGCCGACTTCGTCAATCTCAACTGGCTCCAGTTCCGCAAGTAGTTCATCGAGAAATTTAAGGATATTTAAGGGCCCCTCCCTCTGGACTGAACTGTTAACAGTCCTTAATGATTGACACACATGAAGGAGGGAGGGCCATGAAGCGCTCCAGATCTGTCACCTTGGCCACCGTCGCCGCGCTGCTCGCGGGCGGCGCCGCCACGTACTTCTCGGGTTCCGCGTCGGCCGCCGCGGCCTGCGCGCCGGCGTGGAGCTCGGCCGCCGTCTACGTCGGCGGCAACACGGCCTCGCAGAACGGCCACAACTACAGCGCCAAGTGGTGGACGCAGAACGAGTCGCCCGCCACGCACAGCGGCCAATGGGACGTCTGGGCCGACAACGGCGTCTGCGGTGGTACGACACCACCCACCACCCCGCCCACGACACCACCGACCACCCCGCCGGTGACGACACCCCCGCCCACCACCCCGCCGCCCACGACTCCGCCGCCGAGCAACGGCACCCTCCCGGCGCACTTCCTCACCGGGTACTGGCAGAACTTCGACAACGGCGCGGCGCCCCTGAAACTCGCCGCGGTCCCCACGACGTACGACCTGATCGCCGTGGCCTTCGCCGACGCCACCTCGACGGCGGGCGCGGTCTCCTTCACGCTCGACCCGGGCCTGGCCAGCGCCGTCGGCGGTTACACGGACGCCCAGTTCAAGGCCGACATCGCCACCCTGCACGCCCGCGGCAAGAAGGTCATCATCTCGGTCGGCGGCGAGAAGGGCACGGTCAGCGTGGCCAGCGCCGCCGCGGCCACCAACTTCGCCAACTCCGTCTACTCGCTGATGACGGCCTACGGCTTCGACGGCGTCGACATCGACCTCGAGAACGGGCTCAACGCCACCTACATGGCCCAGGCGCTGCGCAGCCTGCGGGCCAAGGCCGGCAGCAACCTGATCATCACGATGGCGCCGCAGACCATCGACATGCAGAGCACCGGCTCGTCGTACTTCGCGCTGGCGCTGTCCATCAAGGACATCCTCACGGTCGTCCACACGCAGTTCTACAACTCCGGCTCGATGCTCGGGTGTGACAACAACGCCGCCTACAGCCAGGGCACGGTGAACTTCCTGACCGCGCTGGCCTGTATTCAGACCCAGAACGGGCTGCGGCCCGACCAGGTCGCGCTCGGCCTGCCGTCGAGCACCCGCGCGGCCGGCGGCGGCTACGTCGCCCCCTCGGTGGTCAACGCCGCCCTCGACTGCCTGGCCCGCGGCACCAACTGCGGCAGCTTCAAGCCGCCGGCGACCTATCCGGGCATCCGCGGCGCGATGACCTGGTCGATCAACTGGGACGTCACCAACGGCAACGGCTTCGCCAACACCGTCAAGCCCCACCTCGCCACACTCCCCTGATCCGTCCCCCAGGAGCACCCCCATGAAGAAACTCCTGATCATCGGCACCGTGGCCCTGGCCGCCACGGCCGCCGCGATCCTGCCCATGGCATCCTCGAACGCCGCCGTGGCCTGCGCCCCGGCCTGGTCCTCGTCGGCCGTCTACGTCGGCGGCAACACGGCCTCGCAGAACGGCCACAACTACAGCGCCAAGTGGTGGACGCAGAACGAATCCCCCGCCACCCACAGCGGCCAGTGGGACGTCTGGGCCGACCAGGGCGTCTGCGGCGGCACCACGCCTCCGACCACCCCGCCGACGACACCACCCACGACCCCGCCCACCACCCAGCCGCCGTCGACCGGCACCAAGATGGCCGCGGCGCCCTACATCTACCCCGGCTGGGGCAACCCGCCCGCACCGGCCACCGTGGTCAACGCGACCGGCGTCAAGGCCTTCACCATGGCCTTCGTGCTCGCCAGCAACGGCTGCAACCCGGCCTGGGACGGCGAGAGCGGCCTGACCGGCGGCGTGCACGCCAGCACCATCGCGGCGATCCGCGCGGCCGGGGCCGACGTGGTCCCGTCGATCGGCGGGTGGAGTGGCAACAAGCTCGGCCCGAACTGCTCGACCCCCGAGGCGCTGGCCGGCGCGTACCAGAAGGTGATCGACGCCTTCCAGCTCAAGTCGATCGACATCGACATCGAGAACACCGACGAGTTCGAGAACACGGTCGTGCAGGACCGCGTCCTCAACGCCCTGAAGATCGTCAAGCAGAAGAACCCGTCGGTGAAGACGATCCTCACCTTCGGCACCACGACGACCGGCCCGAACTACTACGGCACCCGGCTCGTGCAGCAGGCCAAGGCGCTCGGCGCGAACATCGACATCTTCACACAGATGCCGTTCGACTTCGGCGCCAGTGACATCTACACGGCCACGATCAACACGTCCGAGGGCCTGAAGAACCTGCTGAAGACGACGTTCGGCTACACCGACGCCCAGGCCTACTCGCACATGGGCATCTCCGGCATGAACGGCCTGTCCGACCAGCAGGAGCTGACCACCGTCGAGACGTGGACGCGGATCCGCGACTACGCCCGCGACAAGGGGCTGGCCCGCTTCACCTTCTGGGCGGTCAACCGCGACCGCGGCTGCGCCGGCGGCGGCGTGGTCTCCGACTGCTCCGGCATCGCCCAGGCCGACTGGGCCTTCACCAAGATCAGCGCGGGCTTCTAGCCTCCTCTGACGCGCGGTCGCTCCGACGGGCGGCCGCGCGTCGCCTTTTCCTGATCTTCTTCGTCACCCAGCTGGCGACCATGAAGATGATCAGCGCCCAGATCACGTAGTCGAAGTAATGGGCGTACTGCTCCAGGTCTTGATATTGCGACCCGAGCAGATAGCCGCCGCCGATGAAGATGCTGTTCCAGACGCCGCTGCCGATCGCGGTGAACAGGGTGAACATGCCCAGGTGCATCTTGTTGGCGCCGGCCGGGATGGAGACCAGGCTGCGCACGACCGGGGCGCAGCGGCCGAAGAGCACGGCCGCCTTCTCGTGTTTCTCGAACCAGCGGTCGGCCGTGTTCAGATCGTCGGCGTCGACCAGCGGGATCTTGTCGAGCCAGCGGCGCAGCCGCTCCTCGCCGAGCGCGTAGCCCAGCCAGTAAAGGGCGAGCGCGCCGATCACCGACCCGGCCGTGGCCGCGAACAGCACCAGGGCGAAGTTGACCCGGCCCTCACTGGCCAGATAGCCCGCCAGTGACAGCACGATCTCGCTCGGGATCGGTGGAATGAGATTTTCCAGGGCCACCAACAGGCCCACACCGAGCTCACCGAGTGAATCGATGACAGAGGTCACCCACGCTGTCAGTCCGCCGCCGCCCATCCGATGGTTGTACCCAACGAACCTGCGTCGAACCTGAGTGCTGTTTGCCCGGCCGTGACGCCGGTGAAGTAGAGGGACATGACCGACCGGTGGTACCAGAAAGCCGTCATCTACTGCCTCGACATCGACACCTTCGCCGACTCGGACGGCGACGGCTGCGGCGACATCCGCGGTCTGATCGGCCGCCTCGACTATCTGGCCCGGCTCGGGGTGACCTGCCTCTGGCTCAACCCGATCCACCCGTCGCCCGACCAGGACGACGGCTACGACGTGTCCGACTTCTACAACGTCGACCCACGGTTCGGTAACCTGGGCGACTTCGCCGAGCTGCTGCACCAGGCGGGCAACCTCGGCATCAAGGTGATCATCGACCTGGTCGTCAACCACACCTCGGACAAGCACCCGTGGTTCCAATCGGCCCGGAAGTCGCCGGACTCGCCGTACCGAAATTGGTATGTCTGGTCCGAGACCGAGCCCGCCGACCGCAAGCAGGGCATGGTCTTCCCGGGCGAGCAGGACGAGACCTGGACGTACGACCGGACGGCCAAGTCCTGGTACTACCACCGGTTCTACAAGTTCCAGCCGGACCTCAACATCAACAATCCCGAGGTCCGCGAGGAGATCAAGAAGATCTGCGCGTTCTGGCTCCAGCTCGGCGTCGCCGGGTTCCGGATGGACGCGGTGCCGTTCATCATCGAGGAGACCCAGCCCGGCAACCCGAACTCGCCCAAGGACATGGAGTTCATCACCGAGCTGCGGCAGTTCGTGCAGTGGCGCAAGGGTGACGCGGTGCTGCTGGCCGAGGCCAACGTGGAGCCCGACCAGCTGCGGCACTACTTCGGCGACACCGGCGGCTCGGCCAACCGCATCCACATGCTGTTCGACTTCATGCTCAACACCAAGCTCATGCTGGCGCTGGCCCGGCAGAACCCGGAGCCGGTGATCGAGGCGCTGCGCGAGGCGCCGAAGCTGCCCGAGGGCGGGCAGTGGGCCACCTTCCTGCGCAACCACGACGAGGTCGACCTGTCCCGGCTCACCGCCGAGCAGCGTCAGCAGGTCTTCGCCGAGTTCGGCCCGGACGAGAACATGCAGTTGTACGGCCGCGGCATCCGGCGCCGGCTGGCACCCATGCTCGGCAACGACCGGCGGCGCGTCGAGCTGGCCTACGCGCTCCAGTTCAGCCTGCGCGGCACCCCGGTCGTCCGCTACGGCGAGGAGATCGGCATGGGCGAGGACCTGTCGCTGGAGGGGCGCAACTCCATCCGTACGCCCATGCAGTGGTCCTCCCTGCCGAACGGCGGCTTCTCCACGGCGGACGAGACCGTCCGGCCGGTGATCGACGGCGGTGAGTTCGGCTATCAGGCTGTCAACGTCAGCCTCCAGCGCCACGACCCGGCGTCGTTGCTCGCGTGGTTCGAGCGCATGATCCGTACGCTCCGGGAGGCGCCTGAGGTCGGTTCCGGCACCTGTACGCACGTCGACCTGCCGGAAGCGGGATCGATCCTCGTGCACCGGGCCGACGCCGACACTGGCACGATGGTCTTCGTGCACAATCTCGGGCCGTCCGACGGCGTGCTCGACCTGAGCTCGCTCTACGCCGAGGCCGAGTTCCCGACCGACGTGCTGGCCGACCAGGAGTACCCCGACCTCGGCAAATTTGACGCGGTTCCGGTGGCCGGACACGGCTACCGCTGGATCAGGCTCCGTCGCCATGCGTAAAGTGCACTCCGAGTGCAAATAGAGGAGGCCGTATGTCGCAGTCCGCTCCCACCCGTACCGCCATCGTCACCGGCGCCGCCCGCGGCATCGGCGAGGCGACCGCCCGCCGGCTCGCCGCCGACGGCCTGGCCGTCGCCGTCGTCGACCTCGACGAGGGCGCCTGCGCCAACACGGTGACCGCCATCCACGACGCCGGCGGCACCGCCCTCGCCGTCGGCGCCGACGTCTCCGACCCGGCCCAGGTCACCGCGGCCGTCGAAAAGGTGGTGGCCGAGCTCGGCCCGCCCACCATCCTGGTCAACAACGCCGGTGTGCTCCGCGACAACCTGCTGTTCAAGATGACCGACGACGACTGGGAGACCGTCATGGCGGTCCACCTGCGCGGCGCCTTCCTGTTCAGCCGGGCCGTGCAGAAGCACATGGTCGACGCCGGCTGGGGCCGTGTCGTCAGCCTTTCCAGCACCTCCGCCCTCGGCAACCGCGGCCAGGCCAACTACGCGGCGGCCAAGGCCGGGCTCCAGGGCTTCACCAAGACCCTCGCGATCGAGCTGGGCCGGTTCGGCATCACCGCCAACGCGGTTGCGCCGGGCTTCATCGTCACCGACATGACCGCCGCCACCGCGGCCCGCGTCGGCGTCGATTTCGACCAGTTCGAGAAGGCCGCGGTGGCGCAGATTCCCGTTGGCCGGGCTGGTCGTCCCGAAGACGTCGCGAACACCGTATCCTTCCTCGTCAGTGAGGGTGCCGGGTTCGTCTCGGGCCAGGTCATCTACGTCGCCGGGGGCCCGCGCGCGTAGATCATTGCTGAGAGGCGTTACAAAGGAACTATGAATCGACGCATGGCTTCCCGCAGCGTCTCGCTGACGAGCACCTTCCTGCTTCTGGCGGCGGGCGGCGCGGCGGCGTGCGACAACGACGACGATTACCAGGACGCGGGGTTCTACTGCGCCGACGCGAACGGCGTCGTCGTCGACGAGGACAACTGCGACGACGACGACAACCGTTCGTACGGCGGCAGCGCGCTCCCGTTCTTCATCTGGTACTCGTCCGGTTACCGTTCCGGCTACCCGGTCGGCTACCGGCTGCCCGCGGGCGGCAACAAGTTCGCGTACAACGACAAGGCGGCCCGGCAGTCGTTCGGACTGCCGGCCACCGGCAAGATCGGCAACGGCACGGTCAAGACCAGCGTGGTCGGCAAGGGCGGCGCGGCCAGGGGCTCCTCGTCCAGCAAGTCGGGCGGCTGAGCGTGCGACGGGTTCCCTACGGGCCGGTCCGCGAGGGCTGGCAGCTCACCAACTTCAGCCTCGGCCTGACGTACAACGACACCGAGCTGCCGGACGGGACGATGATCTCGTACTGGCAGGAGGGCCCGTTCTACGACTTCACGGCGGCCGAGATCGAAGAGCTCGAGACGGCCACCACCACCCTGCACGCGATGTGCCTCGAGGCCGGCGACTGGATCGTGCGCCAGTGCCCGCGGCACACCGTGCAGGGCCGCAAGGACGGCTACTTCACCTCGGTCTGCAACCCCGAGACGTGCTTCATGGCCAAGATCGGTGTGCCCGAGTTCGCCCATGAGCAGGTCATCCGCACCTGGTTCGACGGCGACGCCGAGACGTGGACGCACTACGACAAAGACCCCGACATGCGCCTGCCGATGGAGACGCCGGACTACTCGCCGAGCGTCTACGGACGGTTCGACCTCTGGTACAACGGGGCCGGCAGCACGCCCAAGCTGCTCGAGTTCAACGCGCAGACGCCGACCGCGCTGGTCGAGAGCGCCGTCATCCAGTGGCACTGGATGGACCAGACCGGCGTCACCCAGCACGAGTGGCGCCAGTGGAACTCGATCCACGACCGCCTCGTCGGCTGGCCCGCCAGCCCGGGGGAGCCGGGCGACCCCGGCGCCTGGCGCCGCAACATCGACAAGCTCCGCGAGGCCCGCACGTGGCTGCCGGAGAAGCCGAAGATCTTCTTCGCCTACGAGACGTCCGAGACCTCCGGCGAGGACCGGATGAACGTCGCCTATCTGATGGCGACGGCCGAGGAGGCCGGATATCCGGTCGAGCTGATCGCGATGAGCCAGATCGGCTGGGACGTGGCCGGCGACCGGGTGGTCTTCGTGCCCAAGCCGGGCCAGGAGCACAAGGCCGAGCCGATCGACATCGTCTTCATGCTCTATCCGTGGGAGTGGTTCTGGACCGAGGAGGGCGGCAAGGCCTTCTTCCGCAACATGGCCGACCCGACCAAGCACGGCACGGTCTGGATCGAACCGCCGTACACGGCCGCCCTGCTCGGCAACAAGGCGATCCTGCCGGTGCTGTGGAAGCTGTTCGGCGACGATCCGGAGCGTTCGAAATACCTGCTTCCGGCCTACTTCGCCGACTCCTCCAAGGCCAAGACGCTGACCAGCTACGCCAAGAAACCCGTGTGGGGCCGGGAGGGCGGGTCGGTCACGCTCGTCCGGGACGGGGCCACGATCAGCGAAAACCCTTCGGAGTACGGCGTGGACGGCCGTTACGTGGTGCAGCAGCTGTGCGAGTTGCCGTCGTTCGAGAGCCTTGAAGGCACGGTCCACCCCGTGATCGGCTCCTGGCTGATCGACGGGGAGCCGGCCGGCATGGGCATTCGCGAAGGGCTCGGCGACGACGGCCTGGTCACGAAGGATCGCTGCTACTTCGTGCCGCACACCATCGAGTCGTCCCTCTAGGGGCGGTGGCGCCAGATCCACCAGAGGCCGATGAACGGCAGCACCAGCGGGACGTAGCCGTAGCCGCTGCCGAAGTTCGACCAGACGGTGTCGTCCGGGAAGTCACCGGCGTCGGCGATGCTCAGGGTGCCGACCGCGAGCACGCCGATCAGCTCGATGCTGCAGCTGACCAGTGCGATCAGTCGGCCCGGGGCGCCGCCGACGGCCAGGCCCACGGTGGCCGAGATGTAGACCAGGCCGGCGAACGCGGACAGCAGATAGGCCAGCGGGGCCTCGCTGAAGTGGGTGGAGATCTGGACCAGCGCGCGGGCGCTGGCCGAGAGCGCGAAGATGCCGTACACCAGAAGAAGCACCCGGCCGAGGCCGGTGCCCAGGGCGGCGTCCTTGGGGCGCGTGGGGGTCTCAGGAGACACTGGTGGTCACCTCCGCGATCTGCTGCAGGCGCAGCACGAGAACAGGCAGCACCAGACAGGCGACGCCGAGGATGAGACTGCCCCACCGCGTCGGCTCGAGCCGGGCCAGATAGAACGCGACCGGCCCGAAGGCGACAGTGGTGATCAGGTAGCCCAGGAAGGTGGGCGTGTCGCTCGGGCGTGAGCCGTCGAACAGGCCGATCACGGCCACCACGACCAGCACGGCGACCAGCGCGCTGAGCGCGAGCGTGGCCCAGAGGTCGACGTTGCTGGGCGGGCGGTTCAGCGCCGCGCGCAGCAGGAACCACGCCGCCAGGACAAGAGCGGCGATGATCGTCGCCACCGACAGGGGACCGTTCACCGGCACAGACTACTGATCGAAGGACGCCTGGTAGCTTGCGGCTGGACCATGAGAGAGGCAGGCGACTTCCGATGCGCTTCGGACTTTTCGGTACGGGACCTTGGGCACACCTGGCGCACGCGCCGGCGCTCGCCGCACACCCCGATGTCGACTTCGTGGGGGTGTGGGGGCGCAATCCCGACAAGGCGGCCTCACTCGCCGCTTCGCACGGCGCGAAGGCGTACGCCGAAATGGACGACCTGATCGCCGACGTCGACGCGGTGGCCATCGCCCTGCCGCCGGACGTGCAGGCGCCCCTGGCGCTGCGCGCCGCCCAGGCCGGCAAGCATCTGGTGCTCGACAAGCCGGTCGCTTTCACGGTGGCCGAGTCTGCTTCCATCGTCGCCGCCGTGGAGGAGAACAACCTCGCCTCGTTGGTCTTCTTCACCCGCCGGCTGATGCCGGAGATCGAGCGGTTCGTGGCCGACGCGGTCGCCACCGGCGGCTGGGTCGAGGGCCGGATCGTCCACCTCGGCCGCATCTTCACGCCGGACAACCCGTTCGGCGCGTCGCCGTGGCGTCAGGAGAGCGGCGGCCTGTGGGACGTCGGCCCGCACGCGCTGGCGCTGGCCGTCGGCGTGCTCGGCCCGGTCACCGAGGTGGCCGCGATGACCGGCGACCCCGACATGACCCACCTGATGGCCCGCCACGCGGGCGGGGCGATCAGCACGCTGACGCTGTCGCTGGACGCGCCCGAGGCGGCCGAGCGCGAGGAGGCGGTCTTCTCCGGCCAGGCCGGGGTACGCACGGTGCCGTCGGCCCCGTGGTCGCCGGTCGACGCCCTGAAGCACGGCATCGACCAGCTCATCGCCGCCGCCGGGGGCGGACCGGCGGTCGAGCTCGACGTCCGCTTCGGCGCCCAGGTGACCGCCGTCCTGGCCGCGGCGCGGGAGGCGGTCACCACCGGTCGTACGGTCGCTATCGACAGCGCCAGATGATCGGCTGGGTGGGCGTGCTGGTGTCGCCCGGCGCGCCCTCCACTTTTCCGGCGATGACCGAGGCGTCGTCGCTGACGGTGCTGGCGAAGTACCTGTCCCGGCCCGGCCGGCCTCCTGAGGGAAGCGGCAGGTCCAGGACGGCGCGGCCCACGAGGACCCGCGGATCCGGGTCGCCGAGCGGATAGCGGTCGCCCAGTTGCGGACCCATCCACTGGTCGCTGAGCCTCTGCCACGTGCCCGTCTCGGGGTGATAGCGCAGCGTGCTGTACGACAGGGCGCCCCGTGAGCCGTAGATCCAGCCGTTGCGGAAGACCATCGGCGTGAACGCGGTGCCCAACGGTGGCGAGGCGTCCACCCGCGGCGCCGCCGACCGCGTGCCGTCACCCTCGGGCGGCGCCGTGAGATAGCGGCCGGTGCCGTCGGGCGACCAGAGATAGCCGAAGTTGGCGATCGCGCCGATGACGCTGCCGTCCTCGGCGATGCCGGTGACCGTCACCAGGTCGGGTATCGCCCCCGCCGGAACGGGCAGCGTCACGGGATCGGCGCCGGCCGAGGGCCATCGCACCGGCCGTTGGTCCGGGCCGGTAGCGCCGAGCATCCCGGCCACGGCTCCGGCGTCGTTGATCGCCGCGGCCCGGCCCGCGCCACCGGCGAGCTTGTGGAAAGCGCCGTCCCGGTAGACGTACGGCGTCGTCATCTTCGCGTTCCCGGCGACCGCGCCCGAGCTGTTCACGCCGCTCACGGAGAACGACACCCCCGGCGCCGGGACATCGGCCACCAGGACGCCGTCCCGCCAGACCAGCAAGGAGTTCTTCGCGTCGGGCCGGCGTCCCGACGCGTCTCTGCCTCCGGGCACCGAGGCGTCGGTCGGCGGCTCCGTCGCGGCGGCCAGCCAGGTGCCGGACGGCTCACCGGCGGGCTGTTCGGCGCTGTGGTGCTCACCGATCGGCAGCTGGCCGACAGCGCACGCGGCGGGCAGCGGCGGGTCGGGGGGCAGCACCGGCCGGGGCGGCCGCTGGGTGGCCAGCACGCCGCCGGCCGACGCCGTGGCCACGGCCGCCACGACGGCGGATCCGCCGGCCCACCAGCGGCGGCTCCGCCTCCGGCGGCCGTCCCGCATGGCCTTCACCACGGAGATCTTCGAGGGCCCGGGCTGATCGTCGGCCAGCGGCCGCAGCAGCAGATGGGCGCTGTAGTCCTCTTCCCTCATCGGGCACCTCCCACGCGGTCACCGAGGATTCGGCGCAGGGCGGTCAGCCCGTGCGACGTCTGGCTCTTGACCGTGCCCTCGGAGCAGTCGAGGATCCGGGCCACGTCGGCGACCGACTGGTCACACAGGAAACGCAGCACCAGCACGGCCTGCTGGCGGGGCGGCACGCGGCGGAGCGCCGCGCGCAGCACGGTCCGCTCCTCGGTGGTCGCGCCCGGCGCGGGCGGCGGTTCGGGTGGCGCTCCGCGCAGGCTGACCCGCCACCAGCCACGGCGCTTCTCGTCGAGGAAGGCTCGCACGAGCATGGTGTGCACGTAGTTGTCCACATGCTCCACCCGCGAGATGCGCGGCCATTTGGCGTACAGCTTGGTGATGGTCTCCTGGACCAGGTCATCGGCCTGGTCGCTGTCGCCGCTCAGCAGAAAGGCGATCCGCCGCAGAGCCGGTATCCGCCCATGGACGTACTCGAGATATCCCGCGTCCGATTCGTCATTCATCCCCGCTCCCTGTGTCCACCAGTAGACGGGGAAGGGCCCGATGAGGTTGTAGCGGGTTCGCACGGCGATGCCGGCGACCACGTGGTCGCCGGCATCGCCGTGGCGGGTCAGGGAACGGTGCGCTCGATGGCGGCGGCGCCGTCGCGCTCCAGCTCCTGACGGGCCCTCTCGATGTTCTCGGGCGTCGGGTCCTTGCCCTCGGCCTCGGCCAGGTCCTCCGGGTCCCACGGCTGGTCGGCGCCGGTGCGGATCACCGGCTCCTCGCCGGGGGCCAGGAATTCCGGAGTGTCGGAGTCCTTGCCGCCTCCGGTGATGAACGCGTCCACCGCCACGTCGTCCTCGACGGCGTCGGCGACCTCCTGCGTCTCCTCCAGCGGCTGGCGGATCTCGTCGGTCATGATGTCCTCCCCAGGGGTGCTCAATCGTGTTCTTACCCCGTTCCGCGACTCTCCGACCATGGGGCGGAAACGGACGATCATGCCGACGCCGGTCAAACTGAGCGCTAACTGGACAGGGCCTGCGCGTTACGGATGGACGCTTAGTAGTTGGCCGAATACATTTTCGCCTTGGCGCCCGTTAAAGGACCGCCGGCGGGGGCACTGCGCCGGTGGGTCCCGATCCGGCGGGCCCGGTAAGGGGGAACGCGACGTGACCAGCCTGTCCGATGCCGAGCGGGACGCGTGTGACGTGATGCAGGCCCTGGCCGGTCTTGCGGCCCTGCTGCGCCGGACGGCGGCGGACATACCCGGCCTCGACGCGGACGATCCCTCGTCCGACGACGCGCGCCGCCTGCTGCTCGCCCTGGCCGAGGACGGTGGCCAGGCCGCCTCCCGCGTGGTTGCCTACCTGCGCGAACAGCGCGGCGCGGGCGACGGCGAGCTGGTCTCGGTGCCGCCCCGGCTGGGTCCCTGGCGCGAGTGGACGCCGTCGCGGGGTCACCTGTTCGGGGTGGCCGCGGCGCCTCGCCGCGCCCCCAACGAGGTCCCGCAGCCCCGCCGCAGCGATCCCGGCGAGTAATTCGCGTCACGACCGGAGGGTCTCCGACGGGGACTCTCCGAACTTGCTGCGGTACGCCGAGGCAAAACGTCCCAGATGGGCGAATCCCCAGCGATGGGCGACGGCGGCGACCGTCACCCGTAAGGGGTCGGCCATCCGCAGCGCCTCGCGGGCGCGGCCCAGCCGGACCTGTTGCAGATAGGCCATCGGGGCCACGCCGACGTGGCGGCGGAATCCGTCCTGGAGCGAGCGCACGCTCATTCCGGCTATCCGGGCCAGATCGGTGACCGTGAACGGGCGCTCCGGCTCGCCCTGTATCGCCTCCACCACGCGCCGGATGGCGCGCGGCGGGCCCGCCGCGGCCGGGGAGGTCAGCTCCTGGTGATAGCGGTGCGGCACGCTCAGCAGCAGGCCGCTCAGCACGGCGCTGCGCAGCTGCTCGGCGATCATCGGCTGGTAGAACAGGCTCTGCGAGAACTCGAGCTCGTCGCGGAGCAGGCGCACCAGCCGGCTCCAGCTGTGACCGGGCCCGCTCGACAGGTCGATCTCCGGTGGCAGGTCGATCGGTCCCTCGATCGGGCGACCCAGCAGGCCGGCCAGCTCCTCCTCCAGGGCCTTGCGCTCGATCTTGACGGCCAGCTCGGCCGAGTGGGCCTCCCGCGAGGTGTAGACCGGGCTGCCGGGACCGAAAACCACACCCTTGGCCGGCGTGGCGACGATCTCGTGACCGGCGTGCCGCGCGTGCAGCCGTCCGCTGGTCGGCATGCTCACGTGATAGGCGTCGAGCTCGGCCACGAGCAGCGTCACGGCCGTGGCGAAGCTGAGCTGGCCGACGGTCAGGGGACCGAGTTGGATCAGCTCCATCCCCAGCGCGAAAGTTCCCGCGCCTTCGGGCATGCCGACTGCCACGGGGTAGTAGAACCGATTTAGCAACGTCCGTGCTTGATCGATGTCCACGCTGCTGAGATGGACGACGTCCGCCGCCCCGGATGACGCGTGGGCGGACCTCGGAAAGACCTCAGCCATGCCGAGATGAGCTCCATCGCATACGGTGAGTATTCGGCCCCGGTACGTGGAACGTCAACGTTCCCGCCACGCGCTGACCGTTCCAGCACATTCAGGCCATATGAACTACTCTGGCGTTCCGCGCCTACGTGGCGTAACTTGCAGACCAGCGGATTGTTGTAGGAACGCGGTCGGAGAGCGGCACCCGGGCGAGGTGCCCGACGACACCGAGACCACGGTTTTCTCCTCGGTCAGAGGTGTGCGTCCTCCGTGCGGCAATTCGGCGTCGGCCCCGCTCGACGCCAGGAAGAGGGCAGCCGTGTATCTGCCGATCACCACCCGCCAGTTGGCCGATGGAACCGTTGAGATCGCGCCCAGCGGGGAGATCGACCTGGACAACGCCCACGTGATGCGGGACGCCGTCAATGACGTGCTGACCAGCTCCACGCCGGGCAAGATCTGTCTTGACCTTCAGCGGGTCATGTTGATCGACAGCATCGGCATCGGCATCCTGGTCGCCTGCTTCCACACGGCCGCCGCCAGCGGGGTCAAGCTGGTGGTCAGCCACCCGAGCCCCACGGTCTACCGGCAGCTCTGGGTCTCCGGCCTGGTCGGGCTCCTGGGGTGCGCCGAGCCGCCCTCACCCCGTACGTCGGTGGGTCTCCGGCCTTCCTGATCTTGGGTGTTTAGATCGAGCGCATGACTGTGCTGCGCTCGATCGCGCTCTTCCTGCTGGCCGCGCTCGCCGAGATCGGCGGCGCCTGGCTCGTCTGGCAGGGCGTCCGCGAGCACCGGGGGCTGCTGTTCGCCGGTGCGGGTGTGATCGCGCTCGGTGCGTACGGCTTCGTGGCGACCCTGCAGCCCGACGCGAACTTCGGGCGCATCCTCGCCGCGTACGGCGGCGTCTTCGTGGCCGGCTCGCTGCTCTGGGGGATGGTGGTGGACGGCTTCCGTCCCGACCGCTACGACATCATCGGCGCTGCCGTGTGCCTGGCCGGGGTGGGCATCATCATGTACCCACCCCGGTAAGGGCGCGTCAGTGCAGGGAGAGGGCGGCCGCCTCCTCCTGGGCGCGGCGCTCGTCACCGCTGAGCGTGGACAGCGGCTTCTCCTTGATGAAGACGACCGCGATGATCGCGAGGAACGCGATCGGGGCCGCCACCAGGAACAGGTCGGACGTGGCGGTGCCGTAGATGTCCTTGACCACCGACAGCACCTGCGGCGGCAGCGTGCTGACGTCGGGCACCTCGGCGGAGCCGCCGGACGTGGCCGCCGGGCCGAACTTCTCGGCGAACAGCGACGTCACCCGGCTGGCCAGGACGGCGCCGAGCGCGCTCACGCCGATCGCGCCGCCCATGCTGCGGAAGAAGGTCAGCGCCGAGGTGGCCGCGCCCAGTTCGGCCGCCGGCACGTCGTTCTGGGCGGCCAGCACCAGGTTCTGCATGAGCATGCCGACACCGACGCCGAGCACCGCCATGTGCACCGAGAGCATCAGGACGCTCGTGTGCGCGTCGATGGTGCTCAGCAGCAGCATGCCGATCGTCATCACGATGGCGCCCACGACCAGGTACATCTTCCACTTGCCGAATTTCGTGATGAGCGCTCCGGCGACCGTCGAGGAGACCAGAAGACCGAAAATCATCGGCAGGCTCATGAGACCGGCGACCGTCGGGGACTTACCCAGCGCGACCTGGAAGTACTGCGACAGGAAGACGGTGCCACCGAACATGGCCACGCCGACGAGCACGCTGGCCACGATGGTCAGGGTGACCGTGCGGTTGCGGAAGATGCGCAGCGGCACCACCGGCTCGGGCGCCTTCGACTCGGCCCACACGGCCAGGGCCAGCAGCACCACACCGCCCACGACGAAGACGGCGGTCTCCCACGACGCCCAGTCGAAGTGCTGACCGGCCAGGGTCGACCAGATCAGCAGGGTGCTCACGCCGGCCGTGATCAGCAGAGCCCCCAGCCAGTCGATCTTCACATCGCGGCGCGACGTCGGCAGGTGCAGCGTCTTCTGGAGCAGGATGATCGCGGCGATCGAGAACGGCACACCGATGAAGAAGCACCAGCGCCAGCCCAGCCACGACGTGTCCACCATGACGCCGCCGATCAGCGGGCCGGCGATGGTGGCGACACCGAAGACGGCGCCGAAGATGCCCGAGTACCGGCCGAGCTCACGCGGCGGGATGATCGAGGCCATCACGATGGTGGCGAGCGCGGTCATGCCGCCGGCGCCGATGCCCTGCACGGCCCGGCTGACGATCAGCACGCCCACGTCCGGGGTGAAGCCGGCGATCAGTGAGCCGGCTACGAAAAGCAGCAGCGAGAGCTGGACCAGCAGCTTCTTGCTGTAGAGGTCGGCGAGCTTGCCCCAGAGCGGGACGGTGGCGGTCATCGCCAGCAGCTCGGTGGTGACGATCCAGGTGTAGACGGACTGGCTGCCGCCGAGGTCGGCGATGATCCGGGGCAGAGCGTTGGAGACGACGGTCGAGGCGAGGATCGCCACGAACATGCCGAGCATGAGACCGGAGAGGGCCTGCACGACCTCGCCGCGCGACATCCGCCCGCCGGCGGCGCCGCTGTCTTCCTGGACGCCCGGATCCGGCTTGTCGGACGGGCTGGTGACTGTCATCAGTCGCCTTTCTGTTTCTGGGGGTTCAGGCCCTCGGCCAGGACGCCGAAGGCCTCGCGGACGAGTTCGAGGAGGTCGCTCGCGCCGTCGGTGTCGGCCCAGCGCATCATCGCGGCGCGCACGGCGGTGCCGGTCAGTGTGGCCGCGAGCAGCGGAAAGAAGTCATCGGCGGGCAGGCCGAGCCGGGTCGCGACGGCACCGGCCGACTCCTGCTCGGCGACGGCGCCGCGCGAGACGAGGATCGGCAGCAGAGCCGGGTTGTTCTTGATGACCCGCATCCGGAGCAGCCACAGCTCGCGGTCGGCCTGAAACTGCTCGATCTCCGGCGTGAGGGCGGCCAGAAGGGCCGGAATCAGCGGCACTTCGGCCGGCGTGGCGAGAAGCCGGTCGCACACGGAGGGCCCATCGGCGATCTGCTCCCCGATGATGGCGTCGTCCTTGGTGGCGAAGTAGTTGAAGAACGTCCGCGGCGACACATCGGCCGCCTCACTGATCTCCTCGACGGTCACGTGGTCGAGACCGCGCTCGTCGGCCAGGCGCAGGGCAGCGCTCATCAGGGCAGACCTGGTCTGCTGCTTCTTGCGGTCCCGGCGATTGAGCACAGCGAGAGGCTAGGCGTGAACTTGCAGTCCCTGCAAACTTTTAGTCTGTGCAGTGATGTGGGTCTCGCTGGGCTTCGGGAGCCGTGACACTGCCGACGGAAAATAGTTACAGGCCGGTGGGATGTGTGTAGAGTTTCCTCCGTGGCCGAGACGGGCGCTCCGGATGACGACACCCTCCGAGGACTTCCTGACACTTTTACTTACTCGGAGGCGCGTCGAAGTGGGCTTTCCGAGCGCCGGCTCTATCGACTGAGAGACGACGGAGTCATCGAAGTCCTCGGCCGTGGCCTCTTTCGCCGTACCGATATCGGCACACTTGCCGATGCGGACCTGTCAGGCATCGTCAGACGGGCGCCTCGGGCCACGCTGTGCCTGGTCAGCGCATTGGCCCGCCACGGGCTGACCGACGAGATCCCCTCGACTGTCGACGTCGCCCTTCCGCGCGGCACGTACCGTCCCGTACTCCAAGCCCCGGTGACCTGGCACCTCTTCGATCCGGAGACGTTCGAGATCGGACGGGGAACGCAGAAAATCGACGACCAGACATTCATCGGCCTCTACGACGCGCCGCGGAGCATCATCGACGCCGCTCGTATGCGCCACCGAGAGGGCTCGGAGCTCGCCTACGGCGCACTGAAACGCTGGCTCAAACAGCGCGGATCGTCGCCGGCGGAACTGCTCGCCATGGCCCGACACTTCCCGCACGCTGAACGATCGCTGCGCGAGGCCTTGGAGATCCTGTTGTGAACGATCGCCCTACCCGAGCCACCGTCGCGGGCCGCGCTTATCTCGATCTTCAGAACCTCGCTCGCCGAACCAGGCGACCCACCGACGAGCTACACCAGATCTATGCGTTGGAGGGCTTCCTTGCTCGGCTGGTCGAGTCTCCCCACGCTGATCGCCTGGTCCTCAAAGGCGGAGTGCTGCTGGCAGCTCTCGATGTGCGCCGGCCCACCCGCGATGTCGACTTTCAGGGTCAGCGACTCTCGAACGACACAGAGCAGGTCCTCGCGATCGTGCGAGCGATCGCGAACAGGTTCGTCAATGACGGGCTGGTGCTGCACGCCGACGCCGCCATCGCGGAAGTCATCCGCGATCAGGACGAGTACAGCGGAGTGCGAGTCACGATCACCGGCCAGCTCGCGGCGGCCTACCTGACTTTCCACGTCGACATCAACGTCGGCGATCCGATCTGGCCGGCGCCTCGGACGGTGACGTTGCCACGACTGCTTGACGGAAACCTGCATGTCGTCGGCTATCCGCTCGCTATGGTGCATGCCGAGAAGCTGGTCACCGCGATCCAACGCGGAGCGGCGAACACACGCTGGCGCGACTTCGCCGACATCTACGCACTCTCGCGGCGCCACGACGCTGACGGAGATGAACTGACATCCGCGGTTGGGCAGGTGGCCGTCCACCGTGGAGCGCGGCTCACCTCGTTGGGCGACGCGTTGGGCGACTACGCAACCCGTGCTCAACGGCGCTGGGCCCTGTGGCTTCGCAAACAGCGCCTCGCTGACCAGTTTCCCAACGACTTCGGTCTCCTTATCGATGAGATCGGCAGATTCGCCGACCCTGTTCTCCGGGGGGAGGCTGCGGGCCAGACCTGGGACTCGGCCCACCTCGTCTGGGCCGGGGCGCCACAGCCCGTCAGACGAGAATCTGCGAGCGGCTGAGCGAGAGACCGACCGCGCGGCTACGGTGCCGGTTGTGGATGGTGAGCGGCTGCTTCAGTTCGTGCATCGTGAGGGGATCCTCGACCTGGGATGGGGTCATCCGCTTCCTGACCTCTTGCCCGTTGCCGAGTGGGCCGTGGCGGGGGCCGCGGCGGCGCGGGAGTTCGGGTGGCGGCAGCTTGCCTATGGGCGGGGAGTGGGGCCGGGCCCGCTGATCGACTGGCTGGCGGGGCGGGACGACGCGGGGACGGCCGCGGAAACCTTTGTCACGGCTGGGGCCTCTCATGGGCTGGCGCTGGTGGCCGAGGTGCTGACCCGGCCGGGGGATGTGGCCCTGGTCGACGCGCCGACCTATCACCTGGCGTTGCGGGTGCTGGCCGACCGAGGGCTCGAGCTCGTGCCGGCGCCGGCCGACGCGGACGGGGTTCGGCCGGAGGCGCTGGCCGGGCGGCTGCGGGAACTGCGGGAGGCCGGGCGGCGGGTGCCGCTGCTTTATCTGGTGCCCACCTTCGCCAATCCGACCGGGCGCAGCCTTCCGGACGAGCGGCGGCGGGTCTTGGTGGAGCTCGCGCTGCGGCACGATCTCACGATCGTCGAGGACGACACCTATCGGGAGCTTTCGTACGCCGGTGCGCCGCCGCCCTCTCTGTGGCGGATCGCCGGGGGAGCCGGTGTGGTGCGGCTCGGGTCCTTTTCCAAGGTGGTGGCGCCGGGGCTGCGGCTCGGGTGGATCAATGCGGCGCCCGCGGTCGTGGCGCGGCTGGCCGATCTGGGTTATGTGGACAGTGGTGGCGGTGTGAACCACTCGGTCGCGCTGACCATGGCGGTCTTCGGTGCGAGTGGTGCGTACGACCGGCACCTGTCGACGATCCGGGAACGGTATGCGGAGCAGCGGGACGCGCTGGCCGCCGGACTGGGAGGGGTCGCGGCGCCGGACGGTGGCTGGTTTCTGTGGCTGCCCACGCCGCCCGGGGTGCACGCGGAGGATCTGCTGGTGGAGGCCGAGCGGTGTGGGACGTCGTTCGTGCCGGGGACCCGGTTTCATGTGGGCGGGCGGGGTGGGGCTGGATTCGTACGGCTGAGTTTCTCGCATCTGCCGCCGGCCGGCCTGGCCGAAGCCGCCCGTCGCCTCAAGGGTGCGATGACAGGAAGCTGACGGTCTCGGTTACGGCCTGGGTGACGTACGGCTCGGCGTCGTACAGATCGACGTGACGATCCGTGTCGAGCCACACGGTCTTGTCGGCGGCCATGGCGGTGGCCAGGTCGGGTGAGCAGTAGTCGTCCTTGCGGCCATGGATGACGAGGCTGGGTGGGAGCAGAGGGCGTACGCCCAGAACGTCCAAAGTCATCAGGCTGTGCAGGGAGCCGCGGGTCACCCGATTCGTCCAGTTGTCCGGATGGGCCGAGTAGTAGGACCAGGGTTCCTCGCCGGGCATGGCGGCCTCGCCGGTCTCCGAGACGGCGGGCAGGAGGTCGTCGTAACGGTCGATCATGTCGGCCAGGGCCGCTCGGTAGGACGGCAGACCCATCCGGGACGCGAACCAGGCCGGACTGTTGTAGGCGCCGGCGATGCCGACCACCGCGCTGACCCGGGGATCGGTGGCGGCGGCCCGCATGGCGTAGCCGCCGCCCAGGCAGATGCCGACCAGGGCGACCCGGTGGTCGGCCGCCAGCAGGGAGACGGCCGCGCGCAGGTCGGCGAGTTTGCCCTGGCTGTCCTCGTGGTGGGGGCGGCCCTCGCTCTCGCCGAAGCCCCGGTGGTCGAAGGCCAGGGTGGTGAAGCCGGCGGCGGTCAGCCGTTCCGCGTACAGGCCGGTCACCTGCTCCTTCACCCCCGTGAAGGGTCCGGTCAGGACGATCGCGCGGTCGGAGCCGGCGCGGCGCAGGACGCCGGCCAGGGCCAGGCCCTCGCTACGGATGGTCACTCGTTCGGTCACGCCGTGACACTAGGCTTCGGGCGTGGCAGATCGACAGAAGGCACTTCCGGGTGCCCATCAGGCCGTGGTGCCGGACGTGCTCGAGGAGAGCTGCGTGACCCGGCAGGCGCTGGAGCGCCTGGCCGCGAAGTGGCGGGTGCTGCTGATCTATTCGCTGCTGGCGGGGCCGCGCCGGCCGGCCGAGTTGCGGCGGCGGGTGCCCGGGATCACCCAGAAGATGCTGACCGAGACGCTGCGCGGCATGGAGGCGGACGGGCTGGTCGAACGGCGGGTCCTCAAGGAGGCCGCGCCCCAGCACGTCGAATATGAGCTCACGGCGCTCGGGCTCACGCTCGAGGAGCCGCTGGCCGCGATCTGCGAATGGGCCTCGGTCAATCGTTGAGCTGGGCCCGCTCGATCTCGGCCAGGGCCGCGGTGAACACCGCCTTGGTCCCGCGGCCTTTCAGCAGCTCGGCCAGGAGCAGAGCGGCATGGCGGGCCAGGACGTCCGGTTTCGGTGGTGGGGTGTCATCTTCTTCCAGTACGCCGAGAGCGCCCGCCAACAGGAGCAGGATGACGTGGGGATCGACGTCGGGCTGCCACGGGACGGCCGACCGGACGGTGCGCTCCAGAACGTCGCGGACGGCGTCGCCGTCGAGGCCGTCGGGATGAGCGTCCTCGAGCAGGAGACGAGTGGCGGTGCCGAGGACGAGGCCGTGCTCGAGCGCGGCCAGGTGGTCGACGGCCGCGTCGAGGGCGTCGCCGTCACGCGCCTGGGCCGCGGCGACCGCCTCGGAGGCCGCGGCGGCGATGGGCCGGGCGGGAGCCGGCAGATGCCGCCAGTTCTGTTCCATGACGAGGACCATAACGACAACCTCCGACAAAAAAGGAAGATGACCTCATGGCATCTGAGCTGAAGCAAGCGATGGCCGCGCGGGTCGAGCGCGGTGACTTCCCGGGGCTGGTCGCACTGGTCGCGCGGGGCGACAACGTGCTGGCCGAGGCGGTCGGGGTGACCGCGTTCGGCGGTGACGTGCCGATGCGCCGCGACACGCCGTTCCGGATCGCCTCGATGACCAAGCCGGTGATGGCCGTGGCCACCCTGATGCTGGCCGAGGACGACGTGCTCGACCTCGAGGAGCCGGTCGCCAAGTTCCTGCCCGAGCTGGCCGGGCAGCGGGTGCTCGCCCGGCCCGGCGGGCCGCTGGACGAGACGGTCGAGGCCGAGCGGCCGGTCACCGTGGAGGATCTGCTGACCTTCACCCTCGGCTTCGGCGCGATCATCGACGGCGAGCAGGTCGACCCGCCGTGGCCGATCGTCCGGGCCTGGCAGGATCTCGACCTCCAGATGCTCGGGATGTTCCCGCGCATCCCGCACGAGCCGGACGAGTGGATCAAGCGGTTCGGCTCGCTTCCGCTGATCACCCAGCCGGGTCACCAGTGGCACTACAACGCGGGCACCCTCGTGCTGAGCGTGCTGCTCGCCCGGGCCGCCGGAAAGCCGCTGGGCGACCTGCTGCGCGAGCGGATCTTCGAGCCGCTCGGCATGCGGAACACCGGTTTCTCGGCGCCGCTGCCGCTCGCGGCGGAGTTGCCGACGCAGTACGAGAACGGCGAGGTCCAGGAGCTGGGCGACTGGAGCCGGCCGCCGGCGTTCCCGTCCGGGTCGGGCGGCCTGATCTCCACCGCCGACGACTTCCTGGCCTTCGCCCGGCTGCTGATGAACAAGGGCGTACGGGGCGGCACGCGCCTGCTGTCGGAACAGTCGGTCGCCGCGATCACCACCAACCACCTCACGCCGGCACAGATCGAGTCGGGTTCCTTCTTCCTCGAAGGCAGTGGATGGGGCTACGGTCTGGCCGTCACGGTCAAGGCGGACGAGGTCTCCGGGCCGGGGCGGTACGGATGGTCCGGCGGGCTGGGCACGACATGGTTCAACGACCCTCACGAGGGCATCACGTTGATCGTGTTGAGCCAGGTCTCGGACCTGCTGTGGAACGGGACGATCGGCGAGTTCGGCAAACTGGCGTACAGCATCCGTCCATAGGGAGGCGCGATGACCAGTCTCGACGCGGTGACGGCGTGGGTCGGCAACTATCGCAAGGCCTGGGAGACGAACGATCCGCGCCACATCGGCGATCTGTTCGCCGAGGACGCGGCGTACTTCACCGAGCCCTACGCCAAGCCGTGGCTGGGCCGAGACACGATCGTCGAGAAGTGGCTCGAGATCAAGGACGAGCCCGGCTCCACGACCTTCGAGTGGCATCCGCTGCTGGTCACCGAGGAGCTGGCCATGATCGAGGCGACCACCACCTATCCGAACGACGTCTACAGCAACCTGTGGGTGCTGCGCCTGGACAACCTGGGGCAGGCCCGGCAGTTCACCGAGTGGTGGATGAAGCACCCCCGGAGCTAGCCGGCGGCCACCGGGAGCAGCAGCCGCGAGCCGGCACAGTGGATCGTGTGCACCGACGGGGTCAGGGTGCGGGACTCGGCCGGCGTGCCGGGCATGCCCGGGTTTCGGGCATAGCGCGGGAACGAGCCGCCGGAGATCTGCAGGCGGAGGCGGTGGCCGGCGCGCAGGCGGTGGAAGCACGAGTCCAGTGCCAGCGTGAGGTGGTGGACCTGGCCGGCCGGGACGGCCGGGTCCAGGCGGTGCAGATGGTCGGAGAAGTTGCGGGAACGGCCGTGGCCGTCGACGTCGCAGAGGCGCACGAAGACGTCGGCGTGCGCCGGGTCGACCGCGACGGCCAGCTCCAGCGTGGGTGAGCCGATCACGTCGACGGCGGTCGGCAGCGGATCGGTGGTGAAGATGACCACGTCGGGCCGGGACTCCAGCTTGCGGTTGTCCTTGACGCCCATCGAGCCGGTCAGCGTGCGGCCGCCGACGGTCGGCGTGGGCCGCCGCGGGTCGTAGCGGAAGCTCACCGTCCCTTCCTCGGGCCCGACCCGGACGACGGGCACCGCCGGGATCGGCTCGGTGCCCGTCGCGACGGGCGTGGGGCCGGCGTCAGGAGTCGTGGGCTCGGTGGTTGGGGGGACAGTGGTCGCGGGGGCAGCGGGCTCGGCGGCCGCATGGGTCGGGGAGAGCGCGGTCGTCGGGCCGGACGCGGGGCCGGTGGCGGCGGAGGTCGTCGGGTCGGCTGCGGGGCCGGTGGCGGCGGAGGTCGGCGCGTCGGCTGCCGAGCCGATGGTGGGAAGCGCGGTCGGCGGAGCAATCGCGGGGGACGCGGAGAGCGTGAGCCGGCGCGAGGCGTGGAGCTGGAAGACCGCCGGGGTGGCCGGCGGCGGCCAGGCGGGCAGCGTGTGCCAGCGGCGTTCGCCGGTGCGGTAGACGCGGACCGGGGACCGGCGGGCCGGTGGGCCGCCCGCCAGATGCTGGTCGAGCCAGGCCAGGCCCTCACGGGCCACGGCGCCGGCGCCCCGCAGGCCTAGTTGGAGGTGGGTCCACGGGCCGACGGTCAGGGCCACATCGACGCCGCGGGCGCGCAAGGATTCGTACTGGAAAAGGGTTTGGGTCAAGAAAAGATCTTGCCAACCACTGATCAGAAGCGTCGGCGTGGAAACGGTGGAGAGGGCGCCGCCGGCGCGATAGGGCTGCCACCACGGATCGTCGCCGTCGGGGTGTGAAAGCCATTCGCGATACCAGGGCGCGCGGCCGCGCAGAACCGGATCGGCCGCGTCGGGCATCGGCAGACCCGACAAAGCGGGGCGGAGCCGTCGCGGCGCGGAGGCGCCGTTGCGTACACGGGAAAGCAGTCCGCCGTCCTCCTGATGGGCGATCATGTCGCTCCAGCCGAGGAAATCGCCGACGGTGAAGGCGCCCGTTCCGAAGACGGCCTCGCGGAAATCGTGCGGACCGACCAGAACGATCGCGGCCCGCAACTCGGGCGGCGGATCCTGCATGAGCGCCCATTGCGCCCAGCCCAGATAGGACGCGCCCATGGTGGCCAGCCGTCCGTCGAACCACGGCTGTTTCCGCAGCCAGGCGACCGTGTCCTGGCCGTCGGAGGCCTCCTGTGCCATGGGGCGGAAAGAGCCGCCGGAGCCGAAAGTGCCCCGCACGCTCTGAATCACCACGTGGTAGCCGCGCGCCGCGTAGAGCCGCCCCTCCAGGGCCGAGGAGGGAAATCCGCGACCGTACGGGGTACGGATCAGCACCGTGCCTTTCGGGTGGGTGACCCGCGGCGCGAAATGATCGGCGGCCAGAGCGACACCGTCACGCATGGGCACGCGCACGGCGGCCACGGAGTAGTCGTTGGCCGCCGGGGCGACCCGCAACAATCGGCCGAGCGCCGCGTCCCCGAAACGAAAAGCCATGATCAATTCCTCCCCGGTCCGGCAAGAACAATAATCCGAATGCGAATGTGAATGCCATTCGAGTGGGTCTCGGATGTGCGATTTTCCGGCGAGACGGGCACACTGCCACGGTGGAGGTTCGGGAAACACTCGGCGGCCGATACAAATTGCTCGGTGAGCTCGGCCGCGGCGGCATGGCGGTGGTGTGGCGCGCCCGCGACGAGGTGCTCGGGCGCCGGGTCGCGGTGAAGGTGCTGGCCGCCCCGTTCGCGGGCGACCCGCAGTCGCGCGCCCGCATCCGCGACGAGGCCCGCGCGGCGGCGACCCTCTCCCACCCCAACATCGCCCAGGTCTACGACTTCGGCGAGGCGTCGGAGACGGGAACGCCGTTGCCGTACGTGGTGATGGAGCTGATCAACGGCCCCACACTTCAACAGAGAGTGGCGTCCGGCCCGCTGCCGCCGCGCAAGGTGTTCCGCATCTGCGGCGAGGTGGCGGCGGCCCTGGCCGCGGCGCACGCGGACGGACTGGTGCACCGGGACATCAAGATGGCGAACATCATGGTCACCCCGGCCGGGGCCAAGGTGGTCGACTTCGGCATCGCGGCGGCGGTGGGCTTGGAGCCGGAGGAGATGCTGGTGGGGACGCCGGCGTACCTGGCTCCGGAACGTCTCTCGGGGGCGGCGGTCGAGCCGGCCTCCGATGTGTACGCCCTCGGGGTGCTCCTCTACCGGCTGCTGGCGCACGAGTCGCCGTGGAGCGTCGAGAGCACGACGCAGATGTTGCGGGCACACGTCCACGTGGAGCCGGCGCCGCTGCCGGACCTGCCGGGGGTGCCGGGCGCGGTGGCCGACCTGATTACCCGCTGTCTCCGCAAGGACCCTACGGAGCGTCCGACCGCGAGCGAGGTCTCGGCCATCTTGGCCGACGCGGACGAAGCATTTGCTGTACGCGATGAAGCGCGCGAAACACCCACAAGGATCCCGAGCCCGGCATTGCCGGAGGACGACGCGCGCCCAGCGAGGGCCACGCCCGGAAGCGGAGGCTACGGCGGCGGGACTGCGGGCCGCGCGGCATCGGGCGGCGGGGGCGCGGGTTCAGGCCGCGGGGGCGCGGGTTCAGGCCGCGGGCGCGCGGCATCGGGCGGCGGGGCCACGGGTTCGGGCCATGGGCGCGCGGCTTCGGGCGGTGGGGCCGCGGGTTCGGGCCATGGGCGCGCGGCATCGGACGGCGGGCGCGCGGGCTCGGGTCGCGATGGCGGTGAGCGCGCGGCATCGGACGGCGGGCGCGCGGGCTCGGGTCGCGATGGCGGTGAGCGCGCGGCAACGGGTGGCGGGCGCGCGGGCTCAGGCGGCGGCGTGGGCTCGGGCGGCGGCGTGGGCTCGGGCGGTGGCGTCCGCTCGGGCGGCGAGGGCGTCGCTGGCGGGCGTCTGGCGTCGGCGGGAGGGCCGGGCCGGCGCGGTGGTGATGAGCATGTCGCTTATGAGCGGGGGAGCGCCGCCGCCGTGACCCGGGTCCATCCGCGCGACAGCCCGGTGGGCGGGCGTGCGGTTGGGGGCGGGCTGCGGCGCGTACCGCCCAAAGCGCGCAAGCGTCTCCTAGCGGGCGGCGCCGCAGTGGCCTTGATCGTTGCCGGGCTGGCGGTCTGGGGTCTGTCCGGCGGCGACGAGGGTGAGCGGCGGCAGGAAGCCGTCGCCGCGCCCACCTCGCCCGGGCCGGCCGCGAGCCGGGGGCTGGGGTCACCGACCGTGCGCGCCACCCGCGACGCCCACGCACCCGCTGTCACCCCATCGGCCGGACACGGTGTGACCGTCTCCAGTGGACCGCAACCGTCCGTGGGCCTATCCCCGATGCCGATCGTGCCGTCCGGCACGGCGGCGCCCACGCCCAGCGACTCGGCCGAGGCCCCGTCGCCGTCGTCGTCGGCCGCTCCGCCCGAGGGTAAGCGGATCGGCTCGGCCGGCGGCTCGGTCTACGCGGTCTGCGAGCAGGGGAAAGCGCGGCTGACCAGTTGGGAACCGGCCCCCGGATATACGGCCAAGGAGGTCGAGGCCGGGCCGGCGTTCACCGCGCGGATCCTCTTCGCCACGGCCGACACCGAGGTCGAAGCCGGTAAGCCGGCCAAGAAGTTCCGCATCACCGTGACCTGCGTCGCTGGCCAGCCCACCCCGGTGGTGCTGCCTCTCTAACGGGAGGCCGACACCAGCGCGTCGGCCACCGAGGTGCGGCTGTTCAGCACGGCCCGCCCGTGGCGGTGCGTGGTGACCAACCCGGCGGCACGGAGCGTGCCCAGATGTTGCGACACCCCACCCGCTGTGATGCCGGTCCGGCGGGCCAGCTCGGTCGTGGACAGCGGCGTCGACAGCTCGGTGAGGATCCTCGCGCGCCCACGGCCCAGCACGGCGCTCAACGCGTCCGACGGCTGGGACGACCGTTCCCACAGCGTGGCCACGCCGCGAGCCGGGTACGCGATCTGCGGGACCTCGCCGGCCGAGACGGTCATGACCGTCGGCCACACGAACACGGACGGGATCAGCACCAGGCCGGTGCCGGCGGGCACGTCCGGCGCCAGGCAGTGCGGCTGGCCGACCCGGAGGACCCCGCCGGCCCAGCTGACGCTCGGGTGCAAGTCGTTGAGGACGGCGTCGACGCCCTCGGACGCCAGCCGCCGGGCCTGCCGCTGCACCTCGGCGTCGAGCAGGGCGCGCATTCGAGGCCAGTCCGGCTGGACAGCGGTGGCCCAATATTCGGCGATCTCGTCGGCCAGCCGGGCCAGACCACCGACCGGATCATCGTGGAGGGCGCGCACGGGCGACGCCATCAACGCCGTCTGCGCCCGTACAACCGAAGGGTCTGTCTCCAGCAACCCGGCCAACTCGCGGTCGAGATCGGGCGAGAGTCCCGCCGGCGCCGGCGTCAGAAAATCAGGCGTGTACCCACCGGTCGGCGCCACCAGGGTGGCCAGCAGACCCCGGGACGGCAGACCAAGATCTTTGTTCCGCCGTACGCCGGTGAGCACCTCCCACAAGCAGGAGACGGCGAAACGGACACGCGTCGCCGAGACCGCCGACAGGGCGATGGAGACCAATTCCGACTCCGTGGTTTTAGCTGGGACTCAAACCTTACGGCCCCGGCCGGTCATCGCGAAGACTCGTTCCCGTGACCGAAAAAGCTGCTCTTCTCCGCTCCCTGCACACCCCCGGCAACCCGCTCGTCCTGGTCAACGCCTGGGACGCGGCCACCGCCCGGATCGCCGCCGCCGCGGGTTCGCCGGCCGTGGCCACGACCAGCGCCGGTGTCGCCTGGAGCCTGGGCGCCGCCGACGGCGACGCGCTCGGCCGCGACGACGCGATCGCCCTGATCCGCCGCGTCGTCGCCGCCGTCTCCGTGCCGGTGACGGCCGACATCGAGTCCGGCTTCGGCGCCACGCCGGCGGACGTCGCGGAGACAGTCCGGCTGGTGGTCGAGGCGGGCGCGGCCGGCGTGAACATCGAGGACGGTACCCGCACCGTCGACGAGCAGGCGGCCCGGATCACGGCCGCCCGGAGGGCCGCCGGCGAGGACTTGTTCATCAACGCGCGGCTCGACGCCTACCTGCGAGGCCGGGGCGACCTGGACGAGACGGTGGCGCGGGCCGCGGCACTGGTCGAGGCGGGCGCCGACGGCATCTTCGTGCCCGGCGTGGTCGACCCGTCCACAGTGGCGGCGCTGGCCGAGCGGATCACGGCCCCGCTGAGCATCCTGACCGGCCCCGGCGCTCCCACGGTCGGCGAGCTGGCCAAGCTGGGCGTGGCCCGGGTCAGCCTGGGCTCATGGGCGGCCGAGGCGGCGTACGACATGTTCCGCCGTGTCACGAAGCAGGCGCTGAGCCAGGGCACGTACGCGGAGGAGCTCGCCGCGTCCTACGACTACGGCGAGCTCAACGATTTGATGCGCTATTCCGCGTAACGGGTGGGCGGGAACGGGTTGTCCTTGCTGAGCGGCACGTTCTCGCCCTCCGCCTCCTGCCGAGCCGTCACACTTTCGATGTCCTGCTCGACGCTGTCGGCCTGCGGGTCGTACGGCACGGGGTCGTCGGTCGCGGGCGGAACGTCCCCCCGGTCGTACGCGGTGACGCCGGCTTCAGCTCGCTCAGCCTCAGTCCGCCGAGCCAGCTCGTCATCGTCGAGGTGCGCGGGGCGGCCACCGTGGAACCTCCGGTCGCGCTCCCCTTCAGCCGCCTCGGTGTTGAAGTTCTCCCTGGTCATATCGCTATCCCCTTCCCTCTCGGGGCTGCGTGTACCCGGCGCCATCTCCCCATAACCGAAGCTGTCACGCGCGTCACGACCCCACCCGCCATCCCGAACCTCTTCGCGGCAACCGTCCACATCAGAGGATCTGGGTGCTGGCGTCATCGCGGGCGATGGAGAATGCACGGAGGTTTGCATGTCGCTGCCCGACGAGACCTCGAACCCGCGCCGATTCCGCATCATCCGCTGGTATGACGGCCGTTGCCGCCACCTGCATCGTGGCGCTCGCGGCGACAGCCACCCCCGCACAGGCCCAGATCGCCCACTCGTGCTTCACACCATGGCCCGGAGTCCAGGTCCGCGCCCACATCACCACGAACTGGAACTCAGGCGCCCTCGGCTCGCTCAGACAACCTGGGAGACACCGCGCTACCAGCGATCCCGCACCGGCGAACTGCAAAACCCCCGGCGCGCCTTCGTCATACGCCGACGCCTTCTTACACACCAACACCACCGCTCACATGCTGTACCCAGCCTAGACAGCAGTGCTACGCCATGAATTCCCTACTCATCAGCAGCTGACACACCGGGGCATTCCCCAACAGGGGCTCGCGGCGACGTCGGCAAGACGAGCTTCGCCAGCCAGCGCCCAAGATTCTGCCGAGCTGCGAACCACCGAGATAGGCCCGCAGGCGTCCTCCCACAACGTGGGGTCCCCAATCCGCACTTCTCGCACGCCCCCGCAATGGCAATTTGCCGCCCGCCGATGGCTGCCACAAGCTCGCCGTACCACCGCACAACAGCGAGATCACCCCCCAGCCGCAACCACCGAGATGGGGGATCCGGGGGACCTCCCAACGGCGTGGGGTCTGGGGCTCGGGCCCCAGAAGAAAAAGCACGAGTCCCCAGCCCGCGCTCTCCAGCGGGCAGAGGACTCCCAGACTCGTGCCCCCGGCAGGATTCGAACCTGCGCTTTCGCCTCCGGAGGGCGACGCTGCGGTCTACCGGGTTAGGAACACCGGCCTGGGAAAACGTCGTTCCAGGCTAAAACTCGGAAGTGCTACTACGCCGGGCTGTCGGCTGCCGAAATTCGAGCCCAATACGCCGCGAGCTTCGAGCGAAGGAGCTCCTGCCTGTCCTTCGAGATACGGCCAACTCTAGTGTCGTTCTTGGTTGGGAAGAGGTACATGTCATCGAGTCCGGCGTCCTGGTCCTCAGGTACCCTCAGCTCTGGACCGAAGTATGCAGCAGGGACACGAGAGGTCTCGGCGACGTTGACTAGTGCATCGCCGATTCCCGGAACCGAGCCAATGAACATGGCCTGAGCCGGGTTGACAGCTTCTCTCCGGAGCACGTCCTGTAGGCCGCTATCTTGCACGTCTAGCGAAGCGATAGGCAAGAAATGAACGTATTGCAGCTTCGATTTGCCTTTTCGTGTGCGCTTGTCCAGCTGGCAACTGTGTGTGATTAACATGGCCGGCACTAAGCTCGGACCGTCGACCAAGACGGATGTCGCATCAACGTCGGTATGAAGATAGAAGATCGGCACACGGCTGAAGACGTCACCCTGGCTAAGCCACGCTTCGTGCGGCTCCACGTTATTCCGCTACCAATCCCAGTCTTCGGTAGAGCTTTCTTCATAAGCTCTACCGGCTGTCATCCGCCCATGATCGTCGTCGAACGGTATATCCAGTTTCCGGAAGACGGACAGCGCTGCGTCTGCTTTCGAGATCACAACAGTCGAAAAGGTGTTAACCCGTTGTATCTCTTGGCCCCAAGTTCGAGTCAAGAGAAGCCTTTGGACCGCATGAATGCACTGGCTCTGAATCTCGGCACTGGGGGAGTGCGGCGTCCCGGCCTCCGACCAGCTGCCACGCCTGAAGGTTTCTTCTGGTAAGGATCCGCCACGGAGAAGATTTGACATTACTGCATCAACTCCCGCAATTGGTTGGTAATGCAAGCCTCAAACAGTGAATTCTTAACCGCGCGCAACTCTTCAATGATCTGTCGAGTGTCAAGGCTGATGTTCGAACTGTCCAAGCCGGTCTCCTGATCTCTCCAGACATCGATATCTAGCAGAATTCCCAAAGCATTGGGTCGTGTCGCTTCCGTACTGGCCTGGGTGACAGTTGCGGCCGCCTGCTCCTTAGGAAAATTGTACTGAGTGCTCATAAAGAACTTGTTCATCGGAGCCGAAATATCGTAGGACATTGCAGGGTAGGTGTGGAAGTAGTCCTCCATCCTTACCGGAGCTTCCGCCGCATCAATTTCGATCCGGTTGATATACCGCACCCCGACTCTCTTGACGCCGAGCGGGTTTTGCCTGCTCATAAAACGTCGCCAGAGCCGCAAGCCTTCACTCGCGAACGCGTCCCATCCGGTATATGGGGAAAACTCGCTAAAAATCAGTCTGTCGGGTAAAACCCGCACCAGGCGCTTACCGGAAGCCGATCGAAAAGAGAATCCTTTTTCCTCGCTGTCCACGTTCGCCGAAACCGAGTCCCCAGCGGTGAGGGAAACCACCTGAGAGGTGAAATCATCACGCTCCGGGTAGTCGTCATGGCGGCTGAGGAAATCGCCTAGTGCAAACTCGCCTCCAGCAGGGGAAGCGCTGGTTTGTATGTCGAGAACGGCCTCTACTATGAAAGGATTTCGGTAGTTGATGCTTGGAGTCCACATGGCAATCAAGCGCAAACTGTTGCGGTACGGACTAGGTCAGCGCCCACTGATCGCAAAGTGCCCCCTCATATTTTAAGTGCGCGGTTTTATTTCAATTATACCGTAGGATGGCCGAACTTTGAAGGCGTCAGCTCTATTAGGCTTAATCGGAGGCAGCTTCGCTTACCGGCCAACTTCACGTAAGTAGTGGCTTAATGCGGCCGTTGTAGCGCTTCCGGCCGTACCCGACTGGGGCGCTTGGCGGTCTGGACTGACCAGCACAAGCGACCGTCACTAGGCTGATCGCCAGTAGTCCATAGATTCAAGGCCGGGTGGGCCGTCGCCTCGCACCCAAGATCATCGGGCACAAATCCGGCACGACGAAGTGCGTACAACACCGTCACGAGCTGTCAGGCGTTGAAAGGTCCCGTGCTGGTCAGGCGATTTATGTGCCCGACTACTCACGTTTCCGCAGGCCATAGGGTCTATTGGGTTCAAATCCCCCGCGGCGAGACGAGACGGCTCGGCTCATTCAACTCCGCGATCCTGGAACGCGGCCAGCCCTTCCTGCGTTGAGCGGGAAGCGCTGAGGCCGGCCGATGCCTATTCTGTATCGATTCGCCGCATAGCAGCGTTGATCGCGTCGTCGACCTGATCGGCTGCCAGCTGGGCCTCACCAGCCGCTTTCATGATCAGGCTCCAGTGCGCCCGCTCGTTCGCTTCGAGGTCCTTGAGCCAGCTGGGTGTGACCCACTGGCTGCCGTACTCCACAGTCGTGTCCAGCTTGCGGAGCCGCGTGTCTAGGTTGTCCCATGCGGCGATAAGGCCATCGTCGTACTGGAACAACAGGCGGACGCGGATGTCCATCTTGCGGTGGCGGTGAGTGAAGTTGCCAGCCTCGGCGGCAACGGCCATCCAGTCGCGCTCCTCGTCGTGCTCCGACCGGCCGGATATGACGCCCAGTGGGGCGTCGAAGTCGTGCAGCATCTCACCAATCTCATACAGGATCGAAATGCGATCCGGTCGAAGACGTGACGGCTTTTCACTATCCAGCTTGCGGAGCTCGCGAGCCTGCTCTGCCTCGATCTTCGCCGCCTCGCGGCTGTCCGTTCGATCTTGAACGATCTTGACGCCCCATAGGCTGAAGGCGCCGCCGAGTATCCCGCCGACCGAGACGCTAACAACAGTCACCCACCACGGTGTCATGCGAACAGGTTAGAGATCGATCTTCGGGACATCAGTACGCGGTCAGTCGGCACTTGGAGCACCACCCCGAGTTGCCAAGCTAGGGCGTCTCCAGGGCGTCAGGGCGTCGCTAGGGCGTCCGACGACGGCCACGAACGCCTAACGACGACCATTAATGCCGACCTGTAGCCGCTGGTCAGCGGTGTCGCGCTCGGCCAGGCCTTGAGGGCGACGGACGAGTCGGCCTGTACGCCGGATACAGGCTCCGACGCCGCTGAGTGCTCAGCGTCGACGGCAGATCAGCAGTTACGCCTCGTCGCTCTACCTGCTTTGGCGCCGGTACACCCTCGGTACGAATCGCCGTGGAGAGTCGTTGAGAGTCGAACACGGCCGTACAAGGTGATAGGGGCCATCATCCGGCTGAGAGAGACCCGCTGAGAGCCCGACCGGAACGCGAAGCGGACTCGACCACGACTGTGGTCAGCAGAAACACTGATTGGGGGATCCGGGGGGCTTGCCACCACGGCGTGGGGTCTGGGGCTCGGGCCCCAGGAGTATTCAAGTGCCCCCGGCAGGATTCGAACCTGCGCTTTCGCCTCCGGAGGGCGACGCTCTATCCCCTGAGCTACGGGGGCTCAGTGGTTCAGAACTCTAGCAGGCCCAAAGGAAGGGCCGCCAACCGGATACGGGGTTGGCGGCGCCGGGGGTCGTCAGCTGCCCTGGATGCTCTTCAGGAGCTGGTCTATCAAGGCGATCTCGCTCTGCTGGCCGGTGACCATGGTCTGGGCCAGCCAGGTGACGTCTTTGTCGTCGGAGAGCTTGAGGATCTCCTGGGCCATGTGGATGCCGCCCAGGTGGTGCTGGCGCATCAGGGTCAGGAACTGGATGTTCAGGTCTTTGCCCGTGGCCTCTCTGAGCTTTGCCAGCTGCTCGGGGGTGGCCATGCCGGGCATCAGGCCGTTGACCACCGAGCCGGCGGCGTCGGGCATCCAGGCCATGGGCTCCTGTGAGCTGGTCGGGCTCAGGCCCCAGTTGCGCAGCCAGGCCTGCATGTAGCCGATCTGGCCGTGCTGGGTCAGGGCTATGTCACCGGAGAGGGTGACGATGCGGCTGTCGGTGGAGTCGGCGTGGGCGATCATCGACATCTCCACCGCCTGGGCGTGGTGGGTCGACATGTCGCGCAGGAAGCCGGCCTCGACCGAGTCGTCGCCCGGGTGGGTGAGGCGCGGGATCAGGACGCCGCCGCCGATGCCCAGGGCCAGGCCGAGGACGAGGGCGGCGACGAGCCACCAGAGGCCGACCCGGCGGCCGCCGCCCGAGGTGATCGGGGCGGCGACCGCTGCGGATTGGTCGGTGGAGACCGGCATCAGCTGCCCGTCATCCCGGTGCCGGTGGCCGCCGCGGTCACCGGGCCGGTCGTCGTGTTGCCGCTGGAGCAGGCCGCGCCGGGCTCCATGGAGGCGTTGAGCCGGGCGTTCTTGATGAACTCGTCGATGCGGCTGTCGTCGGCGTTGTCGACCTTGAGCTGGTAGCCCCAGACCTGCAGGGAGATGTTCTTGTCGAGGCCGGCGTAGGGCGACATGAACATGTAGTCCTGGCCCTGGACCTTCTGCTTCAGCTCGTCGATCTGGTCGGCCGCGAGGCCCTGCTTGTACGTGATCCAGACCGCGCCGTGCTCGAGGCTGTGCACCGCGTGCTCGTTGGCGATGGGCTCGGCGTAGACGTCGCCCATGCAGTTCTGCCAGACACCGTTGTGTGCGCCGCCGACCGGCGGGCTGGTGATGTATTGCAGCGTGCCGTCCTTGTGGTCGCGCGCGTCGATCGCCGCGTTCTTCTGGGCGCGGTAGTCGACGACGCCGTCGATGGCGTTGACCCGGTCTTCCCAGCTGCCGCCGCCCTTGACCGCGGCGAAGACGCCGTAGCCGATGATGCCGACCGCGATCAGCACGACGACACCGGCCACCGCGATCGGGCCCCAGTTGCGGCCTCCGGAGACCTTGACCGGAGTGACTGGCTTGCGGCCCTTGCCCCCCTTGCCGGGAGCCGGCTTCTTGGCGCCGGGACGAGACGCGCCGGGGCGCGAACCACCAGCGGGCGGCTTGCCCTGACCGGAGGTCTTGCCGACCTTGACGGTGGACGGGACCCTCTCGGGACCCGGCGTGCTCATGCTCATCGTTCCTCGTCGTTCGTCAGGAGAGGGGACTTCGTCAGGAGGGGGAAACCGGTGCGCGGGTGGCCACCGAGCGTCGAAGTCTACCCCCGATAGCATGGTTGAGTGACTCCCGCCAACCTTGCTTCCACCGTTCTCTCAGCTGCTCGTGCCGTGTTCGAGACCCGCGGCCTCGACCTCTCCGCGCTGCCGGAGACGACGACGGTGGAGCGGCCCCGCAACCCCGAGCACGGCGACTACGCCTCCACGCTCGCCCTGCAACTGGGCAAGAAGGCCGGGGTGGCGCCGCGTGAGCTGGCCGCCGCGCTGGCCGAGGAGCTGAGCAGTCAGCCGGGCGTCAAGTCGGTGGAGATCGCCGGCCCGGGCTTCCTGAACATCCGGCTCGACGCCGCGGCGGCGGGCGTGCTGGCCCGTGACATCGTCGCGGCCGGTTCGGAGTACGGCCATTCGGGCGCGCTGACCGGCGAGAAGATCAACCTCGAGTTCGTCTCGGCCAACCCGACCGGCCCGGTGCACATCGGCGGCGTCCGGTGGGCCGCGGTCGGCGACGCGCTCTCCCGGCTGCTGCGCGCGGCCGGCGCCACGGTCGGCACGGAGTACTACTTCAACGACGCCGGCTCGCAGATCGACCGGTTCGCCAAGTCGCTGTTCGCCGCGGCCAAGGGCGAGCCCGCGCCCGAGGACGGCTACGGCGGCGCGTACATCGCGGAGATCGCGACCGCGGTCGTGGCCGAGGCTCCGGACGTACTCAAGCTCGATGATGTTGAAGCTCTCGAGACCTTCCGGCGGGTCGGCGTCGAGCTGATGTTCGCCGAGATCAAGCAGTCGCTGACCGAGTTCGGCGTCCGCTTCGACACGTACTTCAACGAGAAGGACCTGCACGACCGGGGCGAGTTGCAGGAGGCCCTCGACCGGCTGCGCGAGCAGGGGCACATCTACGAGTCCGAGGGCGCCACCTGGTTGCGGACGACCGAGTTCGGCGACGACAAGGACCGGGTGCTGCGCAAGTCGGACGGCGACTGGACCTACTTCGCGGCCGACTGCGCGTACTACCTCGACAAGCGCAAGCGCGGCTTCGACCGGGTCGTGATCATGCTGGGGGCCGACCACCACGGCTACATCGGCCGGATGAAGGCGATGTCGGCCTGCTTCGGCGACGACCCGTCGAAGAACCTCGAGATCCTCATCGGCCAGCTGGTCAATCTGGTGCGTGACGGCGAGCCCGTACGGATGAGCAAGCGCGCCGGCACGGTCGTGACCCTGGAGGACTTCGTCGACGCGCTGGGCGTCGACGCCACGCGGTACGCGCTGGCCCGTTACTCGTCCGACTCGCCGATCAACCTGGACATCGAGATCTGGACCCGGGCGAGCAACGAGAACCCGGTCTATTACGTGCAGTACGTGGCGGCCCGCACCTTCAACGTCGCCATCAACGCGCGGGACAAAGGCGTGACGCGCGGCGAGGACGGCGACTTCAAGCCCGAGCTGCTGGGCCACGAGAAGGAGAACGATCTCCTCAAGACCCTCGGCGAATATCCGGAGGTGGTGGCCCGCAGCGCGCAGCTGCGCGAGCCGCACCACGTCGCGCGGTACCTCGAGGAGCTGGCCGGGGCGTACCACCGCTTCTACAGCGAGTGCCGGGTCACGCCGCAGGGCGACGAGCCGGTCACCGACACCCACCGCGCGCGGCTCTGGCTCAACGACGCCACCCGTACGGTGATTGCCAACGGTTTGGGCCTGCTCGGCGTCTCGGCGCCCGAAAGGATGTAGGGATGCGAGCGCATGAGGCCGGGGCGCTGCACGGCGACCTCGGGCACCGGGGTCCGGCGTGGCTGCGTACGCCGGACGACGTCAACGCTCTGGTGCCGCAACTGTGGCCCCGCACGGTCGTCCGGGCCGAGAAGGGTCACCTCGAGATCGCCGGCGTGAGCGTGGCCGATCTGGCCGCCGAGCACGGCACGCCCGCCTATCTGCTCGACGAGGACGATCTGCGGTCGCGGTGCCGGGAGTTCGCGAGCGCTTTCGGTGACGCCGACGTCTTCTACGCCGGCAAGTCGTTCCTGTGCAAGGCCGTCGTGAAGATCATCGAGGAGGAGGGCCTCTTCCTCGATGTGTGCTCGGGTGGCGAGCTCGCGGTCGCCTTGGCCGCCGGTTTCCCGCCGGAGCGGATGGGTTTCCACGGCAACAACAAGTCGATCTCCGAGCTCCGGCGGGCCCTCGATGCCGGCGTCGGCCGCATCATCGTGGACTCTTTTCAGGAAATCGACCGCTTAAGCGAGATGTCCGAAAAAGCGGGCAAGCGGCCGGACGTTCTCCTCCGCGTCACGGTAGGTGTCGAGGCTCACACCCATGAGTTCATCGCCACCGCCCACGAGGACCAGAAGTTCGGCTTCTCGCTGGCCGGTGGCGCGGCCCTCCAGGCGGCGCTCAAGATTCTCGACGAGAACAGACTCGAGCTCAAAGGCCTGCACTCCCACATCGGCTCGCAGATCTTCGACACCAGCGGCTTCGAGGTGGCGGCCCGCCGCGTCCTCGAGCTGCAGGCCCAGATCCGCGACGCCCGCGGCGTCGAGCTGCCCGACCTCGACCTCGGTGGCGGCTTCGGCATCGCTTACACCACCCAGGACACGCCCTCCACCCCGGGCGACCTGGCCAAACGTCTCAACAAGATCATCGAGAGCGAATGCGACCTGGCCTCGCTGCGCAAGCCGAAGATCTCCATCGAGCCGGGCCGGGCCATCGTCGGCCCCGCCGTCTTCACGCTTTACGAGGTGGGCACGGTCAAGGACGTCGACGGCATCCGTACGTACGTGAGCGTCGACGGCGGCATGAGCGACAACATCCGTACGGCCCTGTACGACGCCTCGTACTCGGCCACCGTGGCGAGCCGGGAGAGCGACGCCGAGCCGATGCTGGCCCGCGTGGTGGGAAAGCATTGTGAATCCGGGGACATCGTCGTGAAGGATGAATTCCTGCCCGCGGACGTGCAGCCCGGAGATCTTCTCGCGGTGCCCGGCACCGGCGCGTACTGCCGGAGCATGGCCAGCAACTACAACCACGTCCCTCGGCCGCCGGTGGTGGCGGTGCGCGACGGCGCCTCGCGCGTGATCGTGCGCCGGGAGACCGAGGACGACCTGCTCGCATTGGATGTCGGATGAGTGTGAAACCGGTTCGCCTGGCCCTGCTGGGCTGCGGCACCGTCGGTTCGGAAGTCGTACGCCTGCTGCACGACCAGGCCGGCGACCTGACGGCCCGGATCGGCGCGCCCCTCGAGATCGTCGGGATCGCGGTGCGCCGGCTCGGCCGCGAGCGCGGCGACCTCCCGGTCGACCCGGCGCTGTTCACCACCGACGCGCTCGGCCTGGTCAAGCGCGACGACGTCGACGTGGTGATCGAGGTGGTGGGCGGCATCGAGCCGGCCCGCTCGTGGCTGGTCGAGGCGCTGCGCGCCGGCAAGAGCGTCGTCACGGCCAACAAGGCGCTGCTGGCCGAGGACGGCGGCTCGCTGCACGACGCGGCCGCCGAGGGCGGCGCCGATCTGTACTACGAGGCCTCCGTGGCCGGGGCCATCCCGCTGCTGCGGCCGCTGCGCGAGTCGCTGCACGGCGACCGGGTCACCCGGGTCACCGGGATCGTGAACGGCACCACGAACTTCATCCTGTCGTCGATGGACGCCACCGGCGCCGGCTTCAGCGAGGCCCTCGACGAGGCCACCGAGCTGGGCTACGCCGAGGCCGACCCGACGGCCGACGTTGAGGGCTTCGACGCCGCGGCCAAGGCGGCCATCCTGGCCTCGCTCGCGTTCCACACGCGGGTCACCGCCGAGGACGTCTTCCGCGAGGGCATGACCGGTGTGACCGCGGGCGACATGGCCAGCGCCCAGGAGATGGGCTGCACCATCAAGCTGCTCTGCATCGCCGAGCGCGGCGCGGACGAGTCCGGCCGCGAGTCGGTCAGCGTCCGCGTGCACCCGGCGATGATCCCGCGCAGCCACCCGCTGGCCAGCGTCGGCGACGCCTTCAACGCCGTCTTCGTCGAGGCCGACGCGGCCGGCCAGCTGATGTTCTACGGCCGCGGCGCGGGCGGCCGGCCGACCGCGAGCGCGGTGCTGGGCGACATCGTGGCGGCGGCCCGCAACCGGCTCGCCGGCACCCGGGCGCCGAGCGAGAGCAACTACGCCCACCTGCCCGTCCGCCCGATCGGCGTGGCCGTCACGCGCTATCACATCAACCTCGACGTCGACGACCGTCCGGGTGTGCTGGCCGCCGTGGCCGGCGTCTTCGCCCAGCACGAGGTGTCGATCGCGACCGTGCGCCAGTCGGGCCGCGAGGAGGACGCCAAGCTGGTCATCGTCACCCACGGCGCACCGGACGCCAACCTGGCCGCGACCGTCGAGTCGCTGTCCCGGCTCGAGATCGTCCGGTCCATCGCGAGCGTGCTGCGCGTCGAGGGAGGCGTCTGAGCCGTGCTCGACCACGTGGGGTTCCAGTGCTCCGACCTGGCCGCCGCGGCGGCCTTCTACGACGCGGCGCTGGCGCCCCTCGGCGGCCGGTGGCTCATGGACGTCAAGGTCGCGATCGGGTACGGCACCGATCAGGCCGACTTCTGGATCAGCGAGTTCAGCGAGGGCGAGGGTTTCCGCGAGTCGCACATCGCGTTCGGGGCGTCGACCCGGGCCGAGGTCGACGCGTTCTTCGCGGCGGCGGTCGCGGCCGGGGCCGAGGTGCTGCACGCGCCGGCTCTTCATCCGGAGTACCACGAGAGCTACTACGGCGCCTTCGTCCGCGATCCGGACGGCAACAACGTCGAGGCGGTGTGCCCCCGTCCCGAATAGCGGACGGGCAGTCCCAAAATCCGGCGTGCTGAGGCACTCTGGTGCTGGCCAACGAAAGAGGGAGACGACCATGTACCGGGGACTGATCGAGGCGTACCGGGACCGGCTGCCGGTCACCGACGCCACCCCCGTGGTCACGCTGCACGAGGGCAACACGCCGCTCGTGCCCGCTCCCGTGCTGTCGCAGCGCACGGGCGCCGACGTCTACCTCAAGGTCGAGGGGGCCAACCCGACCGGCTCGTTCAAGGACCGCGGCATGACCATGGCCGTGTCCAAGGCGGTCGAGGACGGGGCCAAGGCGATCATCTGCGCCTCCACCGGCAACACCAGCGCCTCGGCCGCGGCGTACGCGGCCCGGGCCGGCCTGACCTGCGCGGTGCTCGTGCCGCAGGGCAAGATCGCGCTCGGCAAGCTGGCCCAGGCGCTGGTCCACGGGGCCAAGCTGCTGCAGGTGAACGGCAATTTCGACGACTGCCTGGCGCTCGCCTCCAAGCTGTCGCAGGACTTCCCGGTCGCGCTGGTCAACTCGGTCAACATCTTCCGGCTGCACGGGCAGAAGACGGCCTCGTTCGAGATCGTCGAGGCGCTCGGCGACGCCCCCGACATCCACTGCCTGCCGGTCGGCAACGCGGGCAACATCTCCGCGTACTGGATGGGATATCGCGAGGACAAGGACGCCGGCAACAGCACGAAACTGCCGAAGATGTACGGCTTCCAGGCGTCCGGCGCGGCGCCCATCGTCACCGGCAAGGTCGTCGAGGAGCCGTCGACGATCGCCACCGCGATCCGCATCGGCAACCCGGCCAGCTGGACCAAGGCGCTCGACGCCCGCGACTCCTCGGGTGGCCTGATCGAGTCGGTCACCGACCGCGAGATCCTCTCGGCCTATCGGGTGCTCGCCCGTGAGGTGGGCGTCTTCGTCGAGCTGGCCAGCGCGGCCAGCGTGGCCGGGCTGCTCCAGCAGGCCCAGGCGGGCAAGGTGCCGGCGGGCTCGCGGGTGGTCTGCACGGTCACCGGCCACGGCCTCAAGGACCCGGAGTGGGCCATCTCGACGGCTCCCTCGCCCACCACGATCCAGAACGACGTGCTGATCGCGGCCCGCGAGCTAGGCCTGGCCTGAGCCGCCGCCCCACTCCTCGTCGGCGACCTTGACGAGCAGCAGGATCGCCTGAGCGACCCGATCGAGCTCCTCGGCTGAGAGGCGGCTGAGGAGCGCGCGCATCTTCGCCTCCCCGGCGTTGAAGATGCTTCCGATGAGCTCGCGACCCGCACGTGACAGCCCGATCCGGCGTACCCGCCGATCGTGCAGGTCTTCGGTGCGGGTCACCAGGTCCTGCACGACGAGGCGGTCGATCATGCCGCTGAGCGCGGCGGCGCCGACCCCGAGCAGGGCGGCGAGCTCGCCGAACGGCACATTGCCGTGCCGGGAGAGCAGCATGAGTATCTTGAGCTGCGACAACGTCAGGTGCGACGAGAACAGCGGATCGGCCTGGTCCTCGGCGATCAGGTCCTGCAGGCGGTGCTGCGCGCCCATAATGTCCGCGATGAGCTGTTCCTTCTCGGCCACCGCCGACCCTTTCCCTGTGACGCACTGATGGCCGTTTTGCGTCCATCTGATGTCGGACGGTACCAGTGCACCCCCGGGAAAAACCATTTGTTCGCGTCAGGCAAACTATTCATGCTGGACGAACTATTACCGGGGGAGCGCACATGTCATTTCTGACCCGGCTCAGCCTCGCCAACAGAGGCCTGGTCGCCCTAGTCGCCATCGTCATCGCCGGCTTCGGGATCTTCGCCATCCCGTCGCTGAAGCAGCAGTTGTTCCCGTCGATCGAGTTCCCCGCGGCCTTCGTGACCGCGACGCTGCCGGGCGCCGGCCCGGAGATCATCCAGGATCAGATCACGGAGCCGCTCGAGGACGCCGCCAAGGGCCTCGACGGCATCGACAGCGTCACCTCGTCCACCCGTGAGGGCGTCGCCACGGTCACCGTGGCCTTCGTCTACGGCACCGACATCGACTCGGCGGTCAACCAGCTCACCACGGCGGTGAACCGGGTGCAGCCGCAGCTGCCCGACGACGTCGAGCCGACGATCTTCGCGGGCAGCACCGACGACATCCCGGCCATCGTGCTCGCCGCGTCCGGCGGCGGCGACGAGAGCGCGCTCCTCGACAAGCTCAACGACACCGTCGTGCCCGAGCTGAACGGCATCGAGGGCGTCCGCGACACCACGATCACCGGCGCCCGGTCCCAGCAGGTGGTCATCACGCCCGACCTGGCCAAGCTCACCGCGGCCGGCGTCAACCCGCAGGCGATCACCACCGTCCTCCAGCAGAACGGCATCTCGGTGCCGGCCGGCGCCGTGAACGACGGCGACAAGTCGCTGACCGTCCAGGTGGGCACGCCGATCACCACCCTCGACCAGCTCAAGCAGGTCTACCTGACCGGCGGCAAGGGCCCGGTCCAGCTCGGGTCGGTGGCCACCGTCGAGAGCAAGCTGCCCGCCGCCACCTCGTACACCCGCACCGACGGCGAGGCCAGCCTCGGCATCGCGGTCACCGCGCGGCCCGACGGCAACCCGGTCGACATCTCCCATGAGGTGCGCGACAAGCTGGCCGACCTCGAGAAGGACTCCGGCGCCAAGCTGACCGTCGTCACCGACCAGGCGCCCTTCGTCGAGCGCTCGATCGAGAGCCTCACCACCGAGGGCCTGCTCGGCCTCGTATTCGCCGTCATCGTCATCCTGATCTTCCTGATGTCGGTGCGGTCGACGCTGGTCACGGCGGTCTCCATCCCGCTGTCGGTGCTGATCGCGCTGATCGCGCTCTGGATCGGCGACTACACGCTCAACCTGCTCACCCTCGGCGCGCTGACCATCGCGGTCGGCCGCGTGGTCGACGACTCGATCGTCGTCCTGGAGAACATCAAGAGACATCTGGAGTACGGCGAGGAGAAGGTCCACGCGATCATCACCGCCGTCCGCGAGGTCTCGGGCGCGGTGACCGCGTCCACCCTCACCACGGTGGCCGTGTTCGCGCCGATCGCGCTGGTCGGCGGTTTCGTGGGCCAGATCTTCTCGTCCTTCGCGATCACCGTGACCGTGGCCCTGATCGCTTCGCTCTTCGTGGCTCTCACCGTCGTACCCGTGCTGGCCTATTGGTTCCTCAAGCCGCCGCCCGAGGGCACCGACACCGAGGCGGTCCGCCGCGCGGCCGAGGAGAAGGAGCGGCGCAACCCGCTCCAGCGGGGCTACCTGCCGGTGATCCGCTTCGCCACCAAGCGCCGCTGGGCCACGCTCTCGATCGGCCTGGTCGTGCTGATCGGCACGCTCGGCCTGGCCACCCAGCTCAAGACCAACTTCCTCGACCAGTCCGGACAGGACTCGCTCACCATCAGCCAGGAGCTGCCGGTCGGCACCAACCTGGCCACCACCGACGCCGCGGCCAAGCAGATCGAGGGCGTGCTGGCCAAGACCGACGGGATCAAGACGTACCAGGTCTCGATCGGCGGCGGCGATTTCAACCCGTTCCTGGGTGGCGGCGGCGCCAGCACGGCCAGCTTCAACGTCGGCCTCGAGGAGGACGCCGACGCCGTCGAGCTCACCGACCAGCTGCGCGACGAGATCGGCAAGCTGAGCAACGTCGGTGAGGTGACCGTCGGCGCCGACGACTCCGGCCTCGGTGGCGGCAGCGAGCTGTCGGTCCAGGTCAAGTCGGCCGACTCGGAGGCGCTGACCACCGCCACCGATCAGGTGCAGAAGGCGATGTCCGAGACGCCGGGCGTCATCGACGCCACCAGCACGCTGGCCGCCAGCGTCCCGCGTCTCGACGTGGCCGTGAAGCGCGACGTCGCCGCTCAGTACGGGCTGACCGAGGCCGGCATCGCCCAGACCGTCTCGGGCTCCTTCCGTTCGGTCCCGGCCGGTCAGATCTCGATCGACGGCTCCGGTCAGGACGTCGTGATCTCGTTCGGCGCCGCCCCGGCCGACCCGGCCGCCCTGGCCAAGCTGCCGCTGACCACGGCCCGCGGCGTCGTGCCGCTGAGCCAGGTCGCCGACATCAAGCAGGTCAACGGTCCCGAGGAGGTCACCCGGGTCGACGGCGAGCGCACGGTCTCGGTGACCGGCACGGCCACCGGCTCCGACCTCGGCGCCTCGACCCGTGAGCTGCAGAAGAAGCTCGACGCGCTCACCCTGCCGGCCGGCGCCACGGCCACCATCGGCGGCGTCAGCGCCGACCAGGCCGAGGCGTTCCAGCAGCTGGGCCTGGCCGTGCTGGCCGCCATCGCGATCGTCTTCATCATCATGGTGGCGACGTTCCGCAGCCTGATCCAGCCGATCATCCTGCTCGTCTCGATCCCGTTCGCGGCGACCGGCGCGATCATCCTGCTGCTGGTCACCGGCACCGCGCTCGGCGTGCCGGCCCTGATCGGTGTGCTGATGCTGGTCGGCATCGTGGTGACGAACGCCATCGTGCTGATGGATCTGATCAACCATTACCGAGCGCAGGGCATGGGCGTGCAGGAGGCGGTGATCGAGGGCGGCCGGCACCGGCTGCGGCCGATCCTGATGACCGCCATCGCGACCATCTTCGCGCTGATCCCGATGGCGCTCGGCCTCACCGGCGAGGGCGGCTTCATCTCGCAGCCACTGGCCATTGTGGTCATCGGCGGCCTGGTCAGCTCGACGCTGCTCACGCTGGTGCTGGTGCCGACGCTCTACACGATGGTCGAGAACCGCAAGGAGAAGCGGCGGGCCAAGCGCCTCGCGAAGAAGGGCGGCGCTCCGGTGGCGGACGAGCCGGCGCCGGAGACGCCGAAGGAGCCCGCCTCGGCGCTGCGCGGTTACACCGACCAGTTCGAGGTGCTCAAGATGCCCAAGCGCCAGGAAGGCTGATCGCCTCCTGCCGGTAGGTTCGGGTACGTGTCGAAAGCGTTCTCGGTCCTTACCCGCAACAGGGACTTCCGGCGGCTCTTCGGAGCCGAGCTGGTGGTCTTCGGTTCCGACTGGTTCGTCATGGTTCCGCTGCTGGTGCTGCTCCCCGAGCTCACCGGCAGCGGAATCTGGGGCGGACTGGTGCTCGCGGTCGACACGGGCATCAACGCCCTGCTCCTGCAGTTCACCGGCACCCTGGCCGATCGGTTCGATCGACGGAAGATCCTGATTCTGTCGAATCTCGCCGTGTTCGCCGGGGTGCTGCTGCTTTTCACGGTCCGATCCGCCGCGACCGCGCCGCTGGCCCTGGTCGCGATCGGCCTGATGGCGATCGCCAAGGCCTTCTACTCGCCGGCCGCGTCGGCCGCGCTGCCGAACATCGTCGAGCCCGAGGATCTGCCGGCCGCGAACGCGGTGTCCGGTTCGACCTGGGGCACGATGACGATCGTCGGCGCGTCGCTCGGCGGCATCGTCGGCGCGGCCTTCGGCCCGTACGTCAGCTTCGGTGTCGCCGCCGCCTGCCTGCTCACCGGCGCGCTGCTCACCTCCCTGATCCGCCGCCCGATGCAGGCGCCCCGGGACGACGGCGCCGAGCCGCAGCGGACGTCGCACGCGATCCGCGAGTCCTTCGGCTATCTGCGCGACAACCCCCGGATCCGGGCCCTGGTCACGGTCAAGAGCGCGGCCGGCCTCGGCAACGGCGTGCTCATCGTCTTTCCGCTCATCGCCGGGATGCACGGCGCCGGCGTGCTCGGCGCGGGCCTGCTCTTCGCCGTCCGCGGCGCGGGCGCGCTGGTCGGGCCGTTCCTGCTGCGGCCGGTGCTGCGCCGCCGGTCCTGGCTCTTCCCGGGGCTCGCGCTGTCGATGGGCCTCTACGGCGTCAGCTACATCGGTGTCGCGGTGACGCCGTGGTTTCCGGCCGTGCTCGCCCTGGTCTTCGCGGCGCACCTCGCGGGCGGCGCGAACTGGACGCTGTCGAACTACGCGTTGCAGGGCGAGGTGCCCGACCGGTTGCGCGGCCGGGTCTTCGCCACCGACCTCATGCTGGCGACGATGGCCATCGCGGTCAGCCAGCTCGGCGCCACGACGGTCGTCGACGTGGTCGACGAGCGGTGGATCCTGGCCGGCTGCGGCCTGATCACCCTGCTTTACGCCATCGGCTGGCGGATCGCCACGCGGCGGGTCGGCAAGCCGTCAGCCGTCGGCTCGTGACCGGGCGCTGACCAGGGCCGCGACCAGCAGGCCGAGGCCGGCTGCGAAGAAGAGCGCCAGCATGAAGCTGATGATCGCGTTGACCACGCTGAACTGGGTCACCGACATGTCGAACGGACCCTGGGCCACGATCTGGGTGAAGACGACACTCCAGGTCATCGACGCCACGACCTCGGCCAGCAGCACGCCGAGCCCGGCCCGGGCCAGCGTCCCGCTGCGCCCGGGCAGCCGGCGCCCCGGCATCGAGACGATGACCAGCCCGGCGATCAGGACGGCCAGAACCGGGAACTGCACCATGAGGATGCCGACGAACGGCCCGATCGCATACACGAGGCAGAACTTAGTGGGTGGGTGCGACAAGAAGGTTGATCAGCGGGACCTAGCATGTGGCGATGGGCCTGACCTTCAGTACCGAGCCGGTCTCGGTCAGTACGCCGGCGACCAGCGCCAACCTTGGGCCGGGCTTCGACACGCTGGGGCTCGCGCTCACTCTGTACGACGAGCTGACCGCCCGGGTCACCGACGCCGGCTACACGGTCGCCGTCGAGGGTGAGGGCGCCGGTGAGCTGCCCGGCGACGAGACGCATCTGGTGCTGCGCGCGATGCTCGCGACCTTCGACGAGCTGGGCGGCCGGCCGGCCGGTCTGGCCGTCGAGTGTGTGAACCGCATTCCGCAGGCGCGCGGGATGGGATCGTCGTCGGCCGCCATCGTCGGTGGCGTGCAACTGGCGCGCGGGCTGGTCGCGGGCGGGACGAGCCTGATCGGCGACGAGGACGCGCTGCGGATCGCGGCCCGCCTCGAGGGCCATCCCGACAACGTCGCGCCGTGCCTGCTCGGCGGTTTCACGATCGCCTGGACCGAGGGGCCGGGGGCTCGTGCCGTGCGTTTGCCGGTGTCGGATGGCGTACACCCGACGGTCTTCGTTCCGAAGGAACGGGGTTATACCGCGTCGGCGCGGGCCGCGCTGCCCTCGGCCGTGCCGCACGCCGACGCCGCGTTCAACGCCGGCCGTGCGGCGCTTCTCACTCACGCGCTGACCGCCGCGCCCGAGCTGCTGCACGCGGCCACCGAGGACCGGCTGCACCAGGGCTATCGGGCCGACGCCATGCCGGGGACCACGTCGCTCGTGGCGGCGCTGCGGTCGGTCGGCGTGGCCGCCGTGGTGAGCGGGGCCGGACCGTCCGTGCTGGCGTTGACCGAGGTCCCGGCCGATTTTCATCCGGGAACAGAGTGGCGCGCCGAGACGTTGGGCGTGGATGTCGCCGGTGCTCTTGTCAAAGGGAGTATGGTGGAACTCGCCTAGCGGGGCCCTGTTGCCGCAGGTCGCACGAGTTGACTACGCTCAAGACCAAGCACAGCCGCGAAGCGAGCGATTCTGCGGTTCGGCGCGCACCCCCGAGACTCTTATGGCCTTCTGGCCGTCTCACCTCCTCAAAGGCACACGCCGAGCAGCATCGAAAGGTCGCTGCACTCGCCGAGACCTACTCGCCAACCTCTGACGAGCAGGGACACCGTCGAGCTGCCGTGCTGCACAAACTCCCGCGCCGCTTGTGCGAGGCGGGTACCGCGACACCCGGCCACCAGGCTGCAGAAACCGGGAGTCTCGGGCTTTTTCCGACGGAAGGAATCCATTGAGCGACACCACCGACGTGACGTCGGGTGTTTCTGACGTCGCTGACGCCGGCGCCGGCACCACCGCGACCGCCACGAAGCGCCGCCGAGGCGGCACCGGGCTGTCCGCGATGCTGCTGCCCGAGTTGCAGAGCCTCGCCGCCTCCCTGGGCATTTCGGGCACGGCCCGCATGCGCAAGGGTGAGCTGATCACCGCTATCACCGAGAAGCAGAGCGGCGGTGCCGCCGCGGCCGAGAGCGCGCCGCGTCCGCGGAGCGAGGCCAAGGCCGCGAAGGCCGAAGCTCCCGTGGCCGAGGCGGCGCCGGTGGCCGAGGCGCCGCAGACCGCTGCCGCGCAGCCGGAGGCGGCGCCGGCCGCCGAGGGTGGCAGCCGTCGCGAGCGGGCCCGCCGTGAGCGTGCCCCGCGTGAGACGGCCCAGCGTGAGACCGCCCAGCGTGAGACCGCGCCCCGCGAGACCGCGCCGGCCGTCGCCGCCGAGTCGGCTCCGGCCACCGTTGTGGCCACTGCCCCGGTCGTGGCCACGGCCCCGGTTCCGGCGGTGACCGCCGAGACCGAGACCGTGGAGCGCACCGAGCGGCCCGAGCGTGGCGAGCGCAACCGCGACCGCCAGCGCAACCGGGACGATCGAGGAGACCGCGGCGACCGTAACGACCGCGGTGACCGCAACCAGCGTGACGACCGTGGCCCGCGTGACGACCGTGGCCCGCGTGACGACCGCGGCCCGCGTGACGACCGCGGCCCGCGTGACGACCGCGGCGACCGTGGCGACCGCAACCAGCGTGACGACCGCGGCGACCGTGGACCGCGCGACGACCAGGGTCACGACGACGACGACAGCGACGGCGGCCGTCGTAGCCGGCGCAGCCGGTTCCGTGACCGCCGGCGTGGCCGCGGTGACCGGGACGGCAACGAGGGCGGTCAGCGCGACGGCGGCCGCGAGCCGCACGTGGGCGAGGACGACGTCCTGGTGCCGGTGGCCGGCATCCTCGACGTGCTCGACAACTACGCGTTCGTGCGGACGACCGGATATCTGTCCGGCCCCAACGACGTCTACGTGTCGATGTCGCAGGTCAAGAAGCACGGGCTGCGCCGCGGTGACGCGGTCACCGGCGCCGTGCGGGCCACGCCCCGCGAGAGCGGGCAGGGCGACCAGCGCCGCGACAAGTACAACCCGCTGGTCCGGCTCGACACCATCAACGGGATGGAGCCCGACGAGGCCCGGCGCCGTCCGGAGTTCTACAAGCTCACCCCGCTCTACCCGCAGGAGCGGCTGCGTCTCGAGACCGAGCCGCACATCCTGACCACCCGGGTCATCGACCTCGTCATGCCGATCGGCAAGGGCCAGCGGGCGCTCATCGTCTCGCCGCCCAAGGCCGGTAAGACGATGGTGTTGCAGGCGATCGCGAACGCGATCACCCACAACAACCCCGAGTGCCACCTGATGGTCGTGCTGGTCGACGAGCGGCCCGAAGAGGTCACCGACATGCAGCGCTCGGTCAAGGGCGAGGTCGTCGCGGCCACGTTCGACCGGCCGCCGCAGGACCACACCACGGTCGCCGAGCTGGCCATCGAGCGGGCCAAGCGCCTGGTCGAGCTGGGCCACGACGTGGTCGTGCTGCTCGACTCGGTGACGCGTCTGGGCCGGTCGTACAACCTGGCCGCGCCGGCCTCCGGCCGCATCATGTCGGGTGGTATCGATTCGACGGCGCTCTATCCGCCGAAGCGGTTCCTGGGCGCGGCGCGCAACATCGAGAACGGCGGCTCGCTGACCATTCTCGCCACCGCGCTGGTCGAGACCGGCTCGATGATGGACACGGTCATCTTCGAGGAGTTCAAGGGCACGGGCAACGCCGAGCTCAAGCTCGACCGGAAGATCGCCGACAAGCGGGTCTTCCCGGCCATCGACATCGACCCGTCCGGCACGCGTAAGGAAGAGATCCTGCTCGGCAAGGAAGAGCTGGCGATCATCCACAAGCTCCGGAAGGTGCTGCACTCGCTCGACTCGGGTGCCGCGCTCGACCTGCTCCTCGACCGGCTCAAGCAGACGAGGACCAACGTCGAGTTCCTGATGCAGATCGCCAAGTCCACGCCTGGCGAGTAATAGCGCAAAACGGGACGCAGCCTCTCCTAACGGAGGGGCTGCGTCCTTTTTGTCGCACACGCAGTGTGGTTCCACCCGACCGGGGTCGTGCGAACCTCCCTGAAGCTCTAGTGGGAGGCGCTCGTATGAACGTGCCCGGCTACCGGGATACACCGTCCGAGACGTGGGATCCGGCGGCGCCCGCCGATCCCGGTGAGGCCGAGGACTTCCTCCGGCAGTGCTACACGGAGAACCCCCGGCTCGGCCCGGTCGAGCCCCGGCTGGCCATCGTCCGCGCGCAGATCGCGGCCACCGGCACGTACGTGCACACCACCGACGAGCTCGCCCACGGCGCGAAGATGGCCTGGCGCAACGCCAGCCGGTGCATCGGCCGCCTGTACTGGCGCAGCCTGATGGTGCTCGACCGTCGCCGGGCCCGCACCGCCGACGAGATCTTCTCGCTGCTCGTGCACCATCTGCGCACCGCCGGCGAGGGCACGATCCGCCCGGTGATCAGCATTTTCGCGGCGGCCCAGCCGGGACGTCCGTACGCCCGGGTCTGGAATGAGCAGTTGATCCGGTACGCGGGATACGGCGACGCCGGCGGATGCCCGGTGGGCGACTCGCGGATGGCCGGTTTCACCGACGCGATGCGCGGCTTCGGCTGGCGGGGCAAGGGCGAGCAGTTCGACGTTCTCCCGCTGGCCATCGAGACCCCGCACGAGGGGGTACGCCTCTACGAGCTGCCCGAAAGGGCAATCCACGAGGTCCCGCTCACCCATCCCGAGTACGCCTGGTTCGCCGAGCTCGGCCTGCGCTGGCACGCGGTGCCGGCCATCTCCAACATGCGGCTCACCATCGGCGGCGTGCACTATCCGCTGGCCCCGTTCAACGGCTGGTACATGGGCACCGAGATCGGCGCCCGCAACCTGGCCGACAGCGACCGCTACGACATGCTGCCGGAGGTCGCGCGGCGGATGGGCCTGGACACCAGCCGGCCCTCGACGCTGTGGAAGGACCGGGCCCTGGTCGAGCTCAACCGGGCCGTGCTGCACTCGTTCGAGCGGGCCGGCGTGCGGATGAGCGACCACCACACCGAGTCGGAGCGTTTCCTCAAGCACATCGAGAACGAGCAGCGGGCGGGCCGCCGGGTGCCGGCCGACTGGACCTGGATCGTGCCGCCGATGTCGGGCGGGGTGACACCGGTCTTCCACCGCTACTACGACGAGGCCGACCTGAAGCCGAACTTCTACCTGGACGAAGAGGCGGCGCGGCTAGCCCGCAACGAGCCGCAACGGGGTGATGGCGCGTAGCGCCTCGCCCGTGGCCTCGTCGGCCGGAAGCTGGATGACCAGCCGCAGCCCGTGGTCGCCGGGCAGCGTCATGGTCTCGTAGGACAGCCGCAGCATCCCGGCCTGGGGATGGGCCAGGCGCAGCAGGCCGTGCGGCCGGGGCAGCCCCGGCACCCGCTCGGCCCGCTCGGTGAACTCGTGACCGGCCACCACGGTCAGCTCGTCCGCGAAGTCCGGGCGGGGCGGCCCGGCCTTCAGCACGGCCACCTGCTCGTCGGCCATGTGGGCCCAGTCCGGATAGGCGTCGCGGGCGCGCGGGTCGGCGAACAGATAGCGGGTCAGGTTGGGCATGTCGCCGTCGAGCAGGCCGACGGGCCCGGTCAGGAGCCGGAAGCCGGAGGTGTACGCGAGCAGGTCGCCGACCTGGTTGATCAGCACCGCGGCGGCCGGTTCGAGCCGGTCGAGCACCGCCCGCAGGCCGGGGCGGACGGTCCGCATCGGGTCCTGGGCCAGCGCGCCGCAGATCACGCTGGACGACTTGGTCAGCTTGTAGAGGTGCTCGCGCTCGGCCGCGGTCAGCCGCAGCGGGCCGGCCAGCGCGGCCAGCACCTGCGGGGACGGGTGCTTGTCGCGGCCCTGCTCGAGGCGGATCAGATATTCGACGCTGACCCCGGCCAGCATCGCCACCTCGGCCCGGCGCAGACCGGGCGTGCGCCGCCGGCTGCCGGGCGGCAGCCCGACCTCGGCCGGTGTCACCTCGGCCCGGCGCGCCCGCAGGAATGTGCCCAGCTCGTTGTCGCCCACCAGTCGACGGTAACAACGCCGGCGCCGCCGAAGGTGTCCCCGCCGCTACCACCCTGAGCGCGGTCTCCCTGTTCGCCGCCCGCCGCAGAAAAGTTCCGGTCATGACTTCGAAAGTGATTGTGGTGGGCGGCGGTTACGGCGGCATCGTGGTGGCCCGGGAGCTGGACGACGTCGCCGACGTGACCGTGGTGGAGCCCAAGGAGATGTTCTTCCACCACGTCGCCCAGCTGCGGGCGGCGGCCGATCCGGCCTGGGCCGAGAAGATCTTCTTTCCGTACGACGGTCTGCTGTCCCGGGGCCGTGTGATGCGCGACACCGCGGCCGAGGTCCGTCCCGGCGTGGTCGAGCTGGCTTCGGGCGTACGCCTGGACGCCGACTACATCGTGCTGGCCACCGGTTCGACCGGCGCGTTCCCGACCCGGCTCGACATGCCCGGCCGCGACGATGTGGCGGCGCGGCTGCGCGATCTGCACGACGCGCTGGACCGGGCGTCCGGGGTGCTGCTCCTCGGGGCCGGTGCGATCGGCGTGGAGTTCGCCGGCGAGATCGCCGCGGCCTGGCCGGGCAAGCCGGTGACCGTCGTCGACCCGTCGGCCGAGATGTTCGGCGGCCGGTTCCCGGAGCAGATGCGCGCGGATGTGGCGCGGCAGCTGGACGAGCTGGGCGTACGACTGCTGCTCGACACCAAATTGGACACTCCGCCGGACACCCCGGCCGGCGCGGTCCGCCCGTTCACGGTGACCACCGGCGACGGCGAGGTGCTCGCGGCCGACCTGTGGTTCGCCTGCTACGGCGGCACGGTGCCGAGCGACTATCTGGGCGCCGAACTGGCCGCGTCCCGGGGACCCGGCGGCCGGCTCGCGGTCACCGAGCACCTGCGCGTGGCCGGGCACGAGCGGGTCTTCGCCGTCGGCGACCTCAACGACACCCCGGAGATCAAGACCGGCCGTGCCGCCTCCCGCCAGGCCGAGGTGGCCGCCGCGAACATCCGCGCCCTGATCGAGGGTGGGCCGCTCACCCCGTACGAGCCGTTCCCGGACGGCATCATCGTCACCGTGGGCCCGTCCGGTGGCGCCGGTTACGCCCCGGAGTTCGGCTTCTTCGACGCCGAGGCGGCGTCCGGCTTCAAGGGCACCTTCCTGCTCGACCACTACCGGGGTCTGCTGGGCGGTTAGGCGAACTCGTTCACCGCGAAGTCGTCGCGGTGGCGCCACGAGTCGGGCGTGCGGACGTGGCCGGAGCGCACCCATTTGAGCAGCCGGTGGTCGAACTCGGCGGCCGGGATGCGCCCGGCCGACCGGACCACGTAGCCCTCGGAGCGCTCCTCGTCGCGCTGGGCGGCCCAGGCGGACCGGGCCTCGGTGAGGCTTCCGCCGCGGTAGAGGACCGGGACCACCGGCAGTTCGAGCCGGTGGGCCCAGTCGACCGTGTCGTCCCAGCCGAGCAGCGTGTCCGTCTCGTCCCAGATGCCGAAGACGATGAAGACGCCGGGCAGGTCGCTGTACGCGATGCTGCGCCGGGCCCACATCGACTCGCCGCACACCCGCCAGTCGTCGGGGATCCGGTACGCCGTCATCGCCCACAGCGCTTTCGCCGGCCGGTCCCACGGCTGTGTGCCCGAGTCGGGGGACCGGCCGTACATCGCGTCGCGGGTGAAGGTGAGGTTGCCGCCGTCGAGCTTCTCGGTCACCACGAGCTCACCGTCCAGCCAGGACAGATCGTGCTGCACCTTGTCGTCGTGGGTGGCGCCGGGGGAGCCGGGCAGGTGGAAGGTGCGGGGGTACTTCATCAGAAGTCTCCTTCCGCCACCTGGAACACGGTCAGCCCGAGCTCACGCCACATCCGCACCACCTGTCGCCGGTCGTCGAAGACGCCGACGATCCGCCAGCGGTCCCGGATCTGATCTTCGAAGATCTCCTGCTTGACCACCCAGTCCTTGCGGCTGTCGCCCCAGGGCCGCATGAATAGTGCTTCGTACGGCACGTCGACGTAAAGGCCCAGCCAGGCCTCGGTCTCGGCGCGGCAGACCTCGTCGCGCCCCGAGCAGAAGACGATCGCGTTCCCGGCCGCGTGCATCGCCCGCACCGCCGTGATCACCGACTGGTGGGGGAGATCGGAGCCGACCTCGTCCCAGTCGTACGGCCCGCGGCCGTTCATCAGGGCGACCGTGCCGTCGATGTCGACCAGCAGCGCCGGCGGCAGCTCCGGATCGGGTTCGTAGACGGCGGCGAGCCCGCCGGGCGCCACGTAGGGCACGGGCAGCGGCAGCGACCGGTTGGCCAGATATCGGTCGAACATGCCGCGGATGGCGTGCTCGCCGACGCGTTCCCCCGGGTCGCGTGCGGCGTCACGCCGGAGGCATTCCTTCAGCGGCACGTCGGTGAAGTCGTGCACCTCGAAGCTCGCGCCGTACCGCGCGGCCAGCTCGGCCCACTCGCGCACCTTGCTCGGCCGTAGGTTGGTGTCGTCGACGATCACGCTCGTGCGCCGGCGCAGCAGCGACTCGACGGTGGCCCGCTGGGCGTCGGTGACCTGCGCCTCGGCCCACTGGGTGTAGAGCCGGGTGCCGTGCAGCATCCGGCGCAGGTCGTCACGGTTGACCCGCACCACGCCGGGCTGGAGCTTGCGCGCGAACGTGGTCTTGCCGGACGCCGGCAGACCCCGGGTGATCAGCAGTCTGGACATGCACCAGCGACTTTACCGGACGAGAAACGGACATTATTCGCGTTAGGCGCGCGGAATACCAGTGAGAAACCGCGCGTTGGAGCCCATCGGACCGGCGATTTCTCGGTACGACTCGAGACATGGCAGACTGGTCCATCGGCCACGGTTCCGGTTCACGCCCGAGCCCACCGTCTTGTAGGGGCGGCGCGGTGCTGACAGCGACCCGGCGACCATCAATTGAGAGGGACCGAGAAAAATGAAGAGCGGCATCCACCCGGAGTACACGACCACCGAGGTCATCTGCTCCTGCGGCAGCACCTTCTCCACCCGCAGCACCGCCAAGGGCGACATCCGTGTCGAGACCTGCAGCGCCTGCCACCCGTTCTACACCGGCAAGCAGCGCGTGCTCGACACCGCGGGCCGCGTGGCGAAGTTCCAGGCCAAGTACGCCAAGGTCAACGCCGCGAAGAAGAAGTAACCGCGTCGACGGCGCCCGCACCCGGCTCACCGGGAGCGGGCGCCGTTCGCATGTGACCCGACTTTTGGCGTGGCTTCCGTGGGGAGAGACCTGTGAGCACCGACCGCCTGAGCACCCTTCTCGACGAGTACACGCAGCTCGAGAAGCAGATGGAGGACCCCTCCATCCACGCTGACCAGGCTCTCGTACGCCGGGTCGGCCGCCGCTTCGCCGAGCTGGCGCCGATCTACGCGACGAACGCCGAGCTCGAGGCCGCCCGCGCCGACCTGGCCGCGGCCAAGGAGCTCGCCTCCGAGGACCCGTCCTTCGCCTCCGAGGTCGAGGCGGTGGCGGCCACCATCCCGCCGCTGGAGGAGAAGCTCGGCGAGATGCTGATCCCGCGCGACCCGCACGACGCCAAGGACGTGATCGTCGAGATCAAGGCGGGCGAGGGCGGTCAGGAGTCGGCGCTGTTCGCGGGTGACCTGCTGCGCATGTACACGCGCTACGCCGAGCGGCACGGCTGGGTGGTCGAGGTGATCGACTCGCAGGAGTCGGACCTCGGCGGGGTCAAGGACATCTCGGTCGCGGTCAAGACCAAGGGCGTGCCCGAGGGCGGTCACGGCGTCTGGTCCCGGCTCAAGTGGGAGGGCGGCGTGCACCGGGTGCAACGCGTGCCGGTCACCGAGTCGCAGGGCCGCATCCACACCTCGGCCGCCGGCGTGCTGGTGCTGCCCGAGGCCGAGGACGTCGAGATCCACATCGAGCCGAACGACCTGCGGATCGACGTCTTCCGCTCGTCCGGCCCGGGCGGCCAGTCGGTCAACACCACCGACTCCGCCGTGCGCATCACCCACCTGCCCACGGGCACGGTCGTGAGCTGCCAGAACGAGAAGAGCCAGCTCCAGAACAAGGAGTCGGCGATGCGCATCCTGCGTTCCCGGCTGCTGGCCATCGCCCAGGAGGAGGCCGACGCGGCCGCGTCCGACTCCCGCAAGGCGCAGGTGCGCACGGTCGACCGCTCGGAGCGCGTCCGGACGTACAACTTCCCGCAGAACCGCATCACCGACCACCGGATCGGCTACACGGCGTACAACCTCGACCTGGCCCTCAACGGCGAGCTCGACGGGGTGCTGGACGCCCTGGCCGCGGCCGACCGCGAGGCCCGGCTGGCCGGCGAGACGAGCTTCACGGCACCTCGCTGACCTCCAGGAGGTCGCCGCGGGCGCAGGTCAGGAAGCGCGCCGCCGACTGGCAGTGATAGCCGGGCATCCGGTCGATCGTGCCGAGCAGCACGCGGCGGCCGGTGTCCATCTCCCAGCGGGTCACCGCCGTGCGCCCCGGTGGGCTGACCGTGGAGCTCAGGAGCAGGACGCTGTCCGCCGGTTCGGGGCTCCAGACCGGGCTGCCGCGCGCGGGCGCGCCGACCGGCGTGCCCGTGGCCGCGTCGATCAGCACCGGCTCACCCTCCTCGCGGCCGTCGTCGAGCACCATCCGGGCGGCGCCGACGGTGAGGGCGTTCGTCACGCCGGGCAGGCGCCACCGGACCTGTCCCGTCGCCGGGTCGTGGGCGACCAGGCCGCCGGCGCCGCTGAGGCACAGCGACGGGCCGCACGAGAAGGCGTACCCGTCGGTGTCGGTGGCGTGCCAGAGCTCCCGCAGCGTGTCCAGGCGGTAGACCGACAGGTCGAAGACACCGGCCCGGGACCGGTTGACCACCAGGCGCCCGTCGAAGGCGACGAGGTCGTTGAAGTAGCCCTCCTCGGGCCGCGGATCGACCATCGGGATGTGGCCGGTCGCGGTGAGCGCGCCCGTCGCGTACGCGTGGACCCGCACCTCGCCGGCGGCGGTGGCCGTGATCACGCTCTCCGGCCGCCCGCCGGACATCGCCACGATCTGGTTGCGCACACCCGGGGTGTCGCGCTGCCAGAGAGTGCTGTTGTCGGCGAGCCGGATCAGCCGCATCCGCCGCAGGCCGCCCTCGGCGGAGTAGCCGGCCATCAGGGCGGTGTCGCCGCCGATCGTGTGCGGCTCGCCGTCCGCCTGCCACACCTCGTCGCCGGTCGCGGTCGAGAGGGCGATCGTCCGATATCCGGCTGAGCTGATCTCAGCGGGGACAAGCAGGAGGCCCGCCTCCTCGGCGGATTGCACATATCCCACCGAGCCGGGCAGCGGCCGCTGCCACCGGAGGTGGCCGGTGGCGAGGTCGTACGCGCTGATCGAGGAGGCGCGGTGAAGGTAGACGGTCTCCGTGGTCAGCGCCATGCCCTGGCTGCCGGCGGCCGGCACGCTCCACAGCGGACGGACGCCCCGCGGGCTGGGTACCGCCGAGCCGGCCAGGACGAACAGGCCGAGGACGGCCACCGCGGCGCCGGCGATCCGCCGGTCGCGACCGAGCGGGCGGCGGTCCTCCGGGCGCCCGCCGGAGATCTCACCGAGCTCGATCGTGGCCATCGGAGGGCTGCTACATCGTCGTCATCGGGTGGGCGTCCTGTTCGCCGCGGCGGCGGCCAGGGCCGCGCTGAGCGTACGCCCGTTGGCGCCCACCTCGGACCATCCGGCGGCCAGCCCGACCGGGGTGCCCGGCACCAGGATCTGCCAGTTCTCGGCGTTGGTGGCGGCGGCCAGCCGGCGTGACACCTCGGCCGCCTGCGTGGTGCCGGCGCCCGGGAGCACCACCACGAACTCGTCGCCGGCGAACCGGGCCACGAAGTCGCCGCGGCGCATCACCCTGTTCAGCACGCCGGCGATGCGCTGGAGCACGAGATCTCCACAGTGGCGGCCGTGCCGCGCGTTCACCGCCGTGAAGCCGATCAGGTCGCAGACCCCGACCGCGGCCCGCTCGCCCCGGGCCAGCAGCGCCGCCACGTAGCGCTCGAGCTGGCGGCGGTTGGGCAGTCCGGTCAGCGGATCGGTGAGCGTCTCGTCGCCGAAGCGGCCCGGGTCGCGCTGGGTCTCCTGCGCGTCGAGGCGGGCCGCGACGCCGTCGAGATATCCGTCGCGGAACCGGTCGATGCGCTGGGCGGTCAGGCGGAACGCGTAACGGTCGGCGGCGTGCGCGGCCGCGTGGTCGCCCGCGGCCGCGTGACAGATGCTGCGCAGCCGGGCCGGCTCGGCCGCGCCCAGCACCTCGGGCGCCACCGGCACCGCGTCCAGCATGGACAGGGCGAGCCCGGGCCGCCCGCCGGCGATGGCCAGGCAGACGTTGCCCAGGTGGCGCAGGTCGCGGGTGCGGACGCTGTCGCCGCCGCCGGTCAGCCACTCGGACGCGTCGGCCTCGGTCTCCTCGCCGAGCGCGGCCCGGCGGGCCAGCGCGTATCCGTAGGCGGCCCGGCTGCCGGGACGAAGCCGGGCGGCGCCGGCCGCCGCGTATCGGGTCAGCTCGGCGTCGATGTCGCGCAGCACCCGCAGGCAGCCGTCGGTGTCGCCCTGGTGGTCGAGCGATACCGCGTTGCGCAGCCGGATGCCGGGCGCCGCGAAGATCTCGGCCGCCATGCCGGCCGCGGCGCCGACCTGCCGGGCCTGCTCGATCGCGGTCAGCGCGTGACCGTGGAAGCCCAGGTAGGAATACGCCATGGCCAGGTCGTGCCAGCCCCAGGCGGTCTCGGAGTCGTTGTCGCGCACCGCGGCCAGCGACCGCGAGGCCTGCACGAGGTGGGTCACGCCACGGTCGAGGTTGCGCTCGAGATGGGCGCCCAGGGCGGCGAAGGCGTGCATCTGACCGCGGAGATAGGGATCGGGGAGCTCGCGGACCGCGTTGTCGGCGGCCGACATCGCGGTGGCCAGCTCGGCCACCCGGCCCAGGTTGATCAGCGCGCCGAAACGCTGCACCAGAGCGTAGGCCCGGGTCGTGGGATCGGTGGCCGTGGCGAGGACGCCGTCGAGGATCGGGAGCGCCTCGGCCGACCGGCCGTCCTGTTGCAGGGCGCCGGCCCGGTGCAGCTCGTCGACGTTCTCCGCGAGCTGGTCCAACCAACTCACCAGGCGCCTCCCACCCGCGGCACGCGAACAGATCGCCGACCCGGCCGGTCGGCGCCGCACGTGACGTTCGATGATTATGCCGTGGACCCGGACTCCGAAGACAGCTCCCGATTCCCGGCACGGACGCGGCTGAGCGAGGCGATCGCAACGGCGGTGGCCGATCTCTCGGCGGCCGGCGTGGAGTCGCCGCGGGTCGACGCCGAGCTGCTGGCCGCGCACGTGCTGGAGATCCCGCGGGGCCGTCTGCTGCTGGTGGACGGCATCCGGGCCGGCGAGCGGCGCCGGTTCCAGGCTCTGGTGTCCGAGCGGGCCCGGCGCGTCCCGCTGCAACATCTGCTCGGCACGGCGGCGTTCCGGCACGTGGAACTTTCCGTCGGCGACGGCGTTTTCGTCCCACGACCCGAGACGGAGCTTCTCGCGGGCTGGGGCGTGGAGCGGACCGCGCCGGGCGCGACGGTGGTCGATCTGTGCAGCGGCACCGGGGCGATCGCGATCTCGGTGGCCGACGAGAGCCGGGCCGCGCGGGTGATCGCCGTGGAGCGCTCGCCGGTCGCGCTGGGCTATCTGCGGCGCAACGCCGCCGCGTTCCCGGCCGTCGAGGTCGTCGAGGGCGATGTCACGAACCCCTCGCTTCTGTACGAACTGCGCGGGGCGGTCGATGTGCTGCTCTGCAATCCGCCGTACGTCCCGGAGGGCACCCCGGTGCCGCCGGAGGTGGCCGACCACGACCCGGCCGAGGCGGTCTTCGGCGGCGCCGACGGGCTCGCCGTCATCCGCGAGGTCGTGCTGCGCGCGGCCGAGCTGCTGAAACCCGGTGGTGCGGTGGGCATCGAGCACGACGACGTGCACGGCGCGGCCGTGCCGGAACTGCTGCGCGCCGACGGCCGCTTCACCGGTGTGGAGGCGCACGCCGATCTCGCGGGTCGTCCCAGGTACGCCACGGCACGGCGCACCTGATCGATGCGCCGCGGCGCATGGCAGACTGCACGGTGTGATGCTCTACGACTGCCGTACCACCGCGGACCGGGATCGCGGCATCGCCGCCGCCGTCGAGGCGGTCAAGAGCGGTGAGCTGGTGGTGATGCCGACCGACACGGTCTACGGTGTCGGCGCCGACGCCTTCACCCCGCACGCGATCACCGCCCTGCACCAGGCGCGCAGCGTCACCAGCCAGATCCCGCCGCCGGTGCTGGTCGGCTCGCGGCACACGCTCGACGGCCTGGTCTATTCGCTGCCCAAGGCGGCCCGCGAGCTGGCCGACGCGTTCTGGCCGGGCGCGCTCACCCTCTACGTCGAGCATTCGCCGAGCCTGCAGTGGGACCTGGGCGACACCGGCGGGCAGGTCGCCGTGCGCATGCCGCTGCACCCGGTCGCGCTCGAGGTGCTGCGCGAGGTCGGCCCGATGGCCGTCACCACGGCCAACAAGCAGGGCCGGCTCGCCCCGAACACCGCCGACGAGGCCCGCGACCAGCTGGAATACGCGGTGCGGGTCTATCTCGAGGCGGGCCCCGCGCTCGACCCGGCGCCCAGCACCATCGTCGACGTGACCGGCGACGTCCCCCGCGTGCTGCGCAACGGCGCGGTTCCATTCGAGAAGCTGCGTGACGTCGTGCCGGACATCGTGGCGGCGGAGGGCTGACGTGGAGCCGTTCACCGTCCTGCACATCTGCATGGGAAACATCTGCCGGTCGCCGATGGCCGAGCGCCTGTTCGCCCGGGCCGTCAAGGACCGCGCCGGCGAGGACGGCGAAAAGCTGGTCCGCAGCCTGAGCGCGGGCACCGGCGGCTGGCACGAGGGCGAGGAGATGAACCCGCCCGCCGCCCGCCAGGTGCGGGCCCGCGGCGGCGCGGCCGAGGGCTTCGCCGCCCGCAAGCTGCGCGGCGACTTCATCGACGAGGCCGACCTGATCCTGACCGCCACCGCCGACCAGCTCGACTACGTGGTCGCGCTGCGCCCCGAGGCGGCCGCGCGCACCTTCGTGACCGGCGAGTTCGGCCGGCTGCTGCCCGGTGTCGACGCGTCGCGGCTGCCGGACGGCGGCGGCCGCCCCGAGGGGGTGCACGCCCGCGGCGTGGCCATCGTCGAGGAGGTGGCCCGGCTGCGCGGCGACGACGCGCCGCGTGAGGGCGACGACCTGGACGACCCGTGGGGCCGCGGGGACGGGACCTTCCAGCGCATCGGCAACGAGATCGAGGACACGACGGTCCCGTTCGCCGTTCTGCTCCTGCCGTGACCGGCGCCGTCGTCCGCCCCGACGCCGAGGGGCTGCGCCGGGCCGTCGAGGTGCTGCGGGCCGAGTCGGTCGTGGCGTTCCCGACCGAGACGGTCTACGGGCTGGGCGCGAACGCGTTCTCGGCCAAGGCGATCGGCGAGATCTACCGGCTGAAGAACCGGCCGTCCTGGAACCCGCTGATCGTGCACGTGGCCAACGTCGCGGCCGCCCGCGATCTCACCTCGTCGTGGCCGACGCTCGCCAACGACCTGGCCGCGCAATTCTGGCCGGGGCCGCTCACCCTCGTGCTGCCGCGGGCCCGGCACCTGGCCGGGGTCGGTGCGGGCGACGACACCATCGCGATCCGGATCCCGGCCCACGAGGTGGCGCTGAGCCTGCTCGAGGCGTCGGGGCTGCCGCTGGCCGCGCCGAGCGCCAACCGGTCCGAGTCGATTTCGCCGACCACCGCCGCCCACGTGGTGCGCAGCCTGCCCGAGGTGCCGCTCGTGCTCGACGGCGGGCCCAGCTCGTGGGGCATCGAGTCGACGGTGCTCAGCCTCGTTGGTGAGGAGCCCGCGCTTCTGCGCCCGGGTGCGCTCCCCCTGCGTACCCTCCGGGAAGTGACCGGGACCATCCGCCTGCCCGACGCCGGACCGGCGGACGGCGCCGCCCGTCCGTCACCCGGCATGAGCCGGCGGCATTACGCACCCCGGGCGCGGCTGATCCTGGCCAAGGACGTGCGCGACGTCGACCGTTCGGAGCTGGCCGGTCCGGTCGGGGTGCTCACGTACGAGACCGCGGACGTGCCGGGCGCCGAGATGCTCTCGGGCGACCCGGCCGAATACGCGGCCGACCTCTACGCGGCGCTGCACCGGCTCGACGACGCCCAGGTGGCGACGATCCTGGTGCAGGAGCCGCCGCAGACCGAGGACTGGCTCGCCGTGCGCGACCGCCTCACCCGCGCGGCGGCGAAGTAGCGCCCTTGGCGATGTTGCGGGCCATCCCGCTGAAGATCACGCCGTGGAAGGGCATGACCGAGGCCCAGTAGGCGTGACCGGCCAGGCCGCGCGGCAGGAAGACGGCCCGCTGGCGATAGACGCTGCGGCCGTCGCCGTCGCTGGACGCGCACATCTCGAGCCAGGCCCGGCCGGGAACGCGCATCTCCGCCCGCAGGCGCAGCAGCTTGCCGGGGACGATCTCCTCGACCCGCCACCAGTCCAGGGCCTCCCCGACCCGCAGGTGGTGGCGGTCGCGGCGGCCCCGGCGCAGGCCGACGCCGCCGGCCAGCCGGTCGAGCCACCCGCGGACCGACCAGGCCAGCGGGAACGAGTACCAGCCGTTCTCGCCGCCGACGCCCTCGATGACCCGCCACAGGGCGTCCACCGGCGCGTCGACCGGGCGGGTCCGCTCGTCGACGTACACGCTGCCGCCCGACCAGTCCGGATCCGACGGCAGTGGTTCCGCCTCGGCGTCCCGGCCCGCCGCGTCGGCCCAGCGCGTCTCCACGTTGGCGTCGCGGATCTTGCCGAGGGCGTAGCGGACCGCCTCGTCAAAACCGATCGGTTTCTCGGGGTCGAACTCCGCGATGTCGTTCTCGTGAGCCACGGCCTCGTGGATCAGGCTGGCCACCAGGGGCCGGGCGATCGCGTTGGGCACCGGGGTGACCAGTCCGACCCAGTGGGCCGACAGCCACGGGCTGAGCGGCTTCAGCGGAACGACGACGCGGCGGCGCAGACCCGCGACCTTCGCGTAGCGCTGCATCATCTCCGCGTACGTGAGGACGTCCGGCCCGCCGATGTCGAACGCCCGGTTCACCGACGACGGCATGGTGGCCGACACGACGAGGTAGCGCAGCACGTCACGCACCGCGATCGGCTGGATCCGGTTGCGCACCCAGCGTGGCGTCACCATGACCGGCAGGCGCTCGGTCAGATAGCGCAGCATCTCGAACGAGGCCGAGCCCGATCCGATGATCACCGGGGCCCGCAGGACCGTGGTCGGCACCCCGCTGGCCAGGAGGATCCGGGCGACCTCGGCCCGCGAGCGCAGATGTTTCGACGCCGGGCCCTCAGGTTCCGGGCCGCCGAGATAGACGATCCGGGACACATGGGCCGCGCGGGCCGCCGCCGCGAAATTCTCGGCCGCCCGCCGGTCGCGTTTCTCGAAATCGCGGCGGCCGAGGGAATGCATCAGGAAATAAGCGACCTCGACGCCCTCGAAGGCCTTTGTGAGCGATTCCGGATCCTCCAGATCGCCCTGGACGATCTCGGCCCGCCCGGCCCACGGAACGTCACGCAGGCGGCCCGGCCCGCGGGTCAGACACCGCACCTCGTGGCCGGCGTCGAGCAGCCGCGGGGCCAGCCGCCCGCCGATATATCCGGTCGCACCCGTCACCAAGCAGCGCATAACTGAAGACTGTGCCCGCCGAAGGGCCCCGGTAAGCCATATGCTCGATTTCGGCAGCGTTGCCTAGCTGGGGAGGGCGCGTGGACAAGTTCTGGGGGCCGGACTTCGCCGCGCTCGAAAGTGCCGATCCGGAGATCGCCGGTGTCCTTATCGGCGAGCTGGAGCGCCAGCGCGGCGGGCTCCAGCTGATCGCGAGCGAGAACTTCACGTCGCCCGAGGTGCTGACCGCGCTCGGCTCGACGCTGGCCAACAAATACGCCGAGGGCTATCCGGGCCGCCGTTACTACGGTGGGTGCGCCGAGGTCGATCGCGCTGAGGAACTGGCCGTCCAGCGCGCCTGCGATCTGTTCGGCGCCGACCACGCGAACGTGCAGCCCCACTCGGGCACCTCGGCCAACCTGGCCGCGTACGCCGCGCTGGCCGAGCCCGGCGACACCGTGCTCGCGATGGAGCTGCCGCACGGCGGCCACCTGACGCACGGCAGCCGCGTCAACTTCTCCGGCAAGTGGTTCCACCCGGTCGGATACCGGGTCACCCCACACACCGAGGAGATCGACTACGACGAGGTGCGCGACCTGGCGCGGGCCCACCAGCCCAAGCTGATCATCTGCGGCGCGACCTCGTACACCCGGGCCATCGACTTCGCCACCTTCCGCGAGATCGCCGACGAGGTCGGCGCCTATCTGCTGGTCGACGCCGCGCATTTCATCGGCCTGGTGGCCGGCCGCGCCACGGCCTCGCCGGTCCCGTACGCCGACGTCGTCACCTGCACCACCCACAAGGTCCTGCGCGGACCGCGCGGCGGCATGATCCTCTGCCGCTCCGAGCTGGCCGAGCGGATCGACCGGGCCGTCTTCCCGTTCAGCCAGGGCAGCCCCATGATGCACGCCATCGCGGCCAAGGCGGTGGCGCTGCGGCTGGCCGCGCTTCCCGACTTCCAGGGGTACGCCCGTCAGGTCGTCAAGAACGCGCAGGCGCTGGCGGCCGGGCTCGCGGCCGAGGGGATGCGCCCGGTCTCCGGCGGCACCGACACCCATCTCGCGCTGGCCGACCTCACCGGCCTCGGTGTGACCGGCCGCGACGCCGAGGCCCGCTGCGACCAGGCCCGCATCAGCCTGAACAAGAACGCCATCCCGTACGATCCGCAGCGTCCGGCGATCGCGTCGGGCATCCGGGTCGGATCGCCGAGCGTGACGACCCAGGGCATGCGGGAGGGTGAGATGCGGCAGATCGCCGGGCTGATCGGCGTCGCGGTGCGCAGCGATCCGGACACGGGCGCGGGCGCGGCGCGGCTGGCCGGCGCGGCGGCCGAGGTGGCCGATCTCGTGGCCCGCTTCCCCGCCTACGCTCGGCAGGAGGTGATGGCGTGAAGCGCTCCAAGGAAATCGAGGTCGAGCCGTACGACCCCGCGCTCGACCCGACTCTCAAGGAGAGGGACGAGGAGGACGACCGTCCGCTGCCGGACCTGCCGCCGTTGCCCGCCGATCCGCGCTGGCGGGTGGCCCACCTGCCGTTCCTGACGACCGTCGCGTTCGCACTGTTGCTGTTCGCGGCCTCGGCCGGCTTCCTCGTGGACGGTGCGCCGGCGGGGCTCGGCGCCGCAATTGGCGTGCTGATAGTGACGATCAGCTATACGATGTCGACATTGGTGATCGCGTGGGCCGACACGGTGCGGCCGGCGCTGCTGATGCCGCTCGCGCTGCTGACCTACGTGCTGAAATATTCGGTCCTCGGCGTCGTCCTCGCCTACGGGGTCACGAGCGACTGGCAGGGCAAGGACGCGCTCGGCTGGGGCATCGTCGCCGGCGTGGTGGTGTGGACCGCCGTGCAGGCGTGGTGGATTCACCGCGTCAGTCGCTCAAAGTGATCATCTAGCGGCCGTTTGCGCTCGTCAGCGTCCCTTTCGTGGTTTGTTGACCTCGAAACGGTGACGTGAACGGCCGTGGCGTGTCAGGTTATGGCGAAGGGGGAGTACCGTGTCCTTCCAGTTGCGCGACCCCTGACGCCTGGACAACTGCGGTTGTGCGGGGGGCCGCGCTTAGCCTTGTCTTTCCTGCTGATATCGTTCGGGCCGTCATGACCGGTCAAGAACCTCCCAGGAATCCCCAGGACGACGACGGTCCGCCCCCGCCCGACACGGGCATGGGAATGACTGCCGTCGCCTACCTCATCGCGGGGATGTTGGTTTGGGGAGGGATCGGTTTGCTGGTCGACCACTGGGTCGGGACCAAGGGCATTTTCGCCGGCATCGGCGCGGTCGTTGGTATCGGCGGCGGTGTCTACCTCATCGTGCGCCGTCTCGGCGCCTGACAGGAAAGGGCTACGGTGACCGGTCAGTCGACAGTCCTCGCGGCGGACGTTCCGTTCCCGCCGAGCGTCGAGGATTTCTACCTGCCCAGCATCGTGCCGTGGGGCGGGCACGACAGCTACTGGTTTACCAAGATCACGGCGCTGCTCTGGATCTCGGTAGCGCTGATCATCATTTTCTTCCTGGTCACGTACCGGAAGCCCAAGCTGGTTCCGACCAAGAAGCAGTGGATCGCCGAGAGCATCTACGGCTTCGTGCGGAACAACATCGCGGTCGACATGCTCGGCAAGCGGGGCATCAACTTCGCGCCGTACCTGACGACGCTGTTCATCTTCATCCTGATCATGAACTTCTGGGCCATCGTGCCCTTCGCGCAGATCTCGCCGAACTCGCACATCGCCTTCCCGGCCGTGCTCGCGGTGATCAGCTACGTGATGTTCATCTACATCGGCATGAAGCACCACGGCGGACTCAAGTACTTCAAGCACGCTCTGATCCCGCCGGCGCCGTGGTTCATCCTGCCGCTGCTGATCCCGATCGAGTTCTTCTCGACCTTCATCGTCCGGCCGTTCTCGCTCGCCGTCCGTCTTTTCGCCAACATGTTCGCCGGCCACATGCTGCTGCTGGTGTTCACGCTGGGCGGCTTCGCGATGCTGAACGCCAACGTGTGGTTCGCGCCGTTCTCGGTCGTGTCGTGGGTGATGACCATCGCCCTGACCTTCCTGGAGTTCCTGGTCATCTGCCTCCAGGCCTACGTCTTCACCGTGCTTACCGCGAGCTACGTCCAGGGCGCGCTCGCCGACGAGCACTGAGCATTTTTTAAGCAAGTCAGCTTCACCAGTAACACCCCGTTGTCGTCCCGCGTGACATTCACGCGAGATACCAGGAGGAAATTGCAATGGTTGACGTTCTTGCCGCCGTCGGTGGTAGCACCGCCGCCATCGGTTACGGCCTTGCCGCCATCGGCCCCGGCATCGGTGTCGGTCTGGTCTTCTCCGCGTACATCCAGTCCACCGCCCGTCAGCCCGAGTCGTCGCGCCTGACCCTGCCCTACGTCTGGATCGGCTTCGCGGTTATCGAGGCGCTCGCCCTCCTGGGCATCGCCTTCGGCTTCATCTGGGCCGGCGAGTTCTAAGCCCCCCTTCCCGCGCTGCGGAGGTCTGAATGATCACCACGTATTACCAGCTAGCGGCTGAGGCGGCTGAGTCCGAGCACAACCCGATCATCCCGCTCTGGCAGGAGGTCGTGCTCGGCATCATCGCGTTCGGCATCCTCTGCTTCGTGCTGATGAAGTTCGTCTTCCCCGTGATGGAGAAGACCTTCGCGGCGCGGGTGGACGCGATCGAGGGCGGCATCAAGCGGGCCGAGACCGCCCAGGCCGAGGCCAACCAGCTGCTCGAGCAGTACAAGGCGCAGCTGGCCGAGGCTCGCACCGAGGCCGCGCGCATCCGCGACGAGGCCCGGGCCGACGCCGAGGGCATCCGTCAGGACGTGCTGGCCAAGGCCCGCGAGGAGTCGGACCGCATCATCGCGGCCGGCAACGAGCAGCTCGCCGCCCAGCGCGAGAGCATCGTGCGTGAGCTGCGCTCCGAGGTGGGCACGCTCGCCGTCGACCTGGCCGGCAAGATCGTCGGCGAGGCTCTCGCCGACGAGGCGCGCAGCCGGGGCACGGTCGAGCGCTTCATCGACGAGCTCGGCGCGGGCTCGGCGGGCGGGCGGCGCTGATGGCGTCGACCGTCAGCCAGCAGGCGTACGCCGAGGCGGCCGAGAGGCTCAACGGCAGCACCGGCACGGCCACGGCCGCGCAGGTCGCCACCGTCGCCGACGAGATCCTGTCGGTGGCCGGCATCCTGCGGGCCCAGCCGGCCCTGCGCCGGGCGCTGACCGACCCGTCGCGCTCCGGCGCGGACCGGGGCGAGCTGCTGCGCTCGCTGCTGTCCGGCAAGGTCTCGCAGGTCACCGTCGACGTCCTGGCCGCGCTGGTGTCGGGCCGGTTCTCCCGGCCGGCCGAGCTGCTCGACGTCACGGAGCGCCTCGGCGCCGACGCCGTGCTGTCCGGGGCTCAGAAGGCCGACAACCTGGCCGAGGTCGAGGACGAGCTGTTCCGTTTCGGGCAGATCGTCTCGGGCAACCCCGAGCTCGCCATCACGCTCAGTGACCCCGGTGCGCCGACCGAGCGCCGCGTTAAGCTGGTGGAGGACTTGCTGAAGGGCAAGGCCCAGCCGGCCACGGTAAGGCTCATCGAGGTGGCGCTCGAGGGCTTCGGGGGCCGCAGCTTCGAGGGATCGCTGACCCGGCTGGTCGAGCTGACCGCCGCCAAGCGCGATCGCGAGGTCGCGTACGTGACGGTCGCCAAGCCGCTCACCGACGCCGACGAGCAGGCGCTGGCTGCCAAGTTGTCCGACATCTACGGCCGGCAGGTCTCGCTGAAGGTCGACGTCGATCCTTCGATCATCGGCGGCGTCAGCGTCAAAGTCGGCTCCGACCTCTACGACGGCACGATCCTGCGGCGGCTCAACGCCGCCAAGCAGGCGTTCTCCAAGTAACTTTTCCCTCGGCCCGCGCGCCTTTCGCGCGCGGGGCTGAGCAGGCCCCTCGGTGGCGGCGACGTCCCGAGCTAGACAGAGAAGGCAGAGGATGGCCGAGCTGACCATCTCCTCGGACGAGATCCGGGGGGCGCTAGAGCGCTACGTCTCGTCCTACACGCCCGAGGTCTCCCGCGAGGAGGTCGGCATCGTCTCCGATGCGGGCGACGGCATCGCGCACGTCGAGGGCCTGCCCTCGACGATGGCGAACGAACTGCTCGAATTCGCCGACGGCACGCTGGGTGTCGCGCAGAACCTCGACGTCCGCGAGATCGGCGTCGTGGTCCTGGGTGACTTCGCCGGCATCGAGGAGGGGCAGCAGGTCAAGCGGACCGGCCGCGTCCTCTCGGTCCCGGTCGGCGACGCCTTCCTCGGTCGCGTGGTCGACCCGCTGGGCCGTCCGATCGACGACCGCGGCGAGATCGCCAGCGAGGGCGAGCGCGAGCTCGAGCTCCAGGCGCCGAACGTCATGGCCCGGCAGCCGGTGAAGCAGCCGCTGCAGACCGGCATCAAGGCGATCGACGCCATGACGCCGATCGGCCGCGGCCAGCGCCAGCTGATCATCGGCGACCGCAAGACCGGCAAGACCACGGTCGCGATCGACACGATCATCAACCAGCGCGCGAACTGGGAGTCCGGCGACCCGGAGAAGCAGGTCCGCTGCATCTACGTCGCGATCGGCCAGAAGGCCACCACCATCGCGTCGATCCGGGGCACCCTCGAGGAGCAGGGCGCGCTGGAGTACACGACGATCGTCGCGGCCCCGGCCTCCGACCCGGCCGGCTTCAAGTACATCGCGCCGTACACCGGCTCGGCCATCGGCCAGCACTGGATGTACAACGGCAAGCACGTCCTGATCGTCTTCGACGACCTGACCAAGCAGGCCGAGGCCTACCGCGCCGTGTCGCTGCTGCTGCGCCGCCCGCCGGGCCGCGAGGCGTACCCGGGCGACGTCTTCTACCTGCACTCCCGCCTGCTCGAGCGTTGCGCCAAGCTCTCCAACGAGCTGGGCGGCGGCTCGATGACCGGTCTGCCGATCATCGAGACCAAGGCCAACGACATCTCGGCGTACATCCCGACCAACGTCATCTCGATCACCGACGGCCAGATCTTCCTGGAGACCGACCTGTTCGCCTCGGGTGTCCGCCCGGCGATCAACGTCGGCACCTCGGTGTCCCGGGTGGGTGGCTCGGCGCAGGTCAAGGCGATGCGCTCGGTCTCCGGCCGTCTGCGCCTCGACCTGGCCCAGTTCCGTGAGCTGGAGGCCTTCTCGGCCTTCGCCTCCGACCTGGACCGCGCGTCGCGGGCCCAGCTCGAGAAGGGCGTACGCCTGGTCGAGCTGCTCAAGCAGCCGCAGTACTCGCCGTACTCGGTGGTCGACGAGGTCATCGTGATCTGGGCCGGCACCACCGGCCAGCTCGACGACATCGCCGTGGCCGACGTGCGCCGCTTCGAGCAGGACTTCCTCGGCTGGATCAAGCGGCACCGCGGCGACACCTACACCGCGATCGACTCGACCGGCCTGCTGTCGGACGACGACGTCGAGAACCTGAAGAGCGGCGTGACCGAGTTCAAGGAGCTCTTCAAGCGCGGCGAGACCGGTTCCTCGGTGAACGAGAACCCGGCCGAGCCCCTCGAGGAGGGCCGTCAGACCCGCGAGACGGTCACCCGCGAGGTTCCCCGCTCGACGGACGAGAGCTAGTCATGGCCGGTCAGGTACAGGCCCTCCGGCGGCGCATCCGCACCGTCCGGTCGACCAAGAAGATCGCGAAGGCGCAGGAGCTGGTCGCCACCAGCCGCATCGCCAAGGCCCAGGAGCGGGTCGCCGCCTCCAAGCCGTACGCGGAGGCGATCACCCAGGTCCTGACCGCCCTGGCGTCCAACGCGACGATCGACAACCCCCTGCTGGTCCCGCGTGAGCGGGTCCGGCGGGCGGGTGTCCTGCTCATCACCAGCGACCGCGGCCTGGCCGGCGCCTACAACGCCAACGCCATCCGCACCGCCGAGCAGCTGATCTCCCGGCTCAAGGCGGACGGCAAGGAAGCGGTGCTGTACGTGGTCGGCCGCAAGGGCGTCGGCTACTACCGGTTCCGCAACCGGCCGATCGAGACCAGCTGGACGGGTTTCTCCGAGCGGCCGTCGTTCTCCGACGCCAAGGCGATCGGTGACGCGCTGCTGGAGGCGTTCGTCGCCGGCGCGGACGACACCGACGCCACCTACGGCCCGGACGGCATCCAGGGCGTCGACGAGCTGCACATCGTCAGCACGCAGTTCAAGTCGCTGATGACGCAGAGCGCCGAGGCGCACTTCCTGGCGCCCATGCAGGTCGAGGAGCGCGAGGTCGAGCCCGGGCTGCGCCCGGCCTACGAGTTCGAGCCGGACGCCGACGAGCTGCTCGACGCGCTGCTGCCGAAGTACCTCAACACGCGGATCTACGCGGCGTTGCTGTCCTCGGCGGCGAGCGAGTCGGCCTCCCGGCGGCGGGCGATGAAGAGCGCGTCGGACAACGCGGACGACCTGCTCAAGCGGTACACGCGCGAGATGAACTCCGCGCGGCAGGCCGCGATCACCCAGGAAATCAGTGAGATCGTCGGCGGCGTCGAGGCGCTGTCCTCGGCAGGAAGTGATATGTGATGACTGCTGTAGCTGAGCCCACCAAGGCGGAGACCGGTGTCGGCCGCGTCGTCCGGGTCATCGGCCCGGTCGTCGACGCCGAGTTCCCCCGTGACGCCATGCCGGACATCTTCAACGCGCTGCACGTGTCGGTGACCCTCTCCGAGGGCACCAAGACGCTGACGCTCGAGGTCGCCCAGCACCTGGGTGACAACATCGTCCGCGCCATCTCGATGCAGCCGACCGACGGCCTGATCCGGGGCGCCGAGGTCAAGGACACCGGCGCGCCGATCTCGGTGCCCGTCGGCGACGTGACCAAGGGCCACGTGTTCAACGCCCTCGGCGAGGTGCTGAACGCCGACCCGTCGACCCTGGACATCCAGGAGCGCTGGTCGATCCACCGCAAGCCGCCGGCGTTCGCCGACCTCGAGCCCAAGACCGAGATGCTGGAGACCGGCATCAAGGTGCTCGACCTGCTCGCGCCGTACGTGCGTGGTGGAAAGATCGGCCTGTTCGGCGGCGCCGGCGTGGGCAAGACGGTGCTCATCCAGGAGATGATCATCCGCGTTGCCCGTAACTTCGGTGGTACGTCGGTGTTCGCCGGCGTGGGTGAGCGCACCCGCGAGGGCAACGACCTCATCCTGGAGATGGAGGAGGGTGGCGTTCTCGACAAGACCGCCCTCGTCTTCGGCCAGATGGACGAGCCGCCGGGCACCCGCCTGCGGGTCGCGCTGTCCGCGCTGACCATGGCCGAGTACTTCCGGGACGTCCAGAACCAGGAGGTGCTGCTCTTCATCGACAACATCTTCCGGTTCACCCAGGCCGGCTCCGAGGTGTCGACGCTGCTCGGCCGCATGCCGTCCGCCGTGGGTTACCAGCCCACGCTGGCCGACGAGATGGGCGAGCTCCAGGAGCGGATCACGTCGGTCCGTGGCAAGGCGATCACCTCGCTGCAGGCGATCTACGTGCCCGCCGACGACTACACCGACCCGGCGCCGGCCACCACGTTCGCCCACCTGGACGCGACCACGAACCTCGAGCGGTCGATCTCCGACAAGGGCATCTACCCGGCCGTGGACCCGCTGGCCTCCAGCTCGCGGATCCTGGCGCCCGAGTTCGTCGGCGCCGAGCACTACGCGGTCGCCCGCGAGGTGCAGCGCATCCTGCAGAAGTACAAGGACCTGCAGGACATCATCGCCATTCTCGGTATGGACGAGCTCTCCGAGGAGGACAAGGTCACGGTGCAGCGGGCTCGCCGCATCGAGCGTTTCCTCTCGCAGAACACGTACGCGGCCGAGCAGTTCACCGGCGTCCCCGGCTCGACGGTCCCGCTCAAGGAGACCATCGAGGCGTTCAAGAAGATCAGCGAGGGTGAGTACGACAACTTCCCCGAGCAGGCCTTCTTCATGTGCGGTGGCCTCGAGGACCTCGAGAAGAACGCGCACGAGCTGATGAAGGGCTGAGCTGACTCAGCGCCAGCGGAGCCGCGCCGACCTTATGGTGGGCGCGGCTTCGCCGTATCCGCCATGGGATTTGTCTGATTTGCGGCTTCTGCGAGTCTCAGATCCGGTGGCTCTTTCTGGGTACTCTTGTCGTTCGTCAGGCGGCCGATATCGACAACCGTTGGGGGAGACCTGTGGCGAGGAAAAGGCGCGCGCCCTTGTGGGCGCGGCTCAGCGCGATCTTCGGCTGCGTCCTCATGGTGGTCAGCGGTGGCGCCATCGTCACCCAGCAGGTGCTGGTGGCCCGCTACGCCGGGGCCGTCGAGACGCAGGACCTGTTCGGTGATCCGGCCGTCGGGGCCACCAAGAAGCAGGTCTCCGACATCAAGGGCCCGCTGAACATCCTGCTGGTCGGCGTCGACCCGCGTAAGGAGACGCAGACCCCGCTCTCCGACTCCATCATCGTGGCCCACATCCCCCGGGGCATGGACCAGGCGTACCTCTTCTCGGTCCCGCGCGATCTGATCGTCGACATCCCGGCCTTCCCCAAGACCGGCTTCAAGGGCGGGCGATCCAAGATCAACGCCGCCATGGGGTACGGCAGCGCGGTCGGCGGCGGCAAACACGATGTCGTCCAGGGCTTCGACCTACTGGCCAAGACGGTCGGCAAGCTCACCGGCATCGACGAGTTCGACGCCGGCATCATCCTGAACTTCAACGGCTTCAAGGCGATCGTCGACGCCATGGGCGGCGTCACCATGACGATCGACCAGAACGTGAAGTCGGAGCACCTCCAGCCGAACGGCAAGGCCCGCCCGCGGTACGCGCGCTGCGCCGACAACAGCTGCGCCCACCCCTATTACGGCCCCCAGGCCGAATACAAGGTCGGCACCCGCCACCTCGAGGGCTGGCAGGCCCTCGACTACGTGCGGCAGCGCTACGGCCTGCCCCGCGGCGACTACGACCGCCAGCGCCACCAGCAGCAGTTCATCAAGGCCATGGCCAAGCAGGCACTCAGCAAGAACGTGGTGACCAGCCCGACCAAGCTCGACGCCGTGCTCAAGGCGGCCGGCAAGGCGCTGATCTTCGACGGCAACGGCCACAACGTGGTCGACTGGGCCTTCGCGCTGAAGAACCTGCGCTCCGACGACATGACCCTGATCAAGCTGCCGGGCGAGTCGGTCATCGTGAACGGCGACTACCGGGGCGAGGCGCTGGAGGACAGCGCCGACGACTTCTTCAAGGCCGTCCGCGACGACCAGGTGCAGAACTTCATCTTCCGTCACCCTGAGTACATCAACAGCAACGTCTGACCTGGTGCGGTCCCTGCGAAGGGGGCCGTCTAGACTTCACCCAACCGGATTCGCAAACAGGAGGACAGCGTGGCCAACCAGCTGCCCGTCAAGGTCGTAGCCGTCGAGCAGAGCGTCTGGTCCGGTGAGGCCGAGATGCTCGTCGCGCGGACCACCGAGGGTGAGATCGGCGTGCTGCCGGGTCACTCCCCGCTGCTGGGCCTGCTGAAGGAGCCCTCGCAGGTGCGGGTGAAGCTCGCCGGCGGCGAGCAGCTCACCTACGACGTGTCCGGCGGATTCCTCTCGATCGACGCCGACGGCGTCACCGTTCTCGCCGAGAGCGCGACCCCCGCCACCCCCGAGACTCACTGACGACCGGCGATGGAGATTCTGGAAGTAATCGGAATCTGCTTCGCCGCTGCGCTCGTCCTGCTCTTCGCGCTCATCCTCCGCCGCCGGCTGCTCATGGCCGGCGGCGGAACCATTCGCCTGCAGATCCACGTGAGCACCCTGGTGCCCGGCCGGGGCTGGTCCACCGCGATCGGCCAGTTCGTCGGCGGCGAGCTCCGCATCCACCGGCTGTTCACCTTCGCCTTCCGGCCCAAGCGCGTCCTCGACCGCGGCGCCCTCACCATCGAGGAGCGCCGTCGCCCCGAGGGCCCCGAGCGCCTCACCATCCCCGGCCACTGGGTCGTCCTCAAGCTGGCCACGGCCACCGACGAGCTCGAGATCGCGATGGCCGAGTCCACGGTGACCGGCTTCCTCTCCTGGCTCGAGGCGGCCCCGCCGGGCCCGCCGGGCAGCATCGCGCGCCCGATCATCCGCCCTCGCACGATCGAGCAGTAGGCCGCGCCTTCGCAGGTGGCTCTCGCGGCGTACGGCCAGGGCCTTTAGCGTCGTCGGCATGCGGATTCGAATCATCGACGCCTTCACGGAGCAGCCGTTCGCCGGCAACCCGGCCGGGGTGGTCGTGCTGGACGGCCCCTCGTTCCCCGAGGATTCGTGGATGCAGGCGGTCGCGGCCGAGGTGAACCTGTCCGAGACGGCCTTCCTGCACCCTGTGGTCTCCGGCGAGGCCGACTACGCGCTGCGCTGGTTCACGCCGGCCGTCGAGGTGGCCCTCTGCGGGCACGCCACGCTGGCCACGGCCCACGCCCTGCGGCGCCAAGGGCTGGTGCGTTTCACGACCCGCAGCGGCATCCTGACGGCCGAGACGGACGAGAAGGGCTGGATCACGCTCGACTTCCCGACGGCGCCGCTCAGCCCGATCCAGGCCGATCCGCGCGTGCTCGACGCGCTCGGGGTGACGCCGCTGTCGGTGCACCACACCGGCCCGAACACCGACGACCTGCTGATCGAGCTGCTCGACGAGGCGGCGGTGCGCACGCTGGCTCCCGACCTGACGGCCCTGGCCACGATCGAGAACCGCGGCGTGGTGGTGACGGCCCGAGCGGACGACCCGGACGGCGGTTACGACTTCGTCTCCCGCTTCTTCGGCGCGGCCGCGGGCGTGGCGGAGGACCCGGTGACCGGAAGCGCGCACACCGCCCTGGCCCCGTTCTGGTCGGCCCGCTTGGGCGGCCGCACCGAGCTGACGGGATATCAGGCCTCCGCCCGCGGTGGCTACGTGCGGGTCGCCCTTCGCGACGACCGCACGCTGCTCACCGGCAAGGCCGTGACAGTCATCGACGGCACGCTGCACGCCTGACCCGGCCGGCGGGGTCGTGGAGACCGTCGTAGACGCGGTCGCGCAGGGCGTTGGCCCGGCGGCGGGGGAGGGCGGCGTCCAGGTCGCGGAGGATGACGCGGACCAGGACGTTGACTTCGCCGGGGCGGAGGGCCAGCCGGTCGCGGGAGGCCGCGGGGAGAGCCTCGGGTGGGGTGGCCGAGAGAATGCTCACCTCCTCGACCAGGGCGGCGTCGGGACCCAGGAGGTCGCGGACGCGGTCGCCTATCTCCTCGGCGGTCACGTCCTCGGGCAGGGCGACCGACACGTCCCGGTGGGCGGCGGGCTGGGCCGAGACCGGCCGGTACGGGGACAGGTCGAGCATCTGGGCCGCCACCCGTGGGTCGGCCGAGCGCAGCAGCCGGATGTCGTCGATGCCCTTGCGCAGCATCAGCAGGCGATCCAGCCCGAGCCCGAGCGCCAGCCCGGCCCGTCCGGGCCCGACGACATGCGGCGCGGCGACCCCGCATTCACCGATCTCCACCCAGCTGCCGCCCTGATCGCTCGACCAGGCCTCGATTTCCCAGCCGCCGGTGGTGTACGGATGTTTTGCCGGATTTGTTCGCCAAGGGATGCCGGGCAGGGCGGCCGCTACCGCTGTCTCGACAAGCGCGAGCAGGTCGCCGGGCTCCGGGGCGGCCGGGGTGATCCGCCACAGGTCGAGCTGGTGGGGCGTGCCGGTGTGCAGGCGGTCGATGCAGTCGCGGCGGTAGACGATGCCGGGGCAGGCGATCAGGGCGCCCGGCGCTCGGAGGACGCGCAAGGCGCCGGGAATCAGGGCCGATGTCTGAGAACGCAGCATCCGCTCGGCGCTCACATATCGGGTGTACCGAGCATCCCGCGCCGCCGCCGAGGGGCTGTAGCCGAGACGGTCGTAGTTGTCGGCCACGTCGACTATGCGCTCGCCCCGGTGGAGGAGCAGGTGGCCGGGTGGCCGGTGGGTGGCGGCCAGGATGGCGGCCACCATCTGCTGGATGGCGTGGGGACCCTGTGCCGGGTCGGTCAGGTCCCGAATGGCCAGGGCGTCGGTGAGAGACATGGGCTTCTCCGCTTCGTGGATGGCGGGAAGCCCAAGAAAAATGGCCGCCCGCGTGGGGCGGCCAGGAACGCGCAGATCAGCCGGCCGCCAGGGGCCGGCTGAAGACTGTCGCGCGTGAGGTCATGTCCCCATGGTGGCAGACCGGGCAAGCGGATTACGGCGGCCCCGACTGGAGCTCGACCTCGTAGCCCCACTGGTCCTCCAGGTAGGCCGCGTACGACGAGGGGCCGCCCGCGCGCGGATGCTTGTCCGGGAAGAGCAGGGACCAGCCGTGCGACGCCGACTCGGCCGTCAGCCTGTCCACCTCGGCCTCGCCGCCGACCGTGAAGGCCAGGTGGTTCAGGCCGGGCGCCAGCCGGTCGTGCATCGAACCCGACATCGCCGGCGACTGCTCCAGCACCAGGTAGACGCCGCCGTGCCGCCAGGAGCGGCCGCCCGGCCAGTCCTGGTACTCCGTCCAGCCCAGCGACCCCAGCAACCAGCCCCAGGGGCGCAGCGCCCCGGCCAGGTCGGGCACCCACAGCTCCACGTGATGCAGCACGGCTACCCGGCCGTCCCCGCGCCCGGCACCCACTTCACGTCGCCGTCGGGGTTGGCCACGCGGGACAGGATGAACAGGAGATCCGAGAGGCGATTGAGATATTTGGCCGGTAGCTCACTCGTACGGGACGGGTCTGCTTGAAGAAGGGCCCATGCCGACCTCTCCGCCCGCCGGGCCACCGTGCGGGCCACATGCAGCAGGGCCGCGCCCGGGGTGCCGCCCGGGAGGATGAAGCTGTCGAGCGCCGGCAGCCCCTCCAGGAACTCGTCACACCATTTCTCGAGCCGGGTGACGTACTCCTCGGTGATCCGCAGCGGCGGGTAGGGCGGGTCCTCGGAGGCGGGGTTGCAGAGGTCGGCGCCCACGTCGAAGAGATCGTTCTGTACGGCCTGGAGCACCGGACGGACATTGGCGGGCAGGTCGCCCAGGGCCAGGGCGGCGCCCAGCGCGGCGTTGCATTCGTCGGCGTCGGCGTACGCCGCGATGCGCGGATCGGTCTTGTCGGCGACCTCGTTGTTGCCCAGGCGGGTCTTCCCGCCGTCGCCTGTGCGGGTGTAGATGCGGGTGAGGTGTACGGCCATGCCCCCACCCTACGGAGGACGCGTTCGCCGCCGACTCATACCATGGCCCGCGTGGATGTGATCAGGGTGAAGGGCGGTACCGCGCTGACCGGTGAGGTCGGCGTGGGTGGCGCGAAGAACTCGGCTCTCAAGCTGATGGCGGTCGCTCTGCTCGCGCAGGGCCGCAGCGTGGTCGAGAACGTTCCGCGCATCACCGACATCGCCATCATGGCCGAGGTGCTGCGGCGACTGGGCTGCCAGGTCACCTTGGACGGGGGTGAGGCCACCATCGACGTGCCGTCCGAACCGGGCAGCGAGGCCGACTACGACCTGGTGCGCCGGCTGCGGGCGTCGATCTGTGTGCTCGGGCCGCTGCTGGCCCGCCGGGGTTATGTGCGGGTGGCGCTGCCGGGTGGCGACATGATCGGCTCGCGAGGGCTCGACATGCACGTCTCGGGCCTGGCCCGGATGGGCGCCGAGATCTCCGGCGAGCACGGCTTCGTGATCGCCTCGGCGCCGCACGGGCTGCGCGGCAGCAAGATCTGGCTCGACTTCCCGAGCGTCGGCGCCACCGAGAACCTGCTGATGGCGGCCGTCCTGGCCAAGGGCACCACCGAGATCGACAACGCCGCGCGCGAGCCGGAGATCGTCGACATCTGCGAGATGCTCATCGACATGGGCGCCCGCATCGAGGGCGCCGGCTCGTCGACCCTGACCATCGAGGGCGTCGACGAGCTCCACCCGGTGCGCCACACCACCGTCGGCGACCGGATCGTGGGCGGCACCTGGGCGTTCGCCGCCGCCATGACCCGCGGCGACGTGACCGTGCGGGGTGTTCGGCCCGAGTTCCTCGACATCGCCCTCGACAAGTTGGTCACGGCAGGCGCGACGGTCGAGCCGGGAGACAACTTCTTCCGTGTACGCATCGACGACCGTCCCAAGGCGGTCGACATCGTCACGCTGCCCTATCCGGGCTTCGCGACCGACCTGCTGCCGATGGCCATCGGCCTGGCCTCGGTGGCCGAGGGCTCCTCGCTGATCACCGAGAACATCTTCGACGGCCGCTTCATGTTCGTGAACGAGATGGTCCGGCTGGGCGCCGACATCCGCACCGACGGGCACCACGCCGTGGTGAACGGCCGGGCGCGCCTGTCGGGGGCGCCGGTGCGGGCGACCGACATCCGGGCCGGCGCCGGCCTGGTCATCGCCGGTCTCTGCGCCGACGGGGTCACCGAGGTGGGCGAGGTGCACCACATCGACCGCGGCTACCCCGACTTCGTGGCCGACCTGGCCGGGCTGGGCGCCGAGGTGGAGCGGGCCGACGTGCCCGAGCCGACCTTCGACTTCTGAGTCAGAGGGCCGGCGAGTCGCCGACCAGGCGGCGGGCCTCTTCGACCTGCTCGGGAAAGACGAGCACGGCCGTACGCCCGTCGCGCGCGACCGCCTGCGTGGCGCGGATGCCGGCGTCGCCGAGGAGCCGCCTGATCTCGTCGGCGACCTCGGCGTCACCCGTCACGGCGGCCGGGCACAGCAGCCCGTAGTCGTCCGGTTCACCGAAGATGGCGAGACCGTCCGCGCACGGGTCGCCCGCCGGTTCGCGGGTGAGTGTCCATTGAAGGCCCATGCGCCAGAAGATCGCGCCGAGGAAGCCGACCAGACCGACGGCGATGAGTGGCCCGAGGAGGTACCAGCCGTTGCCTGTGGCCATGGGCATAGTCTCGCACCGCTACGCCAGCTTTTAAGCGGATTTGACCCGATAGGAAGACGGTCCTCCGCCTGAACTTCCGTTCAGTAACAAGGCTAATGTGAGGCCGACGACACTCTTACCAGAGGAGAGGCACATGGCGGGTCGACTCGCGGTCATCGGCTCCGGACTGATGGGTTCCGGCATCGCGCAGGTCTCGGCGCAGGCGGGCTGGCAGGTCACCATGCGGGACGTCGACGACGCCTCGCTGCACCGGGGCATGACGGCGATCCGGGATTCGCTGAGCCGGTTCACGGCCAAGGGCAAGATCTCCGAGGATGAGGCCGAGGCCGCCATCGGGCGCATCACGACCACCACCGACCTCGACGCGGCGGCCGACGCCGACGTCGTGGTCGAGGCGATCTACGAGAAGGTCGAGGCCAAGCACGAGGTCTTCCGCTCGCTCGACAAGATCTGCAAGTCGGGCGCGGTGCTGGGCACCAACACCTCGGCCATCCCGATCACCCAGATCGCCACGGTCACCGACCGGCCCGAGTCGGTCGTCGGCATCCACTTCTTCTCGCCGGTGCCGATGATGAAGCTGGTCGAGCTCGTCCGCGGCTACCAGACCTCCGACGACACGCTGGCCACGGCCCGGGCGTACGCCGAAGAGGTCGGCAAGACCTGTGTCGAGGTCAAGCGCGACGTGGCCGGCTTCGTCTCCAACCGGCTCTTCTCGGCCATCCTGGTCGAGGCGATCAAGCTGGTCGAGACCGGCGTGGTCAGCGCGGCCGACCTCGACACGGTGATGAAGCTGGGCTTCGGCCACTCGATGGGCCCGCTGGCCACGGTCGACCTGACCGGCCTCGACGTCATGCTGAACGCGGCGAGCAACATCTACCGCGACACGGCCGATGAGAAGTTCTTCCCGCCGGAGCTGCTCCAGCGCATGGTCCAGGCCGGCGACCTGGGCCGTAAGTCGGGTAAGGGTTTCTACACCTACTGAGCGCGTCGGCCCCTACGATCGGCGGTATGACCCCTGAGCAGATGGAATGGGCGCTGGCCGAGGCCGGCAAGGGCGCCCTGGCCGTCGCTCCGGGCTGGTTCCGGTCGTGGGGGACCTCCGACGAGAAGTGGTCGGCGGTCAACATCCGGGCCGCCACCCAGGTGATCGTCAACCACAGCCGCGAGGACGACCGGCACCCCAACAGCTGGACGGTCCGGGCGCTGTTCGGCGGTCACGCCGTGGAGCTGCGGGTCGGCCCGTACGACGCCAAGGAGCACGCGGTGCTCGTGGCGCACGCGGTGCTCTCCGTGGCGTACGCCGAAGGGGTCAATCGAATTCCGGGTCTTCCTTCGGCGCCGGGCGCACCCGAACCTGTGTGATCGCGCGGCCGGTCACCTCGACGACCTCGGCCGTGTGGCCGTCGACCTCCACCACCTCGCCGGGCTGGGTGGGAATGTGCCCGAGCTGGGCCAGCACCAGGCCCGCGACAGTGGTGTAGTCGCCCTCGTCCCGGCGCTCGACGTCGACGCCGATGTCGGGCAGGTCGTGCATCGGGAAGGTGCCCGGCAGCAGCATGGCGCCGTCCGGTTCGCGCACCACCGACTGCACGTCGCGGTCGGTCTCGTCGTAGATCTCGCCGACCACCTCCTCGACCAGGTCCTCCATGGTCACGATGCCGTCGATGGCGCCGCGCTCGTCGACCACGAAGGCGAACTGCTGATGCTGGACCCGCAGCTGGCGCATCGCGTCGGAGACCTTCAGCGTCTCGGGCAGGAAGAGCGCGGTGTACAGGTGGTCGCGCACCGGGCCCCGGGCGTCGATCAGGTCGCGCAGGTGCACCACGCCGAGCACGTCGTCCAGGCCCATCGACCCGGTCACCGGCGCCCGCGAGTGTCCGCTCGCGACCAGCCGGGTCAGCGCCTCGTTGGCGGGCAGGCCGGCCGGCAGGATCAGGACGTCGCGCCGGGGGACCAGCACCTCGCGCAGGATGCGCTCGGCGATCTCGAAGGCGCCGCTGATGATCGTGCGCTGCTCGGGGGTGAACTCCTGTTGCTGGGTGACCATGTCGCGGATCTCCTCGGTGCTGACCTCCTCGCGGGTCGCGTTCGGGTCGACGCCGGCCATCCGCACCACGAGGTCGGTCGACTTGCCGAGCAGCCAGTTGACCGGGCGCGAGAGCGTGGACAGCGTGTCCAGCGGCCGGGCGGCCAGCAGTGCCCATCCCTCGGCCCGCTGCATCGCGATCCGCTTGGGCGCCAGCTCGCCCACGACCAGGGTGAAGAAGGTCAGCACCATGGTGACGAGCACGATCGCGACCGGCTCGGCCGCGGTGCCGAGGAAGCCCAGCGGCCCGGTGAGCGGCTTGGCCAGCGAGGTGGCGGCGGCGGCCGAGGCCAGGAAGCCGGCCAGCGTGATGCCGATCTGGATGGTAGCCAGGAACCGGTTGGGGTCACGGGCCAGCCGGGCCAGCGTGCGGCCGCCCCGCGACTGCCGCTCGAGGCGCTGCAACTGGCTGTCCCGCAGCGAGATCAGTGCCATCTCGCTGCCGGAGAAGGCGGCGTTGACCAGCACCAGCACGACGACCAGAACGATTTGCCACCCATATCCGCCCACGGGCCCGGTTTACCCCCTCCGGGCGGCGGCCAAGCCTGTCAGCGCTGAGCCGCGAAGGCCAGGGACATCAGGGTCGCGGCGACCATGCCGCCGAGCAGGGTCAGGCCGATGCCGCCGATGTCGAGCCGGGCCTGGAGCCGCTTGTGGGCGGCGAGGGCGGCCACCGGCACGCCGGCCGACGGGGCGACCAGGAAGGCCAGCCAGCCGAGCGTCCGCAGGACCGAGCCGCCCCACACCTCCGTACTGCCGAAGGTCACCAAACCGGAGCCGACGAGGCCGGCCAGCGCCGCGACGAGCGCGCCCAGCAGCGGAAGCAGCGGCAGCGCCCAGCGGGGCATCGAGCGGCGCCCGGCCGGATGGATGGTGTGGTCGATGCGCTCGGCGGCCCGGGCCAGCAGGGCCCGCGGGGCCTTCACCGGCGCCGATTCCGGGCTGCGGGGAAGGGCGGCCCGGGGCACGGCGTCGACCGGGACCGGCTCCGGCATCTCGCCCAGGGCCCGCACCCGCACGCCGCGGGCGCGGCGCAGCTGGTCCCAGAGCCGGGCCGCCTCACGGTCCACATCGAGCACCTGCGCGGCGGCGGCGCCGGCCCAGCGGTCGGCCGAGAGCGCGTCGCCCTCGGCCCGGGACAACTCGCCCGCGGCCTGGGCCGCGCTCTCCTGATAGGCGTGCTCGGCGTTGCCCATCTCGGCGTCGCGCCGCCGGGTGGCCTCGGCCAGGGCGCTCACCATGAGCTGGTAGTCGCGCCCGATGGGCTGGCGGTCACGTGTGGTCACTGTTCACCTCGTACGGGACGATGACTTCCGGGGTGCGGTGCACCGAGCGGTCGAAGAACAGGGCGCGGCGGTGGCGCGGATACCAGGCCGGGCCGCCGGGCTGCGGATAGAGCGGGGCCAGATCGGGACCGTGCACGTCGAGCGCCACCCAGGCCCCGATCGGGTCGAGGCGGGCGCCGGGCCCGCCCAGGCTGTCGCGGAGCCGGCCGGGCGAGCGCCACCAGCCGAGCACGTGGGTGCGGTGCTCGGGGCCGTCGACCAGCAGACGGCGCAGCGCGGCCGGGTCGGCGCCGGCGTCCAGCGCGTAACCGAGCACGTAGTGCGGTATCGAGCCGAACGGCTCGGTGGGCACCGCGTCGCACCAGTCGGCCGACGGCAGCTCGGCCATCAGCCGGGCCGCCGCCCGGGCCGCGTCCGGATCGAGGCAGACGACGCTGAAGTGGGCCGGCCCCTGCGCGGCCAGCGACAGCGCGGCCGCCGCGAGCACGTCGCACGCCTCCTCGGTGCGGGTGCCGAGCACGGCCAGGTTGCGGCCCGGCATCCGGCCCAGGCGCAGCCGGGCCGGGCGGGCGGCCACGTCGATCCGCTCGCCCAGCACGGCGCCCGGCGAGGAGCCGACCGGCGCCGCCGCGTCCGGCACCGGCCCCGACGGACGGCAGCTCTCCGGCAGGCGGGGCACGGCGTCGCCGTCGAAGAGCCGGGGCTCCTCGCACCCCTCCGGGCGGTCGCGCCACAGGCGGCGTTGCAGGCTGCGCCAGACCAGCCGGTCGCCGGCGTCGGGCAGGCGTACGACCTGGTTGGCCCCGGACGTGCCGGACTGGGTGTTCACCACCGCGTGGAAGCGCGGGATGACGGCGGCGGCCAGGTTGTCGTCGGCCAGGATGCGGCGGGCCTTGGGCAGGGCGATGCGCAGCGTGAACTGTCCGATCAGGCCGCTACGGCCCCACAGCGCCTCGATGCCGGAGACGTCCTGGCTGGCCAGGATGAGGTGGATGCCCTGCGAGCGGCCGCGCCGGGCCAGGTCCTCGAGCAGCGTGACCGCCTCGTCGGCGACCGCGTCCCGCCCGGAGAGCAGCACCTGGAACTCGTCGATCACGGCGACGATGCGCGGCCAGTGCCCGGCCGGGTCCTCGGCCCGCAGCTCGGCCAGCTTGGTGGCGTCGACCCGCTTGGCCGCCTGGGCCCGGGTCCGCAGCTCCTCGCTCAGGTGCCGCAGCATGGCCAGGCCGAACTCGCGGTCGCCGTTGACGTTGATGCCGGCCAGGCGTACCTGGGGCAGCCAGGCCGGATCGCGCGGTCCCGGCACGAAGCGGGCGAACGACACGCCCTCCTTGAAGTCGAGCAGGTAGAACGCGAGCTCCTCGGGCCCGTACCGGGTGGCCAGGGCGGCCAGCCAGGCGTACAGCAAATTGGTCTTGCCCGAGCCCGAAGGGCCGCCGACCAGGGCGTGCGGTGGGTCGTCGCCGAGCGGGACCTCGACCAGCGCGCCGTCGGTGGCGTCTCCGATCGGCGCGGCCAGGCCGTGCGCCGACGACTCGGCCCACAGCTCGCGCGGCTCGAGATCGGCGAACCGGGCCGGCGGCGGGCCCGCGCGCAGGCGTTCGGCGGTGGCCCGGCAGAACGACGTCACCCGGTCCGGCGGCGGCGGGGGATCGAGGCGGATCTTCAGGTCGCCGGTGATGTCGCAGGTCGCGGTCTGATCGGTGACGACCAGGCGCCGTACGGTCGGATGGTCGCTCAGCGCGAGACCGCGCACCACCAGATGAACGCCGCAGGCGACGCCGGTGCGCACGATCCGGTCGAGCTGGGCCCGCTGGGCGTTGGTCAGCTCCTCGGCCGTCGCCGGGTCGGCCAGCATCACCACGACCCGCCACGGCTCGGGCCGGGGCCCGGTGGTGGCCGCGGTCAGGTCGGCCAGCGATTGGTGCTCGCCGGCCAGCACGGTCTCGTTGACCCGGCAGATGTGCTCGACGAGATCGTCCAGTGTGGCGCCGAGCGAACCGGGCGCGACGAACGAGATGCCGAGCGGGGCGAACGGGGCCAGCGTGCCGCCCAGGTGCTCGGGGTCGTAGACGGTGAGCTCGACGTCGCCGGGCCGGCTGCTGCCCAGCGCGCGCAGCAGCAGGCCGGTGATCACGCCGTCGACCACCGGAGCGGTGCCCTCGAAGTGCAGGTGGGCCGCGTCCAGGAACGGCACGAGGGCGGGCAGCGCGGCGGTGTCGTCCAGGTTGAGCGAGCCGATCCGCAGCAGGCCGGGCCGGGTGCCCGGCGCGGGCTCGGTGGGCGCCCACATCCGCCACGGCAGGCCGGCGGCGCCGGTGGCGCTGACCGCGGCCAGCCGCCGCACGTTGCCGGCGAGCCGGGTCGACTCGTGCTGGAAGCGGCGCTGGATGTCGCGGCGGGCGGCGTCGCGGGCCTCGGCGAGCTGGTTCAGGCAGGTGGCGTACGCGTCGCGGACGAGCCGTCGCCGGTTCTGCGCCTCGCCGCGCGCCGACTCGGCCTCGGCCAGCACCGCCCGGGCCGCCCCGCGCGCCTCGGCCAGCTCCTGCCGGACGACGGCGACCAGCGCGTTGCGGTGGCTACCCACCCGACCCGACATCACGCTGGGGGATTTTACGCATTCCTGCGCGAAACGGACAATTATGTGCTGCGTGTCGGTGCGCCCCGCACGCTCCATCGTGGCTTTCCACCCGTCAGCTCGTCACGCAGCCGGGCCGCGATCACCGCGGCGCCCTCGGCCTGCCACCGCCGCAGCGTGCGGCGCGGCACCTTGCGGCGCATCCAGTCGAGAGCCCGGCGGGCGTCACGGTCCAGGCCGTCCGTGTTCAGCCTCCCGGCGTACGGGTTCAAGCCGAGCACCTGGCAGTAGTGCAGCGCGTTGTAGAGCCGCCAGGAATCCGTCGTGTCGAACTCCCCGGCGGGCCGCAACCGGTCGACACCCTCGTGCAGCACTCTTCTCAACTCCAGCGCCCTCGCCAGCGGCTGATCGGGCGACCGGTCGATCATCGGCAGGCCGATCAGCGGACTGCGCATGAGCCGTCCCAGATCGCCGTAATTGTCGAGAGCCTGCTGGGTGAAGCGCCGGAAGTCGTCCTCGCTCGCGTTTCTGGTATGCCGCCGCCGCGGAAGCGCTTCGACCATCATCAGTAGGGCCGACCGGTCGGACCGCAGCCGACCGTCGCCGCGGAACGCGATCGCGTTCAGCGCCCGCTGGACCGCCCCGGACAGCCCGGCCAGCGTCATCACGACCGCCACCAGGGCGAACTGGAGGATGCGGACCGCGGCCGAGTCCACCGCGATCATCGTCAGCGCCGCCGGGCCGCCCAGCAGCGCGATGGCCGCGAGGGCGCCCAGCACCGACCGGATCAGATCGGGGCGCAGCCGCTCGCCGGCCATCATGGCGTCGTTCACCGCGACCAGGAACGCCAGGATCAGCAGGTCCAGCCCGAGCGCGGCGATCACCAGGATCGGCACGCCCAGGCTGACCGGGAGCAGCAGCGCGGTCAGCGTCACGCCGTAGAGACCGGCCGCCACGGCGAAAGCGGCCGGCAGCATCGGCGGCCGCACCTGGTCACGGAACCGCCAGAGCAGCACCACCCCGCCGGCCAGCGGGGCCAGGACGACGAGCCGGCCGGCCTCGGGCAGCGCGACGACCGTGATCAGGAACGCGGCCGACAGCACCATCCAGCCGAGATCGATCTGCCGACGCTCGGGCAGCGTGGCCGGCAGCAGGGCCACCGCGGCCCCGGCCCAGAGCAGGGCCGGCGCGCAGAACAGGACCTGGGCCGCCATCGAGTTCGGCTCGACCGTCCACACCACGACCCCGGCCGCGTACGCCAGGAGCGCGGCCGCCGCCCGGCCCGTCGCGGCCCGCACCGGATCGCGGCCGAGCAGGTAGCAGGCGGCCCACCACGCGAGAGCGAATGCGGGAACGGCGATCGCGGGCACCCGGAGAGTCAACCAAAAGAGTGCGGCGCGCCGGAACCCGATAGTTGTGTGCGCTTCGCCCTCTTCTGACGGCGCCGGCGCACCACCCAGAAACCGCCGATCACGATCAACAGCAGTCCTACCAGGACCAATATGGGCAACACGATGGCCAGAACGGACATCAGCACGCTGCCGATGTCTTCGGCCGTGCTCGCCACCGGAGCCCCGAAACCGGCCGTGGTGGTGTTCACGACGGGCCGCGAGGCGGCCTTCACCCCGTGCACGCAGAGCGCGATGATGACGCCGGCGGCGATCGGCACCCACTGATGGGAACCGAAGAACGAGCCCGGGTCGCTGACCGTGACGGTCTCGGAGGCGGAGCCGGCGCCGAACGCGAGACCGCCGGCGGTGGGCCGCACCACGGTCTGCACGACATCGTTGACGTGGTCGACGACGGGGACCTTGTCGGCCACGACCTCGATGGCCAGCAGCAGGGCGAGGATCAGCAGGGTCCAGCCGTTGGAGAGCCAGTTCCAGCCGTTGGGGAGATCGATGAGGTCGGTGTACCGGGCCAGCAGGCCCATGGTCACCAGGGGGATGTAGGCATTCAGCCCGGCCGATGCGGCGAGGCCGGTGCCGGTGAGCGCTTCGAGCACACCTCAAGGATGGCATTGGGGCGCCATATGCGCCTTCCGGTACGGTCTCCAGGTGCGCCTGGTCATCGCGAAGTGCTCCGTCGACTACGTCGGACGGTTGTCCGCCCACCTGCCTCCGGCCGTCCGGCTGCTGATGGTCAAGGCCGACGGCTCGGTCTCCATCCACGCCGACGACCGGGCCTACAAGCCGCTGAACTGGATGAGCCCGCCCTGCAAGCTGCACGAGCAGCCCGGCGTGTGGAAGGTCGTCAACAAGGCCGGCGAGGAGCTCCGGATCACCCTGGAGGAGATCTTCCAGGACACGTCGTACGAGCTGGGGATCGATCCCGGCCTGCAGAAGGACGGCGTCGAGGCCCACCTGCAGGAGCTGCTGGCGGCCCACCCCGAGACGTTCGGCGAGGGCTGGACGCTGGTCCGGCGCGAATACATGACGGCGATCGGCCCGGTCGACCTGCTGTGCCGCGATGCCGAGGGCAAGGCGGTGGCGGTGGAGATCAAGCGCCGGGGCGAGATCGACGGCGTCGAACAGCTGACCCGTTACCTCGAACTGATGAACCGCGACCCACTGCTGGCCCCGGTGCGGGGCGTCTTCGCCGCCCAGGAGATCAAGCCCCAGGCCCGCGTCCTGGCCACCGACCGGGGAATCCGCTGCGTGGTCGTCGACTACGACAAGCTCCGCGGCATGGAGCGAAACGAGCTCACCCTCTTCTGACCGCCGGTGCCATTGAAGCGGCGATGCCGGTGCGTAGCAGTCCGACCAGGCGGCGGGCCTGCGTGGGGTCGGCGGCCAGGGCCGCTCCGCTGGCCAGGGTCAGCACGTCGGTGGCGGTGAGGCCGGGGCGCAGCGCGGACTGCGCGCGCCCGACAAGGCGCTCGGCGATCGAGGTGATCGACGCGTGCCAGTCACGGAACAGCGTGGTGCGGCGTTCGCCGGTGCCTTCCGTCGCGGCCAGGGCCAGGGGGCGCTTGGTGGCCACGTGCACCACGAAATCCTCGAGCCAGGCGAACAGCGCGCCCGTCGGCTCCGCGGACTCCAGCAACTGTTCGCCACGCCGGCACAGTGCGGCGACTTCGTCGGCATAGACGGCCACGAGCAGATCGGCGCGCGTCGGGAAGTGGCGGTACAGGGTGGCGTTGCCGACTCCGGCGCGCCGGGCGATCACATCGAACGCGACGTCGTTGCCCGCCTCGGCCAGCGCTTCACGCGCCGCGTCGACGAGCCGGGCGCGGTTGCGGGGCCTGGCGACGCTGTTCACCGACGACCTCGTCTACGACGTGTCCGATCTCGGCGGCGGCAGGGTGGTCGGTCTCGCGGCCGTCCGCGAAGCCGGCCTGGCCCTGGCCGACGCCAACCCGGTGGCCCACCACGTGACCAACATCGTGCTGCGCGAGACGGCGGACGGCACGGTTCATGCCCTGTCCAAGGGATTCGGAGTCATGACTGATGGATCGACCGGCAGCGTCACGTATGAGGACACTGTCGAACTGACGGCGGCCGGATGGCGCATCACGCACCGGATCGTGCGCGCCCGGCGCGTGCCTCTCCGTGAGGACTGACACACTCGCCGGCTGGTTCAGCGCGGCTCTACTCGGCCTTGGGCATGGGGACGTCGCGGAAAGCTGACGTCGTGCGGTCGGCGTAGGCGTTCATGTCGCCGGTCTCCATCGGGCCGTCCCACGTGCGCGGGAGCGGCACCGGGACGGACGGGGCGACCCGCTTCACGATCTCGTCCAGGACCGTCTCGGCATCGCCTACCCACAGGTGCTTGGCGCCCTCGACCGGCACCACCTCGCACTGCGGGACCGCGGCGAACCGTTCGGCCGCCTCGGCCGGGCGCAAGTAGTCGTCGAACTCCGGGATCAGGGCGGTCACCGGCTTGTCGGACGCGGCCCACTCCTGAAGGTGCGCCGGCTGGGAGAAGCGCAGCGGCGGCGACAGCAGGATGGCGCCCTTCACGGCCGGGTCGAGGCCGTGCATCAGGGTCAGGTCGGTGCCGAACGACCAGCCCACCAGCCAGATGTTCGGCAGGTCGGCGAACTCCGCGTATTCGATGGCGGCGGCCACGTCGTACTTCTCGTCGACGCCGGCCGAGAACGTGCCCTCGCTGGTGCCGCGGACGCTGCTGGTGCCGCGGGTGTTGAAGCGCAGCACCGCCACCCCGGCCAGCGCCGGCAGCCGCCAGGCGGCCTTGCGGAAGACGTGGCTGTCCATCATTCCGCCGTGCGTGGGCAGCGGGTGCAGGCAGACCAGCGTCGCCACCGGCTCGCCCTCCAGGGGCACCGCCAGCTCACCGACCAGCGTCAGCCCGTCGGCGGTCTCCAGCTCGATGTCCTCCCGGCGCGCGGGCAGGATCGAATTGGCACGGATCGCGTTACTCATGATTCCTAACCATAACGAGGGGCGTTTCGGGAGCGCTCCACGCCGGGCATGCGCCGGTCGCGGGCCTTCCAGCAACCCGTGTGCCAGTGCCGCCGGTCCGACTCGTCGCCGCGGCCGTCGATGGGCCACGCGACCACATGCGCGACGCCGGGCCGGATCTCCTGGACACACCCCGGGCAGCGGTACGTCTTCACGGCCGCCCCGCCGAAGATCGAACGGACCATCCACTCGCCGTCCTGCCACTGCTGGACGCCCTCGATGCCCTTGCGGACCCGCTCGTCGGTCAGGTCGCGAGGCTCATCGGGCCCGCCGCGGCGGCGAGGATGGTTGCGGCGGGGGCTCACAACATCAAGCCTACAAACAAGTGCTGACTCGCCGGTAACAACGGTCATAGACTGCCGACCATGACCGCTACTCGCGTGCCCGGCCTCCCGGTCGTCGAAGACGGCGTGCTCATCTCCACCAACCCGGCCACCGGCCAGGAGGCGGGCCGCGTGCCGGTCTCCGACGCCGCCGCCGTCGGCGCGGCCACCGCCCGCGCCAAGGAGGCCGGCCTGTGGTGGCAGTCCCTGGGCTTCGACGGGCGCCGGGAGCGGCTGCTGCGCTGGCGCTCGCTGATCGCCCGCCGCGTCGAGGAGCTGGCCGAGCTCACCGGTCTCGAGGCCGGCAAGCCGCGGGCCGACGCCGTGGTCGAGGCGGCCGGCGCGGTCGAGCATCTCGACTGGATGGCCCGGCACGCCAAGAGCGTCCTCGGCCCGCGGCGCACCTCCAGCCGCCTGCTGCTCATGGAGCACTCCGGTCACCTCGAATATCAGCCGTACGGCGTGGTCGGCGTGATCGGGCCGTGGAACTACCCGATCCTCACCCCGATGGGCCCGATCGCGGGCGCGCTGTCGGCCGGCAACGCCGTCGTCCTCAAGCCGAGCGAGTACACCCCGATCGTCGGCCAGTGGCTGGTCGACACGTTCGCCGAGATCGTGCCCGAGCACCCGGTGCTGCAGGCGGTGCACGGGCTGGGCGACGTGGGCGCCGCGCTGTGCCGCTCCGGCGTCGGCAAGGTGGCGTTCACCGGCTCCACCGCCACCGCCAGGAAGGTGCTGGTTGCCTGCGCCGACAACCTGGTGCCGGCCGTCATCGAGGCCGGCGGCAAGGACGCGATGATCGTCGACGAGGACGCCGACGTGGCGGCGGCGGCCGAGGCCGCGGTCTGGGGCGCGATGACGAACGCGGGCCAGACCTGTATCGGCATCGAGCGGGCGTACGCGGTCGCCCCGGTCTACGACGCCTTCGTGGCGGCCGTGGTGGAGAAGGCCGGCAAGCTGCGCACCGGCGAGGAGATCGGCCCGATCACCATGCCGAAGCAGATCGACGTCATCCGCGACCACATCGAGGACGCGCTGGCCAAGGGTGGCCGGGCCGTGCTCGGCGGCGCCGGGGCGGTCCAGCCGCCGTACGTGGCTCCGACGGTTTTGACCGATGTCCCGGAGGATTCTCGCGAGATGCGCGAGGAGACCTTCGGCCCCACGCTGACGATCACCAAGGTCGCCGACGCGGAGGAGGCCCTGCGGCGGGCCAACGACACGGCGTACGGCCTCGGAGGCTCCGTCTTCGGAAAGAAGAACGCCGTGCGCCTGGCCCGGCGGCTGCGCTCGGGGATGGTCGCGGTCAACGGCGCGCTGACCTTCTCGGGCATGGGCACCCTGCCGTTCGGCGGGGTCGGCGACTCCGGCTTCGGCCGCATCCACGGCGAGGACGGGCTGCGCGAGTTCGCCCGGGCCAAGGCCATCACCGTACGCCGGGGACCCTCTCTTCTCCCGGCGATGACCTTCGAGCGGACGTCGTCGCAGGTCGGGACGATCATCAAGGCGTTGAAGATTATGTACGGGCGTAAGTGAGCTAGGGTCCTCGACGTGGAAGCGGTCGAGGTCGAGGGCCTGCACGCCGGTTACGGGGCCACGCCGGTGCTGGTCGACGTCAACCTCACCGTGCCGACGGGCCAGGGTGTCTGCGTCGTGGGCGAGAACGGTGTCGGCAAGTCCACCCTGCTGCGCTGCGTCAGCGGCCTTCAGGAGATCGAGAGCGGCCGGATCACGGTCTTCGGCGGCGACCCCGGCGCGACCCCCGAGTTCTGGCGGGCCGTCGTCACGACCGTCGAGCCCCCGACCTGGTATCCGGGACTGACCGCCCGCGAACACGCCGAGCTGGTCTGCCGCGCGCACGGCCAGGACCCGGCCGAGGCCGGCATCGACGAGGCGCTGGAACGTTTCGGCCTGGGCCGGCACGCCGACGCCATCCCGCCGTCGCTGTCCTCCGGCCAGAAGCAGCGGCTCGTGCTGGCGATCGCCCTGCTGCGCCCCAGCTCGCTGCTGATCCTCGACGAGCCCGAGCAGCGCCTCGACCGCGAGGGCCGGGCCGACGTGGCCGGCCTGCTGGCCGAATACATGGCCGGCGGTGGCTCGCTGCTGATGGCCAGCCACGACGACGACTTCGCGATCGCGTCCGGCGCGGCGATCACCACGATGGAGTCGCTGAGCGCGGTCGCCGGATGACCACGGTTCCGCTCACACCCGTACGCCGCTGGATCCTTCGCACCCAGTCCGCGCACCGGGAGCGCGGTGCCACCCTGAGCAGCCTCTACATCGCCGTCCTGACCGTCGCCATCATCGGCGGCATGCTGCACCGGCAGCTCGCCGAGGTCTTCTGGCCACCTCACCCGGACGCCTCCGGCCTGGCCGGCGCCTCGCTCACCGCGCTCTGCTACGGCCTGCTCTACCTGGCCCTGCGCCGGTTCGGCCCGCTTGCGCTGAGCCGGCCCGCCGCCTCCTGGCTGCTGACCGCCCCGGTGAGCCGCCGCGGCCTGCTGATGCCCTCGCTGCGCATCGCCGCCGTCGTGGCCGCGGTCATCGGTGCGCTGATGGGCGTGGCGATCGTCGGCCACACCGCGCCGCGCACGCTCGCCGGCGACGAGATCGCCCTGCTCACGGCCGGCGGCGCGCTGCTCGGCCTGGTGCTGCTCCTGATCGCCGCGGCCGCGCAGGCCGGCGGCCGCTGGGGCGCCGTCGTCGACACGCTGATGAGCCTGGTCTTCGCGGCCGGTTTCGCCGGCCTGGTCGCCGACACGACCCTCGACCAGCCGGTCGCGGTCACCGCCTGGCCCCCGCTGGGGACGCTGGTCCCGCTGGTCGCGGGCGTCGCGGTGGTCGTCGTGGTCATTCTCGCCCTGGTCGTACGGGGTCTCGCCCGCACGCCGAGCGATCACATCCTGGACGCCTCGCGCACGGCCGGCACCCTGTTCGACACGGCCTTCGGCATGGAACCGTCGTTCCTCACCGACATGATCGAACGCCGCTACTGGGCCGGCCGCCGCCTGCGCTCGATCACGCTCCCGTCCCGCCTGCCGGTGCTGGTGGCCCAGGACATCATGCTGACCCTGCGCCGTCGTCGCCGCCTGCTGTCGCTGGTCTTCCTGGCGGCCTTCCCGCTGCTGCTGGGCAACGCCCCGGCCTGGATCCTGGGCACGGCGGTCCTGCTGGGCACGCTGATCGCGGCGATGACGGCGACGGGAAACGTCCGCACCGACGCCGGCAACGCGGTCCTGCTGCGCCTGCTGGGCCTGTCGTCCCGCCAGGCGGTGCTCCAGCGCCTGTGGGTCCCCGGCGTGCTGGCGGCCCTGTGGTCGGCCGCGGCGCTGACCGCCCTCGACCTGCTGGGCGACCTGCCGTCCGGCCCGTGGTGGGCCCTGGGCCTGGCGCTGGGCCCGGTGGGAGCGGCCGCGGCCGTCCACCGGGCGCGGGCCGGTTTCGTCCGCAACGACCTGCTGCCCCTGGACACCCCGATGGGCACCCTGTCGACGGGCCCGCTGGTCAACGCCGTGATGGGCCCCGACATGCTGCTGCTGGGCCTGCCGGCCCTGGTGGAGATCGCCCAGGGCAACCCGCTGTCCCCGACGACGGTCCTGGTCCAGGCCGTGGTCGGCGTCATCGGGGCCCGCGCCTACCTGTCCGGCACGACCGACACCAACCGCACGGAGCTGCACCGCTGACGCGGTACGGGGCTCAGCTCCACATCCGCTCGGAGAGGCCCCGCAGCTCGGTCGCGCCCACGCGTTCCAGCAGCGTCTGGGTCGTGAAGCGCAGGTCGGCCGTGGTGTGCACGTGCTGCGGGGCGATCCGCTCGGCGGTGAGCAGATAACGCACCGCCTCGCGCTCGTGGCCGGGCATGTGGGCCAGGGCGCGGGCCGTATCGGCGTAGTAGAAGACCTGGCGGAAGCCGGCCGGGATGACCGTGGGGGAGGTTTGCCTGGCCACCGCGGCCGCCCGGCCGAAGTCGCCCTCGTTGACCTCGATGCTGATCCGCCAGATGTCGACGTTGGTCGGGCCGAAGAACAGGCCCATGGTGGTGGTCTCGCCGAGGCGCCGGGCCAGGTCGTGCGCCTCGTTGAGCCAGGCGTAGCTGTCCTCGGCCCGGCCCCGGCAGCGGGCCGCCTTGGCCGAGATGAGCAGCAGTGATCCGAGGATCTCGGCGCCGCCCGGCCGGCCCAGATGCCCGCGCAGGTCGTCCGCCCCGCGCTCGGCGAGGGTCTGCCCCCGCTGGTAGGAGCCGCTCGCGGTGGCGGCGGTGGCCATCGCGTACGCCGCGTAGGCCAGCAGCACCGGGTCGTCCGCCGCCTCGGCCGCGGCCCGGCAGCGTTCGGCGCCCAGCCAGGCGTCGCCCGGATGGCCGAGGTTGCGCAGCACCGACGAGGCGATGAAGGCGGCCTCGGTGAGCAGCCGCAGCGCCCGCCCGCGATCCGGCCCGGCCGTCTCGGCGTGCAGGTGGCGCAGCAGGCCCGGCAGCAGCCGCATCGTCCCGGCGTAGTCGCACGCCTGCCGCAGCGTGTCTACCAGCGACAGCGCCCGGTCGAGCTCGGCCATCGGCGGGGCGCCGTCGGTGCCCGGCTCGCTCAGGTCGATGTCGATCAGCGCGGTCCGCAGCGACTGCACGCCGGCGCGGGTGGCCGTGGCCGCCCGGTCGGCGCCCGGCACCGCGGTGCCGGCCAGATCACCCGAGGAGCACTCCAGCGCCTCGGCGATGTCGGCCAGCACGAAACGATTGTTCGCCGCCTGCAGCCCCCGTTCGATGCGCCCCCAGGTGGCGTGCGAAATGCCGGCGCGGCTCGCCGCGAACCGGATGCTCCACCCTCGCAGCAGGCGGCGGGCCCGGATGCGTTCCCCCACCGTGGGGTCCGCGATCGGTCGTGGGCTCATGGCACGACCGTAATCGCGCTTTCCGCAAACGCGGTACAGAGTTGTACCGCCCTGTCAGCGGGCCTCCTGGCTGGGCTGGACGACCTCGCGGATGATCAGCTGGACGCCGGCCACCATCGGGATCGCGACCAGCGCGCCCACCACGCCGAACAGGGCCACACCGAGCAGGGCCGCGACCACGGCGGCGACGTCGCTGACCTTCACCGAGCGCCGCATGACGTTCGGATAGATCACGTAGTTCTCCACCTGCTGGTAGATGACGAAGAACACGATGCAGACGATGCCGGCGGTCAGCGACGAGGCGAAGCCGACCAGGCTCACGATGATCGCGCCGAGGGTGGCGCCGATCTGCGGGATGAGGTCGCAGACGGCGACCACCACGGCCAGGGCGAACGGATAGCCGAGGCCGAGGATCACGGCCAGCAGCCAACTGCTGGCGCCGGCCAGCACCGCGATCGAGATGGCGCCCACCATGTATGCGCCGACCTTGGTCAGGATCTCGTCGGTGAGCAGCCGCACCCGCACCCGGCGCGAGGCCGGGACCAGCGAGTACGCCGTCTCGCGCATCCGGTCGAACGACGCCATGAAGTAGATCGTGAGCACCAGCACGGTGAGCACGTTGAACAGCGTGCCCGCGATCATCCGGCCGGCGCCGACCACACCGCCGAGCGCGTTGGTGACCGTGCCCGCGTTGAGCGCGGTGCTCACCCGGTCGACGATGTCGTAGCGCTGGACCAGCTCGTTGACGGTCTCGTTGCGCTGGAGCTGCTGGATGTAGTCGGGCACGTTCTCGGCCAGCTGGGTGGTCTGGCTCACCAGCGGCGGGATCAGCGCGATGATGCCGCCGGCGATGAGGCCGACCACGGCCAGCGCGACGATCGTCACGGCCAGGCCGCGGGGCAGGCCCCACCGGCGCAGCCGGGTGACCGCCGGGTTGAGCCCGATGGCCAGGAACAGCGCGATGAAGATCAGCACCAGGATGGACGCCGCGTTGCGGATGCCCAGGAAGATCGCCCAGGCCAGCAGCACGCCGAACCCGCCGAGCAGGCCCATCATGAACGGGTTGCGCCTGTCCAGGGGCGGGCCCGGGCGGCCGAAGCGATGCTCGGGGACCTCGGTTTCGACGGGCTCCGCCGGCTCGGTCTCTTGCGCCACCCGATTCCTCCACTGTGGTGGGTGAGCCGGGTCTTACCAACTTGCCGGCCGCACGTGTCTCGGCCGCGACGTTATCGCTGCGCCGCAACGACCGCCAGCCACTGGGACGTGGGGGCGCGCACATCGGCCCGTGCGGTCAGTCGAGGTCGGCGCCGACCCTCGTCGACGGCGGGACCGTCACCTTCGCCGACGCCGTGACCTTGCCGGGCGTCTCGGCCGAATGAGCACCGGCGGGCGCTCCGGTGGGCGCGGCCGGTGCGGTGGGCGCCTCGGCCGCGTGGGCGCCGACCGGGCCGCCGGCCACGGACTTCTCCGGCTCGGAGTCGGAGTCATCGTCGTCATCGGAGGACGAACCGGCGGCGGCCAGCACCGCGGCGGCGGCCAGCTCGGCCACCCGCTTCGCCTCTTTCTGCACCTGGCGGCGGACGTCGGCCGCGTGCCGCTCGGCCGCCTCGCCCGCCTTCTTGGCGTCGGCCACCCGCTTGAGCTCGGCCTCGAGCTCCTTGCGGGTCTCGGCCAGGCCCTGGTGCACCTTGTCGGCCTCCTGCGCGCCGGACCGGGCCCGCTCCTGCGCGGCGGCCAGCTCCCGCTCGGCCTCGGCGACCTTGGCCTTGGCCGTCTCGAGCTCGCGCCCGGCCTCGGCGATCTTCTCCTGCTGGGCCGCGATCTCGTTGCGGACGGCGGTGGCCTGCTCGTCCGAGCGGCGCAGCACGTCCTCGGCGTATTTGTCGGCCTCGCTGCGCAGGTCGGCGCACTGCTTCTCGACGGCCGTGCGGATCTGGGTCAGCTCCTGGGCGACGGCCGCCCGCTTCTGGCCCAGCTCGTTGTCGAGCGCGGCCCGCTGCTCGGTGGCCTGCCGCTCGGCCGCGGCCCGCTGCGCGTTGATCTCCTGCTGGGTCTTGTCGCGCAGCGCCTTGATCTCCTGGTCGGCCTGCATGCGCGTCGACTGGGCGTAGCCGTCGGCCTCGGTCCGGACGCGGTGGGCCTGCTGCGCGGTCTGCTCGGTGTGCTGCTGCGCCTCGGCGCGGGCCCGGGCCAGCGTCGTCTCGGCCTCGGCCCGCATCTGCTCGGCGCTCTGCCGGGCGGCGGCCAGGGCCTTCTCCGTCGCGAGGCGCTTGGCGGCGTCGGCCCGCTCCTCCTCGGCGCGGCGGGCGGCCAGCGCGATCTCGAAGTCACGGATGCCGTTGTGGGCGTGGGCCTCGGCCTCGGCCCGGACCCGCTCGGCCTCGGCCAGCCGGGCCGCGATGTCGTCGGTGGCGGACTGCTTGATCGCCTCGGCCTGCTCCTCGGCCAGCGCCAGGATCTGCTCGACCCGCGGGCCGAGGTGGCGGAACGAGGCCTCCGGGCTGAGGCCGCCCTGGCGGCGCGCCTGCACCGCCTCCTGCTGGAGCCGCTCGATCTGGGCGGACATGGCCTGGATCTGGGTGTACGCCTGCTCGCGCTCGGCCGCCAGCGCGGCGATCTCGTTCTCGGCCCGGGCGACGTACCGCTCGACCTGCTTCTTCTCATAACCGCGGAGGGCGGTCTCGAAGCTGGGTTCGGTAGCCGCGTCAGAGCCGAGACCGAAGATTTCGCCGTGCGACATGCTGTCCATCCTCACATACGCATCGTTCGGCCTTGGGGGGATACACACCCACCTGGCCGGAGTATGCGTCTAGTTGTGATTTGTCTTGGCCGACTGGCAAAGCAGACTACGCGCGAGAACGAGTGAGGCCGTACCGGAGCAACTCCGATACGGCCCGCGTCGATCTTGAAGAAGTCGCCCACCGGCCGGCTCCCACCGTTGCGCACCCGCGCAAGGCGCGCAACCGGTGGGGTCCTGGGAAAGGGCTGAGGACTTAGTTGCTCTTGGCCGGCTCCGGCGTGGCCTCGGCCTCCGCCTCCTGGGGCGTTTCCGCAGCTCGCTGGGCCGGGGCGGCCTCCTTGGCGGCGGCTGCGGCGGCGGCCACCGCAGCGGCGGCGGCGGGGGCGGCGGCCGCGGGCGTGGCCTCGGCCGGCTTGGCCCCGCCGACACCCGGCACCAGGCCGGACAGGCCGGAGAGCATCTGGCCGAGCTGGTTGGTGACTGCGTCCTTCTGGCGGGTCAGGTCTTCGACTTCGCGCTTGGCGGCCTGCGTGGTGAGCTCGGCCTCGGTGCGGGCCTCGCTGAGCAGGCGCTGCGACTCGGAGCGGGCCTCGCTGACCGTCTTCTCCGACAGGGCGCGGGCCTTTTCGGTGGTCTCGGCGGCGTTGCGCTCGGACTCGACGCGGCGCTGCTCGGCGCGCTGCTCGATCTCCTTGGCGCGGTCCTCGGCGGCGCGGGCCCGCTCCTCGGCCTCGGCCACCATCTTCTGGGTGGCGCTGACCTGGGCCGCGTGCCGCTGCGACTCCTCGCGCTCGGCCTTCTCGCGCCGCTCGGCGATCTCGAGCGCGAGCGCCTGGAGATCTTTGTCACGCTTGTCGCGCGCGTCGGTCAGCAGCTTGGTCGCCTCGGCCCGCTTCTCCTCGGCCTCCCGCGACGTCTTGGCCCGCAGCTGGGTGATCTCGCGCTCGGCGGTGGCGCGCAGCGACGCGACCTCGCGCTCGACGGTCGACTTGAGCTCGGCCACCTCGTGCGCGGTGACCGTGCGCAGCTGCTTGGTCTCGCGGTCGGCGTCCGAACGCAGCGTGTCGGCCTCGCGGCGGGCCTGCACCCGGGCCTCGGCGGCCTCGCGCTCGGCGTGGGTGCGCACCTGGCCGGCCTCGCGCTCGGCGGTCGCCTTCATCGCGGCGGCCTCGGCCCGCGCCTTGTCGGTGATCTCCCGTGCCTCGAGGCGCGCCGCGGAGAGGATGCCCTCGGACTCTCGCTTGGCCTCGCTGCGGTGATCGTTCGCCTGCTCCTCGGCCAGCCGCAGGATCTGCTCGACCCGGGTGCCCAGCCCGGAGAGCGTCGGCCGGTTGTTCTCTTCCAGCAGTTTGTTGCTGTCGGCGAGCTTCTGCTCGAGCGCGACCAGCCGCTGCTCGGCCTGGCGCAGACGGCGCTGCGCGTCGTTCATCCGCTGCTCGGCCTCGGCTCCGGCCTGCGTGGACTGGTTGATGGCGGCGACCAGCCGGCCGAGGTGGGCGTCCACCTGCCCGCGGTCATAACCACGCAGCACCACCGTGAAGTCGTGCTGGGAGTTCGCGCCGTCGAAGAATGCCAAGTTTTGATCCTGCTGCTGGGGCATTGGGCCATCCTGGCGAAGACACCCCGGCCACGCAAGAGCGGGCGGGCATCGGAAAGGACACGTTAGATCACCTTTGAGCTGCCCGAAACCCACCCGTTCGGCGTGGGCTCCGCTGCTCATCCGCGATGCGGGAGAGTGCCTTCCGTGTCCTTCCGATCCTGCCAGGCGGAGGCCACGACGTCAGGATGATTCATCCGAAGGACTGACAGGCTGGACCAACTCCACCAAAACGCCTCCGGCGTCCTTCGGGTGCACGAAGTTGATCAGCGACCCGGCGGTGCCGCGCTTCGGGGTGTCGTAGAGCAGCCGGAGCCCTCGGGCCCGCAGCGCGGCCGAGGCGGCCTCGACGTCGGCCACTGTGTAGGCCAGCTGTTGCAGGCCGGGCCCGCTGCGGTCGAGGAACTTGGCGATGGCCGAGTCGGGCCGGGCCGGCGCCAGCAGCTGGAGGCGCGGGCCGCTGCCGTCACCCACGGCCAGCATGGCCTCCCGTACACCTTGCTCCTCGTTGGTCTCTTCGTGCACGGAGCGCAAGCCGAAGGTCTCGGCGTAGAAGACGAGGGCCTCGTCGAGGTCGGCGACGGCGATGCCGACGTGGTCGATTCGGAGCAGTCCGACGTCCGGCGATGTGAGATTCTCGGGCGCGGCGACACTGGGTGGAAGCGATGTCATTCTATTAGTGTTGCCTGAACGCACGTTCAGCCGCCTTTCAGATCAGACGCTTCCAGATGGGAACAATGACGTGACCAGCTCGGTGATCGTGAGTGGGGCCCGGACGCCGATGGGGCGCCTGCTCGGCAACCTCAAGAGCCTACCGGCCACGGCCCTCGGCGGCGCCGCCATCGAGGCCGCCCTCAACCGCGGCGGCGTGCGGCCCGCCCAGGTGCAATACGTGATCATGGGCCAGGTCCTCCAGGCCGGCGCCGGCCAGATCACGGCCCGGCAGGCCGCGGTGGCCGCCGGCATCCCGATGACCACCCCGGCCGTCACGGTCAACAAGGTGTGCCTGTCCGGCCTCGACGCGATCGCCCTGGCCGACCAGCTCATCCGGGCCGGCGAGTTCGACATCGTGGTGGCCGGCGGCATGGAGTCGATGACCAACGCGCCCCATCTGCTGATGAACCAGCGACAGGGCACCAAGTTCGGTGACGTCCTCGTGCGCGACCACACGGCGTACGACGGCCTCGTCGATCCTTGGGAAGGCATCTCGATGGGCGAATCGACCGAGCGGAGCGGCGTCAAGCTCGGCATCACCCGCGCCGAGCAGGACGCGTTCGCCGCGCAGAGCCACCAGCGGGCCGCCGCCGCCCAGCGCGAGGGCCGCTTCGCCGAGGAGATCGTCCCGGTCAAGACCGGCAAGCGCTCCGGCGACGAGTTCGTCGAGGTCGACGAGGGCGTGCGCCCCGACGCCACCGTCGAGTCGCTCTCCCAGCTCCGCCCGGCCTTCGCCGCCGGCGGCACGATCACCGCGGGCAGCGCGTCGCCGATCTCCGACGGCGCCGCCGCGGTCGTGGTGATGAGCAAGGCCAAGGCCGAGGAACTGGGCCTGCGCTGGCTGGCCGAGATCACCGCGCACGGCAACGTGGCCGGCCCCGACAGCTCGCTGCAGTCCCAGCCGGCCAACGCGATCAAGCACGCCCTGGACAAGGCCCACCTCACGGTCGACGATCTGTCGTTGATCGAGATGAACGAGGCCTTCGCCCAGGTGGTGATCCAGTCGATGCGCGAGCTCAAGGTCGACGACGAGATCGTGAACGTGAACGGCGGCGCCATCGCGCTCGGCCACCCGATCGGCATGTCCGGCGCCCGCCTGGTCCTCACGCTGGCCCTGGAGCTGCGCCGGCGCGGTGGCGGCTACGGCGCGGCCGGCCTGTGCGGCGGCGGCGGACAGGGCGACGCGCTGATCATCAAGGTGGCGCCTTGAGCAGATCCCGTGACGTCCCCACCCTGGTCGCCAGGGCGCGCGAGGGGGACCCGCGGTCGGTGGCCCGGCTGATCAGCCTGGTCGAGAACGGCGATCCGGCGCTGCCCGAGGTGGCGGCGGCGCTGGCCCCGTACGCCGGTCATGCCCAGATCCTCGGCCTGACCGGCTCGCCGGGCGTCGGCAAGTCCACGACGACGAACGAGCTGGTGCGCGCGCTGCGCAAGGCCGGGCGCCGGGTCGGCGTACTCGCGGTCGACCCGTCGAGCCCGTTCACCGGCGGCGCCATCCTGGGCGACCGGGTGCGCATGCAGGAGCACACGACCGACCCGGGCGTCTACATCCGCTCGATGTCCAGCCGGGGCCAGCTGGGCGGCCTGTCGGCCGCGACCCCTCAGGCCGTACGGGTCCTGGAGGGCGCCGGCTGCGAGGTGATCCTGGTCGAGACGGTCGGGGTGGGCCAGGCCGAGGTGGAGATCGCCTCGCTGGCCGACACCACGCTGGTGCTGCTGGCCCCCGGCATGGGCGACGCGATCCAGGCGGTCAAGGCCGGGGTGCTCGAGATCGCCGACATCTTCGTGATCAACAAGGCCGACCGGCCGGGCGCCGACGCGACGTACCGCGATATCCAGGGCATGCTGGGCCTCGGCGAGCGGGCCGCGGGGGAGTGGCGGCCCCAGGTGGTGAAGGCGACCGCGGTCAAGGCCGAGGGCGTGGAGGATGTGCTCACGGCCATCGACAAACACCGGGATTGGCTCGACAAGACGGGCAATTTGGTCGTACGGCGTGAGCGCCGCGCCGCGGTCGAGGTGGAGGCGATCGCGTTGGGGACGCTCCGGTCGCGCATCGGCAGCCTGCGGGAGGGGACGGCGCTGACCGTGCTGGCCGCGGCCGTGGCTTCCGGCGAGCTTGATCCCTACGCCGCCGCCGATGAGCTGATCAAGGGCCTCTGAGCTTCTCTGAGCCTCCCTGTCCGAAACGGCACGCGCGGACGGCGTGGCGTCTCGCCCATGCGCCCGATGCCGTCCGGATTTTTCCGGCATACGCTGAATTAGTCAGCGCCGGAAAGGATAGCGGACATGATCAGTCACAAGGGCAGCAGCCGGGGTGCAGCATGATTGCGCCGATCACCTTCCCCCGTGTCACCGGAACCACGGCCACGTACTTGCACCCGCTCCTGCAGAGCGCCGCCCTGCAACAGGGCGCCCGGGTGGCCGACACGCAGCCCCGCACCACGGCCCCCACCCAGGAGATGCCGGCGATCCCGGCCGTCGCATCGGTGGACCGCACGGCCGCGTACAGCGCCGGCCTGGCCCGCGACGCCACCGTCGCCGTGAACTCGTTCAAGGCCACCGCCAAGGTCGCCCCGGCCGCCGACGCGGCCGACCCGACCGCGGTGCTGGCCCGCCAGATGGTGTTGGAGCGCGCCTCGACCCAGGTCGGCGTGCTGCTGAACCGCGCCGCCGGCGAGCGTCGCGTGGCCCTGATGAGCGGCGTCCCCGCTTCACGCCTGGCCGACCTCAACACGACGACGTCGCGCCTGTACCACGCCCTGGACCTGACGGCGTAGCTCCGAGCCGGCAGGCGACCCGGCGGCCTTGGGTTTGTCCTGCCGGCCGTTCCGTTGGGTGGTGCTGGTTCTGACGGCGGCCTCGTTGCGTCAGGCCCGTTCTGTAGCAGGCCTGGTGTGCTCTGTCCGTTCTGGTGTGCGGCCCGCCCCGGTGCGCTGCCTGCCCCGGTGGGGTGCCTGCCCCCGGTGCGCTGCCTGCCCCCGGTGGGGTGCCTGCCCCCGGTGCGGTGCGTGCCCCCGGTGCGTTGGCTGCCCTATCCGGTTGGCCGCCTCCTGTTTGCGTGCTGGCCCGTCCGCCGTCCGCAGGCTGGCTCGTCTGCGGGCCGGCTCGTTCCGGTCGTAGCACAAACATGCCCGGCCGCTTGGTTTTCCACAGATCGAGCGCTGTCCACAGGCCGGCCGCACGCCCTTGGCAATTTCGCGAGAATGGATCCGGGCGGCTCCCCCAGGGAGGGCGGGCGCGCGGGTGAGCGGGCGCGCGGGTGAGCGGGCGCGCGGGTGAGCGGGCGCGCGGGTGAGCGGGCGCGCGGGTGAGTGGGCGCGCGGGTGAGTGGGCGCTGCGATGCGGCGGGCGCTGCGATGCGGCGGGCGCTTCGAGCCGGCGCCGCGGATGCGCGGGCTGGGGCCGGGGCTGCGAAGCGGCGGACGCTGCCGGAGGGCTCGGCGAGCGTCGCAAGGGCGAGAGTTCGGCCCGTGATCAGGCGCTGAGGGTGGCCAGGAGCGAGCGGTCCGGGTTGGTTCTGCGGGCGGCTCCTCACGCGCTGGGCGGGAAACGCTCCAACGTCTCGGCAATCAATTCCGCGCTCCACGTCAAGGTGCCGTCGGCCAGGTCCGCTATGACTCCGCGGAGCCATGTCATCTCCGCGTTGAGCATGGCGGTCCGGTATTCGTCCTCGATCAGGAACAAGCGGGGCAGTCCGGCCGGGGCCTGCGCCCGGATGGCCGCCGCCTTTTCGGTCAGCGCCTCCAGTCGCCTCTCCAGCAGCTCCCGCACTTCGGCTGGGGGCAGGACGGGCAGGAAGGCCAAGGCGGCCGGGAACTCCGGGAACTCGCGTGCGGGAGCCGGCAGCATTCCGGTCAGCCAGCGGCGCATCGTCGCTGTGCCCTCTTCGGTTATCTCGTAGATCGTTCTCTCGGGGCGCCCGGCCTCGCGTGATGTGCCGCCGGGGCGGGCCAGGCCGTCGCGGACCAGGCGGTCCAGAGCCTGGTAGACGCTGTTGCGCTGGGCCACGTTGACCAGCTGGTCCTGGCCTCTTTCTTTGATCATCTGCTGCATCCGGTACGGGTGCATGGGCGCCTCCATGAGCAGCGCCAGCAGCACCATGCCCAGCGTGGACCGGCGCGGTTCGGAGGTGACCACGTGATCAGACTACGGGGTTGACTCGGCATAGTCATTATATGCATAGTCAGAGTATGACTAAAGGAATTGCAGTGATCGCCGGTGGCGGGGTCGCCGGCACCGCGGCCGCACTCGCTCTGGAGCGGGCCGGCTGGCAACCGCGTGTCTACGAGGCGTACCCCCGCGGGTCCGGCGAGAAGGGCGCCTGGCTCACCGTGGCCGTCAACGGCCTCGCGGCCCTTCGTGAGCTCGGCGAGGATCCGGCCGAGATCCTGGCCGCCGGCTTCGCGACGCCGCGGCTGGCCATGAGCAACGCCAAGGGGCGGCGGCTGGCGGTGGTGCCGCTGGGCGGCCCCACGGCCGACGGCACCGTCACGACCACGATCAAGCGGGCCGACCTCTACGCGGCGCTGCGGAGGGCCGCCGAGCGGCGCGGCATCCCGATCGAGCACGGCAAGCGGCTGACCGGCTACGCCGAGGAGCCGGACGGGGTGACTGTCAGCTTCGCCGACGGCACGGTGGAACGGGGTGAACTGCTGGTCGGCGCCGACGGGCTGCGGTCGCGGACCCGGGAGCTGCTCAACCCGGGCGGGCCGAAGCCGCGCTATCTCGGGCTGCTCAACGCCGGTGGCTTCACCGACCGGCCCGTCGACGCTGAGCTGGACCGGACGCCGGGAATGATGCACATGGCCTTCGGGCGGCGGGCCTTCTTCGGGTGGGGTGTCGCGCCGGACGGGAGCGTCTGGTGGTTCGCCAATCCGCCCCGGGCGACGCCGGTCGAGCCGGGCGAGTTCACCCCCGCGCGGTGGCGGGACCACCTGATCAACCTCTTCGAGGGTGACGACCTGCCGGCCGCGGCGATCATCCGGGCCACCGACGAGGCGCTCGGGCCGTGGAACACCGACGACCTGCCCCGGGTGCCGGTGTGGCACAGCGATCGCGTGGTGCTCTTGGGCGACGCCGCCCACGCCGTCTCGCCGTCGTCGGGGCAGGGCGCGTCGATGGCGATCGAGGACGCGGTGGCGCTCGGGCGCAGCGACTCCCTGGCCGGCTACGAGCGGCGCCGTCGTGCGCGTGTCGAGCGCGTGGTGGCGTACGGGAAGAGGAATGGCAGTTCGAAGACGGCGGGGCCGATCGGGGCGGCGGTTCGCGACGCGATGTTCCCACTGGTCATGAAGATGCTCTATCGCAAGGGCGATCCGCAGGCGTGGATCTTCGAGCGAAGAGAGCCTTAGGGATCGTTCAGGTTTGGCTCTAGGATGGCGGCATGGACGCAGCCGACATCGAGGCCGGGCGTGAGCGCTGGCAGCGGCGCTACGACGCCGCCCGCAAGCGCGACGCTGACTTCACCACCCTGTCCGGCGCCACGGTCGACCCCGTCTACGGGCCGCCGGACGGCGCCGCCTATCCCGGGTTCGACCGCATCGGCTGGCCGGGCGAGTTCCCGTACACCCGGGGTCTTTATCCGACCGGCTATCGCGGGCGCACCTGGACGATCCGGCAGTTCGCCGGCTTCGGCAACGCCCAGCAGACCAACGAGCGCTACAAGATGATCCTGGCCGCCGGTGGGGGCGGCCTCAGCGTCGCGTTCGACATGCCGACGCTGATGGGCCGCGACTCCGACGAGCCGCAGTCGCTCGGCGAGGTCGGGCACTGCGGGGTGGCCATCGACTCCGCGGCCGATATGGACGTGCTCTTCGACGGCATCGACCTCGAGAAGACCACCACCAGCATGACGATCTCGGGGCCGGCCGTGCCCATCTTCTGCATGTATCTGGTGGCGGCCGAGCGCCAGGGCGCCGACATCCACAAGCTCGACGGCACGCTGCAGACCGACATCTTCAAGGAATACATCGCGCAGAAGGAGTGGCTCTTCCAGCCCGAGCCCCACCTGCGCCTCATCGGCGACCTGATGGAGTACTGCGCCCGCGAGATCCCCAAATACAAGCCGCTGTCGGTCAGCGGCTACCACATCCGTGAGGCCGGCTCGACCGCCGCGCAGGAGTTGGCGTACACGCTGGCCGACGGTTTCGGCTACGTCGAGCTCGGTCTCAGCCGCGGGCTCGACGTCAACCAGTTCGCGCCCGGCCTGAGCTTCTTCTTCGACGCGCACATCGACTTCTTCGAGGAGATCGCCAAGTTCCGCGCCGCCCGCCGCATCTGGGCCCGCCACCTGCGCGACGACTACGGCGCGACCAGCGAGAAAGCGCTGTGGCTGAAGTTCCACACGCAGACGGCCGGCGTTTCCCTGACGGCACAACAGCCGGTCAACAACGTCGTCCGTACGGCCGTGGAAGCGCTGGCCGCGGTGCTCGGCGGCACCAACTCGCTGCACACCAACGCGCTCGACGAGACTCTCGCGCTGCCCACCGACGAGTCGGCCGAGATCGCCCTGCGGACGCAGCAGGTCCTCATGGAGGAGACCGGGGTGATCAACGTGGCCGATCCGCTCGGCGGCTCGTGGTATCTCGAGGAGCTGACCGACCGCATCGAGGCCGAGGCCGAGGAGATCTTCGCCCGCATCCGCGAGCTCGGCCACGACGGCAGCATCACGGCCGGCATCCTGCGTGGCATCGAGGACGGCTGGTTCACGGCCAACATCGCCGAGGCGGCCTTCGTCTATCAGCAGGCGCTGGAGAAGAACGAGAAGCGCATCGTCGGTGTCAACGCGCACACCGGCACGGTGGCCAAGGAGCTGGAGATCCTCCGGGTCTCCCACGAGGTCGAGGTGGTGCAGAAGCGGGAGCTGGGTGCCAGAAAGGCCGGGCGTGACGCCGTACGGCTGAAGGAAGCCCTCGACCGCATGCTGGCCGCGGCCCGCAGCGGGGAGAACATGATCCCGGCCATGCTCGACGCGGCGCGGGCCGAGGCGAGCCTCGGGGAGATCTGCGAGGTGCTCAAGGAGGAATGGGGGGTCTACCGCGAGCCGGCGCGATTCTGAAGACCGTTCAGGAGTACGCCGAGGTAGCGCTCCGAAGCGTCGTCGGCGCCGGTGCGGACCGCGTGCTGCACCCCGCACATGAGCCGGCGCAGGTCGTCGCCGGTGATGCCGGGGCGGACCGCGCCCGCGGCCCTGGCCCTCTCGAGCACGGCGCCGAACGCCTCGAACAGTTCGGCGCCCAGCTCGATCGTCTCGTCACAGGCGAAGCTCGGCCGGGACAGCACGGCCGCCAGCGCCGGATCGGCCAGCATCAACCGCAACCCGGCCCGCATGATCCGGGCGAAGCCGGCCGCCGGGTCGGGATCGCGCTCGGCGGCCCGGGCGTCGGACACCAGCGCGGCGAAGCTCTCGGCGGCGAGCGCCTCGAGCAGCACCTGATGCGTCTCGAAGTGCCGATAGGCGGTGCCGACGCCCACGCCCGCCTGCTTCGCGATGGCGTTCATCGGCAGGTCGGTGTCGCCCGCCCGCAGCCGCTCGCGGGCGACCGAGAGCATCAGCTCACGCACCCGGGCCGAGTCGGCCCGAAGCTTCTCGGGATTCAGCGACGGCATTCTAAAAGGATAACTCATCCGTTATGCTGTGACGTCCGATATCAGGCCCGCCGCGGCGCGGCGGAGCGCCTTGTCAGCGTGCGAGACTAGGTAACCATGAGCGACCCACGGACCACTCCGTCGATCTTCACCCGCGGCGCGGTCGATCTCAGCGCGCTGCGCGCGCCCGCTGCGGCGCCGAGCCGCCCCGCCGCCCCCGCCGACCCACAGGCGGCCGCGCACGGCGGACCGCCTCCCGGAGCCATCCCGGGCGGCCTGCCCGGCGGCGCCGGACCCGAGACGATCATCGACGTCACCGAGGCCAACTTCCAGTCGGCCGTCCTCGAGCGCTCGCTCGCGACGCCGGTCATCCTCGACTTCTGGGCCGACTGGTGCGAGCCCTGCAAGCAGCTGTCCCCGATCCTCGAGCGGCTCGCTCAGGCCGGCGGCGGCTCGTGGGTGCTCGGCAAGGTCGATGTGGACGCCAATCCGCGGCTCGCTCAGGCGCTGCGCGTGCAGGGCATCCCGATGGTGGTCGCGGTGGTCGGCGGCCAGCTCGTCGAGGGCTTCACCGGCGTGCTTCCCGAGAGCCAGGTCAAGCAGTACGTCGACGCGGTGCTCAAGGCCGGCGGCATCAGCGTCGAGGCCCCCGAGGACCCGCGCCTCGACGCGGCCGACGACGCCCTGATGACCGGCGACCTCGACGAGGCTGAGGCGGCGTACAGGAAAATCCTGGCCGAGACCCCGCAGGACGCCGCCGCCGAGTCCGGCCTGGCCCAGGTGGAGCTCTACCGCCGCATCCAGGGCGCCGACCCGGCGACCGCGCTGGCCAAGGCCGACGCGTCCCCCGACGACGTCGAGGCCCAGCGCCTGGCGGCCGACATCGAGGTGCTGAGCGGCCAGGCCGACAAGGCCTACGCGCGCCTGGTCGCCCTGGTCAAGCGCACGGCGGGCGACGACCGCGACGCCGTACGCAAACACCTGCTGTCGCTGTTCAGCGTGGCCGGCCCCGACGATCCCGCGGTGGCCGGCGCCCGGCGCGCCCTGGCCAGCGCCCTCTTCTAGGCAGGGAGCCGCTCCGTGCGCCGCATCGCTGTCCTCGACGCACCGTCCAACCTCGGTCTGCGCCCGCCGACCGAGACGTCGGTGCCGGGCTGCGCCAAGGCGCCCGGAGCGCTCCGAGACAAAGGCCTGATCACCAAGTTGGGCGCCCGCGACGCGGGCTGCCTGACCCCGCCGAGGTACGACCCGGGCGACTGGCGCCCCGGCGACGGGGTGGCGCACGCGCAGCAGATCGCGGCGTACTCCCGGGCCCTGGCCGACCGCATCGGGGCGATCCTCGACGCGGGCGAGTTCCCGGTTGTCCTGGGCGGCGACTGCTCCATCCTGCTGGGCTCGGGCGTGGCCATGCACCGCCTTGGCGAGGCGGTCGGCGGCCGCATAGGCCTGGTCTTCGTGGACGGCCACTCCGACTTCCGCCACCCGGGAAACGCGTCGTACGTCGGAGCGGCCGCGGGCGAGGACCTGGCCCTGGTGACCGGCCGGGGACAGGCCGACCTGGCCGCGATCGAGAGCCGCCGCCCGTACTTCCGCGACGTGGACGTGGTGGTCCTGGGCATCCGGGCCCAGGACGAATACCGCCTGGACCTCCAGGCGGCGGGCATAGTGACCCGCCCGGTGCCGGCCCTGAGGGCGGAGGGCGCGGCCCGCAGCGCTCAGTGGGCCCGCGACCAGCTGGTCGACTGCGCCGGCTACTGGGTCCACGTGGACGTGGACGTCCTCGACCCGGCGGTGATGCCGGCGGTGGACGCGCCGTCCCCCGGTGGCATCGCGTTCCCCGAGCTGGAGATCCTCCTGTCGGGCCTGGTCGAGTCCCCGCACTGCCTGGGTGTCGAGATCACGGTCTTCGACCCGGACTACGACCCCGACGGCCGCTACGCCTCGGAGATCACGGCGGCGGTGGTGTCGGGCCTGGAGGTGGCGCACAACGTGACGCCGCGCCCCGACCTGATCGCGGCCCGGGCCGACATGGACACTCCGGCCGCCTCACCGGAAGACCTGGCATGGGAACGCCGGCGGGCGAGGGCCGCGGCGGAAAGCGTGACACTGGCCGCGGCCGGCATGTCAGCCGGCCCGGACGACGCCGCGGCGCCGGCTACGACGATCCTGGCTGTGGAGGAGGGCGAGGAGGCCCCGCCGCTCCCTCGCGATCCCGACCAGGAGGTCCCCGACGCCGACCCGGACGACTCAGACACAGACGACTCAGACACAGACGACTCAGAGACGGACGACGAGGAGCCGGCCGAGCCCGCCAACCCCGAGCCGACCGACCTCATCGACCCGGCCGGCGCCGCCACCCGTGACCTCTCCGGGCTGGCCGCGTCCGCCCACTTCGACCCGTTCAACCTCCCCACGCGTGACCTCTCCAGGCCGGCCGCGCCCGCCCGCCTCAAGCCCGCGGCCGTCGCCGAACTCGGCGATTCCGATCCGGTCGCGCCGGCTCAACCTGATCCGGCCGCGTCGGCTCACTCCGATTCAATCGAGCCGGCTGACTCCGAGGCCGCCGATCTGGCCGAGCCGATCGAGCCTGCCGGCCCTGGGTTCGCCGATCCTGCCGGCTCAGAGTTGGCCGAGCCCGCCGCTTCTGAGTTTGCCGAGCCGATCGAGTCCGCTGGCTCTGAGCTCGCCGAGCCGGTCGATGGGGCCGAGATCTCCGATCTTGATGAGCTGGAGACCGCCAGGGCCGAATCCGGGTCCGAGGCCGGGCCGGAGGGCGCCGGGCCGGAGAACACTGGGCCGGAGAGCGCCGAGCCGGAGAGCGCCGAGCCGGAAAGCGCCGAACCGGAGCCGGCGCCTGTCCGCCTGGTGCAGCGCCCGCTCGGTCAGGCGCCGCTGCTCGACTCCGATCCTTTGCCGGCAACGCGCCCCGGCATGCTGCGCCCCCGTACCGCCGAAGAGCCGGCACCGGACAACTTCTCCCTGCCGGCCCAGCGCCCGGCTTTCGAGGTGGGCCTCGGCCCCGGCCAGGGAAAACCCGCCGACATCGTCTGACGCCGGTTATCCACAGTTCTGCCCTGTCCACAGGGCACCCGCACGATCTTGGCCAAAGCGGCGACAATGCTCCCCAAGGCGGGGGTCCCCCTGGGAGGGCGGGCTCTGCGTTGGCGGGCTGGCGGGCTGTGCGGCGGCGGGCTGTGCGCCGGCGGGCTCTGGGCTGTCGAAGTGGCTGTTACTTCGCCAAGGCCCGCAAGAAACGGTCGACCGCGGGGACCGCGGCCTCGGAACCCGCGCCGCCCTTCTGGACCATCACGGCGAACGCCACGTCGCCCTGATAACCGATGAACCACGAATGTGTGTCCTCGGTGCCCTCGGCGAACTCGGCCGTGCCCGTCTTGCCGTGCACCGGGCCTCCCGGTGTCGCCTTCAGCGCCGTCCCCGTTCCCCCCGTGACGACCTCTCGCATCATCTGGCGCAGCGGGGTCAACGCCGCCGCGTCGAGCTGCGGGCCGTCCGCCGCCGGGGCCGCCGGGGCCGGGTCGAGCACCAGCTTGGGCTGCTTGAACTGGCCCCGGGCGATGGCCGCCGTCGCGCCGGCCATTGCCACCGGGCTCACCGCTGTCGCTCCCTGGCCGAAGGTCGCGGCCGCCAGCTCGGTCGGGGTCGCCGCGGGGGAGATCTTGCCGCTGAACGCCTCCACTCCCATGTCCCACTTGCCGCCCAGGCCGAGGTCCGCGCCGGCTTTCTGGAGGCCCTCGGCGCCCAGCTTCGGGGCCAGGGCCACGAACGCCGTGTTGCAGGACTTGGCGAAGTCGACGTGGAACGGGACGTTGCCCAGGACCTCGCCGTCGGCGTTCTTGAACTCGCGTCCGGCCACCGTTGCCTTCGCCGGGCAGGCCACCGTCGTGTTGGCCGTGACGGCCTTGCGCTGCAGCAACCCGTACGCGGAAACGGCCTTGAACGTCGATCCGGGTGGGACCTGGCCGGTGAGGGCCGTGTCGACCGTGCCGCCGTCGGGGCCGTTGGCCACCGCCAGCACCGAGCCGTCGCTGACCTTGATGGCGACCAGCGAGCTGGGCTGCTTGATCGATGCCAGGGCCGCGTCGGCCGCCATCTGGGTCTTCACGTCCAGGGTTGTCTTGATCGGTTTTCCGTCGACCGGCTTCGACGTGAAGATGGCCGTGTCCTTGGGGGTGTCGTCGGACTCCGAGGTGGGGCGGCTGACCACGACCGACAGGCCCGGCTTGCCGCGCAGGGTGTCGTCGTACTTCTGCTGGAGGCCGCCGTGGCCGACGATGTCGCCCTGCGCGATCGTCCTCGGGTTCCCGTCGATGTCGTCGCGGGTCGCCTGGTCGGCCGTGCCCAGCAGGGCGCGGGCGAAGGCCCTGGTCGGGGCCAGGTCGCGCTTCGCCTCCTGGAACTGGGTGCCCTTGAGGGGGCGTACCTCGTTGCGGATCTTGAGGTAGTCGGGGCGGCGGAGGGTGACCACGTCGACGAAGGCGCCGGGGTCGCTGTTCTTCACGCGGGTGGCCAGGTCGGCCATGTCGACCGTGACGCCGACCTTGGCCAGCGCCGTCGTCAGGTCCTTCTGCAGCTTCGCCTGGTCGGTGATGTTCTGCGGGACGACGCCGATGGTCACCACGTCGCGGGCGGTGACGATCGGCTGGCCGGCCGCGTCGAGGATGCTGGCCCGGGTCGAGGCGACGCGCTGGAGCCGGACCTTGTCTCCGGCGACCAGGTCGCTCTGCACCAGCGCCGGCTCCCAGATCACCGACCAGCCGTCGGTGTTCCTCTTGGTGAGACGGACGGTGCTCTCGTACGACCATGTGACGTCGCCCGGCAGCTTCCAGTCGAGCTTGATCGGGTGGGTCGCGTCGTCGCCGGTGGTCTTCGCCTCGCCGGTCTTGGTGACCGTCATCTGCGCGTTGACCAGCTCGCCGGTGAGCTCCTTGAGCTGGGCCTGCACGTCGGCCGAGGCCAGCTTGCCGCCGGCCGCGCTGACGAAGCCGACCTTGCTCAGGTCGTTGCGGCGCCAGCCGGCCAGGAAATCGTCGAGGGTGCCGTCGGGCCCGTCGCCGGAGCACCCGGCGAGCAGGCCGGCGGCCAGGGCCAGGGTGGCAACGGTGGCGACGAACCGGCGCATGGCAACACCTTTCCGGGGGTATGAGACAAACCCAAGAGATCAGACGTGACGGTAGTCAACCGATGCCCGTCCCGTTGACCCGCGCAAGGTGAGAAAGGTCAAAATCGCCGCCGATCGGACCGTTCACACCGCGAGTGTGATCGCCGCCTCCGGCGCGTTCTAGGCTGTCCTCGACACGTTCGAGCCCACAGTGTGGTGGGTGAGGGGAGCGCCAGACCATGGCTGTCGCCGATGAGGCCGCAACCGATTCCGATGTTGATCTGGACTATGCCGCCGGACCCGGGCTGGCCCTGACGGGGCGCCTCGGCGCCTCCGCCGAGGAGGGCGAGCTCGACGAGCCGCTGCCCAACGGGGAGCGGTTGGTGGCCCAGGCCGTCGAGGTAGCGGGCAGCGATCATGCAACCGCCCAGCTCGTGGGCCGCTTCTGGCGGTTCGCGCCCGATGAGGAGCTGGTCGGGTTCACGCCGCAGGAGATGTACGACGCGGCGGTCGCTCATCGCGAGCTCGCCCGCACGAGGTTGGCGGGCGAGCTGAAACTGGCGATCACGCCGCCGGCCGGGTCGCAGTGCCACACGGTGGTGCAGATCGTCACCGACGACATGCCGTTCCTGGTCGACTCGGTGATCGCGTTGCTGTCGGCCCACCAGTTGCAGGTGCACCTGCTGGTGCACCCGTTGATCGTGGTGCGGCGGGAGCCGCTGGGCGCGCTGGCCGAACTGGCGGCCGACGTCGAGCCCGACGACGCGATCGAGGGCGACCTGGTCGAGAGCTGGATCCGGATCGAGATCGACCCGATCCGCAGCGAGGACACCCGCGAGCAGCTGCACAACGAGGTCCGCCGGGTGCTGACCGACGTGCGCGACGCGGTCGAGGACTGGCCGCGGATGCGCCAGCGGGCCATAGTGATCGCCGACGAGCTGGCCACGGCGCGCGGCTCCGAGGGCAAGCTCCCGGTGCCCGACAAGGACGTCACCGACTCGATCGAGCTGCTCAAGTGGCTGGCCCACGACCATTTCACGTTCCTGGGCTACCGGGAGTACAGGCTCGACGGCGACGTGCTGGGCGCCGTTCCCGGCAGTGGGCTGGGCATCCTGCGCGGCGACAGCAAGCCTCGCAAGCTGTCGACGATGACCCCCGAGGCGTACAAACGGGCTCTGGAGAAAAGGCTCCTGGTCATCACCAAGGCCAATTCGCGGGCCACGGTGCACCGCTCGGCGTACCTCGACTACATCAGCTTCAAGATGTTCGACTCGTCGGGCGAGGTGATCGGGGAGCGGCGCTTCCTGGGCCTGTTCAGCTCGTCGGCGTACCGGACCAGCGTCCGTGAGCTGCCGGTCGTCAAGCGCAAGGTGATGGAGGTGCTCGACCGGTCGGGCCTCTCGCCGCGCGGACACTCGGGCAAGGACCTGCTGCAGATCCTCGAGACGTACCCGAGGGACGAGCTTTTCCAGATCAAGACCGATGATCTGTACGAGGCGGTGATCGGTGTCCTGCGCATGGCGGGCCGCCGGCAGCTGCGCCTGTTCCTGCGGCGTGACGGATACGGCCGGTTCATCTCGTGCCTGGTCTACATGCCGCGCGACCGGTTCACCACCGGCAACCGCCTGCACATGCAGGAGATCCTGCTCCGCGAGCTGAACGGCGTCGGCCTCGACTACACGACCCGGGTGACCGAGCGGATGCTGGCCCGCGTGCACTTCATCGTGCGCACCGACCCGGCCGACCCGCCGGGCAAGGTCGATCCGAACGCGCTGGCCGAGATGCTGGCCGACGCCACCCGCATGTGGGACGACGACTTCTCCCTGGTGCTCGAGCGCAAGCTCGGCGAGGAGGCGGCGCGCGACCTGTTCACGCGCTACTCGGCGGCCTATCCGGACAGCTACAAGGACGGCCACACGCCGTACGAAGGAATGCAGGACCTGGCCAAGCTCGAGCTCCTCGAGGAGGAGGGCCAGCTCGAGATGCACCTCTACCGCAAGCGGCGGCCGGGGCGCACGGGCGAGCCCGAGCCCGACGACCACGACGTGCGGTTCAAGGTGTACCGGTACGGCGAGCCGATGCTGCTCTCGGCGGTGCTGCCGGTGCTGCACTCGCTGGGCGTGCAGGTGGTCGACGAGCGGCCGTACGAGATCCGGCGCAGCGACGGCACCATCTACCTGTACGACTTCGGGTTGCGCCCGCCGGCCGCGCATCGTGAGCTGGCCGAGGTGCGCCCGCAGGTGGAGAACGCGTTCGCGGCCGCCTGGCGGGGCGAGGCCGAAGTGGACGGCTTCAACGAGCTGGTGCTGCGGGCCGGTCTCACCTGGCGTCAGGTGGTGGTGCTGAGGGCGTACACCAAATATCAGCGCCAGACCGGAAGCGTCTTCTCCCAGCGTTATCTGGAATCGACCTTCATCGCCTACCCGGAGATCGCCCGCCTGCTGGTGCGGCTGTTCGAGACGCGGTTCTCGCCGCGCCTGGAGGCCGGCGAGGAGCAGCGCTCGCGGCTCGCGGGTGAGCTCGTCGACCGGATCACCGGGCTGCTCGACGACGTGGACAGCCTCGACCAGGACAGGATCCTGCGGTCCTATCTGACGCTGATCCAGGCCACGCTGCGCACCAGCTTCTTCCAGCGTGGCGCGGACGGGCGGCCGAAGTCGTACGTGGCGTTCAAGCTCGACCCGCAGGCGATCCCCGACCTGCCCCAGCCGCGCCCGAAGTACGAGATCTTCGTGTACTCGCCCCGCTTCGAGGGCGTCCACCTGCGGTTCGGCGCCGTCGCCCGCGGCGGCCTGCGCTGGTCGGACCGGCGCGAGGACTTCCGTACGGAGGTTCTCGGCCTGGTCAAGGCGCAGATGGTGAAGAACGCGGTGATCGTGCCGGTCGGCGCCAAGGGCGGCTTCGTGCTGAAGCAGAAGCCGGGCGACCGCGACGAGGCGGTGGAGTGCTACAAGCGCTTCATCACGGCGTTGCTCGACGTCACCGACAACATCCACAGTGGCAAGATCGTGCCGCCGCGCGACGTGGTCCGGCACGACGGCGACGACCCGTACCTGGTGGTCGCGGCCGACAAGGGCACGGCCACGTTCTCGGACATCGCCAACGAGATCTCCGTGGGCAAGGACTTCTGGATGGGCGACGCCTTCGCGAGCGGCGGCTCGGCCGGCTACGACCACAAGAAGATGGGCATCACGGCCCGGGGCGCGTGGGAGTCGGTCAAGAAGCACTTCCGCGATCTCGGCGTCGACACCCAGACGCAGGACTTCACGGTGGTCGGCGTCGGTGACATGAGCGGCGACGTCTTCGGCAACGGAATGCTGCTCTCCCAGCACATCCAGCTGGTGGCCGCCTTCGACCACCGGCACATCTTCCTCGACCCGACGCCCGACGCGGCCACCTCCTTCGAGGAGCGCCGGCGGCTGTTCGACCTGCCGCGTTCGTCCTGGGACGACTACGACAAGTCGCTCATCTCGCCGGGCGGGGGCATCTATCCCCGTACGGCCAAATCGATCCCGGTCTCGCCGGAAGTGCGCGCCGCCCTCGATCTGGGCGACGCGACGGCGGTCAGCCCGGTCGAGCTCATGCGGGCCATCCTGCGCGCGCCGGTCGACCTGCTCTGGAACGGCGGCATCGGCACGTACGTCAAGGCGGCCTCCGAGACTCACGTGGACGTCGGCGACAAGGGCAACGACGCCATTCGCGTCAACGGCGGCCAGCTGCGCTGCCGGGTCGTCGGGGAGGGCGGCAACCTGGGCCTGACCCAGCGCGGCCGCATCGAGTTCGCCCGCACCGGCGGCCGCATCTACACCGACTTCATCGACAACACGGCCGGCGTGGACTGCTCCGACCACGAGGTCAACATCAAGATCCTGCTGGGCGGGGCGGTCACCGAGGGCGAGCTCAGCCTGCCCGAGCGGGACGAGCTGCTGGCGGCCATGACCGACGAGGTCGCGGCGCTGGTGCTGCGCGACAACTACGAGCAGGCGCAGGCCCTGGGCAACGCCCGCTCGCAGGCGCATTCGCTGCTGCCGGTGCACCGGCGGATGCTGACCTGGCTGGAGGAGAGCGGCCAGCTCAACCGCGAGCTCGAGGCCCTGCCGACCGACGCCGAGCTGGCCACCCGCTACGAGAACGGCGAGGGCCTGACGGCGCCGGAGTTCGCGGTCCTTCTGGCGTACGTCAAGATCGCCGCGGAACGGGAAGTTCTGGCCGACGAGCTGGTCGACGAGCCCTGGACGGCCTCCGTCCTGTCGGGATACTTCCCGACGCCACTGCGGGAACGCTTCGCCACCCGCATGACGGGCCACCGGCTGCGCCGCGAGATCATCACGACCGTCCTGGTCAACGAGGTGGTCAACCGGGGCGGCACGTCGTTCATCTTCCGCGCCATGGAGGAGAGCGGCGCCTCGGCGGCCGACGTCATCCGGGCGTACGTGGTCATCCGCGACACGTACGGCCTGGCCGGCATCTGGGCCGACGCCGAGGCCCTGGACAACCAGGTGCCGACGCCGGCGCAGACGCTGGTCTTCCTCGAGTCCCGCCGCCTCCTCGACCGCGCGGTCCGCTGGCTGGTCAGCACGAGGCGCTCGCCGATCGACGTGGCGGGCGAGGTGGCCCGCCTGCGGCACGGCGTGCAGGATCTGATGCCGAGGATGTCGGCGGTGCTCAAGGGCAACGAGCGCCTGTCGATGGACGAGCACATCGCCTGGCTGGTCGACAAGGGCGTGCCGATGGAGCTGGCCGAGCGGGTGACGCTGGTCAACTACGGTTTCGGCCTGCTCGACATCCTGGAGACGGGAGTGGTCACGGGCCGCGACGCGGACGAGGTGGCGCCGGTCTACTTCGCCCTGTCCGAGCGCTTCCACATCGACCAGCTGCTGTCGCACATCTCCAAGCTGCCGCGCGGGGACAGGTGGCAGACGCTGGCCCGGATGGCGTTGCGCTACGACCTGTACGCGGCGCTGGCGGCCTTGACGGCCGAGGTCCTGCAATCGACCCCGGTGGAGGCCTCGGCCGAGGACCGCGTTTCTGAATGGGAACGCGTCAATGCAGCCTCCATCGCCCGAGCGTCCAACGCCATAGGCAACGTGGGCGACACACCGGCCGAGCTGGCGGCCCTGTCGGTGCTGCTCCGCCAGATCCGAACCCTGGTCAAGACGTCCTCGGCGTCCTGACCTCCCGCAGGACGGATGCGGTCCCGGCCACCAGGACCGACAGTCCGTGTTCGAACGACTCGTCGGGGTGGCGGTAGCCCTCCGACGAGAGGGCCGCGATCAGGGTGGGCAGCTGGGCGAGCGCCGTCACCTCGGCCTCGCCCGGCGGCCCGGTCGTGGCCTGCTCCTGCAGGACGAAGCCGTTCGTGTAGTCGGCGATCGTCATGATCGTGAGCAGGGCGCCGGCCGGGGTGAAGCCCCGCTCGACCATGGCCGCCAGCTCCCGCTCGAAGTCGTGCAGGGCATCGGGCGCCCGCCGGGCCGAGGTGATCAGGCGGGCGCCGTCGCGATGGGCCAGGAGCGATTTCCGGTACGCCCGGGCGCGGCGCCGCAACCAGTCGGGCCACTCCTCGCCGTCCCGGGGCGGGCCCATGCCGGCCCGCTGGATGATCGCGCTTGCCATCCCGTCGAGCAGGTCCTGCTTGGTCTTGAAGTGCCAGTAGAGCGCGGGTGACTGCACGCCGACCGCGGTCGCCAGCCTCCGCACGGTCAGGCCGTCGAGGCCCACCTCGTCCAGCAGCTTCAGGCCGGCATCGATCAGCACCTCGCGCGACAGACCCTTCACCGGCTCACCTTAGCAGTGCTAAATTCTCCTTAGCGATGCTAAGGAGAGCGCGATGAAGATCGATGAGGGACGGGGCCGCCCGATCCTTGTGCTGCACGCCGGCATGGGTGATCTGGGCAGTTGGGCCGGGGTGACCGACCGGCTGCGCGACCGGTTCCGCACGGTGCGGCTGCACCGCCGGCAATATCGGCTGGACGTGCCGCGGAAGGTGACGATCGCCGACGAGGTGGCCGAGGTGCGCGCCGCCGCGGCCGCGCTCGACCGGCCGGTGCTGGTGGGGCACTCGTCGGGGGCCGTGGTGGCGCTGGAGGCGCTGGTGGCGGATCCCGATCTCTACTCGGTGGCCGTGCTCTACGAGCCGCCGGTGGTGCTCGGCGAGCCGCTGGGCGGTGAGCACGCCGCCCGGGCCCGGGCGGCCCTGGCCGAGGGGAAGCCGGGCACGGCGTTCGCGATCTTCCTCCGTGAGGTGGCGAAGATGCGCTCGCCGATGATCGGGGTCGCCCGCTTCGCGATGAACCGGCGCGCGTCGCGGATCGGTCCGCTGGTCGAGCGCCAGTGGGATGACAACGACGCCATCGACGCGCTCGGGTGTCGCCTGGAGGCGTACCGCGCCATCGAGGTCCCGGTCCTGCTTCTGGCCGGAGAGCGCAGCCCGGGGCATCTGATCGAGCGGCTGGACGCGCTCGAGCGGGCTCTGCCGAACGCGACGCGGACGACCATGCGCGGGCAGGGGCACACGGCCGAGCGCACGGCACCCGGACGGGTGGCCGCGGCCATAACGGCCTTCCTCTGAGAATACCCGTACCCCCGAGGGGTATGCTTCGAGGCATGGAGCGGGTGATCGAGCTGGAGATCGGTGGGATGACGTGCGCCGCGTGCGCCAATCGCATCGAGAAGAAGCTGAACCGGGTCGACGGCGTGACCGCCACGGTCAACTACGCGACCGAGAAGGCGCGGGCCACCGTTCCGGTCTCCGTCTCGGCGGCCGACCTGATCGCCGTCGTGGAGAAGACGGGCTACACCGCCGCCGAGCCCTCGCCTGAGGTGCCGCTTCCGGAGGAACGCCGCGATCCGCTGCGGGACCGGTTGCTGATCTCGGCCGTGCTCAGCGTTCCGGTGATCGTTCTGGCCATGGTGCCGTCATGGCAGTTCGACTACTGGCAGTGGCTGTCGCTGGTTCTGGCTTCACCCGTTGTGGTGTACGGCGGGTGGCCGTTCCACCGGTCGGCCTTCGTCAATCTCCGGCACGGCGCGGCCACGATGGACACGCTGGTGTCGATAGGGACGCTGGCCGCCTTCGGGTGGTCGATCTGGGCGCTCTTCCTGGGCGATGCCGGGATGCCGGGGATGACCCACCCGTTCTCGCTGACGGCGAGCGACGGGGACGCCATCTATCTGGAGGCGGCGGCCGGGGTCACGACGTTCCTGCTGGCCGGGCGCTATCTGGAGGCGCGGGCCAAGCGCCGCGCGGGTGACGCGTTGCGGTCGCTGCTCGAGCTCGGGGCCAAGCAGGTCACCGTCCTCGCGGACGGCGCCGAGCGGGTCATTCCGGCCGGCGATCTCACGCCGGGTGACATTTTCCTTGTACGCCCGGGCGAGAAGGTCGCCACTGACGGCGTGGTGGTCGACGGAGTGTCGGCGCTGGACGTCAGCCTGCTGACCGGGGAGTCGGTGCCGGTCGAGGTGCGGCCGGGCGACCCGGTGACGGGCGCGACGGTGAACGCCGGCGGGCGCCTGGTGGTGCGGGCCGAGAAGGTGGGCGCGGACACGCAGCTCGCGCAGATGGCCCGGTTGGTCGAGGAGGCGCAGAACGGCAAGGCGGCCGTGCAGCGGCTGGCCGACCGGATCTCGGGCGTGTTCGTCCCGGTGGTGATCGCCCTGGCGGTGAGCACGCTGGGCTTCTGGCTCGGCACGGGGGAGGGCACGTCGGCGGCGTTCACGGCGGCGGTGGCTGTGCTGATCATCGCGTGCCCGTGCGCTCTGGGCCTGGCCACACCGACGGCCCTTCTGGTGGGTACGGGCCGAGGTGCTCAGCTGGGCATCCTGATCCGCGGCGTCGAGGCCCTGGAGTCGACCCGCCGGGCCGACACGATCGTCCTCGACAAGACGGGCACGGTGACGACGGGCCGGATGGCGCTGGCGGCGCTGGTCCCGGCTTCGGGCACCGACCCGGAGGAGCTGCTGCGCCTGGCCGGCGCGGTCGAGGCGGCCTCGGAGCACCCGATCGGCCGCGCGATCGCGGACGCGGCCCGCGAGAAGGGCACGTTGCCCCCGGTCACGGACTTCCACGCGACAGCCGGAGTCGGCGTGCGGGGCCGGGTCGGCGGGGTGGATGTCGGGGTGAGCGCGGGCGCGCCGGTGGGCCCGGCTTCGGATGCGGGTGCGGCGACGTGGGTCGAGGTCTCCGTCGACGGGGCGGTGGCCGGGTGGCTGGCGCTCGCGGACGCCGTGCGGCCTACGAGCAAGGCGGCGATCGCTGGGCTGCGGCGGCTCGGGCTGGAGCCGATGCTGGTCACCGGTGATGCCGCGCCGGTGGCCGAAGCGGTGGCGGCCGAGGTCGGCATCACCAAGGTGTTCGCTGGTGTGCTGCCCGCCGGCAAGGTCGACGTGGTCAAGGGCCTTCAGGCCGAGGGCAAGTCGGTGGCGATGGTCGGCGACGGCGTCAACGACGCGGCGGCTCTTGCCCAGGCCGATCTCGGGTTGGCGATGGGCGCCGGGACCGACGTCGCGATTCAGGCTTCGGACCTCACGCTCGTACGGGATGACCTCTCCGCCGCCGTCGATGCCGTCCGGCTGTCGCGCCGCACCCTGAACATCATTCGCGGGAACCTGTTCTGGGCCTTCGCCTACAACGTGGCGGCCCTGCCGCTGGCCGCGGCCGGCCTGCTCAACCCGATGATCGCCGGGGCCACCATGGCCCTGAGCTCGGTCTTCGTGGTTCTCAACAGCCTGCGCCTGCGAGGCTTCACAGCAGCGTGAGCCGGGACGGCCGTGGATTGCTCCCGAAATCCATGACCGCGCCCGGCTCACCGTCTGCGTCGCGAAGGCTCGAACTGGTCCCGTAGCTCGAGCCCTGTGCCGCGACGTCCCCAGACCCACCTGCGGTGATAACGCTACGTGCCGGCGGTTGCCGGCCGAAAGCTCTCGGTGGCCGAAATGGCCGTTCGGCCCACGCGGAATGGGCGACAGATCCGGCTATCTCCGGACACTAGGGCATATAACCCGGAAGCCGATCACTCACCGTGGTGATCGTGACGCACTACCTACCGTGATCAATCGTCCCGGCGAATGCTCTCGATCAGCGCCAGCACCTGCCGCAACGCCGGCCGCAGCACCCGCAGCCGCGACAGGGAGACGAGCCGGTCGATCAGCGGCACGACCCCGTCGATGAGCCGTCGTGTGCGCCTCTGGCCGGGCGAGTTGTCGTACACCCAAAAAAGAATGACGCCCATCCACCCGAGCCAGAGCAGCTCGGGCAACTCCCGCCGCAGCTCCGGATCGAGCTTGGCGGTCGAGCCCTCCACGACGTCGCGGAAGATCGCGATGGCCGCCTCCCGGGCCGGTGACGACTCGCGCGAGAACGGACTCAACGGTGAGGCCGGCTCGGCCGCGCTCTTGAAGAAGGTCGCGGCGAACGAGTGATAAGGCGCGTTGACGTCGATCCCCGCGTGCAGCACTCCGCGCAGCCGGGGCGCCAGATCTTTCTCGCCGGCGAAGACCTCCTCGGCGGCCGCCCGGTGCGAGGCCTGGTTGCGGTCGTAGAACCCCTGGATCAGGTGTTCCTTGGAGTCGAAGTAGTAATAGGCGTTGCCGACCGCGACCCCGGCCTCCTTGGCGATGGCCCGCATGGTCGTCTCGGCGTACCCCCGCTCGCGAAAGAGCCGCAGCGCCGTCTCGAGAATCAGCTGCCGGGTCTGCTCCCCGCGAGCACGCCGGGGCTTCTCCCCTCGAGGACCGGGGGCGGGTGGATCGTCCGAGCCGGTCGGCTCAGCGGCAGCGGTCGTCACACCCGTCACCGTAGTCCAGCGCCCAGTCCGGGCGTCCTTCCCCGACCGATGAGCGCGTCGCCTCCCCCGCTGATGAGCGCGTCGCCTCCCGGACCGCGGACACCGCGGCGATGAACTTCCGCGCGCTGGGCAGAAGCGCCGGCGAGCTGATCCGTTCGGCCATGGCCCGGTAGTCCGCGAGCGCCCAGAGGCAGGCGACCCAGGCCCCGTCCCCGACGTAGACGGAACCGTCGTCGCCGATCACCGTGATGTCGCGCAGCGTCGCATCGTGATCCAGTCCCGCGAACCGTTCCCGCGCCTCGGGCGACCCCGCGGGCACAAATTCCAGTGGTACGAGCTGAGCCCGCCCCCGCAACCACCGCCCGGCGGCCCGGCAGATCGGGCACCCCGCGTCGTAGAGAACGGTGAAAGACCCGATCCGCACCTCCTCGCCGGAGCCGGCGGGCGCGACCCGGCCGGCCCCGTGACCGGCCGGGTCGAGATCGTGGTGGCTGGTCATGCCCGGGCCGGTGGGGGTGGGGTCTGCGGGTGGAACGGGAGGCGGCCGGCCGGCGGGAGCGGCGGCACGCCCTGCTGCTGGCGCAGGCGGCCGCGGCGGTAGCGGCCCAGGAAGAAGACGTTGCAGAAGTGCAGGACGCCGAGCACGAGGAGCACCAGGCCGATCTTCATGGAGAGGGTCTCGAGCGCCTCACTGGTGTCGGCGATGGTGTTCGCCGATCGCATGGTGACGGTGACGTACCCGAGGTTCAGCAGGTAGAAGCCCATGACCAACAGCTGGTTGACCGCCTTGGCCAGCTTCGCGTCGGCGAAGACGTCGGCCAGGAAGACCAGCCCGTTGCGGGAGAGCGTGGTCGCCACCCAGACCGTCAGGCCCACGCTGACCGCCAGATAGACGAGATACATCCACACCTTGGGGTCCATCGGACCGCCTTTCTCGAACGCGTTCAACTAACTCGCCCTCAGCGTAGGCCCAAACTTGAACATGTTCAACAAGGAGGTGCGGTTGATGACGGGCGGAGCCGTCAGGGGAACGCGGGGAGCGGCGGGCAGGGTCCGCGGAGGGGCGCGGGTGGGGCCGGCGCGGGCGCTGGAGGGCGATGGCGATGGGCGGGCGGCGGGATGGCTGGAGGTGGGCGGCGGGATGCTGGAGGTGGTGGGCGGCGGGATGGCTGGAGGTGGTGGGCGGCGGGATGCTGGAGGTGGTGGGCGGCGGGATGGCTGGAGGCGATGCGCGAAGGCCCGCGACGAGGCGGTCGGAGGTGGGGTTCGCGGCGGGGAGACCAGGGGCGGTGGGTGGGGTGCGCGGTGCGGAGGTGGAGGGCGGCGGGTCTGGTCCGTGTGGTGGGCGACCTGCCATGATCCTCGGGGTCGATCGGCGGGGGGAGTTGCCGACGCGCCGGGACCGCTACGCTGCGCCTACCCGTTCGCCGGGTGCCGGTAATCTAATAGGAAATAATCCTAAATAAGTAGGGGATCGCATGGCCGCCACCCGCCTTCCGGGCACGCCCCGGCTGTTGCGCGCGCTCAATGACCGCGCGGCGCTGGAACTGCTGCTCTCGCGCGGGCCGCTGACGCGGGCCCAGCTGGGTGAGATGACCGGGCTCAGCAAGGTCACGGCCTCGCAGCTCGTCGAGCGACTCGAGCAGCGCGGCCTCGTGCGCCGGGTCGGTGAGCAGGCCGGCGGGCGCGGGCCCAACGCTCAGCTGTACGCGGTGACCCCGGGCAGCGCGCATGTCATCGGGGTCGAGGTCGGGCCCGAGCGGGTCGTCGCCGCCTGCGCCGACATCACCGGCACGATCATCGGGCGGGACGAGCAGTCCACCAAGGACACCGACGACCCGGTTGGCGTCGTGCACAACGCTGTCGTGCGGGCCGCCACCGAGGCCGGCGCCGACATGGGCTCGGTGCGGCGGGTCGTGCTCGGCACTCCTGGTCTCGTCGATCCGCAGAGCGGCGAGATCTCCTTCGCCTGGGACCTGCCGCGCTGGCACCGGGGCCTGCTCGACGACCTGCGGCGTGATCTGCACACCCCGGTCTTCTTCGGCAACGACGTCAACATGGCCGCCGTCGCCGAGCAGAGCACCGGCGCCGCCACCGGCGTCCGCGACTTCGTGCTGATCTGGGTCGGCCGCGGCGTCGGCCTGGCCAGCGTCATCGACGGACGGCTGCACCAGGGCAGCACCGGCGCGGCCGGCGAGATCGGCTATCTGCCGGTTCCGGGGGCCGAGGTTCCGCGGCATTCCTCGAAGCGGGCGGCCAAGGGCGGCGTCCGCGGCGCCTTCCAGAGCCTGGCCGGGGCCGAGGCGGTCAAGACCATCGGCAAGAAGTACGGCTTCCGCGGCGCCGAGGCGGCCGATGTGATCCGTGACGCTGTCGCGGCCGGTGAGGCCGGGGAGCCGGTGCTCGACGAGCTCGCCGGGCGGCTGGCGCTCGGCGTCGCCGCCACCTGTGTCGTACTCGATCCGCCTCTCGTCGTCCTGGCCGGCGAGATCAGTCACGCCGGTGGCCCGGCGCTGGCCGAGCGGGTCGAGCAGGAGGTCGCCGCGATCACGCTGGTGCACCCGAAGGTCGTCATCACCGGTGTGGAGTCCGACCCGGTGCTGCACGGCGCGCTCTGGACGGCGCTCGACGCCGTACGGGATGAGGTGTTCGGGTCTACAACGGCCTGAGCGGAAACGCGTGGTTGGATGGTGCCGTGACTCTCCCTCCCGACGACGACACTGTCATCGCGTTCGACCGGGTCAGCGTGATCCGCAACGGAAACTTCCTGGTTCGCAGCCTTTCCTGGCAGGTCGAGCTGGATGAGCGCTGGGTCGTCCTGGGCCCGAACGGCGCCGGGAAGACCACGTTGCTCAACCTGGCCTCGGGCCGGCTCCACCCCTCCCGCGGCACGGCCTACGTGCTGGCCGAGCGGCTGGGCCGCACCGACATCAACGAGCTGCGGACGCGGATCGGGCTGGCCACCGGCCAGTTCGCCGACCGGGTGCCGGCCGACGAGCGGGTGCTCGACGTGGTGGTCACCGCCGCCTGGTCGGTCGTGGGCCGCTGGCGTGAGAGCTACGACCCGCAGGACGAGGCGCGGGCCCGGCAGCTGCTGGCCCAGCTCGGCATGGGCTCGCTGGTCGACCGCGAGTTCGGGACGCTCTCCGAGGGCGAGCGCAAGCGCACCCTGATCGCCCGGGCCCTGATGACCGACCCCGAGCTGATGCTGCTCGACGAGCCGAGCGCCGGCCTCGATCTGGGCGGCCGGGAAGATCTGATCGCCCGGCTCACCGAGCTGGCCCTCGATCCCGACTCGCCCGCCATGGTCCTGGTCACCCACCACGTCGAGGAGATCCCGCCCGGCTTCACACACGGGCTGCTGCTGCGCGAGGGCACGATCGTCGCGTCCGGCCTGCTCGGCGAGGTGATGACGGCGGACAACCTGTCCAAGACGTTCGGCCTGCCGCTGATCATCGACCGCTTCGGCGACCGGTACACGGCCCGGGCGGCCTGACGTGCCCCCGCGCATCGTCGTCGCCGGCAGCGCCAACATGGACCTGGTCGGGCTGGCCGAGCGCCTGCCCCGGCCGGGCGAGACGGTGCTGGGCGACGACTTCCTGATGATGCCGGGCGGCAAGGGCGCGAACCAGGCGATCGGCGCCACCCGGGCCGGCGGCCGCACCTGTTTCCTGGGCGCGATCGGCTCCGACTCGTTCGGCGTCAACCTCAACGCCCAGCTCAACGGGGCCGGCGTGGACATGACCCACGTGCGGACGACGTACGGGGTCTCCGGCGTCGCCGTGATCATGGTGGACCGCGCGGGGGAGAACTCGATCCTGGTCGCCCCCGGCGCCAACAACGCGTTCACCGGCCTGGGCGACGGCGAGCGGGCCGAGATCGCCTCCGCCGACGTGCTGCTCTGCCAGCAGGAGATCCCGGTCGAGACGGTGATCGAGGCGGCCCAGGCCGCGCGAGCGGGCGGCACCCGCACGGTGTTGAACGCGGCGCCGTTCCGCCCGCTGCCGCCCGAGCTCCTGGAGAACGTCGACCTGCTCGTGGTCAACGAGGTCGAGGCGATCGCGATCACCGGCGGCGACGCGATCGACGTGCCGGGGCTGCTCGCGCTGGTGCCGCGGGTGGTGCTGACGCTGGGCGGCAGCGGTTCCCGTTATGCCGACCGCGAGGGCCGCGACGAGCACGTCCCGTCGTTCAAGGTGAACGTCGTCGACACGACCGCCGCCGGCGACGCCTTCACCGCCGCGCTGGCCGTGGCCTGGGGTGAGGGCCGCGACCTGATCGAGGCGGTGCGCTGGGCCAACGCGGCCGGCGCGGCGTGCGTCCGCAAGGTCGGCGCCTCGAACTCGCTGCCGACGCGGGCCGAGATCGACGAAATCTACAACGGGCAGGACAGGCGCTAACTCTGCCGGGCCGTGGTGACGAAGCGGTTCACCTCGGAGCGCAGCACCTCGGCCAGCTGGGAGAGGCCGGTGCTGTGCACGTCGGCGCCGCCGTCGACGGCGGCGGCGATGCCGTTCACCAGGCCGCTCATCTCGCGGATGCTCGCGGTGACCGTCTCGAGCACGGTCACCGCGTCGTTCGCCACCTCCTGCACCGTGTTGACCTGGCCCATGATCTCGTTGCTGGAGGCGCTGGTCTCGGTGGCCAGGTTCTTCACCTCGCCCGCCACCACGCTGAAGCCCTTGCCCGCCTCGCCGGCGCGGGCCGCCTCGATGGTCGCGTTCAGCGCGAGCAGCCGGGTCTGCTTGGCCACCGCGTTGATCAGGTCGACCGCGGTGCGGATCTGATCGGAGGCGGCGCGCAGCCCGGTCACCGTCGACAGGCCCCGTTCGGCCTCGCTGACCGCGTCACGGGCGAAGTCGGCCAGCCCGTTGGCCGTCGCCCCCATCTCGGTGGCCGCCGTGGCCACCTGCTCCGACACCGAGAGCACGGCCGATTCGAGGTCGTCGGCGAGCGCGATCCGGGCCCGGTTGGCGTCGGCGATGCGGGCCGCGTTGTCGCTCATCACCGACGTCGAGGCGGAGATCTCCTCGGCCGCCGCCCGGAACGCGCCACGCAGCCCGCGGGTGAGGATGCGGCGGTGGAAGCGCCCGTCGGCGGCGGCCGCGGACGCCGCGCTCGACTCGCGCAGGAACGCGTCGCTGGTGTCCAGCAGGTTGTTCATCGCGTCCCGGGCGGCCACCGCCTCGGCCGACTCGCCGATCGACGGCAGCCGCGCCTCGAGGTCGCCCGCCGCCGCCTTGCGGCACACGTCGGTGATCAGCTTCAGGATCTCGTCCGCCATCAGCGGCCACCGGTGGTCAAGGCCCAGACATATTGGTCGTACGTCTGCTCGCCGAGCTCGGCCAGCATGGCCTGCCACCCCGCCTCGACCGCGGCCTTGGTGTTGCCCTCCCGCTTCTCGGCCGCCAGGAGCCGGTCGTACAGGCGGCTGACCTCGGTGACCGCGGACTTGTCGGGCGAGCGGCGGTTGGAGTGATAGCCGACGAGCCGGCCGTCGGCCGAGTAGGAGGGCGTGACGTGCGCGAGGACCCAGTAGTGGGCGCCGTCGGCGGCCAGATTCTTGACGTACGCGAAGATCTCCTGCCGTTGCTCGAGGGTGTCCCAGAGCAGCTTGAAGACGGCCCGCGGCATGTCCGGATGACGGATGAGGTTGTGCGGCTGCCCGATCGCCTCGGCCTCGGTGAGCGCCGAGGTCCGCAGGAACACCTCATTGGCGTACGTCAGGACGCCGCGCGGATCGGTCTTCGTCACGATGATCTCGTCGACACCGAAGGTCCGCTCGACACCGGTGGGACGGGTCTGGGTGGCTCGCATCAGTCCGATCGTCACCGACCGCCGTCACGCGCGGGTGCTAATCGGAAAAAACGCGCCGGGCCCACAGAACAAGCGGTATCTGCAGGGGCAGGCGGCCGTACGCGATGGCCCGCTTGGCCGGCGGGGCGTGCCGCCAGTCGATCGCCATCTTGACGTTGGCCGGGAAGACCGCGGCGAACAGGCCGGCCGCGGCCAGGGCGCCCGCGCGCCGGGTGCGGGGATGGGCGATCGCGGCGGCCACGGCCAGCTCGGCCGCGCCGCTCAGATAGGTCCACGTGCGCGGCGAGCCCGGCAGCGAGCGCGGCACGATCGAGTCGAACGGCTTCGGCGCGGCGAAATGCAGGACGCCGGTGGTGGCGAGCAGCGCCGAGAGGCCGGCGGCGTGTTTAGTCATCCGCCTTACTTTAAAGACGGTTCCAGGGCCCGCTGGAGGGCCCGGTAGATGCGGCCGAAGCGCGCCGAGTCGGGCGTACGCAGCAACATGACCTTGCCGGTCGGCGTGCGGGCCCAGATCTCGCGGGTGCGGCTTCCGCGGTCGTACGACCGGTCGACCTGCTCCAGCAGCACGTCGGCCAGCGGCGCGGTGGCCAGGCCGACCAGCACGCCCCCGCCGACCAGGGCGATGGTCGTGGTCGTGGAGGCGTCGATCAGCAGGGCGACCATGATGCCGAGCGCGCCGAGCAGGATCGGGATCAGAATGGCCAGGGCCAGCGCGCCCCGGCCGGCGATCGTGGCCCACGACCGGCGCCCACGCGTGTGCCAGACCTGGATCAGGTCGTCCAGACCCAGGTCCATACCGTTCATCCGGACACCCGTGGACGTGATCCACACGTCCGGGTCCCGGTAGTAGGTGGTCATCGTCTTCTCCGTACCCGTCGTAGGCTGACCTGAACCAATCCTCAGGAGGCTGTTCCGTGGGCGAGTTCGTGACGCTGGAGACCAACGACGGTATCGGAACCATCAAGCTGAACCGGCCCCCGATGAACGCCCTCAACACCCAGATTCAAGAAGAGCTCCGGGCCGCCGCGCATTCCGCCACCGGCGACGAGGGGGTCAAGGCCGTCGTCGTCTACGGCGGTGAGAAGGTCTTCGCCGCCGGTGCGGACATCACCGAGTTCACCAAGACCGGCTATCAGGAGATGGCGGTTCGCGCCGAGGCGCTGTCGAGCGCGTTCGACGCCGTGGCCCGCATCCCCAAGCCGGTCGTCGCCGCGATCACCGGATACGCGCTGGGCGGCGGCTGCGAACTGGCCCTGGCCTGCGACTGGCGGGTGGTGGCGGACGACGCCAAGCTCGGCCAGCCCGAGATCAAGCTGGGCATCATCCCGGGCGCCGGCGGCACCCAGCGGCTGGCTCGCCTGATCGGGCCGGCCCGGGCCAAAGATCTGATCTTCTCGGGCCGCATGGTCGACGCGGAGGAGGCGCTGCGGATCGGCCTGGCCGACCGGGTCGCGCCGGCCGGTGACGTCTACCGGACGGCCGTCGAGCTCGTCCGGCCGTACGTCTCGGGCCCGTCGCTGGCGCTGCGGGCGGCCAAGCTGGCCGTGGACGGCGGGCTCAACCTCGACCTGGCCTCCGGGCTGGCCCTGGAGTCGCAGCTGTTCGCCGGTCTGTTCGCCACCGACGACCGGATCGAGGGCACCACCGCCTTCGTCGAGAAGCGTAAGCCCAGATTTACGGGCCGCTGACCATGGCGCATATCGATCAGTTGCCATAAAGTCACGCGGTGTGGAACCGGTTCCGGTCACGCGTGGGGTGCGGCGCACCGTGCGCATGGCCGTGGCCCTGGTGATCGGGCAGGCTCTGCTGTGCGCGCTGATCGGCTGGCTCACGCTGGGCCGGTCCAGCTCCGGCCCGGGTGGTTCCGGCGCGGCGGTCGACCAGGCCGCCGCCCCGCCGCCGCGGCTCACGTCGGCCGCGCCGGCCCCGGCCGTTCCGGCCCCCGAGCCGCCGGTCGCGGCGTCACGCGACCCCGGGGCGCCGGTCTCCAAGACGCGCAAGCCGGCCAGGAAGACGGCGCCCACCACGACGGCCACATCCCCGCCGGGGCCACCGGCCGTGATAGCGCCGGTGGCGCCGAAGCCCTCCGTGCCGAGCGTCACGCCGTCGAGCGAGCCGATCCTGCTGCCGCCCGAGCCGCCCGCCACCTCGCCCAGCACCTCACCCACTCCCCGTGATCCGCCGGGGCCCGACGGTGAGGAGGAGAGCGAGCACTTCCAGCGCGACGTGACGGTCGGTGATCGCTGTTATCCCGAGGGTGCCTTCGGGCTCACCCGTGACGATCAACTCGTTCGCTGTCTGCGCGTGCGCTATGACCCTCCGCGCTGGAAGATCGTCTAACGGCGAACACCCCCTAGACTCGGTCCATGCCCATCGACCAAGGTGAGCCGAAGAGGCACGCCCTCGGCGTGGACTTCGGCACCTCGAACACTGTCGCGGTGGCGCGCTGGCCCGACGGCCGTGCCCGCCCGATCCTGGTCGACGGGTCCCCGCTGCTGCCCTCCGCCGTCTACGCCGAGCCCGACGGCAGCTTCGTCGTCGGCCGCGACGCCGTGCACGCCGCCCGCTTCGACCCGGCCCGGTTCGAGCCCAACCCGAAACGCCGCATCGACGACGGCCTCGTGCTCCTGGGCGAGCAGGAGGTGCCGGTCGTCGACCTGATCGCGTCGGTGCTGGCCCGGGTGGCCGAGGAGTGGCACCGCGCGGTCGGCCCGCTGCTGCCCGAGGTGACACTGACCTGCCCGGCCACCTGGGGCGCGACCCGGCGCACGCTGCTGGCCGAGGCCGCCGCCCAGGCCGGGCTCACCCGGGCCCGGCTGGTCGCCGAGCCGGTGGCCGCGGCCACGTACTTCGCCGACGTGCTCGGCCGTGACGTGCCGATCGGGTCGGTCGTGGTGGTGCACGACTTCGGTGCGGGCACCTTCGACGCGAGCGTCGTCGCCCGTACGGCGGAAGGTTTTGAAGTCATGGCCGTCGACGGCCGTGACGACATCGGCGGCCTCGACATCGACGCGGCCATCGTCGAGCACCTGAAGACCGGCGAGTGGCAGCGCCTGCTGGAACCCACGACAGCTCAGGAGAGACGCGCGCGGCGCCAGCTGTGGGAAGAGGTGCGGATCGCCAAGGAGCGGCTGTCGCGCACCCAGTCGGCCGACTTCGTGGTGCCGCTGCTCGACACCGAGGTGCATCTGACCCGCGACGAGCTGGAGAAACTGGCCCGGCCGATCCTCGATCAGACCGTGCGCATCACCAAGGGCATGCTCGACTGGGCCGACCTGCCCGAGGGGCGGCTGGCCGGGGTCTTCCTGGTCGGCGGGGCCAGCCGCATCCCGCTGGTGGCCACCCTGCTCCACCGCGAGCTGGGCGAGGCGCCGGTGGTCATCGAGCAGCCCGAGCTGGTGGTGGCCGAGGGCAGCATCCTGGCCGACGCGGCGCTGCTGGCGTCCGGTCCGGCCGCGCCGGGCCCGACGGCCGAGCTGCGACTGGTTTCGACGGGAAAGGCGGAGTCGGCGACCGTACGGGTCGAGGCCGCGGCCGTCTCCCCGCCCGCGCCCGTGCCGGCGCCGCCCACGCCCACGCCCACGCCCACGCCCGAGCACATTCCCGGCACGACCGGGCTCCAGCCGCCGGTCGATCCTTGGCCCGACGCTGATCATCACCACTGGGTGCCCGACCCGCACGCGACCGTGCCGACGCCGCAGTCCGCCTTCATCCAGCCGGATCGACCTGTCTCGGTACCCCCCAGGGGGGTAGCCACCGCGACGCCGATCCCGAGCCGGCCGATGTCGCCCGCGCCGCAGCCCTATCGGCCGCCCCAGCCGGCCGGGAAGAGGCCCCGCAAGCGGTCGAGCGGCGTCCTCCGGTTCCTCCAGGTCACCTTCAGCATCGTGTTGATGATCGTCGTGCCGTTGGTCGCGCTGGTGGTGGCGTACGGCTACGGAAACGGCGACTCGCTGCCGCTCGACGCGGAAAATCTGTGGAACGAGATTCGGGAGCTGCTCGGAATCTGACTCACCGGTAACCTGCTGGACATGGCTGAGGTGATCGAGGGGCACGGCGGAGATCTGGCGCTGGCGGCCCTGCGGGCGTACGGGGTGACCGAGATGTTCACCCTCTCCGGCGGGCACGTGTTCCCGCTCTACGACGCGGCGCACAAGACCGATTTTCCGATCTACGACGTACGCCACGAGCAGTCCGCGGTCTTCGCGGCCGAGGCCGTGGCCAAGCTCCAGCGGCGCCCCGGGCTCGCCGTGCTCACCGCCGGTCCCGGCGTGACCAACGGCATCTCCGGCCTGACCAGCGCGTTCTTCAACGCCTCGCCGGTGCTCGTGCTGGGCGGCCGGGCGCCCGCGTTCCGCTGGGGCTCGGGCAGCCTCCAGGAGTTCGACCACGTGCCGCTGGTCAAGACCATCACCAAGTACGCCGGCACGGTCGGCGACACCGACGCCATCGCGGGCGAGATCGGGGCCGCGCTGACCTCGGCGCTCACCGCGCACCGGGGGCCGGCCTTCCTCGACCTGCCGCTGGAGATCGTCTTCTCCACCGGCGAGGCGGCCGCGCCGGGCACGCCGGCGATCCCGGTGATCGAGCCGGACCCCGACGACGTGACGAAGGCCGCCGGCCTGCTGGCCTCGGCGGCCCGGCCCGTGATCATCGCGGGGTCGGACGTGTGGGGCGGCGACGCCATCGACGCGCTGAAGGCGGCGGCCGAGGCGCTCCAGGTTCCGGTCTTCACCAACGGCATGGGCCGCGGCGCGCTGCCGCCGTCACACCCGCTCGCCTTCGCCAAGGCCCGCCGGCCCGCCCTCAACGAGGCCGACGTGGTCTGCGTGATCGGCACGCCGCTCGACTTCCGGCTCGGCTTCGGCGAGTTCGGCGAGGCCCAGGTCGTGCACATCGTGGACGCGCCCTCGCAGCGGGCGACCCACGTGAACCCGGCCGCGTCGCCCGCCGGCGACCTGAAGTTGATCCTCACGGCGCTGGCCGATTTCGCCGGCGACCGGGCCGACCACTCGGAGTGGATCTCGGGGCTGCGCTCGGCCGAGGACGCCGGCAAGGCCCGCGACGCCGAGGCGATGGCGGCCGACAGCGACCCGATCAAGCCGGCGCGGGTCTACGGCGAGCTGCGGAAGATCCTCTCGCCGGACGCGGTGACGATCGGCGACGGGGGCGACTTCGTGTCGTACGCCGGAAGATATCTGGAGCCCTCGCAGCCCGGCACCTGGCTCGACCCCGGCCCGTACGGCTGCCTCGGCACCGGCATGGGATACGCCATGGGCGCCCGGGTCACCTATCCCGGCCGGCAGATCTGTGTGCTCTTCGGCGACGGCGCCGCCGGCTTCTCGCTCATGGACGTGGAATCGCTGGTCCGGCAGAAGCTGCCGGTGGTCATGGTGGTCGGCAACAACGGCATCTGGGGCCTGGAGAAACACCCCATGCAGGCGATGTACGGCTATGACGTGGCCGCCGACCTGCAACCCGGCCTGCGCTACGACGAGGTGGTCCGTGCCCTCGGCGGCGCCGGCGAGACGGTGGAGAAGGCGTCCGGCATCGGCCCGGCGCTCGAACGTGCCTTCGCCGCGGGCGTGCCGTACCTGGTCAACGTGCTGACCGACCCGGCCGACGCCTATCCCCGGTCGTCGAACCTGGCCTAGTCTTCCTCTCCCTTGTTCAGATCCTTCTCCCACTGGGCGAGCATCTCGCTGTCCCGGCGGGATTTCTCGGTGTCGACCGACCGCAGGAAATCGGGGTCGTCGTCGGGGGAGGTGGGCCTCGACGCGTGACGGCGCACGGGGCCGCCCTCCGTCGGCGGCGGCAGCGGCCGGCCCCAGACGAAGTACGCGAGGGGACCCAGCAGCGGGATCAGCAGGATCACCAGGACCCACACGAGGCGCGGCGCGTTACGCACCCGATCGGCCGACAGGCAGCTGATCAGCGCCAGCACGAAGAGCACCAGCTGCACGGCAGCCAGGAGGATGAACAACCGGACCATGAGGCAATGATGACGCGCGACGGCGCTTCCGGCGACGATCAGAGCATGACAACCGGACCGGATCGGTCGGTCTTCACCGTCAGAGAGCGATGACCAGGCCGCCGAGCAGGGCGAAAGTCATGGCGAGGAGAGCGAAGGCCGGGACGGTGCGGCGAGCCGGCTTCGGCGGGTACGCGGTGAGACCCCTCGCCCGCCGGTAGGCGATGGCCACTATCACCGTCCAGCCGGCGAAGATGAGCGCGGCCGCCACCCATCGGCCGGCGTGGGCGGCGTTGGTGATGGCCGGGCGCAGGGAGAGCAGGGCGACGGCCGCCGCCGAGAGTGCGGTGCGGCGCCAGGCCAGGCGGGTCCGCTCGGCCGCCGCGCCGTGATCGGTGGTCATTCCTTGGCCGCGTTTATCAGCACTGTGATGATCAGGAGCAGGGCGCCCAGGGCGACGATCATCGCCAGGACCGCGGGGAACTTCGAGCCGGGCAGTTCCTCGCCCAGCCGCATGGCCCGCTCGGTGCGGGCCCAGTGGTCGACCGCGCGCAGCGCCACCACGCCGCCCAGCAGCAGCAGGGCGATGGCCAGGCCCTCGCGCAGGAACGTGATGGGCAGTGGGGGCAGGAACTGGGCGCAGGCCAGCCCGCCGGCGATCAGCGCCAGGCCGGTGCGGATCCAGGCCAGGAAGGTGCGCTCATTGGCCAGCGAGAAGCGGTAGTCGGGCGTACGGCCGACGGTCGGTGTCTTCTCCGGATCGAACCACTCCCGTAACACCTGTTGATTATCGACCGCTGAGGTCAAGAAGGCGGGCCCACAGGATGCGGACTTCGTCACTGACGCAGGCCTCGCGTGGCCGGCCGCATCGACACCAGGGAGAGTCGGGTCCGGCACGTCCATGGGTGTCCGGCGCAGGGTCGTCCACGCGTGGGGGAGTATGTGAGTCGGACGGAAGCACACCGTCGACCAGCGAAGCGATTTGGCCGGACATATCGCGACACCTCCTGGCCCCGATCGTAGTCGTCTTGCGGGCGGGACGGGTGAGGTGAGTCACTACTAGGTGCACGACACGTGCAACTTACTGACGGGTAACCTGGCGGGTGTATGGGCCGGCGGTCATAACAGGAGGGTCGTAAAAGCGCGATGAACATCGTCGTACTGGTGAAGCAGGTACCCGACTCCGGTGCCGAGCGCACCCTGAGCTCTTCGGACAACACGGTCGAGCGTGCCTCGGCGAGCAACGTCATCAACGAGATGGACGAGTACGCCATCGAGGAGGCGTTGAAGATCAAGGAGGCGCACGGCGGCGAGGTCACCGTGCTGACGATGGGACCGGGCGGCGCCACCGAGTCGATCCGCAAGGCGCTGTCGATGGGCCCCGACAAGGCCGTCCACATCTCCGACGACGCGCTGCACGGCTCCTGCGCCGTGGCCACCTCCAAGGTCCTCGCCACCGCTCTCGGCCAGCTGAACGCCGACCTGATCCTCTGCGGCGCCGAGTCGACCGACGGCCGCGTGCAGGTGCTGCCCCACATGATCGCCGAGCGTCTCGGCATCGCGGCGCTGACCGGCGCCCGCAAGCTCACCGTGGACGGCGCGCAGCTGACCGCCGAGCGGCAGACCGACGAGGGCTACGAGGTCGTCACCGCGGCCACCCCGGCCGTCGTCAGCGTCTGGGACACGATCAACGAGCCGCGGTACCCGTCCTTCAAGGGCATCATGGCCGCCAAGAAGAAGCCGGTGCAGGCCCTGGCCCTGTCCGACCTGGGCGTCGACGCGGGCGAGGTCGGCTTCGCCGGCGCCACGTCGCAGGTGCTCGAGTTCTCCAAGCGCCCGCCGCGCTCGGCCGGCACCAAGATCACTGATGAGGGCGACGGCGGCACGCAGCTGGTGTCGTACCTCGCCACCGAGAAGTTCGTCTGAGAGGGGCCGGTCATGGCTGAGGTTCTCGTCGTCGTGGAAGGCTCCGTCAAGAAGGTCACGCTGGAGCTGCTGACCATCGCCCGCACGCTGGGCTCCCCCTCCGCGGTCGTGTTCGGTGACATCGACACGGCCAAGCTCGCCGAGTACGGCGCGGAGAAGATCTATCAGGCCGAGGCGTCCGACTACCTGGTCGCCCCCAAGGCGACCGTGGTGGCCTCGCTCGTGCGGGAGAAGCAGCCGGCCGCCGTGCTGCTGGGCTCGACGCAGGAGGGCAAGGAGATCGCCGGCCGCCTGGCCGTCAAGCTCGACAACGGCCTGCTGACCGACGCGGTCGAGGTGGCCGCCGACGGCACCGCCACCCAGGTCGCGTTCGCGGGCTCGACGATCGTGAAGTCGAAGGTCACCAAGGGCCTGCCGATCGTCACGATCCGCCCCAACTCGGTCACCCCGTCGCCGCAGCCGGCCACCCCCGCCACCGAGGCGGTCACGGCCGAGCTCTCCGAGGCCGACAAGCTGACCAAGGTCGTCGAGCGGGTCACCGAGACCAAGGGCTCGCGCCCCGAGCTGACCGAGGCCGGCGTGGTCGTCTCCGGCGGCCGCGGCGTCGGCAACGCCGACAACTTCAAGCTGGTCGAGGAGCTGGCCGACCTGCTCGGCGGCGCCGTGGGCGCGTCCCGCGCGGCCGTCGACTCCGGCTTCTACCCGCACCAGTTCCAGGTCGGCCAGACCGGCAAGACCGTCTCGCCGCAGCTGTACGTCGCCCTGGGCATCTCCGGCGCGATCCAGCACCGGGCCGGCATGCAGACCTCGAAGACGATCGTCGCGGTCAACAAGGACCCCGAGGCCCCGATCTTCGAGCTCGCCGACTACGGCGTGGTGGGCGACCTGTTCAAGGTCGTGCCCCAGGCCGCCGACGAGATCCGCAAGCGCAAGTGAGCGACCTGTTCTGAAGATCACGGCCCGGCGCGTGCGCCGGGCCGTTCTTCGTCAGGCATAAGCTTCATCGTGATGGCCTACTTGGATCACGCGGCGACCACGCCGATGCTCGCCGAGGCGCTGGAGGCGTATGTCGCCGCCGCCCGCGAGGTCGGCAATCCGTCGTCCCTGCACGCGGCCGGCCGGCATGCCCGGCGGCTGGTCGAGGAGTCCCGCGAGCGCATCGCGGCGGCCCTCGGCGCCCGCCCGTCCGAGGTGGTCTTCACCAGCGGCGGCACCGAAAGCGACAACCTGGCGGCCAAGGGCATCTTCTGGGCCCGCCGGTCGTCCTCGCTCAACCACAACCGCGTCGTGGCGTCCGCGGTCGAGCACCACGCCGTCATGGACGCCGTGGAGTGGCTCGGCACCCACGAGGGCGCCCAGGTGAGCTGGCTGCCGGTCGACTCCGGCGGGCGCGTCGACCCGTCGGCCCTGTCCGCGGTCGTCGACCAATATGCGGACGAGATCGCCGTGATCAGCGTCCAGTGGGCGAACAACGAGGTGGGCACGGTCCAGCCGGTCCACGAGCTGGCGGCGCTGGCCGCGGCGGCCGGCATCCCCTTCCACACCGACGCGGTGCAGGCGGTCGGCCAGGTGCCGGTCGACTTCACGGCCAGCGGCGCGGCGGCGATGACGGTCACCGGTCACAAGGTGGGCGGCCCGGTCGGGGTGGGCGCGCTGCTGCTCGGCCGCGACGTGGCCTGCACGCCGCTGCTGCACGGCGGCGGCCAGGAGCGCGACGTCCGCTCGGGCACGCTCGACACGCCTGGGGTGGTGGCCTTCGCGACGGCCGTCGAGGCGACGGTCAAGAGCCAGGAGGAGTACGCGGCCAGGGTCGGCGCCCTCCGCGACGACCTGGTGGCCCGGGTGAGGGCCGCGGTCCCCGACGTCATCTGCAACGGGGCGACCGGCGACCGGCTGCCGGGCAACGCGCACTTCAGCTTCCCCGGCTGCGAGGGCGACGCGCTGTTGCTGCTGCTCGACGCCCAGGGCATCTACTGCTCGACCGGCTCGGCCTGCTCGGCCGGCGTGGCCCAGCCCAGCCACGTGCTGATCGCCATGGGGGCCGACGACGACCGCGCCCGGTCGTCGCTGCGCTTCACTCTCGGCCACACCTCCACCACCGCCGACATCGACGCGCTCGTGGCGGCCCTGCCCGGCGCGGTCGAGCGGGCCCGGCGGGCCACGGCCTGGAAGACGCCGCGCTGAACGGTCGGAGGGCCCGGATAGGCTTGGCGGCATGCGAGTACTAGCGGCCATGTCGGGCGGAGTCGATTCCGCCGTTGCCGCCGCGCGCGCCCACGACGCCGGTCACGACGTCACCGGGGTGCACCTGGCGCTGGCGCGTAACCCACAGACCTATCGGACGGGCGCGCGAGGCTGCTGCACGCTGGAAGACTCCCGCGACGCCCGCCGCGCGGCCGACGTGATCGGCATCCCGTTCTACGTCTGGGACATGGCCGACCAGTTCCACGAGAGCGTCGTCGACGACTTCGTCGCGGAATACGCGGCCGGCCGTACGCCGAATCCCTGCCTCCGCTGCAACGAGAAGATCAAGTTCGAGGCGGTGCTCGACCGGGCGGTCGCGCTCGGCTTCGACGCCGTCGTCACCGGCCACCACGCCCGCCTGGGCGCCGACGGCCGGCTGCGCCGCAGCGTCGACGACGCCAAGGACCAGTCGTACGTGCTGGCCGTGCTCACCGGCGACCAGCTCTCCCGGGCGGTCTTCCCGCTCGGCGACTCGACGAAGGCGCAGGTGCGCGACGAGGCGGCCGCGCGGGGCCTGGCGGTGGCCGACAAGCCCGACTCGCACGACATCTGCTTCATCGCCGACGGCGACACCAAGGGCTTCCTCCAGCGCAAGCTGGGCGAGGCGCCGGGCGACATCGTCGACGGCCGCACGGGCGAAAAGGTCGGCACCCACAACGGCGCGTACGCCTACACGGTGGGCCAGCGCAAGGGCCTCGACCTCCGGGTGCCGGCGGCGGACGGCCGCCCGCGCTACGTCCTGTCGATCACCCCGGTGACCAACACGGTGACGGTGGGCTCCCGCGAGGACCTCGAGGTCGACGTGGTGACGGCGACCCGCCCGATCTGGCACGGGGCCGAGACCCCGGTCGAGTGCGACGTGCAGCTGCGCGCCCACGGCGAGGTGGTCCCGGCCGTGGTGACAGTCGCCGACGGCGCCTTGACGGCCCGCCTCCTCTCACCGGCCCGCGGCGTCGCCGCCGGCCAGGCGATCGTGGCCTACCGCCGCGACTCCGAGGACGGCGACGTGGTCCTCGGCTCGGCCACCATCACCGCCGGCACGGCCTCCGAGGCCCTGCGGTCCCCCGTGGCGGCCGGCCGTGGCTGAATTCCCCTGGCCGGCGGGGGCGGCCACCGGGATCGGGTCGCTGCCGGGCACGGATATCGAAGAAGCGCAGCGGGTCGTCTTCGGGGAGCTGCCCGGCCTTCCTCATCTGGCCGAGCTGCCCGCGCGCGGGCCCGGGGCCGACATGATCGGGCGCAGCGCCGGCTTTCTGGTGGAGTTGCCGGTGCAGCTCTACGCGGGACGGTGGCAGGTGGCGCCGCGGCCGGGGAAGGACCTCCGGCGTACGGCCGATCTGCTCGAACGCGACCTCGACCAGCTCACCGAGCAGGGTGAGGGGTTCACGGGGACGCTGAAGCTCCAGTCGGCGGGACCGTGGACGCTGGCGGCGAGCATCGACCGGCCGATCGGCGGGCGGCTGCTGCGCGATCCGGGCGCCGTGCGCGATCTGACCGACTCGCTGGCCGAGGGGCTGCGCAAGCACGTCGACGAGGTGCGCAAGCGGCTGCCCCGGGCGAGCCTGCTGCTGCAGATCGACGAGCCGTCGCTGCCGGCCGTGCTGGCCGGGAGGGTGCCGACCGAGAGTGGGCTCGGCGCCTACCGGGCGGTCGACGGGCCCGACGCGGCCACGGCGCTGCGGGCCATCGTCGACGCCGTCGGGGTTCCCGTGGTCGCGCACTGCTGTGCCCCCGGCGTACCCCTGCAGGTCTTCAGAGACGCGGGGAGCGCGGGTGTCGCGATCGACCTGGCGTTGCTGAAAGATCTCGACCCGCTGGGTGAGGCCATCGAAGCCGGGATCGGGCTCTTCGCGGGCGCTGTGCCGTCGACCGGCGCGGCTTCCGCGGGCGACCCGTCGACGGCCGGCAAGCGTACGGCCGAGCGGGTCTCGACGCTGTGGAAGCGGCTCGGGTTCCCGGCGGCCCGGTTGCCGGAGCAGGTCGTCATCACGCCGGCCTGCGGGCTGGCCGGGGCGCCCGTGCCGTACGCGCGAGAGGCTCTGACCGCCTGCCGTGAGGCCGCCCGGAGGCTGGCCGAAGTCTGATCCGGCGCGGCGCGGCCGGGTCACAAAAATGTCAGAGGTGGCGACTACCGTTCCCCCTAGAAGGTCGAGCTAGGGGGTCACGGTGTCTGAGCAGTCCAAACGGCAGGAGAGCGACGAGGCCGTCGTCGCCGGTCCGACCGCCGAGCAGGAGGCCGCCGCCGGCAAGGATCCGACGCCCGAGGCGAGCGCCCGCCACGCCGAGCTGAGCGACGAGCTGCGCGGTCATCAATATCGCTATTACGTGCTCGACGCGCCGACCGTCTCCGACGCCGAGTTCGACAAGCTGCTGCGCGAGCTCGAGGCGATCGAGACCGAGTTCCCGGCGCTGCGCACCCCCGACTCGCCGACGCAGAACGTGGGCGGCACCTTCTCCACGCTGTTCACCCCGGTCGAGCACGCCGAGCGCATGCTCTCGCTCGACAACGTCTTCGACGACGGCGAGCTCAGCGGGTGGGTCGACCGCACGGTGCGCGACGCCGGCGGTCCGGTCGAGTTCATCTGTGAGCTCAAGGTCGACGGTCTGGCGATCAATCTGACGTACGAGAAGGGCCGTCTCGTCCGCGGCGCCACCCGGGGCGACGGGCGCACCGGTGAGGACGTGACGTCGAACGTTCGCACGATCCGCGAGATCCCCGAGCGGCTGGCCGGCGACAACCCGCCCGACCTGCTCGAGGTGCGCGGCGAGATCTATTTCCCGGTGTCCGCGTTCGCCGACCTCAACGCGTCGCTGGTCGAGCAGGGCAAGGCGCCGTTCGCCAACCCGCGCAACGCGGCCGCCGGCAGCCTCCGGCAGAAGGACCCGCGCGTCACCGCCTCGCGTGGTCTGCGCATGGTCGTGCACGGCATCGGCGCGCGGGAGGGTTTCACGCCGGCGTCGCAGTCGCATGCGTACGAGGCCCTGAAGTCCTGGGGTCTGCCCACCAGCTCCCGCTGGAAACTGGTCGACGGCCTCGACGGCATCCGCGAGTTCATCGCCTACTACGGCGAGCATCGCCACGACGTCGAGCACGAGATCGACGGCGTGGTCATCAAGTGCGACTCGGTCGCCATCCAGGGCCGTCTGGGCTCCACGTCGCGGGCGCCGCGCTGGGCGATCGCCTACAAATACCCGCCCGAGGAGGTCACGACCAAGCTCCTCGACATCGCGGTGAACGTCGGCCGCACCGGCCGGGTGACGCCGTTCGCGGTCCTCGAGCCGGTCAAGGTGGCCGGATCCACGGTCGCGCAGGCCACGCTGCACAACGCGCGCGAGGTCGAGCGCAAGGGCGTGCTGATCGGCGACACGATCGTGCTGCGCAAGGCGGGCGACGTCATTCCCGAGGTGCTCGGCCCCGTCGTCGATCTGCGGCCGGACGACGCGCACCCGTTCGTGATGCCGACCCATTGCCCCGCCTGCGGCACCAAGCTGGCGCCGGCGAAGGAAAGCGACATCGACATCCGGTGCCCCAACACACGGTCCTGCCCGGCCCAGCTCCGCGAGCGGGTCTTCCACCTGGCCGGCCGGGGCGCGTTCGACATCGAGGTGCTCGGCTACAAGGCGGCGCAGGCCCTGCTCGACTCCGGCGTCATCACCGACGAGGGCGAGCTGTTCTCGCTGACCGAGGAGCAGTTGCGGCAGTCGCCGTTCTTCGTCAACCAGGACGGCAGCCTGGGCACGAACGCGGTGAAGCTCCTGGAGAACCTCGAAGGCGCCAAGGATCGTCCACTGTGGCGCGTGCTGGTCGCCCTCTCGATCCGCCACGTCGGGCCCACCGCGGCGCAGGCCCTGGCTCGCCAGTTCGGCTCGATGGAGGCGATCGAGGCCATCGTCGCCGCCCCGCCCGGCAGCGACGAGGAGGCGGCGGCGGTCGAGGCGGCCGGCGCCGAGACCGCGGACGCCGCCAAGGTCAAGGCCCAGCCCGATGTGCTGTCCTCCGTGGAGGGCGTCGGGCCGACGATCGCCGAGAGCCTGCGCGAGTGGTTCACCGTCGACTGGCATCGCGAGATCGTCCGGAGGTGGCGCGAGGCCGGTGTCCGGATGGCCGATGAGCGGGTCGACGAGGGGCCGCGCCCGCTCGAGGGCATGACTCTCGTCGTGACCGGGACGCTCGCCACCTACTCCCGCGACCAGGCGACCGAGGCCGTCACCTCCCGGGGCGGCAAGGTGAGCGGTTCCGTCTCCAAAAAGACGGCCTTCGTCGTGGTGGGCGACAACCCCGGGAGCAAGTACGACAAGGCCCTCTCGCTCAAGGTTCCGGTGCTCGACGAGGAGGGCTTCGCGGTCCTGCTGGCCGACGGGCCGGACGCGGCCCGCGAGGTGGCCGAAATCGGGGGCGACGCGAAATGACGGTGTCACTCGAAGGAGGTAATTTGGGTTTATTGCACGTTTGAGGGCTTATGCCGATTTGATAACGGCAAAGCGGTTTCGCGGCGAAAAGACCATGTGGATCTATCGTGAGAACGATCGGTTGATCGACGCCATGGTGGAGGTCGCATGGACGCCGCACGCCCCCGCAACTCCACGGCGAACCGCCGCCTGGCCGAGCCCAGTCATGCCCAGCCCAGTCATGCCCAGCCCAGTCATGCCCAGCCCAGCCATGCCGAGCCCCGGCATGTCAGGGGTGGGAGCGTGGACGAGGGCGATGAGCGGCTGCGCGGGCCCAAGCGGCGGCGGGCGCTGATCGTCACCGGGGCGCTGGCGCTTGTGGTCGACGGGCTGGTCTGGGTCGCGGGGCGCGACGGGTTCGCGGAGCTGCCGGCGGCCTACTGGCTCATGGGGGCCCTGGCCGTCGTGGTCGACGCCCGGCCGTACGTCGTCGCCAATCGGCGGGCCAGCTCGGTGATCCTGCCCTCGATCTGCTTCACCTTCGCCATCGCGCTGGCGTGGGGGTTCGGGGCGGCGCTGGCGGTTCAGGTCGTCGCCGTGGCGGTGGCGGGCGTGCGGATGCGGCAGCCGGTCCGGCGGACTCTTCATCTGGCCCTTCAGCACGCGGTCGCGCTGGCGGCCACCAGCGCGGTGGCCGCGGTCGTCTCGTTGCGGATCGGGCCCCGCTACGACTGGGACGACGCTCTTCTGACCGTGGCCGCGGCCAGCGCGTGGATCGTCGCCCGCTACGGGCTGGCGGCGATCGTGGCCCGCGCCGTGGCGCCGCGGGCGGAACGACCTGCTTCGCGGGCGCGATGGCGCCAGCGTGGGGTCGAGGTGCTGGCCACCGGGGCCCTGCTGCTGCTCGGGCCGGTGGTCCTGGCCACCGCCCAGGTCGGGCTCGCCTTCGTGCCCCTGGTCCTGCTTGCTCTGCACGCCGTGCACCGGATGGTCCGGTCGGCCGGGGAGTTCGAGCGGGCCTCGCGCGTGGACGCGCTGACCGGGCTGCCCAACCGGCGGGCGCTGCACGCCTCCGTCCTTTCGCAGGGGCGGGGGAAGCGGCTCGCGCTTCTGCTTCTCGACCTCGACCGGTTCCGTACGGTGAACGACGCCCTCGGGCACAGCGTGGGCGACCGCCTGCTCGTGGAGGTCGCGCGGCGGCTGGCGGCGGTGGTTCCCGCCCACGATCTGGTCGTACGGCTCGGCGGGGACGAGTTCGCCGTGCTCGCCACCCGGGTCGACGGGGCGCCGGGGGCGCGCCGCATAGCGCACCACCTGGCCGAGGCCCTGAACCGGCCGTTCGCCTTCGACGGCATGCCGGTCGACGTGTCCGCCTCGATCGGGATCGCGTTGCAGCGGGAGCCGGGCGGCGACGGTTCGACGCTGCTGCGGCAGGCCGAGACCGCCATGTACGACGCCAAGCAGCGCGGGGACCAGGTCGCCGTCTACGGTCCGGACGCGGCCCACCACTCGCCCGACCGGCTCGCCCTGCTGGCCGACCTGCGGCACGCGCTGCGCGAGGACGCGCCCGACGACGGGATCACGCTCTTCTACCAGCCGCAGATCGCCATCGCGACCGGCGAGGTGGTCGGGGTCGAGGCGCTGCTGCGCTGGCGGCACCCGGAGCGGGGCCTGGTCGGGCCGGAGGAGCTGATCCGGGTGGCCGAGCCCACCCCGGTGATGCGGTTGCTGACCGAGCGGGTGCTGCACGACGTGATCGCCCAGCTCGCGCAGTGGCGCGAGGCCGGGCACCCGATGCGGGCCGCGGTCAACGTGAGCGCCCGCGACCTGCACGCCGGTGACATAGCCGATCGGGTCGAAGATCTCTTGCGGGAGTACGCCGTCCCGGCCGACCTGCTCCAGCTGGAGATCACTGAGAGCGCGCTGATGGCCGACCCGCACCGGGTGCTGAACACGATCACCCGCCTCGACCGGATGGGCATCGCCATCTCCCTGGACGACTTCGGCACCGGATATTCGTCGCTCCAGCACCTGCGCCGCCTGCCCCTGGCCGAGGTGAAGATCGACCGCTCGTTCGTCCTGGGCATGGCCACCGACCGGGGCGACGCCGCGATCGTCCGCTCGGTGATCGATCTGGCCGAGGCGCTGGGCCTGCGCGCCGTGGCCGAGGGCGTGGAGGACGAGCGCACATGGCGCCTGCTGGCCGAGGCCGGCTGCCACGCCGCCCAGGGCTGGTTCCACGCCCGCCCCATGCCCGCCCCCGACCTGGCCGTCTGGCTCTCCCGCTACCGCCCGGTCCGCCTGCCCCGCCCGGCCCTCCCCAGCACGCAGTGACCGCCTGCCCCGCCCGGCCTGCCCAGCGCGCCCACCCGTCCGGCGTGCCCAGCGCGCCCACCCGCTCGGCGTGCCCTGCGCGCCGACTCGCCCGGCCTGCCCAGCGCGCCCACCCGTCCGGCGTGCCCAGCGCGCTCACTCGCCTGGCCTGCCCCAGCGTTCACCCTCCCGGCTTCCCCTGCGTGCGTATCTACCACGAGCCGACCATGTCGGCGCGTGAGAAAACGAGCGCCTGTGGACAACGCCAGAACTGTGGACAACTCGCTGTGCGTCTGTCGCGGGGGTGCAGGATGGGCGCAACCGCTCACGCACGTCGCCGTGGCGGGGTGAGCGTTCTGGGCGCGCCAGCGCCCAGCTCGCCCCGGCGCGGCCCTCGGCGGGAGCGGCGGTCCGTACGCACCACCCCGCTACGACATCAAGCTCTTGATCTTTGATGGTCCCGGCAGTCATCGCTGCGGCCGGGCGAAATAGACTCCCTAGGTCTGCGTCGTTTCGAGAAAGTAGGGCAGGATGGCCGCCATCTCCCGCGAAGAGGTCGCGCATCTGGCGCGCCTGTCGCGGCTCGCCGTGACCGAGGAGGAACTGGATCGGTTCGCGGGGCAGCTCGACGTGATCCTCCAGTCCGTTGCCCGGATCGGTGACGTGGCGGCGGATGACATCCCGCCTACGTCGCACTCCGTGCCGCTGACGAATGTGTACCGCGATGATGTCCCGACGCCGTGCCTGACGCAGGAGGAGGCGCTCTCCGGGGCGCCCGACGCCTACGAGGGCCGTTTCCGGGTGCCGCGGATCCTGGACGAGGAGGACTGACCGCCGTGACCGATCTGACCAAAATGACGGCGGCCCAGCTCGCTTCGGCCATCGCCTCCAAGGAGGCCTCGGCCGTCGAGGTCGCGCAGGCCCACCTCGACCGGATCGACGCGGTCGACGAGCGTGTGCACGCGTTCCTGCACGTCGACCGCGAGGGCGCGCTCGCCGCGGCCGCGAAGGTCGACCGGGGCGAGGTCACCGGGCCGCTGGCCGGCGTGCCGATCGCCGTCAAGGACGTCATCGCCACCAAGGGCGTGCCGACCACCGCCGCCTCGAAGATCCTCGAGGGCTGGGTTCCGCCGTACGACGCGACGCTGGTCGAGCGGCTGCGCGCGGCCGGCACGGTGATGCTCGGCAAGACCAACATGGACGAGTTCGCGATGGGCTCCTCCACGGAATATTCGGCGTACGGCCCCACGAACAACCCGTGGGACCTGGGGCGCATCCCCGGCGGCTCGGGCGGCGGCAGCGCGGCGGCCTTGGCCGCGTACGAGGCCCCGCTCGCCATCGGCACCGACACCGGCGGCTCGATCCGCCAGCCCGGCGCGGTCACCGGCACGGTCGGGGCCAAGCCGACGTACGGCGGCACCTCGCGCTACGGCCTCATCGCCTTCTCGTCGTCGCTCGACACCCCCGGGCCCTGCGCCCGCACCGTCGAGGACGCGGCCCTGCTCCACTCGGTGATCGCCGGCCACGACCCGCGCGACTCCACCTCGATCCCGCAGCCGGTGCCCGACGTGGTCGCCGCCGCCCGCCGCGGCAGCTCGGGTGACCTGGCCGGCGTCAAGCTGGGCCTGGTCAAGGAGTTCGCCGGCGACGGCTCCGAGCCGGGCGTGCTGGCCGCGTTCCACGAGTCGCTCGAGGCCCTGGTCAAGCTGGGCGCCGAGGTCGTCGAGGTCTCGTGCCCGCACTTCCAGTACGCGCTGCCGGCCTACTACCTGATCGCCCCGAGCGAGGCCTCGTCGAACCTGGCCCGCTTCGACGGCGTCCGCTACGGCCTGCGCGTCGGCGACGACGGCAACCACTCGCTCGAGGAGGTCATGTCGCTGACCCGCGAGGCCGGCTTCGGTCCCGAGGTGAAGCGCCGCATCATCCTGGGCACGTACGCGCTCTCGTCCGGCTACTACGACGCGTACTACGGCCAGGCCCAGAAGGTCCGCACGCTGATCACCCGCGACTTCGAGTCGGCCTTCGAGAAGGTCGACGTGCTGGTCTCCCCGACCACGCCGTTCGTCGCGTTCCCGTTCGGCTCGCGCACCAGCGACCCCTACCAGATGTACCTGGCCGACCTGTTCACGATCCCGACGAACCTGTACGGCGGCCCGGCCATCTCGGTGCCGTGCGGTCTCTCCGAGGGCCTGCCGGTCGGCTTCCAGGTGATGGCCCCGACCATGGCCGACGACAGGATGTACCGCGTCGCGGCCGCCCTGGAGTCGGCGGTCGGCACCTTCACCCCGCCCGCGCTGTGATGAATTAGCCGCCTTCGGGAGGGGCCGAAGTGCTTACTCGGATCGAGATCGACGGGTTCAAGACGTTCCGCGATTTCGCCCTGGATCTGCCACCGTTCCTGGTGGTTCTGGGGCGAAACGGAACGGGTAAATCGAACCTGTTCGACGCGCTTCGGTTCCTCTCACGGCTGGCTTCCGAACCGGTGGCGGAGGCTGCTCAGGACATTCGTGGAGACCTGAGCGAACTGTTCCACAGGGACTCCGCGGGTCACGCCGACGGAGAGATGCGCTTCGCGGTGGAGGCTCTGCTCGACAGCCACGTCACTGATGCCTTCGGTGAGACCGTCTCGGTGTCGGCGGCGCGCGTCCGGTACGAACTGACTATTCAGTTGCGGACGGCGCAGGCCGGTTCCCGGCCGTACGTCACGAACGAGTCCCTTCGTTCCCTGCCGGCCACCGAAGACCGGTGGACCAGCCGGTTCCCCGCGTTCGCGGATCGGCTGATCGGTGACCGCGCGAGCGAGGCTCCTCTCACGTTCCTGGACACGGACCCGCGATCCCAGCGCTTCCGGATCTGGGCGCCCGACGGTCGAGGGCCGGCCGTGCAGATTCCGGCCGGAAATGCCAGTGCGACCGTGCTGTCCGTCATCGGCACGGCGGTGCAGAACCCGACGGCGTTCGCGTTGAGGCACGAACTGGAGTCGTGGCGGCAGTTGCACCTCGATCCGGTGGCGCTGCGCCGTCCCGACGATTTCGACGATCCGTCCGCGCTCGGCGCGAACGGATCCCACTTGCCGAACACGTTGCATCGCATCGCGGAAACCACCGGGAACGCCGAGCAGCCTGAGGGTCTGCTCGGCGACGTGTCGGCCGACCTGGCGAGCGTCATCTCCGACGTCAGCGGCGTTCGGGTAGACGAGGACGTCAAGCGGCGACGCCGCGAGATCGAGTTCCGGGCGCGCGGCCGCGGCGAGGCAGTCTCCGCTCGGGTCGCGTCCGACGGCACTCTCAGGGCCGCCGCTTTGCTGACGGCGGCCTACGACCCGGAGAACTCGGGTCTCCTCTGCTTCGAGGAGCCGGAGAACGGCATCTATCCGCAGCGGCTCATCACCTTGGTCCAGCGTCTGCGATCAGTCGTCTACAGGGCGGTCGAGCGCCGGGCCGACGACCCGTCGGCCCCGCTCACCCAGCTGCTTCTGACCAGTCATTCCCCGGCCATCCTTCGCGCCCTGGAGCCGGTCGACGCGCGGGGGACCCGGGGTGACGCAGTCTTCCTCACCACAGTCTCACGTATCCTTCCGGGGCGATCGCGGAGCCGGATCACGCAGCCCAGGCTGATCGCGACAAGCGCGCGGCCCTCACTCGCCGATCAGGACAACCTCGAGCCGAACGAACGACTGATGAGCCCAGTGGAGATCGCGGAGTTCGAGGTCAGCCGGGCGCTGGAAGCCTGATGCGCTACCTGAAGCCGGCGCTCATCGCCGAGGGCGTCTCGGACGATCGCTTTCTTCCCTTCCTGCTCTACCGGTCGCTCGAAGACCTCTGCCTGACCGAGTTCGACGACCCGGTCGATGTGGATCAGGTCAGTAGCCTGCGTCAGCACCAGCGGCCACCGAACGAAGCTTGGCTGCTCGCCGACGGCGATGCGCTGCGTTCATCCCTGGGCGTTCGGTGGTCCGACGCTGACATGGGCGTGCCGAGGCGACCCAAGGACGTGGAGGCCATCGTCGACCCGAAGATCCCGATCAGGCGGTTGGAGCAGCGCCGCAACCGCTCGATCGAGGACTTCTTCGAGGAGATCGCCGAGTCCGTTTCCTTGGATGTGCTGCGGGAGGTGCCGTCGTTCGCCGCTTTCGAGCGGCAGACGATCAGCGCACTCACCGACATGGGCTATCGGCGCCTCATTTAGGGGTGGACTTCCCGTCCAGCCAGTTGTCGATCAGCTTGGTGAAGTCCTGGCCGGTCTGCTTGTTGACGAAGGCGATGAACGACGCCCGGTCCTGCTGGGTGTTCTTCTGCGTCTGCACCCACGCCCGGCCCAGCGCGAAGAACTTCGCGTCGCCCAGGGCGTCGTTCAGCTCCTTCAGCATGGCGGCCGGGCAGATGTAGACGTTGCTCTCGGCGAAGTTCGCGGCCCTCGGCGAGCCGGGCGGGCCGAGCCGGGCGCGCAGTGAGGCGTCGGTCCGCCGCAGGTAGGTCTCCAGCTCGGCGTCGCTGAACTTGTCGATGCTCTGCTGGTACAGGAACTGCGTGTACGTCGCCCAGCCCTCGTTGAGCCACAGATCGGTCCAGCCGCTCGGGGTGACCGAGTCGCCGAACCACTGGTGGGCGTACTCGTGGAGAAGGTCCTCCTCGTAGGCGGCCGGGTCGAATCTCGCCGGCCGGCCGCCCATCGTGATCATCTGCTGGGTCTCCATGCCCGAGGCGGAATCGACGATGACGATGCCGCCGGTGGGGAACGGGTAGGGGCCGAAGCGCTTCTCCAGGAAGCTGATGAACTGTGGCGACTTCTTCAGCGAGGGCAGCAGGCGCTCGTCGGTGCCCGGGCGGTACCAGTACGTCAGGGGCAGGTCGTTCGGTCCCTTGGCGGCGACCTTCTTGTATCGGCCGACGGCCAGGGTCTGCAGGTACGAGGCCATCGGGTCGCCGCTGCGATATCTGAACGTGTTTCCGCTCTGCCCGGCCGGGGTGCCGGCCGCGATCGCCGACCAGCCGGCCGGCACGGTCACCGCGATGTCGTAGAGGGCCTTGTCGGACGGCTGGTCGTTGGCCGGGTACCAGGTGAAGGCGCCGAACGGCTCCTGCATCGTCCAGAGGCTGCCGTCCTCGGTGACGGTCAGGCCGAGCGGCTCGACGTCGCCGCGGTGCGACGGCATCGGGGTGGTGGCCGGCTTGCCGTGGTAGCCGACGGTCAGGGTGACCGGCTCGTCGCTTTTCACCGTGGCCGGGACGACGAGCTTTTCGGCAGTCACCTTCGCGCCTTTCGCCGCCACGCCGTCCACGGTGACCTCGTCCAGGACGTACGGCTTGAAGTCGAGTTCGATCTGTGCGGCGTCGGCGGTGGGACGGATCCGCAACGTGGCCGTGCCGGTAAGGGTTGTGGTGGTGGGCTGCCAGGCCAGCTCGAGGCCGTAGTGCAGAACGTCGAGGGCGTCGGTGCCGTGCGCCGGGTAGAGATTGTCGGCGACCGGCTTCGAGGCGCCGGCCTGCCACTGCGCGTAGTCGACCGCGGATTCCCGGTCCGGCGCCGACGGCGCGGAGGGAGCGGCTGCGGGTGCGGTGGGTGCGGGGGTGGGCGTGCCGTCGCAACCGGTGATGGAGACCATCGCCGTGACAGCGACGACGGCGAGGGGAACGCGTCGCATGGGCGGGAACCGTACCCCGCTGTGGGGGTGGTCCTGGGTCACCCGAAATTCTGTCGGTGGGGCCCACTACTCTTAAAGCCGTTCACTCGCCGGTCCTTCACCTGGGAGCTCACCGCATGACCACCACCGTGCTGCCCTCATACGAGGACGCCATTTCGCGTTACGAGCCGGTCATCGGCCTCGAGACCCACGTCGAGCTGGGCACGGCCACCAAGATGTTCTGCGGCTGCCGCACCGATTTCGGCGCCGAGCCCAACACGCAGGTCTGCCCCGTCTGCCTGGCCCTGCCGGGCGCGCTGCCGGTGGCCAACCGGGCCGGCATCGAGGCGACCATCCGGATCGGGCTCGCGCTCAACTGCGACATCGCCACCTGGTGCCGCATGGCGCGGAAGAACTACTTCTACCCCGACATGCCGAAGAACTTCCAGACCTCGCAGTACGACGAGCCGCTGTGCGTCGACGGCTATGTCGACGTCGAATACGAGGGCACCAGCTACCGCATCGGCATCGAGCGTGTCCACCTCGAGGAGGACACGGGCAAGACCCTGCACGTCGGCGGCGCGACCGGCCGTATCCAGGGCGCCACCGAGTCGCTGGTCGACTACAACCGGGCCGGCATCCCGCTGGTCGAGATCGTCACCAAGCCGGTTCCCGGCCTGGGCGCGCTCGCCCCTGAGATCGCGCGGGCCTACGTGTCCGAGCTGCGCGACATCATCCGCTCGCTCGGCGTCTCCGACGTGCGCATGGAGCAGGGCTCGCTGCGCTGCGACGTCAACACCTCGCTCAACAAGCCGGGCGCCGAGTGGGGCACCCGCACCGAGACGAAGAACGTCAACTCGCTGCGTTCCGTCGAGCGCGCTGTCCGCTCCGAGATCATCCGGCAGACGTCGGTGCTCGACGAGGGCGGCCGCATCGTGCAGGAGACCCGCCACTTCCACGAGGACCGCGGCGACACCAGCCCCGGCCGCTCCAAGGAGACGGCGACCGACTACCGCTACTTCCCCGAGCCCGACCTCGTGCCGATCGCGCCCGACCCGGCGTGGGTGGCCGAGCTCAAGGCGGCCCTGCCCGAGCGGCCCAGCGCCAAGCGGGCCCGGCTCGGCGAGGAGTGGGGCATCAGCGCGGTCGACATGCAGTCCGTGGCCAACGCGGGCGCCGTCGAGCTGATCGAGCAGACCATCGCGGCCGGCGCGTCCCCCGCGGGCGCCCGCAAGTGGTGGATGGGCGAGCTGGCCCGCCGCGCCAACGAGACGGGTGTCGAGCTGGCCGAGGTCGGCGCCACGCCGGCGCAGGTCGCGGCCCTGCAGAAGCTGGTCGACGAGGGCAAGCTCAACGACAAGCTGGCCCGCACGGTGCTCGAGGGCGTCGTGGCCGGCGAGGGCGACCCGGCCGCGGTCATGGCCGCGCGGGGCCTCGAGGTCGTCTCCGACACGGGTGCCCTGACCGCCGCCGTCGACGAGGCCATCGCCGCCAACCCCGACATCGCCGCCAAGATCCGCGAGGGCAAGGTAGCCGCCGCCGGCGCCCTGGTCGGCGCGGTCATGAAGACAACGCGAGGCCAGGCCGACGCCAAGTCCGTCCGCGAGCTGATCCTGCAGCGTCTTTCTTAAACCATCAAGAAATAGTACGAATCGACGAACAGCACCCGGGCCCACAAGCCCGGGTGCTGCCGTCCCGGCCTCCCTGCCGCGGCCGCCGGGCTGTCCTGCGACAAGGGCGGGCCGGCCCGCTGCCGTCCCGGCCTCATCGCGCCGCCCACGCTCTCCGCGCGAGCGGCGCGCCATGTTCAGCGTGCTTCGTGGATGGCGCGCCGCGCGGGTGTACTTCGTGGGGCGCCGGGGCCGGTGTCAGGCGTCCGTGGCGGGGGCCGGCTCGGGGGTGATCGCGGTGAGAGCTGTAGAAGACGTGGCCGGGTAAAGGGCCCAGCGGCGGGCCGAGCGCGTGCGGGCCAGGAACGCCGGGACGCGGTTGGGGCGGACCGTCTGGTACCAGAGAGAGCCCGAGGCGGCGTCCTCCAGGAAGCCGTAATACTCCTCGGCCTCGGCCGGGGTGAAGTCATCGGGCGTGGCCTCGGACGGCGGCTCCGGATAGACGGTGACGATCGCTCCGGGCGGTACGGCGGCGCGCAGCGCGGTCACGTCTCCGGTCGCCGGGATCAGGGCCCAACGGCGGGCCACGCCCTCGGTCGTCTCCAGCAGGGCCAGTTCCGCGCCGGCCTCCGCGGCCAACCGGCCTACGCCCTCCCAGAAGGCGTCGTCGGCCAGTGGCAGGCCGGTGGGCGTCTCCGCGCGTGTCACCGGGGGCAGCGGCTGGGCCGGGACCGGCTTCGCGACGGCCGTGCCCGTGTCGCCGATCCGGAAGGCCACTCCCGCGTCGGCGACCGCGCGGCGGATGGTCAGGCGGAGCTGCCAGACGCCGTACAGCAGGAAAGCCAGACCGGCGACGCGGATCGCCTGGATGGCCGCCTCCCAGCCGAGCATTGTGGCCAGCGCGTCATTGCTGCTCAGCAGCGACACCACGATCGACAGTACGAGGCACATGCCCCAGGCGTTCATCGACCAGTGCCGCAACAGGGCCGGCCCGGCGCCGATCCGATGGAGGATCTCCAGGGTCTTCTTGCGCCACCAGAGGTACGTTCCGACGTAGGCCACGACGAGCGCCGTGGCCAGGAGGTTGACGGCGTCGATGTTCTCGAGGGTCGTGGAGGCCAGCCAGGAGACCTCGCCCTCGCCTCCGGCCAGCACCCACGAGCGCAGACTCAGATTGGTGACGGCGGCGGCGACGCTGAGCAGCGCGGTGGCCAGGATCGCGGCCAGGGTGGCATTGGTGTGTACCTCCCAGGCGCGCGGTGGCCGGGCAGTGAAGGACATGATGAGCTTCCCCGTGATCTTGGTGATGGAGCGCGGGGAAACCTATCAATCCGTCAGCGCTGGGGGACCACCGAGGCCGACGGGGACGGCGTCTCCTCCGGCTCGGCGCCGACGACGTTGCGCTGCATCTCCACGTTGGATTCGCCGGTGCCGCCCAGCGAGATGTCGTCGTACGCCTTGAGCTGGTGGTTCTCGTCGAAGTAGAGGACCGACAGGCTCAGCGGGGTCGGATCCTCCTTCTCCAGGCCGCGCAGGCCGGCGCCGCCCGTCGAACCCTCGACCATCAGGCGCGTCGCGATCGGCTGCTGCGCGGCCGTGCCGCCCGACGGGGCCGGTGACGGCGAGGCGGACGCGCCCAGGCCGGCCGGCGGGGCGGGCAGCAGGCTCACCTCGCGCTGGTGCTTGTGACCGGCCAGGACCAGGGGCACCACGCCGGACAGGGGCGGCGCCATCGCGGGATCGTGCACCAGCGCGACGTCGACCGGCTTGCCGGCGGCGCGGATCGTCTCGGCGAGCTGGCTGCCGGAGCGCAGCAGCGGGCTCTGCTCCGTGCTTGTGGGATCTTCCGCGGCCGGGGTCTCGCTCTTGTCCGGAGTGAACTCCGGGTCGCCGATGCCGGCGATGGTCAGGCCGTCCACCGTGGTGATCTCGTTGTCCAGCACGACCGCGTTGTCCTGGCGCTTCACCGCGGCCTGGATGGCGGCCGAGTCGTGATTTCCACGGACCCAGATGTACGGCACCCCGACCGACGGGATCGACGCCGCGTACCCGGTCTCGGCGCTGCTGCCCCAGTCGACCAGGTCGCCGGTGTCGACCACGGCGTCGATCTCGAAGGTCTGCACCACCGTGCGGATCAGGCCCCAGGACGACGGGTTCAGATGGAGGTCGGAGACGTGCAGGATGCGCGTCGTGTTGCCCTCCGGCTCGTACACCGGGAGCGACGAGACCGTCGTGTAGAGCCGGCTCACGTTGCTGACGATCTGTTGCAGCTGGTCGGCGTACTTGCCGTAGTTGTCGGCGATCCGGCGGGCGTCACCGACCACCGCCGGCGCGTTGACGAGCAGCCCCTCGTACCGCGGCTCGGCGATCGAGTCGGGCCGCAGCGTGCCGGCCGCCAGCCCGAGGCTGCCGCCGGTCACCACCAGGGCGGTCACCCCGGCCGCGGCGACACGCCGCACGTTGCGGAAGATCAAGGCCGAGAGGATCAGAGCGGCCAGTACGGAGATGCCGAGCGTCCGCACGCCGAGCCGGATCACGCCGGTGCGGACGTCGTCCACCGCGTTCTCGCCGGCCGAGGTCAGCGCGGTCGGGTCGTCGATCAGCGCCTCGGTGCGGTTCTGGTCGAGCGAGGCCAGGTCGACCTTGAGGTGGATCGGGCCGTCGTGGCTGTCCAGATGGAGCGAGCCGAGCGGCGGCAGGTCGACCTCGGTGCCACCGAGCAGCGACGGGCTGATCGACATCTCGGCGCGGAACGGGCCGACGTTCAGGTCGGCGTGCGCGAACAGCATCGTACCGATGACGACGCCGCCGACGCTGACCAGCGCGACCGCCGCTCCCATGCGCAGCCGCCGGGTCCACCGGTTGCGGTGCACCCGCCCGGTGACCCGGGCCGTAGCGCGCGCGTATCGGTCAACTGCTGCCCACCAGCGGCGCCACGTCGCCGCCGAGGCCGTCTGCTCGGTCATCGTCGGCTCCCTGCCCCCACCCGCTTTCCGTCAAACCGTGTCATGGTCAGCTGCGACCGGCCCCACCATCGGAGAAGACCAGCCGAATGATGCGGTCGTCGTCGGTGGCCGGGGTGCCGCCGTCCTCCCGGTTGGACGTGCTCACCCAGAGCGAGCCGTCGGGGGCGGCGACGATGCCCCGCAGCCGGCCGTACTCGCCGGTGAGCACGGCCTGCGGGGTGCCGAGCACCGTGCCGTTGCCGGTCACGTTGAGCAGGTAGACACGCTGGCCGAGCAGGCAGGCGGTGGCCACGGTCTGCTCGATGACGGCCACGCCCGAGCAGGACGACTCGGCGTCCGGCCAGCTGAACATCGGATTGTTCAGCTTGGGGTCCGTACCCGTGCCGTCAATCTTGGGCCATCCGTAGTTCTTGCCCTTGACGATGACGTTGAGCTCGCCGGATTTCTTCTGGCCGCTCTCCGTGGCGTACATCCGCTTGGTCTTGTCCCAGGCGATGCCCTGGACGTTGTGATGGCCGGAGGACCAGACCAGGGAGGTCTTGACCGGGTTTCCGGTGGCCGGCTTACCGGCGGTGGTCATGCGCAGGATCTTTCCGCCGAGACTCTTGGGGTTCGGCGCCTGTGTGCCGGTGGCCGTGCCGTCGCCCGTACCCGCGTAAAGGAATCCGTCGGGACCGAAAGCGAGAGCGCCGCCGTTGGCGGAGGCCGAGCGGGGGATGCCGGTGACGATCGTCTGGAGCTTGCCGCCGAGGGTGAGCTTGCCGATCCGGTTGTCCTTGGCCGTCGAGTAGTAGACGAAGACGGTCTTGTCGGTGGCGTATTTCGGTGAGACCGCGATGCCGAGCAGGCCGCCGTCGCCGGACGCCTGCACCTCGCCGAGCCGCTGGGCCTCGGCGATCGTCAGGCCGTCCGCGTCCGACTCGGGGCCGACCTTCAGGATGCGGCCGGTGTCGCGCTCGGTGACCAGCGCCGTGCCGTCGGGCAGGAACGCCATGCCCCACGGGACGTCGAGCGCCTTGGCCAGCACGGTGATGGCGACCTCCTGGCTGCCGCCGCCGGGGTCGGCGCTGGCGTCGCCGGACGGCTCGGCCGCCGACGGCCGGGGCAGGTTGGGCGGTGCGCCCTGCTGGTCGGGATCGGGCGGGCCGAAGCTGCACGCCGCGGTCAGCGCGAGCACGGCGGCAAGCGCCGCGGCGACGGCCCGGCCCCGGCGGGAACGCACGATCACTCGACCTCCTCGATCTCGACGCACCCCAGGGTAGCGGCGGAACCTGAGTCAGTCGGCTTCCTTGATCTCCTGCCCGCCGGCGGCGAGGACCCGCGGCAGGTTTTCCGTGGTGACGGCGGTCAGCTTGATGACGTTGCCGTTGTCGAGCAGGGCGGAGACCTGGCCCCGGGGGTCGGGGGCGAGCTCGGCGACGCGGGGCCACGGCACCCGGGTGCTGCCGAACAGCGCCTTGACGCGCAACTCGTCCGCGTAGACGTCCGTGCCGGCGCGCCAGGCCCAGAGGAAGAACGCGACGGGGATCAGCAGGACCGGGGTGAGCTCCCACCGGGCGCCGGCGAACGGGATGGCGCCGAGGAACGCGATCGCGGCCGCGACCAGCAGGGCGCCGGTCTTGCGGACACGGAGAAGGGGCTTAGAACTCACCCGTCCAGTGTCCCACCCGGCTTGTGCGCCATTTCTGTCGGACCCTGGGCGGATACTCATCGGCATGACAACGCTGCTCGCGATCGGAACGCAGAAAGGGCTGTTCCTGGCCACCAGCGACGACGACCGCCGGACCTGGCAGGTGGGCCCGGCGCAGTTCTCCGGCACGGCGATCTACACGATCGGCGTGGACACCAGCGGGCCACGGCCGAGGCTTCTCGCCGCCGTGGACAACTCACATTTCGGCCCTAGCGTCGCCGTGAGCGACGATCTCGGGAAGACCTGGGAAGAGCCCGACTCGGCCCCGGTGGCCTTCCCGGCCGGCGCCGAGGCCTCGGTCGAGCGGATCTGGCAGATCGTGCCCGGGGCCGAGCCCGGTGTGGTCTATGCCGGCTCCCAGCCGTCCGCGCTCTTCCGCTCCACCGACGGCGGCCGCTCGTTCGAGCTGGTGCGCGGGCTCTGGGACCATCCGCACCGGCCGGAGTGGGGCGCCGGCTTCGGCGGCCAGGCCGTACACACGATCCTGCCCCACCCCACCGACCCGGCCAGTCTGCTCGTGGCCATGTCGACCGGCGGCGTCTACCGCTCGTCCGACGGCGGCGAGAGCTGGGCCCCGGCCAACAAGGGCATCAAGGCGTACTTCATGCCCGATCCCTGGCCCGAGTTCGGCCAGTGCGTGCACCGGGTGGCCCGTGACGCGGCCGATCCCGATCGGCTCTACGCGCAGAACCATCATGGTGTCTACCGCTCCACCGACGGCGGCGACTCGTGGCAGTCGATCGCCGAGACGCTGCCCAGCGACTTCGGATTCTCGATGGTCGCCCACCCCAGCCGGCCCGGCGTGATCTGGAACTTCCCGCTGACCGCCGACTCCGAGCGCCATCCCACCGAGCTGCGCTGCCGCGTCTTCCGCTCCACCGACGCCGGCGACAAGTGGGAGGAGCAGAGCAGCGGCCTGCCCGGCGGCCCTTATTACCCGGTCGTGCTGCGCGACGCCATGTGCGCCGACGACGGCAGCCCGGCCGGCGTCTATTTCGGCACCCGGGCCGGCGAGGTCTTCGCGTCCGGCGACGAGGGGGAGACGTGGACGACGGTGGTCTCTCACCTGCCCGACGTGCTCTCGGTGCGGGCGGTGTCGATCTGATGCCGGTCCTGCTGGTGCCGGGGGTGTTGCGGGCCGAGGCGGGCGGCGCGTCCCGGCTGGAGATCACCGCTTCCGGGTCGCTGGCGGCCGTGCTGGCCGAGGTGGACGAGCGCTGGCCGCGGCTCGCCCGCCGCATCCGCGACGAGCAGGGCGCGGTGCGGCGTTATGTGAACGTCTACGTGGACGGCGAGGACAGCCGGCGCACCGACGGGCTCGACACCCCGGTGGCCGAGGGGTCCGAGATCCAGGTGCTGCCGTCGGTGGCCGGAGGGAGCCGTCCATAGCCGACCGATTCGACGTGCGCCCCCGAACTCCCCGGCCGTAACCTGTTCGGGGGACGCGTCGTTATCCGGACAGCGCCCCCGTACAACTCCCTGACCCGGCGACATTCCCAGAGGATCGTCGATTTGGCAGTGCCTCCCCCCACCGCGCGTGCCACCCGGTCGCCCCACCGCCGGGTGTTGATCCTCGGTGTGCCCGCGGCGATCGCGATCGCCGTGCTGATCGCCGGCGCGGCCGGGCTGATCCCGGCCACGCTCGCCCTGGCCGTCGCGGTCGGCGGCTACGGCCTGCTGGCCGCCGCCGTCCTGGTGCGGGCCGCCCTGGCGATCCATCACTCCGACGGCACGTTCGTGGCGTGCCGCGGCGCCGGTTTCGTCGGCATGGGCGGGCTCGCCACGGCACTGACCGCCACCGTGCCCGCCTGGTCGCCGCCCGGCGCCGCCGTCTGGGCCACGGCCGGCCTCGGCGTGGCCGCGGCCTGCTATTCCACCGGCACCCTGCTGCTGCCGGGTGCGGGCCGGGGCTGGGCGCTGCACAGCCGGCGCGCCTTCGACGGCCTGGGCCTGGGCGTCAGCATCGCCTTCGCCGGATATCTGATCCCGCCCGTCAAACAGGCCCACCCGGCGACCCTGCCGGTCACGCTGATCGCCGCCACCGGCATCGCGGTCGTGCTGGTCTCCGTGCTGCGCGGCACGCCGCACCGGCGCCCCGCGATCCGCTGCGGGGCCGGGGCCATCATGGTCCTGGTCAGCCTGACCGCGATCGCCACGCTGCTCGACCTCGGCCCGTCGGGCCCGGCGCCGGCCCTGGCCGGGGTGCTGATGGTCATCGGCCTCGCCCTCACCGCCGACGGCGGCTCCCGCCGCGACCTGCCGCTGCCACCGCTCGAACCGCGCAACCCCGACCAATATCTGGCGAGCTACCCGTTGCTCGCGGTCCCGGCCGGAGTCGGCGTGGTCGCCGCGATCTGGCATCTGGTCGAGGTCCGCAGCTTCGACCCGACCAGCATCATCTTCGGCATCGCCATGGTGGCCGTGCTGGCGATGCGCGAACTGCTCGTGGTTCGCGACATCCGCAAATACGCGGGCCAGCTCCAGACCGCCGAGGCCCACTTCCGCTCGCTGGTCGCCGGCGCCACCGACCTCACCCTCGTGCTCGACGAGCGGCTGCGCATCCGCTGGCAGTCGCCGGCCGCGTCCCGGCTGTTCGGCCTCACCGACGACGAGGTGGTGGGCAAGAGCTTCACCGGCCTGATCCACCCCGACGACGTGGCCGGCGCCCAGGAGATGATCGACTCGGTGCTGGCCGGCGAACACGCCGACGGTCCGCCGGCGCTGGTCACGGCCCGGCTGCGCGACGGCGCCGACCTGTGGCGCGACACCGAGTCGACCATCTCCGACCAGCGGTCGGTGCCGGAGGTGGCGGCCCTGGTCGTGCACGTGCGCGACATCGGCGAGCGGCGCCACCTCGAGCGGGCGCTGCACAAACTGTCGTACACCGACCAGCTCACCGGTCTGGCCAACCGGCGCGCGCTGATGCGCGACCTGCTCGCCCACCGGCGCCGCCCGGGCCGGCAAGGCACACTGCTGGTGATCGACCTGCACGGGCTGGGCGACATCAACGACGCGCGCGGCCGGGAGACCGGCGACGCGGTGCTGATCGAGGTCGGCCGCCGCCTGCGCACCCTGCTCGGCGACGAGGACGTGCCGGCCCGCCTCGGCGGCGACGAGTTCGCGGTGCTCACGGTGGACGGCGCGGTGCTGGCGTACGCGCTGGCCACCCGTATCGCGACGGTCCTGTCCGAGCCCCATCAGCTGCCCGGCGCGATCGTCGAGCTGCACACCAGCATCGGCCTGGCCGAGCTGGCCGGCGGCGCCGACTCCGACGAGGTGCTGCGCCACGCCGACCTGGCCCGCAAACGCGCCCGGCAGCTCGGCCTCGACCGCGTCGAGTGGTACGACCCCGACGTCGAGATGAAGCTCAACCGCCGCATGGACCTGGAACGCGAGTTGCTCGGCGCGATCGAGCGCAACGAGCTCGACCTGGTCTTCCAGCCGGTGGTCGGCCTCCGCGACGACCAGCCGGTGGGCGTCGAGGCCCTGCTCCGCTGGCGCCACCCCACCCTCGGCACGATCATGCCGAACGAGCTGCTCCCCATCGCCCGCGCGGTCGGCATAGCGCCGGAACTCGACGAGTGGGTCCTCGACACGGCCTGCAAGCACCTGTCGGTGTGGTCAACGGGCGACGCGGGCTTCTGGCTGTCGGTGAACGTCTCGCCCCGCGAACTCCTGACGGCCCGCTTCCCCGACCGCGTGGCCACGACGCTGCGCCGCTACGGCATCGCCCCCGAACGCCTGATCGTCGAGGTGGCCGAGGACTGGATCGCCGAGGACGTGCCGGCCATCGTGGCCTCCCTGTCGGGCCTCCGCAAGCTGGGCGTGCGGGCGGCCCTGGACGACTTCGGGTCAGGCCAGGCGTCCCTGTCCCACTTGCGCCGCCTCCCGGTCGACATGCTGAAACTGCACGCCTCCCTGACGAACACGGCGCCGGAGCCCACACCGGGAAGCGGCCCCGCGGTCATCGACGTGGTGGTGAGCCTCGGGCGCCGCCTGGGCCTGGAGATCGTGGCCAAGGGCTTGGAGTCCCCCGACCAGATCTCGCGGGCGGCCCAGGCGGGATGCGTTTACGGGCAGGGGTTCGCGCTGGGCCATCCGGGCCCGGCCGAGCGCATAGAGGCCTACCTGGAGACCCACCGAGCCTGACCATCACGGCTCGATCCCGCGCGCGCCAAGGCTCCGCGCTCCGCCGACGCCTTGCCGCGACCTCCGGAGCCGCGCCACGCGTGCCTTTCTTGACCCAGTGCCTTCGAAGTGGCCGTGTCTCCTCGCGATGGCGCGCCCTCCCGGCGGCTGCTACCTGCCCCTCGCGAGGCGCGGGCGAGGCGAGCGGCGGCTTCTGGCCTGGTCTCGGCTTCGCTTCCCGGATTTTCGGTGCAGGTAAGCGGATCGGGCTCGTCGAGGCGTCTTCATAAGTGAGGGGGAAAACGAGAAGCGAGGTGACGTGGGGATGGGGCGGTCGTTGAGAGCTAGGAGCCCGGCGCTCCCAGGGTGGGACTGGGAGCGCCGGGCCGGTCAATGGGCCACGTCGTTGACGCAGCGGAGGACGGGTCGCCTTGTCAGGGCGTCATGGTCCAACGGGATGTCCGACTCGATGGTGAACGTGGTGGACTCGCCCGGGAGGAGGGTCACTGCTGCCTTGTCCGCTTCGGCGGTGGGGTGCAGGCGGTCCGGGAACACGGTCAGGGAACGCAGGATCGTGGCCGCCGTGACCGTGACCTTTGTGGACTGTCGTGTCACCGCCTCGACCTTGACCGTGTAGTCGGGGGTGGGCCAAGGGACGTCCTTGTCCTCGGCGAAGAACCACCAAGCCCGGTGGTCGTCGAGGTCGGCGACGATCAGTTCGGTGGTGGGGTCGCCGGGGGTGGTGACGTCGGCCGGGAGGGGCAGGGTCGTGGCGCCGTCGGCGGTGACTGTGGCGCCTACGACGGCTGAGGCCAGGATGTCGCCGGTGAGGTTGCGGCGGGTCACGGTGGCGGAGAGCGGCCATGGGGTGCGGCTGTCGTTCACCGCTACCAGGGCCGGCGCGCCGGCCGGGGGGACGACCGTGCCGGGCTCGATCTCCGACTGGGGGCCGCCGGGCTCCAGTGGGGTGCCTGTGCGGGGTTGCAAGGTGAGCAGGCGGTCGGCGTAGGCGTCGCGGAGGGCGTACCACAACGGCTTCTTGTGGCCGTCGCCGTCGACGGCGGCCCAGGAGGTCACCGGCCAGCAGTCGTTGAGCTGCCACATGATCGTGCCGGCGCAGAGGGGGCGCAGGGAGCGGAAGTGTTCGATGCCGAAGGCCAGGGCGCGGGCCTGGTTGAGCTGGGTCAGGTAGTGCCAGTCGTCGAAGTCGCGCGGGGAGGGGAGGTGGTTGGCCAGGCCACGGGTGAGTTTCTTGTCGCCGTCGGCGGCCTTCTGGTGGTGGGCCATGCCGGGGGAGTCGGGGGCCAGGGGCTCGTCCGAGATCGAGCGGCGCAGCGTGGAGAAGGTGGGTGGGGCCTGGAAGCCGAACTCGGCCACGAAACGGGGGCGGTAGGCGGCGTACTTCGTGTAGTCGTCGGTGTTCCAGACGTCCCAGATGTGGGTCGTGCCATGAGCCGGGTCGTTCGGATAGCGGTCGGGGGCGCCGGAATAGGGGCTTCCGGGCCAGTACGGGCGGGACGGGTCGATCTCGGCGACGATGCGGGGCAGCAGGTCGTAGTAGAAGGCGGCGCCCCAGGAAAGGCCGTTCAGGGCCGGCTTCCAGCCCCAGTCCTCGTGGCCCCACAGGTTCTCGTTGTTGCCGGTCCACATCACCAGGCTCGGGTGCGAGGCCAGCCGCAGGACGTTGTGCCGGGCCTCGGCCTCGACCTCCGAGCGGAATGGCTCCTCCTCGGGGTACGCGGCGCAGGCGAACAGGAAGTCCTGTCCCACCAGGAAGCCCATCTCGTCGGCGAGGTCGTAGAAGGAGGAGGACTCGTAGCGGCCGCCGCCCCAGATCCGCAGGTAGTTGACGTTCGCGTCGGCCGCCTGCCGGAAGCGGGTGGCCAGGCGATCGCGGGTGACGCGGTTGTCGAAGACGTCGTCGGGGATCCAGTTGACGCCGCGCACGAAGACCGGCACGTCGTTGACGACCACCACGAAGCCGTCGTCCGCGGTGTCGACCCGCACCGACCGGAACCCGACCCGCCGCGACCATCGATCGAGCTCGGCGGGGTTCGAGGGGGCGGTAGCGGCGGAGGTGACTACGACGTCCAGGTCGTAGAGGGGCTGAGCGCCGTATCCGCGTGGCCACCACAGATCCGGGTCGTCGACGGTGAGGATCAGCAGTGCCTCGACGCCGTCCACAGTGGCCTGTGCTGTGCGGCCGGCGATCGAGGCCGTGATGGTCACCGGGTCGTCCGCGGCCCTTTCCAGGCGGACGCGCAACTCGACGCGGCCGGTGCCGCCGGTGACCGTCACCTGGGGGCGTACCTCGGCCAGGCGGGCCACCGACCACGTCTGGAGGCCGATCGGCTGCCAGATGCCGGCCGTGACCAGGGTCGGGCCCCAGTCCCAGCCGAAATTGCAGGCCTGCTTGCGGATGAAGTTGAACGGCTCGTCGTACGCGTTGGGGCGGTGTCCCAGACGTTGTTGCTCCGCCTCGGCGTACGCGTAAGCGCTCGTGAATGTGATCTGCAGGGTGTTGGTGCCTTCACGGAGCAGCGAACCCACGTCGAAGCGGTAGCCGCGGTGCATGTTGGCGGTCGCGCCGACGGGGGCGCCGTTGAGCGAGACCGCGGCGATGGTGTCGAGGCCCTCGCAGACGAGGTCGGCCCGCTCGTCGCCCTTGGAGTACGTGAACGTCGTCGAGTAATCCCAGTCGGTCCGCCCTATCCAGGCGAGCTTGGTCTCGTTCCCGTCCAGGTAGGGGTCGTCGATCCGGCCGGCCGCGAGCAGGTCGGTGTGCACGCAGCCGGGCACCACGGCCGGCACTCCGGAGATGTCGCCTCCGGAGACGGTCCAGCCTTCGTGCAGGGATTGGTACGAGGTCACGGTGCTCCTTACTCAGGACTTGACGGCGCCTTCCATGATCCCCCGGACGAGTTGCCGTCCGCCGATCAGGAGCAGAATGATCAGCGGGACGGTGGCCACGAACGCGCCCGCCAGGACCCGCCGGTAGATCACGTAGTTTCCGCTGGCCAGGTCGGAGAGGGCGACCATCGATGTCGGGAACTCGGTGCCGTTCAGCGTGATCAGCGGCCACTGGAAGTCGTTCCAGGCCATGACGAACGTCAGCAGCCCGAGCACGGCCAGGGCGGGCCGGATCGCCGGCAGCACGATGTTCCAGTAGACGCGCAGCGTCAGCGCGCCGTCGATGCGGGCCGACTCGACCAGCTCGTCCGGCACCGCGTGGGCGATGAACTGGCGCATGTAGAAGACGCCGAACGCGCTGACCAGCCCGGGCGCGATGACCGCGAGCAGGGTGCCGTTCCACTGCAGCTTGCCCATCACGATGTAGAGCGCGACCACGCCGAGCTGGTTGGGCACGGTCAAGGTCAGGATCACCACGACCATCAGGGCGTTACGGCCCCGGAAGCGCAGCTTGGCGAAGGCGAACCCGGCCAGCGAGCAGAAGAACAGCGTCGCCAGCGTGATCGTCGTGGCGGTGATGAAGCTGTTGATCAGTGAGGCCGTGAAGTAGACGTCCTGGAGGGTGAAGACCTCGTTGAGGTTCACCATCAGCTGGTTGCCGGGCAGGACCGACGGCGGCATCTTCGTGACCGCCTCGTCGGCGCTCGTCGCGATCACGAACATCCAGTACACCGGGAACGCCGAGAGAAGCATGATGGCGACGAGGCCGATGTACGTCTTCCACGTGCCGGGCGTGTCCTGCGGCGCCCTGAGGGCGTAGCGGTGGGTGCTCACCGGTCACCTCCGATGCGCTTGGTGAGCAGGGCGTTGACGCCGGCCACGATCAGAATGATCAGGAAGAGGGCCCAGGACATGGCGGCCGCGTAGCCCAGGTTCAGGTCCTTCCAGCCGACCTTGTAGATGAGCTGGGCGATCGTCTGGAACTGGTGGTCGGAGCCACCGCTGGCCGACTGCGGGTTCTCGTCGAACATCATCGGCTCGTTGAACAGCTGAAGCCCGCCGATGGTCGACAGGATCACCGTGAAGACCACCACCGGCTGGATCATCGGTACGGTGATCCGCCACAGCTGCCGCCACGGCCCGGCGCCGTCCACCGCCGCCGCCTCGTACACGTCCTTGGGGATGGTCTGCATCGCGCTCAGGTAGAGCAGGGCGTTGTAGCCGATCCACTTCCAGTTGACCATCGTGGCGATCGCGATCCAGCTGCTCCACTTGGCCGCCCGCCAGTCCAGCGGATCGTCCTGGCCGAAGCCGACCAGCGACAGGAACCAGTTGGCCAGCCCGTAGTCGCGCGAGAAGAAGACCGCGAAGACCAGGGTCGAGGCGACGACCGGGGTCAGATAAGGCAGCAGTACGCCGATGCGCCACCACGTCGTCGCCCGCAGCTTCCGGTTGAGCAGGTTGGCGATGATCAGCGCCGCGATGAGCTGGGGGACGGTGGAGAGGATGAAGATGCCGAACGTGTTGCCCAGCGCGTTCCAGAAGTCCTCGTCGGACAGCAGCTTGGTGAAGTTGCCGAAGCCGGCCCACCCGGTCAGCGTCGGGTCGTCGAGCCGCCAGTTCCGCAGCGCCACCACGCCGTTGAAGATGATCGGGAACAGCCCGAAGATGCCGAAGAGGATGAAGAACGGCGCGATCAGCGCGTACGGGACGGTCTTGATGTCGAACCGGTAGAGCCATTGCTTGGCCTTGGACGGCGTCTTGGGCGGCTCGGCCCGGTGGTGCGCCGCCGGCCGGAGCTGGGTGAGGGACACGGCCACTCCTAGGTGGGGGCGGGGGGGGCCCCCCCCCCCCCCCCCCCCCCCCCGCCGGGGGGGGGGGGGCGCCCCGAGGCCGGTCCCGTACCGCCCCCCCCCCCGGCCCATACGGCCTCATCGCCCCCCCCCGGCCCCCC
>NZ_JBIAZI010000006.1:0-684365 GCF_042899005.1 Actinoplanes sp. NPDC000266
GGTGCGTCGCCCCGCGGCGCCGGCGCCGCCGGTGTTGGGGTTTTCTGGTGGTGTGCCCGTGGGGGGGCCGGAGGGGGCCCCGCCCGCGCCCGGCCCGCCGCCCCCCCCCCCCCCCCCCCCCCACCACCGTAAGAACGGTCAGACTAACTGGCGATATCGATCTTGTAGATGTCCACCTTGGCGAACAGGTCCATGGTCACGTCGGTGACCCGCTCCGAGTGGCCGAAGACGTTCTGGCTGAACCGCAGCGGCAGCACCGGCATGTCCTGGGCCAGGATGTCCTCGGCGCTCTGCCAGTACTTCGTGGCCTGGGCGATGGTCGGCGCCTCGGAGCCCTGCCGGACCAGGTTGTCGAACGCCGCGTTCTTGTAGCCGCCGTAGTTCGAGGAGCCGTCGCTGGTGTACAGCGGGCCGAGGTAGTTCTCCATCAGCGGGTAGTCCATCGACCAGGCGAGGCGGTACATGCCGACGTCCTCGTGGGCGCGGACCTTGGCCAGAAGGTCGGTCAGCTTGGGCACGGTGACGCCCACGCAGTTGACGCCGAGCGACGACTTGATCTGGTTGCACATCGCGTCGATCCAGGGCTTGTGGCCGCCGTCCGCGTTGTACGTGATCTTGATTTCCTTCGGGCCGTTCGCCGCGTCGTACATCTGCCGGGCCTTGACGGGGTTGTACTCGCAGTTCTGCTTGCAGGTGTCCTTGCGGGCGTCCTGGAGCACCGGCGAGACGAACGAGGTGGCGGCGGTCTCGGAGCCGAGGAAGACCTGCTCGGTCATCTCCTCACGGTTGATCGCCATCGAGATGGCCCGGCGCACCTGCGGGCTCTTGTACTTGTCGTCGTACATCGGGAAGGCGACGAACGCGAAGCCGGAGCTCGGGCTCTTGAGGAAGCGGGGGCCCAGGTCGCCGGAGGCCTGCGAGAGGCTCTCGACGGGGATCTGGGTCTCGACGTCGAGGTTGCCCGCCACCAGGTCGTTGTACTGCGTCGTCAGGTCCTGGTAGATCTTCCAGGTGATGCCGTTGACCTTGGGGACCGTGCCCTTGAAGTCGGCGACCTTCTCGACCTGGATCTGCTGGTCGTGCTGCCACTTGCCCTTGATCTTGAAGGGCCCGTTGCCGATCGGCGCGTCGGCGAACTCCTTCTTGAGCACGCCCTCGCTCTCCCACGCCGCCTTGGGCAGCGGGTAGAAAGCGTCGTAACCCATCACCGACTCCCAGCCGGCGAAGCCCGCGGAGAGCGTGACCGTGAAGGTCGTGTTGTTGACCTTCTTGAGGCCGCTCAGCGTCTTGGCCTTGGGCTCGGGCGCCTCGGCCGGGCCCTCGTCGTCGGGGTCCTTGGACTGGAGGTCGGCGAAGCCCTGGATCCGGCTGTAGAAGTAGGACGCGAGCTGGCCGTTCGGGCCGTACGCACCGTAGTTCCAGGCGGTGATGTAGTTGTCCGCCGTGACCGGTTCGCCGTTACTGAAGGTGAAGCCCGGCCTGAGTTTGATCGTCCAGACCCGGTTGGCCTTGTCGTGCGTGATCGTCTGAGCGGCGACCACGTACGGCTCGCTGTTCGCGTTGAACCGGACGAGCGGGTAGTACAGCGACGCCAGCACCTGCGAGCCGCCCGTTTCCACCACATTGGACGGGATCAGGCTCGTCGGCTCGACGATGCCGATGCTGATGCTGTTCGGCAGAGCTTCGGCGTCGTCCGAGGAACTACCGCTGCAGCCGGACGCCAACAAGACGATGGCGGCCGCTCCGGCCGCCATCTTCCATGGCATTTTCCCAGGCATGGGGTGGGTGCCTCCTTCAGGGGCGCTCACGGGGGTCGTGTGAGTCGCCAGCAACTGTGACACAGAGCCAATGACAGCCAAGGCCCCGTTACCAAGCCGATATTAGACAGGCCCGGTGCCACGCTTGCTCCCCGACCGGTTCTTCGATATAAGGAACCGGCTCTAGCTGGGAAAACGTCGTTCGGTGCACACGCCGCAACCCACCGCAGCGCTCGCTTTCCGACCGTTCAGACGAGCCGGCGATCGGCCGCCCAACGTGACAATTCGTAACGGTTGCTCATCTGGAGCTTGCGCAGGACGTTCGATACGTGCGTCTCGACGGTCTTGATCGAGATGAACAATTCCTTGGCGATCTCCTTGTACGCGTATCCGCGTGCCAGCAGGCGCAGGACCTCGCGCTCGCGGTTGGTGAGCTGGTCGAGCTCCGGATCGGCGACCGGCACGTCGGGCCGGGAGGCGAAGGCGTCGAGCACGAAGCCGGCCAGCCGCGGGCTGAAGACGGCGTCGCCGTCGGCCACCCGTCGGATCGCCGCCGCCAGCTCGTCCGGCGAGATCGTCTTGGTGACATAGCCCCGGGCGCCGGCCCGGATCAGGCCGATCACGTCCTCGGCCGCGTCGGAGACGGACAGCGCCAGGAACCGCACGTGCGGGTGGGTGCGCCGCATGGCGTCGAGCACCGCGCGGCCACCGCCGTCGGGCATGTGCACGTCGAGCAGCACCACGTCGGGCCCGGCCGCCGCGATCTTGCTGACCGCCTCGGCCACCGTGCTGGCCTCGCCGATGACGTCGACGTGCGCGCCCAGCTCGGCGCGCACTCCCGCGCGGAACATCGCGTGGTCGTCCACCAGGAAGACGGTGAGCCGCCGGCTCTCGCTCGCGGGCTCGGTCATCGTGCTGCCTCCTTACCGGCCGTCACGCTGTCCCGCGACACGGCAAGCGTCAGCCGGACCTCTGTGCCGTCGCCGACGGCACTGCGGATCTCCGCCTTGCCGTCGTGACGCTGCATCCGTCCGATGATCGAGCCTCGCACGCCGTGCCGCGACTCCTGCACACCCTTGAGCTCGAATCCGGCCCCGCGGTCGCGGACGAAGACGCTCAGCTCGTCCGGCTCGACCTCGGCGTAGAGCGAAACGGTCTGCACGCCGGCGTGGCGGGCCGCGTTGACCAGGGCCTCACGCGCCGCGGCGACCAAGGCCGCGACCCGCTCGTCGCACTCGGTGTCGCCGACCACCACGGTCTCGACGCTGATCGCGTAGGTGTCCTCGACCTCGGCCGCGGCCTGCTCGAGCGCGGCCGCGAACCGCTCGGTGGGCGACGCGGTGGGCTTGTAGAGCCAGTTGCGCAGGCTGCGCTCCTGGCCCCGGGCCAGCCGCTGCACCTCTTTGATGTCGGCCGAGTTGCGCTGGATCAGGGCCAGCGTGTGCAGCACCTGATCGTGGATCATGGCGGCCACCTCGGCCCGCTCCTGCTCACGGATGCGGCCCTCGCGCTCGGCCCGGAGCTGGTTGAACATGCGCCACAGCAGCGGCGCGGCGACCACGCCGACGCCGAGCAGGCCGACCAGCGCGAAGATCACACCGTTGATGACCGAGGTGAGGCTGCCGGCCGGCGCGTAGACCGCGACCACGCCGATGACACCGGTCGCGACCAGAACGCCGCCACCGATGAAGCGCAAAAGGAAGAAACGCCGGTCGCTCTCGGCCACCACGGCGGCCAGCCAGGGCGTCTGCGGCATGTTGGCGCCCCACTGGCGCCGCGTGGGGTCGGCCTGGTGCCAGATGATGCCGGCGCCGACCGCGACCACGGCGATCAGCCAGCCCACGGTGCCGGCCACGTTGTCCTCGAAGACCAGGGCCTGCAGCAGGATCACACCGAGGCCGATGGCGCCGAACGGCAGCAGCATGGCCAGGTCGCGCCGCTTGGCGGGCTCGCCGGCGGCCGGGATCTGCTGCGGCAGCACGGCCCAGAAGGCCGCGTAGAGCAGCAGGCCGAGACCGTTGAAGCCGAGCAGGACGACCAGGGCGATGCGCACGGCCAGCACGGGCACACCGAGGTGCTGCGCGAGCCCGGACGCGACGCCCGCGATGATGCGGTGGTCGCGCGGCCTGGACAGGCGGCGGGTGGGCGGTGCGGCGGCGGCGCTGATGGCTCCTCCTCGGTTGTGTCCCTCCGATCGTCACACGTTCCGGCCGCGCGGACCACGGGGAACTTCCCCTGGTATCCGGCGGCCAGGATCTCAGGGTGGCCTCAGGGTCGCCGCCTGAAGCGTCTCGGGTGCCCGAGGGGCGAGGATCGATGCCATGAACGAGGAAGCTGCCGAACCGCAGGCCACACAGGCCCCTGGAGCTGCGGACCGCAACGCCCCGCCGTGGGCCGGTGGGCCGCCCTTCTCGCGGGACAAGCTGGTCCGCCCGCGTCAGGGCCGCTACCTGGCCGGCGTCTCCGGCGCCCTGGCCCGCGCCACCAACACCGACCCGGTGCTGTGGCGTGTGCTGTTCGCCGTGCTCGGTGTGATCAGCGGTGTCGGCGTGCTCCTCTACCTCATCGGCTGGCTGATCATCCCGGCCGAGGGCGACACCGCCTCACCGATCGAGTCGCTGCTCGGCAAGGGCCGGGCCGGCATGACCCCGATCTCGGTGGTGGTCCTCGGCGGCGCGGCCGTGCTCTCGTTCGCCTTCATCGTGCAGGACGGGGTACGGGCCAGCCTGCTGGCCTGTGCGGTCATCTTCGGCGCGATCATCCTGATCAAGCGGTCGAGCTCCCACTCGTCCGCCACACCTCCGCCGCCGCCACCCCCGGCCGACCCGTTCCCGCCGGCCGGCTTCGGCACCGCGGAGTTCGCCGCGCCGCCCGCGGCTCCGGAAAAGACCGCTGACCCGGCGCCCGCGGCCACGTCGCCTGAGGCCACCGAGCCGCCCGTCGAGCCGGTCACCGCCCCGATCCCGCCGGTCGAGACGCCGGCTCCCCCGACGTCGGGGTTCGCGCCGCCGTTCGCGCCGCCGCCGGGCGCCTACCGGCCTCCGTTCGCGCCCCACGGCCCGTACGCCCGGCCGACACCGGCCACCTATCCACCCGGACCTCCGGCACCGCCCGCCGCCAAGCCGCCGAAGAAGCCGAAGGAACGCTCCAAGCTGGGCCGTCTCACCTTCTTCGCCCTGATCGTGGTGATGGGCGTGATGGCCGCCATCGACACGGCCGGCGCGAGCATCGCCGTCTCGGCCTACTTCGCGGCGGCGCTGGCCACCATCGCGGCCGGCCTGATCGTCGGCACCTGGCTCGGCCGGGCCCGCGGCCTGATCGCGCTCGGCCTGATCGCCACGATGGGCCTGTTCGCCTCGACCGGCTCCGAGCGCTGGGGCGACGACGTGGCCAACAGCGTCTACAAACCGGCCACCCTGGCCCAGGTCGCCGACCGGTACGACTTCACACTGGGCGACGCCACCATCGACCTCCGGCAGATCGACTTCGCCGGCCAGCAGCAGACGATCACCGTGAACATGAAGTTCGGCCAGGTGCGGGTGCTGCTGCCGCCGACCGTCGACACGACCGCGTCCCTCCAGGTCGAGAACGGCCGCGCCGAGGTCTTCGGCAAGACCTTCGAGGGCGAGTCGCTCAACAACGAGGACCTGACCGACCTCGGCCCGGACGGGGCCGGAGGCGGCACGCTCAAGCTCGACCTGCGGCTGGACGCGGGCAACCTGGAGGTGCACCGATGAGGCCACACCGCGCCGACGGCGTCTCGCTCAGCTTCGGCATCCTGTTCCTGATCGTGGTCGCCTGGTGGGCGGTGTCGGCGGTGGTCACCGTCCACCTGCCCGCGGTGGGCTGGCTGGTGGCCGGCGGCCTGATCGTCTTCGGCGTGATCGGCCTGCTCGGCGCGCTCCGGTCGGCCCGGGGCAGCGTGCCCGAGCCGGCCATGGCGACCGCCGTCCCGGCCGAGGCGCCCGCGCCGGAGATCCCCGGCGACCTCCCGCCCGAGATGCACGCGTCGATCGTCCGGGAGCTCCTGGAGGAGCCGTCCGAGCGGTTCACCAAGGAGCACCCCGCGTCACCGGAGAAGTAGCCCCATATGCTCGTGGCCATGACGTACCCCGTGGTGTCCAACGCTCCGATCGCCGGGGTCGGCCCCGTCGCCGCCCGGGCCCTGACCGCCGAGTTCGCCCGGCACAACGCGCCCACCACCGCCCTGGTGTTCGCCGCCGACCACGCCACCGAGGTGGTGGCGGCCGCGGTCGAGGCCCTGCTGCCGGCCGACCAGCTCACCCTGGTGGCCGGCGAGCGCAGCACGGCCGACCTGCTGCGCGACCACATCACCGGGCTGGGCAGCTGGATCGCCGACCGCGTGCGGGTGGTCGACGCCCTGGAGGACGCCGAGCCGGCCGACGTGGTGATCGTGGGCGAGCCGCTCACCGGCACCGCCGACGAGGTCCGGGTCCTGCTCGACCGTCTGGGGAAATATCTGAACGAGGGCGCCGTGCTCACCGTGGCCACCCCGGCCACGCCGGGCCGCACCGGCGGCGCGGCGGCCGAGCTGTTCCGGCAGGGCGCGCTGTTCGGCGTCGGCTCCGACCTGGTGCTGCGCAACCCGCCGCCGCTGCGGGTGCACAAGCTGCGGTTCACCGCGGCCGACCCGCGGGTGGCGGCGACGCTGGCCCCGGCCTACCGCCCGTCCAGCGTGCCGGTGACCCGCTCGATGCACATCGACTCCAACGGCGTGGCCGCCGCCGGCATCGCGCTCGGCCTGGCCGCGCTGGCCCGCCGGGCCCGGCCCAAGTCGAAGCTGTGGCTGCTGCCGGCGCTGGCCGCGGCCCCGGTCGCGGCATTCTTCCGTGACCCCGAGCGCGACGTGCCCGACGACGCCTCGGCCGTGGTGGCGGCGTCCGACGGGCGGGTGCTGTCGGTCGAGCGGATGACCGACGAGCGTTTCGGCGGCGGCGAGTTCCTGCGGATCGCGGTCTTCCTGTCGGTCCTCGACGTGCACGTCAACCGGGTGCCGGTGGCGGGCCGGGTGTCCGACTTCTTCGTCGAGGAGGGCGGCTACGCGAACGCGATGACCGCCGCGGCCGAGCACAACGTGGCCGCCTACACGGTGCTCGACACCGAGCACGGCACGGTCGTGGTGGCCCAGCGGACCGGCCTGATCGCCCGCCGCATCGTGCAGCGCACCCCGGTCGGCACGCTGGTCGCCAAGGGCGAGCGGATGGGCCTGATCCGGTTCGGCTCGCGCACCGACGTCTACCTGCCGGCCGGCTCGGCCGAGCCGCTGGTCGCCGTCAACGACAAGGTCATCGGCGGTTCCTCGGTGATCGCCCGCTGGCTCTGACTTCCGGATATGAAAAAGGCCGCCTCTCGGCGGCCTTTTTCATTACGCGGTGGTTCTCTGGCGCATCCAGAGGACCGGGCCACTGAGCAGGTACGCCGCCACGACCATCACGAAGGTCAAACGTGCGTCGACCAGGGCGCCGACGATCGGCAGCAGCCACAGCCAGGCCGGGAGCCGCAGGAGGCGGGCCAGTTTGGCGTACGGGAAACTCGAAACCATGGCGAAGGCCAGCAACGCCACCCCGCCCAGCAGGGCCAGGCCGGGCAGCGGAAGGCCGATCAGCACGGACACCGCGAGGACCGCGGCCACCATCGTGGTCGGCACGCCGCAGAAGAACTTGCCGTCCTTGGGCGAGACGTTGAAGCGGGCCAGGCGGATCGCGGCGCAGGCCGCGACGAGCACGCAGGCCACGGCGGCGGCCGGGGTCGGCACCGTGTGGGCCAGCGAGGCGTAGACGACGACCGGCGCGGCCAGGCCGAACGAGCACATGTCGGCCAGCGAGTCCATCTGGGCGCCGAACGGGCTGGACACACCGAGCTTGCGGGCCAGCGCGCCGTCGAGGCCGTCGAACGCGACGCAGGCGACCAGGCAGGCAGCGGCCAGGCGGACATCGCCGTGCATAGCCAGGAAGATCGCCGTCAGGCCGAGGGCCAGGCTGGCGATCGTGCAGCCGTTGACGATGGCGAACCGCACCTTGCGGGCGGCGGTGTGCTCGCCGGGCAGCAGGGAGACCGGCGCGGCCTCCTCGGTGACAACCGACGGGATCGCCAGGTGCGGAGCGGCCGGCCCGAGGGCCCGCCCGTGCTCGGCACCGGTGTAGATGACTTCTGCCCTGGTCGCGGTGGCGGCCCGGCCGGACTCAGCGTTCCGGCGGCCGACCCGCACCATCAGGGCCTGCCGCGCGATGGTTCCTCCGCGGCGCAGACGGCCTGCCCAACGACGACCGGCGGGACGGGGGCTATCCGTCGATCGACGCCGGCGCCAAGGGGTTCTCGGCACGTGCTTCCTCCATGGGATAGGTGGCCCACCTGCACGTTTGCGGTGGGTTGTGGCCCGGTAGCCCGCCGCACACGCGGACCGGGGAAATTCGCGGTGTACACCATCGCACAGCCGGACGACCTTGGCGAGAAGTCGATCGACAGTCGTTGGCAGGTGCTCCTCCGGGTCTTTCCTTGGCCGGGTGGGTCCGGGAGGGCGTTCTCACGGCCCGTCCCGGATAACGATTCTAACTCGCCCGTTCCGCCCCGATTCGGGCTACGGCGACGGCCGCCGGCTCGGTGAGCGCCAGCCGCCGGGCCTCGGCCAGCGTGAACCAGCGGGCCTCAGCGGTGGAGCCGTCGACCTCCTTGACCACAGGTTCGGTCGGCGTGTCGACCTCGACCCGGAACAGAACACGAATGACATGCCAGTCGACCGGCACCCCTTCGGGCCCCACGGCCGCCGGGTCATAACGATGCGAGATCTCGACGAGCCCGGTCACCCGCCCGTGTTGCCCGGTCTCCTCGAAGACTTCCCGGGCCAGAGCAACCTCAGGCGTCTCCCCATGATCGGTGCCACCCCCGGGCACATGCCACCGCCCAGCACCGGGATATCCGGAAGCGATCCGAGCCAGCAGAACCCGCCCCGCAGGATCAGAAGCCGCCGCATAGGCCCCAAACCGCTGCACAGCCCCCAGCCGCACCGGCTCTTCGCCCGCCGTGCTGCCTTGGCCCGCGCTTTCCCCAGGCGCCCCGACTTCGCTTGCGTTTTCCCCGCCCGCTCTGGCCGCGACCCCGCCGGCCGCGACCGCGCTGGCCTCGCCCGCGCCTTCCCTGTCTCCGCCGGCCGCGACCGCGCTGGCCTCGCCCGCGCCTTCCCTGTCTCCGCTGGCCGCAACCGCGCTGGCCTCGCCCGCGCCTTCCCTGTCTCCGCTGGCCCCGCCCGCTCTAGCCGCGACCCCGCTTCCCCTGCGCGCGCCGACCTCAACGCCTGCGCCACCCTCACCTCTGCCCGACTTTTCGGAAATATCCGCCAGGGAGTGAGGCTCCGACTCGACGCTGGGCGGAAGGTGGGGCCCGGAGCCGGCTCCGGGCGCAGGGTGCGACTCGGAGCCGAGACCGGGGGCAACGTCAGACTCGAGGCCACCTCCAGGCGCAAGGTCAGACTCGGCGACACCAGCGGGCGCAAGGTCAGACTCGGGGCCACCCCCTGGCGCGAGCTGAGTCTCGGGGGCGGGCGGAAGCTGAGGTTCGCGAGCTTTGGGCGCCAGGTTGAGGGCGGCGGCGGTGAAGGGCATCAGCGGTAGCGACGCGGGGTCAGCCACCCACTCGACGAGCTCTGTGGTGCCCTCTGTCTCGTTGCGCAGGGTGCCGCCGGTGGCTGTGACGTCGTAGATGATGCGGTCCGTGTGTTCGAGGGCGCCGTTCGACAACGGGAAGACGTCGGCGGTGACGCTGTTCAGGGCGTCGAGGCGTACCTCTAAACCGGTCTCCTCGGCGAACTCTCTCACCAGGGCGTCGTTCGGGTGTTCACCCTGCTCGACGCCGCCGCCGGGGAGGGTCCACAAGCCGGGGAACTCGCTGCGCGGCGAGTTCCGGGCGAGCAGCACCCGCCCGGACTCGTCGCGGCAGATTCCGTAGGCCCCGACGCGTCTGATCTTCACTCGATCAGATTAGCCGCGCCTTTCGCAGCGCCTCGGCCGTCACTTCGGTCAGCTGGTCCTCGGGCAGGTCGGCGACCTCCTTGACCGGCATCCAGCGGGCCTCGGACGTGGAGCCGCCGACGTCCTTCACGATCACCTCGGTCGGGCCGTCGACGATCACCCGGTAGAACGCTCGCACGCCGTGCCAGTCGATCGGGTAGCCCTCCGGGCCGAGCGACGCCGCGTCGCGGTGGCTGGCCACGCCGAGCAACTCGACCAGGCGGCCCTCCTGGCCCGTCTCCTCGACCAGCTCGCGGATCAGCGCCGTGCCGGGCTGCTCGCCGTAGTCGGTGCCGCCGCCGGGCAGGTGCCAGCGGCCCTCGCCCGGATAGCCGGGGGCGATGCGGGTCAGCAGCAGGCTGGTGTCCTGCGGGTCGGTGGCGATCGCGTACGCCGCGAAACGCTGGGCCCGGTGCAGCCCGTCCGGCCCGGGATAGGCGTAGAAGGACGGGAACGTCGGCGCCGGCTCGGGCCGCAGGTCGGCCGAGGCGCTGCCCAGCCCGAGCGCGTCCGCCGTGAACTGGCGGAGTTTGAGGCGCCCGGCCTCCTCCAGGGTGTGCCAGCGGGCCAGGTCGGTCGGGTGGCCGATGCGGTCCACCAGCGTGCCGCCCCGGATCGACACCTCGTAGATGAGGCGGTCGGTGTGGATGGTGACGCCACGGTGCGGCAGGGAGCGCATGTCGGCCAGGACGTCCTGGAGGCCGGTGACGGCCACGGACAGGCCCGTCTCGGCAGCCGTCTCGCGGACGACGGTGTGGTTGGGGTCTTCGCCGTGGTCGACGGCGCCGCCGGGCAGGGACCAGACGCCCGGCGTGCCGGAGCTGGTGGAGGCCCGGACCAGCAGCACGCGGCCCTCGTCGTCTCGGGCGACGGCGTAGGCGGCGATCCGGCGGAGCGGTTCGAGTGCGGGGGTCACGGGCGGCATTCTGCCCGGAATATGTTAACTGCAGAAAACATCTGTCGGATTCCTGACAGGGTGCTCGCGCTGAGTAATCCCTGATCAGAGCGTTGCCAAGGACAACGTGCACTAGATCGACCACGGCCCGTAACCATCATTTCAGGGTACGTATCCGGGCCTTCACCGAGGTCGTAAGGCCCCGTCCAGTCCCACCATGGGGGCATGAACGAGGCACCCTACAAGCTCCTCCGCCGCCCCAAGGACGACCGTGTCGGGGCCGGCGTCTGCAGCGGCATCGGCCGCTATTTCGGCATCGACCCGGTGCTGGTCCGGGTCGCCTTCGTCGTGCTGGCCGCCGCCACCTGGGGCGCGGCCCTGCTCGCCTATCCCCTGATGTGGTTCCTGATGCCTGAAGAGTGGTGAGTCGTCACTCCCACTCGATGGTGCCCGGCGGCTTGCTCGTCACGTCGAGCACGACCCGGTTGACCTCGCGGACCTCGTTGGTGATCCGGGTCGAGATCTTGGCGATCACGTCGTAGGGCAGGCGGGACCAGTCGGCCGTCATGGCGTCCTCGCTCGAGACCGGCCGCAGCACCACGGGGTGACCGTACGTGCGGCCGTCGCCCTGCACACCGACGCTGCGCACGTCGGCCAGCAGCACTACCGGGAACTGCCACACGTCACGGTCGAGGCCGGACGCGGTCAGCTCCTCACGGGCGATCAGGTCGGCCGCGCGGAGCAGGTCGAGCCGCTCGCGGTCGACGGCGCCGATGATGCGGATGGCCAGGCCCGGACCGGGGAACGGGTGGCGCTGGACGATCTCGTCGGGCAGGCCCAGCTCCTTGCCGAGCGCCCGCACCTCGTCCTTGAAGAGGGTGCGCAGCGGCTCGATCAGCGCGAACTGGAGGTCGTCGGGGAGACCGCCCACGTTGTGGTGCGACTTGATGTTGGCCGTGCCGGTGCCGCCACCCGACTCCACCACGTCGGGGTAGAGGGTGCCCTGCACCAGGAACTCGACGTGCCGCTCGGCGTCGAGCTCGCGGGCCGCGGCCTCGAAGGCGCGGATGAACTCGCGGCCGATGATCTTGCGCTTCTGCTCGGGGTCGGTCACCCCGGCCAGGTGGCCCAGGAACGTGTCGGCCGCGTCGACCACCTTGAGCCGGATGCCCAGGGCGGCCGCGAAGTCCTTCTCGACCTGCTCCGCCTCGCCCGCGCGCAGCAGGCCGTGGTCGACGAAGACGCAGGTGAGCTGGTCGCCGATGGCCTTGTGCACGAGCGCGGCGGCGACCGCCGAGTCGACACCGCCGGAGAGACCGCAGATCACCTGCTTGTCGCCGACCTTTTCGCGGATCACGGCCACCTGCTCGTCGATGATGTTCGACGAGGTCCAGGTCGGCTCGATGCCCGCGATGTCGTACAGGAAACGCTTGAGCATCTCCTGTCCCTGCACCGTGTGCGCCACCTCGGGGTGGAACTGCACACCGGCCCGCTTGGCCGTCAGGTCTTCGAACGCGGCCACCGGGGCGCCCGGCGTCGACGCGGTCACCGCGAAGCCCTGCGGCGCCACCGCCACGCTGTCGCCGTGGCTCATCCAGACCGGCAGGTCGTCGGGGAGCTCGCGCAGCAGGGTGCCGCCCTGCGCGCTGAGCAGGGTGCGACCGTACTCCCGGGAGCCGGTGTGCGCGACCGTGCCGCCCAGCGCCTGCGCCATGGCCTGGAAGCCGTAGCAGATGCCGAAGACGGGCACGTCGTTGTCGAACAGGCTCGGGTCGAGCACGGGCGCGCCCGGCTCGTAGACGCTGGACGGGCCGCCGGACAGGATGATCGCCGCGGGGTTCTTGGCCAGCATCTCGGCGACCGGCATCGAATGCGGGACGATCTCCGAGTAGACCCGCGCCTCGCGGACGCGGCGGGCGATCAGCTGGGCGTACTGGGCGCCGAAGTCGACGACGAGAACGGGTCGGGGAGTACTCACCGGCAAAGTTTACCTAGAGGGCCTGGAGCGCCCGGAGAGCGTCGACCCGGCCCGACGGCAGGGTCCTGGTGGCGACGATGGCCGAGCGGATCTGGGCGGCGGTCGGACGTGACGGCGACGAGGCGAGCAGACCGGCCACGCCGGCGATGAACGGGGCGGCCGACGAGGTGCCGCAGTACTGGCCGATCGCGCCCGACGGGCCCTGGGCCGGGTTGCAGCCGGGGGCGGTCACGTCGACCCACGAGCCGTAGTTGGACCAGCTGTAGCGGGCGCCGGTGGAGGTGACGCCGCCGACGGCCAGGACCGACGGGATGGCCGCCGGGTAGTGCGGGGCCGAGACGCCCTTGTTGCCGGCCGCGGCGACGATCAGGGCGCCCTTGCCCTCGGCGTAGGTCACCGCGTCGCGCAGGACGCTGCTGTCGGCGTTGCCGCCCAGCGACAGGCTGATGACGCCGGCGCCGCGGTCGGCCGCGAACCGGATGCCCTGGGCGATGGCGGTGTAGCTGCCGCTGCCCTTGGCGTTGAGCACCTTGACCGGCAGGATGCGGCAGTTCCAGCAGATGCCGGCGATGCCGGTGCGGTTGGCGCCGCCCGCGGCGACCACGCCGGCCGCCATCGTGCCGTGGCCGTTGTCGTCGGCCGGGTTGCTGTCGCCGTTGACGAAGTCGTAGCCGGGCAGCATGCGGGTGCGCAGGTCGGGCAGCGGGTTCACGCCGGTGTCGAGCACGGCGACGACCACCCGGGTGTTGCCGCGGAGGGTGTTCCACACCTGGTCGACGCGCGTCTGCTTGAGGCCCCACTGGGTCGAGAAGCCTGGGTCGTTCGGCTTCGACCAGCCGTCGGCCGAGGCCATCGCGGCGTCTGAAGAGGGCGCCACGACCATCGTGGCACCGGCCAGCAGACCAGCGAAGAGCTTTCCGACCCGACCGAGCACGCGAGAACCTCCGAAGCGAAAGGGAGCCGGCCTGAGTGGCCGGCTCCCTTCACTTCGGTTCGCTCACTGACCGTTCCGGTCCCTCCCGGTTGCGGTCAGGTTGTTCACCTCTTGTACGTGTACTTCGCCGAGAGACCCGCGTTGCCGGCCTTGTCGTACGACCGCACCTGCACCGTGGTGTTGTTCGGCACCGAGGTCGCCTTGAAGGTGAACGGGGTGGTCGTCGACCGCACCTGCGCCACCTTGCCGTTGATCAGCAGCTGGGTGACCTTGAGCCCACGGGCGTCGGAGGCGGCGAACTTGATCGTCACGGTGCCGGTGATCTTCGAGCCGCTCTTCGGGGCCGAGGTGATCTTCACGACCGGGGCGATGTTGTCGACGATCACCGTGCGCACCGACGGCTGGAACGTGTTGCCGGCCTTGTCGAAGACCTTCATGCTGATCTTGGTCGGGCCGTTGTACGCGTTCGTGACGAGCGGGACGCTCCACGGCGCCTTGGCCGCGTAGCCCTTGTAGACGCCGTTGACGAACATCTGGACCAGCCGGATGCCCGACTTGTTGTCGGTCAGGCCGCCCGCCGTGATCGTCGCCGTGCCGCGGACCAGCGCGTTCTGCGACGGGATGATGCCGGTCGAACGCGGCGCCACGGTGTCGGTGTTGTAGGTCAGCGCGTGCGGGGCGTCGATCTTGCCGTAGTTGACGCCGGTGCCGCTGATCTTGTGCTGCGCGGCCGAGTTCTGCAGCGCGTTCATCAGCGACCAGCCGGTGAAGCTCGGGTTCTTCGCCTTGATCAGGCCGGCGATGCCGGACACGATCGGCGCCGCGAACGAGGTGCCGTCCTTGACGTCGTAGTTGCCGTACCGGTCCATGGATGTCACGGTGCCGGGCGCCGCGAGGTCGACCCAGGTGTCGCCGGGCTTGTTCCGGTAGGAGTACGAGGCGAGGGCGTTCGACCGCCTGGCGGTGGCGGCCACGGCCACCACGTCGCCGTAGGCGGCCGGGTAGGAACGGTTGGTCAGCGGGTCGTCGTCGTCCCCCTTGTTGCCGGCCGCGGCCACGACCAGCACAGCGTTGGTGTTGGCGTAGGCCACCGCGTCGGAGAGCACCTTGGACGAGGCGGAACCGCCGAGCGACAGGTTGATCACCTTGGCGCCGTGCTGCACGGCCCAGGTGATGCCGGCCGCCACGTCGCTGTCCCAGCCGTTGCCCTGACTGTCGAGCACCTTCACCGGGATGACCTGGCAGGTCCAGCAGACACCGGCCATGCCCTTGGTGTTGTTTCCGCGGGCGGCGATCAGGGAGGCGACCCGGGTGCCGTGACCGGCGTCGTCGGCCGGGGACGAGTCTTTGTTGACGAAGTCGTAGCCGGCCAGGACCGCGCCGCCGGCGAGGTCGCCGACCGCGTTCACGCCGGTGTCCACGACCGCGATCTTCACGGGCGAGGAGCCGCCGGTCGTCGTGTCCCACGCCAGCGGGGCGCGGACCTCGTCGATCTCGGGCTGCTCGCCCTCCTGGTAGGTCTCGTCGTTCGGGACCAGCGTGGCCGTGCGCCGCTGGTCGACCTCGACGTAGGCCACATTCGGGTCGTTGCGCAGGGCGGCGATCGTGGCCTTGCTGCGGGCGGCCGGAACCTGCACGGTCGACGCGCGGATCTGGTCGAGGGCCGCGCTGTCGGTGGACGCGTTGAGCTTGCGGGCACCGGCCGCGGAAAGAGTGTTGGTGGCCGCGACGCGGTTGGCGCCGTCCTTGTAGCCGATGACCAGGCGCACGGGCGAACCCGACTGCGGCGTGTCGGCCAGGGCCCAGGTGGTCACGCTCGTCATGGCCACGACGACGGCCGTGCCGATTGCGCCGACGGTGATCCGTCGCTTGGTGAGCTTCATCGAAGCTGCCTCCCCCGTTGATGGCGGCGGCCAGCGTACGGCCGTTCGGGTGAATCGCAATGACCTGTTTCACAGTGCGGGATCGGGCCGCCGTTGAGCTGGTGATCATCCTGAATTAGTGTTCCGCCATGCGGAACAGCAGGCTTGGTCTATGGATCGGCGCCGCCGTCGTGCTGGCGCTGCTGGTCGGCGGGGGCATCGCCTGGGCGGTCCGATCGGGGGACGAGCCGGCGGCCGCACCAGCCCCGTCGATCTCGGCCGTGCCCGCGACCACGCCGCCCACGACCGCTCCGACCACGCCGCCGCCGTCGCCCGGGGCGGACATCACCGGCCCGCTCGACCTGCTGCTGATCGGTGTGGACACCCGGGTCAGCATCCCCGACTGGCAGCCGCACGCGGACGCGGTCATGCTGCTGCACGTCGAGCCCGGGCTGAAGAAGGCCTACCTCTATTCCCTGCCCCGCGATCTGCGGGTGAGCTACAGCGGCGGCACCCACAAGCTCACCGAGGCGATGAGCCGCGGCGCCGGCGACAAGCGGGACGTCAAGAAGGGGTACGAGCTGCTCTCGAAGACGATCAGCCAGTACACCGGCATCAAGGAGTTCCAGGCCGGCGCCGTCCTCAACTTCGGCGGCCTGGAACGGCTCACGGCCCGGCTCGGCGGGGTCGACCTGGTGATCGACCAGACGGTCAAGTCGCGGCACCGCAAGCCGGACGGCACCCTGCGGCCGCTTTCCGGCGGCGATTACATCGGCCCGCAGGCCGTCTATCAGGCCGGCAAGCGGCACCTCAACGGCTGGCAGGCGATCGACTACGCCCGCCAGCGCTACGGCCTGCCCAACGGCGACTACGACCGGCAGCGGCACCAGCGGCAGCTGGTCTCGGCCCTGTTCGACAAGGCGCTGAGCCGCGACCTGGCCGACGACCCGGCCGCCCTGGAAAACATCATCGAAGCGCTCGGCGACACGCTGGTCTACCTCGGCGGGCGGCGGCCGGTCGAGTACGCGTACGCGCTGAGGAATTTGACCGCGAAGAACATCACCCGGGTCACCCTGCCCGGCGACGGGGTCTCCGGGAACAGCGGCTATCTGGGCGAGCGGCTGACCTCCGAGGGCAAGGGCTTCGTCACCGCCGTCGCGCAGGGTAAGGCGGCCGGCTATCTCGCGAGCCACCCCAAGCTGATCGACAAAAACTAGGGCTTCGGCGGCTTGGTCTTCTCGAAGAGCCACTTCTGGAAGAAGCCGTCGAGCTGCTTGCCCGAGACCTGCTCGGCCAGGGCGATCAGGTCGTCCGTGGTGGCGTTGCCGTCGCGGTGCTGGGTGGTCCACTGCTTGAGCAGCTTGTCGAAGGCCGCGTCGCCGATGGTCTTGCGCAGGGCGTAGACGGTCATGCCGCCGCGCTGGTAGACGGCGTCGCCGAAGATCCGGTTGGCGCCCGGGTCGCCGGTCGTCTCATTCGTCTGCAGCCAGCCGTAGTTCTCGTACGTGTCGTCGAAGGCCTGCTCGACGGTCTGCACCTTCTCGTGCTCGTCCCACAGCCACTCGGCGTACGTGGCGAAGCCCTCGTTGAGCCAGATGTCCTGCCAGCGGTCGAGCGCCACGCTGTCGCCGAACCACTGGTGGGCCAGCTCGTGGGCGACGACGGTCTCGTTCTCGCCGCCGTTGAAGAACGACGGGCCGTACACCGGGCGGCTCTGGGTCTCCAGCGCGTAGCCGATGCGCTGCTCGTCGACGACCACACCGCCGTTGGCGTCGAACGGGTACGGACCGAACTTCGTGGCCAGGAAGTCGGTGATCTCGCCGGTCTTGGCGATCGACACCGCGGCCGGCCCGTCGGCCGGCAGCGAGTCGGCGATCGCGGTGATCATCGGCTTGCCGCCGTGGGTCGCCGTGGTGATCCGGTACTGGCCGATCACCACGTAGGACAGATAGCTGGCCATGGGCGAGCTCTCGGTCCAGGTCCACGTGGTCCAGCCGCCGGCGTCCCGGGTCGCGCCCTGGACGCCGTTGCTGATCGCCTCGAGCCCCGACGGCACGGTCATCTCCAGATGCCAGCTCGCCTTGTCCGAGGGATGGTCGTTCACCGGGTACCAGGTGCTGGCCGACTCGGGCTGGCCCAGCGCGATCGCGCCGGTCGGCGTCTCGAGCCAGCCGCCCTCGCCCAGGGTGGCGTTGGCCAGGCGGGACGGCTGACCGCCGTACTGGATGACCGTGGTGAACTCGCGGCCGCGGGCGATGCCGGTGGAGGGCTTGACGGTCAGCTCGGCGCCGGAGACCGAGGAGGTCGCCTTCTCGCCGTCGACCGTCACGTCGCTCACGGTCAGCTTGGAGAGGTCGAGGTTGTACGCCGCCAGATCCTGCGTGGCGGTCGCGGTGATGGTGGCGGTGCCGGTGAGCTGGTCCGTCTTCGGATCGAACTTCACCTTCAGGTCGTACGCCCCGACGTCGTACCCGCCGTTGCCGTACTTCGGGAAGTACGGATCGCCGGCACCGTCGGCGCCGGCCGTGAAGGCCGGCGCCGAGGATGACGGGCTCGTCGTCGCATCCGGATCGTCCGAACATCCCGCGGCCACCAGAACGACCGCGAGCAGCACCCCTGCACGCCTCATGGCGCGAGATTAGCGGTCGAGGACCAACGCGACTTTTTGGAACTCCTTGACGTCGCTGTAGCCGCACTTGGCCATCGCGCGCCGGAGTCCGCCGAACAGATTGAGCTGCCCGTCGGGCCGGTCGGCCGGGCCGAACAGCAGCTCATCGAGGGTGCCGTCGGGCTCACCGGCGATGCAGAAGCCACCCCGGGGCAGCTGCGGGTGGCTCGCCGAGGAATGCCACCAGGCCCCTCCGGCGGGCGCTCCCTCGGCCAGCGAGAGGGGTTCGCCGAGCATCACAGCGTCGGCGCCGCACCCGATCGCCTTAGCGATATCACCCGAAGTGGAGATGCCACCGTCCGCGATCAGGTGAACGTAGCGGCCGCCGGTCTCGTCCAGATAGTCGCGGCGGGCGGCCGCGGCGTCGGCGATCGCGGACGCCATCGGCACCCGGATGCCGAGGACGGTGTCGGTGGTGGACCACTCGTCGGCGCCGACACCGACGATCACGCCGGCGGCGCCGGTGCGCATCAGGTGCAGGGCGGTCTTGTAGTCGGTACAGCCACCGACGATCACCGGCAGGTCGAGGTCGGCGATGAACTCCTTGAGGTTCAGCGGCTCGTCCGTGGTGGACACGTGCTCGGCGCTGACCAGGGTGCCCTGGATGACGAGCAGGTCGACGCCGGCGTCGAGCACCACCGGGGCCAGGGCCAGCGTGTGCTGCGGCGAGACGCGCACGGCGACGGTGATGCCACCCTCGCGCATGACCCGCACCCGCTCGGCGATCAGCTCCGGCCGGATCGGCTCGGAGTAGACCTCCTGGAGCCGTTTGGTGGCGTCGGCGTCCTCGTCGAGCGAGGCCAGCTCCTCGAGGATCTTGGTCGGGTCCTCGTACCTGGTCCAGAGGCCCTCGGCGTTGAGCACGCCCAGGCCGCCGAGGCGGCCCAGCGCGACCGCGGACTCCGGGCTCATGGTGGCGTCGGACGGATGCGCGACGCAGGGGATCTTGAAGGGGTACGCGTCGAGCCGCCACTCGGTGGACACGTCGTCCACGTCGCGGGTGCGCCGGCTCGGGACGATGGCGATGTCGTCCAGGTGGTATCCCCGCTGGGCGGTCTTACCCAGACCGATCTCCACAACGTCGCGCATGGCTCCGACCTCTTCTTAGCGGGAGTGGTAGTTAGGGGCCTCAACAGTCATCTGGATGTCGTGCGGGTGGCTCTCCTTGAGGCCCGCCGCCGTGATCCTGATGAGCTGGCCGCGCTCCTGCAGGTCAGTGATCGTCTCGGCGCCCGCGTAGCCCATGGCCAGGCGGACACCGCCGACGAGCTGGCTGACCACCCGCGACAGCGGCCCACGATACGGCACCTGACCCTCGACGCCCTCGGGAACCAGCTTCTCCTCCGGCACATCGTGCTGGAAATAGCGGTCCTTGGAGTACGACTTCGCCTGCCCCCGCGACTGCATGGCGCCGAGCGAGCCCATTCCCCGGTACGACTTGTACTGCTTGCCGTTCAGGAAGATCAGGTCGCCCGGGCTCTCCTCGGAGCCGGCCAGCAGACCGCCCAGCATGACCGTCTCGGCCCCGGCCACCAGCGCCTTGGCGATGTCGCCGCTGTACTGGATGCCGCCGTCGGCGATCACCGGGACGCCGGCCGGGCCACACGCCCGCGCGGCCTCCATGATGGCGGTGATCTGGGGAACGCCCACACCCGCGACGATGCGCGTCGTGCAGATCGCGCCCGGGCCCACGCCCACCTTGACCGCGTCGGCGCCGGCCTCGGCCATCGCCTTGGCGCCGGCGAAGGTGGCCACGTTGCCGCCGATGATGTCGGTCGCGGTGTCGCGCTTGAGCCGGGCGATCATGTCGAGCACCTGGCGCTGGTGACCGTGCGAGGTGTCCACGATGATCACGTCGACGCCGGCGTCGATCAGGCCGCGCGCCCGCTTGTACGACTCGTCGCCGACACCGACGGCCGCGGCGACCCGCAGCCGGCCCTGGTCGTCCTTGGTCGCGTCGGGGAACTGCTCGCTCTTGGTGAAGTCCTTGACCGTGATCAGCCCGCGCAGGCGGCCGCTGTCGTCGACCAGCGGAAGCTTCTCGATCTTGTGCTTCTGCAGGAGGCTCAGCGCCTCGTCCTTGCTCACGCCGACCGGCGCGGTGATCAGCGGCATCTTGGTCATGACGTCGCGGACCTTGGCGTCCTGGTCGCTGACGAAGCGCATGTCCCGGTTGGTCACGATGCCGACGAGCACGCCCTCGGCGTCGGTCACCGGCACGCCGGAGATGCGGAACTGCCCACAGAGCTGGTCGACCTCACGCAGCGTGGCGTCCGGGCCGCAGGTGACCGGGTTGGTGATCATGCCGGACTCGGACCGCTTCACCAGGTCGACCTGGGTCGCCTGGTCCTCGGGCGAGAGGTTGCGGTGCAGCACGCCGATGCCGCCCTGGCGGGCCATCGCGATGGCCATGCGCGCCTCGGTGACCGTGTCCATCGCGGCGGAGAGCAGCGGGATGGTCAACTCGATGTTCCGGGTCAGGCGTGTCCTCGTGTTCACCCGGCTGGGCACGATGTCCGACTCACCGGGCTGGAGCAGCACGTCGTCGAAAGTCAGACCTAGCGGAACCGTACGAGCGGAATCTGTCTCCACGGAAAGCATCCCTAACTGCAAGAGGACGGATGGTTCATCGTACCTATCCACCTCGGGACACCCGGGCGGCCGGACCGCCCGTGCGGGCCAGCACACATCGCGGAAGGGTGAGTACGGTAAGGGGGTGCAAGAAGAGCCGATCGACCCGTTCAACGGCGACCCCACCGACCCGGCCGCCGAGCTCGACGACCTCACCGAGGACGCCGAGCCCGAGCCGCTGTCCGAGGCCGAACGGCAGGACGTGCTCGAGGACCTCTCCGACCTGGAGATCTACCAGGCGCTGCTGAGTCCGACCGGGGTCCGTGGCCTGGTCATCGAGTGTGAGGACTGCCACGAGCCGCACTACTTCGACTGGGATCTGCTGCGCGGCAACCTGCGCCATCTGCTGACCAGCGGGCGGCCGAGGGTGCACGAGCCGGCCTACGACCCGGACCCTGATCACTACGTCACGTGGGAGTACGCCCGCGGTTACGCCGACGGCGTACACGACACCTTGACCGAGGGAACAGAGGAGGGGGGTCCGCAGAGCTAGCTGGCTCCGCTTCGCTCCGCGGGCAATCGCCTTGTAACCGGTGAGGAGGCGGGCAATTTTCCGCCACCCGCAAACCCCGCGGGCGTCGAAAAATCACACGCCTCCTCACCGGCGGCGATTGCGTGGTGAGCAGTTAGCTAAGCAACCAACCCGGCTCGGAAGCCGGCTGCCACCGCGTGCGCTCTGTCGCGAGCGCCCAACTTGCGGAAGAGCCGCCGCGCGTGGGTCTTGACGGTGTCCTCCGAGACGAAGAGCTCCCGCCCGATCTCGGCGTTGCTCTTGCCGTCGGCCATCCCCCGCAACACCTGCAACTCGCGCTCGGTGAGCGTGAGCCGCCGTCCGGCGGGGGCCGGGTCGGCCACGCCGACCTGGGTCTCGTTGCCCGGCCAGGCCACCATCGGCCGGCCGGTCGCGGGATCGATCGGGGCATCACCACGCTGCGCCGGCACCATCGGCGAGTTCGGCAGCATGGCCGGCACGGCCGCCGCGTTGGGCGAGCCCACGCTGAGACCGTTCTGATAGGCGGCCCGGGCCGCGGTCGAATTGCTGTTGCGGGCGCCGCCGGCGACGGTGGCCGGCTGGGCGTTGGCCCCGTTCATCGGCATGCCCTGCGGGCGGACCGGGAGCAGGAGCAGCAGCAGCGCCTTGGCGACCACGCTGACCAGGTCGTGCTCCACGCCGCGGATGACTCCGCGGGCGCCGGCGGCCACGGCCGCCGCGGCGACGCGCGGGTCCTCGGCACCGAAGAGGACGACCTGTGCCTGCGGGGCACGGGCGAGGACACGCCGGGTGAAGCCGACGCTGTCGGGACGGGTCACGGCGGTGTCAGCCAGGACCACTTCAGCCGGCCGTTCAGCCAGGCGGATCATGGCCTCGGTCTCGCTGACCGCTGTCCGGACGACGCCGGTCATGCCGAGCCGGGCCGCGGTGGACGCGACGGTCTGGGCCGCCAGCGGGGTACGGACGCACACGAGGACGGTACGCACAGTGATCCTCCTTCTCTCTCAGAGGAGATCACGCGAGGGCCGCAGCATTACGCGCTTTAGATGGAAAAAATGGGAAAGATCGGTATGAGTTGCTCGACCGATGTCATGCGGCTTCAGAAGACATCGACATGGTGCGTGTGATTCAGGGATCACCGGGGTAACACCGCGGCAGGCCTGAGCAAGGGCCCTCATGACCACACTCCGCGTGGCCACGCGGGAGGAGGGTTTTTCATGTCGAACGTTCGCAGACTGCCCGGGCCCATCGCCGATCTCTGGGATTGGCAGAGACTGGGTCTGTGCCGGGGCCGGGACAGTGCTCAGTTCTTCCACCCCGACGGCGAGCGCGGTTCGTCCCGCAACCGCCGGGAGGCCAAAGCTAAGGCCATGTGCGGCGCCTGCCCGGTTCGGGCCGAGTGCGCCGCCCACGCCCTCGCGGTGCGTGAGCCGTACGGGGTCTGGGGAGGCTTCAGCGAAGCGGAGCGGCTGCGGCTGCTCGCTGTCGGCTGGGAGGACCTCGCCGACCGTCATCACGGACGCGTCGACCTTGCTCGTCTCGAGGCCCGCCTCGGCCGGCCCCACAAGTCGGCGGTACCCGCGCAGCGGCAGGCACCGGCGGCCTGACGCTGGGCCACACCCGGCATGATCATGACGATCCGGTCCCCCTCCGGGGGCCGGGTCGGGTTGTTCGACGGCTCTTCAACAACCGCTTCGGTGGACATGCAAGCCACCGTATGAGCGACTTGCGCTTTCAAGACGGACCGGTAGTGCGGCCTGCGACGAAGTGGCACGCGCGCGTTCTGGTCAGTCGATTTTCACCTTGATCGCATGCCAGCCCGTGGCACCGTCCGGAGCGGGCGGCGCCGGGGTGCTCGTCTGGGTCTGCCCGTTCCGATCGGTCGCCCGCACCCGCAGCCGATGCTCCCCCGCGGTCGCCTGCCACGTATAGCTCCACTGCCGCCACGTGTCCACCGAGACCGTCGCGGCCAGCGTCGCCTCGGCCCAGGGTTCGTCGTCGACCTGCACCTCGACCTTCGCGATGCCCGTGTGCTGGGCCCACGCCACCCCGCCGATCACGACCTGGCCCGCCTCGCGCTTGGCCCCGTCACGCGGCGTATCGATCCGCGACTCCGTCTTGATCGGTCCCTGGGCCGACCACCCGCGCGGCACCCAGTAGGCGTCGAAGTCCTCGAAGCGGCTCAACTCGATCTCGGTGATCCATTTGCAAGCGCTCACATAGCCGTACAGACCAGGCACCACCATGCGCACCGGGAACCCGTGATCGACCGGCAGCGGCTCCCCGTTCATCCCGATCGTGAGCAGCGCGTCCCGTCCGTCCCGCAGCACGGCCGTCGGCGTTCCGCAGGTCCACCCGTCGACCGAGCGCTGCACCACCTGGTCGGCGCCGGGCAGCGGATCGGCCTCGTCCAGCAGCTCCTTGATCGGCGTGCCCAGCCACAGCGCGTTACCGATCAGATCGCCGCCGACCTCGTTGGACACGCACGCGAGCGTCACGTACCGCTCGATCATCGGCCGCTGGAGCAGCTGCTCCCAGGTCAGCGTGATCGGATTGCGCACCATCCCGTGGATCCGCAGCTGCCATGTGGACGGATCGACCTGCGGCGGATAAAGCGCCGTGTCGATCCGATAGAAGTCCGCATTTTTCGAAACGTAGGGCGTCACCCCTGGCACCTGCACGCCCGTCGGCACCGTCGGCGGCGCCTGCCGGGGCTGGGGCAGCACCAGCTCACTCCGCGCCTGCCGGACCGCCTGCCGTCCGGTCAGCAGCCGCCCCGCCACCCCACTGACGACCGCGAACCCCGCCGCCAGCCCCAGAGCCTTCAAAAACCGTCGTCTCTCACTCTGCGTGAGTCTCTCCGGGCTTTTGAAGTACGCGTCGTCAGAAGCACCGGGCCCGACGGACTCGGGTCCGTCGTGGTCCGGGCCGTCCGCGCGCTGCGGGCTGTCCTGCCTGCTCGCGCTCAACCCCACAGCAACCGGCGTCGCGACCACCGGCCGCGCGCTGCCGGCCGTGGCCACCGACGGCGCGCCCGCCAGCTCCAGCAGCTTGCGCAGGGCCCACACGGCCAGCGCCGCCCCCGCCACCGTCGGCAGCCAGGCGAACACTCCCGCGTCGTGGCGTGTCATCGCGGCCGCCACCCCGATCGCCGCGAACAGCCCGATCGCCGCCACCCCGGCCCACCAGCGCCGGGCCGCCAGCAGCCCGGCGCCGTACGCGTAGATCGCCAGCAGAACGGCCGTCCCCACGATCAGCGCCGTCTTGTCGTGCACACCGAAGACCCGTACACCGAAGTCCTTGACCGGCCCCGGCACGTTGTCCACGACCACGCCGCCCACCGCGAGCAGGGGCGCCGACAGCGGCCCGGTCAGCACCGCGACGATCTCGGCCGCACCCACCGCGACCGCGGCCGCCGCCACACCGGAGAGCCCGGAGCGCACAGAAAGATTCACCTCTCCATCCTGCTCCCCTCACCAGCGCCCGCGACGACGCCGTAAGCACCTCGTAATCTCAGCCTCGGTAGAGGCGGCGGAGCAGACGGTGGATGCCGAATCCGGCGCCGGCCGCGATCAGTAGGCAGATGACGAGGACCACCGACACCGCGACCCGGTCGGACGGGGTGAAGCTGTCGTCGGTCATGCCGATGCCCAGGATGAGCGCGCCGACGGTGAAAACCAGCGCCACCAGGCCCAGGCCGACCGCGCCGAGGGTGGTGAACACGCGCGCCCCGGAGGTCAGCGGGCGGGACCGCTGCGGGGCGGGCCAGCCGGAGACGTCCGGCTGCGGGATCTGCGCCGGGTCGCGCGGCGGCTGGTCGACGCGGAGCGCGGCCGGGATGTGCGAGTCGAGCCAGGGCAGCGCGCCCGGGACGCCGGACCACAGGGTCGGCTCGATCGCCACCACGATGCCGTCGTGTCCGATGAAGTACCGCGCGCCGTCGGGCCACGCCCGCACGATCGCGCAGGCGTCGAAGCGTACGGTCGCCGGACCCTCCGCACGCACCAGGCTGACGCCTTCCGGCCCGATGACCAGGGTTTCGTCCGGGCCTTCGAGGGAGGCGTACGCGGTGCCCGGCACCGCCGCCTCCGACCGGTTGGGCGCGGCCGTGAAGCCCGCCCAGTCGGCGCGCGTGCGCGGAGCCATGAGCAGGCCGTCGGCCGAGGCCGCGACCGCCACCTCGGCCACCTCGGCCGGGCCGACCGCGCGCGTCTCGGCGATCGCCTCGTCGGCGCTCTGCACGGGCCGACCGGCGAGCAGGTTGAGCGCCTGCCCGGGCAGCCGCGCTCCCTGCTCCTCGGCGTGGCGCAGCGCCTCGGTCCGCTGCTTCACGACGGCCGTCACGTCCGCCTCGTCGATCCGGCCCACGCGCAGCGCGGCCAGCACGTCGACGAAGCCGCCGAGAACCGCGCCCTGCTTGTCCGGCAGCGAGTCGGCGACGGCCGTGACCAGCGCCCGGTCCGCGCCGAGGGGCTCGTAGTTGGCCTGCGCCGTATAGGAGAGCCCGGCTTCCTGCCGCAGCTCGCGCCGCATCGCCCGCTCCAGGACGCCGGCGAAGACCGACGAGCGCGCGGCCCGTTCCACCTCGGCGTCCCAGACGAGGACGCCGGAGTTGGCCGTGAAGTAGGCCGGCCTGACCGGCAGCGCCGACGACGGCGTGGGCGCCGGCTGGCGGGCGCCGCTGGGCAGGTCGAGCCGCAGGCCCTCGGGCACGCCCTCGCCGGCCAGCCACAGCACCGCGTTCTCCCGGGTGAAGTAGCGCTCCACCCAGGCCCGCAGGTCGTCCTCGGTGATCGCGGGCAGGCCCCACTCGGGATAGCTCGGCATGCCGAAGTCGCGGGCGCCGTGCCGCCACAGCGACATGCTGTCGGCCGCACCCTGGTTACGGCCGTTGGCCTCGGCCTGGAGCAGGTCCTTCTCGACGGCCAGGCGCTGCATCGGCAGGTCGCGCAGCGAGGAGCACACGCCGGTGAGGAAGGCGGCCAGGTCCTCCTCGGAGCCCTGCATGTGGAAGAACGTGTATTCGACGCCGGTGGCGCCGTTGTAGTGATAGTCGGCGACCCCGGTCGAGTACAGGGCGAGATGTTCGACCAGGTGGGTGATGCCGCGGCGGTACAGCGGCTCGTCGGCGAAGCCGACCCGGAAGGCCAGCCCGGCGTGCGCCGGCCCGGTGCCCGGCGCGAGCAGGGTGGGTACGCCGTCGACATCCAGCTGCTTGATCATCGGGTACCTCCGAGGGCCCAGGCGCGACGCGCGCGGATCTCGGTGGCCGGGTCGCCGAGATAGTGCCACGGATATTCCTCGGCGAGATCGCCGAGCATCCGGAACATCGCGGCGGTCGAGGCCCGGTCGCCGAGCATGCTGAAGATGAGGGCGAAGCTGCTCGCCGCGTGCACCCAGCCGTAGTCGCGGCCGAAGGCGGGATGGAGCACGCTGCGCCGGGCCGCCTCGTAGATCTCGGCCCGGACCTGCTCGCCCTCGAAGAAGCGCCGGCCCTCGTCCTCCGGCAGCTCGATCCAGTGTTCGAGGTACGCGTCGACGACCAGCAGTCCCTGCACCGCGCCCTCGGGCGCGGCCAGCACCGCCTCGCGGGCCCACGGGTGCAGCAGCTCCCAGCTGCCGCTCCACTTCGGGCAGAGCGACTGGAGGAGGGCGCTCTGCGCGGACAGGTGGTGCGGAGTCAGCGCGATGACCTTGTCGTAGCGGCGGCGGATCTCGGCCAGGCCCACTTCGAGGCCGCGCCCGGAGGTCAGCCGGGCCGTCCACAGCGCCGGGTCGCCGGGGTTACGGGCGACGCCCTCGATCAGCACCGCCTCGGCCCGCCGCAGCCGCTCGTGGAAGGAGGCGAACTGGCCGGCGCTCACGTGCTGGGCCCGGGCCCCGGTCCGGATCTTCCAGCCGATGATGGTCCAGCGGCGGCCGAGGGCCGCGGCGGCCGTGCTGTCGTCCGGGTCGTCGGCGAGGACCTTCTGCAGGGTCTCCTCGGCGCCGGGGACCTCGGCCACCACGCTCAGGAGCATCGAGCGGCCGGTGGGTGTCAACGGGTCGGCGACGGCGCGGACAGCGGTCCAGTCGCGGGCGGTCATAGCTGTCCGGACGACGCGGGCCTCGGGGTAGTGATCGGCCACATCGAACAGCACTTCGGCTGGCATGGCGGGCAGCATAGATGATTTTGATCTTCACCATGTGCCCGCCGGTTCAGCCGACGGGATCGTTCAGCAGATGCTCGAAGGCGAGCTCGGCGGCCCCGATGAGCCCCGCGTCGTCGCCCAGCTCGGGCGTGCGCAGGCGGATGTGCTCGCGGCAGGCGGGCAGGGCGATCGAGGTGAGACGGCTGCGGATCTGCGCGGCGGCGACGAGGTAGACGTCGCGCAGCGTGCCGCCGAAGATCACCGCCTCCGGGTTGAAGATGTTGACCAGGTTGCCGACGCCGAAGCCGATCCAGTCGCCCACCTGGCGGACGGCGAACTGGGCCTGGCTGTCGCCGCGCATGGCCGCGTCGACCACGCCCAGCACGGCGTCGCGCCCGGTCCGGTCGCCCCGGCCGGCGTGCTTGAGCAGCGCGTACTCGCCGATCTCGGTCTCCCAGCAGCCGCGCGAGCCGCAGCTGCACTCCCGGCCGTACGGGTTGACGACCATGTGGCCGACCTCGCCGCCGTACCCGCCGTGACCGGCCACCCGGTGGCCGTCGGCGATGATGCCGGCGCCGACACCGACGTCGCCGTAGAGGTAGATGACGTTGTCGCAGCCGACGGCGGCTCCGCGGCTGTGCTCGACCAGGGCCGAGACGTCGGCGTGGTTGCCGACGGTGAGCTTGCCGGCGTCGCCGAGCTCGGCCCCGAGCGCCTCGCCGACCGGCTCCTCGACCCAGCCGATGGTGGGCGCCAGGCGCACTACCCCGTCGGCCCGGCGGACCATGCCGGCCACCGCGACCCCGGTGCCCACGTAGCGCGCGTCGCCGGGGACGTCCTTGCGCATGTCATGGACGAAACCGGCGAGCGGCTGCACCGCGTCGAGCACCTGCATGCCGCGCGGCCGGGCGGTCTCACGGCGGTCCAGGATGCGGCCGCCGAGGCCGACCCGGGCCGCCCGCAGGCGGTCCACCTCGATGCTGAGGGCGTACGCGTAGACCTTCGACGACTCGGGCCGGACGACCAGCGACGGTCGCCCGGCCCGGCCGGTCTCACGTGGTGCCGCCTCGCTGACCAGCCCTGCGGTGGTCAGCTCGGCGGTCAGGGCCCCGATGGTGCTGCGGTTGAGACCGAGCAGGCTGGTCAGCTCCGCCCGGGACGTGGCGCCGTGCACGTGCACGTAACGCAACAGGGTCCCGAGGTTGTGCCGCCGCACCTCCTCCTGGCTGGGGCCGGCCCGCATCAGCGCGCCGTCCCCGTACCCAGGATGGTCCGGCTCATCGGTTGCCGGTAGCGGCCGCTCTGCGCCGGGCGAGGGCGTCGACGCTGGCGGCGACGAGCAGGATCAGACCGGTCACGATGTACTTGGTGCCGGAGCTGAAGCCGAGCAGGCCCATACCGTTGTCGATCACGGCGATCACCGCACCACCGATGACGGCGTTGATGACCTTGCCCTTACCGCCGAAGAGGCTGGTACCGCCGATGACGGCCGCGCCCACCGAGTACAGCAGGATGTTGCTGCCACCGGTGTTCGGGTCGACCGAGCTGGCCCGGCTGACGGCCATGATGCCGCCGATCGCGGCCATGAACGAGCCGATGACGAAGACCGAGATGCGGATCCGGTCGACCTTGATGCCGGCCCGGCGGGCCGCCTCGGTGTTGCCGCCGACCGCGTAGACGTGCCGGCCGTAGGCGGTGCGGCCCAGGACGAACGTCCAGAGGACCAGGAACACACCGATGATCGGGACGACGATCGGCACGCCCTTGAGCGAGTTGATCGCCGGGTTGATCGCGCGCTCCTGGGTGAGCACGACGGTCGCGACGATCAGCAGCACGGCCAGTCCGCCGACGCGCAGCGCCACGACGCCGATCGGGTCGGTGACCAGGCCGCGCTTGGCCCGGCTGCGCACGTTGTTGAACTGCACAGCGGCGTAGCCGACGACCGCGACGATGGTGAGGATCCAGCTCCAGGCAACGGACAGGTTGTCGTTGTTGAGGGAGTTGAAGAAGTTGTCGCGGGTCGAGATGTTCGTGCCGCCACCGAGCAGCACGAGCAGCAGGCCCTGGAAGCCGAGGAACGCGGCCAGGGTGACGACGAACGACGGGATGCCGATCTTCGCGACCAGGAAGCCGAGCACGAGGCCGATGACGATGCCGGTGACCAGCGCGGCCGGGATGGCCGTGTACCACTCCCAGCCGTGGTTGGTCAGGAGGATCGCGACGACCGCGCCACACACGCCGGAGGCGAAACCGGCGGAGAGGTCGATCTCGCCCAGGAGCAGGACGAAGACCAGGCCCATGGCGATGAAGACGACCTGCGCGCCCTGGTTGAACAGGTTGGCGAAGTTCAGGCCGGAGAAGAACGTGTCGGTCGAGATGCCGAAGATCAGGCTCAGCACGATCAGGCCGAGGATGGCCGGGAGGGCGCCGAGGTCACCGCCGCGGATGCGGCCCCAGTAATCGCGGATGAAGCTGTTGACGGTCGGCTTGACGACCTTGACGCCGCCGGCCGTGGTGGTCGTGGTGGTGCTCACTTGTCGCCTCCCGGCGTGATGTCGACGACGTCGCCGTTGAAGTCCGCGGGCTTCTCGGGAGGCAGGCCGATGTTGCCACTGCGACCGGCAGTGATCAGTTCGACGACCTGGGAGTGGGTCACGTCGGTGGTCTTGACCTGGGCGGCCATCCGGCCGAGGTAGAGCGCCGCGATGCGGTCGGAGACCGCGAACACGTCGTTCATGTTGTGCGAGATCAGCACGACGCCGAGGCCGTTGTCGGCCAGGCGGCGCACGAGCTCGAGCACCTGGGCGGTCTGCGCCACGCCGAGGGCGGCGGTGGGCTCGTCCAGGATGACGACCTTGGAGTTCCAGAGCACGGCCTTGGCGATCGCCACGGTCTGCCGCTGCCCACCGGAGAGGCTGGCGACCAGCTGTCGCAGCGACTTCAGGGTGCGCACCGACAGACTGGCGAGCGCGTCGCCGGCCATCTGCTCCATGGTGGGCTCGTCGAGGACGATGCCCCGCTTCTTCTCCCGGCCGAGGAACATGTTCTGGACGACGTCCAGGTTGTCGCAGAGCGCGAGGTCCTGGTAGACGACCTCGATGCCGAGAGCGGAGGCGTCGCTCGGTCCGTTGATCGAGACCTGGTTACCTTCGAAGGTCACCGTGCCGGAGTCGATCTGGTAGATGCCACTGATGCACTTGACGAGCGTCGACTTTCCGGCGCCGTTGTCACCGACGAGGGCGGTGACCTCGCCGGGGTAGACGCTCAGTCCGACGTCGTGCAGGACCTGAACGGGACCAAAGCCTTTATTGATCCCGCTGAGCTCCAGGAGGGGTGTCGCGGCCACGGTGTTTCTCCTTCGCTGAGTGACCGGTTTTGCCGCCCACGGCGGGGGTTGCCCGGGGCGGCAGGGTGGGGGGCACCTGACTCTGGCGCCGCCCGCTTCCTCTATCGGAAGCGAACGGCGCCGTCGTCAGGATTTCGGGGCAGGCCCCGATATCAGCTCAGATCAGCTGATGCCCGCTTCGGTGCAGGCCTTCGCGAAGTCGGCGGTGCAGACCGCGTCCTTGGTGACGAAGCCGTCGGTGATGACGTCCTTGACGTTCTCCTTGGTGATGGAGGTCGGGGTCAGCAGCACCGAGGGGATCGAGGCGCCCGACTCCGGGTCCTTCGTGGTGCCGGTGGCCGTGGTGGGCTTCTCACCCTTGGCCAGCGAGACCGCAAGCTCGGCGGCCGCGTCGGCCTCCTTCTTGATCGCCTTGTAGACCGTCATGCACTGGTCGCCGGCGAGGATGTTCTGCAGACCCTGAACGGTCGCGTCCTGGCCGGTGACCGGGACCTGGCCGTTGAGCTTGTTCTTCTTCAGCACCGAGATGGCCGCGTTGCCGAGACCGTCGTTCGCCGCCAGAACGCCCTTGATGTTCTTGTTCGAGGTCAGCATCTGCTCGAAGATGGTGCCGGCCTGCGCGTTGTCCCAGTCCGGAACATCCTGGTTCGGGCCCTTGGTGAAGGTGCCGTCCGCGTACTTCGGGTCGAGGACCGAGTTGTAACCCTGGGCGAACAGGGTCGCGTTGTTGTCGGTCGGGGAGCCGTTGAGCTCGGCGACGACCGGCTTGGTGTACTTCTTGGCGGTCAGGCAGTCGACCAGGCCCTGACCCTGCAGCTCGCCGACCTTCACGTTGTCGAACGACACGTAGTAGTCCGCGCCGCCGCTCAGCGTGAGGCGGTCGTAGTCGATCGTCGCGATACCGGCCTTCTTGGCCTTCTCGAGGACGGCCTTACCGGTGCCGGAGTCGAGGTTGACGATCATCAGAACCTTGACGCCGCTGGAGATCATGCCGTCGGCGATGGTCTGGAACGCGGTCTTGTCACCCTGCGCGTTCTGGATGTCGACCTGTACCCCGGCCGCCTCGAAGGCCGCCTTGAGGAACTTCGGGTCGTCGGTGCCCCACCGCTGCGAGCTCTTGGTGTCGGGCAGGATGACGCCGACCTTGCCGGTCGAGCTCGAGCCGCTGCTGCTGCCGGAATCGCTGCTGTCGTCGCCACACGCGGCGACGCTGCCGGTGGCCAGCAGGCCGACCGCGGCAAGGGCGAACAGTCCCTTACGCATTCCTTGTGTCCTTTCGGGTAAATCCGGGCCTTCGATCGGATTCGATGTTCTGCGCTGTCGGGAGTGTCGCTCCCCGAGACGCCGTGTGATCAGGATCTAGTTTGTTGTGTCCGGCAACGTATTCCCGTTGCGACCGGTAGCACAAGCGGTGACGCCAGCCGATCTCGTAACCGGGGATAACAATCCGGCAACACGGCGGTGATACAGGGACTTCGGCCCTGGTGAGGGCCTGGAGACCAGCTGAGCAAGATCGCTAACCACGCTCACCACGTGACGCTAAGTCACCCCGATGCCCGATCTGGACCGTTCTCGGGAGAAAGATCCACCCGGCGCGTAACGTTGTCGTAACGGCCCGCGCTTAGCGCGTGCTATGTCCGAATCTGGGCGGTTTTCGCGCCCGTGAGGCGAATGAGATCGGCCGGCGCGAGGCTGACCTGGAGCCCTCGGCGGCCGGCCGAGATGAACATCAGATCAAGCGCGAGCGCCGAGTCGTCCACCACGGTCGGCAGCCTCTTGCGCTGCCCGAGCGGGCTGATGCCCCCTCGCACGTAGCCGCTGCTGCGCTCGGCCGCGGCCCGGTCGGCCAGGCCGGCCCGCTTCCCGCCGGCGGCGTGCGCCAGCGCCTTGAGATCGAGATCGCCGGTGACCGGCACCACCCCCACCACCAGAGCGCCCTCGACGTCGGCGACCAGCGTCTTGAAAACCTTTTCGGGTTCGACCCCGAGCGCTTGCGCGACCAGCGCCCCATAGTTCGGAGCGTCCGGCGACACGTCGTACGGATGCAGCGCGTGCTCCACCTTCTCCGCGGTGAGCAACGCGGTGGCCGGGGTTCCGGCGGCGGCCTTCTTCGGCATGCCCGGAACGCTACTACCGCACCGAATCTCCCTCAGTGACTGCTAGCTCACACACGCCCCTCGAACCGGCGGCCGTTCCCCTGCGTTCAGAAGGTCGTGCCCGTTCGGTCAGATCGGACGGCAGAGGATGACCGTAGGCGCCCCGGCCACCCGCGTGAGCACCAGAGACGCCCCGTGCGGGCCGGACAGCCGAAGATCCTTACGAAGCTGCTCCGGTTCGAGCGCCGACCCACGCTTACGAATCTCGATGCGACCGACGCCACGTTCCCGGAGCAGAGCCCGAAGCCGCTTGAGCGAGAACGGCATCACATCGGTGATTTCCAGCCGCCGGGCGAACGGCGTCGCCACCGCCTCGTCGGTATACAGATAGGCGATCTCCGGATCCCCCAGCCGCCCCCCGATGACCGCACCGAGCTCGGCCACCAGATGCGACCGAACCACAGCCCCATCCGGGTCGTACAGAAACGCCCCCACCGCACCCACAGGCGCCTTTTCCAGACCAGACCCGGTGAGCTCAGAGACGCCAACCTGCGCCCCGTCCATCTCGGCGCCACCCACCTGCGCCCCGCCAACCCCGGCGCCGCCCATCTGCGCCCCACCAAGCTCCGCCCCGCCTACCTCGGCGCCACCAACCTGCGCCCCACCTACCGCCGCGCCACCAAGCCCCGCCCTGCCTGCCCCACCAACCTGCGCTCCGCCTGACCCCGCCGCCCCGCCCAACCACGCGCCGCCCATCTTTGCGACCGATTTATCGGATTTTTCGCGAAGTAGCGTGGCTCGGCGGCGCACCTCGGCCAAGGGGCCGCACCAGAAAGCCGCCTCGACCAGGTCGCCGTCGACGCTGGTCCACTCGCCCTCCGCCCCGGGCGGCAGCAGGCCGTGATCGATGCCGGGAGCCAGCTTGAGCACCGTGCGCGGCACGCGTTCGGGCAGAGAAGCGATGAAATCCCAGGGCGGCGAGTACGACCTCGGGTCGAACACCCGCCCCCGGCCGGCCTTCCGGCGGGCCGGGTCGGCGAAGACCGCGTCGTACCTCTCGACCGGCACCGTCGTGGCGTCGGCGCACTCGACCCGTACATCCAAGCCCAGGGCCTCGGCGTTGGCAGCGGCCATCGCGGCCGTCTCCGGGTCGGCGTCGACGGCGTACACCGAAATGCCCGCCCTCGCCGCCGCCATGGCGTCCGAGCCCAGCCCGCACCCCAGATCGGCCAAGGTCCTGACCCCGGCCGCCGCGAGGCGCCGCGCCCGCCTCTCGGCGACGACGGCCCGCGTCGCCTGTTCGAGACCGGCCCGGGTGAAGAACATCGACGCCGCGTCCGCGCCGAACTTCGCGACCGCGCGGCGGCGCAGCTCGACCTGGGTCAGCGCGGCCGAGGCCAGCTCCGGCGGCACTCCGCGCGCCCGCAGCGCCGAAGCGGCCGCGAGCGGATCGCTCCCGGCGACCTCCATGGCGCTGTCCAGCGCCTTCATCCCTTCGGGGGTACGCAGCAAGGCCGTCGATTCCGCAGTCACGCAGGCATTCTCCCCCGCGCGACTTCATTGGCACTCTGGTTGACGGAGTGCTAGTTCCGGCCTAATCTCCGATTAGCACTCTCATCACGAGGGTGCCAGCCGTGCGCCTATCCGGGCGGGCGGTGAGGCACCAGGCGGACCGGCACCCGCGACGACGGCCCCGCCCGGTGGCATGAGGCATCAGACCGGCCATCACCTTGACCGGCGAAACCTGTACCCAGGAGGGTATGCCCGTGACTACCGCGACAAAGGTTGCGATCAAGCCGCTCGAGGACCGCATCGTGGTCCAGGCGAACGAGGCTGAGACGACCACGGCGTCGGGCATCGTGATCCCCGACACCGCCAAGGAGAAGCCGCAGGAGGGCACCGTCCTCGCTGTCGGCCCCGGCCGCATCGACGACAAGGGCAACCGCATCCCGGTTGACGTCAAGGTCGGCGAGACGGTGCTCTACTCGAAGTACGGCGGCACCGAGGTCAAGTACGCCGGCGAGGAGTACCTGGTGCTCTCCGCCCGCGACGTCCTCGCGGTCATCGAGAAGTGACCTACTGACAGTGCTGACCGCCCTGGCCCGTGATCACGGGCCAGGGCGGTGGTGCGTGAAGGGACCTTAAACATGGCGAAGATTCTCAGCTTCTCGGACGACGCCCGCCACCTGCTCGAGCACGGGGTCAACTCGCTCGCCGACACGGTCAAGGTCACCCTCGGCCCGCGCGGCCGCAACGTCGTCCTGGACAAGAAGTTCGGCGCTCCCACGATCACCAACGACGGCGTCACCATCGCCAAGGAGATCGAGCTCACCGACCCGTACCAGAACCTCGGCGCCCAGCTGGTCAAGGAGGTGGCGACGAAGACCAACGACGTCGCCGGCGACGGGACCACCACGGCCACGGTGCTGGCCCAGGCGCTGGTGCGCGAGGGTCTGCGCAACGTCACCGCGGGTGCCAGCCCCATCTCGCTCAAGCGGGGCATGGACAAGGCCGCCGAGGTCGTCTCGGAGGCGCTGCTCGGCAAGGCCGTCGAGGTCGCCGACCACAAGGCGATCGCGAACGTGGCCACCATCTCGGCCCAGGACGCCACCATCGGCGAGCTGATCGCCGAGGCGATGGACCGGGTCGGCCGCGACGGTGTCATCACCGTCGAGGAGGGCTCGGCCATGGCGACCGAGCTCGATGTCACCGAGGGTCTGCAGTTCGACAAGGGCTTCATCTCGCCGAACTTCGTGACCGACGCCGAGTCGCAGGAGGCGGTGCTGGAGGACGCGTACATCCTCCTCACCACCCAGAAGATCTCCAGCATCGAGGAGCTCCTCCCGCTGCTGGAGAAGGTGCTCCAGAACAGCAAGCCGCTGCTGATCGTGGCCGAGGACGTCGAGGGCCAGGCGCTCTCGACCCTGGTGGTCAACGCGCTGCGCAAGACCATCAAGGTCGCCGCGGTGAAGGCGCCCGGTTTCGGTGACCGCCGCAAGGCGATCCTGCAGGACCTGGCCATCGCGACCGGTGGCGAGCTGATCGCCCCCGAGCTCGGCTACAAGCTCGACCAGGTGGGCCTCGAGTCGCTGGGCAGCGCCCGGCGCATCGTGGTCGACAAGGAGAACACCACCATCGTCGACGGTGGCGGCAAGTCGTCCGAGGTCGCCGACCGGGTCTCGCAGATCCGCAAGGAGATCGAGGCGTCGGACTCCGACTGGGACCGCGAGAAGCTTCAGGAGCGGCTGGCCAAGCTCTCCGGCGGCATCGCGGTCATCAAGGTCGGCGCCGCGACCGAGGTCGAGATGAAGGAGCGCAAGCACCGCATCGAGGACGCCATCGCAGCGACGAAGGCGGCCGTCGAGGAGGGCACTGTGCCCGGCGGTGGCGCCGCCCTCGCCCAGGTGGCGAAGGAGCTCGACGGCGGCCTCGGCCTGACCGGCGAGGAGGCGATCGGCGTCTCGATCGTCCGCAAGGCGCTGGTGGAGCCGCTGCGCTGGATCGCGCAGAACGCCGGCCACGACGGCTATGTCGTGGTGGGCAAGGTCAACGAGCTGGGCTGGGGCCACGGCCTCAACGCGGCCACGGACGAGTACGTGGACCTGGCCGCGGCCGGCATCCTCGACCCGGTGAAGGTGACCCGCAACGCGGTCTCCAACGCCGTCTCGATCGCCGGCCTGCTGCTGACCACGGAAAGCCTCGTGGTCGACAAGCCGGCCGAGCCGGAGCCCGCCGCCGCCGGCGGCCACGGCCACAGCCACGGTGGCCACGGCCACCAGCACGGCCCGGGCTTCTGACCGGACAGCATCACGAAAGGGCGCACCCTGGCGGGTGCGCCCTTTCGCTTTACCCGGCGCGGGTCAGCGGGTGGCGGTGGCGGCCTCCTCCTCGCCCAGCGGGTCGGGGACGCGTTCGCCGTGCCAGGAGCGCCACAGCGCGGCGTAGGGGCCGTCGGCCGCGACCAGCTCGTCGTGGGAGCCGAGCTCGGTGATGCGGCCGTCCTCGACCACGGCGACGCGGTCGGCGTCGTGGGCCGAGAAGAGCCGATGGGCGATCGCCACCACCGTACGGCCGTGGAGCACCGCCGCCAGCGACCGCTCCAGATCGCGGGCGGCCCTCGGGTCGAGCAGGGACGTCGCCTCGTCGAGCACCAGCGTGTGCGGGTCGGCCAGGACGAGCCGGGCCAGCGCGAGCTGCTGCGCCTGCGCGGCCGTCAGCGCCTGCCCGCCCGAGCCGACCACCGTGTCGAGCCCGTCCGGCAGCACCTCGGCCCATTCCAGCGCGCGCACCGCCGCCAGCGCCGCCCGCACCTCTTCCTCGCCCGCGCCGGGCCGCACCATGGCCACGTTGTCGCGGACCGTGCCGATGAAGACGTGATGCTCCTGGCTGACCAGCGCCACCTCGGTGCGCAACCGGTCGAGCGGCAGCTCGCCCAGCGGCACCCCGCCCACCGTGATCGTCCCGCTGGTCGGCTCGTGCACACCGGCCAGCAGCCGGCCCAGCGTCGACTTGCCGGCGCCGGACGGCCCGACGATGGCCAGCCTCTCCCCCGGCTCGAGCGTCAGATCGATGCCGTGCAGCACTTCCCGGCCGGCCACATAGGAGAAGCGCACACCGGTGACCTCGACGCGCGTGCCCACCGGCTCCCTGATCTCGCGGGCCTCGCTCTCCCGCGCCTCCTCCTCGACGCCGAGGAGGCGGGCCAGGGACGCGCCGCCGATCTGCAGCTCGTCGAGCCACCCCAGCAGGCGGTCGAGCGGGTCGATCAGCAGCTGCACGTAGATCACCGCGGCCGTGAGCTGCCCCAGCGAGACCGTGCCGCGCAGATAGAGCCACCCACCGAGGACCAATGTGGCCACCACCGGCAGCACGTAGGCCGCCTCGACCACCGGGAACCACACCATGCGCAGGAACAGCGTGTACCGCTCGGCCACCCAGCTCTTGCTCAGGTCGGCGTCGGAGCGCTCGGCGCGCTGCCGCTGACGGCGCAGCGCGTCGACCGTGCGGGCGCCCTCGACCGTCTCGGCCAGCCCGTCGGTCACCGTGGAATAGGCCGCGTTCTGCTTGAGATATCCGGCCGGGGCCCGCCGGAGATACCACCTCGTGCCGACCACCAGGATCGGCACCGCGACCAGCAGCGACACCGCCAGCACGGGCGTGACCACGACGAGCGCGCCCACCACGAGCACGACGGTGATCAGCGCGATCATCGTCTCGGGCACGGCCAGCCGCACGCATCGCGACAACGCGTCGACGTCGCGGGTGGTGCGGGTCAGCAGGTCGCCCGAGCCCGCCTGTTCCACTGTGGAGAGCGGAAGCGCGAGCACCCGGTCGACGAACTCCTCGCGCAGCCGGGCCAGCACCCGCTCGCCGAGCCGGGCCGAGGCCAGATAGGCGAAACGGACCAGGATCGCTTGCAGCACAACGAATCCGGCGATCAGCGCGGCCAGCCGGTCGACCACTCCGACGCCCTCGCCGTGCCGGATCGCCTCGACCAGATCGCCGAGCAGGCGCGGGCCGACCAGCCCGGCCAGCGCGCCCAGCACGTGCAGCCCGACCGCGACGGTCAGGGCGCGTGGGTAGCGCCGGAAGAGGTCGCGGGCGTACCGCCGGACCTGGGCCGTGTCGGCCACCGGCAACAGGTTGCTCACGCGGCGTCCTCTCGCAGAACCGCCCGCGCGTAGCCCGGCTCGGTCTCCAACAGCTCGCGATGGGTGCCCGCGGCAACCACTCGGCCCTGATCCACATAGAGCACCCGGTCGGTGCGGTCGAGCACGAGCGGGCTGGACGTGCAGATCACGGTGGTCCGCCCGGCCCGGGCCACGACGAGCCGGTCGGCTATCCGCGCCTCGGTGTGGGCGTCGACGGCGCTGGTCGGCTCGACCAGCACCAGCGTGTCGGGATCGGCGACCAGGGCGCGAACCAGCCGCAGCCGTTGTTGCTGCCCGCCGGAGAAGGAGCGCCCACGCTCGGCCACCTCGCTGTCGAGGCCGCCGGGCAGCGCCTCGACGATGTCGGTGGCGGCCGCCGCGTGCAGCGCCGCGGGAAGCCGGTCGTCGCCGGCCGGGTCGAGATCGGAGCGCAACGGCCCGGTGAACAGCCGCGCGTCGTTGTCGCCGACCAGGATCCGCTCGCGGACCGTGGCCAGGTCGAACGACGACAGCGGACGCCCGCCGACGGTCCCACCCTCGGCGTATCGCCCGAGGCGGTCGGCGATGGCGGCGGCGTCGGCCGGCACCGCCGCGACGATCGCGGTGACCTCGCCGGGCCGGGCCGTCACGCCGGAGGCCGGATCGGCCAGCTCGCCCGCGAGCTCGCTCGCCGGCCGTGGCTCGGCCGGGTCGGGCAGGTCGGTCCGGGCGGCCAGCATCGACACGACCCGCCGCGCCGAGACGTGCCCCCGGGTGAGTTTGTCGATCGCCTCGGTGAGCTGCCGCAGCGGCGTGACCAGGAACGCGGCGTACGCGTAGAAGGAGACCAGCTGGCCCACCGTGATGTGGCCGGTGAGGGCGAAGCGCGCGCCGAGCCAGGTGACCAGCACCAGGAAGATGCCGGGCAGCAGCACCTGGGCCGCCTCGAGCAGCGACTCGACACGGGCCGTGCGCACGCCGGCCCCGCGCAGCCGCTGCGACTCGGCCCGGTAGCGCTCGCCCATCACCGCCTCGCCGCCGATGCCGCGCAGCACCCGAAGACCGCCCACCAGGTCGGCGGCCCGGCCGGTGAGCAGGCCCTGCTGGTCGCGGGAGGCCTGCTGGAGCCGGTGGAGCGGGCGGATGAGCAGGCCCACGACCGCCATCAGCAGCGGCACGCCGAGCACGACTACGAGGCCGAGCGGCACCGACGTGGTGAGCAGGATGACGGTCACCGCGACCACGGCGATGAGCGAGCCCGTGCCCCGGGCGGTGATGTCGATGGCTGAGCCGATCTGGCGGATGTCGGACGTGCCGATGGCGACGACCTCGCCGGTGTCGAGCCGGCGGGGGAGCGCCGAACCGAGCCGGCCGGCCTGCCGGACCGTGACCTGCACGGTCCGGAACATCGCGCCGAGGAAATTGACGACCGCGAACCGATGGCGCACCACGCCGAAGAATGCCTGGCCGAGACCGGCGGCCAGCAGCACCAGCGACCAGGTCACCAGATCGCGCCGGTCACGGTCGGTGGCGGCGTCGATCGCCTTGCCGACCACGGCGGGCACGACGGCCTGGCAGAGCATCCAGAGCACGGCCATGACGATCGCCGCGTACACGGAGAACCGGTCGCGCCGGATCAGCCATCGCAGATAGCGGACCGGTGACCGGCCGTCGGGGGTGCCGGGATCGGCATCGGGGAGCTGTTTCATCAGGGCCCCGACGTTACGGCGGGGGTACGACAGTTCGCGACGCGTTTTCTCTCAGCGGTCGACCTGGTTGAAGTCCCACACATGGGCCGCCCGGGCGATCAGATGGGGCGGCGGCGCGGGCAGGTTCTCCGGCGTGTTCCGCCACTTCGAGATGACCACGATCCGGTTGTCGGTGGACGAGTAGACGTCGCTCGACACGTGCTGCGGAAGCACCTCGATCCGCGGCACGGCCACATCACAGACCCAGGCCAGCAGCTCGTCGAAGCCGCTCTTGGACGCCCGTATCTCCCACATCCGCGCGATCATGTTCGCTTCCTACCCCGCCACGCTGACCGAGGTCAATGGCATCGCGGAATCGGCGGGCAGATCGAGACGACTGGGTACGACACCAGCGGCGACCAGCCGCGATCCAAGAGCCGCGACCATGGCGCCGTTGTCCGTGCACAGCTGCGGCCGGGGCACGCGGACCTCGATGCCGTGCTTGGCCGCCCGCTCCTCGGCCAGCACCCGCAGGCGCGAGTTCGCGGCCACTCCCCCGCCGATCACCAGCGTGCGGACGCCATGGGTCAGGCAGGCGTCGATCGCCTTGGCGGTGAGCACGTCGCAGACGGCCTCCTGGAACGAGGCGGACACGTCGGCGACCGGCACCGGCTCGCCGTCGCGCTGCCGGGCCTCGACCCAGCGGGCCACCGCGGTCTTGAGCCCGGAGAAGGAGAAGTCGAAACGGTGCGCCGCGAGATCCTTGGCCGCGGTCAGCCCACGCGGGAACGCGATCGACGCGGAGCCGCCCTCACGAGCCGTACGGTCAATGATCGGTCCTCCCGGAAAGCCCAGCCCCAGCAGACGCGCGACCTTGTCGAAGGCCTCGCCCGCCGCGTCGTCGATCGTGGCGCCGAGGGGCTTGACGCCGTTGGTGAGGTCGTCGACGAGCAGCAGCGAGGAGTGACCGCCGGAGACGAGCATGGCGATCGCGGGCTCGGGCAGCGGGCCGTGCTCGAGGGTGTCGACGGCCACGTGCGCCGCCAGATGATTGACGCCGTACAACGGCTTGTCGGCCGCCACGGCGTACCCCTTGGCCGCCGCGACCCCGACCAGCAGCGCCCCCGCCAGACCGGGACCACTGGTCACCGCGATCGCGTCGATGTCGGCCAGGGTGACCTTCGCCTCGTCGAGCGCACGCTGCATGGTCGGCACGAGAGCCTCGAGGTGGGCGCGGCTGGCCACCTCGGGCACGACACCGCCGAAGCGGGCGTGCTGGTCCACACTGGACGCCAGCGCGTCGGCCAGCAGGGTGTGCCCGCGGACGATGCCGATGCCCGTCTCGTCGCAGGAGGTCTCGATGCCGAGGACCAGGGGCTCGTCAGGCATTGCGCATCATCACCAGGGCGTCCGTGTTGCTGGGTTGGTAGTAGCCGCGCCGGATTCCGACGGGCTCGAAATCGTATGTGGCGTAGAGCCGCTGCGCGGGCGCGTTGTCGACCGCGACCTCCAGCAGCGTCTGCTTGATGCCGAGCCGGGTGGCCTCGGCGAGCAGCGCCTCGAGCAGGGCCCGGCCGGTGCCGCGCCGCTGGCCGTCACGCTTGACCGCGATGTTCTGCACCCAGGCCTCGTCCGGCATGGTGGAGAGACCGGCGTAACCGATCACTTCGTCTTGGGTGGTCAGCGCCACCAAGTAGAAATGCCGCTGGGCGAGCTCGTTCCAGAACATCGCCGGCGACCATTTCTCCTCACCGAACAGGTCGGCCTCGATCGCCATCACATCGGCGATGTGCCACCAGCGGAAACGCTCTATCCGCATCAGGTGAGCACCGGCTTGCGCCCGGCCGGCTCGACGGCGTCCGGCCGGCGGAGATAGAGAGGTGTGAGCTGCTCGCTGGGCGCGGCCGACCGGATGCGCTCGGCCGCGAGCGCGACGAGGGCGGCTCCGGGCGGATAGAGAAGGTGCTCTTCCACGGGTACGCCGAAGATGTCCCCGTACTTGAGAGCGCCCTCGCCGGCCGCGCGGTCGAACGCCCGGAGTTTCTTGGCCCAGTAGCTCCGGTCCTCGTCGGGGTCGTCCACCACGGCGTCGATCTCGGCCCGCGCCAGGACGGCCGCGAGACGGGCGGCCTCGACGCCGGCCAGCGCCGTGGCCGACTCGATGATCTCGGACTCGGACAGGGCGGCCGATTCGGCGGCCTCGCTGGTCCTTTTCCGGTACGCCTGACCGAGCACCTCGGCCACGTCGGCCGGCTTGGCGACCTCGGGACCGAACAGCCGCACACCGTCCACATAGGTCGCGAAATACACCTCGCGGCGCCGGGCGTCGGTGGCGACCAGCACCCGCCCGGGCCCGGCGGCCCGGCCGATCCCGTCGAGCGAGCACACCCCGTACGTGGGAATGCCCAGAGCCTGTCCCATGCTCGCGGCGGTGGCCAGGCCGACCCGCAGACCGGTGAACGGCCCCGGCCCGAGCCCGGCGACTATCGCGCCGAGATCACCCGGCCGGACCTCCGCCTCGGCGAGCGTGGCGGAGATCTCGGGCGCGAGTTTCTCCCCATGGGCGCGTGGGTCGACGGTGCGCCGCTCGGCGACCCCGATGAGGCGGTCGGCGGTGACCTCCACCAGGGCGGCCGTCGACGCGGGGGTCGCGGTGTCCAGAGCCAGTACGAGCACGTCCCCGACCCTAACGCGCCGCGGTCACCGTTATCCGGCGACCGGCTCGGCTCGCGGGTCCCAGTCGATCACGGGACGGCCGCCGTCGGCCAGTGCCTTGTTGGCCGCGCTGAACGGCCGCGACCCACGGAAGCCCTTGGGGTTGAGCGGGCTGGGGTGACCGGCCTCGAGCACCGCGTGGGCCGGGTTGGTGATCAGGGCGGCCTTCTTACGCGCGTAACCACCCCAGAGCAGGAAGACCACCCGCTCCTCACGCGCGTTCAGCGCCTTGATCGTCGCGTCGGTGAAGGCCTCCCAGCCCTTGCCGCCGTGCGACGCGGCCGCGCCGGCCCGGACGGTGAGGACCGCGTTGAGCAGCAGGACGCCCTGCCGCGCCCAGCCGGTCAGGTCGCCGCTCTTCGGCGGCGCGACACCGACGTCCTCGGCCAGCTCCTTGAACACGTTGCGCAGCGACGGCGGGATCCGCACGCCGTCGCGCACGCTGAAGCTCAGGCCCTGCGCCTGGCCGGCGCCGTGGTACGGGTCCTGGCCCAGGATCAGCACGCGGGTCTGCTCCGGCGGGCAGAGCCGGTACGCCGCGAACAGGTCCTCGATCGGCGGATAGATCGTGTGTTCCGCGTACTCGGCCGCCACGAACTCGCCCAGCGCGGCCGTCTCCTTCTCGTCGAGAAAGCCGGCGAGCTCGGCTCGCCAGTCGGCCGGCAGCAGTTCCGCCAGATTCACGGTTTCCCCTTCAGTTCGTTTTTCACCCTGTTCGCCCAGTCGCCGCCGTGCGGTATCAGCTCGATCACCCGCGTGTCGTCGTCCAGCCGGTCGATGCGGACCTGCAGATATTCGTCGTTCAGTTGCTCGACCATCCCGGCGCCCCATTCGACGACCGTGACGGCGTCGTCGGCCGAGGCGTCCAGGTCGAGGTCGTCGATCTCGGCGCGCGGGTCGGGGCTGTCGCCCAGCCGGTACGCGTCCGCGTGCACCAACGGCGTACGCCCGCGATGGACCCGGGCGATCACGAACGTGGGCGAGGTGATGGCGTCGGTCACGCCGAGCCCGGCCCCGATGCCCTGCACCAGGGCCGTCTTGCCGGCGCCGAGAGGCCCGGTGAGCAGCACCAGGTCGCCGGCGCGGAGGATGCCCGCGAGCCGCTCGCCGAACGCGTGGGTGTCGTCGACCGTCGGCAGCTTGATCACGAGATCTTCTCCAGGAAGGGCAGCAGCACCGCGTTGACCTCGTCCGCCTTCTCCAGCATCACCACGTGCCCGCTGTTCTCGATCTTGACCAGCTCGGCCTGGGGCAGATATTTGAGGATCTGCTCGGAGTGGGTGACCGGCGTCAGATAGTCCTTCGTGCCGACGATGACCAGCACCGGCACGCCGCGCAGGGCGGACAGGGCCGGGAAGCGGTTGTGGGTGTAGAGCGTGTGCAGATATTTCGTGAGCGTCTCGGCCGAGGTCTTCGAGTTCATGCTCTCGACGAACGTGACCAGGGAGGGGCTGGGCTTCGGCTCACCGAAGCCGTACCGGCGGGTCAGCAGCCAGGAAAGGTCGGACGAGACCATCCGGGCCCGGTCGATGTGGCTCCCGCCGAGCTGGGCCGCCTTGCCCCACAGCGGGAAGAACGGGGCGCTGGCCCGGGCCACCAGCGACGGGACGCCGATCTTGGCCTTGTCGATCAGGCCGGCCGAGGTGGACATCAGCACGACGCCGGTGACCCGTTCGCCGAACCACTCCGGATATTGCTCGGCGAACGCCATGATGGTCATGCCGCCCATCGAATGGCCGACCAGGATGATGTGCCCGTCCGGCACGGTGGCGTCGAGCACCGCGGCCAGCGACTTGCCCAGCGCGGCGATGTCGTAGTCGCCCGATTTCAGCCGGCTCGACTTGCCGTGCCCCGGCTGGTCGTAGAAGACCAGCCGCTGGTCGCCGCGTTCGGTCAGGGCCTTGCGCTGGAAGTAGAAGGTGCCCATGTCGAGCGCGAAGCCGTGCACGAAGACGATCGTCGGCTTTCCGGTCGTCTTCCGGGGCTCGACGATCTCGACATGCAGGTCGGTGCCGTCGGCCGCGGTCACCGTCAGCTCATGGTCGAACGCCTGATCGCCGAACGGCTCGTCCACATGCGGATCACCGGGAGCGTTCACCGAACGGCGCACCAGCGCCCGCTCGACGGCGAACGCGGTCGCGAGACCGGCCGCCACAACACCGACCGCGGCGCCCGCGATGCCGACCTGCTTGGCCCGGCTCATGGGCGGCCCCCGTCGTAGACCCGCGGCACCCGCGCGCTCCCGAACCGCGTCACGATCTCGTAGTTGATCGTGCCGACCACCTCGGCCCAGTCGTCGGCGGTCGGCTCGCCGTCGTCGCCCGGCCCGAACAGGGTGGCCACCTCGCCGGACTCGACCCGGTCGTCGCCGATGTCGAGGACGATCTGGTCCATGCAGACGCGCCCGGCGATCGTCCGCCGCTTGCCGCCGAGCTGCACCGGCCCGGCGTTGGAGGCGTGACGCGGCACGCCGTCGGCGTAGCCGAGCGGCACCAGGGCCAGGGTCGTCTCGCGCTCGGTGTAGTACGTGTGGCCGTACGACACGCCCTGCCCGGCCGGGACGCGCTTGGTGAGCGCCACCCGGGCCCGGGCCGTCATCGCCGGGCGCAGCCCGAAGGTCTCGCCCGCGATCGGCGACAGCCCGTAGACCGCGATGCCCGGCCGGACCATGTCGTAGTGGGTGTCGGGCCTGGTCAGCGTGGCCGCCGAGTTGGCGATGTGCCGATAGCGCGGGGTGATGCCGAACCGCTCGGCGGTGGCCAGCCCTTCGGCGAAGACGGCGAGCTGGTGGTCGATGGTCTCGTGGCCGGGCTCGTCGGCGTAGACGAAGTGACTCCAGATGCCGACCACGTCGACATCACCGTCGGCCTGCGCTTTGGCCGCCGCTTCGAGCAGCGCCGGCCATTCCGCCGGCGTCGCGCCGCCTCGGGCCAGACCCGTGTCGATCTTCAGGTGTACGCGGGCGGGCCGCCCCGCCTTCCGCGCGGCCGTGACCAGCTCGCCGAGCAGTTCGAGGCTGCCCGCGCTCAGATCGATGTCGGCCGCCACGCCCTCGTGCAGCGGCATGCCCGGCGAATGCAGCCACGACAGCACGGGCGCGTCGATGCCCGCCCGCCGCAGCTCGAGGCCCTCCTCGAGGGTCACGACGCCCAGCCAGGTCGCCCCGCCCGCCAGCGCGGCCCGGGCGGCCGGCACCATGCCGTGCCCGTAGCCGTCGGCCTTGACGACCGCCATGACCTCGGCGGTGGTGCGCCCGCGCAGCAACGCGACGTTGTCCCGGATTGCGTCCAGATCGACCCGGACCTCGGCCTGCCACATGATTCCCAGCCTACTTATTCGGTATGACGATTTCCGTCACGGCTTGCCCCGGAGGAGGTCTCCGACGACCGGTCGGAGGGCGGCGGCCACGTCGGGAGCGGTGACCGGCCCGTCGGCTGCGGCCCGGCGCCCGGCCAGCCCGTGCGCATAGGCTGCGGCCACGGCGGCCCGCTCGGGCGGCAACCCGCCGGCCAGCAGCGAGCCGAGCAGCCCGCCCAGCACGTCGCCGCTGCCCGCGGTGGCCAGCGCGGACGAGCCGGTCGGGTTGATCCAGACCTCACCGGCCGGCGTGGCCACGATCGTGCGATCGCCCTTGAGCAGCACCACCGCGTTCATCCACGAGGCGAGCCGCAGCGCGCCGCCCACGCGGTCGGCGCCCGGCGCCTCACCGGCCAGCCGCTTGAACTCGCCGTCATGCGGCGTGATCACCAGGGGCGCGTTGCGCCGCAGGTCCTTGGCGTGTTTGCCGTCGACCAACAGGGTCAGCGCGTCGGCGTCGAGGACCACCGGGACCGAGGTCGCGAGCACGCTGCGCAGCGCGGTCCGCGCCTCCTCGTCGGTGCCGAGCCCGGAGCCGCACACCCAGGCCTGCACCCGGCCGGCGTCGTTGACCTTGGGCACCGCCACGACCGACGGATGGGCCCGGACCACCTCCTGATGACCGCTGCCGGCATAACGCACCATGCCGGACGGGCCGGCCAGCGCGCCCGTCGTGGACAGGATCGCGGCGCCCGGATAGGTCGCTGAGCCGGTCGCGACGCCCACGACCCCGCGGGTGTATTTGTCGGAGGCCGGGCCCGGCTCGGGCCACCAGCCCACGATGTCGTCGGCGTCGGGCACGCGCAGGGCCGGATCGGCCCGCAGAACCGGGCCGAGACCGATGTCGACCAGCTCGACCTGACCGCAGCGCGGCGCCGCGGCACCCACGAAATGGGCCGGTTTGTAGCAGCCGAAGGTGACGGTGACATCAGCGGTCACGGCCTCGCCGGGAACGTCGCCGGTGTCGACCGCGACCCCGCTCGGCACGTCGACGGCCACGATCGGAGCCCGAGCGCCCGTACGCCCTCGCAGCCCACCGAGCGCATCGACGATCACCGTGGCCGGCGGGCGCAGACCACCGCTCGCCCCGATCCCGACGATGCCGTCGAGCACCAGGTCGGCGCGGTCGGGCAGATCGCGGGCGGTGAAGCCGCCGGCGGCCCGCAGCGCGGCCAGGCCGGCGAGATGGACCCGCTCGGGCCGCAGCAGCACAGCTCGGACCTGAGCGCCCCGGCGGGCCAGCGCGGCGCCCGCGTAGAGGGCGTCGCCGCCGTTGTCGCCACTGCCGACCAGCAGCAGCACCCGGGCGCCGTAGACGCCGCCGCTGTCCTGAAGCAGCAGGGCGCACCGGCGGGCCAGCCCGGCCGCCGCCCGCTGCATGAGCGTGCCCTCGGGCAGCGTGGCCATCAGAGCCTTCTCGGCCGCCCGCACATCGGCGACCCGCCATGCCTGCCGCATCTCGTCCTCCAGCCGCTGGGTGTGCCGAGAGTTCTATGCCGTGGGTACGACAATTTCGCATCGGCGCTGGTCAGGACTCGGCGACCACCATCGCCGAGGCGATTCCCCCGTCGTGCGACAGGGAGAGGTGCCACCGGTTGATCCCTCGCGCGGTGGCGGCCGCGGCGACCGTACCGGAAACCGTCAACCAGGGGCGCCCGTCGGGATCGGAGACGATCTCGCAGTCGTGCCACCGCAGCCCGGCCGGAGCGCCGAGGGCCTTGGCCACCGCCTCCTTGGCCGCGAACCGCGCGGCGAGCGACTCGGGCGAGCGCGGGCTCCCGGAGCCGGTCAGCCGCTCGTCCTCGGTGAAGAGCCGGACCCCCAGCAGCGGTGTCCTGTCGAGGGCGCGCGCGAAGCGCTCCACCAGAACCACGTCGATGCCGACAGCCACGATCACTCGCCCACCCTAACGGTCCCCTGGCCGGGCGGCCCTAGCACCAGCCGGGGCTGTGCTCAACTCCTGTGGACGACTCCGCCGCGTGATCCGGGGCGGTTGTCCACAGGGCCGCCCACGGACATCCCGCGGCCCCTAACGTCGGCGCATCCCTTCGCACCGCCTGGAGGCCGCCGATGCAACCCGATCTCGAAGTCGACACCGACGAGCTGCGCCATGACGCCTCAGCCGTGGCCGGCACGGCGTCCCGGATCATCTCCGGGACGGCCCAGGCTCCATCCCCCGACACCACTCCCCGGTGGGTCACGGCCGACGCGGCCACGCTGGCCGCCGAGGCGGCCCGCCATCAGCTCGGCATGATCGGCGCCGAGGTGGCCGAGACCGCCCGGCGCGTCACGGCCGCCGCCGCCGACTACGAGCTGGCCGACGCCCGGGCCGTCACTCGCCTGAGGCTGAGCCGATGACCAGCGACCCCGGCGTCGTGCACGCTCGTCTCCGGGTCACCGACCCCGGCCGGTGGCGGGCGCTCGCCCTCTCCTGGCGCCGGTGGGCCGACCTGGCCGGCCGGCTGGCGGCCGAGTTGGCCGCCCGGCTGGTGGCGCTGGGCCGCTCCTGGACGGGCGCGGCCTCCGCGGCCGCCACCCACCGCCTCGAGGGACTCCGGCGCCGGCTCGTGCTCTTCCGCCTCCATTGCTGGCGGGCCGACCAGATCGTCAGCGAGTTCGCCGCTGCCCTGGAACGCGCCCGGCGCTTGCTGTCCCGCGCGTCCCCCGCCGACGGAGACGCGGTCGCTGCGAGTGCCGACGCGCAGGCCGCCGGTGACCTTAGCCGGCTAACCGACACGCTTCTGACTACGGCCGAGCCACCCGATGGGCCCAGGCCGAACTGCACGGCATCACCCGCTGAGGTGCACAAATGGTGGGCCGGCCTGTCACCAGCCCACCGGCAGTGGCTGCTGGTCACCGAGCCGGGCGCGCTGGCCGGGCTCGACGGCGTCCCGGCGTCCGACCGCGACGTCGCCAACCGCCTGCTGCTCGACAACCGGCGGGCCGAGATCGATCGGGCCGTCGCCGACGCCCGCGGTGGCGACCGGGACCGGCTGCGTGAGGTACGCGACGGGCTCGCCGCCCTGAGCGACCGGCTGGCCGACGGCGACGGTCCGAGGGCCTACCTGCTGCGGCTCGACCTCGCCGGGGAAGGGCGGGCGGTGGTGGCTCTCGGCGATCCGGACCGGGCCGGCACCGTGCTCACCCACGTGCCGGGCATGACGGCCGACCTGGTGTCCTTCGGCGGGGAGCTGACGCGGGCCGAGCGGGTCGTGAACCGGGCCGCCGAGCTGGGGCCGCGGGTCGCTTCGAGCGCCGTGCTGTGGCTCGACTACGACGCCCCCGACTTCGTCGACGAGGCCGCCCGTCCACGCCAGGCCGAGGCGGCGGCACCGACCCTGCGGCGGTTCCAGGAGGGACTTCGGGCCGGTCACGAAGGGCCGCCGGCGCGGCACACGGTGCTCGGCCACAGCTACGGCTCGCTCGTGGTGGGCCGGGCGGCGGCCGGTCCCGGCATCGACGCCGACAGCGTCGTCTTCGTGGGCTCACCGGGCGTCGGCGTCGACTCCGCGCGCGACCTGCACCCGCGGTCCGGAGAGGTCTGGTCCTCAACGGCCCGCAACGACGTGATCCAGTGGGCCGCCCGCGCCCCGGACGGCCTGGCCCGCGACCTCGCCGCGGCCGTGGCGGTCCCCTTCGTGGGCCCGTGGCTGGCCTTCGGCCGCCCGGAGGACGACCTGTGGTTCGGCCACAACCCGAGCGACCCCGGCTTCGGCGCCCGCGTCTTCGCGAGCGCCCCGAAGGGCCACGTCGGCTACTGGGACCCCGGCAACCCGGCCCTGGACACGATGGCCGCCATCGCCCTCGGCACAACCCGATGACACGGAGGCCGCCCCGGCGCTGTGGGCGCTGGGGCGGCCTCGGGAGCTTGTGCCGCGGGTGGTTACTCGACGGTGACGGACTTGGCCAAGTTGCGGGGCTGGTCCACGTCGTGGCCCCGGGCGGCGGCGATCTCGCAGGCCAGGATCTGCAGCGGGACCGTGGTCATCAGCGGGGCCAGCAGGGTGGGGGTCTGCGGGACCGCGATGAGGTGGTCGGCGTAGGCGCGGACGTCCTCGTCGCCCTCCTCGGCGATCACGATGGTGCGGGCGCCCCGGGCCCGTACCTCCTGGATGTTCGAGACGACCTTGTCGCGCATGACGCCTCGGCCGGCCGGGGAGGGGACCACGCAGACGACCGGGGTGCCCTGGTCGATCAGGGCGATCGGGCCGTGCTTGAGCTCGCCGGCGGCGAAGCCCTCGGCGTGCATGTAGGCCAGCTCCTTCAGCTTCAGGGCGCCCTCCAAGGCGACCGGGAAGCCGACGTGGCGGCCGATGAAGAGCACCGTCGAGGCGGTCTTCAGGTCGCGGGCCAGGGCGCGGACGTCCTCCATGGAGTTGAGCAGCTCGCGGAGCGCGTCGGGGGTGCTGCGCAGCTTCTCGACCACCGCGGCGACCTCGTCCGCGTACATGACGCCGCGGATCTGGGCCAGGTGCAGGCCGATCAGATAGGTGGCGACCAGCTGGGTCAGGAACGCCTTCGTCGACGCCACCGCGATCTCCGGGCCGCCGTGGGTGTAGAGCACCGCGTCGGACTCTCGGGGGATCGTCGAGCCGTTCGTGTTGCAGATGGCCAGCACGCGGGCCTTCTGCTCCTTCGCGTGGCGCAGCGCCATCAGCGTGTCCATGGTCTCGCCGGACTGGCTGATCGCGATCACCAGCGTGGAGCGGTCCAGGATCGGGTCGCGGTAGCGGAACTCGCTGGCCAGCTCGACCTCGCACGGGATGCGCACCCAGTGCTCGATCGCGTACTTGGCGACCATGCCGGCGTGATAGGCCGTGCCGCAGGCGACGATGAAGACCTTGTCGATGTCGCGCAGGTCCTGGTCGGTGAGGCGCACCTCGTCGAGCACGATCTCGCCACGGTCGGAGAGGCGGCCCAGCAGCGTGTCGGCGATGGCCTGCGGCTGCTCGGCGATCTCCTTGAGCATGAAGTAGTCGTATCCGCCCTTCTCGGCGGCCGACGCGTCCCAGTCGATGTGGAACTCCTGGCCGACGGCGGGCGAGCCGTCGAAGCCGGTGATCTCGATGGCGTCCGGGGTGATCAGGACGACCTGGTCCTGGCCCAGCTCGATCGCCTCGCGGGTGTGCTCGATGAACGCCGACACGTCGCTGGCCAGGAAGTTCTCGCCCTTGCCGCGGCCCACCACCAGCGGCGAGTTGCGGCGGGCGGCGACGACCGCGTCCGGCACGTCGGCGTCGACGGCGAGCAGCGTGAACGCGCCCTCGAGCTGGCTGACCGTGCGGCGCATGCCCTCGGCCAGCAGCTGCGGGCCGTCGACGGCGCCGGACTCGCGCAGCTTGCGCACCTCGGCCGCGAGCAGGTGGGCCGCGCACTCGGTGTCCGTGTCGCTGGTGAACTCGATGCCGTCGGCCTCCAGCGCGGCGCGCAGGCGGGCGAAGTTCTCGATGATGCCGTTGTGGATGACCGCGACCCGGCCGTCGGCCGACAGGTGCGGATGGGCGTTGCGGTCGGTCGGGCCGCCGTGGGTCGCCCACCGGGTGTGCCCGATGCCGGTCGGCCCCTCGGAGAAGCCCGCGGCCAGCGCCTTCTCCAGGTTGGCGAGCTTGCCGGCCTTCTTCTCGGTCAGAACGGTGCCGCCGTCGATGACCGCGACGCCGGCGGAGTCATATCCGCGGTACTCCAGCCGGCGCAGGCCGTCGAGAACGATGCTGAGCGCCGGACGACCGCCGACGTACCCCACGATGCCACACATGACGGGCACTGTAGCCGACGTCCGCTCATTCGTCATGCGCGAGAAGCACCCTTTCGAGCATGCGGTATGCGCAAAACGGTCCGAACGGCGGGTGGCGCCGCCGATCGGCTGGCGTCACCGGCGTACCGTCGGCTGACGGACATCTGACCAGCGCTCGCCCCGGGAGAGACGTTGAGCAGCAATTCTCGGCCCGACCAGCCGCAGCCGGACCCCGACCGGACGACGCCCGCGCCGGCCTCGGGCCAGCCCTGGTCCACCCCGTCGGGTGACCCGCTCGCCGCAGACCCCTACCGGCCATCGCCGACATTCAGCCCGGGGTACGCCTCACTCCCCCAGCCGCCGGACCCGGACTACCCACCCACGTCGGAGTTCCCGGCCACCACCTCCGACAACGTCCCACCCGGCTATCCGCCACCTGGCTACGGCACCCCCTACGACCCGCACAGCGCGGGAGGAGGGGGAAGAGGGGGATACGGCGGCGCTACAGGAGGGGGCGGCGGCGCGTACGACGGAGGCGCAGGAGGAGGCGGCGGCGCGTACGACGGAGGCGCCGGTTACACGGCCGACCCCGGTGGATATCCGCCGCCTGCGCGGCCGCCGCGGAAGAGCAGCGTGCCCATCGTGGCGGTGATCATCGCGGTCACCCTTCTGCTCTGCGGCGGCGTCGCGACCGCCGGCGTGCTCATCGCGCGCAACGTCACACAAACCGCGAAGGATGCCGTCCCTCCGCTGCCCACGATCAAGCCCGAGGTGCCGGCCGTGCCGACCGAAGGGCCGGCCTTCGGGGCCAAGGTCACCGTGACGTACGAGGTGACCGGCGACGGCCCGGCCTCCCAGCTGCTCTACGTCGAGTCGCTCAGCGAGTCTCCCCAGCGCCTGCAGAGCGTCAAGCTGCCCTGGAAGTTCACCGGCGAGATCGACACCCCGACCGTGCTCAACGTCACCGCCTTCCGCCTCGGCGATCCCGACGGCACGATCAGCTGCCGGGTCCTCGTCAACGGCGAAGAGGTCGCGCGGAACACCTCCGACCCCGGTACCTTCGGCACAGTCACCTGCAACCACTTCGCGTTTGAATAGGGACGATGACGAGCGATCCCCTCGTCGAACGGATGCGCCCGTTCGGCACCACGATCTTCACCGAGATGTCCGCGCTGGCCGTCCGCACCGGCTCGATCAACCTCGGGCAGGGTTTCCCCGACACCGACGGACCGGCCGAGATGCTCGACGCCGCCGCCCGGGCCCTCCGCGAGGGCGCCAACCAATATCCGCCGCTGCCCGGCATTCCCGCCCTGCGCCAGGCCGTCGCCGCCCACGAGCAGCGCTTCTGGGGCCTGTCTCGTGATCCCGACTCCGAGATCGTGGTCACCGTCGGCGCCACCGAGGCCGTCGCGGCCGCGATCCTCGCCCTCTGCGAGCCCGGTGACGAGGTCGTCTGTTTCGAGCCCTACTACGACTCGTACGCCGCCTCGATCTCTCTCGCCGGCGCCGTCCGCCGCCCGGTGACCCTGCGCCCCGGCCCCGACGGCCGTTACGGCTTCGACGAGGAACAGCTCCGCGCCGCCTTCGGCCCGCGCACCCGTCTCGTCCTGCTCAACTCGCCGCACAACCCCACCGGCAAGGTCTTCACCCGCGCCGAGCTCATCCTGATCGCCGGTCTCTGCCAGGAGTACGGCACGTACGCCGTCACCGACGAGGTCTACGAGCACCTGGTCTTCACCGACGCCGCCGAGCCCCACGTGCCACTGGCGAGCCTGCCCGGCATGCGCGAGCGCACGCTGCGGATCTCCTCGGCCGGCAAGACCTTCTCCTGCACCGGCTGGAAGGTCGGCTGGGCCACCGGCCCGGCCCCGCTCGTCTCCGCCCTCATGCGGGTCAAGCAGTTCCTGACCTTTGTGAACGCCGGGCCGCTGCAACCCGCCGTCGCCGTCGCTCTCGGCCTGCCCGACGACTACTTCACCGGCTTCCGCGCCGGCTTGCAGGCCCGGCGCGACCGGCTCGTCACCGGCCTCACCGAGGCCGGCTTCGACGTCCTGCCCTCCGAGGGCACCTACTTCGTCACGGCCGATATCACCCGGTCGGGTGGCACGGACGGCATCGAGTTCTGCCGCGCCCTCCCCGAGCGGTGCGGTGTCGTGGCCGTACCCACCCAGGTCTTCTACGACGACAAAGCGGCGGGCCGCCACCTCATCCGCTTCGCCTTCTGCAAGCGCGAAGAGGTCATCGAGGAGGCAGCCCGCCGCCTTTCCAAGCTCTCTAGCTAGCCGGGCTGGCCGCCCGCACCTCGTCCGCGATCCGCGACGCCACCGCGCGGGCCTGCTCCTCGGTTGCCGCCTCGACCATCACCCGGACGAGGGGCTCGGTGCCCGACGGGCGCAGCAGCACCCGGCCGGTCTCGCCCAGCTCGTCCTCGGCCAGGGCCACGGCCGCCTGCACCGTCGGGGCGGCCGCGCCGGCCTCCCGGTCGCCGACCTTCACGTTGATCAGGACCTGGGGCAGGGTGTGCACCACCGAGGCCAGGTCGGCCAGGGACTTGCCGCTCGCCGCGAGCTGGGCCATCAGGTGCAGGCCGGTCAGCACGCCGTCGCCCGTGGTGGCGAACGCCGGCATCACGATGTGCCCGCTCTGCTCGCCGCCCAGGGCCAGGCCGTCCGCGGCCAGCGCCTCCAGCACGTACCGGTCGCCGACCTTGGTCTCGAGCAGCTTGATGCCGTTCTGCTTCATGGCGATGCGCAGGCCCAGGTTGCTCATCACGGTCGCGACCAGGGTGTCGTCGGTCAGCGTGCCCGCGTCGCGCATGGCCAGGGCCAGGATCGCCATGATCTGGTCGCCGTCGACGACCTCGCCCGCGGCCGTCACGGCCAGGCAGCGGTCGGCGTCGCCGTCGTGCGCGATGCCCAGGTCGGCGCCGTGCTCGAGGACGGCCGCCTGCACCTTCTCCAGGTGGGTGGAGCCGCAGTCGTCGTTGATGTTCAGGCCGTCCGGCTCGGCGTGGATCGCGATGACCTCGGCGCCGGCCTCCTCGTAGGCCACCGGGGCGACCTCGCTGGCCGCGCCGTTGGCGCAGTCGACCACGACCTTGATCCCGGCCAGCGAGTGCGGGGTCGAGCCGACCAGGTGCTTGATGTAGTGCTCGGCCCCGTCGAGCAGGTCGTTGACCCGGCCGATGCCGGCGCCGGTGGGACGGCCGACCAGACCGTGCCCGTCCTCGATGGCCTTCTCGATGCGCTCCTCCAGCTCGTCGGGGAGCTTGGTGCCACCCGCGGCGAAGAGCTTGATCCCGTTGTCGGGCATCGGGTTGTGCGAGGCCGACAGCATCACGCCCAGGTCGGCGCCGGTCTGCGCGACCAGGTAGGCCACGGCCGGGGTGGGCAGCACGCCGACCCGCACCACGTTGGCGCCGGCGCTGGTCAGGCCGGCCACGACGGCCGCCTCGAGCATCTCGCCGCTGGCCCGCGGGTCACGGCCGACGATCGCCAGCGGAGGGTGGCTGCCGTCGCTCTCGACCAGCACGCGGGCGGCCGCGACCGCGACGGACAGGGCCAGTTCGGGGGTGAGGTCGCCATTCGCGAGCCCGCGTACGCCGTCGGTGCCGAAGAGTCGCCCCATGGCGGTTTCCTTTCGCCGGCGGCCCAGGGAAGGGAGGGGCCGATCCGGGGTGCGTGCGTCGATGAAGGGGAGGGAACGCAAACGGCCGGGCCGCGGCCCCGCGAGGGGCGCAACCCGGCCGTGTCAGACTCGGCGCAAAATCAGCGCTTCGAGTACTGCGGAGCCTTGCGGGCCTTCTTGAGACCGTACTTCTTGCTCTCCTTGACGCGGGCGTCACGGGTGAGGAAGCCGGCCTTCTTGAGAGCCGGACGGTCGTCGGGCTCGTTCGTGATGAGCGCCCGGGCGATGCCGAGGCGCAGCGCGCCGGCCTGGCCGGTGATGCCGCCACCGCGCAGGTTGGCGATCACGTCGAACTGCTCTTCCTTCTCCGCGGTGACGAGCGGCTCACGGATGAGCTGCTGGTGCACCTTGCTGGGGAAGTAGCTCTCCAGCTCGCGGCCGTTACAGGTGATCTTGCCGCTGCCGGGCACGAGACGCACCCGGACGATGGCCTCCTTGCGGCGGCCGACGGTCTGGATCGGACGGTCACCGGGACGCGGGGCGCGGACCGGGGCCGGCGCGGGCGTCTCGACCACGACGACCGTCTCAGCGGGCTCCTCGACGGTCTCGACGACCTCGGGCTCGATGATGTCGGACATGCTGCTGCCTTCTCCCGCGCTCACTGCGCGATCTGCTTGATTTCGAACGGCTGGGGCTGCTGGGCGGCGTGCGGGTGCTCAGCGCCCGGGTAGACCTTCAGCTTCTTGATGATCTGCCGCGCGAGCTTGTTGTGCGGGAGCATGCCCTTGACGGCCAGCTCGATCGCCTTCTCGGGGCGCTTGGTGAGCAGCTCCTCGTAGCCGACCTGCTTGAGACCGCCCGGGTAGCCCGAGTGGCGGTAAGCGACCTTGGTCTGCCGCTTGTTGCCGGTCAGGGCCACCTTGCCAGCGTTGATGATCACCACGTAGTCGCCGGTGTCGACGTGCGGCGCGAAGGTCGGCTTGTGCTTGCCGCGCAGAAGGGTCGCGGTGTGGGTGGCCAGGCGGCCCAGGACGACGTCAGAAGCGTCGATAATGTGCCACTGACGCTCGATCTCACCCGGCTTCGGGCTGTACGTACGCACAGAATTACCTTGTCTTGTCGTCGGTCTGGGGTCGCGCGCTGGTCGCGGCGAACGCGAACATCAAGCCTACCCCGGGGGGCACGCTCGCAGCTGTCGCACAACAGCAGGCAACAATACCCGGCCGCGCGGCGCGTGGTCAAAACGTGCAGGGTCACAGCGATCGGCGGTCGCGCCGTCGCCCTCATGAAACCCAGGCCGACGTGACCTCCAAACATATGCGAGCCAAGCATACCCGGCCTTTCGAACACGCCCGACACCGGGATCCAAGGTCACCGAGGTCACAACCCAGCGACGGTTAGCAGGCTCGAAACAAACGGGACGCGAGGGCGAAATTCCCGGAAGGCACGCTTCCGGCATGGCCATCGGTGCGGGGACCTCGACGAAGCGGGCCGGTCATCGCCGGCACGCCGCGGGCCGACGCACTATGGAAGAGCCACCGTCAGGGTTGAGGACGGACCTGACGGTGTCCGCCGAGCCGGTTCCCCGGTTCGGCGAGAAGGAGTCGCGGCGCGCGCCGGCCGGAGGTACGGCGGAGAACGCAAGCGTGACATGGGAGCGGGTCGACGCTGAGGACGGCGGGCTCCGAGCGTGCCCTTCGGTGGACCGGCCGGCCGCGTCGCGACTTCTTCGGAAAACATGACCAGCCAGGTGGCCAACCGGTCCGAGTTGTCCGGTTACACGGTGGGAGTAACGTCCGACCGTCGCCGCGACGAGCTCGCGAGCCTGCTCGAGGGCCGCGGCGCCCGCGTGGTCCTGGCGCCGGCGCTGCGCATCGTCCCGATCGCCGACGACGCCGAGCTCCGGGCGGCCACCCGGGCCTGCCTGGAGACCCCACCCGACGTCGTGCTGGTCACCACCGGCATCGGCATGCGCGGCTGGCTCGAGGCGGCTGACGGCTGGGGCCTGTCCGAGCCGCTGCGCACGGTGCTCTCGCGCGCCTATCTGATCGCCCGTGGCCCCAAGGCCCGGGCCGCGGTCCGCGCCGCCGGCCTGCACGACCAGTGGTCCCCCGAGGGCGAAAGTTACGAAGAGGTCGTCGAGCACCTCCGGGCCCGGGGCCTGGCCGGCCGGACCGTCGCGATGCAACTGCACGGCGAGAGCCAGCCCGAATACGCCGAGGCGCTGCGCGAGAACGGCGCCCACGTGATCGAGGTCCCGGTCTACCGCTGGGCGCCCCCGGCCGATCCGGCCCCGCTGCACCGCCTGGTCGACCTGATCACCGGCCGTCTGGTCGACGCGGTGACCTTCACCGCCGCCCCCGCCGTGACCGCCCTGCTCCGCGCGGCCGGTCCCGCCGCCGACGCCGTGCTCGAGGCGCTGCGCTCCGACGTCCTGGTCGCCTGCGCCGGCCCGGTCACCGCCGCTCCCCTGCGCCGCCACGACATTCCGGTGGTGGCGCCCCCGCGAGCCCGGCTGAGCGCGCTCGTCCGCACCATCGCCGACGAACTCCCCAAGCGCGCCGTCTCACTGGAGGTAGCGGGCCACACCATAACTTTGCGTGGCCACGCAGCAATCGTGAACGGAGAGCTACGCCCGTTGGCGCCCGCTCCGATGGCCGTTCTCCGCGCGCTGGCCTCCGCTCCCGGGCGAGTGCTCTCCCGCGCCGCCCTGCTGCACTCCCTCCCCCGGGGCGCCGACGAACACGCCGTCGAGATGGCAGTGGCTCGCTTGAGAGCGGGCCTGTCGATCCCCGGCGTCGTCCAAACCGTGGTCAAACGGGGATATCGCCTACCGGCATGAGACTGCCGTCGTCGGGCCGGCCCAGGGGATTCCGCGTCCGGCGCAAGATTTCAAAGGCGATGTCGTAGCTGGGTGGTGGGTACGGACCGCTGCTCACGCCGAGGGCCGCGGCGGGGCGAGCAGGGCGCTGGCGCGCCCAGAACGCTCACCACACCACGGCGACGTGCGTGAGTGGTCACGCTTCAAGATTCACCACAGAGCGTGTCAACGAGGTCGTCACGGAAAGAAACGCTGAAGGGCTGCCGTGTCAACAGGCGATAGAGCAGCGCCCCGATCAGAGCCTGCGCCGCCGCCCCCGGCACGACGCCCCGGCGCAGCTGACCAGCTTCGGCCGCCGCCAGCAGCCGCGCGGTCAGCTCGGCCTCGGCCCCGGCGGTGGTCGCCTCGTAGAACCGGGCCGCTACCTCATCGCTCTCCGCCGCGGCGGCCGTGGCGGCCCGGATGAAGGCCGCGGAGTCATCCCGGTCGAACTGGGCCGCGAAGGCGTGCAGCCAGGCGCGCAGATCAGTCCGCACATCCCCGGAGTCGGCAATCGAAGGTCCATCGAGGACATCGCCCTCGATCAGGCAGTCGGCGATCAGCGAGCTCTTCGAGGGATACCAGCGATAGACGGTCTGCTTGCCGGCGCCGGCCGCCGCCGCGATGCGGTCGATCGAAAGCTTGTCGTATCCGTGCGCCGTCAGCTCAGCACGCGCGGCCCCGAGAATCGCGCGCCGAGTCGACTCACTGCGCGCCCGCCCCCGCCGAGACAGCGGTGGTGCTGCGGAAGTCGGCGCTGGGGAAATGGGCACTTCGGCCATGGTCATGACCGTAGCAACGGGCGTACGCTGCGGCTTATACGAGACAAAAAGTCTCGTTTTGAGGAGCGGGTCATGTCTGTGGTCGTTGTTGTCGGTGTTGGTGGGATGGGTGAGGCGATCGCCCGGCGTCAGGGTGCGGGCCGGCGGCTACTGCTGGCCGACTTCGACGAGGTGGCGCTGAAGCGGGTCGCGGAGACCCTGCGCGGTGAGGGCTACGACGTCACGGCCCAGCGGGTCGACGTCGGCGACCGCGCGTCGGTGGCGGCGCTGGCCGGCGCGGCCGCCGATCTGGGCCCGGTGACGCAGGTGGCGCACACCGCCGGGCTCTCGCCGGTTCAGGCCCCGGTCGACGCCATCCTGCGGGTCGATCTGGCCGGGGTCGCGTACGCGCTCGAGGAGTTCGGCCGGGTCATCGCTCCCGGCGGGTCCGGCGTGGTTATTGCCAGCATGGCCGGCACCATGGCCGCCGGCCGCCTGCCCGCCGAGCTGGAGGCCGCTCTGGCCACCACCGCGGCCGACGACCTGCTCGGACTTCCGTTCCTTCAGGCGGGCGCGCTGCCCGACGCGGGCGCCGCCTACGGGATCGCCAAGCGGGCCAACCAGCTACGGGTGCGAACGGCCAGCCGCGCCTGGGGCGCCCGCGGCGCCCGCGTGAACAGCATCAGCCCCGGCGTGATCGCCACCCCGATGGGCCGCCAGGAGCTGTCGGGCGAGAGCGGCGCCATGATGCGCTCAATGATCGAAGCCTCCGGCACCGGCCGCGAGGGCACAGCCGCCGACATCGCCGCGGCCGCCGCTTTCCTGCTGGGCCCCGACTCCACTTTCATCACCGGCACCGACCTGCTGGTCGACGGCGGAGTCGTAGCCGCCATGTAACCACACTCGACCCCGGACCTTGACCGGCGGTATGCGGGGTTTTGAGAAGCGCGACCACTCACGCACGTCGCCGTGGTGGGGTGAGCGTTCTGGGCGCGCCAGCGCCCAGCTCACCCCGCCGCGGCCCTCGGCGTGAGCAGCGATCCGTACCCACCACCCAGCTACGACATCGATCCTCTGATCTTTAGCCGACGGGGGCCGGATAGCCGCCCGACTGCTCAGCCACCAACGTCGCCATCGCGTGTTCGACGACACCTACGAGCACCTGCTTGACCGACTCGCGATGGCGGGCGTCGCACATGATCAGCGGGACGTGTGGCGGGATGGCCAGCGCCTCGCGGACCTCGTCGGGCTCGTACCGGGGTGCGCCGTCGAAGCAGTTCAGCGCGACCAGGTACGGCAGGTGACGGTTTTCGAAGTAGTCGAGCGGCGCGAACGCGTCGGCGATCCGCCGGGTGTCGACCAGCACGGCCGCGCCGACGGCGCCGCGGATCAGCTCGTCCCACATGAACCAGAAACGGGTCTGACCTGGGGTGCCGAAGAGGTAGAGGATCAGGTCGTCGGCCATGGTGATGCGGCCGAAGTCCATGGCGACCGTGGTGGTCCCCTTGCCGGGCACCTTGGACGCGTCGTCGATCCCCTGGCCGGCCGAGGTCATCACGGCCTCGGTCGTCAGCGGCTCGATCTCGGAGACCGCACCGACCAGCGTCGTCTTGCCGACGCCGAAACCTCCGGCGACGACGATCTTCGCGGAGGTGATCTCCTTGGGTTGCGCCCCCGCCCGCTCAGAGCTTGCGAAGTCCACCTAACACCCTTTCCAGCAGGTCCATCCGCTCCGTGAACCCAGTTTTGGGAGCGGCGCTGTGCAACGACAGCAGCCCGTCGGCCACCATGTCCGCGACGAGCACCCGCGCGACACCCAGCGGCAACCGGGAGAGCGCGGACAGCTCGGCGAGGGACTGCGCTTTCGCCTCGCACAGAACAGCGATGCGGTATTTGTCATGCCCGGCGAACCGGGCCTCTTGCAGGCCGGCCTGGCTGGCTACCAGGACCGCTTCGATCGGGATGTCCCGGCGTGGTTCCGTCCGCCCGCGGGTGACCGCGTACGGGCGCACAAGGTTGCCTCTCGGGTCCTGTGGCTGTCCCATCCGCTCCTCACCCCGTTCCGGCGGTCCGGCCTCTAATGACTGACTGCTTCACGCGCGACCGGCGAGAGCGCCGCGCCGACCCGCTCGACCAGCAACGCCATCTCGTATCCGACCTGGCCGACGTCGCAGCTGCGGGCGGCCAGGACGGCCATCGCCGAGCCGTCGCTGATCGACATGAGGAACAGGTATCCGCTCTCCATCTCGATGATCGTCTGCTGGACGGTGCCCGCGTTGAACATGCGGGAGGCGCCGTCGGTCAGGCTGACCACACCGGAGGTGATGGCGGCCAGCTGGTCGGCCCGGTCGGCCGGCAGGTCGCGTGAGGCCGCCAGCAGCAATCCGTCGGCGGACACGGCCACGACGTGGGCGATGCCGGCGACGCTGTTGGCGAAGTTGTTGAGCAGCCAGCCCATGTCCTGCATGGTGGGGGGCCTGGTCACTGTTCGGTCTCCTTAGCCTGGGAGGCGGCGGACTCGGCGGTGCCGTCCGTCCGCCCGCGTTGCACTCCCCGGTGGTACGCGGACAGCAACCCGCGGACCTCGTCGGGGCTGCGGCGGTTCTGTGCCTTGGGTCCCGGCTGCACGCCACCGGGCACGAGCTGAGCCTGGGGTACGCGCTTGGGGAGGCCGGATCTCGTGGTGCCGGCGTCGACCGGCTCAGCCGCCGCCATGGCCAACTTCCATCCGTCGTCCGCCGCAGTCTTCCACCGGTCCTCCTCAGCGGGGCGCTGTCTCGGAACCGACGGTCCATTGTGCCCGGTGGCCGTCGGCGCCCGTTTCTCGGGCTTGGGAGCGGGCGGCGGCGACACGGGTGCCGGGGCTTTCACGGGCGCCGGCGCCGGCGCCGGTGACGCCGGGGCCGGCGTCGGGGCCGACGCGACCGGCGCCGCGTTCGGCGGGGGCGCGTAGCCCGCCGTCGGCATGCCGAACTGCTCCTGGCTCGCCCCGTCGTGGTTGCGGAACCAGCTCTGCTGCATCTGAACGAAGATCGGGGCCTCGTTGCGGTCCTCGGCCGGCGGCGCGAGCGGCTGGGCCGGCACCGGGGGCATGGCCGCGAGCGCGGCGCCCCAGCCGCCGGTCGGCGCGGAGACCGGCGGGCTCGAGACGGGCGGGCTCGAGACAGGAGGGCTCGAGACCGGAGGAGCGGAAACCGGTGGGGCGGAGACCGGCGGCGTGGAGACCGGCGGGGCGACGATCGGCGTCTGCATCGTCGGGGTGAAGCCGTTCATCGTCGGCGCGTTCTGCGTCTGCGAGATCGTCTTCGACACCCGGGTCGGCAGCGGCGGGCGGTTCGGCGTGGGCCGCACCTCGGCCGGGTCGCTCGCCGGGCGCTGCGACGGGAAGACCGGCAGCTGCGGGTGCGCCGGGATCTCCTGGACCGGCTCGGGGGCCGGCGGCTCGATGGTCGGCAGCGTGGCCGTGGCGGCCCGGGAGGACCGGGCGTCCCAGCCGCCGGACGGGGCCGCGCCCAGCTCCGGCCGCGGTCCGCCGCCGAACGTGTCGTAGCGGCGCGGCGTGACGACGATGCTGCTCGGCAGCGTGACCTGGGCGACCGTGCCACCCTCGAGGTTGGCCCGCAGCTCGACCTTGATGCCGTAGCGCGAGGCGAGCCGGGACACGACGGCCAGACCCATCAGGCGGAACGCCGCGACGTCCACGTTGGGCGGTTCGGCCAGCCGGCGGTTGAGCTGGTCCATCTGCTCCTCGGACATGCCGAGCCCGCGGTCCTCGACCTGGATCACCACGTAGTCGCGGATCCGGCGGCCGTCGGCGACCACGACGGTGGTCGGCGGCGAGAAGCGGGTGGCGTTGTCGAGCAGCTCGGCGACGAGGCGGACCACGTCGTTGACCGCGAGCGCGGCGATGGAGACGTCGGTGTCGACGGTGCCGAACTCGATGCGGTTGTAGAGCTCGACCTCGGACTGCGCGGCGCGCAGCGCGTCGACGACCAGCGCGTCCTCGCGCCGGGGCGGGCTCGAGTCGGCGCCGGCCAGCACGAGCAGGTTTTCGTCGTTGCGGCGCATCCGGGTGGCCAGGTGGTCGAGCTCGAAGAGCTGGGCCAGCCTCTTCGGGTCCTCCTCGTTGCGCTCGATCATGTCGAGCTCGCCGATCATCCGGTCGACCAGCGACTGGGAGCGGCGGGCCAGGTTGAGGAACATGGTCGAGACGCTGGTGCGCAGGGCCGCCTGCTCGGCCGCGATGCGGACCGCCTCGCGGTGGACCACGTTGAACGCCTGGGCGACCTGGCCGATCTCGTCGCGGTTGGGCAGCTTGATCGGGTCGCGCACCTGGCGGACGATGTCGTCGGCGCCGCCGTCGCCGAGGTTCTTGGCGTCGCGCAGCTTGGCCACGGCGTCGGGCAGGTCGCGGTTGGCCACCGCGAGCGCGCCCTCACGGAGCCGGCGCAGCGACATGTTGAGCGAGCGGGCCAGGATGACGGCGAGCGCGATGGCGACGATCAGCACGATCACGACCAGCGCCGACTCGATCGCGGCCTGCCGGACGACGGAGTCGCGGTCGTCCGCGGTCGCCTTCACGATCTTCGACTCGAGCTGCTGCTCGGCCCAGCGCATCAGGTCGACCACGGCGCCGAACGCCTCGGTGATGTCGGCCGCCGGCACCGCCTCACCGCGGCCGAGCTGGGTGGCGACGCCGTCGACCAGGTTGACCGCGTCGCCGCTGACCACCTTGTCGGCCAGGGCGCGCTGCTCGGGGCTGGCGACCAGCGAGAAGGTGGTCAGCGCCTCCTGCTGGCTGGTCTGCGTCGCGATGAAGGTGACCCGCTGCTCCTCGCTGAGGTCGTTGGCGACCCGCGCGGCGTACGAGACCGCCTCCTGCTCGGCGGTGCCGGCCTTGGCCCGCGAGAACGCGGAGAGCGCGCGCAGGCTGTCGGCGATGTCGCCGTCGCCGGCCAGCTGGCTGACCGAGTCGCCGTACGCGACCAGGTCGGTGATGACCACGCCGTAGCGGGAGACCGCCTCGGCCACGGCGATGCCCTCCCGCTTGCTGACCGCCGTGCGAGTGGCGTCCATCGTGTTGAGGTGGTCGTCGATGCGGGCCAGGCGGTCGCCACCGCGCCGGGCGAGTCGTCGACACCGGCCCGGTGCGAGCGGTAGACGGCGATCTGCGCGTCGCTGTCGCGGACCGCGGTGTCGTAGGCGTCGGGCTTGGCCCCGGCCGGGCCGGCCAGATAGGACGCCGCGGCCATGCGCTCGGTGTGCAGCAGCTGGGTCAGCGCCGAGATGTCGGTGTCGAGCTTGGTCAGCTCCTCCACCTGACCGGCGGCTGACGCGCGCTGTCCGATGTCGACGAGTCGCGTGGTGGCGAGAACGATTACTGCGGCCAGGGGCACGAGGAGGATCAGCGCCAGCTTCGAACGGATGCGCGCATCCCGAAGCCGGGGAAAGACACCACGGCGTGCCACCTGGGTCGAAGATCCGGTGCTCACGACTTCTCCTCCGTGGTCATCCCCGTGTCTCCGTGCCCGCCTGAGCGCTGCGGCCCGGGAATTTCATCAGAACGGACATTGGTTTGGGAAGTCCGGAAACTCCCCGAAACGAACTCCGCGCCGGACTGTTGGATGCATTGCCAGTTCCACAATCGACATTCACACCTCTTTGACGTGCACGAATATGCCGACCACGACATTCCGTGATGACCCGGTCACGATCAAACTGCAAGATTCCAACCAATATGTGAGACAAGCGTCTCGCTCCATCGATGGACCTCTGCTTGACCAGGGGCCCTCACGTTGGCAAGGTTTGGCGCGTTCGAACGGACATCTTGTCCGTATCGCCTTTCTAGGAGGCACCGCAGTGCGGCTCCCCCGCATCACCGCGGCATCCGCCGTGGCATCGATGCTCCTCGTCGCCGGTGCGGCCGGCTGCTCCTCGGACGACGGCCAGCCGAAGGCGTCCGAAGTGATCACGATCGCCGCCGACCTCGACAATTCGTCGGCCGTCGACATCGCGTACGCGCGCGCCCTTCAACTGCGGATCGAGCAGGTGAACGCCTCGGGCCAGCTCGGCGACCGGCAGCTCAAGCTGACCACGCAGGACAACCGGAACGACCCGACGTCCTCGATGCGCAACATCGGCGCGTTCGCCGACGACCCCTCGGTCGCCGCGATCGTCTCCGGCGCCTGTGACCAGTGCGTGGTCGGCGCGGCCAAGACGATCAACGACAAGAAGGTGCCGACCATCTCGCTGGGCGCCTCCGAAGAGGTCGTCAACCCGGTTTCCAGCCGGCGGTACATCTTCAAGATCGGCCCGAACTCGGCCGACAACGCGTCGGCGATGGTCTCCGAGCTGAGCAAGGCGAAGACCAAGAACATCGCGATCCTCTACTCCGACGACCTGTACGGGCGCGGGGCCCAGAGGGCGCTGTTCGCCAAGCTGACCGGCACCGGCATCACCCGCCAGGCCGCCCGCGCGGTCAAGCCGACCGCCACCGACATCACCCAGGCCATCGGCACGCTGGCCGACGGCAACCCGAGCGCGATCGTGGTGCTGACCGCGCCCGACCTGGCCCAGCTGGCCGCGGTCAACCTGAAGCAGGTCGGATTCAAGGGCCGGGTCTACTTCGACGCCGCGGCCGCCGGCGACCTGTTCATCCCGGCCGCCGCCTCGTCCGCGACGAACAACGTCCGGATGGTCTTCACCCAGATCCTGGCCATCGACGACGTCATCGCGACCACGCCGGCGAAATCGTCGCGCAAGCAGTGGTTCCGCGACTACACCTCGCGCTACGGCAGCTACTCGGGCGTGGCCGCCTTCGCGGCCGACGCGGTCGACCTGGTGGCCGACGCGGTGGCCCGGGTCGGCGCCGACCGCGAGGGCATCCGCGACATCCTGGAGACCTCGCAGGTCGACGGCCTGTCCGGCCCGCTCCGGCTGACACCGGACAACCACTCCGGCCTGATGCCGCAGGCGCTCACCGTGCTGGTGGCCCGGGCCGGCCGCTGGCGGCTCGCCTCATGATCCGCGTCGAGAACGTGTCGCGGACCTTCACCGGCCGCTCGGGCACGGTCGAGGCGCTGCGCGACGTGAGCCTCACGGTGGCCGACGGCGAGTTCGTGGCCGTGGTCGGCCGGTCCGGCTGCGGCAAGTCGACGCTGCTGCGGCTGATCGCCGGCCTGCTCCCGCCGACCGGAGGCGCCATCCAGGTGTCCGGCGAGCGGGTGGTCAAGCCGCGCCGGGACGTGGCGATGATGTTCCAGCGCCCGGCCCTGCTGCCGTGGCGGTCGGTGCTCGACAACGTGCTGCTGCCGGTGCAGATCTTCGGCTGGCGCAAGGCGGAATACGTCACCCGCGCCCACGACCTGCTCGAGCTGACCGGCCTGACCGGCTTCGAGAAGAGGCTGCCGCACGAGCTCTCAGGCGGCATGCAGCAGCGGGTGGCGCTGTGCCGCGCGCTGATCGGGCGCCCCCGCGTGATGCTGATGGACGAGCCGTTCTCGGCGCTCGACCCGCTGATCCGCGAGGAGCTGTCGGTCGAGCTCCAGCGCATCCACATGGAGCAGGCGCCGACCACGGTCTTCGTCACCCACTCGATCGACGAGGCGGTGCTGCTGGCCGACCGGGTGGTGGTGCTGAGCCCGCGGCCGGGCCGGGTCCGCGAGATCATCGACGTGCGCATCCCGCGTCCCCGCACGCTCGGCCGCACGGCCAACCTGGACGAGGTCGCCCGGTGCAGCGCCCAGCTTCATGATCTCTTGATGGCTTGATCTCTTCATGGCGCAGCGAGATCACGCTGCGTACAAGGGCTTTCTAAGCGGGATTTTGGACTGCCTTAAGAATCGGACGTCCCAGTGGCGTTCACGGGAGAGGATTCCGTAACGTGCCGGGCATGACTTTCCGCACCTGGGCGAAGTTGTTGGGTGCCTCGTTCGGCGTTGCCGCGCTGGCCGGGGCTTCTCAGCTGGGCCTGGCCTACGGGTTGGGCGTCCTGCGCTTCACCCGCGTCGTTGAGGTCACTGCGCGTGACGAGTGGATCGCCCAGCTGGCCTGGGTGGCGTGGTTCGCCATGACGGCGGCCGCGCTCGGCGCCATCGTCGGCCGCACTCAGCTGCCGAAACGCGCTCCCGCCGGCGCCCGGTTCGTTCCCGCCGTGGTGGCCGGCTTCGGCGCGGCCGCCATCGTGCCGCTCACCATGCAGCCGGCCCGGGCGGCCGAGGTCACCGGCGTCGACCCGGTCTTCGTGGTGGGCGCGTGCGCCGCGCTCGGCGCGGCCGTGGGCATCTTCGCGGCGTACGCGGCCCTGCGCAGCGCCGTCGCCCGCTGGAGCATCCTGACGCTGACGGTCGCCACGTGGGTCGTGGCGCTCGCCTCGGTGGCGCCGTCGCTGAGGCCAGGTCAAGACCCGGTTTCCGTACGCCTCGGCGTGCTCGATCTGAGCATCCTGCCCGACAAGGCGGTCGACCAGGCCGCGCTCTTCACGATGCCGGCGCTCGCCCTGATCTGCGGCGTGGTGATCGGCCTGGCCGCCCGCCGCGGCCGGCACTCGCTGGTGGCCATCGCGCTCTCCGGCCTGCCCGGCCCGGCCCTGCTCACGGTGGCCTACCTGATCGCCGGCCCCGGCGCGGGCGCCGACCGCTACCAGGAGGTCCCGTACTGGGCGGCGATGACGGCCGCCGGCGCCGGGGTCTTCGGCTCCGTGCTGGCCGCGGTCTTCCGGCGCGGCCCGGCCGGCGCCGACGCTCCGCCCACTCCCGACCGCCCGCCGCTGCCCCAGCGCGACGCCCAGCCCCACTCGGCGATCGCCCAGGCCGCGGGCGGCCCGTCGGCCGGAGCTCCCACGGGCCCGCTCCCCGCCGCCGGCGCCCCCACCGGCCCGCTGCCCGGCGCCGGCGCCGCCCAGGCCATCACCGGCCGCGCGAACGTCGCCGCGGCCCGCGCCTCCGTCGCCGCCCGCGCGTCGGCCGCCGCCCAGCGCCCCGACCACGAGCTGCGCCCGTCCGACACCGGAGTGCTGCCGACGCCGTCGTTCGACGGCTTCACCCCACCGCAGCCGCGCCAGCAGGGCAAAGACAACGAGCTGACCGACTGGGTCGGAGGCCTTGGCCGGTAACGTATAGGCGAACGTCAATGGAATGATGTGACCGGGAGGTACCGCGCGGCCTCCCACCGTCGCACGATGTCGTCCATGACCGCTGACCGGTACCCCCGCCTCCGCCGGTTCCTCACCGGCCTCGCCCTGGTCTTCGCCCTCTCCGGCACGGCACTGGTCGTGCCGGCCGTGGTGGCGCCGACAAGCACCGACGCGGCCCAGGCCGCCGTCCACTCGAGCTGCACGATCTCCCGCTGCTCGGCCGCCCGCACCGCCCGCACGGGCTGGTCAACGCTGGGCTGGCCGACGAGCAGCGGCTGGTACGCGTGGCCGTACGGCCAGTACAACTACACCGGCGGCACGTTCCAGAACCGGGAGAAGCAGCTCCCGTTGAACGCCACCTACAGCGAGTACGACGTCTACTCCCGCACGCGCGGCGCGGCCCGGGACGCCTACCGCATCGTGGTCAACCGCTCCACAAGAGAGACCTGGTTCACCCCCGACCACTACGTGACGTTCTACAAGCTGTGAGACAACGGGCACTCTAGCTTTTCTTGACGCGGACCGGTTATGGTCCGAGCACAACCCCACGGGAGTCCGGTGCACCGGGCTGAGAGGGGGGCCGAAGCAGCCCCCGACCGTCGAACCTGATCCGGGTCATGCCGGCGCAGGGAGGAGCGTTCGTTGTTTCCTCGATTGCATGTAGTCACCGACTCGCTCGACGTGGTGCGAGGGGTGGTCGGCCATGGGCCGGTCGCCGTGCAGGTGCGGGTGAAGTCGTCCGATCGTGCGGCCTATGAGCTGACCGTCGCCGCCCTCGATGTGTGCCGGCGTGCCGGTGACGCGCTCTGCCTGGTCGACGACCGGGTGGGTGTGGCCTTGGCGGCCGGCGCCGATGGCGTCCATGTGGGCGCCGAAGATCTTCCGGTGGCCGCGGTTCGTCGGGTTCTGGGCTCCGACGCGGTTGTGGGCGCCACGTGCCGTACACCCGAAGCCGCTCTGAAAGCCGTCGACGACGGAGCGTCCTATCTCGGCGTGGGGCCCGCCTTCGCCACCGTCAGCAAGGCCGGGCTTCCCGAGCCGATCGGGCCCGAAGGGGTCGGGAAAGTCGTCGCGGCGGTGCCGGGCACGCCGGTCATCGCCATCGGCGGGGTCACCGTCGACCGGGTCGCTCTGCTCGACTCGTACGGCGTGGCGGCGATCTCGGCCATCGCCGGCGACCCGGCCCGCGCCACGGTCGCCTTCCTCCAGGCCTTGGGAGGCCGGGCATGAGCGACATCGCGGTGGTCGGTGGCGGGATCATCGGGCTGGCTGTCGCGTGGCGGCTCGTCGAGCGCGGGCAGGACGTCACCGTCTTCGACGACGGGGACGACGGGGCCTGGCACGTCGCGGCCGGCATGCTCGCGCCCGGCGGCGAGTCGGCGTTCGAAGATCCGGCCCTGGTGCGGCTGATGGAACGGTCGGCCGATCTGTGGCCCGGCTTCGCGGCCGAGCTGGGCGTGGACGTCGGCTACGACGACACCGGAACGCTGAGCCTGGCCATGACCGCGGACGACGTGGCCGAGGCGGCCCGGGTCTGGACCAGGCAGCAGTTGCCGCTGCTGCGCCCCTCGGAGTTGCGTGAGCTGGAGCCGGCGCTCTCGCCCCGGGTGCGCGTCGGCGTGCATTCACCGCGGGAACGCCAGGTCGACCCGCGCCGCGTGGTCGCCGCACTCCGCGAGCGGCTGCGCGACCGGATCGTGCCGAAGCGGATCGAGTCGCTGTCCGATGTGGAGGCCACGACGGTCGTCGTGGCGGCCGGTTGTGGCACCGCGCGGCTCACCGGTCTCCCCGTACGGCCGGTCAAAGGTCAGGTCCTGCGGTTGCGGGGTGAGCCGGGGCTTCTGCGGCATGTGCTCGACGCGACGGTCGACGGGCGGCCGGTCTACATCGTGCCCCGCCGGGACGGCGAGATCGTCGTCGGCGCCACCCAGGAGGAGCGCACCGACCGGCTGGTCACCGCGGGCGGCGTGCACGACCTGCTGCGGGCCGCGATCGAGCTGGTGCCGGGCCTGGCCGAGCTGGAACTGACCGAGACAACCGTGGGCCACCGGCCCGGAACCCCGGACAACGCGCCCCTGATCGGGCCCATCGGCCAGGGCGTTTTCGTGGCCGCCGGCCACCACCGCAACGGCATCCTGCTCGCCCCGGTCACCGCCGAGCTCATCGCCGATCTCGTGCTGGACGGCAAGGAATGCCCCGACTTCGACCCCGGGAGGTTCTGATGCGGTTGACGGTCAACGGGCGCAGCTTCGACACCGAGACCGAGTTGTCGGTGCTGGCCCTGGTCGAGACGCTCACCGAGGCCCGCCGCGGCGTCGCGGTCGCGGTCAACGGCGAGGTGGTTCCCCGCTCGACGTGGAGCGCGGTGCCCTTGGCCGAAGGCGACGCGGTCGAGGTGCTGACCGCGGCACAGGGAGGCTGACCGTGTTCGACAAATCACGGCTCATTCTGGGCACGGGCGGCGCCAACAGCCTGGCCGCCCTGGAGGAGGCCATCGTCGCCTCCGGGACCGACCTGGTCACGGTCGCCCTGCGCCGGGTCGACGCGGCCGGGCCCGGACTGCTGCCGATGCTCGACCGGCTCGGCGTGCGAGTGCTGCCGAACACGGCCGGCTGCTATACGGCGGGCGACGCGGTGAAGACGGCCCACCTGGCCCGCGAGGCCTTCGAGACCGACCTGATCAAGCTCGAGGTCATCGGCGACGACCGGACCCTGCTGCCCGACGGCGTGGAGCTGCTGCGCGCGGCCGAGACGCTGGCCGGCGACGGGTTCACCGTGTTGCCGTACACGAGCGACGACCCGATCCTGGCCCGCCGCCTGGCCGACGTGGGCTGCGCGGCGGTGATGCCGGCGGGCTCGCCGATCGGCTCCGGCCTGGGCATCTCCAACCCACACCACATCCGGCTGATCCGGCAGAGCGTCGACGTCCCGGTCGTGCTCGACGCGGGCATCGGCACGGCCTCGGACGCGGCCCTGGCCATGGAGCTGGGCTGCGACGCCGTGCTCATCGCCAGCGCGATCACCCGGTCCGACGACCCGGCGGCGATGGCCTCGGCGATGCGCCACGCGGTGCTGGCGGGACGGCTGGCCTACACGGCCGGGCGCATCCCACGCCGCTTCCACGCATTGGCGTCCACATCGGACGAGGGGCGGGCCCAGTGGTGATCCCGGGCGGGCTCGTCGTTCTCACCGACCGGCGGTCCGCCGCCGGGCCGTTGGTTCCGGTGGTCGAGGCGGCGATCCGCGGCGGCGCCGAGTGGGTCATTCTGCGGGAGAGAGATTTGCCGTACGCCGAAAGGGCCGCGCTCGCCGAGCGACTGCGCTCCCTGCTGCCGCCGGGCCGGTTGATCGTCGCCGGGCCGGACCCGCTCGGCGGCGACGCGGTGCACCTGGCCGAGGCCGATCCGGTGCCCGCCGCCGGCCTGATCGGGAGATCGGCTCATGGCGCGCCGAAATTGTCCACTGAGGACTACGTGACGCTCTCGCCGGTCTTCCTGACCAGGACCAAGCCGGGGTACGGCCCCGCGCTGGGACCGGAGAAGGCGGCGGCGCTCGCGGGTGAGGTGCCGTGGCTGGCGCTGGGCGGCATCGACACGCCGTCGCGGGCGGCCGCCTGCGTGGCCGCCGGGGCCCGCGGGGTCGCGGTGCTCGGCGCCGTCATGCGCGCCGACGATCCGGAACTGGCGGCGGCGGAGCTAGCGGCGGCCGCCCGATGACGCCGCCGGTCGTGCTCACCATCGCCGGCTCCGACTCCGGGGGTGGCGCCGGCATTCAGGCCGACCTCAAGACCTTCGCCGCCCTGTACGCCTACGGCACCTCCGTCATCACCGCTGTCACCGCCCAGAACACGCTCGGCGTCACCGCCATCCACCCCATCCCGATCGACATCGTCGCCGCCCAGCTCGACGCCGTCCTGGCCGACTTCCCGGTCGCCGCCGTCAAGGTCGGCATGATCGGCGACCCCGCCGTGGCCGCTCTGATCGCCGACCGGGCCGGCCGCCTGCCCCACCTCGTCGTCGACCCCGTGCTGGTCGCCACGTCAGGCGCCCGGCTCGCGGACACTGCGGCTGTCGCGCCCCTGGTGTCGTACAACTGTGTCCTGACCCCGAACCGGCAGGAGGCCGCCGCCCTCACCGGAAGCCCGGTCGAGACGGCCGAGGAGATGGTCCTGGCCGCCGAAAGCCTGGCCAAGCAGGGCGCGCGCGCCGTCGTGGTGACCGGCAGCGAGACCGCCGCCGACGTGCTGTGGCACGACGGCGTGGCCGAGACGTTGCGCGGCGAGCCGGTGCGGACGGCGAACAACCACGGGTCGGGCTGCACCTTCTCCTCGGCGGTGGCGGTCTTCCTGGCGTCCGGTGATCCGGTGCCGGTCGCCGTGCGGAAGGCCAAGCGTTATGTGCGCACCGCGCTGGCCGGCGGGCGCGAATGGCGGCTGGGCGCGGGGCCCGGTCCGCTGAACCACTTCATCTAAAGGCTCCGACGGCTGTGGCGCGGGGTTCCGTGCTGCCGTCCGCCGCCGGTTTTGTCACGATTGGGGAGGAAAAGCATGAGGCGCAAGGTGTACGTCGAGGGATCGCGGCCCGACATGAAGGTGCCGTTCTCGGAGGTCGTGCTGAGCGACGGGAACGACCCCGTGCGGCTCTACGACACCTCGGGCCCGGGCAGCGATCCGGAGGTCGGCCTGCCGCCGCTGCGTAAACCGTGGGGCACCCGGAAGACGCAGCTCGCCGCGGCCCGGGCCGGCGAGACGACGCCCGAGATGGAGTTCGTCGCCGTCCGCGAGAACGTCCCGGTGGAGTTGGTGCGCGACGAGATCGCGGCCGGCCGGGCCGTGCTGCCGGCGAACGTCAACCATCCCGAGTCGGAGCCCATGGTGATCGGCTCCCGCTTCCTGGTGAAGGTCAACGCGAACATCGGCACGTCCGCGGTGACCTCGTCGGTCGCCGAGGAGGTCGAGAAGATGACGTGGGCGACCCGCTGGGGCGCGGACACGGTGATGGACCTGTCGACCGGCCCCCGCATCCACGAGACCCGCGAGGCGATCATCCGGAACGCGCCGGTCCCGATCGGCACCGTGCCGATCTACCAGGCGCTCGAGAAGGTCAAGGGCGATCCGGTCAAGCTGACCTGGGAACTGTTCCGCGACACCATCATCGAGCAGGCCGAGCAGGGCGTCGACTACATGACGATCCACGCCGGCGTGCTGCTGCCGCACGTGCCGCTGGCCGCCGACCGGGTCACCGGGATCGTCTCCCGCGGTGGCTCGATCATGGCGGCCTGGTGTCTCGCCCACCACGAGGAGAACTTCCTCTACACCCACTACGACGAGCTTTGCGAGATCTTCGCCCGGTACGACATCACGTTCTCCCTGGGCGACGGCCTGCGCCCGGGTTCGATCGCCGACGCCAACGACGCGGCCCAGTTCGCCGAGCTGCGCACGCTGGGCGAGCTGACCCACCGCGCCTGGGAGTACGACGTGCAGGTGATGGTGGAGGGCCCAGGCCACGTACCCATGCACAAGATCAAGGAGAACGTGGACCTCCAGGTCGAGCTGTGCGGCGGCGCGCCGTTCTACACGCTGGGCCCGCTGGCCACGGACATCGCCCCCGCCTACGACCACATCACGTCAGCGATCGGCGCCGCGATGATCGGCATGTTCGGCACCGCGATGCTCTGCTACGTCACCCCCAAGGAGCACCTGGGCCTGCCCGACAAGGACGACGTGAAGGCCGGCATGATCGCCTACAAGATCGCCGCACACGCGGCCGACCTGGCCAAGGGCCACCCGGGCGCCCAGGCCTGGGACGACGCCCTGTCCAAGGCCCGTTTCGAGTTCCGCTGGGAGGACCAGTTCGAGCTGGCCCTGGACCCGGAGACGGCCCGCGCCTACCACGACGAGACCTTGCCGGCCCCGGCCGCCAAGACAGCCCACTTCTGCTCGATGTGCGGCCCGAAGTTCTGCTCCATGAAAATCAGCCACGAACTGAAGGCCATGGGCATGTCCCAGAAGTCAGCCGAGTTCGTCGAGTCCGGCGGCAAGGTCTACGTCCCACTGGCCGAGGTAGCCCCCAACGCCTGACCCTGTGGGCGTCCCAGCTCCGGCCGGGACGCCCTCTGGTCAACGGACGTCCCAGACCGGCTCTGGGGTCTCGACGACCTCGCCGTCGCCCTGGAAGAGGATGAAGCGGTCGAACGAGCGGGTGAACCAGCGGTCGTGAGTTACCGCGATCACCGTTCCCTCGAACAGGCGCAAACCCTCCTCCAAGGCCTCGGCCGACGCCAGGTCGAGGTTGTCCGTCGGCTCGTCGAGCAGCAGGACCGTGGCGCCGGACAGCTCCAGCAACAGCACCAGGAAACGGGCCTGCTGGCCGCCGGACAGGGTGCCGAAGAGCTGGTCGCCCTGCCCGGCCAGCTCGTAGCGGTTCAGCGCCTTCATCGCCCCGGCCCGATCCATGCCCGAACGGTGGTCGTCGCCTCGCCAGAGGATCTCGACCAGGGTGCGTTCGAGCAGCTCGGGACGGTCGTGGGTCTGCGAGAAGTGGCCGGGCCGCACCCGGGCGCCGAGCCGGGCCACCCCGTTGTGGGCCACGCGGGCCAGCGGGGCGCCGTCGACCGGCTTGTTCTCCGCCTCGGGGTCCGAGCCGCCCGCCGCCAGCAGGCGCAGGAAGTGTGACTTGCCGGTGCCGTTCGCGCCCAGCACCGCCACCCGGTCGCCGTACCAGATCTCCAGGTCGAACGGGAACGTCAGGTCCTCCAGCTCCAGCTGTTCCAGGATCACCGCGCGTTTCGCCGTACGGCCTCCGCGCAGGTTCATCCGCAGCGACTGGTCCTTCGGCGGCAGCGGGGGCGGGCCGGCCTCCTCGAACTTGCGCAGCCGGGTCTGCGCCGACTGGTAGCGCGAGGCCATGTCGGAGTTGTAGGCCGCCTTCTGCTTGTACATGAACACCAGCTCGCGAAGCTTCTGATGCTCTTCCTCCCAGCGCCGGCGGTTCTCCTCGAGGCGGGAGTGGCGGTGCACCCGCGCCTCGTGCCACGACGCGAAGCCGCCCGGGTGGGTCCACGCGCTGCCGCCCTCGACCGTCACCACGCGGTCGGCCGTCTGCGCCAGCAGTTCGCGGTCGTGCGAGACGTAGAGGACCGATTTGGGTGACTCGCGCAGGCGCGACTCGAGCCAGCGTTTGCCCGGCACGTCGAGGAAGTTGTCCGGCTCGTCGAGCAGCAGGACCTCGTCGTCGCCGCGCAGCAGCAGGTCGAGCGCGAACCTTTTCTGCTGACCGCCGCTGAGTGTCCGCACAGGACGCTGTTTGACCAGGTCCCACGGCTTGTCGAGGATCGCGACGGCCACGGTGTCGAAGAGCACCTCGGCGTCGTAACCACCGACTTCGCCCCAATGGGCCAGGGCATTGGCGTACGCCAGCTGGCTGCGCTCCGAGTCGTCGAGGGCCGCCGCGGCCTTCTCGAGCCGCTCCCCCGCCTCGGACAGCGCCGGTTTCACCAGGGAAAGAGCGAGATCGGCCAGCGTACGGTCGTCGCCGATCATGCCGATGAACTGGCGCATGACGCCGAGCCCACCGGAGCGCGCGATGCCACCCTCCGGCGTGGACAGGTCACCGGCGACCATCCGCATCAGCGTGGTCTTGCCCGCGCCGTTCGGCCCGACCAGGGCGACCTTGGCTCCCTCACCGACCCGGAACGAGACGTCGGCGAACAGCCGCCGCCCGTCGGGCAGCACGAATCCGGCGCCGGCGACATCCACGTACCCCATGGCCGACATCTTCCCCGGTGAGTGCCCGGAAGTCAGCCGGTTTTCGCGGTCACCCGCAGCACCCGGAAGCCCTTCTTGCTGGCCACCCGCGAGACGTCCCAGCCCTTCTCGACGAGCCACGCGTGCAGGGAGTCGCCGCCGAGATTGCGGTTGATCACCAGCCAGGCCACGCCGCCGGGGGCGAGCCGGGGCAGCCAGCGCTCCATGATCGCGTGCAGCTCGGCCTTGCCGACGTGGGTGGGCGGGTTGCTCCAGATCTCGTCGAACGTGACGCCGGCCGGCACGTCGTCGGGCGCCGCCACGTGGACGGTCAGGCCGAGCGCGGCCGCGTTCTCCCCGGTGAGCTGCCGGGCCCGCGAGTTGACGTCGACGGCGTGCACCACCGCGCCGGGGGCCGTGCGGGCCAGCACGCACGCGATCGGCCCATATCCGCAGCCGAGGTCGAGCAGGACCCCGCCCGCCGGCAGGTCGCCCTTCTCCAGCAGCACGGTCGTGCCCGGGTCGAGCCGTCCCGACGAGAACACGCCGGCCGCGGTGGCGAGCTTGTATTCCTGGCCCGAGACGCTGAACCGGATCTCACGCCGCTGGTCGGGCGTGGTCGGCTCGGCGCTGAAGTAATGGTCGGCGGTCACCCGTCAAGTCTGCCGGTTTTCACCACGGCGCCAACCTCCGGGGTGCCGCACAAACTGTGCGTTCATTGATCACCATGCGCTCCTAGCGTGACCGCATGCGGTACGGCACCCCTTCCCGACCGGCCCACCGCGCGACCGCCGACGGCGGCCTGGCCCTGCTGGTGCGGGGCGCCGCGTCCGCCGGGCAGCACCGCCCGGACCCGCCCCGGGCCCGGCGCCGCGCCCGCGCGGAGCCGTTGCGCCCTTTTCAGCTGCTCACCCGCGGCCTGGCCGCCCTGATCCTGTTCGCCCTGCTCGGCATGTTCGGTTTCCTGGTCTTCGCCGACCGGTTCCGGGACCGGGCGCCGGCCACCACCCTCGCGCCGGCCGAGGTGTCCCAGCCCCAGGCGCTCTCGCTCGGCTCGGTCTTCGGTGACCGGGATCAGCTGCGCCCGGAGGGCGCGGCCGGCCCGTACACCATCGATCTTCGCCATATGAGCGCCGACTGCGCCGAGGCGACGACGGGTGAGCTCGGCGTCCTGCTCGAACGGTACGGCTGCGGCGAGGTGGTCCGGGCCGGTCTGATCGCGCCGTACCCCGGATATCGGGTCACGGCCGGGGCGTTCAACCTGGCCGACGAGGCCGGCGCGGCCGAGGTCGAGGATCTGCTGCGCGACGTGGTGGAGGGCGGCGACGGCGGGTTCGCGACGCTGCCCGCGGCCGAGGCCGGCACGACCACGCCGCAGGTGGGCTGGCACGCCCGGGGCCACTACCTGCTCTACTGCGTGATCACCCGGGCCGACGGCCAGCTGGTGCCCAGCGACGATCCGGCGGCCGTGCGCATCACCGCCGAGATCATCGACACCCACCTGGCCGAGTCGCTGCTCAGGCCCGTAGTCGCCGGGTAGCTTCGGCCCGTACGGCGTAATCGGCCTCCGCCGGATAACCCACCTCGACCAGCGTAAGCCCGTGGGCCGGGGCCACTGTGACCTCGCTGGAGCGCTCCGTGCGGCTCAGCAGGGTGGCCGGCCAGCCCGGGTCGCGGCGCCCGTCGCCGACCGTCAGCAGGGCGCCGACCAGGCTGCGGACCATCGACTGGCAGAACGCGTCGGCCTGCACCGTGGCCACGCAGACGCCGTCCGGGTCGCGCCGCCAGTCGAGCCGGTTGATGGCCCGGATCGTGGTGGCGTGCTCCTTGCGCTTGCAGTACGCGGCGTAGTCGTGCTCGCCGGTCAGCCACTGCGAGGCCGCGTTGAGCCGGTCCAGGTCGAGCGGCCGCACCCAGCCGATGGTGTCGTGCCGCCGCAGCGGCTCCGGTCCCCACCCGGTGTCGGCGACCCGGTACTCGTACCGGCGGAACGTGGCCGAGAACCGCGCGTCGAAGGTCGCCGGCACCGGCCGGATCGCCCGCACCCGCGCGTCGGGCGGCATGAGCGCGGCCAGCCGCCGCATCAGCGAGGCTTCGAGCTGGGTGAACGCTTCAAGGGGCAGATCGATGTGGCAGACCTGACCGGAGGCGTGCACCCCCGCATCCGTACGCCCGGCGACCGTCAGCCCCAGGGAGGAGGCGTCGACCAGCCGGCCGAGCGCCGCCACGAGCACCCCGGCCACCGTCCGCCGCCCGGGCTGCGCGGCCCATCCGGAGAAGTCGCCCCCGTCGTACGACACGTCCAGCCGCAGCCGGATCGATTCCATGTCTCTCCCCATAAGAAAAGACCCGGCGCCCCCATATCAGGGAGCACCGGGTCTTTCGCGTTACGTCACGCCTTGGTGTCGTCGCCCTCGGCCTGGTCGCCCGGGCCCTCGGCACCCTTGTCACCGGACGCGTTGACCGGAGCCTCGGCGTCCTGGTCGGCGTCGGTGTCGGCCTTGGCGGCCGGCGCGGTGGCCGGAGCCTCGTCCTCGCGGGCCAGGGCCTCGACCTTGTCCTGCTGCGCGGTGGCCTTGCGGGCGGCCTTCTTGGCCGGCGCGGTGGTCGCCGCCACCTGGAGCTCCTCGACCAGCTCGATGACGGCCATGGGAGCGGCGTCACCCTTGCGCGGGCCGGTCTTGGTGATCCGGGTGTAGCCGCCCGGGCGGTTGCCGTAGCGCGGCGCGATCTGCTCGAACAGGGCGTACACGACGTCCTTGTCCTTCACCGTGGCCAGCACCCGGCGACGGTTGTGCAGGTCGCCGCGCTTGGCCTTGGTGATGAGCTGCTCAGCCAGGGGGCGCAGCCGGCGGGCCTTGGCCTCAGTGGTCTTGATCTTCCCGTGCCGGAAAAGCTCGGTGGCCAGGTTGGCCAGGATGAGCTTCTCGTGCGCCGGGCTGCCGCCGAGGCGGGCTCCCTTGGTGGGCGTGGGCATTTCCAATGCTCCTTTAGATGGCCGAGCTTAAAAACTCAGAGCTGCTCGGTCTCGCGGTAATCGTCGGTGTCGTAGTCCACGTCGCCGAACGAGTCCACGACGTGAGCGGGGTCGAAGGACGGCGCGCTGTCCTTGAGGCCCAGGCCCATTCCGGCGAGCTTCATCTTGACCTCGTCGATGCTCTTCTGACCGAAATTCCTTATATCCAGAAGGTCGGCCTCCGTCCGCCCGATGAGTTCACCAACGCTGTTGATGCCCTCACGCTTGAGACAGTTGTACGACCGGACGGTCAGGTCGAGCTCCTCGATCGGCAGCGCCAGGTCGGCAGCGAGCTGCGCGTCCTGCGGCGACGGGCCGATGTCGATGCCCTCGGCGGTCTCGTCCAGCTCGCGGCAGAGGCCGAACAGCTCGACCAGCGTCGAGCCGGCCGAGGCCAGCGCGGTGCGCGGCGAGATGGAAGCCTTGGACTCGACGTCGATGATCAGACGGTCGAAGTCGGTGCGCTGCTCGACACGGGTCGCCTCGACGCGGTAGGTCACCTTCATGACCGGCGAGTAGATCGAGTCGACCGGGATGCGGCCGATCTCGGCGCCGGCGCTCTTGTTCTGCGCCGCCGTGACGTAGCCACGGCCCCGCTCGACGGTGAGCTCCATGTCGAGCCGGCCCTTGCTGTTGAGCGTGGCCAGCTTGAGGTCGGGGTTGTGCACGGACACGCCGGCCGGGGGCTGGATGTCACCGGCGGTGACGTCGCCCGGGCCCTGCTTGCGCAGGTACATGCTGACCGGCTCGTCGTGCTCGGAGCTGACGGTGAGCTCCTTGACGTTCATGACCAGCTCGACCACATCCTCCTTGACACCGGGGATGGTGGTGAACTCGTGCAGAACGCCGTCGATCTTGATGCTGGTGACAGCAGCACCGGGGATGGACGACAGCAGGGTACGCCGCAGCGAGTTGCCGAGGGTGTACCCGAAACCGGGCTCGAGGGGCTCGATGGTGAACCGGGAGCGGGTCTCGCTGATCGACTCCTCGGAGAGGGTCGGCCGCTGGCTGATGAGCACGCTACTTCTTCTTTCTGTCGGGCCACCCACTATTTGATGGCCTTCGGTGATGCACCGGGGGCGCCGATCGGCGCCCCCGGTAGAGCACTACTTGGAGTAGAGCTCGACGATCAGCTGCTCCTGGACCTGGGTGTCGATGACAGCCCGGGCCGGGAGCGAGTGCACGAGGACCTTCATCTCGCTCGGGATCGGCTCCAGCCACGCCGGAACCGGACGCGAACCGGCCTGAGCCTGGGCGACGACGAAAGGAGTCATCTCCTTCGACTTCTCCCGGGTCGTGATGATGTCCTTCTCCTTGACGCGGTACGACGGGATGTCGACCTTCACGCCGTTGACCAGGAAGTGGCCGTGCTTGACCAGCTGCCGGGCCATGTCCCGGGACTGCGCGAGGCCGGCCCGGTAGACGACGTTGTCGAGACGGGACTCGAGGATCTGCAGGAGGACCTCACCGGTCTTGCCCTGCTTGTTGACCGCTTCCTCGTAGTAACCGCGGAACTGCTTCTCGAGCACGCCGTAGACGCGGCGGGCCTTCTGCTTCTCGCGGTGCTGCAGCAGGTACTCGGTCTCCTTGGTCCGGCCACGGCCGTGCTGGCCGGGCGGGAAGGGACGCGACTCGAACGGGCACTTCGGCCCGTCGCACTTGCTGCCCTTGAGGAACAGCTTCATCTTCTCGCGGCGGCAGCGCTTGCAGTCCGCACCTGTGTAACGAGCCATTGCTTCGATCTCTCCCTTAGACCCGGCGGCGCTTCGGCGGACGGCAACCGTTGTGCGGCTGCGGCGTGACGTCGGAGATCTGCCCGACCTCGAGGCCGGCGGCCTGCAGCGAACGGATCGCGGTCTCACGACCGGAGCCCGGACCCTTGACGAACACGTCCACCTTGCGCATGCCGTGCTCCATGGCACGGCGAGCGGCGGCCTCGGCGGCCAGCTGCGCGGCGAACGGGGTCGACTTGCGGGAGCCCTTGAAGCCCACCTGGCCGGAGGAGGCCCAGGAGATGACAGCACCGGTCGGGTCGGTGATCGACACGATGGTGTTGTTGAAGGTGCTCTTGATGTGCGCCTGCCCGTGGGCGACGTTCTTGCGTTCCTTGCGCCGGACCTTCTTTACAGCGGCCCCAGCGCGTGCCTTCGGTGGCATAAGTCAGTGCGCTCCTATTACTTCCGACCGGGCTTCTTCTTACCGGCGACCGTGCGCTTCGGGCCCTTGCGGGTACGAGCGTTGGTCCGGGTCCGCTGACCGCGCACGGGCAGGCCCCGGCGGTGGCGGATGCCGGCGTAAGAGCCGATCTCGACCTTGCGGCGGATGTCCGCGGCGACCTCGCGGCGCAGGTCACCCTCAACCTTGAAATTGCCCTCGATGTAGTCGCGGAGCTGGACCAGCTCCTCGTCCGTGAGGTCCTTGGCGCGCTTGTTCAGGTCAATCGCGGTGGCGGTCAGTGCCTCGACGGCACGGGTGCGACCGATCCCGTAGATGTAGGTGAGCGCGATCTCCATCCGCTTCTCGCGGGGAAGATCGACGCCGACGAGTCGAGCCATAAGTGGGCGTACTCCTCAGAATCGTTCGGAGGTCTGGGCCTTCCCACCCCGTCTGCCCGGACGGGCCCCGGCCTCCGCGCCGGGGGTGTAGTCACCGAGGTGACTGGGAAAGGCTCTTGCATGTGCCGGATCTGGCAGCTCCGGGGCTCAGCCCTGGCGCTGCTTGTGGCGCGCGTCGGTCTTGCAGATGACCATGACGCGGCCGTGCCGCCGGATGACCCGGCAGTTGTTGCAGATCCGCTTGACGCTCGGCTTGACCTTCACGGTTTGCCTTAACTCTCAGCGGGACGGGATACGAGGTCCCCGCGCCCAGTCACTTGTAGCGGTAGACGATTCGCCCACGGGTGAGGTCGTACGGCGAAAGCTCGACGACAACTCGGTCCTCGGGAAGGATGCGGATGTAGTGCTGCCGCATCTTGCCGGAGATGTGTGCAAGTACCTTGTGACCATTGGCGAGCTCAACGCGGAACATGGCGTTCGGCAGGGGCTCGATCACGCGGCCCTCGATCTCGATGGCTCCGTCTTTCTTGGGCATGTCCTCCGCTACCTGACACTGGGAATCGGGGCTAACGCGACCTGACGTCTCACTTAGGTCACATAGTGACCTGAGCCAGCCGCGGCTCCCACTCGCCTTCGAAGCGCTGAAGACATGCGGGAGTGGACGCAGGCGCGCCAGCTAGCCAGTGTACGCCCGCTCAGCAGGGACACCAAACCGAGGTCTGCGCTACCCGTGGTCGGGTGTGTCGGCGACCTTTGAATCGGACATATCCCATTTTTCCGCGGGGGAAGCCTTCAGGGCGCGGCGTTCACGTTTGCGCTCCTTGCGCTCACGCTTGCGTTCCCGCTCCTCGACCATCTTGCGCGGGGCGCCGCCGGCCAGACCGCCGATCGTCGCGAACAGCTGGAGGACGCCCCACGGGCCGGCGACCCAGATCGGCCAAAAATACTGCCACTCGTTGCCGGCCAGGCTCGTGATGAGCCAGATGGCCGTGGTCAGCAGCGTCACGAACGCCCAGGCGCTCCACACCTGCCCGACCCACTCGACCGTCGCCTCGCGGCCGGCTTTCACCGGCTTGGCCACCGGCGCCGGCTGGGCCGGCTGACTGCCGGGAAGATCGGCGATCAAAAGATCCAGTTCGGCGTACGTCTTCGCGGCGTACGCCCGTTGAAGGCGCTCGTCGTACTCGGCGAGGTCGAGCCGGCCCTCGTCCAGCGCGGTCTTGAGCGTGTCGGCGGTCTGCCGGCGATCGTCGTCGCCGGCGCGCATCTGGTCACGGCTCATACCACCCAGAGTGCCAGCCCGGCACCAGAACCGGAAGCTTCGGCCTCAGGGCTGTCGGGACGTCACCAGATCGCCCAGGCGGCCCCGGCCGCCGTCCGGCGCCGTGGTGACCCACACACCGTCCTCCAGCAGGGCCATGGTGTGCTCCACGTGAGCGGCGTAGGAGCCGTCGCGGGTCACCACGGTCCAGCCGTCGTCGAGCTCGGCCGTCCGCGGCGAGCCCATCGTGATCATCGGCTCGATCGCCAGGCACAGGCCGGGCACCAGCCGCGGGCCCTTGCCGGGCTTGCCGTGGTTGAGCACGTGCGGGTCCTGGTGCATCTCGGTGCCGATGCCGTGGCCGCCGTAGCCGTCCACGATGCCGTACCGCCCGCCCTTGCGGACCGCCTTCTCCACGTTGAAGGAGATGTCGGTGAGCTTGCCCCGGCCGTTGGCCGCGCCGCGGGCGGCGGCCGCGATGCCGGCCCACATGGCGTCCTCGGCCACCTCGGCCATGCGCAGCAGCGCCGGGTCGGTCTCGCCGACCCCGATCGTGATGGCCGAGTCACCGTGCCAGCCGTCGAGGATCGCCCCGCAGTCGAGCGAGAGCAGGTCGCCCTCGGCCAGGATCTGCTCGGTGCTCGGGATGCCGTGCACGACCTGGTCGTTCACCGAGGCGCAGATCGAGGCCGGGAAGCCGTGGTAGCCCTTGAACGAGGGGACGGCGCCGGCGTCGCGGATGACCTTTTCGGCGATCGCGTCGAGGTCGCCGGTGGAGACGCCCGGTGCCACGGCCTCACGCATCGCGTCGAGCGCGGCGAAGACCACCAGGCCGGCGGCACGCATCTTCTCGATCTGCTCGGGCGTCTTGATCTGGATGTCGAGTTGAGGGCGGCGCACGTCAGCCCCCGTAGGACCGCAGGGCGTCGATGGCGCGCACGGTGACGTCCTCGACCGGGCCGGTCGCGTCGATGCCCACCAGCTTGCCCTGAGCGCCGTAGAAGTCGACCAGAGGAGCGGTCTTCTCCGCGTACTCGACCAGGCGGTTGGCGATCGTCTCGGCCTTGTCGTCGTCCCGCTGGAACAGCTCCGACCCGCAGCGGTCGCAGATGTTCTCCTTGCTGGTCGGGTCGAACTCGACGTGCCAGATCTTGCCGCAGCCGCGGCAGGTCCGGCGGCCCGAGAGCCGCCGGATGACCTCGTCGTCGTCGACCACGAGCTCCATCACGAGGTCGAGCGCGGTGCCCAGGTCGGCCAGGAGCTTGTCGAGGGCCGACGCCTGGGGAACCGTGCGCGGGAAGCCGTCGAGCAGGAAGCCGTCGCCGGCGTCCGGCTCGGCCAGCCTGTCCCGGACCATGTTGATGGTCACTTCGTCCGGGACGAGCTGGCCCGCGTCCATGTACCGCTTCGCCTCGACACCGAGCGGCGTGCCCTGCGACACGTTCGCCCGGAAGATGTCGCCCGTCGAGATCTTCGGTACGGCGAGATGGGCGGCAATGAACTCAGCCTGGGTCCCCTTGCCGGCCCCCGGAGGGCCCACCAGCACCAGCCGCACCTACATCGCCTCGCTTTGAGTCGTTGAGATCCTCGACGCAAGAGCCCCCCGGCTCCCGGTCGCCACTACCGGAGGAATCCTTCGTAGTTGCGCTGCATCAACTGGCTCTCGATCTGCTTCACCGTCTCCAGACCCACACCCACCATGATCAGCACAGCCGTACCACCGAACGGGAAGTTCTGGTACTGCTGCTGGTTCAGCCAGATGAAGAAGAAGTTCGGCAGGACCGAGATCAGGCCCAGGTAGAGCGCGCCCGGCAGGGTGATCCGGCTGAGGATGAAGTCCAGGTAGTCGGCGGTCGGCTTACCGGGGCGGATGCCCGGCACGAAACCACCGTACTTCTTCATGTTGTCCGCGACCTCGGTCGGGTTGAACGTGATCGAGACGTAGAAGTACGTGAAGAAGATGATCAGCAGGAAGTAGACGCCGATGTAGATCTCGCTCGTCGGGTCGGCCAGCCACTTCTGGATCCAGACCTGGTAACCCTTGAGGTTGTTCGGGTCGAAGAACTGCAGGTAGAGCTGCGGCAGGTAGAGCAGCGACGAGGCGAAGATGACCGGGACGACACCGGCCTGGTTGACCTTGAGCGGGATGTAGGTCGACGTGCCGCCGTACATCCGCCGGCCGATCATCCGCTTGGCGTACTGCACCGGGATGCGGCGCTGGGCCTGCTCGATGAAGACCACCAGGCCGATGATGACCAGGACCAGGACGATGACGAGCACGAACTTGCCGACGCCGCTCGACTCCTTGATCGTCCAGCCCTCGCCGGGGAGGCGGGCGGCGATCGAGGTGAAGATCAGGACGGACATGCCGTTGCCGACGCCGCGGTCGGTGATGAGCTCGCCGAGCCACATGACCATGCCGGTGCCGGCGGTCATCGTCAGCACCAGGACCGAGAGCGTGAGCCACATCGGCAGCCCGGTGTTCTCCGGGATGATCTGCATCGAGGGGTCGCTCTGGTCACACGCGTTGCCGAACAGCTGGCCGGTCCGCGCCAGGGCGACGAAGGCCGAGGACTGCAGGACCGCGAGGCCGAGCGTCAGGTAGCGCGTGTACTGCGTGATCTTCGCCTGGCCGGACTGGCCCTCCTTGCGGAGCTGCTCGAGGCGGGGGATCACCACGGTCAGCAGCTGCAGGATGATCGAGGCGGTGATGTACGGCATGATGCCGAGCGCGAACACCGACAACTGGAGCAGCGCGCCACCCGAGAACAGGTTCAGCAGGTTGAGGACGCCGCCGGAGTTCTGGTCATTCACGATCTGGATGCACTTCTGCACGTTGGTGTACGAGACACCGGGGCTGGGCAAGGTAGCGCCGAGCCGGTACAGAGCGATGATCGCGACCGTGAACAAAAGTTTCTTGCGCAGGTCAGGCGTCCGGAACGCACTGGTAAAGGCGGAGAGCAACTTCTTCCTCCTGCGCGAGGTTTTCCGCCGCGGCGGGCGGGTGGGGGAAGGCATCGGTCCGGACGACCGATATCTCTAGCTGGGAACGGACTCTAACAGTCTTGTCGCCCCACGGTGGAGCACGGTAGCCGTCACCGCGGGTAGGCATTTCACCCGGTTATGAAACCCCAGGTCAGACGCCAGAATGGGGATGCCGCCCGAACGACGCGTTTCGCGTCGCACGGGCGAGCACCCCCACGAGCATCACAGCTCGGTGGCGGAACCACCAGCAGCGGCGATCTTTTCCTTGGCCGACTCGCTGAACGCGTGCGCCGAGATGGTCAGCGACACGCCGTCCAGCTCGCCCGAGCCCAGCACCTTGACCAGCTGGCCCTTGCGGACCGCGCCGGCCTGAACCAGCTCGTCCGGTCCGACCTCGCCGCCGTTCGGGAACAGCGCGGCGAGACGGTCCAGGTTCACGACCTGGAAGACGACCTTGTTCTTGTTCTTGAAGCCCTTCAGCTTCGGCAGCCGCATGTGGATGGGCATCTGCCCACCCTCGAAGCGGGCCGGAACCTGGTAGCGGGCCTTGGTGCCCTTGGTACCGCGACCGGCGGTCTTACCCTTGGAGCCCTCACCGCGACCCACGCGGGTCTTCGGGGTCTTGGCTCCGGGCGCCGGGCGGAGGTGGTGGACCTTGATCGCCATTACTCGACCTCCTCAACAGTGACGAGGTGGTTCACGGCGAAGATCATGCCCCGAATCTCGGGACGGTCCTCCTTGACCACCACGTCGTTGATCCGCTTCAGGCCGAGCGAACGCAGCGAGTGCCGCTGGTTCTGCTTGCGCCCGATGGCGGACCGGACCTGGGTGACCTTCAAACGAGCCATCACCGCACCGCCGCTTCCGCACGCGCCGCCAGCATGGCCGCCGGCGCCACGTCCTCGACCGGCAGGCCACGACGGGCCGCGACGGCCTCCGGCGACTCCAGGCCCTTCAGAGCGGCCACGGTCGCGTGCACGATGTTGATCGGGTTCGACGAGCCGAGGCTCTTCGAGAGCACGTCGTGGATGCCCGCGCACTCCAGCACGGCACGCACCGGGCCACCGGCGATAACACCGGTACCGGCGGAGGCCGGCTTGAGGAGCACGACACCCGCGGCGGCTTCGCCGGTGATCGGGTGCGGGATCGTGGCGCCGATCCGCGGAACCTTGAAGAAGTGCTTCTTGGCCTCCTCGACACCCTTGGCGATGGCCGCGGGCACCTCCTTGGCCTTTCCGTAGCCGATGCCGACGGTGCCGTCGCCGTCGCCCACGATCACCAGGGCGGTGAAGCTGAAGCGACGACCACCCTTGACGACCTTGGCGACACGGTTGATCGCGACGACCCGCTCGAGATGCGGGGTCTTCTCGACGGGCGCGTTGCCGCGGCCGCCCTCACGGCGGTTGTCCCGGCGGTTGCCACCCTCGGTGTTACCGCCGGACCCGCCGCCTCGGCGCTGCTGACCAGGCATTGGTCAATTCCTCCTAGAACTCGAGTCCGGCTTCGCGAGCGGCAGTAGCCAGCGAGGCGATCCGCCCCGCGTACTTGTTGCCACCGCGGTCGAAGACGACCTTGGACACGCCCGCGGCCTTGGCCCGCTCGGCGAGGAGAGCGCCGACCTTGCCGGCCTTCGCGCTCTTGTCACCCTCGCCACCCCGCAGGGAGGTGTCGAGCGTGGAGGCCGAGGCCAGGGTGTGGCCCTTGAGGTCGTCGATGATCTGCGCGGTGATGTGCCGCGCGGAACGGGTGACGACCAGACGCGGCCGCTCGGCCGTGCCGAAGACGTTCCGGCGGACTCGGAAGTGGCGACGCGCCTTCCCGACAGCCCGCTTGGCGGACACACCCGCGCCGTTGCGACGCTTGAGAAGCGTGGCGGTCACTTCTTACCTGCCTTTCCAGCCTTACGGCGGATGACCTCGCCCTGGTACTTCACGCCCTTGCCCTTGTAGGGCTCCGGCGGGCGGATCTTCCGAATGTTGGCGGCAACCTCGCCGACCAGCTGCTTGTCGATGCCCGCGACCGTGAACTGGGTCGGCTTCTCGACGGAGAAGCTGATGCCAGCCGGCGGCACGACGTTGACCGGGTGCGAGAAGCCCAGGGCGAACTCGAGGTCCTTGCCCTTGGCCGTGACCCGGTAACCGGTGCCGTTGATCTCGAGCGTCTTCTTGTAGCCCTCGGTGACGCCGACGATCATGTTGGCGACGAGGGTACGCGACAGGCCGTGGAGCTCCTTGGCCTTGCGCTCGTCGTTGGGGCGGTTGACGTGCAGCTCGGCACCGTCCTTCTCGACCGTGATCGGTTCCGAGACGGTGTGCGACAGCTCGCCCTTGGGGCCCTTGACCTTGACGGTCTGGCCCGTGATGGTGACGTCGACGCCGGCCGGGACCGGGATCGACTTACGTCCGATTCGCGACATGGTTTCTCAGTCTCCAGTTACCAGACGAAGGCGAGGACTTCCCCGCCAACGCTCCGCTTGCGGGCCTGCCGGTCGGTCAGCAGCCCCTGGGACGTCGAAATAATCGCGACACCGAGTCCGCCGAGCACCCGCGGGAGCTCCTCGGACTTGGCGTAAACCCGGAGGCCGGGCTTCGAGACGCGCTTGATTCCGGCGAGGCTGCGCTCGCGGTTCTGGCCGTATTTGAGCTCAACGACCAGACGCCTGCCGACGGCGCCTTCCTCGGGCTCCTCGGCCGTCCAGGAGGCGATGTAGCCCTCGCTCTTGAGGACCTCGGCGATGTTCGCCTTGATCTTCGAGAAGGGCATGGTCACCTTGTCGTGGTACGCCTGGTTGGCGTTACGCAGACGCGTCAGCATGTCTGCGATCGGGTCCGTCATCGTCATGGGTGTTCGTCAACCTTTCTCGCCGGGGTTCCCAGCCGGGCCGGGCCTACGGCGAAGCGGTAGTACAAAGTAAACAGCCTTTAGTCCGCTTAAGGGCGGCGGCGGGGCGGTTGGACGGGGGTTACCAGGAAGCCTTCGACACGCCGGGCAGCTCGCCCCGGTGCGCCATGTCCCGCAGGCAAACACGGCAGAGGCCGAACTTGCGGTAGACCGAGTGCGGGCGACCGCACTTCTGGCAGCGGGTGTAGGCACGCACGGCGAACTTCGGCTTCGCGGCCGCCTTGATGATCAGCGCCTTCTTAGCCATGCTCAGTTCTCCTTGAACGGGAAGCCCAGGAGCTTGAGCAGCGCCCGGCCCTCGTCGTCGGTCGTCGCGGTGGTGACCACCGTGATGTCCATGCCCCGCGGGCGATCGATCCGGTCCTGGTCGATCTCGTGGAACACCGACTGCTCGGTCAGGCCGAAGGTGTAGTTACCGTGCCCGTCGAGCTTGCGCCCGTCGAGGCCGCGGAAGTCACGGATACGCGGGAGGGCGATCGACAGAAGCCGGTCGAGGAACTCCCACATCCGGTCGTTGCGCAGGGTCACCTTCGCGCCGATCGGCATGCCCTCACGCAGCTTGAACTGCGCGATGGACTTGGTCGCCCGCCGCACGAGCGGCTTCTGACCGGTGATGGTGGTCAGGTCACGCACGGCGCCGTCGATCAGCTTGGCGTCGCGGGCGGCCTCGCCAACACCCATGTTCACGACGACCTTCACCAGGCCGGGAACCTGCATGGGGTTGCCGTACTTGTACTGCTCCTGAAGGCCGGCGACGACCTCCGAGCGGTACTTCTGCTTCAGACGCGGAAGCGTCTTGGTCTCGGTGGCGGCAGTCATCAGATTTCCTTACCGGTCGTACGCGCGATACGGACCTTGGTGCCGTTCTCGTCGACCTTGTACCCGACGCGGGTCGGCTTGCCCTGGTCGTCCACGAGCTGCACATTCGAGATGTGGATCGCGGCTTCCTGGGTGACGATGCCACCGGTCTTCGAACCACGCTGGGTGGTGCGAATACGTTCGTGCTTCTTGATGCGGTTGACGCCCTCGACCAGGACCTTGTCCCGCGTCGGGTAGGCCGCGATGACCTTGCCCTTCGCGCCCTTGTCCTTGCCGGCGATGACGACGACCGTGTCGCCCTTCTTGATCTTCACGGTCAGAGCACCTCCGGCGCCAGGCTGATGATCTTCATGAACCGCTTGTCGCGCAGCTCGCGGCCGACCGGGCCGAAGATGCGGGTGCCGCGGGGGTCCCCGCCGTCCTTGATGATGACGGCGGCGTTCTCGTCGAAGCGGATGTACGAGCCGTCGGGACGGCGCTTCTCCTTGGCGGTGCGGACGATGACGGCCTTGACGACGTCACCCTTCTTCACACCGGCGCCGGGAATGGCGTCCTTGACCGTGGCCACGATGACGTCGCCGATGCTCGCGTAACGGCGACCGGAGCCGCCGAGCACGCGGATGCACAGAATCTCCCGGGCACCCGTGTTGTCGGCGACGCGCAGTCGCGACTCCTGCTGGATCACGTCTGTCTCCTATGTCTGCCAGTTCTTCAGCCGGGGGCCGAAGCTTGGCGGAACAGTCCGCCTTTAGTCCGCTTAAGGGCGGCGGCGGGGTGGTTGGACGGGGGTGGCCGGGCCGGCCCCGTGGGACCGGCCCAGCGCACTCACTTGGCCTTTTCGAGGATCTCCACGACACGCCACCGCTTGGTGGCGGACAGCGGACGGGTCTCCATCAGGAGAACCCGGTCGCCAACGCCGCACGCGTTCTGCTCGTCGTGCACCTTGAGCTTGCGGGTACGACGCAGAACCTTGCCGTAGAGGGCGTGCTTCACGCGGTCCTCGACCTCGACGACGACGGTCTTGTCCATCTTGTCGCTGACCACGAGACCCTCGCGGACCTTGCGGTTCGCCCGGGCCGCGGTGGCCGTGCTCTCGTCACTCATGCTGTCACCTCGTCCGGCGCAACCGAGAGCCCGAGCTCACGTTCACGCATGATCGTGTAGATCTTCGCGATGTCCTTGCGGACGACCTGCAGTCGACGGTGATTGTCGAGCTGGCCGGTCGCGCCCTGCACGCGAAGGTTGAACAGCTCCGCCTTGGCCTCCCGCAGCCGCGCGATCAGCTCCTCCTCGGAGAGCTCGCGCAGCTCGGCTGCCTTAACGCCCGCTGCCATCAGCTTTCACCCACTTCGCGTGTCACGATGCGGCACTTCATCGGGAGCTTGTGGATCGCGCGGCGCATCGCCTCGCGCGCGATCGTCTCGTTCGGGAAGGACATCTCGAAGAGAATCCGTCCCGGCTTGACGTTCGCGACCCACCACTCGGGAGAACCCTTACCGGAACCCATGCGGGTCTCGGCCGGCTTCTTCGTCAGTGCGTTGTCCGGGAAGACCGAGATCCAGACCTTGCCGCCACGCTTGATGTGGCGGGTCATCGCGATACGGGCCGACTCGATCTGCCGGTTGGTCACGTACGCGGGCTCCAGCGCCTGGATACCGAACTCACCGAAGACGACCCGGTTGCCGCCCTTGGACGCGCCGTGGCGGTCCGGGTGGTGCGGCTTGCGGAAGCCCTTCGGGGGCTTACGCGGCATCAGCATGGGTCAGCCCTCCTGCTGCTTCTCGGCCGCGGCCGGAGCAGCGGCGGTCTCGTTCGTCTCGGCGGCCGCGGCCTGGGCGGCACGCCCGGCCTCGGTGCCGCCGGCGGTCGTGCCGGACGAACCGGAACGGCCACGACGCGGACGGTCGGGGCGGTCACCACGCTCGCGGCGCGGACGCGCCGGAGCCTCGGTGACGACCTCGCGACCCGGAACGGCGTCGCCCTTGTAGATCCAGACCTTCACGCCGATGCGGCCGAACGTCGTGCGGGCCTCGAAGAAGCCGTACTCGATGTTCGCGCGCAGCGTGTGCAGCGGAACGCGACCCTCGCGGTAGAACTCCGTACGGCTCATCTCCGCGCCGCCGAGGCGGCCGGAGACCTGCACGCGGATGCCCTTGCAGATCGGGTTCTTCATCGCCGACTGCATGGCCTTGCGCATCGCCCGGCGGAAGCTGACACGGGAGGACAGCTGCTCGGCGACGCCCTGCGCCACGAGCTGCGCGTCCGACTCCGGGCTCTTCACCTCGAGGATGTTGAGCTGGACCTGCTTGCCGGTGAGCTTCTCGAGCTCGCCGCGGATCCGGTCGGCCTCCGCGCCCTTACGGCCGATGACGATGCCCGGCCGGGCGGTGTGGATGTCGACGCGCACCCGGTCACGGGTCCGCTCGATGTCGACCTTGGAGATGCCGGCGCGCTCGAGGCCCTTGGACATCATGCGGCGGATCTTGACGTCCTCGCCGATGTAGTCCTTGTAGAGCTTGTCGGCGAACCACCGGGACTTCCAGTCGGTGGAGATACCGAGGCGGAATCCGGTGGGGTGAACTTTCTGGCCCATTACTCGGACTCCTCCGTGGTCTGGGACTGCGCGGCGGGCGCGGACTTGGCCGGCGCCGCCTTCTTCGCCGCGGCCGCCTTCTTGGCGGGCCGGGCGACCTGGACCGCCTCGACGGCGATCGTGATGTGGCAGGTGCGCTTGCGGATCCGGTACGCCCGGCCCTGCGCCCGCGGACGGAACCGCTTGAGCGTCGGGCCCTCGTCGACGAACGCCTCGCTGACCAGGAGCGCGTCCGGGTCGAGCCGCTCGTTGTTCTCCGCGTTCGCGATAGCGCTCGCGAGCACCTTGTAGACCTGCTCGCTCGCCGCCTGCGGCGCGAACTGCAGGACGATCAGAGCCTCCTTCGCGGGCAGACCGCGGACGAGGTTGACCACACGGCGTGCCTTGCTCGGCGAGATGCGGACGTGCTTGGCAACCGCACGACTGCCCGGAAGCGCCGGTGCGTCGTTCTTGACTGGCATCGCTGTGACCCCTTTCTTATCCGTGGACTGACTAGCGACGACGGCTCTTGCGGTCGTCCTTCTCGTGACCCTTGAACGTGCGGGTCAGAGCGAACTCGCCGAGCTTGTGGCCGACCATGGCCTCGGTGATGAACACCGGGACATGCTTGCGACCGTCGTGCACCGCGATCGTGTGCCCGAGCATGTCCGGGATGATCATCGAGCGGCGCGACCAGGTCTTGATGACGTTCTTCGAGTTCTTCTCGTTCTGAACTTCCACCTTCTTGAGCAGGTGGTCGTCGACGAACGGGCCCTTCTTCAGGCTGCGTGGCATCTTTTAACTCCCGTTACCCGCGCTTGCGGGTGGCGTAGCGGCGGCGAACGATCAGCTTGTCGCTCTCCTGGCCCTTGCGGCGGGTACGGCCCTCCGGCTTACCAGCCGGGTTGACCGGGTGGCGACCACCGGAGGTCTTACCCTCACCACCACCGTGCGGGTGGTCGATCGGGTTCATGGCGACACCGCGGACGGACGGGCGCTTGCCCTTCCAGCGCATGCGGCCGGCCTTGCCCCAGTTGATGTTCGACTGCTCGGCATTGCCGATCTCGCCGACCGTCGCGCGGCAACGGATGTCGACCCGCCGGATCTCACCGGAGGGCATACGCAGCGTGGCGTACGCACCCTCACGGCCGAGCAGCTGGATGCCGACACCGGCCGAACGGGCCAGCTTGGCGCCACCGCCGGGACGAAGCTCCACACCGTGGACCGTCGTACCGACCGGGATGTTGCGCAGGGGAAGGTTGTTCCCCGGCTTGATGTCGGCGCCCGGTCCGGACTCGACCCGGTCGCCCTGCTTGAGGTCCTTCGGCGCGAGGATGTAGCGCTTCTCGCCGTCGGCGTAGTGCAGCAGCGCGATGCGCGACGTGCGGTTGGGGTCGTACTCGATGTGCGCGACCTTGGCCGGCACGCCGTCCTTGTCGACCCGCTTGAAGTCGATCAGCCGGTACTGCCGCTTGTGGCCACCGCCCTGGTGCCGCGTGGTGATGCGGCCGTGGACGTTGCGACCACCCTTCTTGGGCAGCGGAGCCAGCAGAGACTTCTCCGGCGTCGACCGGGTGATCTCGGCGAAGTCGGCGACGCTGGAGCCACGACGGCCCGGCGTGGTCGGCTTGTACTTACGGATTCCCATTGTCTTCTAACCCCTTAGCTGACCGGGCCGCCGAAGGCCTCGATACGGTCGCCGTCAGCCAGCTTGACCATCGCGCGCTTGGTCGCCTTGCGCTGTCCGAAGCCGGTCCGGGTGCGCTTGCGCTTGCCCTCGCGGTTCGCGGTGTTCACCGAGAGAACGCGGACGTTGAAGATCTGCTGGATCGCGATCTTGATCGCGGTCTTGTTGGCGTCCGGAGCGACCTCGAACGTGTACCAGTTCTGGTCGAGGACGCTGTAGCTCTTCTCAGAGACCACCGGGCGGACGATGATGTCGCGCGGGTCAGCGATCGTGCTCACTTGTTACCCTCCTCGGCCGTCGCCGGGGTGCCCAGGAACTCGTCGAGCGCGTCCTTGGTGAACACAACCTCGTCGGCGACCAGCACGTCGTACGTGTTGAGCTGTCCGGCCTCGAGCAGGTGAACCGTGACCTCGTTGCGCAGCGAGAGCCAGTTGAGCTCGTCGGTGCTGCTGAGCACGACCAGAACCTTGGTGGACTCGGCGACCTTGCGCAGGGTGGCGATGGCGGCCTTGGTCGACGGCGTCTCGCCGCTGACGAAGGACTCGACCACGTGCACCCGGCCGTCACGGGCCCGGTCGGACAGGGCGCCACGCAGAGCGGCGGCCTTCATCTTCTTGGGGGTCCGCTGGCTGTAGTCGCGCGGCACGGGACCGTGCACGACGCCACCGCCGGTGAACTGCGGCGCGCGGATCGAGCCCTGACGGGCGCGACCGGTGCCCTTCTGCTTGTACGGCTTCTTGCCACCGCCGGCGACCTCGCCGCGGGACTTCGCCTTGTGCGTGCCCTGGCGGGCGGCCGCGAGCTGGGCCACCACGACCTGGTGCATCAGCGGGATGTTGGCCTGCACGTCGAACACCGACTCCGGCAGCTCGACCGAGCCGGCCTTGTTGCCCTCGGCGTTGATCACGTCAACCGAGCTCACTTGGCACCGCCCTTCTTCGCCGCGGTGCGGACCAGGATCAACGCGCCCTTGGGGCCGGGCACCGCGCCCTTGACCAGGATCAGGTTGTTCTCGGTGTCCACCGCCTGCACGGTCAGGTTCTGCACGGTGAAGCGCTGGCTACCCATGCGACCGGCCATCCGGACACCCTTGAAGACGCGACCCGGGGTCGCGCAGGCGCCGATCGAGCCGGGCGAGCGGTGCTTGCGCTCGACACCGTGGCTGGCCTTGAGGCCGTGGAAGCCGTGCCGCTTCATGACACCGGCGTAGCCCTTGCCCTTGGTCTTGCCGGTGACGTCGATCGGCGTGCCGACCGGGAACGTCTCGACGGTGACCTCTTGGCCGAGCTCGTAGGCGCCGGCGTCGCTGGTGCGCAGCTCGACGACGTGCCGCCGCGGCGACACACCGGCCTTCGCGAAGTGACCGCCCTCGGGCTTGTTCACCTTGCGCGGGTCGATCGCGCCGTACGCCAGCTGGACGGCGGTGTAGCCGTCCTTCTCATCGGTACGAACCTGGGTCACGACACAAGGGCCGGCCTGGACCACGGTCACCGGGACAACCTTGTTGTTGTCCCAGACCTGGGTCATGCCGAGCTTGGCGCCCAGGATCCCCTTAACTTCCCTGTCCATTAGTCGCAGATCCCTACAGCTTGATCTCGATGTCGACGCCAGCCGGCAGGTCGAGGCGCATGAGCGAGTCGACCGTCTTCGGAGTCGGGTCGATGATGTCGATCAGCCGCTTGTGCGTGCGCATCTCGAAGTGCTCGCGCGAGTCCTTGTACTTGTGCGGCGAGCGGATGACGCAGAAACGGTTGATCTCCGTGGGCAGCGGCACCGGGCCGGCAACCGACGCACCGGTACGCGTAACCGTCTCGACGATCTTCCGAGCCGAGGAGTCGACTACCTCGTGGTCGTAGGCCTTGAGCCGGATGCGGATCTTCTGTCCCGCCATGGTGGCTTCTGTTTCCTTCTCTCGATGCCGCTACGTGCGAAAGCGGGTGGCTCTCGCAGCCCGCAGGACCGTCGATCCTGCGTTGTCCGACCCCCGCGGTCGGGCGTGTCGCGCCTGCACTCAGAAATCTGCGCACAGCATTCATCCAGATCACGGGGATCTTGAGGTGTCCAGCGGGCGGTTGAAACACACCCCAGACACCCGGCGAGGGTGGGCAGCCACCAAGGCAGCTACCCACCCCGCTCGGACGCAACCTGACTAGTATGCCGGAAACGAGCCGGCAATGCTAATCGGGGTACCCGATCGTCAGACGTTGATCTTCGTGACCGTGCCGGCGCCGACGGTGCGGCCACCCTCACGGATCGCGAACTTCAGGCCCTGCTCCATGGCGATCGGCTGGATCAGCTTGACCGACATGCTGGTGGAGTCGCCCGGCATGACCATCTCGGTGCCCTCGGGCAGCGTGACGACGCCGGTGACGTCCGTGGTGCGGAAGTAGAACTGCGGGCGGTAGTTCTGGAAGAACGGCGTGTGACGGCCGCCCTCCTCCTTCGAGAGGATGTAGACCTGGCCCTCGAACTCCGTGTGAGGAGTAGAGGTGCCCGGCTTCACAACGACCATGCCGCGCTCGACGTCCTCGCGCTTGATGCCGCGGAGCAGCAGACCGACGTTCTCGCCCGCGCGGGCCTCGTCGAGCAGCTTGCGGAACATCTCGATGCCGGTGCAGACGGTCTTCGTCGACTTCTCGCGGATGCCGACGATCTCGACCTCCTCGTTCGGCTTGAGGATGCCGCGCTCGGCGCGACCCGTGACCACGGTGCCACGACCGGTGATCGTGAAGACGTCCTCGATGGGCATGAGGAACGGCTTGTCGGTGTCACGCTCGGGCTGCGGGATCGCGGTGTCGACCGCGTTCATCAGCTCCATGAGGCGCTCGGTCCACTGAGCGTCGCCCTCGAGCGCCTTGAGCGCCGAGACGCGCACGACCGGCAGGTCGTCGCCCGGGAACTCGTAGGTGCTGAGCAGCTCGCGGACCTCGAGCTCGACGAGCTCGAGGAGCTCCTCGTCGTCCACCATGTCGCTCTTGTTCAGGGCGACGACGATGTACGGAACGCCGACCTGGCGGGCCAGGAGCACGTGCTCCTTGGTCTGCGGCATCGGGCCGTCGGTCGCGGCGACCACCAGGATCGCGCCGTCCATCTGCGCGGCACCGGTGATCATGTTCTTGATGTAGTCGGCGTGGCCGGGGCAGTCCACGTGCGCGTAGTGACGCGCCGCGGTCTGGTACTCGACGTGCGCGATCGAGATCGTGATACCACGGGCCTTCTCTTCAGGCGCCTTGTCGATCTCGTCGAACGGGGTGTACGGGTTCAGGTCCGGGTACTGGTCGTGCAGGACCTTCGTGATGGCCGCAGTCAGCGTCGTCTTACCGTGGTCGATGTGACCAATGGTGCCGATGTTGACGTGCGGCTTAGTCCGCTCGAACTTCGCCTTCGCCACTGGTGTCCTCCTGTGGACTGTGGTTTTACTTTCGCCCGGCACGCCCGATAAGGCGATGGGGACTCTGTCGACTGCTCGCGCGCGTGCGGACCTCGACGGCCCGCACGCGCCTCAACGCTTCAGTTGCGGACTCAGGCGCCCGTAGCCTTGGCGATGATCTCCTTCGCGACGCCCTGCGGGACCTCGGCGTAGGAGTCGAACTGCATGCTGTAGCTAGCCCGGCCGGCGGTCTTCGACCGGAGGTCGCCGACGTAGCCGAACATCTCGGAGAGCGGGACCAGAGCCTTGACGACGCGGGCGCCGGAACGCTCCTCCATCGACTGGATGATGCCACGCCGCGAGTTGAGGTCGCCGATCACGTCGCCCATGTTGTCCTCGGGGGTCGTGACCTCCACGGACATCATCGGCTCGAGCAGCGCGGGGTCGGCCTTGCGGGCGACCTCCTTCATCGCCATCGAGCCGGCGATCTTGAACGCCATCTCGGACGAGTCGACCTCGTGGTACTGACCGTCGACCAGCGTGAACTTCACGCCGACCAGCGGGTAGCCGGCGAGAACGCCGTACTGCAGGGAGTCCTGCGCGCCCGCGTCCACCGAGGGGATGAACTCCTTGGGGATGCGGCCACCGGTCACCGCGTTCACGAACTCGTACGTGGGGCCGTCGGCCTCGAGCGACAGCGGCTCGACGTTGACGACGACCTTCGCGTACTGGCCCGAGCCACCGGTCTGCTTCTTGTGGACGTACGTGTACTTCTCCACGGTGCCGCGGATCGTCTCACGGTAGGCCACCTGCGGCTTGCCGATGTTGGCCTCGACGTTGAACTCGCGGCGCATGCGGTCCACCAGGATGTCCAGGTGGAGCTCGCCCATGCCGGCGATGATCGTCTGGCCGGTCTCCTCGTCGTTGAAGACCCGGAACGTCGGGTCCTCCTCGGCGAGGCGCTGGATCGCGGTGCCCAGCTTCTCCTGGTCGGACTTGGTCTTCGGCTCGATGGCGACCTGGATGACCGGCTCCGGGAAGGTCATCGACTCCAGGATGACCGGGTTGGCCGGGTCGCTGAGCGTGTCACCGGTGGTGGTCTGCTTGAGACCCTGGACGGCGATGATGTCGCCGGCCTGCGCGGTGGCGCGCTCCTCACGCTTGTTCGCGTGCATCTGGTAGATCTTGCCGATCCGCTCCTTGCGGTCCTTGGTGGAGTTGACCACCTGAGAACCGGACTCGAGCGTGCCGGAGTAGACCCGCACGTAGGTGAGCTTGCCGAGGTGCTTGTCCGTCTGGATCTTGAACGCCAGGGCCGAGAACGGCTCCGAGTTCGACGGCTTGCGCTGCAGCGGCGTCTCGCCGTCGGTCGCGGTGCCCTCGATGGCCGGGATGTCCAGCGGCGACGGCAGGAAGTCGATCACGGCGTCGAGCATGGGCTGAACGCCCTTGTTCTTGAACGCCGAGCCGCACAGCACCGGGTTGGCCTTGCTGGCGATCGTGGCGCGCCGGATGGCGGCCTTGATCTCGTCCTCGGTCAGCGACTCGCCCTCGAGGTACTTCTCCATGACCGCGTCGTCGACGTCGGCCAGGGTCTCGATGAGCTTCTCGCGCCACTCGTTCGCGGAGTCGACCAGGTCGGCCGGGATCTCCTCGACCGCGTAGTCCTCACCCTTCTGGGTCTCACCACGCCAGGTGAGCGCGCGCATGCCGATCAGGTCGACGACGCCGATGTGGTCGCCCTCGAGGCCGATCGGGATCTGCAGGACGAGCGGCGTCGCGTTGAGCCGGTCGATCATCATCTGCACGCAGCGGAAGAAGTCCGCGCCGGTCCGGTCGAGCTTGTTGACGAAGCACATCCGGGGGACGTGGTACTTGTCCGCCTGCCGCCACACGTTCTCGGTCTGCGGCTCCACGCCGGCGACGCCGTCGTAGACCGCCACCGCGCCGTCCAGCACACGCAGCGACCGCTCCACCTCGACCGTGAAGTCGACGTGGCCGGGCGTGTCGATGATCTGGATCGTGTGGCCCTTCCACTCGCACTTGGTGGCGGCGGAAGTGATCGTGATACCGCGCTCCTGCTCCTGCTCCATCCAGTCCATGACGGCGGCGCCCTCGTGGACCTCACCGATCTTGTACGTGATGCCGGTGTAGAACAGGATTCGCTCAGTAGTCGTGGTCTTACCGGCATCGATGTGCGCCATGATGCCGATGTTGCGTACGTTGGCGAGCGCGTCTGCGGCGGCCACTTCAATCCCTACTTTTCTTCGTCGTCGTCTCGTGAACCGGTCCGACTTGCCTCCCGGCCCGGTTGTCACCGGGCCGGCAGCGGGGTCTTACCAGCGGTAGTGCGCGAAGGCCTTGTTGGACTCCGCCATCTTGTGGGTGTCCTCGCGCCGCTTGACGGCGGCACCGAGGCCGTTGCTGGCGTCGAGCAGCTCGTTCTGGAGACGCTCGATCATGGTCTTCTCACGGCGCGCCTTCGAGTACTGGACGAGCCAGCGAAGGCCGAGCGTGGTCTGACGCGGGGTGCGGACCTCGACCGGGACCTGGTAGGTCGCGCCACCGACGCGGCGGCTGCGGACCTCGAGGGTCGGCTTGACGTTGTCCATGGCGCGCTTGAGGATCACCACGGGGTCGGTGCCGCTCTTCTCGCGGGCACCCTCGAGGGCGCCGTACACGATGCGCTCAGCGAGCTGACGCTTGCCGCCGACCAGGATCTTGTTCACCAGCTGGGTGACCAGCGGCGAGTTGTAAACCGGGTCCGCGACCACTGGGTGGCGCGGAGCGGGGCCCTTACGCGGCATGTCAGCTCTTCTCCTTCTTCGCGCCGTAACGGCTGCGGGCCTGCTTGCGGTTGCGGACACCCTGGGTGTCCAGCGAACCACGGACGATCTTGTAGCGGACGCCCGGGAGGTCCTTCACACGACCGCCGCGCACGAGCACGATCGAGTGCTCCTGCAGGTTGTGGCCGACGCCCGGGATGTACGCCGTCACCTCGATCTGGCTGCTGAGCTTCACACGAGCGACCTTGCGCAGCGCAGAGTTCGGCTTCTTGGGGGTGGTGGTGTACACGCGCGTGCACACGCCGCGCCGCTGGGGACTTCCCTTCAGCGCCGGCGTCTTGGTCTTGCTCGTCTTCGCCTGGCGGCCCTTTCGGACCAGCTGCTGGATCGTGGGCACCGGGTTCTCTCCGCTCCCTTCGGCCGCCTTTCACCGCGACCGCACCGTCTTAGATATGCCTCTGTGTGCCGAAGGCTCCCCATGCCCGGGGGGCTTCCGGCACCCGCGGTCGGGCGTGTCGTCCGGCTCACGGTCCCGCCACGCGTCTGTCAACGCGCATCGGGTCTTGTCTGTGTCGGCGCCCTTTCGGGCCACCGCGCTCGGCGCATGTCGACCCCGTCGTAGTCCTACCGACTCGGGCGCACGCACGAGTTGCCCTGGCAAGCCAGGGCACGAGGGGAAAGAGTACCCACCCCAAGCATCCAGGTCAAAATGAGCACCCAGCTCCTTTGCCCAGTCCTCGTGACGGATACCTCCGATACAAGTGTACCGGGTGCTTAAACGAACCGGCGTCGCGGTGCCGGATCCGCGGTCGGAGAAGCGCACGAGTCACTCAGGATGACAACTGCAACACCAGGGTCAACGCCAGTGACAGCAGGGCAATTCCCGCGCCGGCCGATCCGCAGATGATCCCCGCCATACCAAGCCCGGCGCCGGTGAAGCGGACCTGCCCGACCTGTCCGGAACGGCGGATCTGCCGCCGGGCCACCACGCCGACGATGATCGCGCCGGCCCCCGCGAGCACGCTGAGGACCGTGAAGGCCCCGCCGACCCAGCCACCCCAGCCGCCCGAGGCGCCGGCGATGCCGAAGCAGAGGACCAGCGTGGAGACCAGGATCGAGCCGATGCCGGCGACCAGCGAGCCGATGGCCAGGCCGGACGTGATCGGCTCGACACGCAGCTGGACCAGGCCGAACTCGGTGCCCGGCAGGGGGTCGACCCGTTCCGGCCGCCAGCGCCCGTTGGGCGGCGGAGGCGGAGGCGGATAGGGCATGGCCGCCGGCGGCTGCGTCATGACATGAGCATGTCACCCGAACGGGGTCAGTCGGTACCCGGGGCGAAGTCGGGGCCCGCGGGCGAGCCGGCCAGGTGCAGCAGGCCGGCGATGGCGGCGATCACCAGCGACGTGAGGGCCAGCACGAGCCCGGCCCAGGCCAACCGGCGCCCGCGGCGGATCCAGGCCGAGCCGGTCAGATAGCCCCCGGCGTCGTACGCCTGCCGCGCGGCCTGCCGCGCCAGCACCAGGGCCAGGGTGGCCGGGATCACCCCGCCCACGAACGGGCCGGTCAGGAAGCCCACCAGGCCCAGAGCGAAGACCGCCCGCGCCTTCGACGACGGCGCCGGGTCAGGATCCATCGGGTGGCGGGTGAGGGCGGGAAGCGTCACCCACCCATAGTAGAAAGCCCGAAGGGCGGCCGCGCAGTGCGCGGCCGCCCTTCGGAGCGATGAGACTTAGCGGTAGGACCCGAAGTCGAAGTCGTCCAGCGGCACAGCCTGCCCGCTGGCCGGCCCGAAGCCGTAGTCGGTCTCGGGGTACCCGGTCATCGAGTACACCTTGGCCTTGGCCTCCTCGGTCGGCTCGACCCGGATGTTGCGGTACTTGCTGATGCCCGTACCGGCCGGGATGAGCTTACCGATGATCACGTTCTCCTTGAGGCCGACGAGCGAGTCGCTACGCGAGTTGATCGCCGCGTCGGTCAGCACCCGGGTCGTCTCCTGGAAGGAGGCGGCCGAGAGCCAGGAGTCGGTGGCCAGCGAGGCCTTGGTGATACCCATCAGCACCGGGCGACCGGCGGCGGGCTCGCCACCCTCGCCCACGATCCGGCGGTTCTCCGACTCGAAGAGCGCCCGGTCGACCAGGACGCCGGGGAGGAACTCCGCGGCACCCGAGTCGATGACCGTCACCCGCTTGAGCATCTGGCGGATGATGATCTCGATGTGCTTGTCGTGGATGAGCACACCCTGCGAGCGGTAGACCTCCTGGACCTCACTGGTCAGGTGGACCTGGACCGCCCGCGGGCCCATGATCCGCAGAAGCTCGTGCGGGTCGATGGTGCCCTCGGTGAGCTTCTCGCCGACGCCGACGTGGTCGCCGTCGTGGGCCCGGAGCTTGACGCGCTTGGAGATCTTGTCGTAAACGATCTCCTCGCTGCCGTCGTCCGGCACCACGATGATCTTGCGCGAGCGCTCGCCGTCCTCGATGCGGATGCGTCCCGGGGTGTCGGCGATGGGCGCCTTGCCCTTGGGAACGCGGGCCTCGAAGATCTCCTGCACACGCGGAAGACCCTGGGTGATGTCCTCACCCGCGACACCACCGGTGTGGAAGGTACGCATCGTCAGCTGCGTGCCGGGCTCACCGATGGACTGGGCCGCGATGATGCCGACGGCCTCGCCGATGTCGACCGACTTGCCGGTCGGCAGCGAACGGCCGTAGCAGGCCGCGCACACGCCGAGCTTCGACTCACAGGTCAGCACCGAACGCACCCGGACGTTCTCGACGCCGGCGGCGACGAGCTTGTCGACCAGGATCGAGTTCAGGTCGTCGCCACGCGACACCACCCGGTTGCCCTGGGCGTCGTCGATGTCGTCGGCCAGCGTCCGGGCGTGCACACCGGTCTCGGCGTGCACGTGCACGACCAGGGTGCCGTCCGCCTCGCGCTCGCCCACCTGCATCGGGATCGCGCGGTCGGTGCCGCAGTCCTCCTCGCGGATGATGACGTCCTGCGAGACGTCCACCAGACGACGGGTCAGGTAACCCGAGTCGGCGGTACGCAGCGCGGTGTCGGCCAGACCCTTACGAGCACCGTGCGTGGAGATGAAGTACTCCAGCACGGTCAGGCCCTCACGGTACGACGAGGTGATCGGCCGCGGGATGATCTCGCCCTTGGGGTTGGCCACCAGGCCACGGATCGCGGCGATCTGCCGAAGCTGCAGCAGGTTACCGCGGGCGCCCGAGTTGATCATGACCCAGAGCGGGTTCTCCTGCGGGAGCGAGTTCTCCATCTCCTTGGAGATCTCGTTCGTCGCCTTCGTCCAGATCTCGATGAGCTCGCCGCGACGCTCCTCGGCGGTCATGAGACCACGCTGGTACTGCTTGTCGATGCGGTCGGCCTCGACCTGGTAGCGCTGCAGGATCTCCGGCTTGCGCGGGGGGCCGATGACGTCGCCCATGCCGATCGTCACACCGGACCAGGTGGCCCAGTGGAAGCCGGCCTCCTTGAGCGCGTCCAGGGTCGCGGCCAGCGCGACCTTGGGGAAGCGCTCGGCGAGGTCGTTGACGATCGCCGACAGCTGACCCTTGCGGATCTCGTAGTTCACGAAGCGGTAGCCCGGGGGCAGCGTCTCGTTGAAGATGACGCGGCCCAGGGTGGTCTCGACCAGGAGCGGCTCGCCCTCGGTCCAGTCCTCCGGCGCCTCCCACTTGGCGCCCTTGGCGCCGTTGTCGACACCGATGACCTCGTGCATACGGATCTTGATCGGCGCCTGCAGGTGCAGCTCACCGTTGTCGAAGGCCATCCGCGCCTCGGCGTCCGAGCTGAACACCCGGCCCTCGCCCTTGGCTCCGGGCGTGAGGTGGGTCAGGTAGTACAGCCCGATGACCATGTCCTGGGTAGGCATGGTGACCGGCTTGCCGTCGGCCGGCTTGAGGATGTTGTTCGACGAGAGCATCAGGATCCGGGCCTCGGCCTGCGCCTCGGCCGACAGCGGCACGTGCACCGCCATCTGGTCGCCGTCGAAGTCGGCGTTGAACGCCGTACACACGAGCGGGTGGATCTGGATGGCCTTGCCCTCGACCAGCTGCGGCTCGAAGGCCTGGATGCCGAGGCGGTGCAGGGTCGGCGCGCGGTTCAGCAGCACCGGGTGCTCGCTGATGACCTCTTCGAGGACGTCCCACACGACCGGGCGCTGACGCTCGACCATCCGCTTGGCCGACTTGATGTTCTGCGCGTGGTTCAGGTCGACCAGGCGCTTCATCACGAACGGCTTGAACAGCTCCAGGGCCATCTGCTTGGGCAGACCGCACTGGTGCAGCTTGAGCCGCGGGCCGACGACGATGACCGAACGGCCGGAGTAGTCGACGCGCTTGCCCAGCAGGTTCTGGCGGAAACGACCCTGCTTGCCCTTGAGCATGTCGGACAGCGACTTCAGCGGGCGGTTACCCGGGCCGGTGACCGGCCGGCCGCGGCGGCCGTTGTCGAACAGCGCGTCGACGGCCTCCTGCAGCATCCGCTTCTCGTTGTTCACGATGATCTCGGGCGCACCCAGGTCGATCAGGCGCTTCAACCGGTTGTTCCGGTTGATGACCCGGCGGTACAGGTCGTTCAGGTCGGAGGTCGCGAAGCGGCCACCGTCGAGCTGCACCATCGGGCGGAGGTCCGGCGGGATGACCGGGACGCAGTCCAGCACCATGCCGAGCGGCTTGTTGGTGGTGTTCAGGAACGCGGCGACGACCTTGAGGCGCTTGAGCGCACGGATCTTCCGCTGGCCCTTGCCCGTGCGGATGATCTCCCGCAGGTTCTCGGCCTCGGCGTCCAGGTCCATGTTCTCGAGCAGCGCCTTGATCGCCTCGGCGCCCATGCCACCGGTGAAGTACTCACCGAAGCGGTCCCGCAGCTCGCGGTAGAGCAGCTCGTCGGTGACCAGCTGCTTGGAGTCGAGCTTGCGGAAGGTGTCGAGCACCTCGTCGAGCCGGTCGATCTCGCGCTGCGCCTTGTCACGGATCTGGCGCATCTCGCGCTCGCCGGCCTCCTTGACCTTGCGGCGCACGTCAGCCTTGGCGCCCTCGGCCTCGAGCTCGGCGAGGTCCTGCTCCAGCTTGGCGGCCCGCTTCTCGATCTCGGAGTCGCGGCCGTTCTCCGACTGGCGCTTCTCGGCGAAGATCTCGTTCTCGATCGTGGACATGTCGCGGTGACGCGACTCGGCGTCAACGCTCGTGATCACGTACGAGGCGAAGTAAATGATCTTCTCGAGGTCCTTCGGAGCCAGGTCGAGCAGGTAGCCCAGCCGGCTCGGCACACCCTTGAAGTACCAGATGTGCGTGACCGAAGCGGCCAGCTCGATGTGACCCATGCGCTCACGGCGGACCTTGGACCGGGTCACCTCGACGCCGCAGCGCTCACAGATGATGCCCTTGAACCGGACCCGCTTGTACTTTCCGCAGTAGCACTCCCAGTCCCGCTGAGGACCGAAGATCTTCTCGCAGAAGAGTCCGTCCTTCTCGGGCTTGAGCGTGCGGTAGTTGATCGTCTCGGGCTTCTTGACCTCGCCGTGCGACCACTGCCGGATGTCGTCAGCGGTGGCCAGGCCGATGCGCAACTCGTCGAAGAAGTTGACGTCGAGCACTTGGTCTATCCCTCGTATTTCTTGCTCGAATGGATTCCAGGCCGGCGGTGGCGTCCCCCGGCCCTGTGAAAGGGCCGGGGGACGCTTCCGTCAGATCTCTTCGACGCTGCTGACGCCCTCGTTCGGGCGCCGGGACAGGTCGATACCGAGTTCCTCCGCGGCCCGGAAGACCTCGTCGTCGGTCTCGCGCATCTCGAGAGCCACGCCGTCGCTGGAGAGCACCTCAACATTCAGGCACAGCGACTGCAGCTCCTTGAGCAGCACCTTGAACGACTCCGGGATTCCCGGCTCCGGGATGTTCTCGCCCTTGACGATGGCCTCGTAGACCTTCACGCGGCCGAGCACGTCGTCGGACTTGATGGTGAGCAGCTCCTGCAGCGCGTAAGCGGCGCCGTAGGCCTGCATCGCCCAGCACTCCATCTCGCCGAACCGCTGTCCACCGAACTGCGCCTTACCACCCAGCGGCTGCTGCGTGATCATCGAGTACGGGCCGGTCGACCGAGCGTGGATCTTGTCGTCGACCAGGTGGTTCAGCTTCAGGATGTACACGTACCCGACCGAGATCGGGTCCGGCAGCGGCTCGCCGGAGCGGCCGTCGAACAGCTGCGCCTTGCCGTCACCGTTGACCAGCCGCTTACCGTCGCGGTTGACCAGCGTCGACTCGAGAAGACCCTTGATCTCCTCCTCCTGCGCACCGTCGAAGACGGGGGTCGCGACGTTCGAGTCCTTGGGGGACTCGTGCGCCTCGATCGCGCGCAGCTGGCGCTTCCACTCGGTGTCGTCGCCCTCGACCTCCCAGCCGGTCTTGGCGATCCACCCGAGGTGGGTCTCCAGAACCTGGCCGATGTTCATACGCGAGGGCACACCGAGCGGGTTGAGCACGATGTCGACGGGGGTGCCGTCCTCGAGGAACGGCATGTCCTCGACCGGGAGGATCTTGGAGATGACGCCCTTGTTGCCGTGGCGGCCGGCGAGCTTGTCACCGTCCTGGATCTTGCGCTTCTGGGCCACGTACACGCGGACCAGCTCGTTGACGCCCGGAGGAAGCTCGTCGCCGTCCTCACGCGAGAACGTGCGGACGCCGATGACCGTGCCGGTCTCGCCGTGCGGCACCTTCAGCGAGGTGTCCCGGACCTCCCGGGCCTTCTCACCGAAGATCGCGCGGAGCAGGCGCTCCTCGGGGGTCAGCTCGGTCTCGCCCTTGGGCGTGACCTTGCCGACCAGGATGTCGCCGGGGACGACCTCGGCGCCGATCCGGATGATGCCGCGCTCGTCGAGGTCGGCGAGCATTTCCTCGCTGACGTTCGGGATGTCGCGGGTGATCTCTTCCGGGCCGAGCTTGGTGTCACGGGCGTCGACCTCGTGCTCCTCGATGTGGATCGAGGTGAGGACGTCCTGCTGCACGAGGCGCTGCGACAGGATGATCGCGTCCTCGTAGTTGTGGCCCTCCCAGCACATGAACGCGACGAGGAGGTTGCGGCCCAGGGCCATCTCACCCTCGTCGGTGCACGGGCCGTCAGCGATGACCTGGCCGGCCTCGACCCGGTCACCCTCGAAGACGACCGGCTTCTGGTTGACGCAGGAGCCGGCGTTCGAGCGGCGGAACTTGTGCAGCAGGTACGTACGGCGGTGGCCGTCGTCCTGGTGGACCGTCACGTAGTCGGCGCACAGGTCCTCGACCACGCCACCGACCTCGGCGACGACAACGTCACCGGCGTCGACCGCGGCGCGGTACTCCATGCCCGTACCGACCAGCGGGGCCTCGGCCTTGACCAGCGGCACCGCCTGACGCTGCATGTTCGCGCCCATGAGGGCACGGTTGGCGTCGTCGTGCTCGAGGAACGGGATCATCGCGGTCGCGACCGAGGTCATCTGCCGCGGCGACACGTCCATGTAGTCGACCTGCGTGCCGGGCACGTAGTCGACCTCACCGCCCTTCCGGCGGACCAGGACGCGGTCGTCGGCGAAGGTGCCGTCGCTGCGCAGCGTGGCGTTCGCCTGCGCCTTGATGTACCGGTCTTCCTCGTCGGCCGTGAGGTAGTGGACCTCGTCGGTGACGACGCCCTCTTCCACCTTGCGGTACGGCGTCTCGATGAAGCCGAACGGGTTGACCCGCGCGAACGTCGAGAGCGCGCCGATCAGACCGATGTTCGGTCCCTCGGGCGTCTCGATCGGGCACATGCGGCCGTAGTGCGAGGGGTGCACGTCACGGACCTCGAAGCCGGCACGCTCACGCGACAGACCACCCGGGCCGAGCGCCGACAGGCGGCGACGGTGGGTCAGACCCGCGAGCGGGTTGGTCTGGTCCATGAACTGCGACAGCTGCGACGTACCGAAGAACTCCTTGATCGCCGCCACCACGGGACGGATGTTGATCAGGGTCTGCGGCGTGATCGCCTCGACGTCCTGGGTCGTCATGCGCTCGCGGACGACGCGCTCCATCCGGGACAGGCCCACGCGGACCTGGTTCTGGATGAGCTCGCCGACCGTGCGCAGACGCCGGTTGCCGAAGTGGTCGATGTCGTCGGCCTCGTAGCCCTCCTCACCGGCGTGCAGCCGGGCGAGGTACTCGACGGTCTTGACGATGTCTTCCTCGGTCAGCGTCCCGCGGTCGATCGGCAGGTCGAGCTCGAGCTTCTTGTTGAACTTGTAACGGCCGACCTTGGCGACGTCGTACCTCTTCGGGTTGAAGAAGAGGTTGTCGAGCAGGGTCTGCGCGTTCTCCCTGGTCGGGGGCTCGCCAGGGCGGAGCTTGCGGTAGATGTCGAGCAGGGCCTCGTCCTGCCCGGCGATGTGGTCCTTCTCGAGGGTGGTCATGAGAAGCTCGGACCACCCGAACCGCTCACGGATCTGGTCGGCCGACCAGCCGATCGCCTTGAGCAGGACCGTGACGGCCTGCCGGCGCTTGCGGTCGATCCGGACACCGACGGTGTCGCGCTTGTCGATGTCGAACTCCAGCCAGGCGCCCCGGCTGGGGATGACCTTGACGCTGGAGAGGTCGCGGTCGGAGGTCTTGTCCGGCTCCTTGGTGAAGTACACGCCCGGCGAGCGGACGAGCTGGCTCACCACGACGCGCTCCGTGCCGTTGATGACGAACGTCCCCTTGGGGGTCATCATCGGGAAGTCACCCATGAACACGGTCTGGCTCTTGATCTCGCCAGTGGTGTTGTTGGTGAACTCCGCGGTCACGAACAGTGGCGCGCAGTAAGTCAGATCCTTCTCCTTGCACTCCTCGATCGAGGCCTTGACCTCGTCGAATCGGGGAGACGAGAAGGACAGCGACATTGTGCCGGAGAAGTCCTCAATGGGACTGATCTCTTCGAGGATCTCTGCGAGGCCCGACTGGGCGTGCGGGTCGTCCGTCGACCGGGCCTGCCAAGCCTCGTTCCCGACCAGCCAGTCGAAGGACTCCGTCTGGAGGGCGAGGAGGTTGGGGACCTCTAGTTGCTCGGTGATCCTGCCGAAAGAGACACGGCGGGGTGCGTAAGCGCTCGACGTACGGCTGGTCTTCGCAGGGCGGGAAGCTGCCAAGATGCGTCCTTCCGAGGACCGGTGCTGCTGATGCGGCTGCAGCTGCGGTATGCAACTGTCTGCGTGCACTCTGACGAGCCCCCCAGAAAGTTATTCTGGCAGGGCTCAAGGCAGAAGGCAGCGCAAACTAGCAGTGTAGCCGCTCGGCTAACCGCTGTCCAGCCCACACCGGAGGAAACCTGCGGAGCGTGGCCCTCGCTGCCTCTGACCTGCGCCTCAATGGGTCAGGGCCTTAACGCGGGGCCGCTCGACGCGGCGGTCTTTCCTCGGGTGCCGGCCGCAGGACCGGCTAGACCCGGATTACCCACGGCGTGGCTGTCGCAAGCGCGGAAACTTGCTGCCATCAGCGTGCCTGTCAGCGGACACACAGTCAAGGGCCTCCGAGCGGGTCGGGCCCGAAAGCACGAACGGCGAGGGCCCCTGAGCAGGGCCCTCGCCGTCGCGAGGTGAAACTGTGGAGCGTCAGATCACTTGAGGGTGACCTTGGCGCCCTCGGCCTCGAGCTTCGCCTTGGCGGCGTCGGCCTTCTCCTTGTTGACACCCTCGAGGATCGCCTTGGGGGCGGACTCGACGGCGTCCTTGGCCTCCTTGAGGCCCAGGCCGGTCAGCTCACGCACGACCTTGATGACCTGGATCTTCTTGCCACCGTCACCCTCGAGGACGACGTCGAACGAGTCCTTCTCGGCCTCGGCCTCGGCCGGGGCAGCGGCAGCGCCGGCGGCCGCGACGGCGACCGGAGCGGCGGCGGTGACCTCGAAGGTCTCCTCGAACTGCTTCACGAACTCGGAGAGCTCGATCAGCGTCATTTCCTTGAACGCGTCAAGCAGCTCGTCGGTGCTGAGCTTCGCCATGTCTGGCAACCTTTCCTAGGTACTGATCAAAAAGTCTTGCTGGTGCGCGGTGGCTCAGGCCTCCGCGGAACCGTCCTTCTCGCGCTTCTCCTGAAGAGCGGCCGCGAGGCGCGCCACCTGCGACAGCGGGGCCTGGAAGAGGCCGGCCGCCTTGGACAGGTTGCCCTTCATGGCGCCGGCCAGCTTGGCCAGCAGAACCTCACGCGACTCGAGGTCAGCGATCTTGTTGACGTCGTCAGCACTGATCGCCTTGCCCTCGAACACACCGCCCTTGATCTTCAGGACGGGGTTGGCCTTGGCGAAGGCACGAAGGCCCTTGGCCGCCTCGACCGGGTCGCCGCTGATGAAGGCGAGCGCGGTAGGACCGGCAAACAGGTTGTCGAGGCCCTCGATGCCCGCGTCGGTAGCCGCGCGCTTCGCCAGGGTGTTCTTGGACACCGAGTACTTGGTGTCCTTGCCCAGCGAACGGCGCAGCTCCGTGAGCTGCTTGACCGTGAGACCGCGGTACTCGGTCAGCACGGTGGCCGACGAGTTACGGAAGTCGTCCGTGAGCTCGGAAACGGCGCTGGCCTTGTCGGCCCGGACCGGCTTGTCCGCCATGTCCCTCCTCTCTCAATGCTCGAGCCACTGGCCGGAACGAAGGAGGGGCCGGAATGAGAAACGCCCCGGCGCAGGGCGCACGGGGCGGAGCGGGCACATGGAACACCCGGTCACGAACCGTTCTCCCCTGCGCGGGCCGCCCGCACTCAGCGGGGCCTTCGACCGCGACCTCCGTCTCGCGACGGTGGTTGCGGCGACCAGCGGTCTTTGGGTGGAACTTCGAGAAGCAACTGTACGGGGTGATACGGCCACCGCCAAATCGGCGGCCTCACGCCTTCGATCGGCGGAGCCAGCCGTATCCGCCGAGCGCGGCCGCACACCACAGGGCGGCCCAGCCGGTGATCACCAGGAGGGTCGACGCGGGCGGTGGGTCGGCGTCGTTCAGCGCCCGGGCGGTCGCCATGACCGGCGGGACGATCCACGGGGCGATCGAGCCCTGGAGCCCGAGCACGACCACGAGGACGGCGGCGACGACGAGCACGGCCACGCCGTTGCGGACGCCGCCGGTCACGGCCCGGCTGGCCAGCCCGCCCACGGCCACCGCGGGCACAATCGCGAGCAGGTGGGCCAGGACGCCGAGCATCGAACCGGTCAGAGCGCCCTCCCCGGTCTCGATGCCGCCGAAGAGCCAGGGGGCGGCCATGGCCGCGGCGCAGACGGCCAGCGCGAGCAGCGCGGCCGCCAGCAGCCCGGCGATCGCCTCGCGCCGGGCGCCGACGGCGGTGCGGGCGAGGCGGCGCTGCACGTCGGGCTCGGTGTCCAGGACGAGCTTGGACTGCCAGGCCAGCACGGGGAACAGCGCGGCGGCCGAATAGCCGTAGGCGACGGAGGCCGGCGACGCTCCCCCGCCGTAGATCACCCCGAGCACCACCAGCACGGTGATGAGTGGCGCCAGGGCACGCCCACCGCGAGCGAAAGCAGCAAGCCGCATACGAAGCAGCGCCGTCATAGGCCCGCACCCTTGGCCGGTGCGCCAGCAGCTTCGCCGTCGGCGTGGGAGGGTGCGCCCGGCGCCCCGCCGCTGGTGGGCGGATCGGATGACGCGTCCGGCCCGGAGGGGCCGCTGTGCGGTTGGGACGCGGCGAGGTCTCGTACACCTAAGACGCGGTGACCCTCGGCACGCAGCTGGACCACCGCCTGGTCGGCGTCCGCTCGGCGGACGGCGACCTCGATGATGACCTCGTCAGACCGCGCGGCGGGTGTCTCGAGGCGCAGGACCGACTCGGTGACCGTCCAGTGGATGGCGCCCGGCAGACCGGCGATCTCGTTGCGGTGGTCGCTGACCAGGACGATGCCGCCGGCCGCGGTGACCTCGGCGACGATCTCGGGGATCAGCGTGCGGGCGGCGGCGTCGAGGCCCTCCCACGGCTCGTCGAGAACCAGCAGGCCGGGACGGGCCAGCAGGGCCTGGGCGACGCCGACCTTCTGCGCGGTCCCCTTGGAGAGATCGCCGAGGCGGGTGCCGGCGTGTTCGGCGAGCAGCAGGCGCTCGATCCACTCGCCGGCCGCGCTGTCGGGCACGCCGCGCAGCCGGGCCATGCGGCTCAGGTATTGCCCCGCGGTGAAGGGCTGATCGGCCGGGAAACGCTCGGGCACCCAGCCGACGACCGGCGGACGGTCGTGGACCACGCCCCGCGCCGGGCGCAGGACTCCGGCCGCCAGCTGGAGCAGCGTCGACTTGCCGGCGCCGTTGCGGCCCAGCACGACGACGGTCTGACCGGGCTCGACAGTGGCGTCGATCTCGCGCAGGGCCCAGGGCAGGCGGCGCCCGTAGCGGAACCACACCCCGTCGAAACGCACGAGCCGAAGCCTCCCACAGAAAACGCCCCCGGGGTGTACCCCGGGGGCGTTCCTGGTGACCTGTGCCGATCAGGCCTCGGCGCCGGCCTTGAAGTTCTTCACGACGTTCGGGTCGATCTGCACGCCCGGGCCCATCGTCGTGGTGACGACGACCTTCTTGAGGTACTTGCCCTTGGCCGCGGACGGCTTGGCCCGCAGGATCTCGTCGAGCACCGCGGCGTAGTTGTCCACCAGCTGGTCCTCGGAGAACGAGGCCTTGCCGATGATCAGGTGCAGGTTCGAGTGCTTGTCCACCCGGAAGGTGATCTTGCCGCCCTTGATCTCGTTGACGGCCTTGGTCACGTCCACGGTGACCGTGCCCGTCTTCGGGTTGGGCATGAGGCCACGCGGGCCGAGGATCCGGGCGATACGGCCGATCTTGGCCATCTGGTCCGGGGTGGCGATGGCGGCGTCGAAGTCGAGCCAGCCACCCTGGATGCGGGCGACGAGCTCGTCGGTGCCGACCTCGTCGGCGCCGGCCGCGACGGCCTCCTCGGCCTTCGCGCCCTGGGCGAAGACGATCACCCGAGCGGTCTTGCCGGTGCCGTGCGGCAGGTTGACGGTGCCGCGGACCATCTGGTCGGCCTTACGCGGGTCGACGCCCAGTCGCATCGCGACCTCGACGGTCGCGTCGAACTTGGTCGGGCTCGCGTCCTTGGCCAGCTTGATGGCGTCGGCGGGCTCGTAGAGCTTGTTGGCGTCGATCGACTCGGCCGCCTTGCGGTAGCCCTTGCTGCGCTGCATGTTCTTACTCCTGTGGTAGATGGCGGGCCGCTTCTAGCCGCGGCCCTCCCACTGACGTACTTGTCAGATCTTGGTGACCTGGTTGAAGTTCAGCTCCACCGGCGTCTCACGGCCGAAGATGGAGACCAGAACCTTCAACTTCTGCTGGTCGGCGTTGATTTCCGAGATCGAGGCCGGCAGCGACGCGAACGCGCCGTCGGTGACCGTGACCGAGTCGCCCACCTCGAAGTCGAGGACCTTGATCTCGGGCTTGGCCTTCTTCTCCTCCTGCTCGACGGCAGGGGCGAGCCACTTCAGCACCTCGTCGAGCGAGAGCGGGGCCGGCCGGTCGACCCGGTCGGTCGCGCCCACGAAGCCGGTCACACCGGGCGTGTTGCGCACGCACGAGTACGACTCGGGGCTGAGGTCCATGCGGACCAGGATGTAGCCCGGGAAGACCTTGTTGTTGACCTGGACGCGCTTGCCGCCCTTGACCTCGACCTCTTCGCGGGTCGGAACCTCGACCTGGAAGATGAAGTCCTCCATGTCGAGGCTCGTGATGCGGGTCTCGAGGTTGGTCTTGACCTTGTTCTCGTAACCCGCGTACGAGTGCACCACGTACCAGTCACCGGGGGCGTACCGCAGCTTCTGCCGCAGCTCCTGGACCGGGTCGTAGTCCTCGTCGGGCTCCGTGGCGGCCGCGGCCTCCGGCTCGGCGGCCTCGGGCTCCGCAGTTTCCGTCTGGGCGGTTTCGGTCTGGGCGGTTTCCGGCTGGGCGGCCTCGACCGACTCGTCGTCGTCCGCCGTCGCCACCGACGACTGCTCGTCGACGGACTCCGCGGTCTCCTCGTCGTACTCAGGCACGCTCGCTCACTTCCAGGTAAGTCATGGTCTTCATGCGGGCGCTCAGGCCCCTGCCGGCCGTCGGGCCGGGCCCGGCGGCGATCAGCCGCCGAACGCCCAGAGGACGGCCTTGCCCAGGCCGAGGTCCAGAAGGCCGACGATCGTGGTCATCACGGCCACGAACACGATGACGATCGTGGTGTAGGTCAGCAGTTCCTTGCGCGTGGGCCAGATGACCTTACGCAGCTCGCTGACGACCTCACGGAAGAAACCACCGATACGGCCGAAGAAGCCGGCCTGGCGGGCTTCCTTCTTCGACTTCGGGGTCCGCTCGGCGAGAGCCGTGCCGCCGCGGCCTACCGGCTCGGCGTCGTCGTCGCCCGGGACGTCTTTATCGTCCTCGACAGCGTCGTCAAACACCTCGTCGTCGGCCGGGTCGCCGGCGTCACCGGGTCGGTTCCTCTCGGCCATGGCGCCCTACTTCCGTCATCGGTGGTGATGGGTCCCCGCCACGCTGCGTCCGGCGCGGCGTCGTGCGGACCGCGCACCGGGCGGGCACGTCTCGAGGGCTTGCGCAGGGGTGACAGGACTTGAACCTGCAGCCTGCGGTTTTGGAGACCGCTGCTCTGCCAATTGAGCTACACCCCTGTGCGAGGCGGCTGAATCCCCGAATCTGCCTGCTTGGGGCAGGCTGGTTCGGGGGGTCACTGCCCCACGGCGCACCAGTGTACGGGTTCACAGGGCGCTTGCCCAACCCGGGCTCGCCTAGTCCCTGTTTCGTGGCTGGGACAGGGCTGCGGAGGGGCCCAGCTCCCGTCTGGCGGCGTCCTGTGGATGCCCGGTTACAACACCGGTAGCCGGGCATCCACAGGCCACCACCAGCCGAAACCTGGACCCGCCTCGCTCCCGCCCCAGCCACGAAACAGGAACTAACGTTTGCGGATGATCGCCTGAGCGAGCGACAGGACCTTTTCGCCCTGGCAGGTGGCGGTCAGGGCGAGCTTGGTGAGGCCGTCGTCGGTGCTGTCCTTCACCGTGGCGGTGACGACCACCTCGGTGCCCTCGTCGGTGTCGGGCACCGGGACGGGGCGTGAGAAGCGCACGCTGAACTCGACGACCGCGTCGGGCGCGCCGGCCCAGGCGGTCACCGCGCGGCCGACGAGGGCCATGGTGAACATGCCGTGCGCGATCACGCCGGGCAGGCCGACGCCGGTGGCGACACGGTCGCTCCAGTGGATGGGGTTGAAATCGCCCGAGGCGCCCGCGTAGCGCACCAGGTCAGCCCGGGTCACCCGGAAGGTCTGCGGCTCCATTTACGCCTCCCCGCCCCGCTGGACCAGCTTGGACCACACCGTCACGACCTGCTCGCCGGACTCGGTGGTCACCTCGGTGCGGGTGGTGAGGAAGTCGTGCCCCCCGCGTGAGGTGATCTCGTCGACCGAGTTGACGCACACGAGCGCGTCGCCGGCCACCACAGGCCGGGTGTACGCGAATTTCTGGTCGCCGTGCACCACGCGGCTGTAGTCGAGCCCGAGCTCCGGGTCCTCGATGATCTGCCGGCTGGCCGCCATGGTGATCGCGACCGGGAAGGTCGGCGGAGCGACCACGTCGGCGTAGCCGAGGGCGCGGGCGGCCTCGGGGTCGTGGTACTCAGGGTCGGCGGCGCCGATCGCGCGGGCGAACTCGCGGATCTTCTCGCGGCCGACCAGATAAGGCTCCGTGGCGGGCCAGCTACGGCCCTGGAAAGACTGGTCGAGGGGCATGGCCCACAAACTACTCTGCGCCGCTCGGTCGATGACCGAGCGGCGCAGAGTGAAGCTGTGAGGTGCTGAGATCAGCGGGTCTCGCGGTGCAGGGTGTGCTTGCCGTCCCGGGGGCAGAACTTCTTCAGCTCGACGCGGTCCGGGTCGTTGCGGCGGTTCTTACGGGTGATGTAGTTCCGCTCCTTGCACTCCGTACACGCCAGGGTGATCTTCGGACGGACGTCGGTCGCCTTGGCCACGACGGATTGCCTTCCTGCTAACGGGAAACTTAACGACGCTCCAGCGTACTCGCTAAGAGTGCCGACATGCAAAGTGGGACCCCGGGCGGGATCCCTCTACTTGCAAGTAGCGGTGGCCGGACTTGAACCGGCGACACAGCGATTATGAGCCGCTTGCTCTGCCATCTGAGCTACACCGCCGAGCCAGGCTCAAGTCCAGCGCCTCCGGCGGGAACGAACCCGGTAGAGCCCCCTTACGGAATCGAACCGTAGACCTTCTCCTTACCATGGAGACGCTCTGCCGACTGAGCTAAGGGGGCCTATTCGCACGTCAAGACCAGCGCGATCGCTCGCTTGTTGCGCAGGAGTAAGACTACACGGCCCCGCATCGGGGGTGAAATCGACTCCCCCATTGCCTCGAAAGGGCAGGTCAGCGTTTGTTTATCCGACCGCTCGGAGCTTGCGGACCTCGCCCGCCGGGGTGCTGGCCGGCTCGGTCTGAGCGTTGAACCAGGCCTCCAGACGCTCGTACGGCAGCGGGCGGCTGAAGAGATAGCCCTGGCCGATCTCGCAGCCCATCTCCTCGAGCAGGTCGAGGGTGAGCTCGCTCTCGACGCCCTCGGCGACCACGGTGAGACCGAACTCGCGGGCCAGGCTCACCACCGCCCGCACGATCGCCAGATCGCCGGTGTCGGTCGCCATGCCCTGCACGAAGCTGTCGTCGATCTTCACCTCGTGGACCGGCCACTGCCGCAGGTACGACAAGGACGACGCGCCCGTGCCGAAGTCGTCGACGCTGAGCCGCACGCCCAGATCGCGCAGCCGGTAGAGGGTCGGCAGCACCCGCTCGATGTCGCCGAGCATGCCCGGCTCGGAGATCTCGAAGGTGACCTGGGCCGGGGCCACCGCGAAGCGCTCCAGCAGGGCGGCCACCTGGTCGGGGAAACGGGAGTCGAGCAGGGTCCGCACCGACAGGTTCACCGCGATGGAGAGCGGCCGGTCCTGGTCGGCCCACTCCCGGCAGCGCCGCAGGCCCTCGGTGAGCACCACCTCGGTGAGCCGGGACAGCTGGCCGGTGTGCTCGGCCACGGCCACGAAGTCGTCCGGCGCCACCTCGCCCTGCGCCGGGTGCTGCCACCGGGCCAGGCACTCCACGCCGACCAGGTGGCGGTCGGTGAGGGTCACCTTGGGCTGGAAGTAGACGTCGATCGCGCCGCTGTCGAGCGCCACCCGCAGGTCGGCGGCGATGCCGAGGCGGCGCACGGCCCGGGACTCCAGGGCCGGATGGAAGAGCTGCACGCCGTACGGAAGGACCTTGGCCGCGTTGGCCGCCAGCTCGGCCCGCTGAATCAGCGTCTCGGGATCGGTGCCGTGATCGGGGTAGACGGCCACGCCGACCGCGGTGTCGAGGTCGAGGGTGAGCGTGCCCACGGTCATCGGGCCGCGCAGCTGCTCGCGCATCTCGGTGGCGAGCTGGACGGTGGCGTCGGTGCTCTCGGCGCGCAGGGTCACCACGAACTCGTCGCCGCCGATCCGCCCGACCAGCGCGCCCGGCCCGGCGATGCCGCGCAGCCGGCCGGCCACCTCGGCCAGCAGTTTGTCGCCGGCCGCGTGCCCCATCGACTCGTTGACGTCGCGCTGCCCGTCGACGTCGAACAACAGCACGGCGACGACCTCGTCCTCGGCCCGCACCTTGACCGACTCGGCGAGCGCGTCGGTGATCCGCCGCCGGTTGGGCAGACCGGTGAGCCGGTCGTGATAGGCGTCGTAGCGCAGCCGGTCGACCAGCCGGGTGTTCTCGACGGCGACGGCGACGTGAGCGGCGATCGTCTCGAGCACCTGCACGTCGGCGGCCCGGAAGGTGCGGGAGTCGCCCAGCCGGTTGACCACCTCGAGGCTGCCGATCGGGGTGTGCCCCGACCGCAGCGGCACGACGATGACGTCTTTCACCTTGGTGTTGCGCAAGGTGTGGCGCAGCGGCTCGGAGTCGGGGAACTGGTTGCCGACCGCGACGGTGTGCCCCTCGCCGATGGCTTTCTCCCGGATGGCGGCCGGCGTGGGCGAGAGGTCGAGCAGCCCCTTGTTCTCCACCCGGGCGGTGAGCAGCACCTCGGGATGGCGGCCCTGCGGCGACAGCCAGAGTGTCGCGTATTCCGAGCGCATCAGCGCCCGCATCCGCTCCAGCATCACGTCGGGCAGGCCGGAGTCACTGCCCTCGTCACGCACGGCCTTGGTGAGCTCGTACACGTCGGCCAGGGTGCGATGCTGCCGGAAGAACTCGGCGAAGGAGCGGAGCATGAGGACGAGCGCGACCACCAGGGTCGCGAGCAACAACGCCGACCACTCGGTGGCGACCAGGGCGACCAGGAAGATCAGGCCGAGCACGACGTTGACGCCGGCGCCGATCCAGATCGACAGCGAGCCGCGGATGACCTCCTGGCCGGCGCGGCCGCCCTGGACCACCGCCATGACCGCGGCCAGGCTGAGAACCTCGACCAGAACGCTGACGCCGACCGCGGCGAACAGGATGGCCCAGGTGCCCGGTCCGGCGCCCCGGATCGGCGGCATGGCCTCGAGCACGAGCACGGCCGCGGCCGCCCCGGCCGTCGACTTGGCGACGTTGAACCAGAGCTTGCTCGGCACCAGCACGGCTCGGCGCGTGAGCTGGGCGGTCAGCGCGGCCAGGGTCATCACGACGATGACCATCACCGGGGACAGGTAGTAGAGCGCCAGCAGGAACGGAACTTCGGTGATGTAGAAGCTCATCGTGCTGCGGCGGATCACGACGTTGACCACGCCGATATAGGCGACGCTGATGCCTACGAGAGCGACGAGGCCGCCGAGCCAATCGTCGAACCAGCGAGGTTGCTGGACCCAGAACGCGATAGTGCAGATGACGGCGAAAAGCGCCAAAGGATTGGTAACCAGCCAGGCGTATCGCGCAGAACGCCGCCTAGCCCGCGGTCGCCCGACCATCGCACTCCCTCGTCAGTCGACGCGGTTCGCAACGCCAGGTCGATGCGTGGCTGAACCTTTAGTCCCAATCCACAACTAGGTTGGCGGATTGTCCGGCCCCAGTACCAACGGCCGACGGGTGCCCGCTCAGGCCGGCCACGCCACCGAAAACGGCGGCGAGGACGAGAACCAAGCCGGCGAGGCGGCCTAGCCTCTTTGCAGACATGTATGACTCCTGCGGGTGTGTAACAGGCGTTCGTGGGGGGTCACATGATGGTGCCACACCAGTTGTGCGACTGGCAGCGTCCACGGGCGGGTCGAAACCGCACTTTCCGAAATCCTGACCGAACGGTTGAGCTTCCTCCCCCAGGGCCGAGCGCAGAATTGACGACTTTACGACCGAAATAACGGGAGAAGTGAGGGCAATTCGCGTCGCCCGGTCAGGTCGTCTTGACGTCAAGTCGCCCTGACGCCAAGCTGTCGCGCGTGACCGCGTACTCCTTCTCCCCCGACGATCTGGAGCGCCAGCACACGCTGTCCTCGGCTACAACGCGATACGACGAGCTGAGGATGCGCACCGCCCTGGCCTCGATGGCCGGCGAGCGGGCCGAGCCGCTGAGCCGGTCCGAGGCGCTCGAGCTGCTCGCCCTGAACGAAGTGGTGATCCGCAAGGCGGGATACGGGCGGCAGGCGATGGTGCGCACGGCGCGCGACGCCGGGGCGTCCTGGACGCAGATCGGGGCCGCGCTCGGCAGCACGAAGCAGGCCGCCTGGGAGGCGCACAACCGCTGGGTGGAAGAGCAGGCCCTATGAGCCCGTGGCGGCGGGGCGCTCCGTGGCTGCGTACTGGGACCAGGACCCTGGATAGAGACGGCCCGGACCGAAACCGGCGCGCTCGAGCGAGAGCAGGTTGTGGCAGGCGGTGACACCCGAGCCGCAATAGGAGACGACGTCGGCGCCGCCGGTCACCCCGGCCGCGGCGAACCGCTCACGCAGCGCCCCGGGTGACAGGAAGCGGCCGGACGCGTCGACGTTCTCCCGGCAGGAGACGTTGCGGGCGCCCGGGATGTGGCCGGCGCGCGCGTCGATCGGCTCGGACTCCCCGCGGAAACGCTCCGGCTGGCGGGCGTCGATCACCACACTCGCGCCGCCGGCCGCCTCGTCGATGGTGGCGAGCCGCTCGGCCGGCCACGGCTTCGCCGTGAAGACCTTGGCCGCCGGCCGGGGTACGGAGGTCTCGAGCTCCTCACTCCACGCGCCGATGCCGCCGTCGAGCAGGGCCGCGTCGTGGCCGAGGGCCCGCAGCATCCAGACCAGGCGGGCGGCCATCACGCCGCCGGCGTCGTCGTACGCGACGACCGTGTCGCCGTCGCCGATGCCGAGCTCACCCATGCGTACGGCGAAAGCCTGGAAATCGGGCAGAGGATGGCGCCCCTCGGCCGCGCTGGGCGCGGCCGCGAGATCTTGATCGAGATCGGTGAAGACGGCGCCGGGCAGATGACCACGGTGGTACGCCTCGCGGCCCGAACGGCCGTCGAGATAAGCGCGGACGTCCGCGAGGACCAGCCGGTCCCGATGCGCCCTGACCCATTCGACATCGACTACCGGCTCGATCACGCCGTTCCTCTCCGCTATTTGCCTACCGGGTGCTCCCGTCGCCGGGCGCGCGGCCGGAAACGGACCAGGGCCACGCCGACCATGGCCACCGCCAGAATAGTGACGGTCATGGTGACCACGGGATTGTCGAGAGCCGTGCCCAGCGACACCAGCCCCAGCCCGACCCCGAAGAGCAGGTGGTAGAAGCCGGCGTCCCGGACGCTCCGGAAGGCACGGGCGGTGGCCTGCGGGGCCCGGCCGGTGATCAGCATCGACGCTCCGAAGATCGCCAACGCGGCACCGGCCACTCCGCCGACCACCAGGGTCCACGTACTGGTGCTCATAGGCCCAGTCTGGGCCTGATGTGCGCCTTTTTAGCGGTAATTGGTGAACTGGAGGGCCACGCCGAAGTCCTCGGCCTTCAACAGGGCGATCACGGCCTGGAGATCGTCGCGCTTCTTGCCGATGACGCGGAGCTGGTCACCCTGGATCTGGGCCTGCACGCCCTTGGGGCCCTCGTCCCGGATCTTCTTGCTGATCGCCTTGGCCTTGTCGGTCTCGATGCCCTCGATGACCTTGCAGTCGATCTTGTACGTCTTGCCGGACTGCCGGGGCTCCCCCGCGTCGAGCGCCTTCAGCGAGATGTTCCGCTTGACCAGCTTCTCCTTGAAGACGTCGAGGGCCGCGGTGGCCCGCTCCTCGGTCTCGGAGGTGATGGTCACGCCGGAATCACCCGACTTGGCGATGCTCGTGCCCGTGCCGCGGAAGTCGAAGCGGGTGCCGAGCTCCTTCTCCGCCTGGTGGAACGCGTTGTCCACCTCCTGCTGGTCGACCTTGCTCACGATGTCGAACGACGGGCTGGCTGCCATGAAAGACTCCTGCGAAGCTGGCGTACGTCAATGGGAGGAGGAGACCGCCGAGCGGCCTCCGACATGCCGACCGTACCCGGTTGCGTGAACGCCCGACGGGTTGGCTATTCTGTTCTCCGCTGCTTCGGGAGACCGAAGTGGTGTGCCCAGGCGGGTTGCCCGAGCGGCCAATGGGAGCGGACTGTAAATCCGTCGCGAAAGCTACAGAGGTTCGAATCCTCTACCCGCCACAGGCAGACAGAACGGCCCCGGAACCAGCGGAAACGCTGACCGGGGCCGTTCTCGTTGCCGTCAGATCCCGCCGCACGGCAGCGTGCCGCTTTCCAGGGACGCCGCGCCGCGTGGGGTGCCGTACCGTGGGCGGAAGCACCTTGTCGTGAACCGCCGCTGGAGGTGACGTCGTCGATGAGCGTGGGAGTGGTTGACCACGTCGGTCCATGGACTGAGGACGAGTACTTTGCGCTCGGCGAGACGACGGACCGGATCGAGCTCATCGATGGGAGCCTGGTCGTGAGCCCCGCGCCGAGCATGAGCCATCAGCGCCTCTCGCGCCGTCTGGCGAACGCACTTGAAGACGGCGCCGAGCCGGCCGGGCTCTTCGTCTACGAAGCGATCAACGTCCGGCTGCACACCGGTCGCATCGTGATCCCCGATCTGGCCGTCGTGGACGTGGACGAGGAAGCCGTCACGGCGGACGCCTCCCGGGTGCTTCTGATCGGTGAGATCGTCTCGCCGAGCAACGCCGCCATGGACCGCGTCCTCAAGATGCAGCTCTACGCCGCCGCCGGCATCGAGTGGTACCTCCTGGTCGAGCATGAGGCGCCGGATTCGCTGACCCTGCGGCTCAACCGTCTCGATGACCAGCACTACGTCGAGGAAGCCGTCGTCAAGACCGGCGCGAGCCTGACCTCCGAGCACCCGTTCCGGTTCGAGCTCGACACCCGGTCCCTCGTACGTCGCTGAGAGACGCCGCCATCGCGGCGGTGCCACGGGTCAGAGGCGGGCGATCCGCTCCTCCACCTCGGCCCGCAGGTGCTCGGACATGCCGTCGGCCTCCAGCAGGCGCGGGAGGGAAGCCGGGTCGAACATGTAGATGGCGAAGGCCTCGGTGACCGTCATGCCTCGGGCGGGGCGGTGGATGATCTCGATGGGGTCGCCCGCTCGGACCTGGCCCGGGGTGACCACGCGCAGGTATGTGCCTGTGCGGTTTTCGCGGGCGAAGCGCTTCAGCCACTTCTCCTCGCCCATCTTCGCCTGGAACGTGGCGCACGGGATGCGGCCGAAAGTCGGTGAGAGCTCCAGCGTGTCGCCGATCCGCCAGACCTCGCCGATCTGGGTGGCCAGCAGGTCGAGACCGGCCGTGGTCAGGTTCTCGCCGAACATGCCGTCCGGGAGTTCCCGGCCCAGCTCGGCTTCCCACCAGGCGTAGTCCTCTCGGGAGTACGCGTAGACGGCCTGGTCGTCGCCGCCGTGGTGCTTCGTGTCGCCGATCTCGTCGCCGACGACGCCGCTGTGCAGGCCGGTGCGGCGCGGGCCGGGAGCCCGCACGTCGACCGGGTGGGCGACCGGCTCCTTGTAGATGCCGGTCCTTCCTACCTTCTTGGCCGGGTTCGGGCGCATCGCGCCGACGTTCACCGAAAGGACCTTGCCGTCTGTCATGCCGCCAACTCCAGGATCACTCGATCTTCCATGGGACGGTAGCCCAGCCGCTGGTAGAGCCGGTTGCTGGTCGGGTTGGCCAGGTCGGTGGTGAGCACCACTTCGGTGACCTCCAGCGCCTGGGCCGATCGGGTGGCGGCCACGGTGGCGCCGGCCGCGTAGCCGTGGCCGCGGGCGGCCGGTGGCGTGTAGACGATCTGCACGCGGGCCATGCCGGCGTCGGGGCGGGAGCGGATCGCCATCGAGACCGGGCCGGCGCCGTCCTCCCAGAGCAGCACGCCGCCGTACCCGATCCGGTCGTCCATCACCGCGCCGATGTCGCCGAAGCCCTCCTCGCCGATCTCCGCGTAGAAGGCTTTCTGCCACTCGACGAGCAGGTCGCGGTCGGCGGCGGTGGCGAGGCGGGCCCGGCCCGGCGGTGACGGGTCGGCGAGCGACTCCAGCCGGTAGAGCCGGGTCCTGCGGCCGGCCGACGGCCACGTCCCGGTGCGCTTCTGCCAGGCGGCGGCGAAGGTCTCCTCGGCTTCGGCCAGGAGATTCACTTGCGGAGCCGGGGGTACGTCTGTGGCCGCGGCCGCCACCGCATCGGGTGGCAGCGCGCTCGTCATCATCGGGTGCGGCGGGGTTCTCAGGAGCACGCCGTCGACGGGGCCCGACCCCGTACGCCAATAGCCGAAGAGCGGATCCGACGGCCCGTACGCCCGAAGCCCCCGGCGCCGCAAGGCGTCGATCACCGTGAGAAAGACGGTGTGCTGGACCGGCCGCGAAGCGAGGAAGTCGCCCGCGGCCGTGGCGAACTCGTCGATGTCGTGGGTCAGCCGCCAGCTCATGCAGCGATCCTCGTCAGTGGCCGCCGGTGGCGCACCCGATTTTCTACCGGCCCCACGCCTTCGCTATCCGGGTCAGGGAGTCCTGCCGGGTGGCCGGGTCGTAGACCGTGCCGGCCAGCATCAGCTCCTGGGCGCCGGTGCGCTCGACCAGTTCGTCGAGGGCGGCCACGACCTCGTCGGCGGTGCCCGCGTACTGCGTTCCCGGCAGCGACTCGAGCATGGCGTGGTCGAGGTCGCTGAGCTCGACCGACGCCGCCGTCTCGGGCGAGACGATCGGGCCGAGCCGGCCGGTGCGCAGGCTCAGCGCCATGATGCGGCTGGGGCCGGCCAGGTAGTGCGCCTCCTCGGCCGTCTCGGCGGCGATCACCGAGGCGCTGACCATGGCGTGCGGCTCGGGGTGGCGGGGCGACGGCTTGAAGCCGTCGCGGTAGAGACTCAGCGCCTTGTCCACATCGGAGCTCATCGCGAAGTGATATGCGTAACAGAACGGCAGGCCGAGGGCGGCCGCGACCTGAGCCCCATAGGTGGAGGAGCCCAGCATCCAGACCTCGGGGTGGCTCTCGGCCACCGGCGTCGCCCGCAGGGATGACGGCTCGATGCGGTCGTCGCCCAGCAGGGACAGCACGGTCTGCAGGTGTTCGGGGAACTGCTCGACGGTCAGGTGGGGCGAGACGCCGCGCAGCGCGGCCGCGGTGACCTGGTCGGTGCCGGGGGCGCGGCCGATGCCGAGATCGACGCGCCCGGGGTAGAGCGCCTCGAGGATGGCGAACTGCTCGGCGACCACGAACGGCATGTGGTTGGGCAGCATCACGCCACCCGATCCGACACGAATCGTTGTGGTTTGTGCGGCTATCGCACCGATCAGGACCGGCGGTGAGGTGGACGCGACGGCCGGCATGTTGTGGTGCTCTGCTACCCAGAAACGGGCGTAGCCCAACTGGTCGGCGGTCTGCGCGATCTCGACCGTGCCGCGCAGGGCATCCGCGCTGGAATGCCCCTCACGCACCGTGGCCAGGTCGAGGACGGAAAGTGGGACACGGTCCGCGGTGGTCACGATCCGACCCTAGCGCGTCGGCTACCGGGTCGACCTGTGCGCAGGTCATCGGTATCTTGTGCGACGACCATGAACCCTCGACGTGCGGTGACTGTCAACCCTCGACTGGAGCAGCAACTCATGGTGTCCTCCACCATCGAAGTCCGGGAAGCCCCGGCCACCCCGCCCGCCCGCCGGGCGGAGGGCGCGCACATCGGCTTCCGCCCGGACATCGAGGGTCTTCGGGCCATCGCCGTGACGCTGGTCGTGCTCAGCCACGCCGGCATGAGCACCTTCGCCGGCGGATACGTCGGCGTGGACGTCTTCTTCGTCATCTCCGGCTTCCTCATCACCACGCTGCTCCTGAAGGAGCTGAACAAGACCGGGAAGATCTCGCTGCCCGGCTTCTACGCCCGGCGGGCCATCCGCCTGCTGCCGGTCTCGACGGTCGTCGTGGTGGCGACGATCGTGGCCGCCTGGCTCTTCGTGCCGGCCACCCGGTTCAAGTCGATCACGCTGGACGGGCTTTTCAGCACCTTCTACGGCATCAACTGGCGTCTGGCGTACGAGGGGACGGACTACCTCAACGCCACCGCGGCGCCCTCGCCCTTGCAGCACCTGTGGTCGCTCGCCGTCGAGGAGCAGTTCTACCTGGTCTGGCCGCTGCTGCTGCTCGCCGTCTGGGCCGGCGCCCGCAAGAACCGCCGGGCCGCGATCGCGCTGAGCGCCCTGGTCGTCGTCTCGCTGATCGTGAGCATCCAGCAGACGGCCAGCGCCGCGCCCTGGGCCTACTTCGGCTCGCACACCCGGGCCTGGGAGCTCGGCATCGGTGCGCTTGTCGCGCTGGCGGCGGCCCGGCTCAGCCGTACCCCCAAGCCTCTGGCCGCGGTCTTGACCTGGGGTGGCCTCGTGGCCGTGGTCGTCGCGGCCGTGACCTACGACGAGTCGACGGCCTTCCCCGGCTCGGCCGCCCTGCTCCCGGTGCTCGGCACCGCCGCGGTCATCGCGGGCGGCACGTCGGCCGAGGGCTGGGGCGCGGGCCGCGTCATCGGCACGGCGCCGTTCCGGTTCATCGGCAAGCTGTCGTACGGCTGGTACCTGTGGCACTGGCCGGTCCTGATGATCTGGCCGCTGGCCTTCATGCGGGATGCCGGCGTGAAGTCGAACCTGGTGTTCGCCGTGGGTGCGCTCGGGCTCGCGTTCATCACGTACCACCTGGTCGAAAACCCGGTCCGGATGCGCCCGTGGCTGCGTTCACGGGCCCGGCGCGGCCTGGCCCTGGGCCTGATCCTGTCGGCCGGGGTGGCCGCCCTCTCGCTGATCGCCGGGCAGTTCACCCCGCCCATCCCGACCGGACCGGCCACATTCGACACCGCGGCCGAGGTGGCCAAGGCGAGCGACCCGCGGGCCCGGCTCACCCAGCTGATCAGCGGCTCGATCCGCGGCTCCCGGCTGCCGGACAACCTGACGCCGAAACTGACCGAGGCGCAGGGTCTCAACCCGGTCATCTACAAGGACCTCTGCCACCTCGGATACGGCGAGAGCAAGCAGGACCGCCCCTGCGTCTACGGCGACCCGAACGGTGCGAAGACGATGTACCTGATCGGGGACTCGCACGCGGCCCAGTGGTTCGCGGCGGTCGACGGGGTGGCCCGGGCGCACGGCTGGAAGCTGGTCGCGCTCACCAAGGCGGCCTGCCAGCTGCCCTCGGTGCTGAACTTCAACACGGTGCTCAACAAGCCGTACACCGAATGCGTCGCCTGGCGTGACCAGATCGTCGACCGTGTCGTGGCCGACAAGCCCGACCTGGTCGTCATGGCCTCCAACGACCTCGACAACGGCGGCATCTACGATGCGGCCGGCAAGCTGATCGAGCGGCCCGGCCTGGCCGACAACCCGGCCTGGGTGCAGGCCTGGCAGAAGACGTGGGCCCGGCTCGGCGGCATCAAGAACAAGGTGCTGCTCCAGGACACGCCCTATCCGGTGGACGTGGTGCCGGAGTGCGCGGCGACCAACCCGCGCCAGATCTTCAAGTGCGACCGCTCGGAGACCCGGGCCATCCAGGAGCCGCAGCGCCGGGCCATGGTGGCCGAGCAGGCCGCGAAGAACGGCATCCGGGTGATCGATCCGACGCCGTGGTTCTGCGCCGAGAAGAAATGCCCGATCCTGGTCGGCAACACGCTGGTCTACAAGGACGACAACCACATGTCGCTGGCGTACTCGCAGGCTCTCGTGCCCGTGCTGGACCAGGCGCTCTTCCCGGCCGGACGCTAAGGCCGACGCTGCTGGTGACGGATGGCCTGGACGCCGACCGTCACCGCGGCGAGGGCCGCGCCCGGCGCGAGCAGCCAGACCGGCCACGGATAGACGTCGCCGTCCACGGTGACCGCGACCAGCCCGAAGACGACCAGGTTGACGGTGGCCAGGGCGGCCCAGATGGTCCAGAGCACCATCATCGCGGTCGGCAGCCGGCGCGCCTCACGGCGCCGCTCGGCCTCGCGCCGGGCGCGGACCTCGGTCGCGCTGAGGCCGGGACGCGGCAGGTCGGTGAGGAGCAGGAGCAGTTCCTGGTACGTCTTGGAGCCGTAGGCCACACGCACGCGGTCGTCGTATTCGTCGAGGCTGAGCCGGCCCTCGTCGAGCGCGGCCTTGAGCTGCTCGGCCACCTTGTGCCGATCGGCGTCGGCGGCACGCATCGACTCGATGTCGGTCCGGACCTCTTTCGTCATCGGACACTCCTTTACACACCCCGCCGACCGGGCCAGGCTATCGGAGTGAGACCACTATGAGATACAGCGACGTGGTGGCCCGCAACCGGGAGGCGTACGGGCCGGAAGCCGCCGCCGATCGGGACACGTTCACCAAGCAGCCGTGGAAGCGCTCCGAGCGCGCGGCGTTCCTCGACCGGCTCCGCGCGGCCCGCGCCTCGTCGCTGCTCGAGATCGGTTCGGGTACGGGCCAGGACAGTGCCTGGTTCCAGTCCGAGGGCCTGGAGGTCACGGCGGTCGACCTGTCGCCGTCGATGGTCTCCCGCACCGAGGCCAAGGGTGTCCGGGCGTACGCGCGAGACGTCCTTGACCTCGGTTTTCCGGCCGAGTCGTTCGACGCGGTGTATTCGATGAACACGCTGCTGCACGTGCCGACGGACGCCCTGAACGACGCGCTGATGTCGATCTGCTCGGTCCTGCGTCCCGGCGGCCTGTTCCACCTGGGCGTCTACGGAGGCGCCCACGAGGAGGGCGTGGCCACCAACGACCACCATGTGCCGCCGAGGTTCTTCGCCTTCCGCTCCGACGAGGAGATGCTCACCCACGCGGCCCGGCATTTCGAGATCCTCGACTTCCACGTGCACGTGATGGGCTTCCGCTATCAGTCGCTGACGCTGGTCCGTCCGGTTCAGTGGTGATGGTGGTAGTGGTGCGCTACGGCGTGCCCCTTGCCCCGCGAGATCATCCACCGGTTGACCGGCACGGTGACGACGAAGGCGACGGCAAGCGCGACGACGAGGCTCCCCCAGAAGCGGAAGTCGGCGAGCCCCGCTTCCATGGCGCCCGGGATGACAAGTAGCGCGGCGTTGTCGACAAGCTCCATCACGGCGATGGAGACGGTGTCGGCGGCGAGGGCGACACCGAGAGCCCGCTTGAAGCCGACCCCGGCCGCGAGAACGGGCCGGATGGCCAGCGTGTAGCCGAAGAGAAAGGCCAGCGCGACGGAGAGCGCGATGGTCGGCGCGTTCCCCCACCCGAGGGCCGTCCCGATGACCATGCCCAGAATCTCCCCGATGGCACAGCCGGTAAGGCAGTGCAGAGTTGCCGAGATCGCCGACCGAGTCAGTTCCTTCGATGCCGTAGTCATACTCCGAACATACCCCCCAGGGGTATATGCGGCGGACGCGGAAGCGACGAAAACAAGTAATGGGCGTCACGCCATGGCCCAGCCGGGTTGCGGCTCAGCGACGGGGAGCTACGCCGGTGGGTGCTCGTCGTAGGGATCGCGGGCACCCAGCATGTCGGCGAGCGCGACCCCGCGCCGCACGGCCAGGCGGCGGCGCCGGCGCACCTCGGCCCGGGTACGGGGCCGGAACTTCGGGTCGCGGCCGCACCCGCAGGTCTCGAAGCCCTCATAACGCAACCCGGCACCCAGCACGGCCGCCACGGCCGCCCAGCCGGAGGAGTCACGGCGGCGGGGCGCGGCGAAATCGTGACCCGCCCGCACCATCGGCACACGGCAGCGCGGACAGGGATGGACCACCCCGTCCCACGGCTGCTTGCTGCTGTGGCGGCACGGCACGCACACGTAATGAACCCTGTAGAAGACCTGGGCGTACCGGCACATGCCGCCAGGATCCCGGACCCCTCGACGCCGGCGCGACTGAAATATCGAGCGGCGGATGTCAGCAGTCCAGGCTCAGCCGAGTCTGCCAATTCGTCGGGCAAGCGTTGAGGCTGGTGACAACCGCTCGAAGTTCGTTGGGAGTCATCGGCCCGCCACAACTGACGTGCCGGACGAAGTAGTCAGCCGGAACTTCGCGGAACTCAGTCGACCCTGTGCCGCCAGGCCTCATGAAGTGGATCACGCGACGGACCGGCGATCCAGGAACTCGAACCAGAACGTCGAAGACGAAGGCATCGCTTTCGTTCACGACGTCGACCAGAAGTTCGTGTGACTCGCCGGGGTCGTCAGGGTTCGGCTCGAGCCCGGCAGCTTGGGCGAGGATGAGCCGCGCCCGCCATGCGTCGGCGTCTTTCTGCCGCCCTTCGCGCTCGCGCTGCTCCTGGGCTTGAACCAGGCGCTCTTCCGCGTAGCGTGCTGCCTCCCGGCGACGGCCGCGTATATCGATGGTGATGAGGACCGAGGCGACGAGAACGGCCCCGGAACCGCGTTTCCGCTGGTACCGGGGCCGCTCTGTCTGCCTGTGGCGGGTAGTGGGTTCGAACCTCTGCAGCTTTCGCGACGGATTGCAGTCCGTCGCGACGGCTGGGGTCAGGCCGGCTCGGCGGCCAAGGCCTGACTCAGGCGGTCGGACGCTCGGCGGTCGGCCTGAGCTATCGAGCCGTGCGGGATGGCGGCGACCAAGGCGGCCACCATCAAGACCACGGCGGCGAAGACGAAAGCCCACGGCAGGCCGCCCGGGCGGTCGACGATGGCGCCGGCCACGGCTCCGCCGGCGGCGCTTCCTGTTACCGAGACGGTGACGATCCAGGTGTAGGCCTCGTTCAGCATCGATGGTGGGGCCAGGCGGCCCACCAGGTTGCTCTCCACCGTCAGGGCGGGGGCAATCGTCGCTCCTCCCAGGACCAGGGCCGCTCCCAGCCACAGCGGGCTCGGCATGAACGCCAGGATCAGGAAGCTCAGCGAGACACTGCCCAGCAGCCAGGCGAACTGGCGCGGGAGGGGCATCGCCGGGCGGCGCGTGCCGAACCAGATGCCGCCGATCGCGCTTCCCACGCCCCAGATGCCCAGCAGGACGCCGCCCAGGCCGTCGCCGCCGCCGTGGTGGGTGGCGTACGCCGGGACGATGACGCCGGCCGCGCCGAACGCCATGCCCAGGGCCACCACGCACAGGAGCAGGGCCGGGAAGCCCGAGACCTTCAGCGGGCCCAGGCCCCGGGCCGCGTCGAGGGACTCGTGGCGGTGCCAGTGGCGCATCACGGGCAGGCGGGCGATCACCAGCGTGCCGAGCAGGGTGGCGCCGGCCGCGCCCAGCAGGGCCGTGGCCGGGTTGCTGGTCAGGACGACCAGTGCGGCCACCAGCATCGGGCCGAGGACGAAGACCAGCTCGAACAGGGAGGTCTCGGCGGCCATGGCGGCGCCTCGCAGGTGGTGGTTGCCGCCGCCGATCTCCGTCATGTCGGTCCAGGCCCGGCGGATGGCCGCGGTCAGCGGCGGGTACGTCGCCCCGGCCACCGCCGAGGCCACGAAGATCCAGGGAAGGGCGGACTCGCCGGAACGGCTGACCAGGACCAGGGCGACCAGCGCCACGGGGTGCAGGATCGCCGTGGCGAAGAGGATCGGGGACGGTCCGATGCGGTCGGCCAGGCGGCCGGCGATCGGGCTGACCGCGGCGCCCGCCAGGGCGTACACACCGCCGGCGAGACCCGCCGCGGCATAGCGGCCCGTCTCCTGCTGGACGAGGAGCAGCAGAGCCAGCGGGGTCATGCCGATACCTAGCCGGGCAAGTATCCCCACGCTGAGCAGGACCCACCCGCCCGGCAGGTGCCAAACGCCCAGGTACTGACGCAACGCGGTCACTTCTTCGCTCCCCACTCCAGTAACGACCGATACGGCTCCCGACCCTAACGCCGGTCCGGGTCGCAACACATCCGAAATCTGAGCGCTGGTGTCCGGAAACACAGCGATGGACCGCCCGCGAACGGGCGGTCCATCAGAGAGAACGGTCAGCGGTACTGAATGGCACCGGCCTGCTGGCGCAGCCGGGCGACGCGCTGCTCCATCGGCGGGTGGGTGGAGAACAGCGAGGCGATGCCGCCGCCCTTGAGGGGGTTGGCGATCATCAGGTGCGCGGCGCTGGTGAGGCGGTTGTCGGCCGGCAGGGGCATGCGCTGCGCCCCGTACGAGATCTTCTCAAGTGCACTGGCCAGAGCCAGCGGGTCACCGGTCAGCGCGGCGCCGTCGGCATCGGCCTGGTACTCGCGGTTGCGGCTGATGGCCAGCTGGATGATCGTCGCGGCCATCGGGCCGAGGATCAGCATCGCCAGCAGCGCGGCCGGGTTGGGGCTGTCGTCGTCGTCCGAACCGCCCAGCGGCAGGAAGATCGCCAGCTGCGCGATGCTCGTGATGATGCCGGCCAGCGCGGCGGCCACACTCGAGATCAGGATGTCCCGGTTGTAGACGTGGGAGAGCTCATGGCCGATGACGGCCCGCAGCTCACGCCGGTCGAGCAACTGGGTGATGCCCGTGGTCACGGCGACCGCGGCATGCTGGGGATTGCGGCCGGTCGCGAACGCGTTCGGCTGCATCGTCGGCGAGACGTAGAGCCGCGGCATCGGCTGGCCGGCGGTGGTCGCCAGCTCACGGACGATCTGGTGGAGGGCCGGGAACTCGGCCTCGCTGACCGGCTGGGCGCGCATGGCCCGCAGGGCCAGCTTGTCGGAGAAGAAATACGAGCCGGCGTTCAGGGCCAGCGAGATGACCACCGCGAACACCAGGCCGCCGCTGCCGCCGAGCCAATAGCCCGCGCCCAGGATGAGGGCGGTGAGCAGACCCAGCAGAGCGGCCGTCTTGAGGCCGTTGTGATGGCTGTGCACAGCAACTCCTTCAGCATGCGGATCCGGTAGGACCCGCATCCCATGGAACATCGCCCGCCGGGAAATTCATCCGTCACGGACTGTGAGTTCGCTGAAGGCCGGGGCGTGGGAGTTATCCACAGGCACCCGCACGATCTTGCGGTTTTTGGCGAGAATGGGTGTCAGGATGGGGGCCCCCTTTGGGAGGGCGGGGTGTCTCAGCTGAGGGCGTCGAAGAGCAGTTGCGGGGCGAAGCCGAGGGCCACGGCCACCAGCGACGCGGCGGCCACGACGAAGCCGACGGTGCGGGAGACGGGCAAGCGCGGGTGTGTGGCCGCCTCCAGCAGTGCCGGGTCGGCGACCGAAATGCCCGGTGCCTCCGGCTTTGTGTAGAGCAGCGCCGACACCCTCACGTAGTAGGCCAGGCCGATCACCGCGTTCAGCGCCACCACCCCGGCCAGCCACCCATGGTCGTTGTCGATCAGGGCGTCCACCACCGTGACCTTGGCGAAGAGCCCGGCCAGGCCCGGCGGCAACCCGGCCAGGCCGGCGAAGGCCAGCACCAATGCCGCGCCCAGCCACGGTGAGCGCCGGCCCGCCCCGCGATAGGCGAGCAGCGGTCCCCCGTCCGCACCCGGCGCCCGCAATGCCACCACCACGCCGAAGGCGATCAACTCCAGGACCACGAAGAAGACCGAGTACGCCACCGCGGCCGCCACGCCCGCGCCGCCCAGGGCCAGCGCGGCCAGGATGTAGCCCGCCTGAGCGATCGACGACCAGGCCAGCAGCCGGACCATGCGGGTCTGCCGGAGGGCGACGAGGTTACCCACCGTCATCGTCAGCACGGCCAGGACGCCGGTCAGCGCGGCCGCGTCGACCCGGGCGACGATCGCGGCCAGGGCGAGGACGCCGCCCAGCTTCGAGGCCGTCGACAGGTAGGCGGCGACCGGCAGGGGCGCGCCCTCGTACGTCGCCGGGGCCCACGCGTGCAGGGGCACGGCCGCGACCTTGAAGGCCAGGCCGATGACCAGCAGCGCGATTCCGGCGTCGGCCACGGGCGCGAAGGGGCCGGTGCCGTCGACGAGGCGGTCGAGGTGCAGGGCGCCGGTGGCCGCGTAGTTGAGGGCCGCGCCGAGCAGGGCGATCGCCGTCGAGATGACGCTGATCAGGAAGAACGTCACCGACGCGGAGGCGGAGGCGGTGCTCGCCTTCTCGCCGGGGGCGAAGCGGCGCAGGCCCACGAGCAGGTAGAGCGGCAGGGTCAGCGTCTCCACGCCGACGATCAGCGTGATGAGGTCGCCGGCGTAGCCGACGACCACGCCGCCGGTCATCGAGCAGGCCAGCAGGAAGCAGAACTCCCCGGCCGGGGCGGTCCCGAGGCGCAGCGACGGCACCGACAGGCCGAGCACGCCGACGGTGAGACCGGCGAAGACGACGGCGGACACCATGGCCAGCGGGCTCGGCACCCAGGAGCAGGACGGCGCGCAGAACGTACCCACCCGGGACCCGCCGACGACGATCGCGCCGGCCGCGGTGGCGACGCCGCCGGCCGTCAGCGCCGCGAAGATCGCGGCGCGGGAGGCGAAGAGCAGGTCGGCCAGGAGTACGAGGACCGCGGTGCCGGCCGCGGCATACAGCGGCAGCAGCGAGACGTGGTCGACTGTCTGCGCCGTCATGGCAGGGCCTCCGTCAGGGCTCGCATGGGTGCGCTCGTCGCGACCAGCACCAGGGCCGGCGCGAGCCCGACGGCCAGGGTCAGGGCGGCGAGCGGCGACCAGGCCAGCCACTCAGCCCCGGTCACTCCCGGCATCAAAGCCGACTGGGGAGCGGGCCCGTGCGTCACCCTGCGGAGAAGCCGGAGGAAGTACGCCGCGGTGAGCGCGCCGCCGATCGCCGCGAGCACGGCCAGCGTCGTCCACAGGCCGCCACCGCGCTGGACCGCGGCCACGACGGCGAAGGCCTCTCCCCAGAAGCCGGCCAGGCCGGGCAGGCCCAGGGAGGCGATCGCGGCGAAGCCGAGCACGCCGGCCAGCCGGGGCGCGGTCTCGCGCAGGCCGCCGAGCTCGGACAGCTCGCCGGTGTGGGCCCGGTCCTTGATCGAACCGGCCAGGAAGAACAGCAGGCCGGTGATGAGCCCGTGCGCCACGTTGCCGAGCAGCGCCGCCTGGAGGCCGGTCTCGCTCAGGGTGGCGATGCCGAGCAGGACGAAGCCCATGTGCCCGACGCTGGAGTAGGCGATCAGCCGCTTCAGCTCGGTCTGCCGCAGGCAGATCAGCGAGCCGGCCAGGATGGCGGCCACGGCCAGGATGCCCAGCACCGGCGCCGCCTTCTCGGCGCCGAGCGGGGCGACGCCGACGCCGACCCGGATCAGGCCGTAGGTGCCCATCTTGAGCAGCACCCCGGCCAGGATCACCGAGCCGACCGTGGGGGCCTGGGTGTGCGCGTCGGGCAGCCACGTGTGCAGCGGCCAGAGTGGCGCCTTCACCGCGAACGCGATGGCCAGCAGGGTGAAGGCCGCGTACTGGGTGGTGCGGTCGAGCCCGGCGCCACCGGCCAGCGCGGCCAGGTCGCCGGTGCCGGCCGACACCGTGACGGTGACGACGCCCAGCAGCAGGAACACCGAGCCGAAGAGCGTGTAGAGCACGAACTTGCGGGCCGCCCGGCGCCGGTCCTCGCCACCCCAGCCGGCGATCACGGCGTACATCGGAAGCAGCACGACCTCGAAGAACAGGAAGAACAGGATGAGGTCGAAGGAGAGGAAGGTGCCGGCTATGCCGGCTTCGAGGACCAACAGCAGGGCGGTCAGGGCACGGCCGGAGCTTTTTTGGATGTACGCCGTGCAGAGCACCGTGAGCAGGCCGGTCAACGCGACAAGCGGGTAGGAGACGCCGTCCACGCCGAGGTGGAAATCGAGGTTGAGCGCCGGGACCCAGGAGACGTCCACCTCGGTCCAGAGGCGCGACGCCTCATTTTTCCCGAAGGGCAGCAGGATGATCGGCACCAGTGTGGCCGCGGCGAAGGCGGTGCCGACGATGCGGGCGGTGCGGTCCCGCAGGAGCGCCACCACGGCCGCGCCCAGTGCGGGCAGCGCGACGACGGCGACCAGCGCGACTTGGTAGATCGTCATGTGGCGGCTCCGAACCAGACAGCCACGGCGCCGAGCAGCAGGGCGCCGGCGAGGACGGCCACGGCGGCGGCCGGCAGCGGCACCCGGTGGGCCACGGCCAGCGCGTTCCCGACACCGGTGGTTCCGGTGCCGGTGCCTTCGACGGCCGCGTCCACCACCTTCTCGTCAGTGGCGGTGATGACCTTCGCGGCCGCGCGTACCGGGCGTACCACCAAGCGGTCCTGAATGGTGTCGAGGTGGAAGCCGGAGGCGAACAGATGCCGGGCCGGGCCCAGCGCCGCGGCCGGATCGGCGCCCGGAACCGCCTGCCAGAGCCACCACGCCGCGCCCGCACCGGCCGCCAGCAGCAGCAACGGCAGGACGATGGCGACGCTCAAGTGCGGATCTTCCATCTCGAGGGCGGTCCGGAAGCCCGGCGCGTACGCGACGAGGCCGAGCAGCGCGGCCGGGATCGCGAGGATCAGAATCGGCCAGCGCATCGCACCGGGCGGATCATGCGCGGTGCTCGGCGCCGTGTAGCGGGCGTCGTCGAAGCCGATCTCCCAGTCCGGGCCGTCGGGGCCGTGGGCGCGCGAGATGCCGAAGAAGGCGCGGAGCAGGAGCCTGGTCGCGTACCAGGCGGTGACCAGGACGGCGAACAGGGCGGCCAGCCAGACCACCCAGCCGACCCACACGGGCGCCGTCTCGCCACCCTCGGTGGCATGGGCGGCCGCGGTCAGCACGTTCTCTTTGGACCAGAAACCCGACAGCGGGGGTACGCCGGCGAGCGCGCCCAGGCCCACGACGAACGACCAGAACGTCACGGGCATGTGCTCGCGCAGCCCGCCCATCCGGGAGAGATAGTTTGTGCCGACGGCATGGATCACCGCACCGGCCGCGAGGAAGAGCAGCGCCTTGAACGCGGCGTGGGTGAGCAAGTGGAACAGCGCCGCGGCGGGCGAGCCGACCGCGAGCGCGCCGGTCATGTAACCGATCTGGCTGACCGTCGACCAGGCCAGGACCCGCTTCATGTCGTCCTGCGCGGTCGCGCTGAGCGCACCGAGCAGGATGGTGATCGCGGCCATGACACCGAGGGTGGCGAGCGCGGCCGGCGACTCGTCGTAGAGCGGGTAGAGCCGGAAGACCACGTACACGCCGGCGGCGACCATCGTGGCCGCGTGGATCAGCGCCGAGATCGGCGTGGGGCCGGCCATCGCGTCGGGCAGCCAGGTGTGCAGCGGGAACTGGGCGCTCTTGCCGGCCACCCCGGCCAGGATCAGCAGCAGGGCGGCGGTGAGGGTGCCGCTGGAGTAGTCGTGGGCGAGCAGGTCGGCGATCCGGGAGGTGCCGGCACCGGCGATCAGAATCGCGACGCCGAGCAGGAAGCCGACGTCGCCGACCCGGGTGACCAGGAAGGCCTTCACGGCGGCGGCGGGCGCCTCGGGCAGCCGGCGGTCGTGGCCGATGAGCAGGTACGAGCAGGCGCCCATGACCTCCCAGCCGACCAGCACGCCGATCAGGTCGCCGGACGTGACGACCAGCAGCATGGCGCCGGTGAAGAGGCTGATCTGGGCCGCGTACGGGGCATAGCGCGGATCGTCGTGCAGATAGGCGACCGAGTAGATCTGCACGAAGAGGGCGACGGTGGCGACGGCGAGCGCGACGTAGAGGGCGGCCACGCCGACGCTGAAACCGACCGTGAGGTCGATGTCGCCGATGCTCACCCAGTGTGCGCTGGAGTCGATCGGCTTGTGCGCGAAGAGCAACAGGCCGAGCGTCACGACGAGTGAGGCGGCGGCCCCGGCGATACCGAGCGTGGCGGCCGGGCGCCGCCGGTCGCCGTCGCCCGGTGGCAGCAGGAGACCGATGAGGCCCAGCAGCAGCGGCACGCCGGGAATCAAGGCGGCGATCACCCGGTCACCTGCTCTTCGTCCTCGTGCTGGTGCAGCGCGACGTCGTCGAGCACGACGGCGCGGCGCAGACGGTAGTACTGCAACACGATGGCCAGTCCGACGCCGACCTCGGCGGCCGCGATGACGATGATGAAGAGCGCGAAGATCGCGCCGGCCTTCGGCTCGGCCGAGGGATAGGCCCAGGCCTCCGGTTGTACGCCGGTGAGCGTCGACTTGATCGACGCGTCGGCCGCGACCAGGATGAGATTGACGGCGTTGAGCATGAGCTCGACGGCCATCAGCACGAGGATCGCGTTGCGCCGGCGCAGCACGCCGTAGACCCCAAGGGCGAAGAGCAGGGCGGCGATCACGTACGGGATGACGGCGTGCATCAGGCGTCATCCCCCTTCGGAAGCTCCCTCGGCGCGGGCGGCAGCGCCGGCTGCTCCTGGTCGGGGATGGGCTCGCCGACCGTGTTCTCCACCTTGCGCGGGCCGGTGTCGGGCGGGGGCGGATCCTCACCGCCGAGCGCCGGGCCGGCCTCGCGGGCGCGGAAGACGACGTCGCGGGCCTGCTCGCGGAGCAGTTCGTCGCGGGTCATCTCGGAAGGGTCGCGGCGCTCCGCGGTCTTCGTGTCCACGCCCGTGACGGCGACGCTCTCGGCGGCCCCGTTCTCGGCCGCGGCGGCCTGGTTGGCCGCGGCCACCTCGGCCGCGTGCTGGGCGCGGACCCGGGCCTGGGCGGCGGCCTGGCGGGCGGCGATCCGCTCCAGGCGGGCCACCACCTCGGGCGACTCGTCGATCGGGCTCGGCGGCGGCCCCACGTCGGCGGGGTCGGCGCCGGGCCGGGCGCCGATGTCGGGACGGGAGAGGACGATGGCGCCGACCAGGGCGGCCAGCAGCAGAATCGAGAGGACCTCGAACGGCAGCACCCAGGCGCCGAAGATCTGCTCACCGACCCGGCGGCCGGTGCCCGGCGGGGGCAGCTCGTACCGGGTCCAGCGGAAGGCGTCCATGAGCAGCACGGACAGCCCGACACCGACGCCGGCGCCGATCAGGGCGGCCGGCCCGGCCGGACGGTCCAGGTCGGGCGACGGACCGATCGGGGCCCGGGTGAGCATCACGGCGAACAGCAGCAGGACGACGACGGCGCCGACGTAGACGAGAACCTGGACCCAGGCGACCAGCTCGGCGCCGAGCACCAGATAGAGGCCGGCGATCGCGCCCAGGCTGACGACCAGATAGAGACCGGCCCGAACCAGATGGGTGCTGGTGACGACGAGGGCGCCCGAACCGACCGCGATCACGCCGAGAGCCAGCATCAGCGCGTCCGCGACGGTCACTGCTCCGGCTCCGTCGGGGCGGGGCGCTGTGCGGCTGGGCCGGCGGGACGGCGTACGGAAGGCCTCGCGGTCTTGGCGGCAGTGGCCGCACCCGGACCCGCGGCCTTGCGTTCCGCCGTCGCCTCCTCCTTGGAGGGCTCGCCGAGCACGTCGTGAGCCGGCGGCGGAGGCACGGTGCGCATCCACTCGCCCAGCCGGTCCTTGTCGTGCAGCAGGTCGAGGACGTCGACCTCGGAGTATTCGAACTCGGGCGTCCAATGCAGCGCGTCGAACGGGCAGACCTCGATGCAGATGCCGCAGTACATGCACAGCGAGAAGTCGATGTCGAACCGATCGAGCACGTTGCGCTGACGCGCCCGAGCCGCCCCCGGCACGACGACTTCTTCCTTGTGCGAGTCGATGTAGATGCACCAGTCCGGGCACTCGCGCGCACAGAGCATGCAGACGGTGCAGTTCTCCTCGAGAAGAGCGATCACGCCACGGCTACGAGGCGGCAGATCAGGCTCGACATCGGGATACTGCTGAGTGGTGGACCGCTTGGTCATCGTCTTGAGCGTGACCGCGAGCCCTTGGACCAGACCCTTGCCGGGCGTGCCGCGCTCCCCGTCGTCACTCACAAAGAGACATCCTGCCCCGTCCGGCCGAGTGACGCGAGCACACCCCCGCCAGATCTTCCAGTACGGTGCGTCCAATGACCGCCACGACGAGCGATCTCGAGAATTTCCCGGTCGACAACATCCGCCGCGAACTGTTCAACGGCAGGCTGCACACGTCCTCGTCGTTCCCGTGCGCTCACCAAGCACTGACGGTGTCGCTCGGCGTCGCCCTGACGAGAAGTTGCCCCGGCCATCTCTTCGTCACCCACGCGAACGAAGTCGAGTTGGATCCCCACAACGTGTTCATCCCCGATCTGATGGCGGTCGACTTCGAGGCGACACGCTCCGGAGCCGGCAAGTTCCCCGCCGCCGAGGTCACCCTCGTCGCCGAGATCGTCTCGCCGGGCACCCAGGGCATCGACCGCGTGACGAAACCGGCCGCCTACGCCCGGGCCGGGATCCCCCACTTCTGGTTGATCGAAACCCTGAACGGCCTGGAAGTCACCGCCTTCGAGCTGAACCCGGAAACCCAGAGCTACGAGGAGACCGGTGTCTTCTCGGGCGACGACACCATCCGTGTCGAGCAGCCCTGGGCCATCGAGATCCCGCTGGCCAGCGTTCGCCCGCGAAATCTCTAGATGAGGTCCGTGATGACCAGCCGCCCTCCCGAGGGTGCCTGGACCACCGAGTTGCTCGACGGCGTGCTTCTCGTGCATCCCTCCCCCACGGATGTCCACCAGATCATCGCGATGCGTCTCATGTCGTCTATGGAGGACTCCTGCCCTTCGTCGTTCCAGGTCACGCAGGGCGTCGAGGTGCGGATCAGCCGGCAGTGCGCGTTCAGGCCGGACGTCCTCGCGGCGACCGACGCGGCGGCACAGCGGAGGGCCGCCTTCTACGAGCCGAGGGAAGTGGTGCTCGCTCCGCGCTATCTCTGAGTTACGTCAGAACCTTGACGGTCGCGGTCAGGACCAGCTGGGCCAGGGAGAGCGGGACCAGGACCAGCCAGCAGAGGCGTTGCAGCTGGTCCTCGCGCAGGCGGGGGTAGCTCACGCGCAGCCAGATGATGACGAACGAGACGGCGAAGATCTTCACCAGCGTCCACAGCCAGCCGAGCTGGTCTTCGAACGGGCCGTGCCAGCCGCCCAGGAACAGGACCGTGGTCAGGGCCGCGATCACGACGATGCCCACGTATTCGGCCAGGAGGAAGAACGCGAAGCGCAGGCCCGTGTATTCGGTCATGTAGCCGAAGACCAGTTCCGAGTCGGCGATCGGCATGTCGAACGGTGGGCGGCGGATCTCGGCCAGGCCGGCGATGAAGAAGACGATCGCGGCCGGGGCCTGCCAGAGCAGCCACCAGGGACGCCACGCCTCGACGATGCCGGGCAGGCTCAATGTGCCGGCTGCCATCGCCACGCTCGCCGCCGCCAGCACCAGCGGGAGCTCGTAGCCGAGCAGCTGGGCGGCGCCGCGCAGGCCGCCGAGCAGGCTGTATTTGTTGGCCGAGGCCCACGCCGACATCAGCACGGCCACCACGCCCACGCCCAGCACGGCCAGGACGAAGAACAGACCCACGTCCAGCGCCTGGGCGACGAGGCCGCCGGGTCCGAGCGGGATGACGAGCAGGACCAGGAGGTACGGGAACAGGGCGACCAGAGGCGCGAGGCGGAAGACCCGCCGGTCGGCGTCGCGGGGTGTGATGTCCTCCTTCTGGACGAACTTCACCCCGTCGGCGACCAGCTGCGCCCAGCCGTGATAGCCACCGGCGTACATCGGGCCGAGCCGGCCCTGCATGTGGGCCATCACCTTGTGCTCGGTCTGGCCGACGACGAGCGGCAGCACCAGGAAGCCGGCAACGACGGCCAGCACCCTGATCGTGAGATCGAGCCACAGTGGCATCAGGCTTGGGGTCCCCACTCGTTGGGGGCGGGCACGCCCGGCGGGCGCATGGGTGCGCGCTTCGCCGTACCCGCCTCGGACTCGCCCGGCTCCTTGGCGCCCGGCCAGGCCTTGGCGACACGGGAGGCCAGCACGAACTCCTTGCGCAGCGGATGGCCCTCGAAGCCGGGCGGCAGCAGCAGCGGGCGCATGTCGGGGTGGCGGGCGAAGGTGATGCCGAACATCTCGTGCGTCTCGCGCTCGTGCCAGTCGGCCCCTGCGAACAGCTCGGTGACCGACTCGATGACCGGCTCGTCGCGGGGCACGAGGGTGCGCAGCAGCAGCGCGTGCCGGCGGCGCGTCGAGTAGAGGTGGGCGACGACGCGGAACCCGTCGTCGCCCTCGTCGACGGCGGACAGCCAGTCGAAGAAGTCGCAGCCGAGGGCGCCGTTGTGCTTGGCCGTGCCGACCGTCTCCCACCACCGGGCGGCGGGCACGTCGAGGACGGCCCGCTCGTGGCCGGGGCCGCCACCGGAGAGGCCGGCGACGATCTCGCCCGGAGGCGCGTCCGGGGAGTCGTCGGTCAGGAGCGCGACCAGGCGCTCGCCGACCTCTTCAGGCGTCATGGCGTCATCTTATGGGGGCTTTCACAAGCCCGGCAGTCGCCCGTTGCGGAACACGTCGACGAAGTCCTGATGATCTTCCCGGGCCTGGTCGCCGTACCGATGGGCGAACTCGACCAGGTGCCGTACGAAACCGGCCTCGTCCTTGTCGATCTCGGCCACGATGGCCTCCTCGGTGGAGAAGTCGACGAGGTCGTGGCTGGACTCGTCGTCGGCCACCGAGTGCATGCGGGCGACGGCCCGGCCCAGATCGGAGATCACGCCGGTGAGCTCCTCGGGCTCGTTGACGTCGGCCCAGTCGAGGTCGGCCGCGTACGGCGAGACCTCGGCGACGAGCTGGCCGACACCGTCCAGCGTGGTGTAGCCGACCCACAGGTCGGCGTGCGCCTGCAACGCGTGCTGCGACTCGGCCGTACGGTGGCCCTGGTGCTGGAAGTAGGAGCGGACCCGCTCGTCGTCGATCCAGCGCGCCACGGCCGGCACCTGCGCCTGCTTCATGTAGATGATCACGTCGTTCTCGAGGGCCTGTGTGTGCCCTTCGAGCAGCAGGTTGTAGCTGGGCAGCCCGGCCGAGCCGATGCCGACGCCCTTGCGCAGCTTGATGTCCTTGATGTGGCTGGCCACCGGCCGGGTGGCGTGCGGCAGCGTGGTCAGATATTGCTCGAAGGCTTCTGTGACGGCGGCGTCGGTGGCCTCGTCGGTCTCGTAGACGCCGTCGAGCAGCGCGAACCGCCGCTCGTAGTCGTCGATGACGGTCTGGGTGCTGAGCAGGTCGACCCGCGTGTTGAGGCGCGCCTCCTGCAACACGCGCCGGAGCACACCGTCCGCGTTGTCCAGGGTGATCGAGCCGATGGCGTCGTCGCCGCCGGTCGCGATGGCCCGCAGCTCGGTCAGATAGGACCGCGCGAACGTCGTGACCAGGGCGGTGATGTTGTCGTCGGACAGGGCTTTCTGATATCCGATGAGCGCCACGCTGGCCGCGAAGCGCTTCAAATCCCAGGAGAAGGGTCCGACGTACGCCTCGTCGAAGTCGTTGACGTTGAAGACGAGCTGCCCGGACGAGTTCATGTACGTCCCGAAGTTCTCGGCGTGCAGGTCGCCGTGGATCCAGACCCGGCTGGTCCGCTCGTCGAGGAAACTGTCGTCCGCGAACCCGCCGGACAGGTCGGCGTAGAAGAGCGAGGCGCTGCCCCGGTAGAAGGCGAACGGCGACGCGGCCATCTTGCGGAACTTGCGCCGGAAAGCGGCCGGATCGACCGCGATCAACCCGCCGAATTCCCTGGTCAGAACTTCGATGATGAAGTCCGCGCGGTGCTCAGTCATACCTGCGGAGACTAGTCCCCGCTTGCACCCTGCGGGGTCACGATCGGAGCGCTGAGTGACGAGACATCCCGCCTACCGGCCAACGGGTCGGGCCGGGACACCCCGCCGGGCCCGGCCTGCTCGGCCGCGATCTTCTCCTGCAGTCGCAGAATGCCGTGCAGCAGCGCCTCGGGCCGCGGCGGGCACCCCGGCACGTAGACGTCGACCGGGATCAGCTGGTCGACACCCTTGGTGACCGAGTACGAGTCCCAGTACGGCCCACCGCAGTTGGCGCAGGAGCCGAACGAGATCACGTATTTGGGCTCGGGCATCTGGTCGTAGAGCCGCTTGATGGCCGGTGCCATCTTGTCGGTGACCGTCCCCGACACGACCATGAGGTCGGCCTGCCGGGGCCCGTGGGCGAACGGGATGACCCCCATCCGCATGAAGTCGTGCCGGCTCATGCTGGACGCGATGAACTCGATCGCACAGCACGCGAGCCCGAAGTTGAACACCCAGAGCGAATAGCGCCGCCCCCAGTTCAGCACGAACTTGATGGGATCCCCGACAACACCTGGCAGACCGGACACAGCCTCAACCTACTCCCTGTCCCTGGCCACCTGGCCGCTGGAGCAGGCTCAGGAAGCCGGTGAGCAGCGCCTCACGCAGGCCGGGCGGCGCCACGTTGAGCAAGGAGTTGACGGCGGCCATCTTGGTGAAGTCGCCACCGCCGAGCCCCATGGTCTCGGCCAGCCCCGCGATGAGGTCGGGCGTGACCATCTCGGGGGTCAGCGCCCCGGCGGCCTCGAGCAACGGCGCGGGCAGCACGACGGGCCCGGCCGCCCGGGCCGCGGCGACGGCATCGGCCAGGTCGCCGGCGAATTCGGGCGCCGTCGCGCGCACCGAGGCCGTCACGGTCAGATGGATCGTGGGCGGCATGCCGGCGTACGCCATCTGCGGTTGGGTGTGCCACCCGCGCGCGGCCAGCTCGTCGGCGAGGACGAAGAGGTCGACCCCGCCGCCGCCCTCGTCGGAGGTCAGGCAGACGACGCTGGTCTCGGGTGGGGCGAAGAGGCGGAGACCGGGGGTGGCCGTCACCGCGTCGGCCAGGAGCTTCACGGCCTCGCGCGTGCGGCCGGCCAGCTCGAGATAGCCCGCGTCGCCGATGTGGCGCAGGGTGGCCAGGGCGGCGGCGATCGGGCCGCCCGAGCGGGTGGACGAGATGATCGGGTTGATCATCGTGTAGCCGGGCCAGCCCGCATACGCGAAATACTGCGGCAGGCGCAGGGTCTCGTCGCGGTGGAGCAGGATCGACACGCCCTTGGGCGCGTACGCGTATTTGTGCAGGTCGACCGAAATGCTCGTGACGCCGTGGACCGAGAAGTCGAACGGCGGCAGGTCGGCGCCCAGGCGCCGCAGATAGGGCAGCACCCAGCCGCCGAAGCACGCGTCGACGTGGAATCGCACGCCGCGCTCGGCGCAGACGGCCGCGATCCGCGGGATCGGGTCGACGACGCCGTGTGCATAAGAAGGAGCGGACGCGGCGACCAGGACGGTGTCGGGGCCGATGGCCGCGGCCAGGGCGGCCGGGTCGGCCCGGAGGTCGTCGCCGACCGGGACGACGTCGAGGGCCACGCGCAGGTAGTGCGCCGCCTTGGCGAAGGCGGCGTGCGCGGTGGACGGGATCACCAGGCGCGGCGTCGCCAGATCGGGGCGGGAATCGCGGGCCGCCTTCACGGCGAGGATCAGCGACTCGGTGCCGCCGCTGGTGACGCTGCCGACCGTCTGCTCGTCGCCGCCGAGAAGGCCGGCCGCGGCGCCGACCAGAGCGTTTTCCATGGCGAGCAGTGACGGGAACGCGGTGGGGTCGAGGCCGTTGACATGCGCGGAGATGGCATAGGCGGCGCGGGCCAGGTCGTCGAGGCCGTCGAGCGCCGGGTCGTAGACATAGGCGAACAGGCGGCCGCCGTGTGTCGGCAGATCGGCCGACCGCAGCTGCTGGAGCTCGGCGAGGATCTGGTCACCTGGAACGCCCTTGTCGGGCAGTGCCTCGAACATGCCGATGACGCTAGCCCACGGCCCTCTCGGCGATAAGCGACCAAAGGATCGGCCCGACCCCTACCAAAGTATCTAGCGCTCGATGTCCCTGTAGGCGCGTAATAGCGGGACCGCGGCAGCCACCAGCACGGCCGGCACCACGGTGAAACCGAGCAGCACGCCCAGCCGGGCGGTGTCGTCCTGCGGGGCGGCCTCGCCCGTCGACGACGACACATATCCGAAGACCTGGAGGACCAATGCGAAAAGCCCCGGACCCAGCGCGAGGCCCAGCGTCTCACCGGCTGTCCAGAGGCCCGTGAAGACGCCGGCCTGCCTCTTCCCGGTTCGCTCGGTGTCGTGGGCGATGCAGTCCGGCAGCATGGCCATCGCGAAGACCTGCTGTCCGGCATAACCCACGCCGATGACCGCGACGATCAGATAGATCGGCAGCGGCGGCAGCGCCGGCGCGGCGAGCAGCACGAGCGCGCCGGCCGCGAAGAGCAGCGACCCGGCCACCAGCGAGCGCAGCTTGCCGTAACGGTGGCCCGCCCGCGTCCACAGTGGCATGACGAGCAGGGCCGGCCCGACGAAGGCGGCGAAGAGGAAGGTGGCGCCCGAATCCCGGTCCACGACGTGGTCGGCGAAGTACTGCACGCCGGCCAGCATGGTGCCGATCCCGACGGCCTGGATCACCCAGCAGAGCAGCAGCGCGCGGAAAGGGCGGTTCGCCGCCGCGACGCGCAGCTGGGTCCGCAGGTCGGGCTCGGCCGCCGGCGCGGTGCGGGTGGCGGCGCCGCGCGTGCCGAAGTAGACGCCCAGCGTGCCCACGATGATGAGGAGGCCGACGAAGATGCCCGACCAGCGATGGCCCACCAAGCCGCCGCCGGCCTGCTCGACGACCAGCGGGGCCAGCGCGCCGGAGATCAGGATGGCCAGCGCCAGGACGGCGACGCGCCAGGTCATGAGGCGGGTCCGCTCGCCGTAGCCGTCGGTCAGCTCGGCCGGCATGGCGACGTAGGGCACCTGGAAGAAGGCGTACGCCGTGGCGGCCACCAGGAAGGCGACGGCGACGTAGGCGCCGGCGGCGGCCCCGCTGCCGAACGGGCCGGCGAAGATCGCGGCGAAGAGCACGCCCAGGAGCAGGCCGGCGACGAGCAGGAAGGGACGGCGGTCGCCGCTGCGGTCGGAGATCCGGCCGGCGACCGGGTTGACCAGGACGTCCCACGCCTTCGGCAGCAGGACGAGGAGGCCGGCGACGCCAGCCGCCACACCTAACGTATCCGTCAGATAGGGCAGGAGGAGCAAACCCGGCACGGTGCCGAACGCGCCGGTCACCAGCGAACCCACCGAATATCCGGCTAAAACACGACGAGGCAGCGCCGGCGCCGGCCGTACGTCGGGAGAGGGACCCGCAGTCGTCATGAACGCGGATGGTAACCATGATCACGCGCTTGGCTCTACGCTTCGCGAAATGAAACGGGTTCCTGCGGGGGTCGCCGCCAGCCATCCCGCGACCGCGGAGGCCGGGCTGCGCATCCTGCGCGCGGGCGGCACGGCGGCCGACGCGGCGGTCGCGGCCGTTCTCGCCTGCTGCGTGGCCGAGACCATCTACACCGGGCTGGGCGGCGGCGGGTTCGCCACCTACTTCGACGCGGCCACCGGCGAGGTCACGTGCCTCGACTTCTTCGTCGCGGTGCCGGGCACCGACGGGGATCGCGAGGCCGGGCCGATGCTGGCGGTCGACGTGTTCTTCGGCGGGATGCCGCAGGTCTACTCGATCGGCGGGGCGAGCGTCGCGGTTCCGGGGGTGCCGGCCGGCTGCGGCGAGGTGCACCGGCGGTGGGGGCGTCTGCCGTGGGCCGACGTGGTGGCGCCGGCGACGGCGATCGCGCACAGCGGGGTGGCGGTGCCGCCGGCGCACGCGCAGACGCTCGACGCTTGTGCGCCCGCACTGGCCTGGGGTGAAGGCGCCGACGTCTACATGCCGGGTGGGCGGCGCCTTCAGGGCGGCGACCTGCTGCGCCACGAGGGGCTCGGCACGGCGATGGAGAACCTCGCGGCGGCCGGGCCGGAGATCTTCTACACGGGTGAGTACGCGGAGCTCATGGTCGACACGGTCCGGGCGGCCAACGGCAGTCTGGGGCTGCGGGACCTGGCCGACTACCGGGTGCTGGAGACGCCGGTCGACCACGCGATGCTGGCGGGGCACCGGGTGCGGGCGCGGCACGATCTCAATAGGACGGTCGACACGATCGCCGGGCTGCCGGACGATCTGAGCCTGCCGGGACGGGCCGTCGGGGTCGCCACGGCGTTGCGGGACCAGGGGCGGCAGAAGATCGGTGACACCACGAACGTGTCGGTGGTGGACGCCGACGGGAACGCCTGCGTCATCACCACGACGTTGGGGCTGGGGTCGGGGGTCTGGCTGCCGGGGCTGGGCATCAACCTGAACTCGATGCTGGGCGAGGGTGAGCTGATCACCAGCGACCTGGCGCCGGGCCGGCGGATGTCGTCGAACATGTGCCCACTCGTGGTGATCGACCCGGAGGGCGATCTGGCGGTCGCGGCCGGGTCGGCCGGGGCGTCGCGGATCAGGACGGCGCTGATCACCACGTTGCTCGGGGTGCTGGTCGACGGTCTCGACATGGGCGGGGCGATCGGGCGGTCGCGGTTCCACGTGGTCGACGACACCGTGCACGCCGAGCCGGGATGCCGGCGGGACGAGCTGGCCGCGCTGGCCGGGGCGGGGTTCCAGATCAGGCAGTGGCCGGACAAGAACCACTACTTCGGCGGCGTGACCGCCGTGGGTCAGGCCGGCGCCTCCGGCGATCCCCGCCGCGACGGCGTCGGCCTGCTCCTGTGAAAGGCGGTCACATCGTGCGGGAGGCGATGGACCGGGCGTCGTCGGCGGTTTCCTGGATGCCGATGTCGAGCGGGGTCGCGGTCAGGCCGAACGTGCGCTCGGTCAGGGAGCTGTCCAGATGGAAGGGGGCGTAGAACTGATAGTCCATTTCGGCCAGTTCGCGGCTCATCGGGTGGACCAGGCCGGCCGTGCGCATCATGAAGCGGGGCATCTTGTGCAGTGTGAGGTGGGGCTTGCCGGTCAGGGTGCAGTAACGGTCGGCCAGCTCCTTGATGGTGATGGCCGGATTGGTCGGGGTGTGCCAGGCGCTGCCCCAGGCGCGTGAGTCGGCGGCCAAGGTGACCATCGTGCGGGCCATGTCGCCGGTGTAGGTGAAGCTGTGGGGCATGGTCGGGTCGCCGGGGACCCAGGCCGACTTGCTGCCCTTCTCGATGGCGGGGAACAGGACCGCCGAGAAGACGCCGACCGCGCCCTCGCCGATGTAGTCCGAGCCGCGCACCTCGACCGTGCGGGCGCCGCTGGCCAGGGCGTCCTGCCACATCTTGATGCGGACCTTGCCCTTACGGCCGACCGCTGCCATCGGGGTGCTCTCGGTCATGTGGCCGCCCGGCTGGGGGCCGTAGACGTAGAGGTTGCCCGTGATGACGTACACCGCGTCGTTGGCCTTGGAAGCGGCGATCATCGCGTCGTTCATCGGGAACCAGAGCTTCTCCCACTCGGTGTACTTCGGGTTCGCGCAGTTGTAGAGCGCCTGCGCGCCCTCGGTCAGCTCGGTCAGCCGGCGGGCGTTGGAGGCGTCCGCGGCGACCCGCTCGATCAGCGGATGCGACGGGCCGCTGCCGCTGCGGGTCACCATCGTGACGCTCTCGCCCCGGTCGGCGAGCAGGCGGGCGACGTTCGAACCGATCGGGCCGGAACCGACGATCACATGCGAAGCCATTAGGTGTTCTCCTTTGCGAGCAGTGCTCTCTGACAGGACCAACGATGGCACGAGCACTGAGTAAAAGCAAGAGCACTGCTCTCGTTATGGCACACTGGTCTGCATGAGCGCCTCAGGAGTACGTGCCCGGGTGCGGGCCGAGATGACCGAAGAGATCAAGGCAGTGGCGAAACGTCACCTGGTCACGGACGGTGCGAACCTCTCCCTGCGTGCGGTCGCGCGGGACATGGGCATGGCCTCGTCCGCGGTCTACCGCTATTTCGCGAGCCGCGACGAACTCCTGACGGCGCTCATCATCGACGCCTACAACGCGGTGGGTGACGCGGCCGAGCGGGCGGCCGCCGCGCCGGCCGGCGACCTTGATCGCTTTTTAGGTGCGACCCACGCCGTACGGGACTGGGCGCTGGCCAATCCGCACGAATGGGCCCTGATCTACGGCAGCCCGGTGCCCGGATACGAGGCCCCGCAGGACACCGTCGGCCCCGCGACCAGGGTCATCCTGCTGATCGCGGGCATCGTGCGGGACGCCTATCTGGCCGGCCGGGTCGCCGACCGCGAGCCGATCACCGGCGGGTTCGCCGACGAGCTGGGCCGGGTCGCCGAGCAGTACACCCCGGGCGCGCCGCCCCGGCTGGTCGCGGCCGCCCTGTCGTCCTTCCTGCACCTCGGGGGCGCGATCAGCGCCGAGCTCTTCGGCCAGCTCAAGAACTCGGTCGACGAGGACCGCCGCGGCTTCTTCGACTATCAGATGCGCGGCGAGGCCGACCGCATCGGCCTCATCTGATGGCCGAAGTAGCCGCGTGCAGCACGTGGCCGCCCGGTGTTGAGGGCGGGACGTCCGGCCGGCCGAAATAGGCGGCCGCGAGCTGGGACGGCCCGAGATCGGTGATCGCCCCGAAACCGAGCCCGGTCAACTCGGCCGCGATCTCCGGCGGCTCGAAATACGTCAGCCACGGCTCCCCCAGCCGGGCCACCCGTGAAGCCCGCGCCTCGAGCTGCTCACGACGCTCCCGCGGCATGGTCGCCGGGGACTGCGCGTAGTCGAAGACGACCTCGTTGCCGTCACGCTCGGCGACGAACCGCAGTGTGGCGAGGCAGCTTTCCCTGGTCAGATAGGGCACCACGCCCAGCCACAGGAAGAACGCCGGCTCCTCCAACTCGAGCCTCAACGACTCGCGCTCGAAGTCCACGCCCCGATAGGTCACCGACGGCGGGACCGTGATGCCGGCGGCGGCGAGCCGTTCGCGCTTCCAGCGCTGGGTGTCCGGGTGGTCGACCTCGGTCACTCTGAGTTCGGCGTACGGGTTGCGGTACGCGAACGTGTCGAGACCGGCCCCGAGCACCACGACATGGCGGACGCCCCGGTCGACGGCGGCCGCGAGCGCGTCCTCGGCGAAGCGGTGGCGGGCCGCGATGAAGACCCGCATCGCCCGGCGCGGGGCGTCGGCCAGCAACTCCTCCTCCGGGAGCCCGAGGAGACGTACGGCCACATCGTCCTTGAAGATCTTGCCTTGCTCCAGGATCTGGTGCGCCGCGCGGTAGCGGGCCGCGCTCATCGCCGTACGGCTCGGCTCTCCGGTCCTCATGACGGCATCCAGCTGGCGAGGGCCATGTTCACGTGGTCACCCTTGAGGGGGACGCCCTCGGAGAGCAGACGTTGACGGGCCTCCCGCTCGTGGCCGGGCGGCATGCGGCCCGCGCTGTTCACCACCCGGTGCCAGGGGACACCGCCGCCGTGCCGGGCCATGATGCTGCCGACCTGGCGGGCCGAGTTGCGACCCGAGAGATCGGCGAGCACGTCGGCGATCGCGCCGTACGACATCACGCGCCCCTCGGGGATCCGCTCGACGAGTGAAAGCACCTCTTCGACGTACTCCTGCGGTGTCACTCGGGCCACGATATGGGATCTCGGCCCGGTTCCGGGCGCCCGTCCGAGCAGAATTGGCCGGGTGCGCGAAGAAGTGACCGATGCCCGGCGGATCGTGGTCAAGGTGGGCTCGTCCTCGTTGACCACGGCCTCGGGCGGTATCGATGAGCAGCGCGTCGACGCGCTGGTCGACGCGCTCGGCGGTCTCGCGACCGGCGGACGCGAAGTGGTGCTGGTGTCCAGCGGAGCGATCGCGGCCGGGCTCGCCCCGCTGCGGCTGCGCCGGCGACCACGCGACCTCGCCACCCAGCAGGCAGCCGCGTCGGTCGGGCAGGGCCTGCTGATCGGGCGGTACACGGCCGGCTTCGCGCGGCACGGGCTGACGGTCGGCCAGATCCTGCTCACCGTCGACGACGTGACCCGGCGGGCGCACTACCGCAACGCCTATCGCACGCTGCGCAAACTGCTCGACCTGGGCGCCCTGCCGATCGTGAACGAGAACGACACGGTCGCCACCGAGGAGATCCGCTTCGGCGACAATGACCGGCTCGCGGCGCTGGTGGCGGCCCTGGTCGACGCCGACCTGCTGGTGCTGCTCTCCGATGTGGACGCGCTCTACACCGGCAGCCCGTCCGACCCCACTTCCCGCAAGATCTCGTACGTCGGTGACGACTCCGACCTCGAGGGCATCAGCATCGCCGCCCCGGGCAAGTCGGGAGTGGGCACCGGCGGCATGGTGACCAAGGTCGAGGCGGCCCGGATAGCCACCGGATTCGGCATCCCGGTCGTGCTCACGGCCGCCCCGCAGGCGGGCGCGGTGCTGGCCGGCGAGGAGGTCGGCACGCTGTTCCGGGCGGCGGCGCACCGGCCCGCGGCCCGGCTCTTCTGGCTGGCCCACGCCACCGCGCCGCGCGGGCGGCTCCACCTCGACCCGGGCGCGGTGGCCGCGGTGGTGGCGCGCCGCAAGTCGCTGCTGCCGGCCGGTATCACGGCGGTCGACGGCTCGTTCGCCGCCGGCGACCCGGTCGACCTGGTCGACGCCGATTCGGGCGCCCCGGTCGCTCGCGGGCTGGTCAACTACGACGCCGTCGAGCTGCCGGCGCTGCTGGGACGCTCCACCCCCGAGTTGGCCGCGGCGCTCGGGCCAGGCTATGAACGTGAAGTAGTCCACCGCGACGACCTCGTACTCCTCTGAGAGGGCCACCATGAGCACCGTCTTGCAGCAGGCCGCCGACGCACGGGTGGCCTCGATCGACCTGGCCAGCGCGACACGGGCCGAGAAGGACCGAGCCCTCCTGCTGATGGCGGACCGCCTGGAGGCGAGCACCGGCGACATCGTCGCGGCCAACGAGGTCGACGTACGGAACGGGCGCGCGGCCTCGCTGTCCGACGCGATGATCGACCGGCTGACGCTGACCCCCGAGCGCGTCACGGCGATGGCCGACGGACTGCGCGAGCTGGCGGCGCTGCCCGACCCGGTAGGCGACGTGGTGCGCGGCTCGACGCTGGCCAACGGCCTCGAATTGCGCCAGGTGAGGGTGCCGTTCGGCGTGGTCGGGATCGTCTACGAGGGCCGGCCGAACGTGACGGCCGACGCGGCCGGCATCTGCCTGAAGTCGGGGAACGCGGTGCTGCTGCGCGGCTCGGGCTCGGCGCTCAGCTCGAACGCGGCGATCGTGGCGGTGCTGCGCAAGGCGGTCGCCGACACCGGCCTGCCGGCCGACACGATCCAGTTGCTCGACGCCACGACCCGCGACTCGGTGAAGGAGCTGATGCGGGCGCGCGGCCTGGTCGACGTCCTGATCCCGCGCGGCGGCGCCTCGCTGATCAAGGCAGTGGTCGAGGAGTCGACGGTGCCGGTGATCGAGACGGGCGTGGGCAATTGCCATGTGTACGTCGATGAGGCAGCCGACCTGGAAAAGGCGCTCGCGGTGGTGCTGAACTCGAAGACGCAGCGCCTGTCGGTGTGCAACACGGCGGAGTCGCTGCTGGTGCACAGCGAGATCGCCGACCGCTTCCTGCCGCTGATGCTGGCCGAGCTGGCCGACGCGGGGGTGACGGTGCACGGCGACGCCCGGGTGTCGCCGTACGACGAGAACGTGGTGCCGGCGACCGAAGAGGACTGGGGAACGGAATATCTGTCGGCCGACATCTCAGTCGGCGTGGTCGACTCGCTCGACGACGCGCTGGAGCACATCCGCCGCTACGGCACCGGCCACACCGAGGCGATCATCAGCGAGTCGCTGGCGGCCACCCGCCGCTTCGCCGCCCGTGTCGACGCCGCCGCGGTAATGATCAACGCCTCGACCCGTTTCACCGACGGCGGCGAGTTCGGCTTCGGCGCCGAGATCGGCATCAGCACCCAGAAACTGCACGCCCGGGGCCCGATGGGTCTGCCCGAGCTGACCTCGACGAAGTACATCGTCACCGGCAACGGCCACACGAGGTAGGACGAAGTAGCGCGAGGCCGCCAGCCCGCCGACTCCACGTCGACCTCCCGGCCCGACTTTTCGGATTTGTCCGGAGAGCCACTTTCCGCCGAGCGCAGAGTCAGCCGACTGGGGATTCGGCGACGCCGCCAGCTCAGCCGGATATTTCGGGCTTGCCCGAGATTTCGGTTTGCGGACGATGCGGGCTTGGCGGACTTTTACGACCCTGTTGGCAAAGCCGAAGGAGACGGGGCGGACGAAGTCCTTGAGGATGCCGGCGCCGATGGCGAGGCCGAGGGCAATGACGGCCGCGGCGACATTGAGGGCGGCGACGGCCGCGGCGAGGCTGTCGGCTCGGGCGCGTCGGACGGCTTGGGCGCGTTGGACGACTCCGGCGGGTTGGACGGCTCGGGCGCGTTGGAGGACTCCGGCGGGTTGGACGGCCCGGGCGTATGGGTCGACTCGGGTGAACTCGACGGCTCGGGCCGGGCGGGTGACGTTGGCTTGTCCACTGCGGTCGGCTCACTGCCCACGCGGATCGGTGCGCTCACGCCCGGCGGGGAGATCCAGTTCTTTCCGGCTACGGCGACGATTTCGTACGACCACAGGCCGGCCCCGACGTGACGGTCCGTGCAACTGCTCTTCGTCACCAAGCCGCCGCAGCTGCCGGCCGCGCTGACTGTGTGTCCGGTCGACCGATCGATGCGTGTCACCCGATAGCCGCGGATCGGTACCCCTGTCGTGTTCGGCCAGTCGACCTTCACCCGGGAGCCGCTCACGGCCGTCACCGGTGATCCGGTGCGGGGCAGCTCGGCCGCCCGCACGACGGCCGGGCCGTCGGTGGTCGCGTCCCAGTTGGCCAGGGCCGCCGCCGGGGTGGTCAGCACAGTGAGCGCCATCAGGCCGGCGCCGATCGCGGAACGAGGCATTCTCATGGGTATCTCCGGAGAACGGGCCGGCGGCGAGGATCGCTCCCCGCCGCCGGAGCCGGATCAGCTGGCGTTGCTGGCGGCGGTGACGGCGACCGGGATGCTGAAGGTCGCGCCCTGGCAGCCGTTCTCCGAATTGTTGATCATGCGGACGGCGTCCTTCAGCTTGAAGGTCCGGGTCTGGCCGGCCTTGAGGTCCAGCTCGAGGCCGGCGAGAACGCCGTTGGTGCCGACCGGGCCGGTGCTGAAGTCACCGAAGTAGACGCCGGTGTTGTTGCACGTGCTGCCGGCGACCGGGGTCGCCGCGACGCCGTCCGACGGGGTCCAGGCGATCTTGCTGATGCGGACCGGGTACTTGTTCGGGTTCTCGACCTTGATGTACGCGTCGCCGGTGGCGCCGGGGAACAGCGAGGCGTCGGTCGTGGCCTGGGTGACCACGACGTTCGTGCCGGTCTCGGCCTTGGCGTAGGCCTTGCCCGTGGTGTTGGCGTCCCAGGCGGCGTACGAGACCCCGACCACGCCCACGGCGGCGATGGCGGTACCGGCGACGACGGCGCGCTTGATTGACTTACGCATGATGGCGTTCCTCCAGGTAAGGAGGCGCCGGTTTCGCTACTGACTCCCCGCCGGACTGGAGCGACCATCTTCATCGCCCAGCGGATCTTCGCCTCGCCTCGGCCCTCGCTGGGCCTGCCATCACTATGCCGGTCTTGTCCGGGACAGCCCATAAGCCGTTATTACGGAGCGTGATGTCGCTCGGGTAGCGGGACGGTAGCCGAGCAGGCACATTGGGGTGCAGCTTGGTTGCAGCACTTGACCCTGTGTCCGACCTGTGCGGGCACTGAGAGTTTCAGCGGCAGGCGCGGAGCACGGTCAGCGTGGTGTTCACGTCGAAGATCGGGCCCTCGGCGCTGTCCCAGCCGCCGTCGGTGCGCTGGGTGTCGCCCAGCCGCTTGCGCACGCTCTGCAACAGCCAGTCGTCGCCCAGGTTCATCCGGCGCAGCGCGGCCGCCATCGAGGCGATGTCGGCCGGCGACATCTCCGGCAGCCGGTCGCCGAGGACCAGCTGAAGGCGGGCCGACTCGTAGAAGTACTGCTGGCCGTGCAGCAGGCCGGCCGCGTGCCATCCGGCGGCCAGGAAGGACGGCCACGTACCGTCCGGGCGCAGCTGGACGACGACCCACCGGGCCGCGGCGGCCAGCGCCGAGCCGTACCGGGCCGGCACGTCGAGATGGGGGTGGGCCTCGAACTCGGCCACGGTCATCCAGAAGCCGGCCAGGGCCGTCAGGTAGAGGGTCGCCTCGGGATCGCCGGGCATCGCCCACGCCGGCGCCTCGCCGGCCAGCGACTCGTCCTCCTGCCAGGTGCCGTCCTGGCGCTGCACGGTGGCCAGCCAGGCCAGCGCGCGGTCGACCGGCTCGCCGTGCAGGCCGCCGAGGTCGTCGAGCTCGTTGAGGCGGAACGCGGTGGCGTCGATCGAGGGGGTCGAGGCGTCGGCCGCCGCGGGCCATCCCCCGCTCTCGAGCTGACCGGCGACGATGCGCTCGATCACCTGCGGGTCGGGACGCTGCCCCGTGCGCAGGTAGGACAGCCGCGCCCGCTCGACCGGGTCCCCGTGCGCCACGACATACCCGATGGCGGCGTCGATATCTACCACTCCGGTGACGCTACAACCACGGGACGCGTTCCGCTGTGCCGTCTCGGCCGGTAATCACGCTGGGGAATCGATGGACGACTCCCCAGCGTGACACCCGATGGGTGTATCAGTACGACGGCTGTGACGGGTCGACGGTGTTGACCCACGACACGATGCCGCCCTGGACATGCACGGCGTCCTTGAAGCCGGCCGCCTTGATCGCGGCCAGCGCCTCGGCCGAGCGCACGCCCGACTTGCAGTGCAGCACGATCTGCCGGTCCTGCGGGAAGCGCGACAGCGCCTCGCCGGACAGGATCTCGCCCTTGGGGATCAGGACCGAGCCCGGGATCCGGTTGATCTCGTACTCGGCGGGCTCGCGCACGTCGACCAGGAACACGTCCTTGCCGGCGTCCTGCCAGTCCTTCAGCTCACGGGCGGTGATCGTGGCGTCGAGCGTGGCCTCCTGGGCCTCGTCCGAGACGGCGCCGCAGAAGTCCTCGTAGTCCTCGAGCAGGTCGGTGACGGTCGGGTTGTCACCGCAGAGCGCGCAGTCCGGGTCCTTGCGAACCTTGATCTTGCGGTACTCCATCTCGAGGGCGTCGTAGACCATGAGCCGGCCGACCAGCGGCTCACCGATGCCGGTGATCAGCTTGATGGCCTCGTTGACCTGGATCGAGCCGATCGACGCGCACAGCACGCCGAGGACGCCGCCCTCGGCGCAGCTCGGCACCATGCCGGGCGGCGGGGGCTCCGGGTAGAGGCAGCGGTAGCAGGGACCGTGCTCCTCCCAGAAGACCGAGGCCTGGCCGTCGAAACGATAGATCGAGCCCCAGACGTACGGCTTGCCGAGCAGCACCGCGGCGTCGTTGACCATGTAACGCGTCGCGAAGTTGTCGGTGCCATCGACGATCAGGTCGTACTGGCTGAAGATCTCCTTGACGTTGTCGCGGTCGAGCGCGGTGTTGTGGATGACCACGTTCACCAGCGGGTTGATCTCGCGAATGCTCGCCGCGGCGGACTCGGCCTTGGGCCGGCCCACGTCGGAGACGCCGTGGATGACCTGGCGCTGCAGGTTGGACTCGTCGACCGTGTCGAAGTCGACGATGCCCAGCGTGCCCACGCCGGCCGCGGCCAGGTAGAGCAGCGCCGGCGAACCGAGACCGCCCGCGCCGACGACCAGGACCTTGGCGTTCTTCAGCCGCTTCTGACCGTCCATCCCGACATCCGGGATGATCAGGTGCCGCGAATAGCGGCGGATCTCATCGATCGACAGCTCTGCGGCCGGCTCGACGAGCGGGGGCAGTGCCACGTTAACTCCCCGGGTTGACGGTAAGGATCGGGACCCATTGTCGCTCGTACCGGCCGATGGGGGCCATGACAATCACCACCGGCCCGACATGCGGGATGCGGGAATTTTAGATGGCCGGTCCGGTGAAGATCTTGCCGTTGCGCGTGGGCCACGCGTAGGCCGTACAACCTCGCAAGGTCAATGTCTGTTGCACCATCACCGGAGCCGGTCCGCCGGCCTTGGGGCAGTTCTGATGGTGATGTCCGAGCTCGTGGCCGACCTCGTGGTTGATCACGTACTGCCGATAGACGCCGAGGGAGACCTTTGCTTTGAGGTACGGCGGCGCGGAGAGCCGCCAGCGATCGAGGTTGATGATGGCGCGCCCGGTCGTGCGGCACGAGGTGTACGGGACGCCGCCGACCCGGATGTTGGTGCCGCCCTGAAGGCACATCTTGCCGGCGGTGTCGCGGGTGGCCAGGAAGACCGTGAAGTCGGCCTTCTCCGCGCCCGGGACCATCTGGAGCCGCAGCTGGCCGGTGCCGGTCCAGCTGCGCTTGTCACCCAGCGTGCCGGCGACGGCGGCCGCGAACTCGGTCACGTTCTCGCCGCTGCCCCGCTCGACGGCCACCTTGAAACGGCGCAGCGGCCCCTTCGTGCCGATCACCGGGCCGCGCGTGGCGGCGTACGTGAAAACGCCCGGACCGTGCGTGGGCGGCGGGGTGGCCTTCGTCGGCGCCGGCTTGGTGGTCGCTTCGATCAAAGGCGCCGTGGTCGCTTCGTTCAAGGGCGCCGTGGTCGCTTCGATCGAAGGCGCCGGCGAGGAGGAGTACGTCGGTGAGGAGGCGACGACGGGCGCGGACGAGACCGAGGGCGCGGCCGACGCCGGGTTGCCCTGCTCGATGCGCCGGCCCACCGCGAAGCCCGCGGCAACCACGATGACCAGGGCGAACACCACAAGCCACCAGCGCCGCCACCGATCGGGACGGTCTCTTCGCGGTGCCGGTGCTTCGTCGATCATCGTCCGCCAGCCTCGCACACGAGGCCGGGGACTGTCGCACCGTATGGATCTTGTGTAGCCGGTTTCGCTATCGGCCGACCGGGGCCGCGACGTCGTCCAGCATGCCCACGACGGCGCGGGCCACCAGGCGCGGCACCTCCATCTGGGCGACATGACCGACGCCGGGCAGGATCAACAGGCGCGAGTCCGGGATCGTACGGGCCACCTGCACCGGCACCCGCGCGTCGACCAGCTTGTCGTTGAGGCCGCCGATGACCAGCGTCGGCGCCTCGACCCGGGCCGCGAGACGCCATTGCGAGTTCTCCCCCGGCAGGTACGCCCGCAGGAAGCTGGAGACCAGTCCGCGCAGCGTCCCGAGATAGGCCTTCGGATAGTGCGCGACCGTGTAGCGGAGCTTGATCTCCTCCATGGCCTCGGCCCGGCGCTGCGGGGTGACCTTGCTGGTGTCGCCGAAGCACGCGGCCAAGACCTGCTCGGCCATCTCCTCGGCGGTCAGCCGGGCCATTCCCCACGCAAGCAAGCGATGGGCACGCGGCAAGGCAAGCAAGGGCAGGACAGGACCTTGCGCCGTACGCCGTGGGTCGAGGAACGGCATCGCGGGTGAGATCAGAGTGAGGGTCCGCACGAGATCAGGGCGCAGAGCGGCGACCCGTACGGCGATGGACCCGCCCAGTGAGTTGCCGACCAGATGGACCGGGCCACGGCCGTCGTGCTCGAGATATCCGATCAAGGTGGCGGCGAACGCGGGGATCGAATAGCGCGGGCTCGGATCGCTGTATCCGAAGCCGGGCAGGTCGACCGCCTGCGCGTCGAACCGCTCGGCGAGCAGGCCGGCGACGTCGGTGAAGTTCTGCGACGAACCGCCGAGACCGTGCACGTAGACGGCCGGCTCGGCGGTGGAGCTGGTGCCGGGGGTGTCCCGGACGTGCAGCATCGCCCCGCCGATCGTGACCCTGCGGGCGGGCCAGGGTGCTGGTGCTTCGCCCTCCGGCAGCAGTGCGCCGTCGGGAGCCAGGATCGCGCCTCTCATCTGGTCAAGAGTGCCTCAAGCCGGCGGTTGACCGCGGCCAGAGTGGCCCGGACCATCGCGTGCCGGTCGTCGCTGGTCACCACGGCCGAGCCGGCCAGCTGCTCCACCCAGCCGCCACAGGACAGCAAGAGCACGACGACGGCGACCTGGGATGCTCCGAACGGGACGGCGGCGGCGTGCTCCACAAAGCAGCGGGCCGGCCCTTCGGGATGTTCGGAGGTGGCCAGCAGTTCGTCGACGGCGCCGGCGGTGGCCATGGCGCAGAGCCGCAGCAGATAGCCGTCCACGGCCGGGCCGGTGGCCACACCGGACGCGGTGCGCGGGCCGACGGCCAGCTTGACCTCGACCGTGGCATCGGCGCCGAAGGTGTTGACCTGGACGTTCTCGATGACGACGCGGGGACCGGGATGCTCGCCGGGATAGAGCGGGCGGGGCGGGCCGCAGTCGAGGCCACTGGGTACGACCTCGGCCCCCTCCAAGGTCTCGGAGGTGTCCGGCTTGGCGTGCTGCGCCAAGATCTCACTCCGGCGCGACACCGGCTCGGCCGATCGCGTGGGGGTCGCCGTTGCCTGTGGGGCGGCGGCGGCCCGGCCGCCCGGGCGCGTCGTGGTGTCCGACCGTGCCGTGTCGGAGCGCGTGCCCCGATCCGACCGCGCCGAGTCCGAACGCGCCAGCGTGTCGGGCCGGCCCAGCGTGTCGGGCCGGCCCAGCGTGTCGGAGCGGCCCTGGTCCGAGCGCGCTGTGTCCGCCCGCGCCCCCGCATCCTGGCGTGTCGGATCTGGGCGTGTCGGATCGAAGCGCGTCCCCGGGTCCGAGCGTGCCGGTGTGTCGGGGCGCGTCGCCGCGGCCGGCGGGGAGGAGACGGGCGCCAGCTGCTCCGCCGGGCTGATCGGCGGCGCTGAGGCCGGCGCCGGGAAGGAGCGAGCGGGAGACGTCGGCGCCGTGGACGACCGGGAGGGTGACACCGGGGCTGTAGACGACCGGGCGGGTGACACCGGCGCCGTGGACGATCGGGCGGGTGAGACCGGCGCCGCGGAGACCTGCGAGGGAGCCGTCGAGCCCGAAGAGGACGTCGGCGTGGAAGTCGGCGTGGAAGTCGGCGAGGCCTCGGAGGACCAGGCGGGAGATGTCGGCGCCGTCGAGGGCCGGGAGGAAGGGGCCGGCGCCTCGGAAGACCAGGCGGGAGACGTCTCGGGAAGGCGGGCGGAAGGCGTCTCGGAGGACCAGGCGGGAGAGGCCGGGCCGGCGGAGGGGGCGGAGGTCCGGGCCGGGGAGACCGGGGCGGCGGACGCCGGGGCCTGCGAGGTCGTCGGCGCGTGGGAGGCCGTGGGCACCTGTGGGCGGGCCCGGGGAACGAGCGCGGACGGTGAGACCGGCGCCGGGGCCGGTGAGTCGGCCGGGGGCGGGGTGGGCTGGCCCTCGCCCTGCATGGCGGCGTCGAGGCCCATCCGGTCCTGGAGCAGGCGGGCGACCTGGCGGCTCACCTCGGCCGGGTCGGCGCCCTCGGCCAGGTCGAGGCGCAGGCTGTGCGCGCCGGCCGGGGTGGAGCGCAGCGAGGCGTCCCGGACACCCTCGACCTCACGGACCGCGGCGAGGATCGCTCGCACGTCGAAACCCTCCTGGCGTTCCTCGACCGGCAGCACGTCACCGCGGCGCAGATGGGTGGCGATCCGCGCCAGCGCGGGCGTCTCGGCGGTGGGCTCCACCAATGGCGGCTCCGGAACCTGGGGCACGTCCGGCTGGGCCGGCACGCGCTGGGGCAACCCTCGCGGGTCGGTCTCGCCGGCCCGGCTGCCGAATCCCCCGAACGGCGGCTCGTACGGCGCCGGGGTCGGCGGCTCGTAGGACAGGCGGCGCGGGAAGCTCGACGGGTCGTACGCCGGGCGGGACGGCTCGGGCTCCTCGGCGGCGGCCTCGGGACGTACCCGCTCGACCCGGGGAACGCCCTGGGCCGGGGTGTTCAGAGCGTGCCGCGCCGGCTCGCCGGCGTCCCAGTCGGGGCGTCGGGCGTCGGGCGCGGCCGGGCGGACCATCGGCACGGCGGAGCGCTGCCGGGCGATCGGCGGCGGGGGCGGCGCGTCCTGCGTCTCGTCGAGGTCACCCTCGTACGGATAAGGGGGTGCGCTGTTGGGTGTCGGCACATCGAAGCGGCGCAGCGACATGAGCGGGTCGCCGGTACGCAGGCCGGGCTCGCGGATCTCGCCGGTGCGCAGGCCCGGCTCGCGGATCTCGCCGGTGGTCATGCCGGGATGGGCGGGCGCGCTGGTCTGCGCGATCGGCGGCGGCGAATTGGAAAGGCTCTGCGGGCGCGTCTCGGACGACAGCGCGCTCGCGCCGGCGAATGAGGCGCCCGTGCCGGACGACGGAGCGCTCGCACCGGAAAACGAGGCGCCCGTGCCGGAGAAAGAGGCGCCCGTGCCTGAGAACGAGGCGCCTGTGCCGGACGACGGGGCACTCATGCCCGAGGACGGGGCGCTCGCGCCGGAATACGGGGCGCCCGCGCCGGAGGACGGGGCGCTCGTGCCGGAGGACGCGGCGCTCGTGCCGGAGGACGGTGCGCTCGCGTCGGACGAGGGGGCGCTCGTGCCGGACGACGGGGCCAGGTGGGAGAGGAGGTCGCTGTAGCGGGGGCGGTTGTCCCAGCGCGGCGCGGGTGACTCGGGCGCCACGGACGGGGGAATCTCGCCGGTGCGGCCGGCCTCGACGAAGCCGGGCGGGGCGGGTGCGGGCGCACTCGAAGCGGGGACGGCCGATGACGGAAATGCCGGATTACGCGGGAACGCTCGGCTCTCGGCCCCGGAACGGCGCCACGCCGGCACCTCGGACTCCGGATCGGCCGCGGGACCCTGGTAGGACCAAGGGCTGTCGGAGGTCGCCCAGCCGTTCACCCTGGTGCGCTCACGCGACTCACCACCGTCGCCGCTCTCCGCGGCTCCGGTGTCTCCGGAATGCCCTGATTCATCCACCGCGCGCTCCTCGCTCCGCCCCCGCTGAGGCTACCGTGTGGTTGCAGTGGCGATAAGTTGCAGCGGCGCGACAATTGCCCGACGACAGCATCACACGCCGATCCGGGCAATCCGAGCAGGCTCCCCCTGGAGGTTCGACAGATATGACCGCTGCATCCGGCGGGGCCCAGACCGCACGGCCGACCCGGCTGCCGCGCTCCGCGCGCCGCAAGCAGCTGCTGGCCGCCGCTCAGCAGGTCTTCGTGGCGCACGGCTACCACGCGGCCGCGATGGACGACATCGCGGAGAAGGCCGGCGTCTCCAAGCCCGTCCTCTACCAGCACTTCCCCGGCAAGCTGGAGCTCTACCTGGCGCTGCTGGACACGCACTGCGACGCGATAATCGCCAAGGTTCGTGACGCCATGCTCGCCACGGCGGACAACAAGGAGCGGGTCAAGGGCGCCGTCCGGGCGTACTTCGACTTCATGGACCACGAGAGCGAGGCGTTCCGTCTCGTCTTCGAGTCCGATCTGCGCAACGACGCCCAGGTGCGGCAGCGGGTCGAGCGCGTCGAGCAGGGCTGCATCGCGGCCGTCACCGACACGATCATCTCCGACACCAACCTCAGCGGCGACCAGGCCGAGCTGCTCGCGTCCGGCCTCGTCGGCGCGGCCGGACAGTCGGCCCAGTTCTGGCTGGCGAACGGCCGGCGTACGCCCAAAGCTGAAGCCGAAGCGCTCGTAGCTGCGCTGATCTGGCGCGGGATCGCCAGCTTCCCGCTACAGGGCGGCACATCGGGGGGCGCGGCGGCGGAAATCGGATAGCCTTGCCAGCGGTAAGACCGCGAAAAGGGAGGGCCCCGTGGAGGTCAAGATCGGCGTGCAGCACACGCCGCGTGAGCTGGTGCTCGAGAGCGCGCAGACCCCGGCGGAGGTCGAGCAGGCCGTGACCGAGGCGATGGCCAAGGACAGCGTCCTGTCGCTCACAGATGAAAAGGGCCGCAAGGTGATCATTCCGATCGCCAAGGTGGCCTACGTGGAGATCGCCGAGTCGAGCAACCGGCCGTTCGGCTTCACCTCGCGCTGATTCGCTTCAGCACCGCACGAGGGCGCCCCTTCATTTCGAGGGGGCGCCCTCGGCGTATATCCGCTCTGAGGTGCACGATCGCGGAGTCAGGTAGAATGGCGTAGTTGCCGTCGACGTCGATCTCCTCCGATCGCCATCTCCACTGATTGTGGCGGCCAACGCGCGCGCGGCCCGCTTTTCCAGCGTGTGGCCCGCGCCCTACCCATACCGCGCCCCAGACTTCCACGGGCGCACCACGAGAGGCACCCGTAAAACTTCATGACCGACATCGAGTCCACTGAACCCGCACTGGTACCAGTCACCGATCGCGCTCCGGTCCGCGTCGACAGCCCCACCTTCGCCGAGCTGGGCGTCCGTGCCGAAACCGTCGAGGCGCTGGCCAAGGCCGGCATCACCCGGGCCTTCGCCATCCAGGAATACGCGCTGCCCATCGCGCTGCGCGGCACCGACCTGATCGGCCAGGCGCCGACCGGCACCGGCAAGACCCTCGGCTTCGGCCTGCCCATCCTCGAGCGCATGACCGCGCCGTCCGAGGGCGCCGACGGCAAGCCGCAGGCCCTCGTCGTCGTGCCCACCCGCGAGCTCGGCCTCCAGGTCGCCCGTGACCTGGCCGCGGCCGGCAGCACCCGCGGCGTGCGCGTCCTCCCGATCTACGGCGGCGTCGCCTACGAGCCGCAGGTCGAGGCGCTCAAGAAGGGCGTCGAGATCCTGGTCGGCACGCCCGGCCGCCTGCTCGACCTGGCCAAGCAGAAGCAGCTCAAGCTCACCTCGATCAAGGCGCTCGTGCTCGACGAGGCCGACCGCATGCTCGACCTGGGCTTCCTCGAGGACGTCGAGAAGATCCTGGCCATGCTCCCCGAGCAGCGCCAGACGATGCTCTTCTCGGCCACCATGCCCGACCCGATCGTGGCGCTGTCCCGGCGCTTCCTGCACCACCCGGTGACGATCCACGCCGGCCACACCGCCGACAGCGCCGCGTCGCCGCTGACCAAGCAGGTCGTCTACCGCACCCACCCGCTGAACAAGCTCGAGATGGTCGCGCGCATCCTGCAGGCCAACGGCCGCGGCCTCACGATGATCTTCACGCGCACCAAGCGGGCCGCCGACCGGGTCGCCGAAGACCTCGACTTCCGCGGCTTCGCGGTCGCCGCGGTGCACGGTGACCTGAACCAGGGTGCGCGCGAGCGCGCCCTGCGGGCGTTCCGCACCGGCAAGATCGACGTGCTCGTGGCCACCGACGTCGCGGCCCGCGGCCTCGACGTCTCCGGCGTCACCCACGTGATCAACTACGACTGCCCGGAAGACCCCGAGACGTACACGCACCGCATCGGCCGCACCGGCCGTGCCGGCGCGACCGGCGTCGCGGTGACCTTCGTCGACTGGGAGGACATGCCCCGCTGGGTCCTCATCGACAAGTCGCTGGGCCTGAACATGCCGCAGCCGCCGGAGACGTACCACACGAGCCCGGCCCTGTTCAGCGACCTGGACATCCCGGCCGACGTCTCGGGCACGCTGCCGACCGCCGACCGCAGCCGGGCCGGCCTGTCGGCCGAGGTCGAGGAGGACCTGGGCGGAGGAGGACGCCGTCGCCGTGACGGCGGCGGACGGGGCGACCGCGACCGTGGGCGCGGTGGACGTTCACCGCGTGGCGGATCGGCGCCGTCCAGCTCGGGCCCGTCCAGCTCCGCGCCTTCGAGCGGCGGCGATGACGAGGCCGAGCGTCCCAAGCGCCAGCGCCGTCGTCGCCGGGTCTCCGAGCCGGGCGCGGACGCCCCGGCGGCCACCGAGGCGATCGACTCGGACACCGCAGGCTCGCACACCGCAGGCTCGGTTGCCACAGGCTCGGTAGCCACAGGCTCGGTAGCCACCGACTCGGACGCCACCGGCTCGGACCAGGCGGAGGTCAAGCCCCGGACCCGGACCCGTCGCCGAGTGTCCACGCCGATCTTCTCCGACAGCACCGACACCGAGCCCACCGCTTCCGACATTTCGGAAATCTCCGAATCGTCGGCTCCGGAGGGGGACGACGAGGGCGCGCCGCGCCGCCGCCGTCGCCGTGGCGGCCGGGGAAGCCGTGGATCCGGCTCGGGTTCCGCGACCGAGGCGACCGACGCGCCTGAGGCAACCAACGCGACTGAGGCAACCAACGCGCCTGAGGCAACCAACGCAACCGAGGCAGCCGGCGCTCCGGCCGAGATGACCGGCGGCTCGGAAGCCGGCGTGGGAACGACCGCCTGATTCCGTACTACCGAAAGAGCCCCGTCACTCAGTGGCGGGGCTCTTCGTTCAGGGCGGCGCAGGCGTCCCGGTACATGCGGACTGCCTCGGCCCGCACCTGACGGCGTTCGGTGAGGTGCTCCGAGAACGGTATGCGCACCGGCACCTCGATCCCGTCGACCACCGCGGCGAACTCCATCGCGTCGGCGTCCAGCCCGGACATCCGGGCCGCCGTCGCGGTCGGCATGCCGCCGAGCGCGCGCACGATCAGCACGTTGTCCTCGGCGTGGTCGCCGTTCATGTGGTGGGCGATCTGCTCCACGACCTCGGGAGTGAACGGGTCCGTCATGTCAGCTCCATTTGTGCTGCAACTCGGTCAGCAGGTCGATATTGAGGCGGTACGCCTCGGAGACCTCCGCGATGAACTCGTTCTGCTCGGGGTGCGACCAGGGCACACCGTCGAGCAGGCCGCGGTAGTGCGCCTTGAACGCCTGCGGGTCGACCCCGGCGAACTGGAAGAACCGGTGTCCGTCGGGGCTCGGCAAGCCGTACGCCCGGGCAATCGCCGGTCCTAGGTACTGGCCTCCGGAAAGATCGCCGATGTAGCGCGTGTACTGATGCGCCACGAAGCCCGTCGAAGCGCGGAACGCCACGTCACGCAACCGCGTGCAGTAGACGGTCGTGGCGGGCAGCGCGGTCGCCTGGTCCAGCCAGTTCGGGCCGTACAGGAAACGCAGGTCGGCCTCGAGCGAAGGCAGGCGCCGCAGCTCGGGAAAGAGGAAGGTGGCGACGACCGGATCGTCGGCCATGGTCGTGGCGGCCGACTCCAGCGCCTCGTAGATGAACCAATGCTGCGCGGTCAGATCGGCGTAGGCCTCCCAGGCCAGACGGCCGCCCGCGAGGGCGTCGAGGAAGCCGCTGCGCTGCGCGGCGTCATGCCAGGCGCTGGTGCCGCGGCGCACGCGGACGGAGAGCCGGTCGGCCCCGGGCGGGTCGGCCATCAACGACATCGACGTGGCACCTCGCTTCTCGCGCCGACAGCCTAGTCTTTTGCCACGGCAAGCACTTGCGAGGGTGCCCGCCGCTCCGAGGCATTATTGAGGGATGCCCCAATCGCTCGACGACGCCCTGGCCGAGGTCCGGGACATGATCCTTGCTCCCGGTCTCACCCGTGCGGTGGCGGCGGGCAAGCGTCGTGGTCACACCCCATCAATCGTTCGTGCCGAGGTACGCCCGGTGACGCTCAAGGCCGGGCCGAAGTTGCAGATCGTGACCAACGACGGTTCCCGTCCGTTCACCCGCAACGTCGACCCTTCCTCGCCGGCCATCGACGAGCTGCTCAGCGAGCCTTTCGGCAACTGGCATGTCGAGTCCTCGACGGGCACGCTGCAGCTGCGTGTCACCAAGAAGGGTGACGCACAGGTGCACCGATCGGCCGCCGTTGCCGCCGCTCCGGCGACCAGTGAGCACGACCGGGCCAAGCAGTGGCTGCTCGATCCGGGCGACCCGCTCTTCAAGGTCATCGGTGGCAACGCGGCGAAGCGCCGCCAGGTCGACGCGTTCCTGAGGTCCCTGGCCGCCGCGCTGCCGGCCGAGCTGCCGTCGCCGCTGCGCGTGGTCGACCTGGGCTGCGGAAACGCCTATCTGACGTTCGCCGCGTACCGCTATCTCACCGGGCGGGGCGTGAAGGTCCAGGTCGTGGGGGTCGACGTCCGGGAGGACCAGCGGGTACGCAACACCGAGGTGGCCGCCGAGCTGGGATGCGCCGAGGACGTCACGTTCGTGGCGGGCACGATCGAGGACGCGGAGCTGCCGTTCAATCCCGATCTGGTGCTCGCGCTGCACGCCTGCGACACGGCCACCGACCAGGCGCTGGCCCGGGCCGTGAGCTGGAACGCCGAGTGGGTGCTGGCCGCGCCGTGCTGCCACCACGACATCGCGGCGCAGCTGAAGGGCCGCCCGGCGCCGGCCCCGTTCGGCGAGCTGACCCGGCACGCCATCATGCGCGAGCGGTTCGCGGACGTGCTGACCGACTCGCTGCGGGCCGGCCTGCTGCGGTTGCGCGGCTACAAGGTCGAGGTGGTCGAGTTCATCGACTCGGCCCACACGCCCCGCAACCTGCTGCTGCGCGCCCGGAGGACGACGACTCCGCCCACCGACGCGCAGCGGGCGGAGTACGAGGCGCTCACGACCCAGTGGGGCGTGACGCCGGCGTTGGAGAAAATGCTCTCCTAGTCGACGCGCGCGGTCCACGCCGCGGTGTGGACCGCGCCGGCAACCTGGAAGTCGAAGAACATCCGATAGGCGCCGGCGCTCGGCAGAGCCAGCCAGAACTTGACCTTGCCGTCGACCAGCTGCGTCTCCGGGTGCACGTGGACGTACGCGAGGTCGCCCTCCCGCATGACCACAAGATGCCCGAACGCGCCGAGATAGGGGTCGAGCCGGGCCGGTTTGCCGTCGGCCCCGGTGACGGTCATCAGGATCGGCTGGGTCGATCGGGTGTCGGGTTTCCCCTCGTACGCGACGTGGAAGCCCCCGGTCTCCGCATCAGCCGTGGGAGCGGGCAGGGCGACCGGGGCGTAGTCGCCGGCGACGGTCAGATCGGCGCCGAGCGTGGTGGCGGTCTCCTGTCCACCGACGACAGCGGTGAAGTCGGCGATCATCCGGTAGATCCCCGGCTCGGCCAACGTGAGATCGATGCCCCAGGTGCCGTCGGACGCCATGGTCGGATGCAGATGCTGGAAGCCGCTCAGATCCCGCCGCACCACGATCAAATGCAAGGGCTTGTCATGCACGATCGCGTACGTCGTGACGGCCGCCCCACCGGAGCCGGTGATCTGGAAACTGAGCCGTTGCGCCTTACCGGCTTGGAAAGAAGTCCCCTTCGGAACAAGCGTCAGCCCACCCGAGCTGAGCGAAAGCCCACCGAAGGCCGCGCCCGAGGTGGAGGCGGAGCCGGTGGCGCCGCCCTGGCTGACGGTCCCGTCGGTGTTGTGCACGTGGGGCTGGTTCTCGTTGACCGTCATGCCCGGCATCCCGGGCATGCCCGTGCCGCCGCTGCTCGGTGGCGCCGAGGCCGAAGCGGTCGAGTTGTTGAGCCGCCCCAGCCCGTACCCCGCGAAGAGCACGACGATGAGCACCGCCCCGAACGCCGCCAGCCGAAACCCGGCCCGATCCCCCGCCGGCGTCTCCACCGGCGGCTCGTCGTGGCTCGCGGGCTCCGCTTCCGCCGGCGTGCCCGCCACTCGGGCGGCCCGGCGCGCGCCGACGATGCCCAGAACGACAGGCTCATCGCCGGCGGCCGGCTTGCCCGGTGGGTCGTCAGGCATGCGCGAGCTCGTAGCCGGCCTCGTCCACAGCGGCACGCACCGCGTCGTCGGTGAGCGGGGCGTCGCTGGTCACCGTGACCGCGCCCGAGGCAAGGTCGACCTGCACGTCCCCCACGCCCGGAAGCGCGGAGAGCTCGCCGGTCACCGCCTGAACGCAGTGTCCACAGGTCATGCCGGTAACGGTGTAGGTGCTGGTCACAGCCATCGCAGAGCCTTTCACAACAAGTCAGGAACGAACGAGCCGAGCGATCGCGTCAGACGCCTCTTTGACCTTGGCACTGGGATCCCCGGCCCGAGCCGCGTCAACCACGCAGTGGGCGAGGTGATCCTCGAGGAGCCCCACCGCCACGGCTTGAAGAGCGCTCTTGGCAGCGGAGATCTGAGTCAACACGTCAATGCAGTACGTGTCCTCGTCGACCATCCGCTGAATCCCGCGAATCTGCCCCTCAATACGCCGAAGGCGCCCCAGCAGCGCAGCCTTGTCACCCGAATACCCATGTGGCCCATGCTGCACCGTCGCCTCGTCGGACATAACCCAAGCATACCCCCTACCCGTATAGTTACCACCCACACGTCCGGTGCAATGCCGCGGGTGGCTGCTCTAGTGCGGTGTCCACGAACGTTCGCCGGATGGGTTCCGGTGGTGTTGTGGATCCTCGCCCACAGAGGTGGACGAGCGACTCCCCACCAGTGCAGGTGGGGCGGGCCTCCGCCGGCCAACTGACCCGCCGGCCGCCGCCCGTGGGTGGCGGCGGGGGTCACGCCGTGCTGGTCCGGCACCGGGCAGGTGCCGTCCGGCTCGACGGTGCCTGACTACCTGCGCTGGCGCTGGGGTGCAGGTGGTGGTGACGTCGCCCGGGGTGCGGGCGGCGATGGTGAACGCCGCGGCGAGGTCGCGATGCCCGGCGAACTGACAATGCCGGCAGGTCATGGTCCTGCCGCGCGGTTTGGTGATCTTCTTGGCGCAGTGGGGGCAGGTTGACGAGGTGCCGCGTTCGTCGACCAGATGCACCGGATTCCGGCCAGGGCGGCTTTGTCTTGCAGGATTTGCAGGGTGCGGCCGATCTGCCATTGCCGGAGCCGCAGGTTGTTCCGCCGCCCGACCGCCAGATCGAGCACACCACGCGGGTCCCCGACGGTCAGCGTGCCGATCCGGTGCTCGACAGCCCAGCCGACCACCGTTGTGGCGGCCTCGTGTAAGGCCTGCCGGATCCGCCGGTGGTGCCGGCCTTCGGCCAGCCGGGCCCGGCGGCGGGTCTTCCGCCAGCGCCGTGACCCCCGCTGACCTTTGCTGGGTGCCCGGCTGGCGGTGGCGCGGCGGCGGGCTTTGGTGTCGGCCAGATGCAGCCGGTGCTCGGCCCTAATCGCGCGGCCGGAGACCAGCAGCGCCGCACCGTCGCGGGTGGCGACCGCGAACGGGTGGATGATCCCGCAATCCACCCCGGCGGCCCGGCCCGGATCAGGTCGCTGCCCGGCCGGATACGTGGCGATCGGGAGTTCGGCGGTGACGTCGATGCACAGTCGGCCGTCGGCGAACAGCAGGGTCACCGACCGCACCGTCTCGGCCGGATACGGCACCAGCCGATCCAACCGCACGGTCAACGGCGGCCGGCCCTGCGCTACCGGCAGCCGCAACCGGCGGCCCTCGACGGTGAAAGTGCCGTGGTACCAGCGGATCGGCATCAACGAGCGCCGGCGGCGCGGGAACCGCACCTCAACGGCGCCGGCTTTGCGGCGGGCGGCCGCGGAGAACCAGGCATCCGAGTAACGCCGTAACACCGACCGGGCGCCCACGCTGTCGAGTTCACCGAACGTGCCCGGCCCGGACTGGGCCAGCAGGCGGCACAGCTCCTGGAAGCTTGCCGCCGGGGCGTCCCCACGCCGGCGCCGCCAGCCGTTGACCTCTAGCACACACGCCCACACGTCCCCGGCGGAGCGCAGCAGGCCGAAGCAGCGTTGGCGTTGGGCTCGGGTCAGGCGTAGGCCAACCCGGGCGGTGCGGTGCACGACCGGATCGAGGCTAGCGCCACGACGTCTAGGCATGGAGCAAGGATGCCACGGCCGTCGAACCCGGTCAACGTTCATGGACACCGCTCTAGCCGGCGACGGCCAAGGCCAAAGGCAGCACCCCCTTGGCGCCTGAGTGGCGTAGGGCTCGGCCGGCCAAGGACATCGTCCAGCCGGAGTCGACCAAGTCGTCCACCAGGAGGACCGGGCCCGTGAGGGAGGGCAGCTCGACGGTCAGCTCGGTGGGGACCGTGAACGCGTCGTGCAAGGAACGGACCCGCTGGGCGCTGTTGCCTCGGTGGCCCGACTCCGTGGTGTGGGCCGATGTCACGGTGCCCAGCATCGGGAGGCGGCCCACCCGGGCGATGTGGTCGGCCAGCGAGCGGATCAGCTCCGGATGGCGGCGGGAGACGATCGCCACCACGGCGGCCGGGCGCTCCGACCACGCGTTGTCGCCGTGGGCCCAGTTCTTGAGGATCTCGACCACGGCCGCGGCCAGGTCGTCGGGGATCGGCGCGTCGGCCGCCTCGGGCGCGACCAAGGCGCGCAGCCTGTTTCCCCAGCCCAGGTCGGAGAGGCGGCCCACGGCACGGCCGGGCTCTATCTGCTCACTCGGCGCGATCTTGCCCTTGAGGGAGACCCCGACCGCCGCCAAGCCGGTCGGCCACATCTTCTTCGGGGCGATCTCGACGCCCGGGCGGCCGAGAAAAGCGTCGGCCGCGGCCAGGGCGGCGCCTGACACTTCGGCGTCGAACAGTGGGTCGGCGCAGTTGTCGCATCGGCCGCACGGCGCGGCCTCCGGGTCGTCGAGGCAGCGGCGCAGGAATTCCATGCGGCAGGCGGTCGTCGAGGCGTACTCAATCATGGTCTTCTGCTCCGCCGACCTCGCCTCGGCGACCCGGCGCAACCGCTCGGTGTCGTACGTCCACGGCTCGCCGGTGGCCAGCCAACCGCCGCGCGCCCGGCGGACCGCACCGTCCACATCGAGCACTTTCAGCATCATCTCGAGCCGGTTGCGCCGCAGGTCGACGAGCGGCTCGAGCGCCTGTGTGGACATCGGGCGGTCGGGCGACAGGTTGGCCAGCACCGCGCGGACCTGATCCTCAGGTGGGAAGGCCAGCGATGCGAAGTAGCGCCAGATCGCCGCGTCCTCGGCGCCCGGCAGCAGCACCACCTCGGCGTGCTCCACGGCGCGGCCGGCCCGGCCCACCTGCTGGTAATAGGCGATCGGCGAGGACGGCGCTCCCAAGTGGACGACAAACCCCAGATCGGGCTTGTCGAAGCCCATGCCCAGCGCCGACGTCGCCACCAATGCCTTGATCTTGTTGTCGAGCAGGTCCTGCTCGGCCGCCCGGCGATCGGCGTCTTCGACCTGGCCCGTGTACGACGCCACGGCGAACCCGCGCGTCCGCAGGAACTCGGCCGTCTCGGTGGCCCCGGCGACGGTCAGCGTATAGACGATGCCGGAACCGGGCAGCCGCTCGAGATGGTCGGCCAGCCAGGCCAGCCGGTGCGCCGGGTTGGGCAGGTCGAGCACGGCCAGGCGCAGCGAATCGCGGTCGAGCGGGCCGCGCAGCACGAGGGCGTCGCCCAGCTGATCGGCGACGTCGGCCGTGACCCGGGCGTTGGCGGTCGCGGTGGTGGCCAGCACCGGCGTACGGGAAGGAAGGCCGGCCAGGAAGGTCCGCAGCCGCCGATAGTCGGGGCGGAAGTCGTGGCCCCAGTCGGAGACGCAGTGCGCCTCGTCGACCACCAGCAGACCCGTGCTGGCGGCGAGGCCGGGCAGCACGTTGTCGCGGAAGTCGGGGTTGTTGAGCCGCTCGGGGCTGATCAGCAGCACGTCGACCTCGCCCGCGCGCACCTCGGCCTCGATCAGTGACCACTCGTCGAGGTTGGCCGAATTGATCGTGCGCGCCCGGATGCCGGCCCGGGCGGCGGCGTCGACCTGGTTGCGCATGAGGGCGAGCAGGGGCGAGACGATGACCGTCGGGCCCGCGGCCGAGTCGCCGGCGCGCAGCAGGGCGGTCGCGACGAAGTAGACAGCCGACTTGCCCCACCCCGTGCGCTGCACGCAGAGCACCCGGCGGCGGTCGACGGTCAGCGCCTCGATCGCCCGCCACTGGTCCTCGCGGAGTTTCGCATGGTCACCCGCGAGCCGGCGCAGGATCGCCTCGGCCCGCTCACGCACCTCGGCCCGCTGGGCCGGCGTCACTTCGGTCGTCGCACGCGTCGTCTCGGTCACCCGGCATGTCTATCAGCCCGGTCCGACAGAACCCGAGTTATCCACAGGCCCGGCGGTTATCCACAACCTCCTTGACAACTTTTTTTGTCGGTGCCAGGCTCGAACGCATGTCGAAGACGATTGCCGAGAAGCTCCTGATCAAGCCGAACACCACCGTCTGGCTTTCCGACCCCGCGCAGCTGCCCCTGCTCACGCCGATGCCCGACGGGGTGCGCGAGGCCGACCAACTGGCCACGGCGAGCACGGCGGTGCTCTTCGCGGAGAGCGCGGCCGGCGCCCGCGAGCAGCTCGAGAAACATGCGTCCGATCTGGCCCGGCCGGGCGTGTTCTGGGTCGCCTATCCGAAGGGCAACAAGGCCGACATCAACCGCGACACCCTGTGGCCGATCGTCGCCGACTTCGACATGCGGCCCTGCGGCCAGGTCTCCATCGACGACCGCTGGTCCGGCCTCCGCTTCCGCCCGAACCGCGAAGGCGAAGGCCGCTTCACCGGCGGCGCCAAATGACTCAGCGGCCCAGGACCGACCCGCCGTTGACGTTGATGATCTGGCCGGTCACGTAGTGGCCGCCCGGGCCCACCAGCCAGCGGACCGCCTCGGCGATGTCGCTGGGCTCGCCGGCCCGCTTGAGCAGCGTGGCGTCGACGCGCTTGGTGTGGCCCTCGGGAGTCATCCGGCCGGCGAAGAACTCGCTGTCGGTGACATAGCCGGGAGAGATCACGTTCGCGGTGATGCCCTCCTCGCCCAGGTCGGCGGCCAGGTCGAGGACGTAGCCGTGCAGGGCGGCCTTCGCGGCCGAATAGGGGCCGCCACCGCCCCGCTGAGCGGCGATCGAGCTGGTCAGGATGATGTGGCCGCCCGGACGGCGCAGCGCGGGCAGCAGCGCCGTGGTCAGCAGGACGGCCGTGACGACATTGGACTCGAAGTTGGCCCGCCAGTGGTCGGCCACCTCGTCGAGCTTGGCGCCGCCGCCGGCCACGTAGGCGCCGGCGTTGTTGACCAGCACGTCGAGCCGGCGATCGCCGACCGCCTCGACGACCGTGGAGACCTGGGCCGGGTCGGACACGTCGGCGGTCACCGCGGACGCCTGCGGCCCGATCCAGTCGACCGCCTCGGCCAGCACCTCGGGCCGACGGCCGACGATGATCACGTCGTATCCCTCGCCCGCGAGCATGCCGGCCGTCGCCCGGCCGATGCCCGTTCCGCCCCCACTGACCACAGCTAGCCTCGACATGCCACCGACCCTATCGACGAACCGCCGCACCGGCAGCCATGGCGATCGGACGCCACGCGGCGAGCGCCACGACGGCCATGGCCGCGGCCGCCGTCCAATACGTCGCCACCAGGCCGTACGCGGTGGCCACGACGCCACCGAGCAGGGAGCCTGCGGCGGCGCCGCCGAGGTCCAGGAAGGCGTACACACTCGAAATGCGCCCGAACATCGACGAGGGCACATCGCGCTGGCGGATCGTGGTCACCACGACGCCCCAGATGGTCGTGTGCACGCCGAAGACGACGATCATCGCGGCGGCCACCACCGGCTCGCGGGTCACGGCCAGCGTCGCGTGCAGGGCCACCTCGATCAGCAGCCCGGCCCGCAGCAGGGTCGTGGCGCCCAGCCGGCGGATCAGCGCCGGCGCCACCAGCGTGCCCAGCAGCCCGCCGACCGCGAACGCGATCAGCAGCACGCCGTAGCCGACGCCGGTCAGGCCCAGGCGCTGCTCGGCGTAGAGGACGAAGACCGCGAAGGCCGCGCAGAACACGACGTTGCCCACGGCCATCGTCAAGGCCAGGGTTCGCAGCAGACGGTGCCGAGTCAGCCAGCGGATTCCCTCGGCGATGTCCGTACGCAGGCGGGCCCGTGGCCGCTTCTCCGGCGGCGGCACCGAGCGGATCGCCGCCACCAGGGCCGCGGCCAGCGCGAACGTCAGCGCGTTGACGCCGAACGGCACGGCCGCCGCGACCACGAAGAGCCAGGCTCCCAGCGGCTTGGCCGCGAACTGGTTGAGGACGTTGAAGTTCGCGAAAAGCAGCGAGTTCGCGACGGGCCTGCGGTCGGCCGGAACCAGGGCCGGCACGAACGCCGAGCTCGCCGTGTCGGCCAGCGTCTCACCGATGCCCAACAGAAAGAACACCGCATAAATCAGGGGTACGGAGGCAGCGCCGTACCCGACCGCAAAGGCGAGGCCACCCAACGCCACGGCCCGCATGACGTTGACCGTGACGACGAGCTGGCGCCGGTCTAGCCGGTCGGCCCAGGCGCCGCTGGCCAGGGCGAACAGCAGCCACGGCAGTTGCTGGGCGAAGACGGCCCCGGCCACGGCGGCCGGGCTGTCGGTGATCGAGGCGACGAGCAGCGGGCCGGCCACCATGGTGATGCCGTCACCCAGGTTCGTGACGGCGGACGACGTCCAGAGCTTCCAGAAGTCCGCGCCCAGGGGCGCGGTGAAAAGGGCACGCAAAGGTACTCCTCGAGCGAAGGAAAACGGTCACGAGGACCGCCCCGAGGAGAGGAGCCGTGTGCCGCTGTCAGAGAGCGGCGAGTCCTCGCGCCAGGGCGGGGACGGTCACCTTGGTGAGTTGCATGCGAGCCCTCCGAGAAGCCGGGACATCGGACGCCTCACGATAACCGCCGGCCCCGAATCCGGCATTGTGGGACGAGGGACGCGGGTTTCGGCGGACGGGCACCGGGCGGGCCGCCCCTCGGGTCACAATCGGCACATGGGGCGGACGGAGCGAAACGGACAAGACGATTCGCTTCGTATAGCCGAGCGTTATCGCCTCGTCGAAAAGCTCGGCAGCGGCGGCATGTCCGAGGTGTGGCGCGGGTTCGACGAGACGCTCGGGCGATCGGTAGCGGTCAAGGTGCTGTCGTCGAAGCTGGCCGCGGACCAGAGCTTCCGGGACCGGCTCCGGCAGGAGGCCCTGGCCGCCGCCCGGCTCTGCCATCCGCACATCACCGGCGTGTACGACTTCGGCGAGTCGGCGCTGGACCAGCAGGTCACCGTGCCGTTCGTGGTGATGGAGCTCAACGACGGCGAGTCGGTGGCGGCCCGGATCGCCCGGCAGGGGCCGCTGGCCTGGCGGGACGCGGTCGGCGTGGCCGTCGAGGTGGCGTCGGCGCTGGCCACCGCGCACGCCCGAGGGGTCGTGCACCGCGACGTCACCCCGGCCAACGTCATGCTGACCGGGGCCGGGGCCAAGGTGGTCGACTTCGGCATCTCGGCGATCGTCGGCCAGCGCGACGCCGCACCCGACGGCAGCCTGCTCGGCACCCCCGCCTATCTGGCACCGGAACGGCTCGGCGGCTCACAGGTCTCGGCGTCGGCCGACGTGTACGCCCTCGGCCTGCTCCTCTACCGATCGCTCACCGGCCGCCTGCCCTGGCCGGCCGAGACGACCGCGGACGCCCTCCGAGCCCACCTGTACGCCGACCCGGAGCCATTGCCCACCCTCCCGGGCATGCCGCCGGCCGTAGCCGACCTGTGCATGCGCTGCCTGACCAAGAGTCCCGAGGAGCGCCCCGGCGCCGCCGAGGTGGCACACGCGCTGGCCGCCATCATCGGCGTCCAGGCGGTCATCCCCGCGCTCCCCCAGCGCTTTTCAGATTCCCCGGCGACCGTACGGGGTTCAGCCACGCACCCTGGATTCGCGCACCGTTCCCCCGCTGCCACGCCCGCTGACGATGCGGGCGCCGCGAAGGCCGACGATGAGAAGGCGGCGGACGTGAACGGGCTGGGACCGACCGGCCCGATACAGCCGCCGCGGGCGGCCCCCACCGATCCCGTTCCGGCCAAGCCGGGCCGCTCGTTGCTCGCCCATCTGAGGTCGGGCCTGCGCCCCTCGGTGAAGGTGCTCCGGCTGCGGGCCCGGCTGAGGATCGGCGCCGTCCTGCGCCGCCGGCCCCGGCCGCTCGGGGACGGCCTCTTCGCGGGTGGCGGCCTTCGGCGCCCCGATCCGGGGCGCCCGGAGCTGCCGGGTGGGCGCAATCGCTTCCAGGCCGGCGCGGTCACGCTGGCTGTGCTCGCGGCGGCCGGGATCAGCTGGGCCACCACCCGCGACAGCCCCGACGTCCAGGAGGCGCAGGCGGCCGGCGCCGGCGTGGTCGCGGCCGGCCCGGCCGAGGTCACCTGCTCGGTCCGCTATCAGCTGCGCAGCGACTCCGGCCGCGCCTACGTGGCCCGGCTGACCGTGGCCACCAGCGAGACGGACGCCGAGTGGCGGCTCCAGTTCTCCTATCCGGGCACGCAGCGTCTCACCAGCGTCCCGAAGACCGTCACCCAGAAGGGTCAACGGGTGACGGCGAAGGGTAGCGGCAAGCATCAGAGCTTCACCCTGCGTGGTGAATACCGCGACCACAACCCGCTACCGCTGTCGTTCAGTGTGGACGACCACAAGTGTCAGGCCGAGGTGCTCGGCAGCACTCCCGCCAGCCGCCGCGACCGCGCTCCCGATCCGGGCCTCCGCGAGACCGATCAGGCCGAGGCCGTGGCCGCCGAGAAATCACACGGCCAGGGCGGCGGGACGAAACGCCGCAAAGAGGGCACGCCGCAGAGGAAGGTCGGCGTTCCCGCTCCGAAGCCCACCAAGACGGCCACGCCCGCGCCGGCCACCTCGCCACCGATCGCCCGAAAGGCAACCGGCACCGGCTACTCCCTGGCCCTCTGAGCGCGAGGGCGCGAGGGCGCGAGGGCGCGAGGGCGCGCGGGCGCGCGGGCGCGCGGGCGCGCGGGCGCGCGGAATCTCAGCCGGCCAGCAGCTGGTCGACCGGGGCGTAGTCGTCGGTCAGGACCCGGGCGTCGTCCACGAAAGCGTCCAGCGGAGCGCCGGCCAGCACGGTCACCGGCTCCTTGGCCTGGGTGGCCAGCCGGGAACGGACCGCGTCCAGCGGCAGCTCGCTCTTCGACGCCATGATGACGAAGTTCGAGCCCGCCTTGCCGTCCAGCGCGTCCTGCGGCGCGATCACCGCCACATGCGGGAACGCCGCCGCCACCGTTGCTATCTCGGCCCGGATGAACCTGTTCGGCGGGTAGTCGATCACGTTCTGGACGTAGAGGCCGGACGGCCTCGTGACCCGGGCGATGTCCTGCGCCATCTCCTTCGTCGCCAGATGCCAGGGCACCACCAGGTAGCCGAAGGCGTCCCCGATCACGAAGTCGTACGCCGCTGTCTCCTGCGCCGCCACCGCCACCCGCGCGTCGCCCACCCGGACCCTCAGGTCGGGGCCTGTCACCAGGCCCAGCTTCTCCCTGTCGAGGTCGACCAGCCCGCCGTCGAGCTCGGCCACCAGTTGATCGCTGCCGGGCCTGGTCTCCTTCAGGTAGTTCGGCATCGTGAACCCGCCCCCGCCGATGTGCAGCGCGTCCACCGGGCCCGGCGGCAGCACGTCGGCCGCCGACGCGATCCACTGGATGTATGCGAACTCCAGATGCTTCGGGTCGTTCAGGTCGACGTACGAGTGCCGGGCCGAGTTCAGGATCAGGGTCCGCCCGCTCGGTTTCGCCGCGTCCGTCTCGACCCTCGCGCAGTGATACGCCGTCTCCACGTCGCACGGATTCGGCGACGACACCCCCAGCCCTGCCCCCACCAGGCCCACCGTCACGAGCGCGGCCTTGACCTTCGGCTTGACCGGGACCGACGCCCGTAGCCACCACCACAGCACCCCGCCCGCGACCGCCAGCAGCACCGCCAGCGTGAGCACGATCCACGACGACGGCACCGCCGCCACGAAGATGAAGCCGGTGGCCAGGGTGGCCGTGATCGCGCCCAGCGTGCCGATGCTGGACAGCCGGCCGACCACCGACCCGGTCCGGTTGAGGTCGCTGAGCTGGAGCTTCACCACCAGCGGGCTGACCGCCGACAGGATGAAGGCGGGCAGGAACACGGCCAGGGCGGCCAGCAGCAGCACCGCCGGGGCCGCCCCGCCGCGCAGCAGCTCGCCGCCGTAGCGGACCAGCGGCAGGGTCACCGCCGTGCCCATCGCCCCCAGCAGCAGGGCGGGGGCGAGCAGCGAACGCGGGTCGTAGCGGTCGGCGAGGCGGCCGCCCAGCCACGTGCCGTACGCGATGGCCGCCAGCGCGATCCCGATGACGGAGCTGCTGACCTGGAGGGTCACGCCCACATAGGGACCGACCAGCCGCAGCGCGACGATCTCGAGGACGAGCACGGCCCCGCTGGAGCCGAAGACCAGGGCGGTGGCGAGACCGGACGGCAGGGCGCGCGGTGGGTTTCCCATCAGCCGGATGTTATCCGGGCCACGATCAGAGCATGGAGAGGTGCACGTGGTTCGTGTGGACCACCGAGGGCCCGCCGCTCGCGCTGTAACTCTTCCAGCCGGTGCCGGGCATCCAGATCTGCCGATACCAGATCACGTACATCACGCCGAGCTCGTCGGCGTTCTTGATGAAGTACGACGCGAGCCGGTCCCCGTACGCCTTGTCGCTGCCGGTGGCGGCCGAGTTCTTGAAAGTGGACGCGTTGGCCGAGAAGTCGCAGGCCCGGCCCTTGGGGTGTTCGCCCGAGGAGCGCTGACTCCAGCACACCGTGTAGTGGGTGAAGCCGGCCAGGCGGGCTTCCTTGTACGCGTGGAGCGTGCGCGGCGTGAGGCAGCCCGAGCTCGACGGGTCTTTGACCGAGCAGGACTCGTCGGGCCAGGAGCCGTCGGAGTTACGCGGGGCCGGCTGGGCCGCCGGCGAATTGGCCGAGACGAATCCGCCCGAGGTGGCCCCGCCGCCGACGCTGGCCAGGGCGCGCTGCGCTTCCTTCTTCTTCTTGGTCAGCGCCGCGACCTGCTTGGTCTGCTCGACGACCTCTTTGTCGATGGCCACCTTGGCCGCCTTGGCCTTGGTCACCGAGTCGCGATATTGGTTGAGGATCTGGCTGTCGAGCTGGGCCATCATGTCGAGGCGCTCGATGCGCTCCAGGAAGACGTCGGGCGAGCTGCTGTCGAGCAGCATCGACATCGTGCTGGGCCGGCCGAGCCGGTAGGACCGGCTGGCGATCTCGGAGACCTGGCCCTCCATGCCTTTGGCCCGCGCCTCCGACTGCTTGACCGTGGCCTGGAGCTGGGTCTGGCGCTTCTTCGACGCGTTGAGCTTCTGGATCGCGGTGGCCTGGCCCTTGGCGGCGGACTCGAGCGCACTGCGCAGGGTCTTGCTGTCTCCCTCGTCGGGATCGGCTTGCGCCGGGCTCGGCACGGTCAGCACCAGAACGACCACTGCCATGAGCAGGGCGAGCCCAGCGCTGATCCGGCGCAGGAAAACCGCCGCCACGGATACCTCCCCTATCGTCAGCGCGGGGAACTTTACCGTGCTGCGCAAGGGATCGGCAGATCGATCAAGTAGCCGAGTAACCACCGTCGACGAAGAGTGTCTGGCCCGTCACGGCGACGGCAGCATCACTGGCCAGAAAGACGGCACATGCCCCGAAATCATCCGGTACGCCGTTTCTCCCGATCATGGTGCGGGCGGCGTGCTTGGCGACCGTGGCCGGGTCGGCGAAGACCGGTTCGGTCAGTGGCGTGTGGACGACGCCGGGCGCGATCGCGTTGACGCGGACGCCGCGCGGTGACCACGCCTCGGCCTGCGACCGGGTCAGCCCGACCAGTCCGGCCTTGGCCGCTCCGTAGGCGCCGCTGTTGCCGTACGCCCGGAATGCCTGCTGTGAGACCACATTGATGATTCGTCCCCAGCCGCGCGACGCCATCCGCGGGCCGAAGGCCTGCCCGAGCAGGAACGGAGCCGTCAGGTTGGCCGCGAGCGTCACGTCCCAGTCGTCGTCGGTGAGCGCGTCCAGCGGCGGGCGCCGGTTGACGGCCGCCGAGTTCACCAGCACGTCGGGGGACCCGTACGTCTCAATGATCTCCGAAGCGACGGCCGTGACCGCCTCACGCACCGCGAGATCGGCCGAGATGGCGTGCCCCTCGGCGCCGGCCGCGCGCAGCTCCTCGACGACCTCGGCCAGCGGCTCGGCGCGACGGGCGATCACGATCACGCGCGCGCCCGCCTGCCCCAGCGCGACCGCCATGGCGCGGCCGATGCCCGAGCTGCCTCCGGTCACCACGGCCGTGCGGCCTTTCAGACCGAAGACGCTTTCGAGGTACGTCGACACGTGCGCCCCTAGAGGATCGACGGATCGGGGAACAACGTGTCGCGGACGGTGTGCCACACGTCGTCGTTGGGCGCCACGAGCATGCCGCGCTCACTGTCCGTGGGCTTGTAGGGCGTGCCGTCGAGATGCAGCACGGTGCCGCCGGCCTCCCGGATGATCAGCGAGCCCGGCACGTGGTCCCATGGCAGGATCCGCCAGAAGAGCACGAACTGCTGCTCGTCGAGGGCGAGGGCCGGATATTCGTAGCCGGCACAGTGATGACCGTTGGTGACCTCGCCGAACGCGGACGTGTGGGCGTCGGCCACCTCGCGCAGATGCTGCGGAAGGTAGTGCCGCGCCACGATGCCGCGCAGCGCCGCGGCGCCGGGATCGTCGGTGCGGGTCTTCACCCGTACGCCGTCGCGATAAGCCCCGGAGCCGGCCTCGGCCAGCGTCAGATGGTCGCCGACCACGTCGAGGATCCACGACGCCGTCGGCTCGCCGTCACGCACCAGCGCCACCATGACGCAGAACGGCGTCTTGCCGGCGGCGAAGTTGTTGGTCCCGTCGACCGGGTCGACGATCCAGACGTCGCCGCCGTCGCGCAGCCGGTCGAGCACACGAGGGTCGGCCGCGACCGCTTCCTCGCCGACCACCGTCGAGCCGGGCAGCAGCGCGGTGAGCCCGCGGGTCAGGGCTTTCTCGGACTCCTGGTCGGCAATGGTGACCAGGTCACCCGGGGCCTTCTGCTTGATCTCGTCGTCGGCCAGGTGGCGGAAACGCGGCAGCACCTCGGTCGCCGCGACCTCGCGGATGAGATCGGCGACCTGGTCAAGCACGCGGCGGCAACTTCACGACGCTGACGAAGAACTCGTCGATCTGCCGGATCACCGCGATGAACCGCTCGAAGTCGACCGGCTTGGTCACGTACGCGTTCGCGTGCAGCTGGTAGCTGCGCAGGATGTCCTCGTCGGCGGCGGACGTGGTGAGCACGACGACCGGGATGCGGCCCAGGTCGGGGTCCTTCTTGACCTCTTCCAGCACCTCGCGGCCGTCCCGCTTGGGCAGGTTGAGGTCGAGCAGGATCAGGTCGGGGCGTACGGCGTCGGCGAACTCGCCCTCGCGGCGCAGGTAGGCCAGAGCCTGCGCGCCGTCGGAGACGACGTTGAGCCGGTTGCGGACCTTGTGCTCCTCGAACGCCTCCTGCGTCATCAGCACGTCGCCCGGATCGTCCTCGACCAGCAGCACCTCGATGGGGGTGCCGTCCGCCCGAACAGCGCCTGTCATGCCGTGACCTCTTTCCGCGTCTCCTGCGCCGGAACCTCGGGCGCGTCGTCGTCCTCGTCAGTTCCCGGCAGCACCGGAAGCGTGAAGTAGATCGACGTGCCTTCCTCGACCTCGAGGTCCAGCCAGATCCGTCCGCCATGATATTCGACGATCTTCTTGACGATCGCCAGTCCGATGCCGGTGCCCTCGTACGCGTCCCGGGCGTGCAGGCGCTGGAAGATCACGAAGACCTTGTCGGCGAACTCGGCCTCGATGCCGATGCCGTTGTCCCGGACGTTGATCCGCCACTCCTTGCCCTCCCGCTCGGCGCTCACCTTGATCACCGGTGGCACGCCGGGGCGGCGGAACTTGAGCGAGTTGCCGATCAGGTTGACGAAGAGCGTGGTGAGCAGCGGCTCCTCGCCCTCGACGGTCGGCAGGTCGTCCCAGACGATCTCGGCGTCCTCGCCGGCCCGGGCCTCCAGCTGCGATTTCACCTCGGGCAGGACCCGGCCCAGGTCGACATCGGTGAAGCCCGCGGTGAGGCGGCCGATGCGCGAGAAGGCGAGCAGGTCGTTGATCAGGCGCTGCATGCGCTGGGCGCCGTCGACCGCGAAGGCGATGTACTGGTCGGCGCGCTCGTCCAGCTGACCCGAGTAGCGGCGCTGGAGGAGCTGGCAGAAGCTGGCCACCTTGCGCAGCGGCTCCTGAAGGTCGTGCGAGGCGACGTACGCGAACTGCTCGAGGTCGCGGTTGGAGCGGGTCAGCTCCTCCGCCTGGATCTTGAGCTGGTCGTTGATCCACTCGATCTGGGTGCGGGCCTCGCGGACCTCGGCCAGCTCGGCCGCGATCTTCTGCCGCATGCCGTCGACGTCGTCGGCCAGGCTGGCCAGCTCGGGCGAGCCGGTGCTGGTGATGTGCTTCTCGTAGTCGCCGTCGGCCACCTGCCGGACCTGGCCGGCCAGCTCGACCACGGGCCGGGTGACCAGGCGGTCGAGCAGCAGCAGGAGAGCGGCCCCGGCCAGGATGATGATGGCCGCGGCCGCGATCTGGATCGCCACCATGCTCTGGCTCGAGTCCTTGGCCGCGGTGGCCGATTTCTGCCGCAGCACCTGGATGTCGTCCTGCATCAGCGCGATCGACTTGCGCAGCTCGTCGAACTGGGTGGTCGAGGCCGCGTTGATCTTCTCCTGGCCCGCGTCGGCGCCGCCGGTCTCGATGGCCTGGATGACCGGGGTGGCGACCTGGCTGTGCCAGACGGCGGCCCGCTCCTGCACCACCTGCAGCGACTCCCGGATGGCGGTGTCGTCGGAGTGCAGATAGCCGTCGAGCCGGGCGATCAGCCGCGTCTCGTCGGCCACACCGGTCGTGTACGGCTCGAGGTTGGCCTTGTCACCGGTGATCGCGTAACCGCGGATGCCGGTCTCCTGGTCGACGTAGGCCGTGTTCAGCGCCTCGCCGGCCGCGCGCATCGGGCTGGCCCGGTTGAGCACGTCGTCGAGCTGGCGGTTGTTCTCCGTCGCGGTGATCGCGGCCAGCACGGCCAGCCCGGAGAGCAGGATGCCGACCGCGATGCAGAGGGCGACGACCCGGCGCCGCAACGTCCAGGTGCGCACGCTCAAGACGTTCACCGCCCACTCCCCTGCGAGATCAGCAACATGGCCACGTCGTCGGCCAGCGGGCCGCCGTTGGCCTGCTCGGCCCGGCCCACCAGCCACGCCGGAAGCGCGGGCAGCGGCACCGCCCGGGCCGCGTCCTCGCCGAGCAGGCCGCACAGGCCCTCCACGTCGAGCCGCTCGTTCCCGTCGCCGGTGTGACCCTCGATCAGGCCGTCGGTGTACATCAGCAAGGACCAGTCATCTCCGGAGAACTCGATCTCGGTCGCGGGCGTGGGCCGGGGGCTCACCCCGAGCACGATCCCGGTCCGGGCGTTCACCGGCACGGCCCGTCCACCCGAGAGCAGCACCGGCGGCGGGTGGCCGGCCAGCCGTACGACGGCCTTGTTGCGGGAGAGGTCGAGCGTCACCGCGGCGCAGGTGGCGAAGACCTCGCGGGCCCGCCGCTCGCTCATCAGCACCTGCTCCAGGGAGGCCAGGATCTGATCGTCCGGCACGCCGGCCAGCACGAGCGCCCGCCACGCGACCCGGAGCTCGACGCCGAGGGCGGCCTCGTCGACACCGTGCCCGCAGACATCGCCCACGATCACCTGAAGCTTGTCGTCGCCGACCTGCACGACGTCGAAGAAGTCGCCGCCGAGCAGGCCCATGGCCCGCCCCGAGCGGTAGAAGGTGTGCACCGACACCTGCTCGGTGGACATCAGCGGCTGGGGCAGCAGGCCGCGCTCGAGACGGGCCGACTCGGCCTGGCGCAGCTCCACCTCACGCAGCCGCTGCGCGTTCTCGTCGGCCCGCTTGCGCTCGACCGCGTACCGCAGCGCGCGGGTCAGCAGCACGCCGTCGACCTGGCCCTTGACCAGGTAGTCCTGGGCGCCCTCGGCGACCGAGGCGACACCCAGGTGCTCGTCCGAGCGGCCGGTGAGCACGCAGACCGCGGCGCTGCCGGCCACGGCCAGCAGCTTGCGCAGGCCGTCGATGCCCTCGGCGTCGGGCAGGCCCAGGTCGAGCAGCACGCACTGCACGCCGCGGAGCATGCCGCGGGCCTCGCGCAGGCTGGTCGCCACCCGCAGGTCGAACGGGGCCTCGGCCTCGTCCAGCAGCTCACGCACCAGGAAGGCGTCGCCCTCGTCGTCCTCGACCAGCAGGATGCGCAGGCGCTCCTGGGGGACGGGACTGCTGGTGCGGGCACGCGGCGCGACGGACCGCTCAGTCATGCCCCACCCCGATCGCTCCCACCCCGCGCCGACCCGCTGATCGTGTACCACCGGCTGGCCGGGCACAACACCGAGGAGGTCTCACATGGCCTCCTCGGCCGCCACGCGCCGGGCGTGGTGGGCGATGACCTCACCAAGGATGCCATGGAGCCGTCCGCACTCCCGGCAGTGCAGATTCTCGTCGAGCAGGCGGCTGCCGCACTCGACGCAGGTGCCCCGGTCGTCCGGATCGCGGTAGGACTCCAGGGCCCGGCACATGGCGCGGATCACGTGATCGCCGACGGTAAAGGTCGCCTCGCCCAGCGCCGTGCGCACGCCGACGACGGCGACCGGCGCGGCCCCTGGCTGAGGGTCATAGGGCGCCACCCGGTCGATGAACTCCGCGACGACGGCGGCGGGGTCGAACGGCGTGCTCACCCCGACAACGCTAGGCCACGCCCGAAACGATCTTTCCACTACCCGCTGCCCGGTACAGGCGCTTAGATGTGCGCATGCGCGCACCAGCCCTTGCCGACCCGGCCCGCCGGGCATCGGCCGCCGTGATCGCGATTGTCGTGTTCGTGCTGGCCGGCTTCGCGGCGGCGCGCGCGGTGCGGCCGCCCGAGGCGCGGTCCGCCTCGGCGCCGGCCGGGGAGTTCAGCGCGGGGCGGGCGTTCCAGCAGGTCGAGGCGATCGCCACCCGGCCCCACCCGGTCGGGAGCGCCGCGCAGGACGAGGTGCGCGAGCATCTGCTGACCACCCTGCGCGGGCTCGGGCTCTCGCCCGAGGTGCAGGACACGGTCTCGGTGCAGGGGGCCGGGCTCTCCTCCAGCGCGGGCGGCACGAGCTTCGCCCACGTCCGCAACGTGGTCGCGGTGATACCGGGCACGGCCTCCACCGGCCGGTTGTTCCTGGTCGCGCATTACGACTCGGTGCAGACCGGGCCGGGCGGCAACGACGACGCCGCCGGCACGTCGGCCATCCTCGAGACCGCACGGGCCCTGCTGGCCGGTCCGCGGCCGCGCAACGACGTCGTGCTGGTGCTGACCGACGGCGAGGAGGCCTGCCTGTGCGGGGCCAAGGCGTTCGTCGATCAGCATCCGCTGGCCCGCGACGGCGGCATCGTGCTCAACCTCGAGGCCCGCGGCAGCTCCGGCCCGGCGATCATGTTCGAGACCACCGACCGGAACAGCCGGCTGGTCGGCGTGTACGGCTCGGCGCCGCGCCCGGTCGGCACGTCGTTCGCGGTCGAGATCTACCGCCTGATGCCGAACGACACCGACTTCACCGCGTTCAAGGACGCCGGCTTCGCCGGTCTGAACGCCGCCTACATCGACGGCGCCGCCATCTATCACGCCCCGACCGACGTGCCCGGGGTGATGGACAAGGACAGCCTTCAGCATCACGGCGACAACACCCTCGCCCTCACCCGTGAGCTGGGCGATCGTGATCTGACGAAGCTGAGCAGCGGCCAGGACGCCACCTACTTCCCGGTGCCCGGCCTGCTCGTGCGCTATCCGGGCGCGCTGGTCTGGCCGCTGGCCGTGCTGGCGCTGCTCGCGGTGGCCGCCCTGGCCTGGCTGACCCGCCGCCGAGGGTTGATCACCGGGCGCCGGCTCGCGGCCTCGGCCGGGCTCACGCTGATCCCGCTGCTGCTGGCGCCGGTGCTGGCCCAGGTCCTGTGGTGGCTGCTCACGCTGATCCGGCCCGGTTACGCCGAGCTGCCCATCGATCCGTACCGCCCCGGGTGGTACCGGCTGGCCGTCGTGGCCCTCACCGCGGCCGTGCTGTTCGCCTGGTTCGCCCTGTTCCGGCGCAAGGTGGGCCCGGCCGCGCTGTCCATCGCCGGGCTGGCCTGGCTGGCCGTGCTCGGCGTGGCGCTGGCCGCGGTCACCCCCGGCGGCTCCTACCTGGCCGCTCTGCCCGCCCTGGCCGGGGCGGTCGCGGGCCTGGTCGCCGTCCACGCCCGGCCCTGGCTCCAGGTGCTCGCGGTGACCGTGGGCGGGGCCGTCGCGGTGGTGATCCTGCTGCCCACGGTGGTCATGCTCTTCCCGGCGCTCGGCCTGCAACTGGGCGCGGCCGGCGCGTTCCTCACCGTCCTGCTCGGCCTGGCCCTGCTGCCCGTGATCGACCTGATCCATCCCGTCCCCGGCGGCCGCCGGGGCGTGGAGGCGGCGCGCGACCGGCGGCTCGGTGCGCTGCCCACCGTGGCCACCGCCCTGGCCGCGGTCGTCTTCACCGTCGTGGGCCTCGCGGTCGACCGGTTCGACGCCGAGCACCCCTCGCCGACCCAGCTCATGTACGCGATGAACGCCGACGACAACACCGCGCGGTGGATCAGCGACGAGCCGAAAACCCAGGAATGGACCAGCCAGTACGTCTCGGGCGACCTTCACCGCGTCGACGACACGCTGCCCGCGTTCGGCGCCGAACAGGTCCGCACCGGCACGGCCCAGCCCGCTTCCCTGCCCGCCCCGAAACTCTCCCTCATCAGTGACACCCGGTCGGGCGACACGCGGACGGTGCAGGTGCACGTCGAGCCGCAGCGGCCGGTCCGGCTGGTCACCCTGCACGTCGGGGCCGACACGCCGGTCAGCGCGGCCACCGTCGAAGGCCACAACGTGCCGGTCGACAAGCCCGCCGCCGGCAGCCCGTGGGGCTTCGGCTTCGCCTTCCACGCCCCGCCCACCGGCGGCATCGACGTGACGGTGACCGTGCGCGCCTCCGGCCCGATCAGATTCAGGGCCATGGACGGCAGCGACGGCCTCACCGCCCTGCCCGGCTTCAAGGCCCGCCCGGCCGATGTCGGCGCCGTCGGCTCACACACCAGTGAGCTGCTCGCAGTGGCGAAGACCTATACGTTGTGACCATGGCGAAGGTCCTCTACTCCGTGCAGATGTCCCTGGACGGCTACATCGCCGGCCCGGGTGGCGACATGTCCTGGCTCGCCCCGCACCTCGGGCCCAACCCGACCGCCGACGGCCTGGTCGACCGGATCGGCGCGATGCTGGCCGGTAACCGCACCTTCGGCGGCGACGACCCGAACAAGGGCACCGACAAGGAGGGCGCCATGTCCGGCGCCTGGCAGGGCCCGCAGTTCGTGCTCACCCACCGGCCACCGGAGACGCCGGTGCCGGGCGTCACCTTCGTCACCGACCTGCGCGACGCCGTCGAGAAAGCCAAAGAGGCGGCCGGCGACCGCTACGTGAACCTGCTCGGCGCCGACGTCGCGCGGCAGGCCCTGGCCGCCGGGCTGGTCGACGAGATCCTGACCTTCGTCTCGCCCGTGCTGCTGGGCGACGGCACCCGGCTGTTCACCCAGCCGGGCGGCGCGGAGATCCAGCTGGAACGGATCCGGCAGGTCGACCACGATCCGGTGGCCGGCCTCTGGTACCGAGTCGTGAAGGCGTGAGGATCGCCCCGGCCGGGACGGAGCACGCCGCCGAGCTGCGCGAGGTGTACACCGAGGCGTTCCAGGAGACCTGGCGGGACGACACGCTGCCCACGCACGCCGGCCGGGCCGGCTTCAAGTGCCTGGCCGCGTGGGACGGCGAAGAGATGGTGGGATTCACGTACGGCTACACGGGCGACTTCGGTCAGTGGTGGACCGACCACATCGCCGCCCGCGTCTCCCCCGAGCTGTCCGAGGAGTGGCTGGGCGGGCACTTCGAGCTCGTCGAGCTGGCCGTGCGGCCCTCGCACGAGCGGCGCGGACTCGGGACCGCACTGCACGACGCCCTGTTGGAGGGGCTGCCGCACCGGGTCGCCCTGCTCACCGCGACCGACGACGAGAACGCGCCGGCCCGGCGGCTCTATCACCGCAAGGGCTGGCGCGTTCTGGCCGGCGAGGTCTTCGACGGGGCGGTGCTCATGGGGCGGCGGCTGAACTAGCGGCCCCGGCCACGACGGCCGGTGGGCGCGTCGTGGCGGAAGTGCACGAAGAGCCGGCCCCAGTTGTCGCCGTCCTTCTCCACCCGGTGATAGAGCTGCTTGATCTCTTTCTGGTCGAGGAAGCGGAGCACCTTCTTCTTCAGCGCCCCGCTCCCCTTGCCCGGGATGATCTCGACCATGGCGGCCTTCTTCTGGATGGCCTCGTCGATCACGCCGCGCAGCGCGCGGTCGATCTCGGTGCCCTTGTTGAAGATGTCGTGCAGGTCGAGCTTCAGCTTCACGTCGAAGATCCTATTTCTCGGTGTCGGACTTGCCGAGCCATTCCTCGACCCGGTGCACGGCCTCGGAGTAGTCGGTGTGCTGCTTCATCGCGGCGGCCAGCCGCAGGTGAGGCAGGGCCTCACGAAAGCGGCCGGCCCTCTCCAGGGTCCGGCCGAGCACGTGGTGCGCGTAGTGATCCGATGGATCATGCTCCACGAGCTCTCTGAGCTGCTTCTCCGCCCCGTTCAGCTGGGCCGAGTTGAAATAGGCCCGGGCGAGCAGGAGACGTACGGCCGAATTGTGCGGCTCCGCCTCGACTATCGGCTCGAGCAGGCGCGCGGCCCCGAGCGGGTCGCCGGACTCGAAGTAGAAGGTCGCCTTGCGGTAGTCCTCCAGAAGATCCACGTCCCACGCTCCTCTGCCCACGCGCCTGTCTCAACGCTTGCACAACAAGAGCCGAACGGCGAGTGTTCCGATGATCCAAGCTTCCCGACAAAACGGCTCATATGGCAACCCAGCCGTCAGACAATGCCTGCGTGGGGGACTTTCCGAGTCAGTTCGTGTCCGCGCCGGCCCGTCCACGATCCGGGCGACTCAAGGCGATCGTCGTGGGGGTCTTCGCGATCTCGCTGTGCCTGCTGCTGGCCGGCGGGACGTCGACGCCGGCGGTGAACTCGCCCGCCTTCCTGATCTCCGGGATGCGCGAGATCCCCTCCCCGCCGTCGGGCAGCTCGTGGGCGCCGGCCCCGCGCGAGGCCGGCGGCCTGCGGATGGTCGCCGGCGCCGACGGGCAGTCCTTCCAGCTGCACACCGCGGGCGGCGACCGCACCTTCCTGCCCGGCGTCGACCTGAGCGACACCACCCCCGGGCACCTGCCGGGCGAGCCGGCCATCTCGGCCGCGCAGTATCGGGCCTGGTTCGCGGCCATGGGCTGGCTCGGCATCCGGGTGGTCCGCATCTACAAGATCCATCCGCCCGCCTTCTACGAGCAGCTGGCCGCCTACAACCAGGACAACCCGGAGCGGCCGCTCTACCTGGTGCAGGGCGTGTCGATGACCGACGAGTCGTACATCGGCAAGAAGAACCTCTTCGACGCCCGGGTGACCACGACGTTCCGGCAGGAGCTCGAAGCCGCGGCCCACGCCGTCTCGGGCGACTTCAGCCGCTCGACCCGGCCCGGACGGCCCGGCGGCGTCTGGAACACCGACGTCACGCCGTGGCTGATCGGCTGGATCATCGGCGCCGAGCTCGACCCGCGCGCCGGCGCCGCCTCCGACCAGCGCAACGCCTCGGTGAAGCGGTACGCCGGCAAGTACTTCCGGAACACACCGAAGTCGACGCCGACCGAGCGCTGGTTCGCGGCCCGGATGGACGAGCTGGCCGGCTACGTGGCCAAGAAGGGCGTCAGCCAGCCGATCGCCTTCGTCAACTGGGCCACCACCGATCCGCTGCGCCACCCGGCCGAGCCGCTCGACCAGGAGGATCTGCTCCAGATCGACGCCAACCACGTGCTGCCGACGGCGGACTGGCCGGCCGGCACGTTCGCCAGCTACCACGCGTACCCCTACTATCCGGACTTCCTGCGTTACGAGCCCGATCTCAACAATTTCGAGTACGACGGGCAGGCCGATCCCTACGCGGGATATGTGACCGCGCTGCGCAAGCACCACTCCACGATGCCGACCATGATCACCGAGTTCGGCGTGCCGTCCTCGATCGGCTCGGCGCACAGCGGGCCGCTGGGCCGCTCGCAGGGCGAGCACAGCGAGCAGGAGGCGATGCGGATCAGCGCGGACCTGCTGCGGATGATGAAGAACCAGGGTCTGGCGGGCGGGTTCCTGTTCGGCTGGATGGACGAGTGGTACCGCTACACCTGGAACACCGTCGGGCACCAGGACGGGCAGCGCCGCAAGCTGTGGCACGACCCGCTCACCAACGAGCAGCACTTCGGGGTGCTCGCGATGGATCCGGCGGGGGCGCGCGACGCGGCCGAGCAGCAGCTGCTCGACAGCGGCGACGCCTGGCCGGCGCGCGAGGTCAAGGCCACGACCGACGAGGCGTACGTGACCCTGGACGTCAAGCTCGCGAAGTCGCCGCCGGGGTCGATGATCGTCGGGTTCGACGTGCTGGACGGCGTGACCGGCCCGCCGATGGCCGGCAGCACCGACCGGCGGCCGGACGCGGTCTTCGCGCTCAACCTGATCGGCCACACCGGGCAGGCCTATCTGCGCGACCAGCTCGATCCGCTGAAGCTGGACTTCGCCGTGCCGGAGTCGGCGCGCGGGCCGGCGCCGGAGGGCTGGAAGCCGTTCGAGCTGATCACCAACCGGGCCCACACCGTGCCGACGACGAACGCCAAGCAGCCGATCGAGCTCCAGAACGCCGGGTTGCTCGTGCACGGCAGCTGGGACCCGTCGGACGACGAGGCCGACAGCCGGGCGCTGTGGCACCTCGACGACGACCGGCTCACGGTTCGCGTGCCGTGGGCGATGCTCGGTTTCGCCGACCCGTCCACGCGCCGTGTCGCCGTACCCAAGAACGGGAAGTTGACCCTCGAGGCCAGTCCCGGCGTGACCGTCTCACTGACGGCGTCCGGCACCGAGCAGGCGATCGGGCAGGTCAAGTGGCCGAACTGGAATCGGCCGAACTACACGGAGCGGCTGAAGCAGGGAGCGTCGCAGCTGCGCGACGCGGCCCTGACCGCGACGAACGGCTGACCAGCAGCATCGAGGCGCCACCGGCGATCAGCAGGGCGCCGATGGCCACCAGCAGCAGCGTGGTGTCGCCGGCCGGCCGGTGGGGCGGATAACCGGCGCCCCAGCAGTAGACCTCGCCCTTCTCGGTGAGGGCGCAGGTGCTGTCGCCGTCGGCCACGAGCTGGACGACGCGCTGGTGGAGCCCGACCTCGACGAGCTGGTCGTCGGCGGCCGACGCGGGCGCCGCCGACAAGGTGAGCGCCGCGGCGACGGCCAAGATCACAAGTATCCGTCGCATGCAACCATTATGGGCGTTTTATACGCTTTCGGGGGTCTTCGACACGCCTCGGCCGGCCGCGGCCACCTCGGCCAGCACCGGAGTGGCGGTGATCGTGTCGGCCGCGGTCACCGTCGCGTAGCCGGCCACCTCGCTCGCGGCGTACCGTGTGGTGCCGAGCGTGGTCGGCCCGAAGGCCGCGGTCAGGGCGAGAGCCGCGCCGAGCGCCATGAAACCGGTGCGCCGCTGCCATCCGAGGTGCTTCGTCGTCTGCGTCATGAGGACCACGATCTAGGCGTACGGTGTCTGTCGGCTGTGCGAAATTTATGCGGTTCCTGTGGGTCCGGGTCACAGGTGGTACACAGGAACCAGAAAGCCGGCGCAAAGCGTGGCCCGCGAAAGTAGGGGCATGACGATGGCGAACGCAGATTCCAGCACCGAGCTCCGGCGGCCCGACGGCAGCCCCGTCCGGGTTCTCGTGGTCGACGACGAGCCGACCCTGGCCGAGCTGCTCTCGATGGCGCTGCGCTACGAGGGCTGGGACGTCAAGAGCGCCGGCGACGGGCTCTCGGCCGTCCGGACCGCTCGCGACTTCCGCCCGGACGCCGTCGTCCTCGACATGATGCTGCCCGACATCGACGGGCTCGAGGTGCTGCGCCGGCTGCGCGGTGAGTCGCCCGAGGTGCCGGTGCTCTTCCTGACGGCCAAGGACGCGGTCGAGGACCGCATCACCGGGCTGACCGCCGGCGGCGACGACTACGTCACCAAGCCGTTCAGCCTGGAAGAGGTGGTGGCCCGGCTGCGCGGGCTGATGCGGCGGATGGGGCACTCGCCCATGCGTACGGACTCGCAATTGATCGTCGGTGATCTCTCGCTGGACGAGGACAGCCACGAGGTGCGCCGGGGCGGCGACCTGATCACGCTGACCGCGACCGAGTTCGAGCTGCTGCGCTATCTCATGCGCAACCCGCGGCGGGTGCTGAGCAAGAGCCAGATCCTCGACCGGGTCTGGAACTACGACTTCGGCGGCCAGGCCAACGTGGTCGAGCTCTACATCTCGTACCTCCGGAAGAAGATCGACGCGGGCCGCTCGCCGATGATCCACACGATGCGCGGAGCCGGCTATGTCCTCAAGCCCGCGGACTGAACATCCGGCCCGCTGGCGCAGCCCGCGCGGCTGGCCGCTGCGCACCCGGATCGTCGCCATCATCATCACGCTGCTCACGATCCTGGGCCTGGCGGTCGGCACCACGGCGTACGTCTTCCTGCACGACCAGCTCTACAGCCAGATCGACACCAAACTCGACGGCGCCAACAACCCGTTCCGCGGCGGCAAGATCAACGGCGCGAACCTGCCGGCCTTCGACCCGTCGAGAGGCTTCGACCGGAGTCAGCCGTACGGCGGTCAGGAACCCGGCTCGATCACCATCTACTACAAGGACGGCGCCTTCCTCGCGGGCGGCAAGGTGGTCACCGTCCCGGACGACAACGGCAACCCCGACACCGAGTACCAGAAACTGAGCGACGAGGCCGAAAAGGAACTCACGGCCGTCGCGCTCGGCGACAAGACCACCGTCGACGTCGACGGCGAGGGCTCGTACCGGGCGACCGCCACGACCGAGCCCGACGGCGCCATCAGGGTCACCGCGGTGACGCTGAGCACGGTGAACAACACCCTGCTGCGCATCGCCCTCGTCACCGCGGGCGCCATCCTCATCGCGATCGGCGTGGCCGGGTGGGCGGGTGCGTTCATCGTCAGACGTACCCTCGCTCCCCTCGACCGCGTCGCCGCCACCGCGACCAAGGTCTCCGAGCTCAAGCTCGACCGCGGTCAGGTCGAGCTGGCCCAGCGCGTTCCCGAGAGCGACACCGACCCGCGCACCGAGGTGGGCCAGGTCGGCGCCGCGCTCAACCAGATGCTCGACCACGTCGGCAACGCCCTGGAGGCGCGGCACGCCAGCGAGATGCAGGTGCGGCAGTTCGTCGCCGACGCCAGCCACGAGCTGCGTACGCCGCTGGCCGCCATCCGCGGCTACGCCGAGCTCAGCCGACGCAGCCGGGCCCCGATCTCCGAGGAGATCGCGCACGTGCTCAACCGGGTCGAGTCCGAGGCCAAGCGCATGACCCTGCTGGTCGAAGACCTGCTGCTGCTCGCCCGCCTCGACGCCGGCCGGCCGCTCGCGCACGACCCGGTCGACCTGACCATGCTCGTGGTCGACACGGTCAGCGACGCCCACGCCGCCGGCCCGGGGCACTACTGGCAGCTCGACCTGCCCGAGGAGCCGGTCATCGTCTACGGCGACGGCGCCCGCCTGCACCAGGTGCTGGCCAACCTGCTGGCCAACGCGCGCACCCACACACCCGAGGGCACGGCCGTCACCGTGGCCGTCACCACCATGCCGAGCGCGGCCGTCATCCACGTGATCGACAGCGGGCCCGGCATCCCGTCCGAGCTCCAGCCGCACATCTTCGAACGGTTCGCCCGCGGCGACAGCTCCCGCTCACGCGCCGCCGGCAGCACCGGACTGGGCCTGTCGATCGTGCACGCGGTCGTCACCGCCCACCGGGGCGAGGTGGCCGTGCAGAGCGAGCCCGGCCGTACGGTGTTCAGCGTCATGCTCCCGTACGACGCGCCCCAACCCGCCGTCCCACCTGCTGAGCAGCAGTTGGCTCAGCTCCCGCGGTGACGCGCTATGCTGACCGACGTGTCTCGCTGGTATTCGTGGTTTAGTGGGCCGGCTCCCGCCGGTGCCTCAGCCATGCACTGATCTCGCAAGGACTGAGACACCACGCCAGAGCCGGCCCGGGCAGCGACTTGATGTCGCTGCCTTTTTGTTTGCCGCCGGCTCGCTCCTGGGCCGGCCCCCGCTTCCGCCCGCCTAGGAGAGACCATGACTGCCCCCGAGGTTCAGCGCGTCCGCGACCAGCGCATCGAGAAGGTCGTCCCGCTGATGAGCCCGGCGTTGCTGCACCACGAGCTGCCGCTGACGTCCGCCTTGCACGACACCGTGCTGGCCGGCCGCAAGCAGGTCGAGGACGTGCTGAACCACCGAGATCCGCGCCTGCTGGTCGTCGTCGGCCCGTGCTCGGTGCACGACCCGGCCGCGGCCGGCGAATACGCGTCACTCCTGGAGAAGGAGGCGCAGCGGCTCAGCGACGACCTGCTGATCGTGATGCGGGTCTACTTCGAGAAGCCGCGCTCCACCGTCGGCTGGAAGGGCCTGATCAACGACCCGGCCCTGGACGGCACCGGCGACGTGGGCACCGGCCTGCGGATCGCCCGGCGGCTGCTGCTGGAGATCGTGGGCCGTGGGCTGCCGACCGCCGTCGAGTTCCTCGACCCGATCACCCCGCAGTACTACGCGGACACCGTGGCCTGGGGTGCGATCGGAGCCCGTACGGTCGAATCGCAGGTCCACCGGCAGCTCGCCTCCGGCCTGTCCATGCCGATCGGCATGAAGAACCGCCCCGACGGCAGCATCGCCACCGCGATCGAGGCCATCCAGGCGGCCGAGGTGCCGCACGTCTTCCCCGGCATCGACTACTCGGGCACGCCGGCCATCCTGCACACGACCGGCAACCCGGACACCCACCTGGTCCTGCGCGGCGGCGGCGGAAAGCCCAACTACAGCGCTTCCGATGTCGCGCACTCCTTGGAGCTGCTCCGCAAGGCCGGCCTGCCGGAGCGCCTGGTGATCGACTGCTCGCACGGCAACAGCGGCAAGGACCACCTGCGCCAGCCGCTCGTGGCCGACGACGTGGCCGCGCAGATGGAGGCCGGCCAGCGCGGGATCAGCGGCGTGATGCTGGAGAGCTTCCTGGTACCGGGTCGGCAGAACCTGGGCGGAGAGCTGACGTACGGCCAGTCGGTGACCGACGCGTGCATGGGCTGGGAGCCCACGGTCGGCGTGCTGGAGCGCCTCGCGGTCGCCTCCGCGAAGCGCCGCTCGGCTCTTTCCTCCTAACTCACAGCGGGCTTACAGGAAGGACATAAGGGCGCGACAGGGGCAGCGTCGACAGTGGCGAGGTATTGATCCTCCTTCCGTGGAGAGCCTCGATGACTTCGACGTTGCCCATCCCGCCGACGGTGGCGCCGGATCCGCCCCAGCCTGCGCCGCCGCCTCCACCCCGACCCCGCTTCCAGCGGTTCTACCTCGGGCCGAACGGCGATCCGATCTGGGCCCGGCCCTCCCTGCTCGGCCTGCTGCTGGTCACCGGTGTCCTCTACATCTGGGGACTCGGCAAGAACGGCTGGGCCAACGCGTTCTACTCGGCCGCCGTGCAGGCCGGCACGAAGAGCTGGGAGGCGTTCTTCTTCGGCTCCTCCGACGCCGCCAACTCGATCACGGTCGACAAGACGCCCGGATCGCTGTGGTTCATGGAGATCTCGGCCCGGATCTTCGGCGTGAACTCGTGGAGCATCCTGGTCCCGCAGGCTCTGATGGGCGTGGCCAGCGTCGCGCTGGTCTACGCGACGGTGAAGCGGTGGTACGGACCGGCGGCCGGCCTGATCGGCGGCGCCGTGCTCGCCTTCACCCCGATCGCGGCGCTGATGTTCCGCTTCAACAACCCCGACGCCATGCTGGTGCTCTGCATGGTGGCCGGCGCGTACGCGACGGTGCGGGCGATCGAGAACGGCTCCACGAAGTGGCTGATGCTCGCGGGCGTCTTCGTCGGCTTCGGCTTCCTGGCCAAGATGCTCCAGGCGTTGCTGGTGGTCCCGGCGTACGGCCTGGCCTATCTGATCGCCGGCCCGCCCAAGCTGGGCAAGCGCCTCTGGCAGCTGCTGGCGGCGGTCGGCGCGCTGGTCGTCTCGGCCGGCTGGTACATCGCGATCGTCGAACTGGTGCCGGCCTCGCACCGGCCCTTCATCGGCGGCTCGCAGAACAACAGCATCCTCGAGCTGGCGCTGGGCTACAACGGCCTCGGCCGGCTCAACGGTGACGAGACCGGCAGCGTCGGTGGCGGTGGCGGCATGGGCGGCGGGATGTGGGGCGAGACCAGCATCCTGCGCATGTTCGACAGCTCGCAGGGCGGTCAGATCTCGTGGCTGCTGCCGGCGGCGCTGATCGTGCTGGTGGCCGGCCTGGTCATCACGGCCCGTCGCCCGCGCACCGACCGTCAGCGCGCCGGCCTGATCGTCTGGGGCACCTGGCTGCTGGTCACCGGCCTGGTCTTCAGCTTCATGCAGGGCATCTTCCACGCCTACTACACGGTCGCCCTGGCGCCGGCGGTCGGCGCGGTGGTCGGCATGGGCGCGGCGCTGCTCTGGAAGCACCGGTCGAACGCGATCGCGACGATCACGCTGGCGGCGACGGTCGCGGTGAGCGCCTGGTGGTCGTTCCACCTGCTGTCGCGCAGCGCCGACTTCCTGCCCTGGTTGCGGTGGGTGGTCCTGGTCGGTGGCCTGGCCGGGGCGGTGGCGCTGCTCGCGGCCCTGCGCCTGCCGGCGCGGATCGCCGCCCTGGCGGCCGGGGTCTCGCTGGCCGCGGTGCTGGCGGGCCCGGCGGCGTACGCGGTGCAGACCGCTTCGACCGCACACACGGGTTCCATCCCGTCCGCGGGCCCGTCCACCGGCGGTTTCGGTGGCTTCGGCGGAGGCGGTCGCGGCGGCCGTGGCGGCTTCCCGGGCGGCGGCGGTCAGGGTGGTTTCCCTGGTGGCGGCGGTTTCCCCGGCGGACAAAACGGCAACGGCACCGGTGGTACGGGCAATGGCGGCACCGGCAACCAGGGCGGCTTCCCGGGCGGTTTCCCGGGCGGCGGCTTCGGCGGCCAGAACGGAACCGGCAACGGCGGAACCGGCAACGGCGGCGCGCAGGGCGGCACTGGCAACGGTGGTGGCCAGGGCGGGTTCCCCGGCGGCAACGGTGGCGGCGGGATGCGCGGCGGCGGTGGCGGCATGGGCGGCCTCCTCGACGCGGCGACGGTCAGCGACGAGATGAAGGCGCTGCTCGAGACCGACGCCGACAAGTACACCTGGGTGGCGGCCGCGGTCGGCTCGCAGAGCGCGTCCGGATATCAGCTGGCCACCGGTGACCCGGTGATGGCGGTCGGCGGCTTCAACGGCACCGACCCCTCCCCCACGCTGGCCCAGTTCCAGCAGTACGTGGCCGAAGGAAAGATCCACTACTTCATCGGTGGCGGCGGTTTCGGTGGCGGCGGCGGCAACTCCAGCGGCAGCAACTACTCCTCGCAGATCTCCGAGTGGGTGGCGGCCAACTACACGGCCAAGACCGTGGGTTCCACGACGGTCTACGACCTGACCCAGCCCACCACCTCCACCACAGCCTGATTCACCCCCGGAAGGAACGGGCGGCTCCCCACACGGGGAGCCGCCCGTTCCATTTCGGACATTCGCCGACTCACAGTTCCACCACAGGACCGGCACAAAAGGCGCTCAGCCGCCACGATCATCGTTGTCGGTATGAGCCTTTCGACGCAGCCCACGCCTGACGCTGCCACGACCCACGTCGATGCGCCGGTGCTCGACGTCGTCGTTCCGGTCTACAACGAAGAGATCGATCTCGGCCCCTGCGTGCAGCGCCTGCACGCCTATCTGCGGGCCTACTTCCCGTACCGGTTCCGGATCACGATCGCCGACAACGCGAGCACCGACTCGACGGCGGACGTGGCCCGGTGGCTGTCGACCGAGCTGCCCGAGGTGCGCTGGGTGCACTTGGCCGAGAAGGGCCGGGGCCGGGCGCTCAAGTACGTCTGGACTCATTCCGACGCGTCCGTGCTCGCCTATATGGACGTCGACCTGTCGACCGACCTGGGCGCGCTCCTGCCACTGGTCGCCCCGCTGATCAGCGGGCACTCGGACCTGGCGATCGGCTCGCGCCTGGCCCGCGGCTCGCGGGTGGTGCGCGGGGCGAAGCGGGAGTTCATCTCGCGCAGCTACAACCTGATCCTGCGGGGCACGCTGTCCGCTCGTTTCTCCGACGCGCAGTGCGGCTTCAAGGCGATCCGGGGCGACGTCGCCGAGCGCCTGCTGCCGATGGTCGAGGACACCGGCTGGTTCTTCGACACCGAGATGCTGGTGCTGGCCGAGCGGGCCGGCCTGCGCATCCATGAGGTGCCGGTGGACTGGGTGGACGATCCGGACAGCCGGGTCGACATCGTCTCCACGGCGATGGCCGACCTGAAGGGCATCGTCCGCCTGCTGCGCGCCTTCGGCTCGGGCAAGCTGCCCCTGGCCACCCTGCGCGAGCAGCTGGGCCGTAACCCGCTGCCGGTCGAGGGCGTCCCCACCGGCATGACCGGCCAGCTCATCCGCTTCGCGGGTGTCGGCGTGGCCAGCACCCTGGCCTACCTGGCCCTTTACGCGATCCTGCGCACGTTCGCCGGCCCACAGTGGGCGAACTTCATCGCCCTGCTGGTCACGGCCATCGCGAACACGGCCGTCAACCGCCGCCTGACCTTCGGCGTCCGCGGCAACGACGGCGCGTGGCGCCACCAGGCCCAGGGCCTGATCGTCTTCGGCGTGGGCCTCCTGCTGACCAGCGGCTCACTGGCCCTGCTGAACGCCGCCTCGCCATCACACTCGAAGCCGCTCGAGCTCATAGTCCTGATCGTGGCCAACCTGCTGGCCACGGCGGCCCGCTTCCTGATGCTGCGCGTCTGGGTCTTCCGCTCCCGAGCCCGGGCCTGAGGCCCCGCCGGCGCCGGGAGGGCGGCGCCGGAAATCCCCGGAACCTCAGCCCCGACGGAGAGACGGCGCCGACTCCTACCCGGCGCCGTCTCTCTTCGTCGTAAGCACCTCATGACCGAGGACGCAGCCGCTCCTCGCCGCGCGGCCGTCACCGTGTGCGGCCCTTCGCCGCGCGGTCGCGGCAGCGGATCGTCAGATCGGGGGCTGGCGGCGGTGGCGCGGCTTTCGCTGAGTGATGGCGGCGATGACGACCGTCGTCGCGAAGACGGCGGCGACCGCGGCGCCGATCCACCAGCCCAGGACGCCCAAGGTTATGGCGGCGATCCACACGACCACGGCGGTGAGGATCAAAGTGAGTGGGGGTCGTCTCGACCGGGGCGGGTCGAGCTGCCCGCTGCCCATGCGGGCGCAGAACTCCGGATCATCCTGTTGCAGCTGGCGCTCCAGCTGCGCCAGTCGACGGCTGTCTTCCCTGCTCAACATGACGCCACCTCCGCCTCGGCCAGCGGCCCTGATCGAACGGCACGCACTCCGATCAATGCCATTGTTACTCAGATGTTGCCTCCCGGATACCTCTTGATTCTGGCTCGCCACGCCGATCTGCATATGACCAGGCCAAAGAGATCCAACAAGCCTCCAGCGGCGGCCCCGCCGACCGCGATCCGGGAGCCCGCACCCACGACGTGGGAATCCCACGAAGCAATCCGGCCGCGCCCGGCCCTGTGCGTGCGGGACGCCCTTGGTGACGGCCGCTGACCGGACGGCGCGGGGCGATCGCGGCGTCAGTCGAAGACGACGGTCGCCTCCGGGACCTCCCGGGCCCGGGCCACCTCGGCCGCCTCGGTCTCGATCTGTTTGCGGCGGGCGGGCGGAACCTTGCCGAAGGGCGTCACGGTCAGGTCGACCCTCTTGCGGCCGGCGAGCTTGGCCCGCCAGACGCCGGCGATCTCGCCGTCGATCAGGAGCGCGCCCGGGTTGCCGATGACGCGCCAGACTTCCTTCTGCCGGCCGCGGTCGGGCACCAGGATGTCGCGGTCGCGGGCCTGGAGCAGCGCGTCCATCGGCGGGACGAAGCGGACACCCTGGGGCCGGCTAGCGGCGGCGAGGTCGTCGGCGGCGTCGGCGGGCAGCCATTTCTTCTTACCGTCCACGATGACCTCGGCCAGTCGCTCCGACGGCCAGGCCGATTTCATCTCGGCGGTGGAACTACCCAGATATTTACCGACCTCGAGCGGCGTCGCCGGGCCCAGGAACCGCAGGTAGGTGAGGATCAGATCGCCGATGCCCTCGTTCTCGCCGGGGCGCGGCGGCGCGCCGGGGATCGGGCCGAGCGTCGCGTCCTTGCCGCGGGACTGCACCTCGACGCCGCCGGGCAGACCGGAATGCTGCCAGACGTTGCCGGCGATGTGGCGGGCCTGGCAACTGCGGCAGTCGTACGTCAGCGAGCGCGGCACCCGCTTGCTGACCTCGGTGCTCACCTCGCCGCGCGGCATCGGGCCGTGGACGACCTCGCGGAACGCGTCGGCGGTGACCCGGAAGGCCTCGATGCCCAGTTTCATGCCGTCGGGGATCTGGCCGCTCTGGATACGCGCCGTGGCGTCGGCGTCGCTGATCGGCCACAGCTGTTTGACCAGGGTCGCGAGGTCGGCGCGGCGATGCAGATGAGGGGCGCCGCGCGCGGCCCAGACAGTGATCAGCCGGTCGTCGGCGAGCGGGCCGCTGGTGCGGGCGGCCAGCGCGACCTGGGCCGAGCCGGGCGTGTATTCCTGCACGCCGAGGTCGAGGACGGGCAGATCGGCGGGGCGCGCCTCGGCGCGCTCGGCCAAGCCGAGAGCGGCGACGCGGTACGCCATCACCTGTGCACGATCGACGCTGACCATGGCACACCTCCGGGAAGTTCAGGTGCGACGACCGTACCGCCGGGCTGCGACATTTTTGAGCCGTTCGCGGCGGGTGCCGGCCTGTCCCTCGACGAGTTCCCAGGTGTCGAGGCGACTGGAGCCGTACGGGCCCTCCTGCAGGATCGGCGGCTCGCCGGTCAGCCGGTATCCGCAGCGCTGGGCCACGGCGGTGCTGGCGGTGTTACGCGGGTCGATGCGAAGAAGCAGGCGGCTCAGGGTGAGCGTGCTGCGGGCGTACGACGAAAGCAGTGAGAGCGACCCCGACGCCAGCCCGCGCCGGCGATGATGCTTGCCCACCAGATAGCCCAGCTCGGCCTCTTTGAGGCCGAGGTCGACGCCGAAGAGCAGCACCTCGCCGAGCGGCCGTCCGCCGTCGGCGGTGATCGCGAGCTGGATGCGCGAACCGCTGACGCGGCCCTGGTGGGAGCGTTTGAGATAGGCGATGCCGGCCTCCACGTCGAACGGTGACGGCATCGGTGTCCACCGGGCGATCTCGGGCTCGTCGAGCATCTCGATCAGGTCGTCGAGGTCCTCGGATCGCCATTCGCGCAGCACGATGCCGTCCCCCGTCAAGGTGAGCGGGTACGGAAGACGGCCGGCCATGATTTCGATCCTGCCCGTAAGGGGCCGGTTGCAGCCAGTCTCGATCCATATCTGGCTCATGAGTGATTGCTCATGTCGCGAACGCTGGCGGATCTTGTGGAGATGTGGTGTGCGTCGTCGTAGCCGGCTCCGCCGCCCTCTAGCGTCAAGATCATGAAAGCGATACGCGCCTGGCTGCTCGTCTTCGTCATCGGCCTGGTGCTGAGCGGGGTGACGGCTTTCCCGCTGGTCACCGAGGTTCGCGTGCTGGCTGACGTGCTGCACGCGGTGCCGGCGCCGGACGCCCTGGTCGCGTGGATCGACCGGGTGCGCGAGGGCCTGGAGGTGACCGGGACGAACTACCCCTTCATCGCGTACGGCACGGACTGGCTGGCTTTCGCGCATCTGATGATCGCCATCGCGTTCTGGGGGCCGTGGCGCGATCCGGTCCGCAACATCTGGGTGATCGAGTGGGGGATGATCTGCTGCCTCGCGATCATCCCGCTCGCGTTGATCGCCGGCCCGATCCGCGAGCTGCCGTGGTGGTGGTTACTCATCGACATGTCGTTCGGGGTCTTCGGGATCATCCCGTTGATCGTCGTGCGTCGGATGATCAAGCGGATGGCCACGGATTCTGCACCCTCAGTGCCCAATGTGGACGCTGTCGCGTGAGGTGATCTCCGAAGTCGTACGGTAATCGTCGTGGACGCTACTTCGGCCCGTCGGGGCGAGACGTACGGCGGGCGGTCGCGCGCGCAACGTTCCTCCGACCGCCGGGAGCGCATCGTGGCGTCGGCGGTGCACCTGTTCGGCACGCGCGACTACGACGACGTGACGGTCACCGACGTCTGCGCCGGGGCGAAGGTCTCCAAAAGGTACTTCTACGAGCATTTCCGCGACCGCGAGGACCTGGTGATCAAGGTCCAGCGGGAACGGAACGAGTGGCTGCTGCGCGGGGTCGCGGCGGCGGCTCCGCCGAGCCCGAACAGCCTGGCCGACCTGTTCCGCCCGGCGCTGCGCACACTGGTCGGCCTGCTGCGCGACAACCCCGAGACCGCACGCGTCATCTACATCAACGCACCACGGATGGAGACCCGCCGCCGCGGAGTGCTCCGAGAAGACGCCCACTTCCTGGCGGCTTTGCTGAGCCCGGTACGCCCACCTCAGGACCAGGACAGGTACGACCGCACGCTGCTGGCCCTGGTCGCCGGAGTCAGCGAGGTCATCATCGACTGGATCACCCACGGCATGCCCGGCGACCCCGACCAGCTGGCCGACCACTTGACCACGATCGCGGTGGCCCTGGCCGAAAGTCTGTAATGGGAGCCCTTCAGCTTGGCTTTCGGCCCACGATGACGGTGCGGGTGGCTCGGACGACCAGGTCGTCCCGGCTCTTGATGCCGGCCACGATGGTGTCGAGGGCCGTCAGGTCGGCGGCGGGGAGGCGGTCGTCCATGCGGCCCCGGGCGCGGCCCAGCGAGATCTCCGCGTAGCGGCCCGTCGCGGCGGGCAGGGGCGGGCGCAGGTCGATGTCGAAGCGGCGGTCGGCCTCGACGGTGAAGCCGGCCTCGGCCAGCAGGGCCGGCCAGTCGGCGTGCATGTGCAGGCCGTGTTCGGCGCGCATCTTGTCGAGTTCCACGTTGAGGCGCGCCTCCAACTCCGCCTCGGGGCCCTCGGGCAGGAAGCTCGGGAACGAGTCGAGCTCGCTGACCACCAGAAGCCCGCCCGGGCGCAGCGCCGCCAGCGCCTGCCGGAGCCCCCGGATCGGCTCGGCCAGGTGGTGCAGCGAGGCCGAGGCCCAGATCAGGTCGGCCGGGCCGAAGTCGGGCCAGGGCTGGTCGAGGTCGGCCCGCACGGTCCGGATGCGGCTGTCGCTGGCCTGGATGTGGGCGAGCATCTCGTCGTCCATGTCGACGGCGACCACCTCGGCCCCGGGCAGGGCGCGCAGGAGCGCGCGGCTGCCGACGCCGGTGCCCGCGCCCAGGTCGATGATCTTCGGCTGGGCCGGGGCCAGCGAGCCGACCCAGGTGATGACCTCGTCGTGATAGTCGCGCAGCACCTCGGCGTCGAGGTCGAGCAGCTCGGCGAAAGCGGTATGTGCCATGTCTCGAAGGTAGCCGCTTCTTGCGCCTGCGACATAGCATCTTGCGTATGACGCAAGACGGTGAGCTGGACTCCCTCGTTCGGCAGCGCATCCGCGGCCTGCGGATCGCCCGCGGCTGGTCGCTCGACGAGCTGGCGGCCCGCTGCTACCTGAGCCCGTCGACGCTCAGCCGCATCGAGACCGGCCACCGGCGGATCGCCCTCGACCAGCTGGCCCCGATCGCCCGGGCCCTCAGCATCACGCTCGACCAGCTCGTGGAGTCGGGCGCCGACGACGACGTGGTGATCCGCCCGCACCGAGACGAGGCCCGCGGCATCACGACGTGGCTGCTCTCCCACGAGAGCAACCAGACCGTGGCCAAGCTGCGCGTCACCCGCACCATGCCGAAGGACCTGCGGGTGCACCCCGGCCGCGACTGGTTCACCGTGCTCTCCGGCACGATCATCCTGCGCCTGGGCGAGCGCACCATCACCGTCCGCGCCGGCGAGGCCGCCTCGTTCTCGACGATGGTCCCCCACGCCTTCGGCGCGCTGGACGGCCCGGCCGAGGTCCTGTGCATCCTCGACCACGAGGGCGAACGCTCCCACCTCCTCAACCATAGTGAGCATCACTGAGGGCCACGCGCGGAGATCTCCACGCCGGCGGCGCGGAGGCGCTCCACGAGCGTGTCGCCGAGAGCGGTGGCCGGGGTCAGGACGCCACCCTCGCCCTTCGGCAGGTCGACGGCCAGGGCCAGGGCGCTCTCGCCCAGCATGATCGCCGTGCCGCCGTATCCGGGATCGCTTTGAGCGCGGAACCGAGCCGTGTAGTAGGCGCCCGTGCTCGTCCGCGCGAACACGTCGCAGGTGAAGTGGCCCTCGTCGGACGACGGCCCCTCCCCTGGTTTTGGCAGCACCCGATCGATCACGTATCGGGTCGGCGGCAGCATCAGACCGGCGACGAGGGCTCCGAAGCCCAGCTTCATCCCGTTCGCGACCACCGGCGACACCAGAGGCGAGGCGCCCACGCTCATCAGTTCGCGATAGCGGAACCCGCGCCCGTAGGCGAAGCCCCGCAGCGCGTTCGTGCGCCGCACGACCCGCGTGTTGTAGGACGCCATGAAGAACGGCGCGAGGGTCCCCCGCAGCGAGGGATGCACCCGGTCGCCCCGCACGGTGGCGACGTCGGACTGCCGGCCCAGGTCGGGCTCGGCGGCCCGGTCCGGGCTCAGTGAGTACGGGCTGGCGGCGATCCGCCTCTTCGACGGATCGCGCTTGATCGTGTCGAGCTGGTGCCGCAGCGAGTCGACCGTGCCGCCGCTGACCCCGCCGCGCAGGCTCGTCACGACCATCGCGGTGTCGGTGAGCTCGCCCGCGCCGTCGCCGCGCACGGCCTCGTTCACGACATGCACGCCGAGGTCGGACGGGATCGAGTCGAACCCGCACGAATGCACGATCCGGGCGCCCGTGCCCCGAGCCACCTCATGGTTGTCGTCAATGCTCTGACGTGCGAAAAGAACCTCCCCGGTGAGGTCGAGATAGTCGGTTCCGGCCTTGGCGCAGGCGTCCACCAATGGCTTGCCGTATTTCGCGTACGGACCCACCGTCGTGACGAGAACCCGCGTCGCCGCCGCGACTCGGGCGACCGCGTCGGCATCACCGGCGTCGGCGACCAGGATCGGCCAATCGACACCGAGCCGGCGTTTCACGGCGTCGAGTTTGCTTTCGGATCGCCCGGCCAGCGCGATCCGGACGCCATCGGGGGAATGCTCGGCCAGATGCCGTGCCACCAGCGCACCGACGAAGCCGGAAGCGCCGTAGACGACGATGTCGTGCTCGGTCATGGTTGCCAATTCTCCAACAAGCCACATGAATGCGCGCGACACGATAACGTCGGTCTCGCCTATTCCTATAAGAATCCGGCCGGCGCCCTTTCGCGGGCGCCGCCGGTCCGTGCGGGCGGAACGCCGAATCCTGCCGCCGCCCGACGGAACACATCATTACGGCATGGAGCGGGGGACCCGAGTTCTTCGGCGCTTTGGCGCGCCTCGGGGTGAAGCCGCGCACGCGCGGCCGGGCACCTCAGCCCGAACCCGACAGCTGACCTCGTAGGCGTGGAGGACTCTCTGTCATGGCACACATGTGCAAACCTGCCCGCGTAACCCTGGGTCTGGCCGCCGCAGTCGTCACTCTGGCCACCCCCGTTACCCCGGCGCTCGCTTCACCCTCAGCCGCCTCGCTCGCGAAGGGCGGCTCGGTCAACTGGGACGCCATCGCCGAGTGCGAATCCGGCGGCAACTGGGGCATCAACACCGGCAACGGCTACTACGGCGGCCTGCAATTCAGCCGCAGCACGTGGCGCTCCCACGGCGGACACCGTTTCGCCCGCACCGCCGACCAGGCATCACGCGCGGAACAAATCCAAATCGCCGAGCTGGTACGCCGTTCCCAAGGCCTGGGCGCGTGGCCTACTTGCGGCCGAAAAGCTTCTTCTACCCGCCAATATCGCAGCACAAACACAGAAGGTCTAGCGGCCAGCCGGACCGCCATCCGCAAATCCACCGCCAAGGCTCCTTCCACAAGGTCATCCACAGGCCGCTACTACGTAGTGCGCCCCGGCGACACCCTCGCTTCAATCGCCGCCAAGGCGAACGTGGAAGGTGGCTGGCGTGCCCTATATCGCCTGAACCGGGCCGCTTTGAACAACCCGCACCGCATCTTCCCGGGCCAGCCCTTGGCCCTGTGAATCACCGTTCCCAGCCGTCGGCGATCTCGCGAAACGCCTGGTCGCCGGCGCCGGGAATCACGACCGCGGAGTCTGGAACTCAGGCTGGTCGAGAACGCGCAGCCAACTGCCGTCGGGCTGTCGGCGGACCACCTGGGCCCGGGCGCCGGAACCGTCGCGGGGAGGCGTGGAGGTCAGCGCCAGGTCACCGCTCAGCAGGGTCGGCAGGGGCTGCTCGGGCTCGAAGGCCGGCATGTGTGGCAACGCTTCCTCCCACATGCGCCGGATGGCGGCACGGCCGACGGTCTGGCGGCCGGGCGGGTAGGCCATCACGGCGTCCTTCTCGTAGAGCAGGGCGAGACCCTCGGCGTCTTTGGCGTTGGCACGCTCGACGAACAGGCGGGTCAGGTCTTCGGGGCGCTGGGCCTTCTCTCGTTCGGTCATGGGTTCAGCCTTCTCGGGGGCGCATGAGAAGTCCAACGCATGGTTTTCATGGGAACTAGAATCCGCGGTTATGGAGCTGCGGCAGCTGGAATACTTCGTCACGGTCGCCGAGGAAGCGAACTTCACCCGGGCCGCGGAAAAGGTGCACATCAGCCAGTCCGGGGTGAGCGCGCAGGTCAAGGCGCTGGAGCATGAGCTCGGGGCGGAGCTGTTCGACCGTTCGGGGCGGGTCGCGCGGCTCACCGAGGCGGGCCTGGCCGCCCTTCCGTACGCTCGGGCCGCGCTGGACGCCGCAGCCGATCTTCGTCAGGCCGTGGACGAGGTGAGAGGGCTGGTCCGCGGGCACGTGACGGTCGGGATGGTGACCGGCTGTGAGGTCACGCCGCTGTTCGCGGGGATCGCCGGTTTCCACGCCGAGCACCCGGGCATCGAGCTCGAGCTGACCGAGGGAGACTCGGACGATCTGGTCGCCGGCGTCCGGGCCGGTGCGATCGACATCGCGCTCGTCGGCCTCGCCGGCGGGCCGCCCGAGCACCTGGCCGCCCACATCATCGTGAGTGAAGGCCTGGTCGCGCTCGTCCCACCGGAGAAGAGCGCGGGAAACGATCGCATCTCGTTGGCCGACCTCATGGCGTACCCCCTCGTCACTCTGCCGCAAGGCACCGGGATCCGTGCCGTTCTCGACGAAGCCTGCGTGGCGGCGAAGTTGATCCCCGACGTGGCGCTGGTCGCGTCGGCGCCCGCGACCGTCGCCGAGCTCGCGGCGCGCGGCATGGGCGTGGCCGTGCTGAGCGAGTCCATGGCCGCCGCGTTTCCGCACCTCAGAGCCCTGCCGATCGATGACGTGGGCATGCCGGCGCTGCTCGCTCTCGTCTGGCGAAAACGGGCGAGCGTAGCGCTCGGCGCCCTGCTTCCGTACCTCCGTAACGCCTTCGCTGTGGATAACCAGGAGGCTGTGGATAACCAGGGGACCCACCTCGCCGAACTGGATAACGTCTCGGCATGACTGACACCCCGCTTCGGCAGAAGCTCCGTGAGGCCCTCCCCGCCGCGATGAAAGCCAGGGACCGGGCCGCTGTCGCGGCCCTGCGGGCGACGCTCGCGGCGATCGACAACGCCGAGGCCGTGTCAACCGAGGGAGGTCCGCCGGAGAGCCTGGCCATCGAGACCTTGCCCGTGGGCGTCGGCGCGACCGAGGTGGCCCGCCGGGTACTGACCGAGGAGGACGTGCGGCGGATCGTCCGGGCCGAGGCGGACGATCGGGAACAGGCGGCCGCCGAATACGCCGGCCTGGGCCGCCCCGAGCGGGCCGAGCAGTTGCGGGCCGAGGCCGGCGCTCTGATCGCCTACCTCTGAGAGAAGGAGTGCTGGATGCGCGCCGCGGGCACCCGCAACGCCTCCAGCTCTTTCCTCGCCGACTCCACCATGGACTCCGGCCCCGACACGTAGAAGTCGTGATGTGACCAGGGACCGTGCGCGGAGACGGCCTCCGCGACGTCCGCCGTGGTGCGCACGATCGTCAGCCAGGGATGGCGATCGGCGAGCCGGTCCAGTGAGCAGCGGTCATAGAAGGCGCCGTCGTTTCGCTCCGCACGGAAGAGGTGGATCCATCGTGTCCGGTTGTATCTCGACAGCTCGTCGATCAGCGCTTTGGCCGGGGCGAGGCCGGTGCCGCCGGTGATGAAGACAAGATCTCTTCGGGAGTACGGGTTGAGCGTCATCGATCCGCGCGGAGCGCCGAGCCGGAGAGTGTCGCCGGGTTTGAGCCGTTCGACGAGGGCGGCCGACACCCCGGACGGCGATCCGGCGCGCACGTGGAACTCGAGCACCCGGTCGTGCCGTGGGGCGTTCGCCATCGAGAACGGCGATGTCTGCCACGGCCGGTACGGGCACTCGATCTCCACGTGCTGCCCGGGCCGGAACGGCATCGCCCGGCGGGTGCGGCACGTGAAGACCACGACGTCGGACCCGCGGCGCTCGTGGGTGAGCACTTCCGCGGGCCACCATTGCGAGGCCGCCACCTGGGAAGCGTTACCGATCACCGGCCCCGGCGCGACGGACACCGAGTGCGAGACGCTAGGCCGTCAGGTCGGACAATTCCACTTCCGGGGAGGCCAGCCGGGCCCGGTCGACGGTGGCGCCCGACCGGATCAGCGCGTCGATCTTGTCGGACACGTCCCAGACGTTGACGTTCATGCCGGCCGCGACCTTCCCGTCGACCAGCCAGAACGCGATGAACTCGCGGCCCGCGAGATCGCCACGGATCACCACCTCGGCGTCGGCCGGCGCGTGGCCGGTGTATTCCATGCCGAGGTCGTACTGGTCGGTGAAGAAGAACGGCAGGCGGTCGTAGACGACGTCCTCGCCGAGCATGGCCCGGGCCGCGACCGGGCCGCTGCGGATCGCCGTGTCCCAGTGCTCCACCCGGATGCGACGGCCCAGCAGCGGATGGTCGATGTTGGCGATGTCGCCGGCCGCGAAGATGTCGGGGTCGCTGCTGGTCAGCTTCGACGAGACGAGCACGCCGTTGTCGACGGCGAGGCCGGCGCCGGTCGCGAGCGAGACATTCGGGGTCACGCCGATGCCGGCCACGACCACGTCGGCCGGCAGGGACGTGCCGTCGGCCAGGCGCACGCCGTCGGCGGTGACCTCGGTGACGTGGGTGTTCATGCGCAGGTCGGTGCCGTTGGCCCGGTGCAGGTCGGCGAAGACCTGGGCGATCTCGTCGCCCAGGATGTGCTGCAAGGGCAGGGCCGACGTGCCGACGACGGTGACCCGCGCGCCCCGGCTGCGCGCGGCGGCGGCCACCTCGAGGCCGATCCAGCCGGCGCCGACCACCACGAGACGGGTGTCCTTGGTGACGGCTTCGTCGATGCGGTGCGAGTCGGTGAGCGTACGCAGCAGGAGCGCCCTCTCGCCGCCCGGCACGTCCAGGCGGCGCGGGGAGGAGCCGGTGGCCAGCAGCAGCTTCTCGTAATTGATCTCGTCGCCGTTGTCGAGCCGCACCGACCTGGCCGCGCGGTCGAGGGCGGTGGCGGTGACGCCCAGGCGCAGGTCGACGCCGTGCTCCGCGTACCAGTCGGTGGAGTGCACGAAGACGCTCTCGGGCGAATCGTTGCCGAGCAACAGGCCCTTGGAGAGCGGCGGACGTTCGTACGGCCGGACGGTCTCCGCCCCGATCAGCGTGACCGGCCCCTCGAAGCCGGACTCGCGCAGGGTCTCGACCGCTTTGGCGCCGGCCAGGCCGCCGCCCACCACCACATGAGTCATGAGCTCATCATTCACCCGCTCGGCCGCGCGGCCCGAATTTTTCTTGGCGAACCTCTTGGCACTCGGTGGAGGACAGTGCTAAAAAATGTCTTGTCGGTGCTGCTCACAAGCTCACCGGCCTCGGCAGAACTGATCTGAGCCGAGCGCCACGCGCTCGCCGGGCAGGCCGGCGAGCCGTCTCCAGGAGGTGGTTTTCCGTGGTGCTGACTTTCGATCCCTTCCGCGAGTTCGACCGTCTCGCGGGGCAGATGCTCGGTGGTGGCAACTCCATCGCGATGCCGATCGACCTCTACCGGTCCGGTGACCATTTCGTGCTGCACTGCGACCTCGCCGGCGTCGACCCGGGCTCGGTCGACGTGGGCGTCGACGGGCGGGTGCTGACCATTCGCGCCGAGCGTTCGCCGCGCACCGACGAAGAGGTGCAGTGGGTCCGCCGCGAGCGGGCCACCGGCACCTTCGAGCGCCGGCTCACGCTGGGCGACGGGCTCGATCTCGACCGGATCGAGGCGACCTGGCAGGACGGCGTGCTGACGCTGACCATTCCGGTCGCCGAGGCGGCCAAGCCGCGCCGCATCGCCATCAACACCTCGCCCACCACGGGCGACCGCGCGCTCGAAAGCGCGTAACGCGTTCTGCCTTCAGGGCCCGGTGGGCGATGCGCCCGCCGGGCCTTCGGCCATTTTCTCCACGGCCGCCATCAGCAGGTCGACGCCGAACGCGAAGTACCGCTCCGGGTCGGCGGCCTCGGCGTACGTCTCTCCGAACTGGACCAGCATCGGGAACTGATCGGTCGGCAGGCACACCAGCTCCATGCGGCGCCGGCGGCGCCACTCGGCCGTCTCCTCCGGGCCCGCGTGCGGCGGGCCCTCGGGCTGGGCCTGGAGCAGGCCGATCACACCGTGCATCAGATATGACGAGATCCAGTAGCCCTCCTGCACCGTGAAACCGGCCCGGGTGAGCAGCATCAGCGCGTCGTTCGAGGCGCGGCTGAAGCTGGCCGTGCGGGATTTCTCCACCAGAGCCAGCAGGTCGGGCAGGATCGGGTGCTTCCGCATGACCGAGAGCAGCGCCTCGACCATCGCGCGGACCTGCTTCGGCCACGGATCGTCGGCCTCGCGATCGGCCCGGACCGTGGACAGCGCGTGGTCGGCGATGCCGAGCAGCAGCTCTTCCTTGTTTTTGAAGTGCCAGTACAGGGCCATCGGCGTGACGCCGAGCTCCTGAGCCAGACGGCGGATCGTCACGGCCTCGAGACCGTGCTCGTCACCGATCTGCAGCGCCCGCTCGGCCACCGCGGTCCTGCTCAGCTTCTCCCCTGCCACTTGACAACCATACAACGTACAGGTGTCATGTACGAGGTACATGTACGCCGTACATGTACCTCGTATGGGAGGGTGGCATGGACAAGAACCGACGGTGGTGGGCGCTCGTCGCGGTAGCGCTCGGCACCTTCATGACGTACCTCGACAACAACGTGGTCAACGTGGCCCTCCCCTCGATCCAGCGGGACCTCGGCCTCTCGCTCTCGGGCCTGGAGTGGATCGCCAGCGCGTACGTCCTGGTCTTCGCGGGCCTGCTGCTCGCGGGCGGAAGGATCGCCGACGTGCTCGGGCAGCGCGGGGCGTTCTACGCGGGCCTCGCGATCTTCACGGCGGCGTCGGTCGGCGCCGGCCTCGCGCAGAGCCAGGAGATGCTGATCGGGGCGCGGGCGGTGCAGGGCGTGGGGGCGGCGCTGCTGACACCGGCGGCGCTGGCGCTGCTCACCTCGCTGTTCCCGGATCCGCGCGAACGCGGCACGGCCATCGGCATCTGGGGCGGCGTGGGGGCGCTGGCCCTGGCCTTCGGGCCGCTGACCGGGGGCTGGCTCAGCGAGAACGTGTCCTGGGGCTGGATCTTCCTGATCAACCTGCCGATCGGGATCGCGACGTTCGCGCTGGCCGCCTGGAGCATTCCGGCCCTGGGGCGCGGCACCACGCGGGGCCTGGACCTGCCGGGTGTGATCACTTCGTCGCTGGCGCTCTTCACACTGACGTACGCCCTGATCGAAGGCGAGTCGGAGGGCTGGACCTCACCGGGGATCCTCGTGGCGTTCGGCGCCGCCCTGGTCTCGGCGATCGCGTTCGTGGTCATCGAGACGCGCTCGGCCAACCCGATGATCGACCTGGCCGTGTTCCGGCTACGGGTCTTCAGTGGAGGGCTGCTGGCCATGGGGCTCTGGGCGTTCGGGGTCTTCGGCATCTACTTCTACATGGCGATCTACATGCAGAACGTGCTCGGCTTCTCCCCCACCGAGGCCGGGGCCGCGTTCGTGCCGATGGCGCTGGTCATGGCGGTGATGGCAACGGTCGCGCCGCGGTTGGAGGCACGGTTCGGGGCCGGGCGGACGGGCGCGGCGGCGCTGGCGTTGATGGCTGCGTCTGTGGCGGGCATTTCCTCGTACGGCGAAGGAACCTCGTATTTGGCTCTTCTGCCCTGGTTCCTCGTCTATGGGGTCGGCGGAGGCCTGCTGGTCCCGCTCAACAACGTGATCGTCGGGACGCTGCCGGCGTCGCGGGCGGGCATCGCCAGCGGCATGCTGAACGTGTCGCGCGAGGTCTTCGGCCTGCTGGGCATCACGATCCTCGGCGCGATCCTGACAAACCGGTCGAACGCCGCGACCGGCTCGGAGATGCACCGCTACCTGGCGGGCTACCAGTTCTCGCTGGTGGTCGCGGCGATCCTGGTGGCGGTGGGGGTGCCGATCGCGCTGTGGACGCTGCGCACGGTGAAGCCGACCGCCGACCAGGTCGAGGAAAAGGTGCCGGAGCTGGTCTAATCGTCGGTTGTGACGACCAGGGAACCTCGCCTAGAGATCGAGTACTGCACCCAGTGCCGCTGGCTTCTGCGAGCGGCCTGGACGGCGCAGGAACTTCTGACCACATTTCAGAAGGAGCTGGGCGAGGTGGCCCTGGTCCCCGGCACAGGCGGCATCTTCGAGATCAAGCTCGGCGACGAGCTGCTGTGGTCCCGCAAGGAGCAGGGCGGTTTCCCCGAGCTCCCCGACCTCAAGCGCATGGTCCGCGACCGCATAGCCCCCGGCCGAAGCCTCGGCCACACCGACCGAGCGGCGGAGTAGGTCAGATACGACGGCGGCGCAGGACCACGAAGACGCCACCCACCACAATGAGGGCGCCGGCGATCATGGCGATCACCCAGCCCGTGTTGCTGGAGGACTCGTCGTCGGAGACCAGGGCGGCCGGCGGCGCCGCACTGGTGGGCGCCTGAGTGGTCGGCGCCTCGGTGGTCGGTGTGGGTGACGGGGCGGGGGCCGGCGAGGTGGTCGCGGGGGCCGGGGCGGTGACGGTGAACTTGTAGGAGCCCTTCACCGGGTGGCCGTCCTTCGAGACGACGTCGTAGGCGACCGTGTATTCGCCGTTGGGCAGTGGGGCGAACGTGATGGTGCCGGTGGCGCCCTCGATCTTCGGGGCGGAGGCCGTCACGGGGGTGGCGCCGGTGATGGTGATTTTGGTGGCGGTGGGGTTCAGCTTTTGCAGGAAGCGGAGCTTCACGCTTTCCGGGGCCTTCTTCACCGTGGCGTTCTTGGCCGGGGTCGCCTCGGCCAGGGAATTGTGGGCCCACGCGGGGGCGCCGGGCAGCAGGACCGCGACGGTGGCTACCAGGGCCAGCGCCAGGCGAGAGGTGAGACGGCTCATCGGTCGGAAGTCCTTCTGCTAGGGCGGGTCTTCGTTGTTTACGGATGGCTCGTGGTTAGTCGTTCACCGTAAGGAGCGAGTTCCCTCGTACGTCTGTGGGCGTACCGGCAGTGCCGCTCGCGGGCGGATTCGTGACGTGGCTCCGCGCCGAAGTATCGGTCTCATGAAGACGCTTTCGGTGGTGGGGCTGGTTGTCGGCGCGGTGGGGATCGGGCTGCTGTGGGCCGGCGGGGTGGAGTTTCCGGTGGCGGTACCGCCGGGAATCGTCATTTTGCTTGTGGGGGCGGTATTCGTCGCCTGGGCGCCGTGGCGGTGGGTGCCGGCGGTCGCCGTGGTGCTCGGTTTGTTCATCACGGTGGGTTTTCTGATCAGCGGGACCGGCTTCGACAACCTCCGCGGCGACGAAGGTGCGCTGGTGGCTGCCGGTCAGGCCGTTCAGCTGGCCGGGGTCTGGGTGGCGGCGGTGTGCGGGGCGCTGGCCCTGCGGCGGCCGGCCACTACGGGTGTCTGATCAGGGTCGGGCGGGGGGATCTCACCGATCCGGGGCATCGGGTGTCGTCCATACGCTCCGAAGGTGCAGGTGGTCGACGAGATCCTGGGGGCTCTCCCGCCCGTTCTGGTAATGGTCGTGGTGGCGGCGCTGGTGGCGGGGGAAGCGGCGTTCGTCGCCGGGCTTGTGCTGCCGTCGGCCACCGCGCTGGTGGCGCTGGGTCTGCTCGCCAACGAGGGGGTGGTGGGCATCGGCCCGGCGCTGGCCAGCGCGGTGGTCGCGGGGCTGGCGGGTGGGAACTTCGCGTTCTTCGCGGGGCAACGCAAGCCGCCCAAGGAGCATCGGAAGGCGGAGCGGCTCTTCGAGCGCTACGGCGGGCGGGCGGTCTTCCTCGGTCAGTGGGTGGTGGGGGCGCGCACGCTGGTGCCGCGACTGGCCGGGCGGAAACGGGTGCCTTATCGCCGCTTCGCGGCATTTCATACCCCGGCGGTCATTCTCTGGGCGACCTGGCTGGTGGGTGCGAGTTACTTCGCCGGGGCCTCGTACGACGTACTGGCCGCCCGCGCCGGACGAGCCGGCGGCGCCCTGGCCGTGTTGACGGCCCTCATCGTCGCTCTCGTGCTGGCGGGGCGCTGGGTGGGTCGCCACCCGTTCTCGGGTCTGAGGGTTCGCATCCCGCTCACGGGCGTCATGGCGCGCGGGAGGCTGCCGCTCGCGGGCGTCATGGTTCGCAGCCCGCTGCTGGTCAGCCTGGGTCTGCTCGCGGTGGCGGCGATCCTGCTGGTGGTGGCCATTCCGCCCGTTGTGCGGTTCAGCGGTCTGGCCGAAGCCGACGAGGCGGTCGCGCGCTGGGCCCGTGGGGAGTGGACCTCGGACGGTTATCTCTTCGCGCTCGATCTCGCCACCTCGGTGAGCCCGGAGGCGCTGCTGGGCGTGGCCGCGGCGATCTCGGTGGGCGGGTGGCTGTTCGGCCATTGGGCGCGGGGCACCCGGCCCGATCTGCCGGGCTTGTTCCGGTGCCTGGCGCCCGTGCTGCCGATGGCGATTCTGTCGATCACCCTCGAACTGCTCGATCCGGTCGACTGGACCCAACCGGACGCGCTTGTTCTGCCGTCACTCGGCGAGTTCGACGGGCCGTTACCGTCCGCCGCCGCCGGGTCGGCGCTGGCGACCATGGCCGCCGGTGAGACCGCGCGCCTGGCCGCCGTCGTCGGGCTGCTGGCCTGGCTCGTCGTGCAGAGGATCGAGACCAGGCGTACGCAGGTGGCATTGTGGACGATCGCAGCGATCGCCGTCACCGTCTGTTCCGGGTCGTGGGTCTACCTGGGCTGGAGCCGGCTCAGTGAGACGGTCGCCGCGGTCATGCTCGGCGTGGCCTGGGCGGCGCTCAACGCGGGAATCTGGTCGACCCGTCGGCCGATCGGCGAAAACCGTCGGACCCTTGCTCTAACGTGACGCCCGTGAACCTGATGGACCGGGCCCGCGCGGCCGTCGACGCCCTGGAGCGGCTCGTCGGCGGGCTCGGCACGGCCATCCTGGCCATCGGCGCGCTGATCTGGGTGGCGGCGGTCGCGGTCACCAGCGTGATCGGGGTCGGCCTGCCGTTCGTGCACAGCGCGGCCCGGGCCGTGCGGGCCGCCGCCGACCGGGAGCGGGCGCGTCTCTCCCGCTGGGGTCCCGAGATCATCGAGCCCGATCCGCTGCCGCCGGGGCTGCGGGCGGCCCGCGATCCGGTGGTGTGGCGCGAGCTGGCCTGGGTGGCCGTCCACTCCACGTGGGGCATGGTTCTCGGCATCCTCGGCATCAGCCTGCCGCTTTACGCGGTGCAGGATCTGACCTTCCCGCTGTGGTGGACGCTGGTGCCGGCGGGCACCGGTCCGGGCATCGTTTTCTGGTACGTGGACGGGCTTTTCGGCGCACTGCTGGTTTGCCTGTACGGGGTTTTCTGGCTGGCCGTCTGCGTCTTCGGCCACCCGATCCTGGCCCGGGTGCAGGCGTGGCCGGGGCGCACGCTGCTGGCGCCGCCGGCGGGCGCCGACCTGTCCCTGCGGGTGGCCCAACTGACCGCGACGCGGGCCGCCGCGCTCGACGCGCACGCGGCCGAGCTGCGCCGCATCGAGCGGTCGCTGCACGACGGCGCGCAGAACAGGCTGGTCGCGGTGACCGTGCTGCTCGGCGCGGCGCGAAGACAGGTGGCCCGCGATCCCGACGGGGCCGGTGAGCTTCTCGAGCGGGCGCAGGGTGCGGCCGAGCAGGCGCTGGCCGAGCTGCGGACGGTGGTGAAGACGATCCTGCCGCCGGTGCTCGACGGGCGCGGGCTCGACGGTGCGCTCAAGGCGCTGACCGCCGACAGCGGTGTGCCGTGCAAGCTCGAGGTCGATCTGCCCGGGCGGTGTGCCGCGTCGGTCGAGGCGACGGCCTACTTCGTGGTGGCCGAGGCGCTCACGAACATCACCAGGCACAGCCGGGCGACCAGCGCGACGGTGTCGGTGAGCCTCGCGGAGCGGAACCTGCGGATCCGCGTCGAGGACGACGGGCGCGGCGGGGCCGACGAGGCGAACGGGTCGGGCATCAAGGGCATCCGGCGGCGCGTCGAGGCGTACGACGGGAGATTGACCATGGAGAGCCCGCCGGGCGGGCCGACGACGATGTGGGTGGAGCTGCCGTGCGGATCGTGATCGCCGAGGACGACCCGCTGCTCCGGGAAGGGCTGGCGTTGTTGCTGCGGGCCGAGGGGCTCGACGTGGTGGCGACGACCGATTCGCCGGAGCCGTTCCTGGAGGCGGTCGACAAGCACGAGCCGGACGTAGCGATCGTCGACGTTCGCATGCCGCCGACGCACACCGACGAGGGCATCGTGGCCGCGGTCGAGGCTCGCCGGCGCCGGCCCGAGTTGGCGGTGCTGGTGCTGTCGGCGTACGTGGAACAGGCCTTCGCCACCGATCTGCTGGCCGGCGGGGCGGCCAAGCTGGGCTACCTGCTCAAGGAGCGGGTCGGGCGCGTCGAGGAGTTCCTGGTGGCGCTGCACCGCGTCGCCGACGGCGGCACGGCGATCGACCCCGAGGTGGTCGGGCTGCTGCTGGCGCGGCAGCGGCCGGAGAGTTCGCTGGCCCGGCTCAGCCCACGCGAGCGCGACGTGCTGGCGCTGATGGCCGAGGGGCTCGGCAACACGGCGATCGCCGAGAAGCTGGTCGTGACCGAGGGCGCCGTGCACAAACACATCCGCAGCATCTTCGCCAAGCTCGACCTGGCCCCGGACGACCGCGCCGACCGCCGCGTCACCGCCGTCCTCCGCTACCTCGAAGCGGCCCGGTAGTACAGCCAGCTATACCCCGGACTGGGCAGTTAGCCGGATCGATCATCGGGGCCGGCGGAAATAGCGTTTTCGGCATGGACGCAGTCATCAGGATCGAGCAGCTCACTCGGACATATGCCACCGACGGGCAGAAGGTCACGGCCCTCGCCGGAGTCGACGCCGCCTTCGGGCGTGGCACCTTCACGGCGATCATGGGGCCCTCCGGGTCGGGGAAGAGCACCCTGCTGCAGACCGCGGCGGGGCTCGACCGGCCCAGTTCGGGGCGGGTGTGGATCGGCGACACCGAGCTGTCGAAGCTCAACGAGACCAAGCTGACCGAGCTCCGGCGGGACCGGATCGGGTTCGTCTTCCAGGCGTTCAACCTGATCGGGGCGCTGACCGTCGAGGAGAACATCCTCCTGCCGGGGCGGCTGTCCGGCCTCCTGCCCGATCCGCGCTGGGTGTCCGAAGTGGTCGAGCGGGTCGGCCTGACGCAGCGGCTCAAGCACCGGCCCGCCCAACTGTCCGGCGGTCAGCAGCAGCGCGTCGCCATCGCGCGCGCCCTCGCCATACGACCGGAAGTGATCTTCGCCGATGAGCCGACCGGCGCGCTGGACACGACGTCGGCCGGTGAGGTGCTGGCGCTGCTGCGGTCGGCCGTGACCGACTACCGGCAGACCGTCGTCATGGTCACGCACGATCCGGTGGCCGCGTCGTACGCCGATCGCGTGCTCCTGCTGGCCGACGGGCGGATCGTGCACGACACGCCGCAGCCGGGGGCCGACCGGATCGCCGAGATGCTGGCCTCGCTGGGTCGCCGCCTCGTGGCCGTGGAGGGCTGAAGAGATGCTGAAGCTTTCGATACGCCTGCTGCGCCACCGCCTCGGCACCTCGGTGGCCACCCTGGTCGCGCTCGCGGCCGGCGTCATGATCCTGATGACGTTGTCCGTCTTCATCGTCTCGGCCGCCGTCTACAAGCCCGATCCCGGCCGCTACGCCGCCATGGACGTGGTGGTCGCCCACCGCCAGGTCGAGATCGTCACCAAGGAATTCGACGGCGAGAACTCGGTGACCACCGCCGCCCTGCCCGAGGGGACCGTCCCCGCCGCCGTTGGCGACAAGCTCCGCGCCCTGCCCGGCGTCACCGAGGTGACAGCGTTTCCCGGGCCGACGCCGGACCGGGTCGCGGCCTTCGGCGTGAAGGGCGACGCGGTCGACGCCGTGAAGCGCCTCGCGAAAGAGAACGGCGTCGAGGCGTACGCCGGAGACGATCGGGGTTTCGCCGATCGCTCCGAAGCCGGTGACGCGCGATCGTTCCTGATGGAGGCCGGTTCCGCGTTCGGCGGCTACGTGGTGCTGCTCATCGTCTTCGTGGTCACCGGCACCGTCGGCCTGGCCGTGCGGCACCGCCGCCGCGATCTCGCGCTGTTGCGGGCCATCGCCGCCACCCCGCGCCAGGTGCGCAAGCTGGTCATGGCCGAGAACGCTGTGCTGGCACTGGCCGCGGCCGTGATCGGCGTGCCGGCCGCCCTGCTCGCCACCACTTGGGTGCACGACCAGCTGGTCAGCCGCGGTTTCGTGCCCGAGGGCTTCCCCATCACCGGTCAGCCGCTCGCGGCCGGGGTCGCCGTCGTGCTCATTCTGCTCGTCGCCATCGTCGCGGCTCGCATCGCCGCTCGCCGGGTCAGCCGGATCAAGCCGGCCGAGGCGCTCGGTGACATCGCGGTCGAGCCGCCGCGGGGCGGCAAGGTCCGGTTCGTGTCCGGCATTCTCACGCTCGGTGCCGGTGGCGCCGCGACCGTCTTCGCGCTGGGTACGACCGGGATGGCCGCTCAGGCGTCGGCGATCGGGCTGCTTTATCTGTACGTCATAGCGGTCGCCCTGCTCGCTCCGTGGATCAACGCCCTCGCTGCTCGTGTGCTCGGCCCTCTGCTGCGTACGGCCTGGGGTGTCTCCGGAAGTCTGGCCGTGGCGAACTTGCGGGCCAACGCCCGCGGCTCGGCCGCCGTGCTGACCGCGCTCGTGCTGGCCGTCGGATTCGGGGGTTCGGTCTGGTTCCTCCAGAACAACCTGCAACGGCAGACCGTCACGCAGAGCCAGGACGGCATGAAGGCCGATTACGCGCTGATGGGCTCGCTGCCGGCGGGAACGGCCGAGAAGATCCGCCGTACGCCGGGGGTCGAGGCCGCGACGGGCGTGCGGAACACGTCGGTGGTGGTGCCGATCTTCGATGGTGGCGAGCCGGCCACGGCCAAGGCGGTCGACCTGGACGGCCTGACCTCCACGATGGATCTCGGTGTCGACAAGGGCAGCCTGGACGAACTGAAGGGCAACAGTGTCGCGGTGTCACAGCTGCGGGCCGACTCGTCCGGTTGGAAACTGGGTTCCGCCGCTCCGCTGTGGCTGCCGGACGGCCGCCAGGTGACCCTGAAGGTGGTGGCGATCTACGACCGCGGGCTCGGGTTCGCCGATGTGCTGCTCCCCCGCCAGCTCGTGGCCGGGCCGGACGACCAGGTGCTGATCCGCGGCGAGGCCGTACAGATTCCGGGGGCCACGCTCGTGCCGGCGTCCGAGCTGACCGGTCAGCTGAGCCGCGATCTGGCCCTCAGCGCCTGGCTGAACAAGCTGCTCATCGGCGTGATGGTCGGATACGCGGCGCTGGCCGCCGGCAACACGATGGTGATGGCGGCGCTGGCCCGCAAGCGGGAACTGGCTGTGCTGCAACTGGCCGGGGTGACCCGTCGCCAGGTGCGGCGGATGGTGACCGCGGAACAGGTCGGGCTCCTCGGCGGCGCCCTCACCATTGGAGCCCTGATCGCGGCGGTGACGCTCACGGCGGTCGTGAACGCGCTGACCGGGAGCCTGCTCCCCTACGTACCGCCGATGGGCTGGGTCGTTGTTCTGGGTGGAGCGACGGCGTTGGCCCTGGTCACCACCACTTTGCCGGTACGTCGGCTGCTTCGCGTCCCGGCCGTTCATAACGCCGGAGTAAAGGAGTAGCCACGGTGTGACGTGCGTTTCTCCAGTTTGAAGATCAGGTAGATCCCATTAGGTTAGGCTCACCTTTCCCTGCCACTGGAGTTTCTGATGCGTCTCCCGCTTGGCCGGCTCCTGCCGGTCGCCATCCTGAGCGCCGCGGTTGTCCTCGCCGGCTGCTCGACGACCGGCACCGAGGACTCCTCCGAGCCCGCCGCGTCGTCCTCGGCCGCCGCGCAGTTCCCGGTCACGATCCCGACGGCGTTCGGAGACGTGACGGTCCCCAAGCAGCCCGAGCGCGTCGTCGCGCTCGGCTGGAGCGACGCCGACGTGGCCCTCTCGCTCGGCGTGCAGCCGGTCGGGGCCAGCGACTGGCTGGCCTTCGGCGGCGACGGGCAGGGCCCGTGGAACGCCGGCAAGTACACGACCGCGCCGACCATCCTGGGAACGCTCGAGCTCGACATGGAGAAGGTCGCCGCGCTCAAGCCCGACCTGATCCTCGACACCCGCTCCAGCGGCGAGAAGACCCGCTACGACCAGCTGGCCAAGCTGGGCGTGCCGGTGGTCGACGTGCCCAAGGGCGGCGAGATGTACCTGACGAGCTGGGAGCAGCAGCTCGACATGATCGGCAAGGCGCTCGGCAAGCAGACCGAGGCGGCCAAGCTCAAGACCGACCTGGACGCCAAGTACACCGCGGCCACCCAGGCCAACCCGTCGTTCAGCGGAAAGACGGTGAGCGCGATCGCCCGCACCGGCGACGGCTGGGGCGCGTACGTGACCGGCGACGGCCGCGTCGACTTCCTGGAGAAGCTCGGCTTCAAGAACGCCCCGAAGATCGAGGCGCTGAAGAAGGACAGCTTCTACATCCCGCTGTCGAACGAGCAGCTCGACCTGGCCGACGCCAACGTCACGGTGGTCTTCCTGATCCAGGCCACCCTCGACCAGGTCAAGAACGACAAGATCTTCCAGGCGGTCCCGTCGGTCAAGGCCGGCCACGTGGCCTACATGGACGACAAGGACATCTCGAACGCGTTCTCGAGCAGTTCCGTCGCCGGCCTCTCGTACGCCGTCGACAAGGTCACCCCGCTGCTGGCCAGCGCTCTCGGCTGACCCTGTGCCGGAGGAACCCCGTCACCGCAGGGCCACCGTGCTCACCACCGGACTGGTGGTGATCACGGTGGCCCTCGCCGGTGCCGCCCTGCTGAGCCTGGCGGTCGGCGCCCGCGCCATCCCGTTCGACACGGTCATGCACGCCCTGTTCGACCCGTCCGACTCCCGCGACGACCTGATCATCACGCAGTCCCGCATTCCCCGTACGCTCGTGGGCCTGCTCGCGGGCGCGGCGTTCGGGCTGGCCGGGACGCTGATCCAGGGCGTCACCCGCAACCCGCTCGCGGACCCGGGAATCCTCGGGGTCAACGCCGGAGCGGGTCTCTTCGTGGTCATCGCGATCAGCGTCTTCAGCGTGACGACCCTGACCGGCTACGTGTGGTTCGGCTTCATCGGGGCGGCCATCACGTCGGTGCTGGTCTACACGATCGGCTCGGTGGGCCGTGGCGGCGCGACGCCGATCAAGCTGGCGCTGGCCGGGGCGGCGGTCACGGCGGCGTTGACGTCGTTCACGACGGCGGTGCTGCTCAACGACGTGGACACGTTCGACCAGTTCCGGTTCTGGCAGGTCGGGTCGCTGGCCAACCGGGGCTCGGATGTGGTCGTACAGTCGCTGCCGTTCCTGGCTGTCGGCGCGGTGTTGGCGTTCGCGTCGGCGCGGGCGTTGAACGCGCTCGCCCTCGGCGATGACGTGGCCACCTCGTTCGGGCAGAACGTGCTGGTGGCGCGGCTGGTCGCGGGCTTGGCGATCGTGCTGTTGTGCGGCACGGCGACGTCGATGGCGGGACCGATCGTCTTCATCGGGTTGATGATCCCGCACGTGGCGCGGGCCATCACCGGCCCGGATCACCGCTGGATGCTGCCGTACTCGATGCTCATGGCGCCGTTGTTGCTGCTGCTGGCCGACGTGCTGGGCCGGGTCGTGGCCAGGCCCGGCGAGGTCCAGGTGGGCATCGTGACCGCGATCATCGGGGCGCCGGTCTTCGTGATCCTGGCCCGGCGGCGAAGGCTGGCCGAGCTATGAGCATCGTTGCCACCACCCGGCGCCGCGCTGATGCCCGAGCTCGCCGGGTCTCGCTTGTTTTGGCGGCCGCGGTGATCGCCATGTTCGCGCTCACGCTGTCGTACGGCGAATTCCAGATCTCCCTGCCGGACGTGGTGCGGTCGCTGCTGGGCCAGCCGACGCCGGCCGGCGTGGACTACATCATGCACTCGCTGCGGCTGCCCCGGGCGTCGGTCGCGGCACTGGCCGGCCTGGCGTTCGGGCTGGCCGGGGCGATCTTCCAGCAGCTGCTGCGCAACCCGCTGGCCAGTCCTGACGTGATCGGGGTGGCGCAGGGAGCGACGACAGCGGCGGTGCTGGCGGTAATGGCGGGCGGCTTCTCGGGGGTGGCTGTCTCGGCCATCGGCCTGGCCGGGGCGCTGGTCACGGCCATCGCGATCTACCTGCTGTCGTGGCGCAACGGGGTGGGCGGCTACCGCCTGATCCTGGTCGGGATCGGGGTGGGGACGGCGCTGACCAGCGTCACATCGTTCATCCTGACCCGGTCGGACGTGAAGGTGGCGGCCGAGGCGCTGATCTGGCTGACGGGCAGTGTCAACGGACGTACGTGGGCCCAGATTGTGCCTTTGTTCGTGGCCCTTGTGGTCTTGTTGCCGTTGGCTTTGATCCTCGGGCGCGCGCTTTCCGGCATGCAGCTGGGCGACGACCTGGCCAGAGCGTTTGGTGTACGGGTGGAGACGTGCCGCCTCGGGCTGCTGCTCACCGGCGTGTGCCTGGCCGGCATGGCAACGGCGGCGGCGGGCCCGATCGCGTTCGTGGCGTTCATGTCAGGACCGATTGCCGTACGCCTGGTCGGCGGCGGCCGTCCCGTGTTGTTGCAGGCCGGCTTGGTGGGCGCCCTGCTGGTCCTGGTGGCCGACTTCGCGGGCTCGCACCTGCTCGGCGACCGTGTCTACCCGGTCGGCGTCGTCACCGGCGTGATCGGCGCCCCGTACCTGCTGTGGCTGCTGGCCACGTCGAACCGCACCGGCCGAGGAGGCTGACCTCTATGCAGGCCCCAACCACGCTTGAGGCGTCGTCGCTGTCTCTGGGCTACGGCGACCGCGCGGTCGTACAGGACCTGACCCTGCCCATCCCGACGGGCAAGGTCACGATCATCATCGGCCCGAACGCCTGCGGAAAGTCGACGTTCCTGCGAGGGCTGGCCCGGCTGCTGCCGCCGTCGGCGGGGTCGGTGCTGCTGGACGGCAAGTCGATCCAGGAGACGCCGAGCCGGGAGGTGGCCCTGCAGCTGGGAATCCTGCCGCAGGGGCCGATCGCGCCGGACGGGATCACGGTGACCGACCTGGTCAGCCGCGGGCGTCACGTGCATCAAGGCTGGTTCCGTCGGTGGAGCAGCACGGACGACGAGGCGGTGACGGCGGCGCTGGAGGCCACGGGCACGCTGCCGCTGGCCGCTAGGTCGGTGGACGAGCTTTCGGGCGGACAGCGGCAGCGGGTGTGGATCGCGATGGCCCTGGCCCAGCGAACCGGAATCCTGTTGTTGGACGAGCCCACCACGTACTTGGACGTAAGCCACCAGGTCGAGGTGCTGGACGTGCTGACCGACTTGAACGAGGCCGAGGGCACCACAATCGTGATCGTGTTGCACGAGCTGAATTTGGCTTGCCGCTACGCCGACCATTTGGTGGTGATGAAGGACGGGGCGGTGGTCACGGCGGGCGCCCCCACCGAGGTCCTGACCGAGGAGATCGTCACCGATGTTTTCGGCATCCGCTGCCGTGTTGTCCCCGATCCCGTCTCAGACACCCCGATGATCGTCCCGATCGGCCGCCACAAGGCCGCCTGACGTCTAATTAACCGTGTGCACTCGTTCGATAGCATTCGGTGAATGTTCGGCGATGAGTCGGTTGACAGCGCGCTCGCTCGGGTCGACGCGTGGGAACACTCCATGGCCCGGCGCGCGGAGCAAGCGCAGGCTCTGACACGCCGCGCGTCCGCGATGTCGGCCACCGCGCACAGCCGCGACGGCCTGGTCGAGGTGACCATCAACGCGGAAGGTCAACTGACGCGGCTGCACCTCGACGAGGCGACTCGTAGGCAGTCGGCCGAAGCGACGACTCGCAGCATTCTGGAGACGCTGCGAGCAGCCAAGGAAGACCTCTTCCGGCAATTCGAAGCCGCGACGACAGAGACGGTCGGCGCGGAGAGCGAGACCGGCCGGATGTTGCTCGAGTCGCAGCGCCGCCGGCTCATACAGTGAACGGGCCGGAGTTCCAAGTCGATCCTTCTTCGCTGACCGCGCATGCCAGCTCGATCGACGGCATCGGTGACGGGCTGACATCGGCCGCCGATGCGGGGCGGGCCGTTCAGACCGACACTGGCGCCTACGGCCAGCTCTGCCAATTCGTGCCCGTCCTCCTCAACGGACTCCAGCAGGCGATGGTGGACGGCATGGCCACCGCCGCAGCCTCAACACACGAGACGGCTGACTCGCTACGGTCGGTGGCCACCGCCTACGACACTGCGGACAAGGCGGCGTCGGAACGACTGAGGAACACCCGTTGAGGCCGCCGCTGGTGGCGGTGGCGAATCCCGCCGGGTCGACCGATCCGTGGGCCGGCGTGTGGATCGCCGAGGACATCGAGACGATTCTGAACGGCGTCAAGAGCGGCAGCTGGATAGACACCACGCTCGGAGCCGTGTCCGCGGGTCTCGACGCCCTCGCGCTCATCTCCGATCCGCTGGGCGGCCTCCTTCAGTACGGCGTGGCCTGGATCCTGGAACACGTCAAGCCACTGTCCGAGGCGCTGGATTGGCTGGCCGGCGACCCCGGCCAGATCGCCGCCCACGCACAGACCTGGCGCAACATTTCTGGAGCGCTCCGCGAGGAGGCGGCCGATCTGGACCGCGCGGGACGCTGGGACACTACCGAGTGGGTAGGCAGTGCCGCCGACGCCTACCGCACATGGAACGGCCAGCAACGTGATGCCGTCGGGGCCCTGGCCACTGCGGCCGACACCATGGCAGCGATCACCGAGGGCGCCGGAATGCTGGTGGCCGGCGTGCGGATGATGGTGCGCGACGCCATCGCGGTGCTCGTCTCACGCCTCATTTCGTACGCCGCCGAAATGGCCTTCACGCTCGGCCTGGCCACGCCTTTGGTGGTCGAGCAGGTCAGCACCTTGTGCGCTTCGTGGGCCGCGCGCATCGCAGGCTGGTTGCGCGGACTGATACGGAGCCTCGGGAATCTGCGAGGTCTGGCCGACCGGATGGGCAGCGCGATCGAGGCCATCAAGAAGCTGCTGACTCGCCTTCGCAGCCGCGGCAACGGCCCGACCACACCATCGGGGAAGCCGGACCCGAGCCGCAAACCACGAGGCAAGCGCACCGAGGCCCACCCGACCAAGAAGAGAACCCGAGCCCTACGGAGGGAGAACGAATCAGCCGATGCGCTGGCCCGGCATGGTTACGACATCGAACAGAACCCCCCGCCGAAACCCAACGGCAAGGAGCCGGACTACCTCATCGAGGGTGAGTATTTCGACAACTACGCGCCGGAGACCAGCAATCTCGACAACATACGCACCAAGCTCAGCAAGAAGGTCGCCGACGATCAAGCCGGCCGCCTCGTGCTGAACATGGACGACACATCGGTTTCACTCGACCAGGTCGCGGACATGCTCCGCCGCAAACCCATCGCCGATCTCAAGCAGATCCTGGTCGTTCAGGACGGTAAGGTCATCCCGTTCTACCCCTTCGGAGAGTGATGAGGCGTGGCCCTCGAATACGACTGGTCCGGCGACACGGAAGTGGACACCGCGACGTTGCGGGCCTTCATCGCCGCCACGATCGGTGGTGACCAGCATCCCGACGGCACGATTTTCCTGAGCGGAATGTACGTCACCGCACGAGCGGTGACAGGCAACGACGTCAATCCCGCCATCGCGCTCTTCGGGTGGGAGGAGCGATTCAGCGCCACGTTCCGATTCGCGAACCAGGCGTCCCAGAAGACCACCGAGCACAACATCGCGCTGATGGCTCACATGCTCATCGCGTTCGCGCAGCGATACGGCGGCAACGGCGTACTGCTGTACAACGGCGACGAAGCGGTCCTTCAGTATGGGGAAGACGGAGTCACGTTTTCCTCGGACTGGGAGGACTGGAGCGAGAACGATGAGGTCGCGCCTCTGCTGACGCAGTTCGCGAACACGGCGCTCCCCCAGCCGCTGTTGTAGCTCAGAAGTAGTACGCGTGCGCGGTCGCCGGCGCGGCTCCCGTCCGGCGATAGACACGCATGAGAGCAACGACCACCTCGATGAACAACGGGATGTCCACCCCAGCCGCTGATCCCGAAGGCTCCCCCACGGCCGCGTCGAACAGCAGGTCGCCGGCGGGATGGCCGCTCTCATCGGACGGGCGGATCCTCCGACCCGGCACCTCGAACGTCACGAAACCGGTCTGGCGGCCGATCTCCCAGCGGTAGACCACCACATCTGCGCTGGGGTCGCTTTGCGCCCAGATTCCGACCGAAGCAGCCAATCGAGTTTCACCTCCCGCTGGCCCCTGAGCTTGCCAGAGCTAATGCCTGGTCACAGCATTGAGGGGGTACGGCTTGTGGCCGTACCCCCTCAATCCCTATCCCCCGGATCAGCAGTAGAGGTTGCCGCCCGGCGTAACGCCGAGGATGGCGGTGAAGCGGTTGTAAGCGTCGACGCGGCTCTGGACCTGGGCCGGGTTGCCGCCGTTGCACTCCAAGGAACCGTTGATGGAGCGGATGGTCTCGCCGAAACCGCGGCCATTGACGATGGCGTCGTGCGGGGTCATGGTGCCGGGGCCGCGCTGGGTCATCCAGTACCAAACGGCGGTCTGGTAGGCCACAGACGATTCGTTCTTGACGCGGTCGGGGTTGTTCAGCAGGTCGATGCCGAGGGCGTCACCGGCCGCCTTGTAGTTGAAGTTCCAGCTCAGCTGAATGGGACCGCGGCCGTGGTAGGCGCTCTGGCCAGCCGGGCAGCCGTACGACTGGTTGCGGTCGCAGTAGAGCGGCCAGTTGGCCTGGTTGAGTTCCTCGACGTAAACGAGGCCGCCGGACTCGTGATTGACGTTGGCGAGGAAGGCCGCGGCCTCCTGCTTCTTGACCGTGTCACTGCCGGTGGTGGTGAAGGCCGGGAACTTCTTGATGGCGTCGATCAGACCGGCGTACGAGTAGAACGCGATCCGGTTCGGGAACATCTGATTGAACTGGGCTTCACTGACCGGGAAGGATCCGGAACCGGTGGGCGGCGGAGTCGTGGTGCCACCTCCCGAGCAGCTGAACGGCGACCAGTACCAGGTGCTGATGACCGGATCGTAGCCCGGGTTCTCGTGCGAGGCCTTGTAGTACTGCCCATTGGTGTACTTCACGATCGCGCCGGCCGCGTAGAACTGCCCAGCAACCCAATTCGGGTAGTTACAACTGCCGGTCGGTGGTGGCGTCGTACCACCGCCGCAGGCGCCGTTGTCGGCCCACACGCCGGAGCCGCCGGTGCTGGGCGCTTCGCCTTGGGTCCACCACTTGGCGGTCCAGTTGTGCCCGTTGTAGGAGGCCCGCTGATTGCCGGTGTAAACCGCCGAGCTGCTGTACGCGGCCACGCAGGCCTCAGCCGCATTCGACGCCGTCATGGGGATAACCGCTGCTGCAGCACCGGCCAGCGCAACGCCGACCGCGGCCACGATGGACAGAAGCCGTTTTCTGGGCATGGCAAACCTTCCGTACGTCGGGGAACGTACTGGCGCGAGGGGGATGAGTGGTACATCGACTCAACTAGATCCCACGCGCGGAAGTCAAGCCATCTGTAAACAAACCTCAAAGATTGCCCGAATCGCCACCCTTCACGCGGCGACGGCAAAGCGCAGGCCCGCACGTCTACAGAGGACACCGCTCCCACAGAGGCTGACGGCTTCTAAGAGGTAGCCTGACCAGCAACCCTCTCGGGAACGCTCCAGCATGCTGGCCTGATGATGCCAACGAACGAGTGTTTACGTAGAGTCCGCTGGGTTGCCCATCGGGTTCGCCGTCGTGTAAGGCGTCGTCTCCGGGGAGAACGATCCCCCCTCGAATCTTGAGGCTATAAGAGTAATGAAAGGCGCAGCGTGAATCAGCTGAGGTTCGATGCAGGCCTCGGGCCCTACACCGTCAGTGTTGCCCCGGAATCGCCGTGGATCTCCAAAGGCCTGGGGCACACTCCTTCCAGCTCAAGCTGGAGGTCGGCATATCCCAAGTCGCCAAGGGCGCTGGGCAACTCTTAGCGGTTGAAACGACGCTGTACGCCCCGCAGGGCAATGGCCCGCACGCGCCGCTGGGATTAGCGGAAGCCTTCGTACCGTTCAACAGGACCGGCGAGATCCGCCGCGCATCCCTCTTGTATTTGATCACCAACGCTCAGCTACAGGCGATGGAGCAATGCCGATTGGGCGACCTGCGCCTAGAACTGGACGTGGAGGGATTTCTTCCAGGGGCCTCCGGATTCCCCGGCTGCCCTAAATTCACCGAACACATCGGCATCGCGGAAAGCAAATGGCGCCAGCAACCAGTGGAGCCATGCATGGAAACGCCGGAACTAAAACTACAAGTACAGCCGAACGGAGGTCGAGACGCTGGTAGCCATGACAGCCGCTCTCCTACGCGTTATGAATTGACGAGCGCCGGATGCGCCCGTGCGGCGGCACCACAAGACTGAACCATCTTCTGTTACCTACAGCTTGAGTCTTTAATATACCCAATTAGCAACCGCGGTTAACCTTTCTCGTCTCAAGCTACTCTGCGGTTTCATGCCCGAGCGTTTGCACCGAATTTGGTCCCGGATGGCTAACAGTGGCGACTGTGGGATGTTCGTAGTCGAAGTCCAGCTCGGCGAAATCGCGTTCAACTTCTGCGGGTAGTTCATTGTCGGCGACGATCAGTTGCATCTTGCCGGGAAGGGCGGTCGCGAGGTCGTGTAGTCGGCGATAGAGGGCGACGGCGATACCGGTGGCGCTGTTGAGCGCCATCCGAGGGCTGTCGACCAGCAGGAATGACGGGTAGTAGGTGTCACCGCGGCTGACCACGACGTAAAGGATCGAGGTCCAGTAGGCGATCTGAACGGCGGTGATGATGCCGCCGCCTCGGCTGATCTTGGCGTACGGCTCACCGTTGAGGATCGGCAGATAGTTGGTCGGATGAATGTACGCCGTCTTGATGCTTGGCACGCCGATGCTGCTCAAGGCCCTGTTGAACTCGGCGTTCAGGTCATCGATGATTTCTCTTCGCCGCTGTTCGAGGGCATCCTCGTGCCGTGCGATCTCGGCGCGCACCCTGTCCCGGTCGGCCGTTAGCTGCTCCTCGGCTCTTGCGATGTCGTCGACACGGTCCCACTGCCGTAGAACCTGTTCCAGTTCGCGCTGGCGTGCCCGCGCGTTGGCGAGAGTGGTGTAGGCGTCGGTGAATGCCTGGAGGCGGGGTGTCACCCGAGCAGAGGTGCGCCGCTCGATATCGAGAGTGAGGCTCTTGACCAGGTTCTCGCGCTCGGCGACGGCGTCGTTGACGGCGCTGAGTTGCTCGGTGATGGCAGCTAACTGGTCGTCCATCTCTCGAAGCTGGTCAGTGAGTTGCCGCTGTTCGTAGAGGTCCTCGAATGCGTCGGCGGTGACGGGGTCGTGCTGCAGGCATACGCGGCAAGCACCGTCGCGTACCGGCCGGCCGGTCAACGACTGCAGGCAGCGGGGGCAGGTGACAAATTCGATGTTGGCGATGCGGTCGCCAGCGTCACGCATGCGGTTGAGTCGGGAAAGATCAGCTTCGACGCGTCGTTTCTCGGTGGTTAGCTCTCTGCTCTGCCGAATCAGGGAGGTGACGGCTGCTTTGGCTTCCGCGAGCCTGTCTTCGGCGTCGTTGAGAAGGTCGCGCATCAGCTGGGTCTCGCGGTCGGAGACTGGGTTGATTTCGTCGCGAAGCACCCGTAGCGCGGCCTCTGCCGCGATCTGCTCGTTGATGGCAGCGCCGACTGCGCTATTCGCTTCCTCTTTGCTGGTGGTGTGTGTGTTCGCCAAGAAGTCGCGGATAGTCATGGTCGCACGCTTCGCCCCCTCAACCTTGCCGTTGAGGGTGGTGGCTTCCGAGCGTAAGGCCTGCAGGGCTTCATCGGTCAGGCCGAAGAGCAACTCGAAAACGGCTTTCCGCTTGGGTGCGAGGTATTGATCCTGACTCCTGGCGATCTCCCGATTCATGTCTGACTGCGGAACGTACAGGTAGGAGAAGATGTCGGCGAAGGTGATCCGCGCGCCAGGCTTCGTGCTACTGATGGTTCTCGCGGCGGCACGCATATCGTCGGCAAAGCCAAGCGCTTGCATGAGTAACGCGGACAGGTTGGGGCTATGGCTTGTATCAGTGCTGTGATCAGGTAGCCGTTCCTGGGCCTTGAGGTCGGTGACCCGGACGTTACGACGTTTACCGGGATCGACGCTGCGCACGAGCAGGTAGCGAGCGTCGCCGATGGTGACGTCGATGCTGACGTCGTTCACTGATTCCGTGATCACGGGGGCGAGCATCCCGTCGCAGCCGAAGCCGTACTTGGTTGCCTCAAGCAGGCTTGTCTTCCCGACGCCGGTGGGGCCAGCCAAGAGGGTCAGGTCTGCGGGGAAGGCATACCGAACTGGCCCGTCCAGGGTGTCGAGGGTGACGGAGTTAAGCCGGAACGTTGTGGTCACCGGATCACCTGTCGATGCGGTCGGTCCATGAGGTCGGCGAGTCTCTGGTAGATCAGATCTTTCAACGTGTTACCGGTCAGCCCGCTCGAGGCCTCGGCGATGGCCTGGCTGCGATCGGCGACGTCCGACCACTGGTCGCTGGCGGCCATATCGGCGGCGAGGCTTTTGCCAGCGGGGGTGGGGACGAGCGCAACGCTGCTCCTGACCCCGCGGGCGTAGCGGAGAAGACCGCGCCCGACGAGTGCACCGATGATCGCGTAGTACCGGTCATCCCAGGGGCCGTACTTGTACCGGGTCATCGGCGCTTCCACCGCGGTCGGGTCGTGTATGTCCTCGTCGGCGAGATGCAGCCGCCGATCGCGCGGGTCGAGTGGATCAAGCACCGTGCTCGCCAGCGCTGGATAGCGCAGAAGGAAGTCCAACTTTGCGAGTTTGGTCAGGCCGTCGAGCTTGCGCTTGTGCCCTGGCTCGGTCGCCACCGCACTGACCAGCAGTAAGACACGAGCCTGGTGATAGGCGAGGTCCTCGCGCAGCAGAGCCAGTTCGAGGGCGTCCGGATCTTCTCCGATCACGAGCCTGTTCCTTCCACTGGCCGTCGGCGCGCCTGCTCGGAGGCGACATCGAAACTGTCGCTGAACCACATTTGGCAACGATTGGACAGCTCGCAGAGGCCACCGAGGGCCAGGTCGACGTCCATGTCAACCGGGAGCATGTCCTGCTGCTGATCGAGGTCGGCTTCGACTTGCCGCCAGAGAGCAGCACCCCATCGGCCGTCCGGGTTCTTCACCCGTTCGGTGGCGGCGTCGCTGATCCGCAGGAGCAGGCGGTGCAGCCGCTGTTGCCTGGTACGCGCGCTTGGGTCGGCTGCCAGCGGGACACGCCAGAAGTCCGTGTAGTCGGCGCGTAACTGCTCGGCGCGTTCCACAGTGTTGTCCGTGCAGCCTCCGACCTCCATCTTGATCGCCAGTCGGGTGGTGCGCACCAGACGCGGTAGCGGCGCGAAGCCGGTCGGGTTGGCGATCGCTGTACGGGTGGCAAGGTCGATGTCGGCGAGCGTGACGATGCGGCTGGCCAGGCTTATCTCGAGCTCGACTGATGTCAGTGTCGTAGCACCGATAGGCACGGCAAGGACTGGCGGGAGCCCGCCGATCGGGGTCGGTCCGGCAGCGCGCATGCGAGCCCGGAACACGGCGAGAACGGCTTCCCACACAGAACCAGAGGGCGCGGTACTGCCGAGTCGATCGAGAACCGGCTGCACGAACATCGAGGGCGCCGCATACGGCGCGTACTTACGAGGCACGCTGTCTTGGAAGGTAAAGATTGATAGGAAACGGATGATCTGTTGCCGGTGGGCAGCTGTCGGAATCGATGCCGGCGGGCCGCCGTTGGATGATGCCCAGCGCTGCGAGAGGCCGTCGCAATGCTTCAACAGCGCTCTGCCGAACCCTATGAGGAGATCCTCCTGCTCGGTGTCTGGCACGAATGGCTCGCCGTCAAGCCGGCGCTGCCGCGCAGTCACGGCAATCTCCACAAGCTTTTGGGCGGGGCCAGAGGCTCCGGCAGTGGTGACCAGCCGACAGGTGGGTTTTTCGCCCATTGTGAGCCACCGGTTGAACAGGTGCGCCACGCCGCCATCATCTGCGAGGGAGTTCAGGGTGCTGTAGGCACCGAACGGTAGGCCTGGGTGCTTGGCGGAGACGAGTTCGGCGTCGTCGCCGCGTAGAGCGACCCAGTCCTCGTGATGCTCGCATACGACCCTCGTGGTCCCGGAAGAGGCCAGGTTGCCAGCAGGATCGAGTGCGTCTAGATACAGGCGTAACCCGTCCGCGGTGGCCATGACCGCCTGCCACTCGTACTGATCGGCCGTCCGAGCACCGGCGTCATCCGGTGGTTTCTCCGTCAGGACGAGGTCAGTCGCCGAAGGCTCCCCGTCACCCGTGCGCAATGGCCACCTGCACAGCACTGAGTAGTTGTCGACGCACTCACCGTTCGATGGTTGCTCGGCAGCAGTTTGCCCGATCACAGCGTGTCGATCAGCCAACTGTCGCCTAAGCGACAGTGCCGTCCAACAAGGACTTCCCGGAATCGTCGTTGCACCGGTTAGGGCGCTCCCGCGATACCCGGCGGATTGAGCAGGTCATCGCAAGTGGATCCGACGGCCACTAGTTCGTGCGTCCTGCTCAGAGCGGGCCATCGAACCAGGCCGGCGGCCGACAGACCAGTGGAACCTTGGCGATGCGTCAGTCAACGAGGTAGTGGGCCTCGATATAAGCGACGGTGGAGTCGTACGGCTCTCCGACCGGCTTCAAGAGGTACTTGCGGAAGACCGCGGCGGTGGCACGGCGAACTCCACGGTTGCGGGCGTCCGCGTTGTCCCACGACTGGGCAAGGGTTCGGGTGACTACCTGGTCGATCTCCTCAGCCAGATTCCGCTCCGTGATGGTCAGGCCAGGCGGCGCATGGTCGCGGATGATCCGCGACAGGACACCCACGTGGTCGTCGTCGAGTACGACGACGGCCTCGTCGGGGTTCTTTCCAGCGTTCACGATGGCGCGGGCGGTCCGAAGTGCTTCCGACAGGAACTCGAGGGCGTCCTGGGCGTCCTGGATGATCCGGTCCCGGAGTAGCCGGATGCGTTCTGCGAGGGCGGTGTACTTCGCGGAGCCCGGCTCGACCTCCTTGTCGAGGGCGGCCTTGATCTGGTCAAGGATCTCCCGCGGTGACGGCACTGCCTTGTCCTCGCCGCCGCCCTTGCCGGTTCTCGGACGGACGAGCGCCATCAACTCTTTGAGCACGGCGATGCCCTGAGCGTCCAGAACGAGGGCTTCTTCCTGTGTGGCGACTACGGAGAAGGAGTGCACGTGCGCGTTGATGATCTCCAGGACCATCGGCCCCAGCTCGTTCAGCCGTTCCTTGCGCTCTTCATCGGAGGACTTCTTGAACAAGGTCGTGTACACGGACCCGAACAGCGCGAAACCGTTCCGATACTTGGTGATCCGTTTGTCGGTGCTCACCAGCGGGTACAGCCGGGCTAGGAGCCGATAATCGCGCGAGAACACCTCTGCGGCACCCTGGTCGGCGTCCAGGAACTTATTGATCGCCCGCACGGACTCGTATCCGTGGACCGCGAGGTCCAGGTCATCCACGCCCGCCAGCAGGTCCTCTATACGAGCGAAGTTGGAGCGGAACTCCGCGACCAACACGGTCACATCGGTGACGAACCCGCCGCCTTCGCCGGCGTCGTCCGCCGTGGGGTCCACGACGGCCCGCTGGACCTCCTCGGCCAACCCGATGTAGTCGACCACCACCCCGCACGTCTTCACGAAGCCGACCGGGGACACCCAGGTTCGATTCGGGCGGGTGATCGCCTGGAACAGGGAATGAGCCTTCATTGGCTTGTCCAGGTACAGCACACCCTCGTTTGGGGCGTCGAACCCGGTCATTAGTTTCGCGGTCACCACCACGAAGCACAGCGGGTCGTCCGGGGAGAGGAACCTCCGCTTCTGCTCCTCCTCGTCGGCCTCCGAGAGTTGGTACAGCCGCATCGCGCGGTCCTCGTCCTTGGCATCGGAGACCGAGATGTTCACCTCGGCGGTGATCCGCTCGTGCTTGCCGACCTCGGCAAGGACCTGTGACGCCTCGAACCCCGCCAGCAACTCGTTGATCTTTGCCGTGTACGCCACCGCCAGCTCACGGTTATACGCGACGACCTGCGCCTTCAAACCGTTGCGGTAGGCGCCGGCCAGGTAATGATCGACGATGTCCTGACACACCGCGTGGATGCGATCAGGATTGGAAAACACCCACGTGAGCCGCCCGAACTTACGGGACAGCACCTCACGGTCCGGATCATCGAGGTCGAAATCGTCGGCGAACTGATCGAACTCGGCCTGCAACTCCTCATCGTCCATCTCGAACAGAACGGGGTGCGGGTCCAACATGACCGGAACGGTCGCCTCGTCCTGCAGCGACCGGGACACCGAATACCGGTGCAGCACCCGGCCCGGGTCGCTCACGTCGCCGAAGAGGGCGAACGTATCGGTGGAAAGGTTCCGTACCGGGGTGCCAGTCATGCCAAAGAACTTCGCGTTCGGCAACGCTGCGCGCATCTGCCCGGCAAGCGAGTCCGCCTTGACGATGACCCTTCCACCCTCACGGATGGCGGACTGAGTCCGGTGCGCCTCATCGACCATCACGATGATGTTTCGCCGCGTCGACAGGTTCTTGCCGGCATCGGCAAACTTGTGGACCGTCGTCGAGATCACGCCACGTACGTCGTCGGCCAGCAGTGAACGCAACTCCTGGCTGGTGGTCGGCTGATGGAAGTAGGCGTGCCCCATCGCGGAGATGAAAACCCCGGAGGTCTGCCGGACAAGCTGGGTCCGGTCCGACAGTAGGATGATCGTCGGCGAGTCGGTACGAGTGTCGGCCAGCAGCAGGGATGCGGCGAACACCATCAGCAAGGTCTTCCCTGAGCCTTGGTGATGCCAGATCAGGCCCCTCGACCCGTCGTCTAGAACCCGCTGGTGGATCAGGTGTGCGGCCTCCATTTGCGCGTAACGGGGCAGGTACTTCTTGTCCGCCCCGCCGCCCGAGGTGTCGAACAGGGCGAAGTTCGCCAGTATGTCCAAGATCGTCGCCGGCCGGAGCAGCAATTCGACCGAGCGCTGCACGTCAGCCTCACCAGACAAGGACTCGTCGTCAGCGGTCGACCGGAATGGTTGCCACAGGTTCGTGGGCGCGCCGGCGGCACCGAACCGCAGTTTCATCCCATCGGTTGCGACCGCGAACACGTTCGAGGCGAAGAACCACGGGTACTCGGTGGCGTACACATCGTTGATCTCACGGGCGGCGTCTGCCCAGCCCGACTTCGAAGTTGGCGACTTCACCTCGACCACGACCAGCGGCAACCCGTTGACCCAGTAAACCAGGTCGAACCGACGCGGGGTTTTACCCGGAACGGTGATTGTCACCTCGTCCGACACGACCAGCGCGTTGTCGTTTGGATGCTCGAAGGCGATGACTTTGAGGGGGTGCCACGCACCGTCGGCGTCTCGGAACTCTTGACGCCCGCGCAGCAGGTGCAGGACCTGCTCGTTGGCGCGTACGAGGCCGCCCTCAACTGCGTTGACGGTAGCAACGATCTCAGCGACTACCGCGTCCACGTCGAATGCGTCGATCACGTCCGGATTGAGCCGGACGATCGCGTCTCGCAACTCGCCTACTAGCACCGTCTGCGTCGTCTCCCGAGGCAGCGATCTGCCCGCTGCGAAGGTCCAGCCCATCGGCAGAGACCACCGGATCATCAGGTTCTGGAACTCGCGTTCCTCAATGCCCTTCGCCACGACTCAGACCCTACCCGCCAAACTCAATCGCGATGGAACGACTCAGCAGACCCGACAACAGCCCCGCACGGGCGGTCCGAAGGCTTCTAGCCTCTGCGTATTTAGCGTCTACGGAACTTCGAACTGAGTCCAAGGTCTTAACGATTTGTTCCTGCACTTCTATGGGGGCTAGTGGAATCCGGATACCCGACACAATCTTCTGGTTCACCGACGGAACCGCACCCGGCTGGGTCAAGTCCGAGAGTCGGAAGTTAGACATCACCGCGAATAGGTACCCGGGAAGAACGCGATCATTTGGCACTAGACCCATGAGATTCTGATCAAACGCTGACGGCCGTGCAAGAATACGGCGCTTCTCCGTCAAGAGGGCCGCTCCAATAATCGGGAAAACGACGGTTCCGGCAGGGCAGACCTTAGGCTTGACCGCTGAAACACCGTCTATGTCAAGCCAGTTGCCCGGAGTTGTCAGGTACCGACTGTTATCCGGGGCGTTCATGTCGGCAACCTTAAAGTACGGTATTTCTCCACTGGCATTTCCTTGATACTTGTTCGGGAATGCCCGCCCCGTCCGCGTCTCAGATACGGCCCCCACCGTCGCTTCATCCCAGCCGTCGCCTCGCATCAAGATTTCGTTACGTAGTGCAGCCATGACGTCCGCTAGCGCATTCGCCTCGGCTGCGAGCGCGGCAATCTGGTCGTCCACCGAGCGGATCACCTCAACGATCCGCTCTTGTAGCGGCTTGGGCGGCAGGCTAAGAGTCGCGCTATAAAATTCGTTCAGGCGAACATTCAGTGCGCCATGGGAACGTGCGCCCTCCCGCAGCATGCCAGCAAGAGAGCGGAAAAACTGATCTGAGTTTAGAGCAAGCTCCAGGTACTCGGGAAGCGCGGCTTCTTCTTTGGTCTCGAACACAAAGTACAGCGGCGAGACGATTCCCGATTCACCACCAACGTTACGAGCAACCGTGCCGTAGGCGGCCGACTTAGAAGTACTCTTATTGTAGACAAACTGCCCTGGCGCTACAACGTAATAGCCGGAGGTGTCCGCGCTGGCTATTTTTTTGGTGAAGTAAGATTCTTGCGCAATCAATCCGTGCTCTGCGGAAACGGTCAGCACCTTCTCGATAGACCCATTTGTATTTTTGTTTGTGACTCGTTTAACAATCTCGGAAAGCGAGACGCGCCGCCATTCACTCATCGAAGCCCCTGATTCCAGCTGCGCTCAGGACTGCAAGCATGCGCTGTTCGGTCTTTTGGCGCTCCGCCCGAGCGACATTGTAGTTGTTGATGAGAATTCCGAGGTCCTCATGCTCGGCGGCGGCTCGTTTGATGTATCTTGCAATATTTAGGTCGTACTCGTTCGTTGCGATTTCCGATAGGGGGACGAACCGTGCGATGAGCCCTCCGAGGCTGTCGGAATCAAGCGGATCGCCGCTAGCGTCAAACTTCGAGCGGTACGCGGTCACTATGTCGGAGATGTCTCCACTTGTTAGGACGTTGCGATTCTTTGCTCTGGTGAACCGCTTAGAGGCATCAACGAAAAGTACTCCGCCTCGACGTTCTTCAACCTTGGTTCCCTGAGCGCGAAACACGAGGATGCACGTCTGAGTCTCTGTCGAGTAAAAGAGATTAGCGGGCAGTCCGATTACGGCTTCCAGAAGGTCATCACCCAGGACACGCTTGCGGATCGCTGCTTCCTGGGCGCCCCGGAAGAGGACACCATGGGGTAAGACAACGCCAGCGCGCCCCTTCTGCGAGTCCATCGATGCGATCATGTGCTGTACAAACGCCCAGTCTGCCGATGCCTGGGGGGCGACGGCACCGATGGCGCGTGGGTCGTTTGCCCATGGCTTCCACTTTAGGCTGTAGGGCGGGTTGGCAAGGATCACATCGAACTGCTCGATGGACCCGTCGGCCTTCTTGAAGCGTGGGTCCTTGAGGGTGTCGCCGACCTCGATCTGGAACTGGGCGAGGTTGTGCATGAACAGGTTCATACGAGCCACACCAGCCGTGTCCGCTACGGCTTCCTGTCCATAGAGTTTAAGCGTATAGCCACGCTTCCGGCGAACCTTCAACAGGTTCGCAGAGGCGATGAGCATGCCGCCTGACCCGCATGTCGGATCATATACCGACTCGAAATTATTGGGATCAAGGATTTCAACGATCAGTTCGACGACCTCTCGCGGGGTGAAGAACTGACCGGCACGGGTTCCAGACCCATCGGAGAACCGTTTTAAAAGGTACTCATAGGCTCCCCCGAGCACATCGTGGGACATGTTGCCCTCATGCATCTTTGGTACACGGTCCATCGCCTGCATGACCGCCGCGAGCACGTCTCGGGGGAGGACCTCTTCAGCTGTCCACGTCATAGAACCAAACAGACGTGAGAACTTGTCGGGGTTGGCAGTCTCGATGGCCTGCAGCGCGGCTCGGACTCGCTTGCCGAGGCCGGACTGGGTAATGGTGGCGAGGATGGACGACCAGGAGGCGCGCCGCTCCTGCACGGTGCCGCGGTAGACGACCGGGATCTCGAACGACTGGTAGTCGCGGTACTCGATCTCATGGGCTTCCTCGACCGAGAGGCCATCCAGAACGTCCTCGTTCTCGGCCAGGAACTGCTGATGCTGGTGGTCCCACGAATCGGACAAATACTTCCAGAACATCAGAGGAAACATCACCGAAGAGTATTGCGCCTCGGGAATCGCCACGCGCAGTTCGTCGGCGGCGTCCCACAACCGGCTCTCGATCTCCTGCTGGGTCACTGCCATCAGTCAGTATGTCCTTGCTCGTCAGGGGGCGGGGGCCCGGCGGCTGCGGCGTTGTTGCTAATCGCCCCGTTCCGCAGGTGCCGGCGTATGCACTCAGGGCGCGCCTTAGCGGGTGCATACATGCGCGGCAGTTTAATTCTCGCGCCATGCAACGCTGCGTCGGCGCGCGACCCACACAGGCTCGGGTGCCCGATCCACTCGTCGTTTGCGTTGCTCAGGAGGTCAACGTGTAGCGGAGTTGGCGCTTCGGGGGGCGCCGCCCCGCCTCTGTCCCGCCCGTCGGTACGAGCGCTGGATGGAGTGCTGCGTCGCCCGGAGGTTCGACCGCGCATGTCGGAAACTCGCCCAAAGTCGAGGATCAGCCGACGACAATCTCTGTTGCCGGGTTGTCACTGCCGGGTCTCATGCTGGTGCTGGACAGTGCCAACAACTCTAGAGCACACATCAAGCACTTAACCGTCCATGCGGGACACGAGAAAGGCTCTGAGTAGACGTAAAACCCCTGATCAGAGCCACGATCACTTGCGCGCCACGTAGTGCTTAAACCTACAACCCGCGGATTAAGAGTCTGCAGGTGTTGCACCTATCACCCCGCTCACACGTCTGACTCACCTTGACGGACACCATCCACGAAGGCGTTCCACTCGGCTCGCGTGAAACGCAGGACCGGACCATCTGGATCTTTGGAATCGCGGACGCAGACCAGGTCTGGCTGGTGGTCGGTGGACCACTCGACGCATTGGCCGGACTGGGAAGAGCGGGTGCTCTTCTTCCAGGTGCTCATGAGGTGCTTCCCTTCTCCAGAGCGTGGGCGCGCTTGGTGATCATGCGCGCTGACTCCTGTGGGCTCAAGGCTGAAGCGCGCAGGAGGTCGAAGATCGCGGAGAAGCGGCGGATGTCTTCCTCGGCTTCCAGGAACAGGTCGCCAGCCATGCTGTCTGAGTAGACGAGGTCGGGGTCCTGGGCGTCGGGGAAGTCCATGATGACGAAGCTGCCTGGCATGCCGGCGTGGGCGCCTGCCTCGAACGGGATGACCTGGATGACGATGTTGGGAGCTTCGCCGACCTTCAGCAGGTGCTGGAGTTGAGCGAGCATCACGTCGCGGCCGCCGATCATGCGGTGCAAGGCGGACTCGTCGAGGATGGCCCACAGTTGCAGGGGCGGGTCTCTGTGCAGCAACGCTTGCCGCTGTAGCCGCACGTCGACTCTGCGGGCGACGTCGTCGTCTGAGGCTATGGGCAAGCCCGCCTGCGTGATGGCCGCCTGGGCGTACTCGCGGGTCTGAAGCAAGCCGGGGACGAAGATGGTCTCGTAGTTGCGCAGCGAACGGGCGTCGGCCTCGAAGCTGACGTAGTGCATGTAGAGCTCGGGCAGCCCATCCTCGAAGGCGGCCAGCCATCCCGGCTCGGCGGACTGCTTCAGCAGCTCGAGCAGGTCGTCACGTCTGGTTTTCTCCACGCCGTACGTGTCCAGCAATGAGATGACGGTTCGGCGCTGCGGTCGGACCTTCGCGGTCTCGACTCGGTAGAGCGTCGCCGGGTTGATTTCGGTCCGCTCCTGCACGACTTTGGGCGTCAGCTTGGCGTGTTCGCGAAGGGCGCGCAGCTCCGCGGCAAGCCGGCGCAAGCGCACGGTGGGGGCCTGGCGACGAGGCAACTGCGTTCCCTTCTCCGATCTTCTCAGTCTCCATGGCCCTCGTAGGCCCCCTCCACAGGGCTACGCGTCTGCACTTTTGCGAATGCAACATTGCATTCTGGCGATCGCCGGAGCAGGATGTCGGTTAGGAGCCCGGCGGCGGCCGCCGAATGAGCCCGGGGCCTGCGGCGCTGGCAGCCTGAGGTGGCCAGCGCCGGTTAAGGACTCTCGACCGTCGTGCTCGGCCGCAGGAAGCGAGAAGCGATCCGATGGGCTACGTCTTGCACTTGAGGTTGGATGTCGAGAGTCCGGATCGAGCAGCTCAGCTCTCCCGGCACTTCCTACGGCTGATGCACGGCGTCTTCCCTGAGATCGACACCACCTCCAGCCTTGTCGTAGAGGAGGGCGGCAGGAATCCAAGCACGCATCTCTTCTGTGGCGAGGCGCTCGAGCACAGCACGTACTGCATGCAAGCCGCAGGCCACGGCGGGCTGCACTCACCTCAGTGGACCGTGAGGTAGCAGCAATTCAGGCTATGCTGCCGAACGTGACGGAGAGATCGCTCGGCGTCGCTGTTGTTGGCTTTGGATGGATGGGGCGGGTGCATACCCAGGCGTATGCGCGGGTGCCTCATCACTTCTCTGACGTGCCGGCCGTCAGGCTTGTCTCGGTGGCGGATGACGTGCCGGGGCGGGCGGAAGCGGCCGCCGCGCGATACGGCTTTGAGCGCTCCACGGAAAGCTGGCGTGACCTCGTCGACGACCCGGCGGTCGAAGCGGTCAGCATCACCGCGCCTAACTTCCTGCACCGGGAGATCGGCGCCGCGTTCGCGGAAGCCGGCAAGCACATCTGGATTGAGAAGCCGGTTGGGCTCACCGCCGATGACGCCAGGGCGATCGTCGGGGATGTGCAGGTCGCTGTGGGGTTCAACTACCGCAACGCACCGGCCGTTGAGCGGGCCAAGGAACTGATCGCCGACGGAGCAATCGGGGACGTCACACACGCCCGGTTCCGGTTCCTCAGTGACTATGCGGCCCACCCCGACGGCGCGCTGAGCTGGCGATTCGAGCGGGCCCGAGGCGGCAACGGAGTGCTGGGCGATCTAGGCGCCCACGGCGTAGATCTCATCCGCTATCTGCTCGGAGAGATCAGCGAACTCATCGCCGACACGGCCATCTTCATCCCGGAGAGACCACGACCGACGGGTGCCACCGCCGGTCACGAACGTGGCAGCGGCGAGCCCGGCCCAGTAGAGAACGACGACTACTTCGGGAGCCTCCTAAGGATGGCGTCGGGAGCTCGCGTCATTCTCGACTGCAGTCGGGTAGCCGTCGGCGAGCAGAACACCTACGGCTTCGAAATCCACGGCACGCGTGGCGCGCTCATCTGGGACTTCCGCCGCATGGGCGAGCTGCAAGCCGCCCTCGGCGATGCCTACCAGGACGAGTTTGTCAGGGTCGAGTTCGCGAGACCGCAAGACGGCGACTTTGGAGCGTTCCAACCGGGCGCCGGCATCCCCATGGGCTACGACGACCTCAAGGTGATTGAGGCGGCTCGCTTTCTGCGGTCGATCGCGGACGGCAAGGCGTACGGGGCGACGCTCGCCGACGCCATCCGCAGCGCCGAAGCCCTCGATGCGATGGAGCGCTCAGCCGCCACCCGAGGCTGGATCACTCTCTGACCAGGTGACGCCGGAACCATTCGACGGCCAGCTTGTCGACTGCCGCAGCGTGCTGAGTCTGTGGCGCCGGGTCCGTTCCCGGTTCGAGAGCCAGCGCGTGGGCCATATCCGGCACGACCTTCCAGTCGACGGTCGCGCCGGAAAGAGCGTCCACGGCAGCGCCCACCGGCTTCAGGATGGCGTCGGGCATGTCGTCCGCGCCCGTGATGAAGCGGATGGCTGCGTCCGATATGTCACCCGAGCGCGCGACGAAGTCGAGGCGGGAAGCGACGGCCGTGGAAGCGGGACTCCACGTGTAATTCTGGCCGTGAATGGCGGCCAGGGCGTCGATCGTGTCGCGCAGCCGCACCACGGGATTTACCAGGACGGCGGCGTGCGCGGCGAAGCCGCTTTCAGCCATCACCAATTGGGCCACCGCACCGCCCGCCGAGCCGCCCATCAGGCCTATCGGCACGTCTGAGGCGATGCCGGCTTCGCGGCGGATGGCGGCCAGCGCTGACGGAAACTCGGCGAGCGCGTTCACGGCGATGTGCTGATATACCTCCAGGACGGCGTCCTCCGCCAGCAGTCGCCAGAGCTCTTCCTCGTTGTCCGCCGGAAGCGGCAGGCGCAGATAAATCTTCCAGGCGTCGAGGCCATCGAGGGGCAGCGCGGCGGCGAAAGCCTGAGGCGTCCGCGGCGCGTCGAGCAAGTGATAGGCGACCACGACCGGCGCGTCGGGACGTGGACCGTCCGCGGGCGGGAGCACTACGTGCGGGACCATGCCTTCGAGGCTAAGCCACCTGGAACTCGCCGAAGCCCGGGACGATCAGGTCGGCGCGGCGCCATGGCTGGTCGGACAACAGGAACGGGATTTCTTCGGCCATCCATTCGTCCCATTCGCGCTCGGCGTCTTCCTGCGACAGGCCCTTCTCGACGAGGTCCCGCTTCAATCCCTGGGCACGCGCCGCGTCGAAATCGGTCTGTACCCACACGGCGACGTCGATGTACCGGGCGAGTTCGCGGCGCGAGGCGCCGACTCCTTCGACGATGACGACGGGGGCAGAGGCAGGGACAAAGATTTCCCCTGTACGTCCGTGAGCGGCCCAGCCGGGAGGCGTGAAATGGACGTCCTCGCCGGCGCGGAGCGGCTTCAGAATGCCGTCGATCATCGCGTCGGCCCAGTCGAAGCGGGAATGCCACCAGGCCACGTCGTCCGTGTGAACGACCGCTGCACCTTCAACAAAGGCCGCCAAAGACGACGCGAAAGTGGTCTTGCCGGAACCTCCCCGGCCGTCGACGGCGATGACCCTGGGGCCGGCACCACGTGAGAAACCGTCGTCGAGAAGCGCTTCGACGACGGTTTCCATGCTTTCGGCCAGCCACGGGCCGGCCGCCGGTTCGCCCGGCCCGGGAAACATGCCCCGAGGCTACCTAACTCAGCCAAATCGGCCGTTCACGTAGTCGGCGGTGCGGGGATCGTCGGGGGCGCCGAACATGCGGTCGGTGGGGCCCGACTCGACGATGTGGCCCGGCTGGCCCTGCTCGGCCAGGAAGAACGCGCACTGCTGCGACACCCGGGCCGCCTGCTGCATGTTGTGGGTGACGATCACGATGGTGACCTCGTCGGCCAGCTCGTGGATGGTCTCCTCGATGCGGCGCGTGCTCGTCGGGTCGAGGGCCGAGCACGGCTCGTCCATGAGGAGCACCTGTGGGCGTACCGCAAGCGATCTCGCAATGCAGAGACGCTGCTGCTGACCGCCGGAAAGAGCCCCGCCGGGCCGGCGAAGCCGGTCATGAACCTCGCGCCACAGGCCGGCCTTGGTCAGGCACTCCTCGACCAGGCCGTCCTTCTCGCTGCGGGAGGCCCTCGTGCCGGTCAGGCGAAGACCCGCCACGACGTTGTCGTAGATCGACATCGCGGGGAACGGGTTCGGCTTCTGAAAAACCATGCCGATCTTCTTGCGGGCGTCGACGACCTTGACGCCGGTGTCGTAGATGTCGTCGCCGCCGAGGCGTACTTCCCCTGCTAGGGAGGCGCTCGGGATGAGCTCGTGCATGCGGTTCAGGATGCGCAAGAACGTCGATTTGCCGCATCCGGACGGGCCGATCAGGGCGGTCACCATGCGCGCGGGCATGGCCAGCGAGACCCGGTCGAGCACCTTGTGGTCGCCGAACCAGGCGGACACGGACTCCGCCTCGAGCGCCATCGCATCGGTGACGGCGGGCAGAAACGCGGTGGTCTCGGTCATCAGAGTTCCTTAGAGGAGATTCGGCAGGAGACGGGCACATTCACCAGCCACGAGTACGCCCAGAAGCCCCAGAACGGGCACACCGATCAGCCACCCGTGCCAGCGGCCGAGGCGGCGGCGCAGCCAGGTGACGCTGAGCGCGGCGGCGACCAGCAGTTGCCCCCACAGGACGAGCGGCACCAGGGCAATCGGGTCGATCTCCATGACTTGCTCCGGCTTGGGCAACAGCCCCGAGCCGATCGCTATCGGCGACGTCTCCTGCAGGTCAGACGTCTGTTTGGCGTCGACGCGAAGGACATCTTGCGGGAGGTACGCCTGTCCGTCCGCCGTCGTCAGAGTCAACCGGCCGGCGCCTTGCTCGAGGGCGGACGGCGCCGGCTCGCCGGCACGGCGAACACCGATGACCTCGTACGAAATCTCGCCCTGCCCGGTCGTCACGGTGATCTTGTCGCCACCCTGCAATTCGCCAATACGGGCAAAAGGTCCGCCGTACGCCGCCCGGCGCCCCATGAGCACGCTGACGCCGGCCTGCCCGGGAAGGGCGGAGTCACGGCGATGGCCAGGACCGCTTTTGAGTACGCCACCAGTGGTCCCCTCGAAGACGACCTCGTTCACGTCGATCGCGGGAATCGTGATGACGGCGATGGCGGTGCCGACCGGAAGGGGCTTGCCGTCGACGGCGTGGCTGACCGGGGCGGTGGCCTGAGCCAGAGCGGCGCGGAAGTTGGCGTAGGCGACCTTCTGCGCACGGGCGTGCGAGAGCTCGCCCAACACGGTCATCTGCCCGGCGAGCCCGAGAAGCACGACGGCGAGCAGAGACAGCGACGTGCCAAAGAGATGAAGAGCCGATCGCTGCGTACGGGGTTGTGGCGTGACCGGCTGCTGACGCGGCCCCGGCGGCGGCGCCATGACCGGCGGCGCCGAGCGCGGAGGCTCCAGCGGAGGCGCAGGCGTCGGCGGGGCAACGGGAATCGCTGGCGTCTCCACCGAAGTGGGCGGAGCCTCCGTCGGCGCGGCCACCGCGGGTGCGGCAGTCACGGTGTCGAGCACAGGCGCGGTATCCAGAACAGGCTCGTCCACTGCGGGCGCGGTGTCGACAGCGAGCGCGGCATCGGCAAGAGGCGCGGTGTCCACAGGCGGCGCAGCATCGGCAACAGGCGCCGTGTCCACAGCCGGCGCGGCGTCCACAGCGGGCGCGGTGTCGACAGCAGTCGCGACGTCGATTGCCGGGGCCGGCGTGCCGATGGTGACTACCACTGCGGTTCACGTCCGTAGTTGCCGGTGCTGGCGACGATGACCACGCCCAGCAGGATGAAGAGGACGCCGATGGTCACCAGGACGGGAGTGGCCGAGCCTGTGATGGGCAGGGTCGCGGTTGAGGCGACCGGGGACTTGCTGGTGGTCGGCGTGGTGGTGACCGGGGCGACGACCGCTGGAGTGGTGGCCTCCGGGGTTTCCGGCTCGGGAGTCGTGGCCGTCGGGGACGGGGACTCGGTCTCAGTGGGGGCCGGGTCCGTCGGCTCGGTGGTCGGCGAAGTGGTCGGCGGGGTGGTCGGTGGCGTCGTGGGAGGCGTGGTCGGGCCGGTGGTTCCGCCGGGGCCGGTCGTGTACGTCATCAGGGCCGGGTCCTCGGCCGTCGGCGCGGCGGTGAAGGTGACGGTGGCCGTGAAGGAGGCCTCGGGCTCGAGTTTGAACATGTCCACGCAGTTGACGGTGATCTGGTAGTCGCCGGCGGAGATGACCGTGCCCAGCTCGGTGGCCACGTCGCGGAAGCTCAGGCCCAGCTGGACGTCGAAGCCGTCGGTGGTGGAGAAGTTGACGTCCTGCGTCGGCGTGATGGCGTAACCATCCGCGAAGGCGCCCGGGCCGGTCATGATCGCGGCGTAGCCGTCGGTGGTCTCGGGGCAGCCGGCCGAGGTGTGGACCTTCGGCGCGAGGAGGTCGGTGCCCGTGGCCGGATCGAAGGCGAGGCTCCCGGCCGGGTCGGCCGCGGCGGCGGGGGCCTGCATCGCCAGGGCCGCGACGCCGGCGACGACGAACGCGACGCCAGTGGTGTAACGCAACACGTCTTGCTCCTTCGTTTAACGGGTGGCGGTGCGCCGGCCGAAACGGCGCCCCACCTCGAACGCGGCCATAACTGCGGCAACAGCGCCGACGACCCAGCCGACCGGCAGACCGTCCTTCCCGGGCGGCGCGGCGGCCGCGGTCTCGCCCACGGGAACGGAAGGCTCCGATGCCGCCGGCACGGAAACCTCGGCGGCGCCTGAACCAGAGGCCCCCGCAGCGCCGGGCGCGGAGTCAGGGCCAGGAACTGCCGTGGCGCCGGAACCGGAGGCTGAACTGGGCGTAGGACCGGAAGCTGCCCCGGCCGCCCGATACTTCGTTGGGGACGTGAAGGTCAGGGAGCCCTTGAACTCGGCGAACTTCGTGCCGGCGAACGAGTCGACGCAGAAAACGCTCACGTCGTAGCGGCCTATCAACGTGGTGTGGTTGTCGACCGCGAAGTCCTTCATCGTCTGTGCGAAGTAGACGTCGAAGCCGCTCGTGTACGACATTCCGGCCGCCGTCGGGGCGGTCACGGTCAGGCCCTCGGCTGGGAAGCCGTGTCCGCGTGCCTGCGCATAGTAGGAATCCGCGCTTTTCGGGCAGGGTGCTGACGTACTCACGACGATGGCCGCAGTGTCGATGCTCGCGGGCGGGTCGAACGAGAGGCCGCCGGTCGAGGACAGGAGGAGGGCGGCCGCGAGGCTAAGCACGGCGTCGCCAACGTCGTACGCCGTAATGGGCGCCGACCAGAGCCGCCAACCCGAAGACGATCGCGAGCAGCACCCACGGCATCGCCCAGAAGCCACGGTCGCGGGAGACGGCGGTCAGCGGCAGCTTCTCGTCGCCGGGCTGGGCCAGCGGGTCGGCGTGCACGGTGCCGGTCAGCCAGAACGCCGGTAGCGCGCCCTTGACCTCGGCCACCACGTCCACCGCGTCGCCGGGCAGGATCTCGGCGGCCTGCGCGATGGCGGGCGCCTTGCGCTCGGAACCCCAGATCGTCCGTACGGTCACCTGCTGCTTCGCGCCCAGACGGACATTGCCGGTGTTGCGGACCTTGTACGTCAGCGTGGTGTGGCCCGTACCGAAAGGGTTGCGGTTGGGGTGGTACTTGGCCGTCAGGCCCTCAACGGTCAGGCGCGGCTCGAGGGCACCGCTGACGCGCAGGTAGATACGGGCGCCTACACGCTTGTCGACCGCGACCTTGTTGCCCTGGGCGTCGGTGCCGCTCGTGGCGAGCGTGGCCACGATGCCGGCTGCGTGGTCGCCGGGCGACGCCGTCGTGGGGACGTGCAGGCTGAACGGGACGACCACGTGGCTGCGGGCGGCGACCTTCACCGAGGTCTTAGCCATCTTCACCCAGGAACCGGCGTCGTCGGCTTTCTTGCCGCCGGCCAGCAGGTCAAAGGCGCCGTTGCTCGAGGTGAAGGCGTCGCTGGCGTACACACGAAGGGTCAAAGGCTGTGGGCCGGGATTGGAGATCTCGACCTGGTCGTTGAAAACGCCGCCCGGAGTTGCGGCATAAGCGAAAGTGGGCCGATCGTCGGGCCCGGTCTTGCCGGTGGGGCGGACACCGAAGGTGGCGCGCCCCGAGCTGCCCGCATTGTCACCGGGCGCGGCGGTTGCGGGGGCGCTGCACAGCAGCACGCCGAGCAGGGCCGTCGCCGCTATAGCACGACGCATGAGTACGCCTCCAGGGTTTTCCACAGTGGTGGGTTGTCCACAGCCGGCCCGCACGGGCTTTCGAATTTCGGGAGGATGGCCCTCTAGGTTGGGGGTCCCCCTGGGAGGGCGGGCGCGTTGTGGGGAGCTGGGTGGTGCGGGAGCGGGCTGGGCCCACCCCCGCACCGGGTGATCAGATGGCGGTGATGGTGAGGGTGGCGGAGTAGGTGCCCGCGACCGTCGACGTCGGGGCCTGCAGGGCCACGTCGGCGTTCAGGTGGGCGGTGCCTACGCCGGCGCCGGCCGCGGCCGTGGCCAGGGTGCGGCTGGAGGCCAGGCCGTTGCCCGACGGGGCCGAAGCTCCGGGGGCGATCGCGTTGGCCGGGTCGACCTTCGCGCCGGCCGTGACCGTCTGGACGTCGGCCTTGTCGACGACCTTCGGGGTCCAGCCCAGGTTGGCCGCGTTGATCTCGTGGCCGGAGCCGTCCTTGAAGTCGGAGACCTGGCCGGCCACGTTCCAGCCGAGGTTGCCGGCGCGGGTGTCCGTCACCGTCAGCTGGTTCAGCGTGCCGCCCGTGGTCAGCTTGGACGCGTCCGAGGTCAGGGCCGGGTTCGGCAGGACGACCGCGTCGTTGCTGGCCACGCTGATGGTCAGGGCGCCGCTCTCGACCGTCGTGGAGATGGTCTGCGAGGCGTTGGCGCCGGCGAACGGCTTCACGTTCAGGTTGACCGCCGGGGACTCCGAGCCGGTGTAGGCGCCCGAGTTGGCCGGCACGAAGCGGGCCGTGAACGCGTGGTCGCCCGCACCGAGGCTGCTCGTGGTGAGGGTGGCGGTGCCGCCGGAGACGGTCACCGGGGCGCCGAGGTTGTTGCCGCCGTCGGTGAACTGCACCTTGCCCGCGGCCGCGGACGGGGTGACCGTGGCCGCGAGGGTGACGGCCGTGTACTGCTCGACCGGGCCGCTCGGGCTGACCGACAGCGCGGTCGCCGTGGCGACGGCCTGCGGGGCGTTGACGACCACAGTGGAGGCGGCCGACGCCGAACCGGAAACGCCGGCGGTGGAGGACGAGAACACCGCGGTGATCGAGTGCGAGCCCGCCGTGAGCGCCGACGTCGTCAAAACCGCCTTGCCGCCCGAGACCGCGACCGCCGGGCCGAGGTTGGACGAGCCGTCCTTGAATTGCACCGTGCCGGCGGCGCCGGCCGGGTCGATCGTGGCCGTCAGGGTCACCGGCGAGCCGGCGTCGACCGGGCCCGACGGCGAGACGGCCAGGGTGGTCGTCGACGGCGCGGACGCGTTCGGGTCGGTGGTCGTGTACGCGGTCGGGCTGGTGAAGTAGAAGGTGCCGGTGAAGGTCGCCTTCACCTCCAGCGTGAAGCTGTCCACGCAGTTGACGACGAGGGGGTACTCGCCGGCCACGATCGTGGTGCCGAGCTCGGTCGCGGCGTCGGCGAAGCTGAGGCCCAGCTGCACCGGGAAGCCCTGCGTGGTGGAGAAGCTCGGGTCCTGGGTCGGCGTGATGGCGTATCCGGACGCGAAGGCGCCGGGGCCGCTCAGGATGGCGTTGTAGGCGTCCGAGTCGGTGGGGCAGCCGGCCGAGGTGTTGACCTTCGGTGCGAGCAGGTCGGTGCCCGTGGCCGGGTCGGCGGTCCAGGTTCCGGCCGGGCCGGCGGCCTGGGCGGCGGTGGCGCCGAAGGAGAGGACCGCGACCGAGGCCACTGCGGCGCTGATGACAAATTTCTTCATGACGAGGCCTCTCACGGCGTCTTGAGGGAGGTGTCGCCACACGCCGAGTGCGGGGCGAAGCCGTACTTCTTGATGGTGTTGACGTTGGCGCAGACCTGGGAGGTCGAGCCGACGAAGACGCTGGCGTACGAGGCGTCGCCGATCTTGTTGCTCGGGATGACGTTGTAGACGTCGCGCGACATCGTCGAAGCCGTGTTCAGCACGGTCGGGGCGATGCCGTCGAGCTGGCCCAGGACGACCTTGCCGTGCACGTCGGGGACGACCGCGGTGGTCTGCGCCAGGAACTGGGCGATCGAGTACGGCGCGATCTGCTTGGCGTCGGTCATCAGCGTGCCGTTGTTCTCCTGCAGCGGCTTGCCGGTCGAGTCGACCTCGCCGATGCAGGTGTGGTTGGCCTGCTGGGTGAAGTTCGCCGCGTCGGTGAAGCCGAGCGACTTGAGGAAGAAGCTGCGCGTGCCCGAGCCGTACTGCGGAAGCAAGGGCTTGTAGTTGGCGCCCGCGCCGCAGTTGTAGATCGTGGTGAGCTGCGCCTTCGAGAGCTTGCGCGAGATCAGGCTCTCACCGCGGACGGCGTAGGTGACCGCGTCCACGCCGAAGGGGACATAGGTCAAGTTCTTTCCGGCGTACGACGACGCGTTGTTACTGGAGGAGCGGGCGAAGTCCACGCAACCGTTCGCGGCGTCGAGCGACGCGACGAGGGCGGTGACACCCGCGCCGGAACCGGCGGGCCGGGCGATGGTGCAGTTGGCGGCCTTGGTCTGGATGTTCGCCGAGCCGAACGCGTCGTAGGACGCGATCAGCTTGGTGCCGGAGCCGTCGACGACGACCTCGGACAGGCCGTTCAGGACGCCCTCGGTGGTGTCGGAGCCGACGCCGGCGAGGGTCCGGTAGGTGGGCGTGCCGGTGGGGTCGGCCTGCGCCGGCGTGGCGGTGAAGGCGAGCACGCCCACCACCCCGACGCCGACGACAGCCAGGAACCTCTTGTTCACTGCGGCTATCCTTTTCTCTGCGATTGCGCGTCCGGGCTGGTGCCCGGCCGCTACCGGCAGCGCCAACTGCCGGGTGCCGTGGCCAGGAGTTCCCTCTCCTGGCCACGGACGTTTCATTTGGTGCGGCGCGAGCGGGCCCGCCCGGCCAGGAGCAGGGCCGGTCCGGCCAGCGCGGCCACGGCGCCGACGGCGATCGCCGCCACCAGCGCGTAGCGCGCGTTGCCGAGCCGATGGGCGGGTGTCGCGTTGGCCTGGGCGACCGGTACCGGGTCGCCGTGACCGGCTGGTTTGGGTGAGGGCACGGCCGCGATCGGCCGCGACCCGCCGGACGGCACCCCTGGAGAAGTGGTGGTCGGCGTCGGCGAGGAAGCCGGCTTCGCCGGGGGAAGCACTGGGTCGTCCACCGAGACGCCCCCGCCGCCGGACGGGGCCGGTGTGGAGGGTGACGTGGTCGGTGGGGCCACGGTCGCGCCCGCGTACTTCTCGACGACGTCGGCGATCCCATTCGTCAAAGCTCGCAACTCGGACGGTAGCGGTGCGTAGCCGTAGGGCAGGGTGCCCGGCTCGACGCCGGGGGTCTGCCCGGCGCCGGCCGCGTAGCGCAGCAGGTCGGCGTAGTCCTTGCCGGCGTCCTTGGTGATCGCGAGCGGCGCGGTGGCGCCGTAGAGCACGGTGGTCAGCGGATAGGCGGCGGCGTTGTTTCGGGACGGGTCCGGTTCGAGGGTGCCGGGGATCGCCGTGGAGTACTTCATCGTGCCGACCGCGGCCAGCATGCTCTCGGTGGTCGGCGCGACGAACGCGCTGGACGAGTTCTGGAGCTGGGCCGTCGGCAGGCCGTAGCGGTCGGCGGTGGCCATGTCGGTGACGGCGAGCAGCGCCCGCTTGCCGGGGGCCTGCGGGGCGCCCTTCTTCCAGCCGATGACGTTGCCGACGTTGTCGCGGGCGGTCACGTTGCGGACCAGCGCGTCGCCGCGGCTGGCGTAGCGGGCCGCGTCGTGCATGTTGTTGGTGTAGGGGTGCATGTCGAGCGTGCACCAGTCCCGCTCGTCGCCGGCGTCGCTGCGCAGCTTGACGCAGTAGAGGTCGCTCTTGGGGAACGTCTCCTGGGGCCAGCTCTGCGCCGAGTAGACCGGGTTGACCTTCATCCCCCACGGGTCCTTCGTGCCGGTCAGGAACGCCTTGGCGTCCGGGTCGGCCAGCACCCACTCCCACAGCCGTTTCGCGAGGTCGCTCTGGCCGAGCGGGACCAGCATGTCGCCGATCGGCACGGCCAGCTGCTTGGCGAAGTCAGGGTTGTACTTCAGGAATTCGGGATCGCTGCTGACGGTCATGGGATTACCGGCGATGGACGTACGACTGTTGTCCGCCCCCGAGAGATACGACTGCGTGAGCAGCTTCGCCACCAACCGCGGTGTCAGTTTCAGGCCGGTGATGCGCCGGCCCTCGTTGAGCCGGTCCTCGTCGGTGGCGTCGAACCCGGACTGCCAGTCCACATTGAGCGCGATGGCCAGCCCGGAGACGGCGACCGGGGCGTACAGCTGCGGATTCTTGGGATTTTGGACGGCCGGGCTGTTGAGGAAGACCAGGCCCGGATCCTTGCTGGTCAGCCGGTTGCGGGCCAGGTCATCGGTGACCTGCGAATATCCGAAGACCCGGCCGCCGCCGGCGCAGAGGGTCGGCTGCCAGCGCAGCATCGCCTCGGTCATGGCCTCGGCCCCGACGGTGCGTCGCTCGGCCGAGCCGATCGGGCAGACGCTGCCGAGCGGCTGGAACTTCAGCGGCACGACCATCTTCCGGGCCCAGTTGGTGGCGCTCAGCGGCGACGAGTCGAGCCAGCGGTGCGGGCGGGCGTCGCCGGTGGTGCCGTCGACCTCGGTCTGGCCACGCGGCACGATGACCAGCCAGCAGGAGCGGCCGGTGCCGTCGGTGAGCTTGGCGCCGCAGCCCAGGCCGGGGGCCTCGGTCGCGGTCTGCACCTCGAAGAACTCCTCGCCGGTGCCGTTCGGCCGGGTACGCCCGTACGGGATCTCGTTGGTGGTGGTGGCGTCGAAGAACTCGCCGCCGCCGCTGCCGGTAGAGACGCCGCCGCTCACCGAGGTGAAGGGCACGTACGCGGGCTGGCCGTCCTCGGGCTCGAGCGTCTCCTTCTTGTCGACGAGGCTCCCGCCGTAGCTGACCTGCCGTGAGCCGGTCCAGGTGCCGCCGCGGGTGTCGGTGTAGAGCGCGCCGAACTGGCACTGGTCGCGGCGCGGGCCGGTGGCGTCGTCGCCCCAGCACTGCATGATCTGCAGGTAGTCGAGGTAGACGCCGACGTCGACGGTCGGCTTGCCGCCGGTCCACGACACGGTGACGACCTGGTTGATCAGGTTGGTGGTCTGGGCGACGGTCACCTTCAGGTCGGCGAACTCGCCCTCACCCGAGACCGTCACGGCCGAGCCCTCGGCGGCGCCGGCCGTGGAGGGCGTCACGACGCCGATGAGGGCGATCGCGAACACCGCGGCCATGATCCGCCGGATCATCGCCGGTCTCCCCGGTTGTCCCGGTCGAGCAGGCGGGCGGCCAGGGGCGGGCCCACGGTCAGGCCGATCAGAAGGGCACAGGCCAGGGCTATGAGTACGGTCTTGAGCGTTCCGTCGACCTGGGTGCCGACCGAGACGGGGATGGCGGCGGCGTTGTCGATGCTGCCGGTGCCGTCACCGCCACCCGTGCCGCCGATGGCCTGACCGGTGTCGGGATCGATCGCGGCCGGTGCGCCGCCACCGGCCACATTGCCGGCCGTGGGTGTTCCGCCGCCACCCGCGGCCACACCGGCGGTCGCGCCCTTGGTCGGGGTCGCTGTCTTGGCGCCACCGGTGGGCTTGTCGGCGCCGCCACCGGTCGTACCGGTGGGCTTCTTACCCCCGCCCGTGGTCGGGGTGTCGGCCTTGGCGCCGCCGGTCCCGTTGTTGCACTGGGTGACGCCGGCCTTGTCGCACTCGGAGGGGAAGGGCGCGTTCTTGGCCAGGGTGTTGGTGCCGTCCTTGGAGAAGGTCGGGTTGTTGCACTTCTGGATGTTCACGTTCTGCTTGGCCACGCCCGGGATCCGGCGTACCTGCTCGAGACCGGCCTTGACCAGGTTGATCGGCAGCGGCGAATAGCCGAGCTGATCGGCCTGTTGCTGGCCCTCGCAGAGGAAGTAGTAGGAGAAGTCGCCGAGCGTCTTGCCCTTGGCCACCTTGAAGCGTGAGTTCTCCTGGTCGACCGGGATCAGCATGTAGCTGTAGGAGGACAGCGGATAGGTGCGTTTGTCCTTGTAGTTGTAGACCGGGCGCAGGTCCTGGGTCAGATAGTCGGGCGAGTTCTTGTTCGTGTTGATCTGCGCGGCGAGCAGGGCCACGGCGACCGACTGGGCGGTCGGCTCGATGTAGTAGTTGCTCGCGTTGCGGATCTTGGCGACCGGGAACTTGGCGTAGAGCGCGTACGAGTACTCGACGTACGTGATGGCGCCCTGGCTGCCGTCCTGGGCCACATAGCCGGCGACGCTCTGCGAGCCGGACTGGGCGGTGGTCGCGCTGCCCGGGATGACCGGGTAGAGCGAGGTGACGCCGCAGGGGTTCTTGCGGCCGGCCTTGGCGCAGTAGGCGTTCCAGATGCTCGGGTACTGGTTGCTCATCCAGGTGGTGAACTGGGCGGTCGTGCCCGAGCCGTCGGAGCGGACCACCGGCACGATCTTGCGGGCGGGCAGGGCCAGCCCCGGATTGTCGGCCTTGATCGCCGGGTCGTTCCACACCGTGATCACGTTGGTGAAGATCTTGGCGAGGGTGTCACCGGAGAGCCGCAGGTTGGTGACCAGCTTGTTGCCGACCTTCAGGTTGTACATGAAGGCGGTGCCGCCGGCGACGATCGGCATGTAGGCGAACGGGAACTTCGGGCGGGCCTCGGTCGAGGCGCCGTCGTCCTTGCCGTACGGGATCTCCGAGACGCCGAAGTCGGTCAGGCCGCTGGCGAACTGGTTGCGCCCGTTGGTCGAGCCGGTGCCGTCGTAGTTGACGCGCATGCCGTACTGCTCGACATTGGACGCCCACTGCCGGATGGCGTTCTCGCTCCAGGTCGAGCCGGCGCCGGTGACGGGCACATAGGTGTCGGCCCGGGCCGGCGGGGCCCCGATCATCATCAAAGCCAGCGCGGTCGCCGCCGCGACGAGGGCACGTCCGAACTTCCTCACTTGTCCTCTTCCCTTGCCGGCATCTCCGGGTCACGGCGCTCGGCCATGTGGTGCGGGGTGGTGGTGCCGCCGAGGCCGGCGTGCGGGGCGGGTACGCCGCCGAAGCCGGCTTGCGGAACCGGGGCGCCGTTGGGGGCGGGGTGCGGGATGGGGACGGCGTACGGGTTGCGGCGGGCGAAACGGGTCATGTCGCGGGCCGAGGCGCGGTCGCGGGCGCGGCGCTGGCGGGCGGACAGGTCGAGCGGGCCCCGGCCGCCGATCAGGCGGGCGATGATGAACAGCAGCAGGACCAGGGCCAGCAGCACGGCCGCGGTGCCGTAACCGCGGGCGACGTCGCCGGCCTGGGGCGACTTGATCAGCGTGAACGTGGCCAGCGGCAGGGAGACCTGCGGATCGCGGAACGGGTTGGCGTTCAGGGCGATCGAGTAGCCGGCCGTCAGCAGCACCGGTGAGGTCTCGCCGATGCCGCGGGCGGTGGCCAGGATGATCGCCGTGGCCAGGCCGGGCCGGGCGGTCGGGAGGACGACGTGGCGTACCGTCTGCCAGCGGCTGGCACCCAGCGCGAGCGACGCCTCCTTGAGCGGGCCCGGCACCAGGCGCAGCACCACGTCGGCCGCGCGGACCATGATCGGCAGCATCATCACGCCGATGGCCAGGGCGGCGGCGAAGCCGGACTTCGAGGTGCGCAGCACCACCGTGGCGTAGATGAACAGGCCCGCCACGATCGACGGCAGCGCCGTCATGGCCTCGACGATCGTGCGGACGAAGCGCGTGAAACCGCCGCGCGTCTCCGACAGGAACAGCGCGCAGAGCAGGCCGAGCGGCACGGTCACAATCAGGGCCATGCCGATCTGCTCGAGCGTGCCGACCACCGCGTGCAGGGCGCCGCCCTGGGTCAGCGGGGCCAGCGGCCCGGCGTGGGTGAGGTCCTGGGTGAAGAAGTTCAGGTGCACCAGCGCCTTCAGGCCGCTGCCCACGGTGAAGGTCACCACGAAGATCAGGGCGATGAGCAGCAGCGCGGCCAGGCCGTGCACGATCGCCGACATGAGCCGGTCGCGCACCGCCGGGCCGTTGCCGTCGAGCCAGAGCAGCGCGGCGTAGAGGGCCAGGAACATGCCGAAGGCCACGACGATGAAACCGAGCAGGCCGGAGAACGGCGCGATCCAGTAGAAGATCAGGACGGTCAGGCAGATCGCGGCGACGCCGGCGCCGAGCGCGGCCAGCACGTCCTCGCCGCGCAGGGTGGCCGTGTTGCGGCGCTCCTCGTGTCCCGGATCCCCGGCCGTGGCGGCGCTCATGAGTCGCTCTCGGCGCCGGAGCGGCTGCGGGCCACGATCGAACCGGCCGCGAAGTTGACGATCAGGGTCAGCACGAACAGGGCGACACCGGCCGCCATCAGCGCCGAGAGCGCCATCGTGGTGGACTCGCCGTAGCGCAGGGCGATTAGGGCCGAGACCGAGTTCGCGCCGTTCTGCAGGACATGCGGCTGGATCACGAAGACCGGCGAGATGATCAGGTAGACCGCGATCGTCTCGCCCAGCGCCCGGCCCAGGCCGAGCATCGTGCCGCCGATCATGCCGCCCCGGCCGAACGGCAGGATCACCGAGCGGACCATGCCCCAGCGGGTGGCGCCCAGGGCGTACGCGCCCTCGCGCTCGCCGATCGGCGCCTGCGAGAACGACTCCCGCATGATCGAGCAGATCACCGGGGCCACCATCAGCGCCACCACCATGCCGGCGATGAAGGTCGACGACGTGTAGACCGTCTCGGTGGCCAGCGGGTCACGCGGGTCGGCGCCGTCCACCTTGAAGATCGGGATCCAGCCGAAGTACGTCGAGATCCAGCGGGCCAGGCCGATCACGTGGCCCTGGAGGAACTTGAAGCCCCACAGGCCGTAGACCACGCTCGGCACCGCCGCCATCAGGTCGATCAGGCCGACCAGGAAGCGGCGCAGCCGGCGCGGGGCGTACTCGGAGACGTAGAGGGCCATGCCGGTGGCGAGCGGCACGGCGATGGTGATCGCCACGCCGGCGATGAGCAGGGTGCCGGTGAGCACGGCCGCGATGCCGAACTCGCCCGCGTCGGGCTCCCACTTCTCGGTGGTCAGGAACGACCAGCCGGCCAGCTGCAGCGCGCTGATCGCCTTGTTCAGCAGGAACGCGCCGACCAGCGACATCAGCACCAGTACGGCGACACCGGCCAGCCGCAACACGATGCGGAACACCCGGTCCGGGCCGCCCGAGGGCCTCGGCCGGCGACGCCGCTCCCGCACGGGGGCGGCGTCGAGCAACGTGCTCGTCATAGGACACTCCCAGCTTCCGCACACCAAGGGCACAGGTGTGCGCGCTCAGAGAAACGGGGCCGGTTGGCCGTAAACCCGGGCTCCGGTGAACGACGGACGAACTGAACGCCATGCGCTGAACCGAATACGGTCAGTCGTGCCAATCCGCTCAGATGGCCAGAACACCGTCGCCGTCGGGCACCGGTTCGGCACCCGGGATGAGGGCGAGCACGATCGCCGCCGCCTGTTCGGCCTGGATGCGGCGGTGGTAGTCACGGCTGGACACGGCCACGGCCGAGCCGCCGGCCAGGATGCGCCAGCCCCAGCTCGTCGGGCCGGTGCGCACGGTCAGCACGCGCAGCTCGGCGGCGTGTTCCTGGAGCCACACCACGGCCGCGCGGCACGTCCGTACGTCGGGGAAGGCGGCCGCGGCCCGGCCGAGATCACGGTTGTTGATCGCCAGCAGCCGCCAGCCGATCCGGCCGGGCTGGAGTTCGAGGATACGAAAGCGCGCTGCCGACACGGGATCCGCCTATTTTTATGCCTGCTTTTATGCCTGTGAAAACGCGCTGATCGTCGGCAGTGATCGTCCACGGCGGGCCGACGGCGCGTACACGACCGACGCACAATCGGTGAACAGGCGAGGCGAGACACGCAAAAGGCGCCGCCGTGACGGCGACGCCTTTTACCTGTACGAAGTGGACTTGTCAGCCGACGCCCTGCTGCGCGCCCTCGTGGACGTGGACGCCCGCGCCGAGCTCGACGATCTGGCTCTCGCTCAGGCCCAGGCCTTCCCAGACCTGGATGATCATGTAGATGCCGGAGGGCTGCTTGACCCACAGCTCCCAGCCGGTGTCGCTGTCGGGGGCGGGGGTCTCGCCGTTCAGGCTCTTGAGGAGCAGGCCCTGCTGGTCGCCGACCTTGACCGTCTTGCCCTCGCGGCCGGGGCCGCTCTGGTCCTTCGACTCCAGCATCACGACGATCTTGCCGACGAAGCTGGCCGGGTTGTAGATCTGGCCGGCGTCCGAGGACGGGTTGACGTCCGGTCCCGGGTTCTTGGCCTTCTCGGGGGCGAAGACCAGCGAGTAGTTGTCGTCGTTCTGGATGAACCAGCCCGACGGCACCTTGTCGACGGTGAAGCCCTTGGGCTGCTCGCCCTTGTAGGCGACGAGCTGGACCACCGGGGTCTTCTCTTTGATGGCGACCGGCGGGGCCGACTCGCCGGGCCCGCCGGACGTGGCCACCGCGAACACGGCGACCAGGGCGGCGACGCCGAACGCGGAGCCGGCGATCGACTGCACGGTGCGCCGGCGGCGCAGGGCCCGGCGGCCACGGCCGAGGTCGGCCTCTGCCTGGGCCGCGGTGGTGGTGGTCTCCGGCGTGGGGCCCGCGATCTTCTCGAAATGACGACGCAGGTCGCTCATCGGGTGGCTCCTTGACTGCTCAGAAAGGTGGTCTGCGCCGAGTCGAGCGCAGTGCGGAGACGGTCCAGCCCGCGGGCGGTCTGGCTCTTGACGTTGCCTTCGGAGCAGTTGAGGGCGTCCGCGGTCTCGGCGACACCGAGGTCGTAGAAGTAGCGGAACACCACCGCCGCCCGCATGCGCGGCGGCAGCGCGCGCAGCGCCTGCTGAACGACCTCGCCCACGTCGCCCGTGGCCTCGGAGAAGGCGACCTCGGGCAGCTCGGCCACCGGCCGCTCCCGCCGCCGCCAGATCCGCCGCCGCTCGTCGATCAGCGCGTTGACCAGCACCCGGCGGACGTAGGCGTCGGGGTTGTGCGCCCGCTGGAAGGCCGGCCACGCGACGTAGAGCTTCGTCAGCGCCGCTTGGACCAGGTCCTCCGCCAGGTGCGTGTCACCCGCGGTGAGCAGGGTCGCCGTGTGGAGAAGGCGAGGGCGCCGGCCGACCACGAAGTCGTGGAACTGCTCGTCTCGCTCGGTTCTGCCCGAGCCGCTGTCTCGTCTCACGCCCCGATGACGATTCCACGCGCGGCGGGGTTGCATTTATCCGAGAAGGACATCGAGACCACTCGCGAAAAGGTCGCCCTCGCCCCATTGGTCGGGGTCGAGATGACCGGAGGCGGCCAGGGTCGGATAGGCCCCAGGGTCGGCCGTGATGCGCCGGCGCGCCTGCCGCGGGTCGACACCAACCTCGGCCGCGGGGCCCTCAGTCGCGGACGCTCCGGTCGCGGCGGCACCGGTCACCGCGGCGCCGATCACGAAGTTGGCCAGCAGGTGCGTGGCCACGGCCAGCTCGTGCCCGCCGAGACCGCCCCGGACGAGCGCGGCCTGGAGGAACTCGGTGCGGGCGAGGACGTTCGGGCCGAGCATCGGGCGGCCGATGAGGGTGACCGACCAGGGGTGACGCAGCATGGCCTCACGCCACCCGTGGATCAGGACCCGCACGTCGGCCCGCCAGTCGTCGGTCGCGGTGGGGAGGCATACCTCGGAGAAGATCTCGTCGACCGCCAGGTCGAGCACGTCGTCCTTGGTGCGGACGTGCCAGTAGAGCGCGGTCGCGCTGACATCGAATCGCTGCGCCAGCGAGCGCATGGTCAGCCCGTCGAGGCCCCGCTCGTCGAGGATCGCGATCGCCGCCTCGACGATGCGCTCCCGGGTGAGCGGCGGCGAACGGCGGGGCCGCTCGGGCTCGGCCCGGAGCCAGATGCTGTCGGTTGTCGGCACTGAACCACGATAACGTGCCTTGACAACGTTAAGTTGGCTGCATGCCTCTCGTACGGGTCCAGATCGACAGCACTCGAGGCGCCGCCAAGAAGGTGCTCGCCCTCCATCAGGCCGGAAAGGTCGACCGTCCCTCGCGGGACGCGGCCCGCGCCGAAGTAGTGAGACTTGGCCGTACGCCCGCGGGCGAGCCCGTCTTCGTCGGCGTCACCAACGGCGAGCCGGTGCGCCTGCTCTACGACGTGGAGGTCTATCTGGGCTGAGCCCGCCACCGCGACTTGATGAGGCGCTCGACCGGCCCGCCGAGAAGCATGAGCAGGATCGCCCAGTAGTTGATCGTGTCGGCGAAGACGGAACCGATGATGGCGGCCAGCAGCAGGGCGACGAAGACGACCCCGTTGCCGAGGAGCGCCTCGCGGGTGGCCGGGGAACGGCCGGCGCTGGCCTCGGGGTGGGTCATGACGTACGCGGTGAGGGCGGTTAGCGAACCGCTCGAGAGCACCAGCGTGCCGACGTAGAGGGCCACAGTCGTGGGTGAGGGCGGATAGGTGGTGATGACCGACGTCAGGACCGGCAGCAGGACGATGGCCAGGGTCCAGAGGGCGCTCAGCAGCACGATCGGCGGGCGGAGCCGGGTGACGTGCCGGAAGACGCGGTGATGGGCCCACCAGAAGCGGAAGATGACAGCGAAGCTCAGCAGGAAACCGGCGAACTCGGCGCGATCGGCGCGAAGCAGCTCGCTCAGCGGAAGGTCTTCCTCGCCGGCGGCCGTGACGGTTTCGAGCAGGGGCAGGATGAGCAGGGTGATCGCAATAGCGGCGACGGCATCGGTGAACAGGACAAGGCGCTCGGGACTCGACTCCTCCTCGACCGCATCAGACATCGCGCCAGTATGCACTGGTACCCTCGCGTGGACGGGCTCGTAGCTCAGTGGATAGAGCAACCGCCTCCTAAGCGGTAGGTCGCGCGTTCAAATCGCGCCGGGCCCACGGACGGCATTGGCCACCGTCCTGGTCAGCAGATCCAGGACGTGATGGCGTGAGGCCTCGGGGCGTTCGCCCAGATATGACCAGGCCGCGTAAAGCTGGGACCACAGCAGGCTGATCACCCAGTCGGCCGGCAGGACCGGGTCGATGGAGCCGTCGGCGTGGCCTCGGCGGATCACCGCCTCGAGGTCGGCCTGCTCGCCCTCGTCCACGCACGCGCCCTCGGGCTCACTGAAGACCAGCGACAGCAGCGAACCCAGGTCGAAATACTCCCGGCAGAGCCTCAGCAGCGCCTCGGCGCCGGTGCCCTTGTCGAGCTCGGCCAGGCGCGCGGCCCTGGTCAGGCGCTCGCCGCCCTCCACGGCTACGGCCGCCATCAGGTCGGCCCGCTCGGCGAAGTAGCGGTGCAGGGTGGTGCGCCCGACCTCGGCCGCGGCGGCGATGTCGCCCAGGGAGCAGGCCGGGTTGCCGGCGAGCAGGGTGATCGCGGCGTCGACGATCGCCTGCCGGGTGCGGTTCTTGATGCCGGAGGTCACGCGCATACCTTACGGGAATTGGCATTGCCCGTCATGGAACACCTGTGTTCCACTACAGAACATGCAGATTCTCCTGCGCCTCCTCCGGCCGCACTGGCCGGTTCTCGCTCTCGGACTGCTCCTCGGACTTGTCGCCAACGCGGCCAACCTGGCAGCCCCGCTCGCCACCAAGCGCATCATCGACACACTCGGTGACGGCGGTGCGCTGGCCGGGCCGATCACCCTGCTGCTCGCGCTCGTCGTCGTGGGCGCGGTGATCGGGCTGTGGCAGTGGATATTGATGGGCACGCTGGCCGAGCAGGTCGTGCTCGACGCGCGGGTCTCGGTCATCCAGCGCTACTTCCGGGCCCGGCTGGCCGAGCTGACCGGGCGCCCGGCCGGCGAGCTGGTCACCCGGGTCACGGCCGATCCGGGCCTGCTGCACGCGGCCTCGTCGAGCATCGTCGGCCTGATCAACGCGGGTCTCGCCTTCGTCGCCACGCTGGTGCTGATGGGCACGCTCGACCTGGTGCTGCTGATGTGCACGCTCGGGGCAGTCCTGGTGATCGGCGCGGTCATGGCGGTGCTGCTGCCCACGATCAGCCGCGCACAGAAGGCGGCGCAGGACGCGGTGGGCGAACTGGGAGGCGAGCTCGAGGGAACGCTGCGGGCCATGCGTACGGTGAAAGCCAGCCGGGCCGAGACGCGACAGCAGGCGAGGATCGAAGACGACGCCCGCAGGGCGGCGGCGCACAATGTGCGAGCCGCGAAACGGGCCGCGTGGGTCTGGACGGTGTCCTGGAGCGGCGTCTCGTTCGCGGTGATCGCCGTCCTGGGGGTCGGCGCGTGGCGGGCCGACGCCGGGTTGCTTGAGGTCAGCAGCCTGATCGCGTTCCTGCTGTACGCCTTCCAGCTGATGGGGCCGATCGGCGAGCTGACCCAGAACGTCACCGCTCTGCAGTCGGGCATCGCGGCCGCGCGGCGCATCAGCGAGGTCTACGCGATGAACGAGGAGACGTCCTCACCGCGCGCGACGCAGGTGATCACCGAAGCGCCCGTCCTGGAGATGCGCGATGTGACGCTGCGCTACGGCGGCACGACGGCGCTGGACGACGTCACGCTCCGCGTCGACCGGAGGGGTCACACCGCCATCGTCGGGCCGTCCGGCGCGGGCAAGACGTCGCTGTTCTCGTTGATCCTGCGCTTCCTCGACCCACAGGAGGGCGAGGTTCTGCTGCATGGACGGTCGTACAAAGACCTGACCCATGAGGAGATCAGAGACCATTTGGCGTACGTCGAGCAGGAAGCCCCCGTGGTTCCGGGCACCATCCGCGAGAACCTGCTGCTCAGCCAGCCGGACGCAAGCGAAGCCGACCTGTGGGACGTGCTGGAGAGAGTGATCCTCCGCGACAAGGTCGCCAGCCTGCCCGCCAAATTGGACAGCTCGATCTCGGGGGCCGAGCTCAGCGGCGGCGAGCGCCAGCGGATCGCGCTGGCCCGGGCCCTGCTGCGCTCACCGTCCGTGCTGCTGCTGGACGAGGCCACCGCCCAGGTCGACGCGTTGACCGAGGCGGCGCTGCATCGATGCGTACGGGAAAAGGCCTCTGACTCGGCCGTGGTGACGATCGCGCACCGGCTGTCGACCGTGATCGACGCCGATCGGATCATCGTGATGCAGGACGGGCGGGTCCGCGCCGAGGGGACGCACGAGTCGCTGCTGGCCTCGGACGACCTCTACCGCGGCCTGATCGAGGCGCTGCGGATCGCTACTCCAGCTCCGGTGTAGAGCCGTCGTCGACGAACTCCAGCAGGTCGCCGGGCTGACATTCGAGGACCCGGCACATCGCCTCGAGGGTGCTGAAGCGGACCGCCTTGGCCCGGCCGTTCTTGAGCACGGCGACGTTGGCCGGGGTGAGCCCGACCTTCTCGGCGAACTCGCCCACGCTCATCTTGCGTTTGGCCAGCTCGACGTCTATGCGCACCACGATGGGCATCAGATGACCGCTTCCATGTCGGTCCGCAGCGTAGTGGCCTGCCGCAGCAGGGCGCGCAGCACGGTGATGAGCAGCCCGAGCACGGTGACGCCGGTGGTGACCAGGAAGAGCAGCAGCGGCAGGCCGGGGTCCTGGGCCTTGAACCCGACGTAGAGGAAGACGCCGACCAGCGTCACCCAGCCCGCGCCGAAGGCCCAGAGGATCACGTCGACCCAGACCAGCGAGGCCGGCGTGAAGATCCGGTCCTTCTTGACCAGGGTGAGCAGCTGCCAGGTGGCCACGATGACGGCCTGGACGCACAGCACCCAGAAGATCGTGACGATGGTGGCCGGCCATCGCAGATAGGCGCCGTCGGGCGCCTCCCGGGCCATGGACGCGAACTGGCCCGGCAGCGCCACGGTCTGGAAGAAGATCAGCACCGCGAAGAGGACGGCGAGGAAGACACGGAGGGGCGCGACAGCCCGATGCTCGAACATACATCGACTATCGCTCGTTACCTATCGAAAATCAATAGGCACGCGGATGTGCGGCGACGAAGGCGGCGATGTACTCCGGCAGCTGGCGCTCGGCGCGCCAGCCCAGCTCGGACGCCTTGGTGGTGTCGGCCTGACCTCGGACGCGCTCGCCGCGCAGGGCCGGGACCAGCTCGTACGGCACGCCGAACATCTGGGCCACGTCGAGGATGGGGCGCTCGTGGCCGGCGCCGAGCAGATAGCCGTCGCCGCTGCCCTTCTGGGCGACCAGCACGATGCCGCGGACGATGTCGTCGATGTGGGTGAAGTCGCGGGTCTGCGTGCCCGGCGAGACCACCGGCAGCGGCTCACCGCGCAGGTAGTGGTCCTCGAAGATGCCGATCACGGTCGCGTATTTACCGCTGGTGATCTGGCCCGGGCCGTACACGTTGTAGAAGTACGTGATGGCGAAGTCGAGGCCGAACCAGTCGGCGTAGTTCTTGATGTACTCGATGTTCTTCGCCTTGGTCCAGGCGTACGGGTTCAGGTTTTCGTCCTGGCCGTCGTTGCCGAACTTCGAGCTCGATCCCGCGTAGATCAGCTTGGACCCGTTGGCCGACGCGAACTTCACGACCTCCTTGGTCCCGTGGAGGTTGAACTCCCAGGTGAGGTCGTGGTCGTCGAACGACTGGACGATGCGCGAGTATTCGCCCAGGTGGAAGACGATCTCGGGGCTGGGCAGGCCGCGGTCGGCCCAGATCTTGGCGACGTCGACGGTCGAGCCGTCGACGTAGGTCACCCGGGGGTCGTTGACGTGGTTTTCCGGCACGCCGGTGAAGTAGTTGTCGAGCGACACGACGGCCGCCGCCGGGAAGTCGGTCAAAAGGGACTTGATCAGGGCAGAACCGACGAACCCGGCACCACCGGTGACCAGCAGCGTTTGACTCAAAACTTCCTCCGTACGACGTTCCCGTCCGACTCGGGCGAGGCTACCAAGGAAACGCCGCCCCACCGGAATCGTCCGATGGGGCGGCATCCTTCGGCCTACCAGGGAGACGGCGCCGGAGGCGCCACCACCGGTGGCCTGTCGTCGCAGGTGATGGTGTTCGGGAGCATCCACGGGGCCAGCCAGCCGCCGTCGTTGCCGCCGAGATCCGACACCGCGAACTCGGACCCCTGCGGGGTGAAGTGGAACGTGCCGCAGTTGTTCACGCCGACCGCGCCGACGTTGCGGGCGTCGACGTTCTCGAAGGTCGCGCCGCCGGCCACCCGGGCGCTGAGAACACTCGTACCCGTGCCGTCGACCCTGATGTCCTTGAAGTGCAGATTGGTGATCGAGTAGAGATCCTTCACCGGCCAGTCGGCGACCAGCATGATCGCGTTGTAGGTGCTGTCCAGGAAGTGGTCGCCGGTCACCTGGATGTCGGCGTCGATGTTCCTCTCCAGCGCGTAGATCCAGATCGCGCCCAGACCGATGTTCCAGTTCAGCTCGTACGTCCCCGCGCGCACCGTGGTGTTGTCGATGATCCGCAGACGGCCGGTGAACGGCTCGGCCCCGAACCGGGAACCGGCGTGGATCGCGCTGCCCTCGCGGATCGGGTCGGCCACCAGGTTGTTCGACACCGTGATGTCGTCGCCGCCGTAGATCGCGATGCCGTTGGCCAGCGTCGGCGTCTGCACGGTGTTGCGGTCGAACGTGTTGCCGGAGTTGGTCACCTTCTCGGCCCACATCGCCAGCGCGTCGTCGCCGGTGTTGCGGATGAAGTTGTTGCGCACCAGCGAGCCCGTGACCCCGGTGTGGAAGTTCAGGCCGTCGGCGATCTGGTCGACGATGATGTTGTTGGTGACCCTGGTGCCGGCCATCGGCCCGTCGAACCACAGGCCCACCTTGGTGTGGTGGATGTAGAGGCCGTCGATGGTCGAGTCGCTCATCGCGCCGCCGACACCGTTCACCTGGTCGGTGTCGATGCGCTCGCGGACGTCGCCCTCGATCGCGAAGCCGGACAGGTGCACGTTGCGGCTGCCGCCGTCCTTGGCGTCCTTGCCGTAGAAGCCGACGCCGGTGTGCACCGAGCCGTCCGGCGCGGGCGTGGACAGTGCGACCTCGCGGCCCTTGATGATCGTCCACCAGTTGCCGGCGCCCTCGATCGTCACGTCGTCGACGATGATGTGCCGGTTGACCTGGAAGGTGCCCGGGGGGACGTACACCTTCAGCTTGGTCTTGCGGGCGAAGGCGATGGCCCGGTCGAAGGCGGGAGCCGAGTCGCGGCGTCCGGTCGGGTCGGCGCCGAAGGCGAGGACGTTCGCCGCGACGAGGCTGACCTTGGGCGGGCCCACCAGCTCGGAGTCGAGCAGGTCGATGACGGTCCACGCGGCCTTGTTCGAGGCGGTCAGGCGGACCTTCTCGCCGGCCTTGACCGTCTTGCCGAGCAGGAGGCGCTGCTCGTCGTAGAAGTGCATGGGCCGGAACGGCTTGGTGATCACCGGCGCCGGGGTGGTGGCCGACGGCACGCAGGCGCACTCGGTGATCCACCAGTCCGGGTGCAGCAGGTCGGCGTTGGGGTCGTTGGTGAACTGGTACTGGTTGTAGAGCCAGGAGTACTGCGAGGTCAGCGGCATCGTGCGGGTCAGGCTGCCGGCCTTGACGGTCAGCGGCGCGGTGATCCCGCCGCCGTTCGGCGCGTCCGGGAGGCTGTAGCGCACGGTGATCGCGTTGGCCGCCTTCGGCAGCGTGAACTCGACCCACTGGCCCGGCGTGAGGCGCACGGCGGAGCGGCCGGACGCCTCGGCGGGCAGCGTGTAGGCGGTGCGGTCGGGGCCGATGACGGCGCCGTTGGTGCGGGCGGTCTCGGCCTCCTGCTCCAGAAAGTTGACGGTCGCGCCCCGGCCGGCGACGAGGGCGGGGTCGAGGCCGGCGCGGGTGACTTTCGTTTCGGTCGCGGGGGCCGCGTAGGCCGCGCCTCCGCTGAGGACGGTTCCCAAGGCTGTGGCGGCCGCGATGGCCCAGCCGCCACGTCTCAGTTCCAGGAACATCGACGAACTCTTCTCTACAGAGGAGGAGCGTTGCCGGTGACCTTAGGACCGGTGTGACGTAGTGCACAAGATGTTGTCGTCGATTTTCGCGCTGCTGTTCTGTGTTTGCGTTCTTGGAACTCCTTCTTGCACCTTTCGACCCCTTGCGGGGGTTCAACCACGCCGGGCACCCGGACCTTGAGAAGCTTCCTGCATGTCATCGGACGAACACCCCCATAAACACCATTTCGCCCGACGCTCCCTGCTGGCCGCCGCCGGCGGGATGCTCATGCTCGCGGCCACCCCCGGCAGCGCCGAGGCGGCCGTCGCCGGCCGGCGCCGCTCCCGGATCAGCGACGGCACCCGGCTCGTCGAAGCCGACCTGCACAACCACACGCTCATGTCCGACGGCCACGGCGACCCCGCGCTCGCCTTCGCCTCGATGCGCTCGGCCGGACTCGACGTGGCCGCGCTGACCGACCACTCCAAGCTCCTCGGCATCGACGGGCTCAGCCACGCCGAGTGGAGCCGCACCGGGCAGCTCGCCGACAAGGCCGACGAGCCCGGCGCCTACACGGCGATCCGCGGCTTCGAGTGGTCGCACTCGGCCCTCGGCCACGTCAACGTCTGGTTCACCGACGACTACACCGAACCCACCGAGACCGGCAGCATGCACCGGCTCTACGACTGGATCGCGAACACCTCCGGGATCTGCGGCTTCAACCATCCCGGGCGGCAGTTCCTGCGCTTCGACGACTTCGCCTATCACCCGGCGCTGCGCCGGCAGATGGTCAGCCTGGAGATGTTCAACAACCGCGACGACTACCTCTTCGAAGGCTGGCCGCTGCAGGGCTCACCGCTGAACGCCTGCCTCAACGCGGGCTGGCGGACCGGGATCACCGGCGTGGCCGACGAGCACGGCACCGACTGGGGCTTCGACGAGGGCCGGGGGCGCACCGGCATCTGGGTCACCGAGAACACCCGGGCCGGGGTGCTCGAGGCGATGCGGCGGCGCCGCTTCTTCGCGACGCGGGTGAGCGGTCTGCGCCTCGACGCGCGGGCCAATGGCGTACGGATGGGAAAGCACCTGCCCCTCACCAAGAGTGACGTGACATTCGAGCTCGACCTCGACCGCGGCCGTCACTGGGAAGGCCGGGAGCTGCTGGTGCAGGTGCTGCGGCCCGGCACCCTCTACCCGGAAGTGGCCGACGTGATCGACGTCGAGGTCGGCCGGGTCACCTCGTTCACCGTGCCGCTGGACGCCGACGACGGCGACTGGGTCCTGCTGCGCGTCTCCGACCCGGGACAGGAGAACGACTCCCCCGGACCGCTCGGACACCCCTGCAACGACTGGGGTGTCGCCTACTCGAGCCCGTGGTGGCTCAAGTCGGATGAGTAGTGGCCGATAGCAGCGGTGTGACATCCACCGCCTCCTCGACCGGCACCCAGCTCGTGCACGTGGGCCGCCAGCCGATCTTCGATGAGCAGGGCGAGGTCTTCGCCTACGAACTGCTCTTCCGCGGCAGCATGGAAGCGGTCGCGGCGGGACGGCAGGACACGTACGCCACCAGCACGGTCATCGTGAACGCGTTCACCGAGTTCGGCATCGGCGAGGTGGCCGGCGACCGGCTCTGCTTCATCAACCTCACCCGCGAGTTCCTCACCGGCCAGCTGGCCCTGCCGTTCGGGCCGGCCCAGGTGGTGCTCGAGGTGCTGGAGACGGTGGAGATGGACGAGGAGGTCGTCGCCGGCATCACCCGGCTGGCCGAGGCCGGATATCGGATCGCGCTCGACGACTTCGTCTGGGGCTCCGGGCACGAGCAGCTGTTCGGCATCGCCTCGTACGTCAAGCTCGACCTGCTCGACGGCGACCTGAGCAACCTCGACGAGGTGGTGGCCGCCTGCCGGCAACACCCCAACATCAAAATCGTGGCCGAACGCCTGGAAACGGACGAACAGCTCGCCATCGCGGACCGCTACGGCATGGAACTGCGTCAGGGGTACGTCCTCTCGCACCCCCAGGTCCTCACGGTGGCCAGCCTGTCGCCGTCCCGCCTGCGCCGCCTGGAGCTGGTGGCGGCGCTCAGCGCGCCCGACGCCGACCTGGCCCGCATCGTCTCGATCATCGCAAGCGACCCGGCGCTGTCGTTGCGAGTGCTCAGGGCGAGCAACTCGGTGGCGGCCGGGCACGCGAACCGGGTCTCGTCGGTCCACCAGGCGGTGGTGATGGTGGGACTGCCACACATCCGCCAGTGGGCGATGCTGATGGTGCTGGACGAGGTGGGCGGGGCGACGGAAGAGCACATGCTGGACGTGCTGACCCGGGCCCGGCTCTGCGAGAACGTGGCCCACTCGTTCGGGGCGCCGTCGGACGCGGCCTTCATGGCGGGCGTGATCACCGGCGTGGCCGGGGTGCTGGGCATGACCCCGGCCGACATGGCGGAGCAGTTCCCGCTGGCCCCGCAGGTGGCGGCGGCCCTGACGAACGGGACGGGGTCGCTGGGGCAGGTGCTGCAGGCGGTCGACGCGTACGAGCACGGCGAATGCGGCCCGGCCGACGTCAACCTGGTCGGCGAGTACATGGACGCGGTGCGCTGGTCGACGAAGGCCCTGGACGCCACGAACAGGCTGGCGGCGGCCTGACCCACTAGCGTCGAGCCATGGATCTCGATGGAACCGTCGCGGTCGTCACGGGGGCCGGCGCGGGACTGGGCCGTTCGATCGCGACCGCGCTGACATCAGCGGGCGCCCAGGTGCTGGCGGCCGACGTGGACGAGGAGGCCAGCCGCGCCGCTGGCGAGGGCCTGCCCTCCTACCGAGCGGTCCGCTGCGACGTCACCGACCCCGGCGACCGAGAACGGCTGGTCGCCCTGGCCACCGCCGCCGGCGGGCCGCATATCCTGGTCAACAACGCGGGCGGCTGGACCGCGGGTTCGCAATATCCGGCCGCCGCGTACGCCGACTGGAGCCGCACGATCCAGCTCAACCTGGTCGGGCCGATGCACCTGACCCAGCTCGTGATTCCACCGATGGCGGAGCTGGGCGGCGGCGCGATCCTCAACATCGCCTCGTCGGCCGGGCTGGGAGCGGACCCTTATGGCTCTCCCGAGTACGGCGCGTCGAAGGCGGGCCTGATCCGCTTCACGACCACGATGGGCGACCTGCCGCTGACCCGCGTGATGGGCATCGTGCCGGGGTGGATCGGCCTCGAACGAGCGCACGCCGAGGTGGCCGCCCTGCCACCGGAGGAGCGGCCGGCATTGATCCCACCCGAAGAGATCGTCGACGTGGCGCTGCGGCTGCTGCGCGACGGCGAAGGCGGCACAATCGTCGAGATGCTGTAGCAGATCGACTCGGGCCGCCCTTCGTTGTCCACAGTCCCTGGCTGTCCACAGGCGGGCGGCACGATCACGCGTTTTCGCGGGAGAATGTCGCCAGGACGGGGGCCCCCTTTGGGAGGGCGGGGGCTGCGTTGGCGGTGATCAGCGGTGCTCGCTGTGGACTCGTTTGAGCAGCGCGCGCCGTTCGGGACCGTCAGGAACAGCGGCGGCCGCCCGGCGGAACAAGTCGGAAGCGGCGGCCCCGTCGCCGCTGCGGGCTCTCAAATCGGCCTCGACGGCCAGCATGTAACCCTCGGGCGCGCCGTCCACCGCGGCCAGCAACGACAGCCCGGCGGCCGGGCCGTAGGCGTAGCCGTGCGCCACGGCCCGGTTCAGTTCGACCACCGGCGTCGACTGCACCCGGGACAACTCGTCGTACCACTTCGCCGCCGAAAGCCAGTCCGTTCCGTCCCCCGCATGGCAGGCCGCGATGTGGGCCTGGATCGCATAGGGACCCTCCACCGGCGTACGCGACAGGATCTCCACCGCCTCGTCGATCGCCGACCGGTCCCAGCGGGACCTGTCCTGCTGTTCCAGCGTGATCGGGTCGCCCTTGGCGTCCCGGCGGGCGTCCCGGCGTGAATGCTGCAACAGGAACAGCGCCAGCAGCGCCGTCACCTCCGGCTCGGCCGGCATCAGGGCCGTCAGCATGCGGGCCAGCCTGATGGCCTCTTCGGCGAAGGCCGGCTCACCGTCGGCGTCGTACCCCCGGGTGAAGAGCAGATAGAGCACGGCCAGCACGCCCGGCAGGCGTTCGCCCAGGTCGGAAGGCACCCGGTACGGGATGCGGGCCTCGGCGATCTTCGACTTGGCCCGGGTGAGGCGGCGGGTCATCGTCGCCTCCGAGACCAGGAACGCTCGGGCTATGCCGGCCGTCGGCACGCCGGCGACCGTGCGCAGGGTCAGCGCCACCCGGGCCTCCAGGGACAGCGCCGGGTGACAGCACGTGAAGATGAGCCGCAGGCGGTCGTCGGGTGGCGCCGGCTCCCACATCATCGCCATCTCCCGCAGCTTGGTCTCCTCGACCGCGGCACGCCGCAGCACGTCGACGGCCCTGTTCCGGGCGACCGTCATCAACCAGCCGCCCGGGTTGCCGGGCACGCCGTCGCGCGGCCATCGCTCCAGGGCGGCGGCCAGCGCGTCCTGGGCGCAGTCCTCGGCCAGGGTCCAGTCACCCGTCACCCGGATCAAAGTCGCGACGATCCGGGTGTACGAGTCCTGGGCCGCCTCAGCTACTTCCTTCACAGGTTCACGAGGGGACGGAGCTCGAGGCGGCCGTTGTAGGCCATCGGGTGGGCGGCGGCCACGGCGATCGCCTCGTCCAGGTCGGCGCACTCCAGGATGTCGAAGCCCACGATCACCTCCTTGGTCTCGGCGAACGGGCCGTCGGTGAGCAGCACCTCGCCGGATCGCACCCGGACCGTGGTCGCGGCCGACGGCGCGGCCAGGACGCTGCCGGTCACCCGGCGGCCGGCGGTGTCGTTCTCGGCCACCCACACCTCGATGTCGGGCACCCGCGACTCGTCGGTCTCCGGCTCGGTGTCGGTGCAGACGAACATCATGTACTTCATCGGTGTCTCTCCCTCGCTGATCGCTTGTCACCAGGGTGACGAACGGGGACACCGGCAATCGGACAGCATCAGACGGAAATGTTCATCGGAGTTATCACCTGCACCGCGGCCTGCGCTTCCGGCGGGGGACCGGCCAGCAGGCCCAGCTCCCGCAGGATGGCCCGGCACGCAAGGCGAAGATCAGACCGAAGGTCATGATGGAGTACGGCGGACAGCTTGCCGTCGCGCAGCAGGCCGGCGTTCTCGTCGTCGAGGTCGTGGGCGACGAAGACGTCGTAGCGGCGGCGTTCGGCCGCGAACGCCTCGACCACCTCCGTGTTGCCGGCGGCGGCCGAGTGGACCGCCCGCACGGACGGGTTCGCGGCCAGCGCCGGGCGCACCCCGGCCGGTGGGACCGACAGGAGCCGCCGGTTCGGCGCGCGTGACCTCATCTCGGCCCGGAAGCCCGCGTCCGCGTCCGGGCGGCCGCCTTCCACGAGCAGCACGTCGCCGGCGCGGTCGGCCAGCCACTGCTCGACCAGATAGGCGGCGGTGGCGCCGGCCTCCACGTCGTCGGGGCCGAAGTGGGCGATCCGCTTGCTCGTGGGCAGGTCGCGGCCGAGGGTGACGACGGGGATGTCGAGCCGGCCGACCGCCTCGGTGACCTCGGGGGTGTCGGGGGCGTCCAGGATCAGCCCCTGCGCGTGGCCGGCGTCGGCCAGGTCGCGGTGGAACCGGGGGCGGATCATCGGCGTGGGCTCGGCCGCGAAGGCGGCGCGGACCGGTTCCGGCCGGGGCACGACCACGTCGACGGTGACGGTGGGCTGACAGGGCGGTTCCCGGCGGTCCAGGGTGGCGATGGCCTGGTGGACCCGGCGGACCGTGCTCTCCCGCACCCCGCCGCGCTCGTGCAGCACCCGGTCCACGGTGGCCGGGCTGAGGCCGGCGCGCTCGGCGATCTCGCGGATCCGGTGGGGGTGCTTCACGACGTACAGAATGAGGGGTTTTTGAGGTTTTATGGAAGGTCTTTGATGTTTAATCAATCCCTGGCGGGACTGGTCACTGGTCAGCTTGCTCCGCGATCAGGGTGACCATGCGGCGGTGCTCGTCGGCCATCGCGGCCAGGATGAGGTGGCGCTGGGTGGCCGGCATGTCCGGGTTGTCGAGCAGGGCCTCGAGGTTGGCGCCGAGATCGGCCAGCGGGGGACGCAGGTCGGGGCCCGGCCGCGTGACGACCTTTTCGACGACGATCTTCGGGATCTCGACCGTGTCGGCGGCGAAAGCCGGAGGAGGCGGCGCGATGGCCGGCGTCGAGGCCTGCCTGGTTCCGCGGGCCCGGTCGAGCAGGCCGTTCAGCGTCGAGGCCAGCTCGGCCACCTCGCGCGGGCTGCGCACCTCGGGCAGGCGGGACGCCGGGTCGGACGGGTCGAGGTCACGGGCCGACGTCAGCAGCCGCTGGAACGGGCGCAGCATGTATCCCGTCGCGAACCAGACACCGGCCGCGCTGAGGAGGGCCGCGAGGACCACGAGGAGAACCACGATGCGCACGTTACTGCCGTGCTGGTCGTTCAGGTCGTCCTGGCTCATGAGAATCTGCAGTTGAGCGCCCGATGACAGGGTCTCGCCGAACGAGCGCCACTCGCCGTCACCGGCCTTCACCGTCGTGTAGCCGCCGGGCGCCGGCAGCGGGAAGCCGGCCGCCGATCCGACCTGCTTGACGACCTCGCCGCCCTTGATCAGGCGGGCCGCGAACGACCCGTCCGAGGCGAGGGTGCCGTTCTTCGACGCGGTGACCCGGACCCGGTCGGCCCGGGACGAGATCTCCCGGTCCAGCGCGTCCTGATCGCGGCCGTCGATCCGCAGCACGACGAAAAGCCCGGCCAGGGCCACCACGAGGGCCACCAGCGCCGTGACGGCGAGGGTGAGCTGAGTGCGCAGACGCATGATCCCCTACCCTGCCAGACCGGACACGCTAGAGTATTAGAGCCCGACACCGAGAGGCGCTGCGACGGGCCCCACTGAGCTACCAAAGTCAGCGGCCCGCCACGCTCGGCGCGGGTTCTTAGACGCAAGGGCGCCTCCTGATGAGGGAGGGAGACCCCTCTTCGTGAGCGACAAACTTCAGACCCGTAACGGCCTCGAGTTCGCCATCGCCGACATCTCGCTGGCCGAGGCCGGACGTCACCAGCTCCGCCTGGCCGAGCACGAGATGCCGGGGCTCATGTCCCTGCGCACCGAGTACGGCGACTCCAAGCCGCTGGCCGGCGCCCGCATCGCCGGCTCGCTGCACATGACCGTGCAGACCGCCGTGCTGATCGAGACGCTGATCGCGCTCGGCGCCGAGGTGCGCTGGGTGTCCTGCAACATCTTCTCGACGCAGGACGAGGCGGCGGCCGCGGTCGTCGTCGGCCCGAACGGCACCGTCGACGCTCCCACCGGCGTCCCGGTCTTCGCCTGGAAGGGCGAGACGCTGGACGAGTACTGGTGGGCCACCATGCGGCTGTTCGACTTCGGCAACGGCCAGGGCCCGAACATGATCCTGGACGACGGCGGCGACGCCACCCTGCTCGTGCACAAGGGCGTCGAGTTCGAGGCGGCCGGCGCGGTCCCGCAGGGCACCGAGGCCGACAGCCACGAGTACAAAATCATCCTCGAGACGCTCCGGTCCTCGCTGGCCTCCGACGGCCAGCGGTTCACCCGGGTCGCGGCGGACATCCGCGGCGTCACCGAGGAGACCACGACCGGTGTGGCGCGGCTCTACAAGCTCGCCAAGGAGGGCACCCTGCTCTTCCCGGCGATCAACGTCAACGACGCGGTCACCAAGAGCAAGTTCGACAACAAGTACGGCATCCGGCACTCGCTGGTCGACGGCCTCAACCGGGCCACCGACGTGATGCTGGGCGGCAAGCTCGCCCTCGTCTGCGGCTACGGCGATGTCGGCAAGGGCGCGGCCGAGACGCTGCGGGGCCAGGGCGCCCGCGTCGTCGTCACCGAGGTCGACCCGATCTGCGCGCTGCAGGCCGCCATGGACGGCATGCAGGTCGCGCGCATCGAGGACGTCGTCGGCGAGGCCGACATCTTCATCACCACGACCGGCGGCACCGACATCATCCGGGTCGAGCACCTCCAGGCGATGAAGCACAACGCGATCGTCGGCAACGTCGGGCACTTCGACGACGAGATCGACATGGCCGGCCTCGAGAAGGTGCCGGGCGTCGAGAAGGTCGAGATCAAGCCGCAGGTGCACGAGTGGCGCTTCCCGGACGGTCACTCGGTGATCGTGCTCTCCGAGGGCCGCCTGATGAACCTGGGCAACGCCACCGGCCACCCCAGCTTCGTCATGTCCAACTCGTTCACCAACCAGGTCATGGCCCAGATCGAGCTCTGGACCAAGCCGGGTGAGTACGAGAAGCAGGTCTACGTGCTCCCCAAGCACCTCGACGAGAAGGTCGCGCGGCTGCACCTGGACGCGCTGGGCGTCAAGCTGACCACGCTCAGCAAGAAGCAGGCGGAATACCTCGGCGTCGACGTCGACGGGCCGTACAAGCCCGAGCACTACCGCTACTGATCACTGTTTTCCTGGCCGACACAGTTATCTCCGTGTCGGCCAGGAAAAATAGACTGCGTGCACGCCGAGACCACACTCCTCCTCATCCTGGGTGGCGTCGCGCTGATCGTGGCCGTCCGGCTGATCGCGGAAAAGACCGGCCTTCCGGCCGCCGCTCTTCTGACGATCGTCGGCATCACGTACGCGCTGCTGCCCGGGCCGAACCTAGAGCTCGAACCCGAGCTCGTGATGACCTATGTGATCCCGCCGCTGCTCTACAGTGCGGCGCTTGATTCGTCATTGCTCGACATCCGCCGCCACATGCGCACCGTGATCAGTCTTTCGGTGTTGTTGGTGCTGGTCACCGCCTTGCTCATCGGCTGGGGCATCGACATGTGGGTGGGCGGCGCGACGTTGGCCGCCGGTGTCGCCCTCGGCGCCGCCGTCGCCCCTCCCGATCCGGTCGCCGCGCTCGCGGTCGGCCGCCGCGCGGGCCTGCCCGGCAAGCTGATCACGCTGATCCAGGGCGAGGGGCTGCTGAACGACGCGACCGCGCTGACCATCCTCACGGTCGCGATCGCGGCCGCCAACGGCGGCCATTTCTCCGTGCCGTCCGCGATCGGCGAGTTCTTCCTCATGGCGATCGGCGGCGTGATCGCCGGTGTGATCGTCGCCTTCCTCGTCCGTCAGCTGCGGCACGTCCGGCAGGACCCGCTGACCGCGAACGCGATCTCGCTGGTCACGCCGCTCGCGGCCTACGTCCTGGCCGAGTCGGTGCACGTCTCCGGCGTGCTGGCCGTGGTGATCGCCGGCCTGATCATCGGGCACGACTCGCCGCGCTACAGCGGGGCGGCCAGCCGCCTGCAGACCAGCGCGGTCTGGCGGCTCGTCGACTTCCTGCTCGAGGGCTTCGTCTTCCTGCTGATCGGCCAGCAGTTGCCCACCGTGGTGGACGAGCTCAGCAACTACGACATGTCCACGATCATCATCGCGGTGGCGGTGACGGTCGGCGTGACGCTGATCCTGCGCCCGCTGTGGCTGATCCTGACCCAGCTGCTGCCACGCTCGCTGCACGCCCGGCTGGGTGGCGAGGATTTCGACGGCCGGCGCAGCGAGCGGGCCCTGACCGGGCGCGAGGTGACCGCGTTGAGCTGGGCCGGCACCCGCGGCGTGATCAGCCTGGCCGCCATCTTCACGCTGCCCGAGTCGGTGCCCAACCGCGAGTTGCTCCACTTCTGCGCCTTCGTGGTGGTGCTGGTGACGCTGCTCGGCCAGGGTCTGACCTTTGCACCGCTCGTACGGATGCTGGGACTGCGCGCCAACCACGCCGACGACGCCCGGGAGCGAAACGAGGCCCGGTCGGCCGCGGTGCGGGCCGCCCTGGACCGGCTCGAGGACATCCAGGAGGAGCAGCACGACCACGTCGAGGATCGGGCCATCGAGAACATGCGCAAGCAGCTGGAGATCCGGCTCGAGCGCTACAGCAAGCGGCTGGACCTGCTCGAGAACGCCGATTCGGACGAAATGCCGACGTCGCCGGAATACGAGGCGGCGCTGATGGTCCGCCGCATGGTGATCGAGTCGCAGCGCGAGGAGCTGCTGCGATGGCGCGACGCCGGGAACCTCAACGACGAGAGTCTGCGGATTTTGGAGCGCGAGCTCGACCACGAGGAACGTCTGCTCCCCGATAGACGCTAGTCGAGCTACACACGCGTGTAGTAAATTGCACGTGTGAGTAGCGACCTGACGGCACGGGCGCGCATCCGCGACGCCGCGATCGAGCTTTTCGCCGAGCGCGGCGTCGAGGCCGCCACCATCCGTGACATCGCGCAGGCGGCCGGGGTCTCCTCCGGCCTCCTGCGCCACCACTTCGGCTCCAAAGAGGGGCTGCGCGACGCCTGTGACGAGTTCGCGCTGAGCGAGCTCCTCCGGGTCAACGCCCACTTCACCGAGTTCCAGTCGCTCGACCGGCTGACGCCGAAGATCCTGCTGCTCCAGCGCTACTTCATGCGCTCGACCATGGACGGGTCGCCGTCCGGCACCGCCATGTTCGACCGCATGATCGATTACGGCGAGCAATGGCTGGCATCGACCGAGCTCAAGGTGGCGGACCCACGGGCGTACATCGGCCTGCTCACCGTCATGAAGATGTCGATGTTCACCATGCGCGACCTTCTCTCCCGCGCCGTGGGCAGCGACGTCGGCTCGGTCGAGGGCTGGACGCGCGTGCTGAACGCGTCGCTCGACCTCTTCTCGCAACCCCTCATCACGCCCTCGCAGGCCGATCAGGCGCGGGCCCAGCTCGACAAGATCTTCGGGGAGGAACAGTCATGACCGAGGCCATCGACGTCGCCGGACTGATCAAGAGGTTCGGCCGGGTCACCGCCCTCGACGGGCTCGACCTGCAGGTCCGGACCGGCGAGGTGCACGGGTTCCTGGGCCCGAACGGGGCCGGCAAGACCACCACGATCCGCGTCCTGCTCGGCCTCATGCGGCACGACGGCGGCCGGGCGCGCCTGCTCGGCGGCGATCCCTGGGCCTCCGCCACCGAACTGCACAAACGTCTGGCGTACGTGCCCGGCGATGTCACCCTCTGGCCCGGCCTGACCGGCGGCGAGGTCATCGACCTGCTCGGCCGGCTGCGCGGCGGCCTCGACACGAAACGCCGGGCCGAGCTGCTCGAGCGTTTCGAGCTCGACCCGCGCAAGAAGGGCCGCACCTATTCCAAGGGCAACCGGCAGAAGGTGGCCCTGGTCGCGGCCCTCGCCTCCGACGTCGAGCTGCTCATCCTCGACGAGCCCACCTCCGGCCTCGACCCCCTGATGGAGGAGGTCTTCAGTGAGGTCATCCTGGAGGAGAAACGGCGAGGCGACCGTACGGTCCTGCTCTCCAGCCACATCCTGGCCGAGGTCGAGAAGCTGTGCGACCGGCTGACGATCATCCGCGACGGCCGCACCGTCGAGACCGGCACCCTGACCGACCTGCGCCATCTCACCCGCACCACGATCCAGGCCGACCTGGCCGGGCCCCCTGACGGCCTGGCCTCCCTGGCCGGCGTCCATGACTTCCAGATCGACAACGGCCGCGTACGCTTCGACGTCGACACGGACGCACTGTCGCCGGCCCTGCAGACCCTGGTCAAGGTCGGCGTGACGTCCCTGGTCAGCCAGCCGCCGTCGCTGGAGGAGCTGTTCCTCCGCCAATACTCACGGTCCGGGTCGTGACCGGCGCCGGCCGGCTGATCCGGCTCGTCCTGCGCCGCGACCGCGTCCTCATGCCGCTGTGGGTGGTCCTTCTCGCCCTCATCCCGGCCGGTTACGTGGCCTCCTTCGAGGGCCTTTTCCCGACCGCGGCCGACCGCCTCGAATACGCCACGGTCAGCTCCTCCAACGCCGGGTTCGTCGGCCTCTACGGGCTGATCGAGGGCTCGTCGCTGGGCGAGCTGGTGGCGTGGCGCGCCGGCTTCATCCCGATCATGGTGGCGCTCTTCGCGGCCCTCACGGTCATCCGGCACACGCGCGCCGACGAGGAGACCGGCCGTACGGAACTGGTCGCGGCCGGCGCCGTCGGCCGGCACGCCCAGCTCGCGGCCGCCCTGATCACCACCTGCGCGGCCAGCCTGGTGCTGGGCGCGATCCTGACCGCGGCCATGCTCGGGCAGGGCATGCCGGCCGAGGGCTCGGTGCTGTTCGGCCTCGAGCTCGCGCTCAGCGGCTGCGCCTTCGCCGCCGTCGGCGCCATCGCCGCCCAGCTCACGGCCAGCGCCCGCGGCGCGCGGACGATCGCGGTGGTCGCGCTCGGCGCCGCGTACGCGCTGCGGGTGGCCGGCGACGTCTCGGCCATCGGCGACGGCGCCGTCTCCTGGCTGAGCTGGCTCTCCCCCATCGGCTGGGCCACGCACATCTTCCCGTGGGGCACGAACGACTGGTGGCCCGTCCTGCTGTCGGCCCTGTTCGTGGTGCTGGCCGCGGGCCTGTCCGCGGTCCTGCTGACCCGGCGCGACTTCGGCGGCGGCCTGCTGCCGGCCCGGCTCGGCCCGGCCACCTCGGCCATGGGCACCCCGCTGGCCCTGGCCTGGCGCCTGCACCGCGGCCTGCTGGCCGGCTGGACGATCGGCCTGGCCCTGCTCGGCCTCATCTTCGGCGGCGTCGGCGGCAGCGTCGTCTCCCTCATCGAGGACAACCAGAACCTGGGCGACATCTTCGCCCGCCTCGGCGGCGCCTCGAACCTGGTCGACAACTACTTCGCGGGCACGGCCGGAATCGTCGGCCTGATCGCCTCCTGCTACGCCGTGCAGGCCGCCCTGCGCCTGCGCGACGAGGAACAGTCCGGCCGCGCCGAGCCGTTGCTGGCGACCGCGGTGTCCCGCTACGCCTGGGCCGGCTCCCACCTGCTGTTCTCCCTGCTGGGCCCGGCCGTGGCCCTGCTCGCCGAGGGCCTGGTGGCCGGGCTCACCTACACCGACGGCGACCTGGGCGCCATCATGACGAGCACCCTGGTCCAGCTCCCGGCGGTCTGGGTCCTGGCCGCGGTGGCGGTCCTCCTCTTCGGACTGCTCCCCCGGCTGTCGGCCGCGGCGTGGGGCGCTCCCGCTCTCTGCCTGCTGATCCTGCTGGTCGGACAGACCCTCCAGCTCGACCAGTGGCTCCTGGACGTCTCCCCCTTCACCCACATCCCGCACCTGCCCGGAGGCGACGTCACGGTGACACCCCTGGTCACCCTGCTCGCCGTGGCCGCGGTCCTCACCGTGATCGGCCTGGGCGGCCTCCGGAGGAGGAACATCCCGGACTGATCGTCAGCCGCGGGCCGCCCGGCGGCGCCGCGCCTGGCGCTGGACCTTGGCCTCGACACCGCAGCCGTCCATGGTGCACCACCGGCGGCTGCGGTTCTTGCTGGTGTCGACGAACAGGCCGATGCACCCGGCCTCGGCGGCGCAGACCTTGACGCGGTCGAGCGGCCCTCCGGTGAGCAGGCGCACGGCGTCGACGCTGATCGGCCACCAGGCCCGATCGGGGTCGTCGCCGAGGAACTGCCAGGTGAACGAGCCGCCCGGCGAGGGCATGAGGCGAGCGGCGGCGACCGCCTCGGCGTACCGTCGCCGCACCTCCTCCAGCGGGCCGGCCGGCGGCTCCTGACCGCGGCCGATCGCGGTGAAGACCTCGAAGATCGCCTCCCGCAGGCTCAGCGCCGTCCGCAGTGAAGCCCGGGAGTCGTGCCGGCGGAGCCGCGCGCTCGTGGGCTCGTCGATCAGGCCGGCATATGCGGACCAGCCGGCGAGATCGGCGTACGTGTGCAGGAATTCCGTCGGTTGCGCGGTGGCGCGCCCGTCGAGCGTGTTGGCGAAGTCGAGACAGACGGCGCCCCCGAAGGGCTCCAGAAACGCGGATCCGGACATTGATTCCACCAAAACGTGTTTGACCCGCACCAGGCGCGGTATCTATGTTTCTAGTGAAACGAGTTTAGCCCGCATCGATCAACCGAGGAGATCCCGATGCAGGAACTGGCACTAGCCCCACTCGTGACCGGCGCCGGCACCAGCCCGATGCGCTCCGCCCTCCCGGCCAGTCCGGTCGTGGCGGAGCGACCGCCCGGCCGTGGCCGCCGCGCGACCGCCGCCGCGCTGCGCCGGCTCGCCACCCGTCTCGACCACGGCGCCGTCTCACCCAAGCCGGCCCTCTCCGCCGCCTGACTGCTCGACCGTTCTACGGTGCGCCCATGCCGATTCCTGAGTTCGTCGTCGCGCTCCGCTCGAAGGTCGGGCACGATCCGCTCCCGCTGCCCGGGGTGATCGCGGTCGTGCTCGACGACCGCGGCTGGGTGCTCCTGGTCCGGCGCTCGGACAGCCACGAGTGGGCCCTGACCACCGGTTGTCTGGAACCGGGCGAGCAGCCGGCCGCCGGGGCCGTCCGCGAGGTCCGCGAGGAGACCGGCGTCGATGTGAAGGCCGAACGCCTGCTCGCGGTGGAGGCGCTCGACTTGTCCGTGGCGCCCAACGGCGACCAGATCCACTGGCTCGCCATCGGCGTCCAGTGCCGCGCCCTCGGCGGCGAGGCCCACGTCAACGACGACGAGTCGGTCGAGGTCGCCTGGTTCGAGCCGGCCGCCGTGCCGCCGTTGCCGCCGCATCAGGCGCGCTGCCTGGCGATCGCCCTCGACCCGGCGGCCGGGCCGTGGTTCGTGCGGTGAGTTCGGCGCCGTTCGGAACAGTTCGGAGGTGTTCGGACAGGTAGCCGGACAGCCGGCCGGGCCGGTGCACTCTGATCATGCGACGGATCTTTATCTCTCTCGTGGTCGGTGTCCTGGCCATCGCCGGGCTCGTGGTTCCCGGGGCCGGGCCGGCCATGGCGGCGGAATGGCGCCTGGTGGATCACGAATGCCGGGTGGTCGGCACCGATGATCTCGGCAACCAGGGTGTGCACTGCATCGACCTGTTCGACATTCCGTACGGCGATCAGTGGAAGGCTGAGAACTCGATCTACTGCCAGAGGGCGGACGGCACCCTGCTGAACTGCCGGGGCATCAAGGAGACGCCGGGCATCTGCACTACCGGCAAGGCCTGCCGCTACGGGCCCAAGGGCGTCTGCGGCACGTGGTACGGGCACAGCGCCTGCGGTGTTCGCAAGGTGAAGAACAGTTCGCCGGTCGAGGACTACAACCACCCGTGCGGCAGCTACCGCTGGGGGATCACCGTGGACACCACGATCGTGCTCCCGGATTCGCTCAAGGAGGTCGGCGGGGTCGGCACCAGCCTGCGGACCAGCCAGTGGAGTGGCTGCTGACCTACCAGGGAACCGGTCCCTCGTCGGAGACGAACGCGGCCGTCGGCGGGTTGTCCATCGTGGCCAGTTGGATCGCCACGGCGGCGCCGTCGGCGGCCGTGCGTTCGAGGGACAGGCCCAGGTCCTTGGCGAAGTCGGTGCCGCAGGCACCGGGGGCCACGGCGTTCACCGCCATGCCGGGCAGCGCCTTGGCGTACTGGACGGTGAGCATGTTCAGGGCGGCCTTCGACGCCGGATAACCGAGCGGGGTGCCGCGAGCCGCGAAGGCGTGCGCCGGGTCCGTGTTCCAGTGCAGGGAGGCCGTGCCGCTGGAGACGTTGATGATGCGGGCATCGGCCGACGCGCGGAGCAGGGGCAGGAAGGCCTCGGTGACCCGGATGACGCCGAAGAGGTTGGTCTCGTAGACGGCCCGGATCACCGCGAGGTCGGCCGCGCCGGGCGCCTGCCCTTCGCGGCCACCGGAGATGCCGGCGTTGTTGACCAGGATGTCGAGGCGGTCGTGGCGCGCCGCGAACGCGGCGACCGAGGCGTCGTCGGTGACGTCGAGGTCGGCCCGGGTGGCCGCGATGACGGTCATCCCCCGGGCGGCGAGACCTTCGGCGATGGCGGCGCCGATTCCGCGGGCGGCCCCGGTGACCAGGGCGATCTTCGTGTCGGACATGACCCCATCCGACCACCGGGCCGCCCTTCGACCCAAGATCGATGGGGTACGACGGCGATACCCTCCAGGTATGGAGGACGTGGAGACGCGCGAGTTGCGGTACTTCGTCGCCGTGGCCGAGGAGCTGCACTTCGGGCGGGCCGCGGAAAGGCTGGGCATCGCGCAGCCGCCGCTCTCCCGGGCGATCCGGCGGCTCGAGCATCGCCTCGGCGTCGAGCTTCTGGAGCGTACGAGCCATGGCAGCCGCCTGACCCCGGCCGGTGAGGTGCTGCTGGCCGAGGGCCGGACCGCCCTCGACGCGGTGGCCGCCGCGGCACGGCGGGCGCAGCGGACCGGCCCGAAGGCGTGCCTCGTGCTGGCGATGAAGCCGGGCGGTGACGCCGGGCTCCTGCCGGCGATCCTCAGGGCGTACGAGAAACGCCCCGATGCTCTGCCCGTTGAATTCGCCTTCTCGCTCGGCGATCGGGCGGCGATGCTCCGCGACGGCCGGGCCGACGTCGGGCTGCTGCACCACCCGCAGAACGATCTGAGCGGGCTCGCCACCGAGGAGCTGGCGGTGGAGCGGCGGGTGGTCGCGCTGGCCGACGGTCATCCGCTCGCCGCCCGCGACGAGCTGCGCATGGACGACCTGGCCGGCGAGGAGCTCCCGCAGTTCCCGGAGGCCGCGCGCCCGGTGGCCGGCCCGCGGGTCGGTGACGTGGGCGAGCTCATGCAGCTGGTGGCGCTGGGCCGGGCGATCGCGCTGGTCACCGAGTCGGCGGCGCAGCGGCCGCATCGCGGTGTGGTCTATCGGCCGGTGCTCGACGCCGTCCCGGCCACCCTGGTCCTGGCCTGGGTCGAGAGCAGCCGGTCGCGGGCAGTCGCGGCTTTTGTCACCGCGGCTAGTGGGGTTTCCATGAACGTTGACCGGGTTTGACGGCCGCGGCATCCTTGCTCCATGCCTAGACGTCGTGGCGCTAGCCCCGATCCGGTCGTGCATCGCACCGCCCGGATCGGCCTACGCCTGACCCGCGCCCAACGGCAGCGCTGCTTCGGCCTGCTGCGCTCGGCCGGGGACGTGTGGGCGTGTGTGCTGGAGGTCAACGGCTGGCGGCGCCGGCGTGGGGACGCCCCGGCGGCGGGCTATCAGGAGCTGTGCCGCCTGCTGGCCCAGTCCGGGCCGGGCACGTTCAGTGAACTCGACAGCGTGGGCGCCCGGTCGGTGTTACGGCGTTACTCCGATGCCTGGTTCTCCGCCGCCGCCCGCCGCAAAGCCGGCGCCCTCGAGGTGCGGTTCCCGCGCCGCCGGCGCTCGTTGATGCCGATCCGCTGGTACCACGGCACCTTCGGCCTTGACGGACACCGCCTGCGGCTACCGGTCGCCCGGGATTGCCGGGCGTTGCTGCTGCGGCTGGATCGGGCGGTGCCGTATCCGGTCGAGACGGTGCGGTCGGTGACCCTGCTGTTCGCCGACGGCCGACTGTGCATCGACGTCACCGCCGAACTCCCGATCGCCACGTATCCGGCCGGGCAGCGACCTGATCCCAGGCGCGTCGCCGGAGTCGATTGCGGGATCATCCACCCGTTCGCCGTCGCCACCCGCGACGGTGCGGCGCTGCTGGTCTCCGGCCGGGCCATCCGCGCCGAACACCGCCTGCACCTGGCCGACACCAAAGCCCGCCGCCGCGCCACCGCCACCCGAACACCCAGCAAAGGCCAGCGCGGATCGCGGCGCTGGCGCAAGACCCGCCGCCGGGCCCGGCTGATCGAAGGCCGGCACCGCCGCCGCGTGCGGCAGGCCTTGCACGAGGCCGCCACAACAGTGGTCGGCTGGGCTGTCGAGCACCGGATCGGCACGCTGACCGTCGGGGACCCGCGTGGTGTGCTCGATCTGCCGGCCGGGCGGCGGCACAACCTGCGGCTCCGGCAGTGGCAGATCGGCCGCACCCTGCAAATCCTGCAAGACAAAGCCGCACTGGCCGGAATCCAAGTGCACCTGGTCGACGAACGCGGCACCTCCTCGACCTGCCCACACTGCCGCAAGAAGATCACCAAACCACGCGGCAGGACCATGACCTGCCGGCACTGTCAGTTCGCCGGGCATCGCGACCTCGCCGCGGCGTTCACCATCGCCGCCCGAACCCCGGGCAGCGTCACCACCACCGCACCCGCTCACATGAGTGCAGTCACGCACCGTCGAGCCGGACGACACCTGCCCGGTGTCCTCACGGCCCGGCGTGACCCCCGCCGCCACCCACCACGGGCAGCGGCAGCAGGGTCAGTTGGCCGGCGGAGGCCCGCCCCACCCATACCGGTGGGGAGTCGCTCGTCCACACTCATGGGCGAGGATCCACAACACCACCGGAACCCACCCGGCAAACGTTCGTGGACACCGCACTAGGCGGGCAGCTTTTCCAGGAGAGAGCGATACCACTTGATGCCGGCCAGGTAGGCGTCGACCGTGATGTGCTCGTCGTACGAGTGGATCGCCTCGCGCTGTTGCTTGGTCATCTCGAACGGTGTGAAGCGGTAGACCCGCTCGCAGATCGCGGTGAAGCGCCGTGCGTCGGTGGCGGCCATCATGACGTACGGCGCTGGAACCGCTCTGGGGAAATGCTCCACCGTGATCGCTTCGATGAGCTGGAACGCGTCATCGAGGGGTGACGGCGGTGACGGCTCACCGTCGTGGACCACGCGGATCGTCACCTTCTTGTCACGGATCACCTTGCGGACGTGGGTGATCGCGCTCGCCATGGTGTCGCCGAGCAGGATGCGGATGTTGACGCCGGCGGTCGCGTTCGACGCCACCACGTTCAGGGCCGGTGAGCCGCTGAGCGTGGTGACCGCGAAGGTCGTCCGCACCATCGCCGCCGCCTCCGGGCCGGCCGCCAGAAGGAGCCGGGTGAGCACGGGGCGGGAGCGGACGGCGCCGCGCAGGGCGAGACCGATCGGGCCGGTGGCGTGCTCGGAGGCGCGGCGCAGGAACTCCACCACCACGTCCGGGGTCGTGGCCGGCATCGGCGAACGGTCGAGCCGGGTGATGGCCCGGGCCAGGCGGGCCGTCGGTCCCATCGGGGCCGGCGTGGACGCGTGGCCGCCGCGGCCGTCGACGCTCAGCTCGATCGAGGCGACGCCCTTCTCGGTGACGCCGATGGCGGCGACCGGCACCGGCACGCCGGGCAGCACGTCGTGGGCCACCGCGCCGCCCTCGTCGAGCACGAACCAGGGCGCGACCCCGCGCCGGCGCAGCTCGTCGACCGCGAGCTGGGCCGCGACGCCGGCGACCTCCTCGTCGCAGCCGAAGGAGAGCCACACGTCCTGAGCGGGAGTGTGCCCGGCGGCCAGCAGGTCTTCCACGGCTTGGCAGATGGCGGTCAGGCTGGCCTTGCAGTCGAGGGTGCCGCGGCCCCAGACGACGCCGTCCTCGACGACCGCCTCGAACGGCGGATGCGTCCACTCCCCCTCGACCGGCACCACGTCGATGTGCGCCATGAGCACGACGGGCCGCTCGGCCGAGGCGCCCGGCCAGTGGAAGAGCAGGCCGTGGGTGCCGATCAGGGTCCGTTCGAGCTTCTCGTGCAGCAGCGGGAAGTGCCGCCGCAGCGCCTCGTGGAAGTCGTCGAACGGGCCGGCGTCCCACTCCTCGGCCTCGCGGGTCGAGACGGTCGGAATGCGGAGCAGGTCGCGGAACGCCTCGAGTTCTCTCACCAGTGAATGTTAGGCCCGGTGGTGGCGGTCGCGGAGGCGCAGCAGCACGGTCGCGAGCAGGGCGGCGACCAGGGTGCCGAGCAGCACACCCATCTTGGCGTGCTCGGCCTCGGTGGTGCCGGCCCCGAACGCCAGGTCGCCGATGAGCAGCGAGACGGTGAAGCCGATGCCGCCCAGCATCGCCACGCCGAGCACGTCCGGCCAGCCCAGCTCGTCGGCCAGCTCGGCCCGGGTGAAACGCTGCACCAGCCAGGTGGCGCCGGTGATGCCGATCGTCTTGCCGAGGATCAGCCCGGCGACGATGCCGAGGGTGACGGGGTCGGTCAGCGCCGCCCCGAGGTCGCCGCCGACCGTCACCCCGGCCGCGAAGAAGGCGAAGACCGGCACGGCGACACCGGCCGAGATGGGGCGCCAGCGGTGCTCCAGTTTGTCGATCCGCCGGAGCGGGACCAGGAAGGCGAGCAGCACTCCGGCCACCGTGGCGTGCACCCCGGAGGCGTGCATGAAGATCCAGGCCGCCACCGCCAGCGGCAGCAGCGACCAGCCCAGTCCACGGCGGACGAGATAGCCGAAGACCCCGAGCAGCAGTACGGTCACCGCGAGCGCCCACAGGTGCAACGACGACGTGAAGAAGATCGCGATGATCAGGATCGCGAGCAGGTCGTCGACGACGGCCAGCGTGAGCAGGAAGGTGCGCAGCGCCGCCGGCAGGTTGGAGCCGACCACGGCCAGGACCGCGAGGGCGAACGCGATGTCGGTGGCGGTCGGCACGGCCCAGCCACGAAGATCGCCGCCCGGCGCCGCCGCGTTGACGACGGTGTAGATGATCGCGGGCGCGAGCATGCCGCCGACCGCGGCCGTCACCGGCAGCGCGGCCCGGCGCAGATCGCGCAGGTCGCCGGCGACGAACTCCCGTTTGAGTTCGAGCCCGGCCACGAAGAAGAAGATCGCCAGCAGGCCGTCGGCGGCCCACTCGGCGAGCGTGAGATCGAGATGCCACGCGGCCGGGCCGACCGTGACCGCGGTCAGGTCGGCGTAGCTCGACGACCACGGTGAGTTGGCCCAGATCAGGGCGGTCACGGCGGCGCCCAGCAGCAGGAATCCGCCGGTGGTCTCGGCGCGCAGGCGCTCGGCAATGGTCGAGACGGGCAAAACGACCTCCGGGAGGGTCGGCGACAGGACGCCGACCAGACTTCCCGGCACACCTTCCGATCAGCCTACGTGCACATGCGGCCGGCGATTGCGGTCGTGCTCGGCCCGCCGCAGCATCTCGCGGGTGACCGGCGCCACCTCACCCTGCCCGAAGGCCAGATAGCGCACGAAGTTGGCGACCGGGTTGCCCTCGGTCCACTCGAAGTAGATGTGCGGCCGGCGACCGGTCGTGTCCCGGATCCACAGCAGCAACGCGGCCAGCGCGCTCGGCACCGAGGAGCTGGTCACCCGCATCACCTTGTAACGGTGGTGCAGCAGCTCGCCGGTCACCCGCAGCTCGGTCTCGAAGTCGGAGGCGTCCTTGACCGTGACCTCGACGAAGATGACGTCCCGATCGTCGGCCATGTCGTTGTCGGCCAGGATCTGCGCGATCTTGTCGCTGTACTCGCGGCTGTCCCGGCGGCCGGGCTCGTTGGCGATCAGCCGGATCTGCCGGCGCCGGCAGTCGGCCAGGAAGCCGAGCGCGGTCTCGTCGGCCGAGATGTCGGTGACCCGCAGGTCGAACGCCCGGAACAGCCGGGAAAGGAACGAGACGACCAGGATCGCGGCGATGAAACAGGCCGCGATCTTCACGCCGTCCGGGCGTTCGACCACGTTCAGGACGGTGGTGTAGACGAACAGCACGGCGATGACGCCGAACGCGATCGTGCGCTTCTTCTGCCGCCGGTGGTGCGCCGACAGGGTCACCGCGACCGCGGCCGAGGTGATCAGCACGAGCACGCCGGTGGCGTAGGCGCCGCCCTGCGCGTCCACGTCCGCGTCGAAGATCCAGGTGATCAGGAAGGCGGTGCCGGTGAAGACCAGGACCAGCGGCCGTACGGCCCGGGCCCAGCCCGGCGCCATACCGAACCGGGGCAGATAGCGCGGCACGAGGTTGAGCAGCCCGGCCATGGCCGAGGCCCCGGCGAACCACAGGATGGCGATGGTCGACAGGTCGTACACGGTCCCGAAGGCATTGCCCAGATTTTCGTGCGCGAGGAAGGCGAGCGCCCGCCCGTTGGCGTCGCCGCCCGACTCGAACTCCGCCTGCGGAATGAGCACTGTGGTGACGACGCTGCTGGTCAGCAGGAAGACGCTCATGATGACGGCGGCCGTGGTGAGCAGCCGCTTGGCGCCCCGGATGCGCCCCTGGAGGTCGCCCTTGATGTGCGGCATCACGGCCACGCCGGTCTCGAAACCGGACAGGCCCAGCGCCAGCTTCGGGAAGACCAGCAGCGCGATGCCGACCACCACCAGCGGATTGCCGTGCTGGGTGGTCAGCGCGGTGGTCCAGTCGGTCACCGAGTGCGGATGGGTCAGCACCTCCCACAGCCCGTCCGCGATCACTACCACGTTCAGCACCAGATAGACGCCGACCAGGCCGACCGCGATCCCGATGGCCTCGGTGAACCCCTTGAGGAAGACCCCGCCCAGCAGGGCCACCAACAGCAGGGTCACGATCACCTCATGGCCGTGCAGGGCCGAGGGGAGGTACGGGTTCTCGTCGATGTGCGCGGTGGCGTCGGCGGCCGAGAGGGTGATCGTGATGATGAAGTCGGTCGCCGCGAAACCAAGCAGTACGAGGACGAAAAGCTTTCCCTTCCAGAACGACAGCAGCTTCATCAGCATCGCGATGGAGCCCTCGCCGTTCGGGCTGTCGGCCGCCACCCGGCGATAGATCGGCAGCGCGCCCAGCAGCGTGACCAGCACGAGCACGAGCGTCGCGATCGGCGACAGCACGCCCGCGGCCAGCGCCGCGATGCCCGGCTGATAGCCCAGCGTGGAGAAATAGTCCACGCCGGTCAGGCACATCACCTTCCACCACGAGTGCGGCTTCTCCTCCGGATTCGCCGGTTCGCCGTGCGGGCCCTCATGGTGCTTCGCGGTGTCGTTCAATCCGGAAAGCATCCAGTCCCGGAACCCCGTGGTCGTCACTCGCGAATGGTTCCACCGAGCGACGGGGCCCTCCCACGCTCACGCGTTAATACCGCGTCAAAATGCCGCGCATCCTTCGAGGCGTGCCGTCCGTTAGCCCGGCGTGCGTCTGTCCCTCGTCGCCGGCTGCGCCCTGGTGCTGGGCCTCGCCGCGGTCATGCCCGCCTCGGCCTCCACCGCCGGCAAGGTCACCGTCCGCTACACCTTCGACGGCCCGTCCCCGCTGGCCGAAGCGTCCGGCCGCGGCCTCGACCTGAGCCCGGTCAGCCGGTACGGCGGCGCCTTCACCACGGTCGCCCACAACGGCGGCCGCGCGCTGGCCTTCCCGCCGCCGTGCAAGACCGAGCCGTGCCCCCGGATCGCCCTGCGCTCGGCGGCCACCGAACTCAACCCGGGCCGCCGCCCGATCCGCTACGGCGCCGCGGTCCGCCTGGCCGCCGACGAGACCACCAAGGGCGAGAACGTGCTCCAGAAGGGCTACTCGGCCCGGGGAAGCCAGTACAAGCTCCAGATCGACGGCCTGGCCGGCCGCCCCAGCTGCGTCTTCGTCGACGACCGCGACCCGCGGATCAACACGGCGGTCAGCTCGGTCGGTGTGGCCGACAACCGCTGGCACACCCTGGAGTGCCGCCGCTCCGGCCCCCACCTGACGATCCTGGTCGACGGCGTCCACCGGGGCCGCACGACGATCCCGGCCACCCTGTCGGTCCACAACCGACTGCCGTTCAGCATCGGCGGTAAGGGCTCTTTCGCCGACAACGACCAGTTCCAGGGCATCCTCGACGAGGTCTGGGTCGAGATCGGCTAAATTTTCGGCCTCGACATGTAACCGCCGCACCGCGACCGGTGTGTTCTCCAGTGTGCAAGCACCAACGGGAAGCGGGGACCATGGCCGGCAGGGACAGCGCCGACTTCGATGCCTTCTACGTCGCGACGGTTCGGCGGGTCGTGCTCTATCTGTACGCGGCCGGCGGTGACCGGGGCGACGCCCAGGACATCGCGCAGGAGGCCTTCGCCCGGGCCTGGCAGCACTGGCCCAAGGTCTCCGGCTACGACGACCCCGAGGGCTGGGTGCGCACGGTGGCCTGGCGCCTGATGGTCAACCGCTGGCGTGGCCTGCGGCGCTGGCTGGCCGCCCGGGCCCGCATGGGCCCGCCGGAGGAGGCGACCGGCGGGCCGTCGCCCGACCGGGTGGCGGTCATCGAGGCGCTGCAACAGCTGCCGGCGCCGCAACGCCAGGCCGTCACCCTGCACTACCTGCTGGACATGCCGGTCCAGGAGATCGCCGCGACCACCGGCGTCCCGGCCGGGACGGTCAAGGTGCGGCTCTCCCGGGCCCGGGCCACGCTCGGCCGCCTTCTCGACGACCACGATCAGGAGAACAGCGATGTCACCTTCGGTGCATGACCGACTTCAAGAGCTGGAGACCGACGTACGGGACCTCAAGCTCCTGCCGGCCGAGGCGATCCGGGCCCGAGGCCGCAGCCGGGCCCGCCGCCAGAAAGCCGCCCTGCTGACAGCGGCCGCAGTGGTGGCGACCACGGCGGGCGTCACGCTCGGCTGGCCACAGCAGCAACAACAGCGACAGCCCCCGGCCGCCACGGCCGACCGGCCGTCGACCCCCGGCCTCACCTGCGACGTGTCCCTGCCGAGCAGCCCGGCCGAAGTCCAGGTCCGGGTCCTCGACGGCGGCGCCTCCTCCACCCAGCTGGCGACGGCGGCGGCCCAGCTCCGAACCCGGACCTTCACCGTCCTCGACGGTTCCACCGGCCCCGATTCCGACAGCGCGGCCACCCTGCTCTACGGCCCCACGTCGATCGGCACCGCCACCGTGCTGCGAGCGGCCATCCAAGGCGACATCACCATGCGTTTCGACCCCGACCGCACCGACAAGGCCATCGACCTGATCCTCGGCCCGTCGTTCACCCGCCTGGCCACCCCCACCGAGATGAACCAGAACCTCGCCACCGGCGGCGAGCCCACCGCTCCCCCGGAGTGCGCCGGCCGCTGACCCTCAGCCCGCTGCCGTGACGGGCATCGCAGGTGATGGCTCTCTCCTGAACGCATCGTGCCTGGATGCGTGGGGGTAGTCGGAGGCGTCGACCTAGCGAGGGGAACCCGAGATGACCACCGTTACCAAGCCGCCGGGCGTGGAGCTCACGCACCGTCAGGTGTTGCAGGTGCTCGGCGGGCTCATGCTCGGGCTCCTGCTCGCCTCGCTGGATCAGACGATCGTCGCCTCGGCCATCCGGACCATCGGGGACGACCTGCACGGGCTCAGTGCCCAGGCCTGGGTGACCACGGCCTATCTGATCACTTCGACGATCTCGACACCGTTGTACGGCAAGTTGTCCGACATCTATGGGCGCAAGCGCTTCTTCCTGGCCGCCATCACCATCTTCGTCATCGGCTCGGCCGCCTGTTCCTTCGCGCAGTCGATGTACGAGCTCGCCGCCTACCGGGCCTTCCAAGGGCTCGGCGCCGGTGGGCTGTTCTCGCTCGCCCTGGCGATCATCGGCGACATCGTCCCGGCCCGGGAACGGGCCCGCTATCAGGGCTACTTCCTGGCCGTCTTCGGCACGTCGAGTGTGCTCGGGCCGGTCATCGGCGGGTTCTTCGCCGGGGCCGACCAGATTCTCGGCATCACCGGGTGGCGCTGGGTGTTCCTGGTCAACGTGCCGATCGGGATCGTGGCGCTGATCGTGGTGGCCAAGGTGCTGCGCATCCAGCAGCAGCGCCGCGAACACCGGATCGACTGGTGGGGCGCGGTCTGGCTGTGTGTCGCGCTGGTGCCGCTGCTGACCATCGCCGAGCAGGGGCGGGCCTGGGGCTGGGATTCGGGGCGCGCGTTCCTCTGCTACGGCATCGGCGTCGCCGGTCTGCTGCTCTTCGTGTACGACCAGTGGCGGATGGGTGAGGACGCGCTGATCCCGCTGCGGTTCTTCCGGAACAGGACCTTCAGCCTGACCGCGGCCGGCGGTTTCATCGTCGGTCTCGGCATGTTCGGCGGTCTGGCCGTGCTGCCGCTCTACCTGCAGATCGTGCAGGGCGCCACGCCGACCGAGTCGGGTCTGCAGCTGCTGCCGCTGACGCTCGGTCTCATGGTGGGCTCGGTCGTGTCGGGTCAGCTGATCAGCCGTACCGGGAAATACAAGGTCTTCCCGATCCTCGGCAGTGTGTTCGCGGCGGCCGGGATGTGGCTGCTGCACACCGTCGGGGTGGACACGCCGTTCTGGCGTACGGGCGTCTTCATGGCCGTTCTGGGTCTGGGTCTCGGTCTGGTTCTTCAGCCGATCACGCTGGCCGTGCAGAACGCGATGTCGGCCCGCGAGATCGGGGTGGCAACCTCGTCGGCCACGTTCTTCCGGCAGATGGGTGCGACGGCCGGTACCGCGCTCTTCCTGTCGCTGCTGTTCTCGACGGTCGGCCAGAACATCGCGAACGCGGTGCGGGACGCCGGGCCCGCCTTCCAGCAGGCCCTCGCCGATCCGGCCAACCGCGCGGTCGCCGAGGCCCTGCGCGGAGGAGCCGACCTCAACGACACCTCGTTCCTGAACGGGCTGAGCGACGTCGTGGCCTACCCGTTCAAGGCGGGCTTCTCGCAGTCCATGGACATGATCTTCCTGGCCGCCGCCGCGATCATCGTGATCGCTCTGGTGATCTTCGCCTTCCTGCCGCAGATCCCGCTGCGCACCCAGTCGGGCCTGGCCGCCCGCGCCGCGGAGGAGGCGGTCGAAGGAGCCGTCGAGGAAGCGGCCGAAGGGTCCCCCGTTGAGGCGGCCGAAGGGTCCCGCGATGGGGCGGCCGAAAACGGCCGCGATGAGGGACGCGTCAATGGGCGGCACGCGGTGGAGACTCACCCCGATGGTCACCGTGTCTCGGTGGCCGAGCACGAGGGCAATCACGAGGTGGGCGTCCACCGCGCCGCTGTCCGTCCGGACGAGAACTGACGGGAGACGCCAGGGCCGGCGGACGGACCGGCCCTGGCGCGTTTCATTCCCGGCCTAGAAGGAGCCCTTCTTCACGTCGGCCAGGTTGACGCGGGTCACGACGAAGGTCGTCACGTTGTCGCCGGGACCGTTGGAAAGCTTCAGCGGAACGCCGGACTGAGCGTCGATGACCAGGGTCTGTCCCGCGCCGGGCAGGGCCGGCATGCCGACGGTCAGGTTCAGCACCTTCTTGCCGTCGAGGGTGCCGGGCGCGACCTTGACCTCGGGCATCTGACCCAGCAGCCGCAGCGCTCCGGCCCGCACGACCGGGTCGCCGGCGCCGGCGTGCAGCGCGTCGAGGACGTTGTTCCAGACGCGGTTGTCGGCGATGTTCGTCCGCATGCCCTCGCTCACCGCCTCGGGGATCTTCGTGCTCGTCGGGGCCGGGTGGATGTAGCCGGGGGCCTCGGTCGGCACGGGGGAACCCTTGGGCGCGCCGGCCACGATCATCCTCTTGCGGGCGGCGGTCAGGTCGCCGGTCGCCGCGGCCTTGGCCACCGCGACGTACTCGCGGTAGGAGTCGCCGCCGCGGATGTTGCCGGCCTTCACCTGGGCCGGCAGGCCGGCACGGGTCTTGGCGAAGTAGTAACCGCCCTTGTCGGCCCAGAGGTCCCAGACCTTGACCCGCTTGCCGTCGAACAGTTTCTGATCGCGCAGCACGAGCGTCGCGTCGCCCTCGGGGGCTTTGGCCGTGCTCAGGTAGCCGACCAGTTGGACCAGCGGCGCCTGCTGCGTGGACGCGGTGGACGCGCTGGTGGCCGGGGCGGCGAGCGTCGGCGCCGACGGCTGAGCGCCGCCGCCGGTCGTGGCCACCGCGACCGCGGCGATCGCGGCCACGGCGAAGCCGCCGGTGGCGGTCGCGCGCCAGGCCAGGCGGCGTCCGCGCAGCTGACGGCCACGGCTCTCGATCTTGTCCAGGTCGGGTGCGTACTCGCGGTCCCCCACGGCGGCCTTGAGGGACGTGCTCAGGCGCTGCTCGGTGTCGTACGACATGTCAGAGGTCTCCTCGGTTCAGGACGGACTTGAGCTTGATCAACGCCCGGCTCGTCTGGCTCTTGACCGTGCCCTGGCTGCACTTGAGGGCCTCGGCGGTCTCCCGCTCGCTCAGCCCCTCGAGAAACCGGAGGACGACGGTGGCCCGCTGCCGCATCGTCAGCGACTGGAGGGCCTGGAGCAGATCGGCCCGGGTGACGACGCCGTCGGAGAGGTCGGGCACGGTGATGTCCGGAACTTCGGACACGTCGACCCGGCGGTTCCGACGCCAGTGGCGCCGCGACTCGTTGATCAGGATGCGCCGCACGTACGCGGACGGGCTGTCGGCCTTCTGGACCTTGCGCCAGTGGCTGTAGGCCTTGGCCAGAGCCTCCTGAACGAGGTCGTCGGCCAGGTACCAGTCCCCGCACAGCAGATAGGCCGTGCGGTGCAGCGATGCGGCCATCCCCTGGACGAAAACCCGGAACTCCTGCTCCGTGCCGCTCGCCGTCCCGGCCGGTCGGTGCTTCATTACGGTCGTCACACGGGATAAGACACCGCTGACCCGTCCGTCGTTGTCAGAAAATCCGAACCTTTTTCACGCAATTATTGCGTTAACGAGTACTTCTTGGAGACGACCTCGACCGAGCTGAACCACGTGGTGATGTGGACGCGGACCTCGGGCGTGCCGGGGACCCGCGGCACGCGGGCCAGATGGAGCTGGCGTGAGGAGAAGACGGCGGCGCCGGTGAGGTCGACCTCGACGCCCTCGGGGACGATCAGCTTGAGCTCGCCGAAGGTGACGCTGCCGGAGATCTCGATGACCGCCTGGTCGGTGGCGATCTCGCGCAGGTCGAGCTCGGTCGAGCCGAACAGCGTGCGGATGGAGACCCCAGAGTCGCGCAGCCGCCACCGGCCGCGGCGCTTGTTCTCGCTGAAGATGGTGATGACCCGGTCGACCGTGCGCGACGAGCCGACGATCGGGGTGGTGGCGAGCCCCTCGGTGGCCCGGGTCAGCTCGCCGGCGTCCTCGGCGGCCCAGACGGCGCCGACCCGCACGCTGAACTCCTCCAGGGTGAGCCGCCCGTCGCCGCACGCGCGCTGCAACAGCTCGGCGGCGCGCTCACGCTCGGGCTCGGACGGCGGCACGCGCATCGGTGAGGTCACGGCCTGGATCTTAAGACTTGCGGGCCAGTACGCCGTAGATCGCTACGTCGGCGGCGTCGGGGCGGGGGTCGTCGCCGTCGCGGCGCCACTCACTGACCGCGACGAATCCCGGGTCGAGCACCTCCAGGCCGTCGACGATCAGCGCCAGGCCGGCGGCCGTACGCGGGTAGGCGTCGACCTGTCCGGCATCGATCATCGCCAGGTAGCGGGCCCGGCCCTCGGCGTCGGTGAAGTCGGTGGTGGCGTGGCTGAGCGCCAGGTAGCTCCCCGAGGGCAGGGCGTCCATCAGCGTGCGGACGATCTCGGCCGCCTCGGCGTCGTCCTTCACGAAATGCAGCACCGCGACCAGCATGAGCGCGACCGGCCGGCCGAGGTCGAGCACCTCGCCGACCGCCGGGTCGGCCAGGATCTTCTCGGGTGAGCGCAGGTCGGCCTCGAGATAGTGGGTGCGGCCCTCAGGGGTGCTGGTCAGCAGGGCGCGGGCGTGCGCGAGCACCATCGGGTCGTTGTCGACGTAGACGACCCGGCTCGACGGCGCCACGCGCTGGGCCACCTCGTGCGTGTTGTCGGCGGTGGGCAGGCCGGTGCCGATGTCGAGGAACTGCCGGATGCCGGCCTCACCGGCCAGGTGGGTGACGGCCCGCCGCAGGAAGCCGCGGTTTTCCCGGGCCGTGACGCGCACGCCGGGGAAGGCGGCGGCGATCATGTCGCCGGACTCCCGGTCGACGGCGAAGTTGTCCTTCCCGCCGAGCCAGTAGTTGTACCGCCGGGCGGAGTGGACGCGGGTGTCGTCGACCATGGACGACACCCTAATCCACATCAGACCTTGCGGAAATCGATTCCCATCAAACTCGCAGCCGCTTCGTAGGTGGACGCCCGGTGGCCCAGCGACAGCGACCAGTGGTGCCCGACCCCGGACGCGCTCCAGTCGTCGACCCACTCGCCGGGGTCGCGCCCGAAGTCGACCCGGCTGGTGGTGTTGCCGATGGCCAGCAGCGGCCCGTCGACCACGGTGCCCTCGCCGGCGATGAACGACAGCGAGCCGTCCCGGTCCTGGCCGAGCCCGAGCAGGGTGACCGGGCCGTGCCGTACGTCGAACTCGACGCTGACGCCCCAGCCGCGCTTGCCGTGATAGACGCCGAGGCCGCGCAGCAGCGGCTGCCGCGAGCTGACCGCGAGGTGGGCCGGCCCGTCGTGGCCCATCTCGACCACGTTGTCGGTGAAGTTCAGCGCCTGGATCTCGCAGAACGACCCGCCGGCCCCGGCGACCTGGGTGGCCAGCTGGGCCACGGTGGTCCTCAGCTCGTACTCACCGGTCGTGGGGATGCCCCGCGCGGTGAGAAGCGAGGCGCCCAGGATCATCCCGGCGCCGAGCCGCTCGTGCTGCTCGCCGTTGAGGCCGCGGTGGTAGTAGGCGAGGCTGTCCAGATCGAAGTCGTCGGCCAGGCGGTCGAGGCCGACCGAGACGCGGGCGCCCCAGGAGAAGTCGTCCTCGTTCACCGACTCGTCCAGCTCGAAGATCTTGCGGGCGAGCTCCTTGCGCTCGGCCACCTCGTCGTCGGTGACGGCCGCGACCCGCTCCCGCAGGTCGTCGAACTCGAGCACCTCGACGTGCGAGCCGAAGGTGGTCGGCAGCAGCGTCAGATCGGTCGAGACGTCGAGCATGCCGGGGTAGAGGTGGCCCATCAGGCCGTGGCGGGCGTTGCGCAGCGCGGCCCGGATGCGGGCCGCCTCGATCCAGCGGCCGATCCGCAGCCAGGCCGACTCCTGCCGCAGCCAGCCGGTGACCGACCGGAACGGGATGCCGGCCCGGCGGAACAGGTTGCCGACCTCGGGCACCGGGCACTGCCCGCAGTAGGCCAGCCAGGCGCCGGTGTCGAAGGTGGCGTGGTCCATCCGCTCGGTGGGCTGGAGGTCGATCACGAGGACCGGGGTGTTCGCCCGCTGCGCGATCGGCAGGACCATCGAGGAGGTCAGATAGGTGGTCAGGAACAGGACGATCAGGTCGCAGTCGGCGCGGCGCAGCTCGTCGGCCGCCCGGACGCCGTCGGTCGCGTCCGAGATGAAGCCGACGTCGGTGACCTCGGCGTCCATCTCCTGGAAGCGAGAGCTCACATATCGGGCCGACTCCTCCAGCTGCGGGAGGAGATTCGGAAATTGCGGCCAGTACGTACCCAGGCCGCCGGCCACGAGTCCGATGCGCACCTTGCGCCGGTTCTTCGGTTCGAGAAAGGTCATGCTGCCTCCCAGAGAATGACGTGCAAATGACGAGGGCCGTGCACCCCCTCGACCCGGTTGAGCTCGATGTCGCTGGTCGCCGAGGGCCCGCTGATCCAGGTCGATGGCCGCGTGGGGTCGAGGCGGGCGATGGCCTCGGGCACCGACGCGACGACCTGCTCGGGCCGCAATACGCAGATGTGCAGATCGGGCAGAAGGGTGAGGATCCGCCGCCCCTGATCGGGCGACGCGTCGAGAACGATGGTGCCGGTCTCGGCGATCGCCACGGCCGCCCCGGTCACCACGCCGTCGGCCGCCGCGATGGCCTCCTGCGCGAGGCCGACGTCGGCTCGTGCCGGCGCTTCCGGCGGCAGCCACTCCCTCGGCAGGCCCGGCGGCACGACCAGCGTGCCGGCGCCGATGATGTCGGCGACGATGGCCGCCACGTCGGCGCCGCGGTGGACCACGGCCTTGTAGTCGACGAGCCGATCGATGAGCACGTCAAGATCGGCCGGCGGGAACTCCCGGCGGTAGGACCGCGGGATCTCCGGCACCGGCGGGCCGTCCGCGAGCGCCGCCCGCACCCGCCCGAGGATCAGGTCTTTGCCGCTCATCGCCCTCGCCACCAGTCACGGAAGCTCTCCGTGGGCGGCGTCGGCAGATCGCGCGCGGCCGACCAGCCGTTCAACGGTGGCGGCAGACCACGTCCCCGCTTGCCGACGAGCTTGGAGAACTTCGCGGCCCGCTGCGCGCGGGTGTAGAGACGGGGACGGTCCATCGTGTACGCCGCGGCCGCCATCACCGCCCTCTCGGCCGCCGGGTGCGGCACCTTGTTCCGCAGGTGGACCAGGATCGACGGGATGTCGATCTTCACCGGGCAGGCGTCGAAGCAGGCGCCGCAGAGCGACGACGCGTACGGCAGCGAGGCGTTGTCCTCGACCCCGGTGAGCTGCGGCGACAGGATCGCACCGATCGGGCCGGGATAGACCGAGCCGTACGCGTGCCCGCCCGTCCGCTCGTAGACCGGGCACACGTTGAGGCAGGCCGAGCAGCGGATGCAGTGCAGCGCCGACCGGCCCACCTCGTCGGCCAGCACGGCCGAGCGCCCGTTGTCGAGCAGCACCAGGTGGAAACTCTGCGGCCCGTCGCCGGGCGTCACCCCGTGCCACATCGAGGTGTACGGGTTCATCCGCTCGCCGGTCGACGCGCGCGGCAGCAGTTGCAGGAAGACCTCGAGGTCCTGCCAGGTCGGCACGACCTTCTCGATGCCCATCACCGTGATCAGCGTGTCCGGCAGGGTCAGGCACATCCGGCCGTTCCCCTCGGATTCGACGACCGTGAGGGTGCCGGTCTCGGCCACGCCGAAGTTGGCGCCGGAGATCGCGACCTTCGTCGTCAGGAACGTCTCGCGCAGATAGCGGCGGGCCGCCGCGGCCAGCACCGGCGGATCGTCGGTGAGGGCCGGGTCGACGCCGGGCATCGCGCGCAGGAAGATCTCGCGGATCTCCGAGCGGTTGCGGTGGATGGCCGGCACCAGGATGTGGCTCGGCTTGTCGTCGCCGAGCTGCACGATCAGCTCGGCCAGGTCGGTCTCGACCGGGGTGATCCCGGCGTCCTCGAGGGCCTCGTTCAGCCCGATCTCCTGGGTCGCCATCGACTTGATCTTGATGACGCGCTGTTCACCGGTCGCCCGCACGAGATCGGTGACGATCCGGTTGGCCTCGGCCGCGTCCGCCGCCCAGTGCACCACCCCACCGGCCTCGGTGACCTTGGATTCCAGCTGTTCCAAGAGCCGGGGCAAATTCGCCATGGTGTACGTCTTGAGCGCCGACCCGGCCGAGCGAAGGTCCTGCCAGTCCTCCAGCTCGGCGATGACCCGGCCCGACTTGCCGCGGATGGTGGTCGTCGCATGCCGCAGATTCCGGCGCAACTGTGGGTTGGCCAGCGCCGTCCGGGCCGCCGCCGGAAACGGCTCGTCGCCGCGCAGATGTCCCACTCCGCGCGGCGCGTGCGCCACCGGCATACCGAGGAAAGTCGTCATGAGGCAGCCAGGATTTCCGCGAGGTGCACAGTTTTGACGCCCGCACGGAGGCGGGACAGGCCGCCGCCGATGTGCATGAGGCAGGACGTATCGCCGGCCGTGCAGACGTCGGCGCCCGTGCCGAGCACGTGCCGCATCTTGTCGGCCAGCATCGCCGTGGACGTGTCCGCGTTCTTCACCGCGAACGTGCCGCCGAACCCGCAGCACTGCTCGGCCGCCGGCAGCTCGACCAGGTCGAGCCCGCGCACCTGGCGCAGCAGCCGCAGCGGCCGGTCACCCACCCGCAGCATCCGCAGCGAATGGCAGGTCGGGTGATAGGTGACCCGGTGCGGGTAGTAGGCGCCCACGTCCTCGACCTTGAGCACGTCGACGAGCAGCTCGGACAGCTCGTACGTGCGGCTCGCGACCTCTTCCGCGCCGGCGGCCAGCCCGCGGTCGCCCGCGGCGTTCGCCACCATCTTGTGCTGGTGCCGGATCGAGCCCGTACAGCTTCCCGACGGCGCCACCACGACGTCGTAGGGCTCGAAGGTGCGCACGTAACGGCGTACGAGCGGCAGTGCCTCTTTTTGATAGCCGGTGTTGATGTGCATCTGGCCGCAGCAGGTCTGCGCCTCGGGGAAGACGACCTCGTGGCCCAGCCGCTCCAGCAGCAGGACGGTCGCCTTCGCCGCGGCCGGGAACATCGTGTCGGCCAGGCAGGTGGCGAACAACGCGATCCGCACGGGACCTCCTATCTGGGCTCGTACCGCACGATCCGCTGGGTGTCGCGCAGCACCGCGCGCAACGCCGTCAGGTCACCGTCGATCACGCCGGCCGCGCGGGCCTGCACCAGCAGGTTGCCCAGAGCGGTCGCCTCGACCGGACCGGCCAGCACGGGCAGTCCGCAGGCATCCGCGGTGAGCTGGCAGAGCAGCTCGTTGCGGGCGCCGCCGCCGACGATGTGCACCGCGTCGACGTGTCTGCCGGAAAGCTCCTGCGCCTGCTCGATCGCCCGTTTGTGGGCCAGGGCCAGACTGTCCACGATGCACCGGGTGAGCAGCGCCGGGCTCGCGTCCGACGGCAGCCCGGCCGCCTTGCTGAGCCGGCCCGCCATGTCGCCGGGCGGCAGGAAGACCGGATCGTCCAGGTCGACGACATGTGCGAACGGCTTCTCCCGCGACGCCGCCCGCAGCAGCTCGACGATGTCGGGCGAACCCCACTCGCGCATGCACTCCTGCAGCGGCCACAGGCCCATCACGTTGCGCAGATAGCGGATGGTGCCGTCGACGCCGCCCTCGTTGGTGAAGTTGGCCGCCCGCGACGCCGCGCTCAGCACCGGTTCGGTCAGCTCCAGGCCGACCAACGACCAGGTGCCGCAGGAGATGTACGCGAAGTTGTCGCCGGCCGCCGGGACACCCACGACCGCGGAGGCCGTGTCGTGCGATCCGACCGCCACCACCCGCGTACCCCCGAAATCGCCGATGACCGACCCGGGGTGACGGATCGCCGGGAAGAGCGAAGGCCGCAGGCCGAGATCGTCGATCAAGGGCGAGGACCATTCCCGCGTACGCACGTCGACCAGCTCCGTGGTCGACGCGTTCGTGTATTCGGCGCCGGTCTCACCGGTCAGCCAGTACGCGAGCAGGTCGGGGATGAGCAGGAACTGCTTCGCGGCCTCGTACTGCGGGGTGCCCCGCGCGGCCGCGAGCTGGTAGATCGTGTTGAACGGCAGCTTCTGAAGGCCGGTGATGTCGTAGAGCCGCTCGTCGGCGATCGTCGCCGCGATCCGCTCGGGCACGCCGTCGGTGCGGGCGTCCCGGTAGTGCACCGGGTTGCCCAGCAGCTCGCCGGTCGCGTCGAGGAAGCCGTAGTCGACCGCCCACGAGTCGATGCCGATGCTCTCGACCGGGCCGGCCTGCTTCAGGCCCTCCAGGACGCCGCGGTAGAGACCGAGGATGTCCCAGTAGAGAGTCTGATTTGTGCGGACCGGCTCATTGCGGAAGCGGTGGGCCTCGGTCAGCTTGATCTCGCTGGGGCCGACGCGGCCGACCATGACGCGCCCGCTGGACGCGCCGAGGTCGACCGCGGCGAAGCTTCCGGTCATCGCAGGAACGCTGCGGCCACGCCGGCGTCGACCGGGATGTGCAGGCCGGTCGTGTGGGTCAGGTCGCCGCCGGTCAGGACGAAGACCGCGTTGGCCACGTGCTCCGGCAGCACCTCACGCTTGAGCAGGGTGCGCTGCGCGTAGTACTCGCCCAGCTTCTCCTCGGGCACGCCGTAGACGGCGGCCCGCTTGGCGCCCCAGCCGCCGGCGAAGATGCCGGAGCCGCGGACGACGCCGTCGGGGTTGATGCCGTTGACCCGGACGCCGTACGCGCCCAGTTCCGCCGCCAGGAGGCGTACCTGATGGGCCTGATCGGCCTTGGTGGCGCCGTAAGCGACATTGTTCGGACCGGCGAACAGCGAGTTCTTGCTGGAGATGTAGACGATGTCGCCGCCCATGCCCTGCGCGATGAGGACGCGCGCGGCCTCGCGGGAGACCAGGAACGAGCCCTTGGCCATCACGTCGTGCTGCAGGTCCCAGTCGGCCTCGGTGGTCTCCAGCAGCGGCTTCGAGATGCTCAGGCCGGCGTTGTTGACCACCAGGTCGACGCCGCCGAAGGCCAGCACGCTGTCACGCAGCGAGGCGGCGATCGCGTCGGCGCTGGTCACGTCGGCCGCGACGGCGATCGCGGCGTCGGTCCCGCCGATCTCGGCGGCCACGCCCTTCGCCGCCTCGAAGTCACGGTCGGCCACGACCACGACGGCGCCCTCGGCGGCCAGCCGCAGCGCGATGGCGCGGCCGATGCCCGAGCCACCACCGGTCACGTAGGCGATGCGGGTCGCCAGCGGCTTCGGCTTCGGCATGCGCTGAAGCTTGGCCTCCTCCAGCGCCCAGTACTCGATGCGGAACTTCTCCGACTCGTCGATCGGGGCGTACGCCGACACCGACTCGGCGCCGCGCATCACGTTGATCGCGTTGACGTAGAACTCGCCGGCGACGCGGGCGGTCTGCTTGTTGGCGCCGAACGAGAACATGCCGACGCCGGGGACGAGCACGATGGCCGGGTCGGCGCCGCGGATCGCGGGGCTCTCCGGGGTGGCGTGCCGGTCGTAGTAGGCCTGGTAGTCCTCGCGGTAGGCGGCGTGGAGCTCCTTGGCCCGGTTGATCACCTCGTCGAGCGGGGCGTCGGGCGCGGTGTCCAGGATGAGCGGCTTGACCTTCGTACGGAGGAAGTGGTCGGGGCACGAAGTGCCCTTCGCTCCGAGCTCCTCGAGGCGCTCGCTGTTGACGAAGTCGAGGACGACGTCGCTGTCGGTGTAGTGGCCGACCTGGGCGCGGTCGGTCGAGGCGAGGCCGCGCAGGTAGGGGAAGATCTCCGCCGCCCTCTGCCGCCGGGCTTCACCTTCCAGCGAATTGACCTTTTTGTCGCCGAACGGGTTCGGGCGGCCGTGTTCGGCCAGGTAGCGCTCGGCCGTCTTGATGATCTCGAGCGAGTTGGCCTCGCACTCGGCGCTGGTGGCGCCCCAGGCGGTGATGCCGTGCCCGCCCAGGATCACGCCGATCGCCTGCGGGTTGGCCTTCTGCACGGCGGCGATGTCGAGGCCGAGCTGGAAGCCGGGCCGGCGCCACGGCACCCACAGCACCTTGTCGCCGAAGATCTCCTTGGTCAGGGCCGGGCCGTCGGCGGCGGTGGCGATCGCGATGCCCGAATCGGGGTGCAGGTGGTCGACGTGCGGGACGTCGACCAGGCCGTGCATGGCGGTGTCGATCGACGGGGCGGCGCCGCCGCGGCCGTGCAGGCAGTAGTCGAACGCGGCGACCATCTCGTCCTCGCGCTCGACGCCCGGGTAGACCCCGGTGAGCGCGCGGAGGCGGTCGAGCCGCAGGACGGCCAGGCCCTTCTCGCTCAGCGTGCCGAGGTCGCCGCCGGAGCCCTTGACCCAGACCAGCTCGGTGGGCTCGCCGGTGACCGGGTCGGTCTCGCTACCCTTCGCCGAGGTGTTTCCCCCGGCGTAGTTGGTGTTGCGCGGGTCGGCGCCGAGCCGATTGCTGCGCTCCAGAAGCTCACGCACTGCGGGATTCGTCATGGTTTCCTTCATCGCGGATCGTGGCCGGGGGGCCGCGTGAAACGTTTCAGACGTTGCCGACACATTACGGGGCTGTAGCGACCTCGGTCAAGACGCACATCACACTTGAAACGTTGTGGGCGGCGCGTCACCCACGTACAAAGATCATCTTTTCGGACTTGTCCATCCCACTATTCGATCTCTCTGGCACCGATCGGACGACCCCGGTCCAGGCTGTCCACTCACGACACAACGATCTTCGGATGGATCTAGGCCGTTTAGTCCTTTGTTTAGTGCTCAACCAAACCGGGCCGTGTCAGTGTTGCCCTGAAAGCCCACCCGAGCACCGGATTCGACCCCCGGCCCGGCGCTCGCTCTAGGAGGACAGCACGTGGCGAACATCGAGACTTCCCTCAAAGAGGCCATGACGATCGAGGGCGCCATCGGCGTGGCCCTGGTCGACTACACCAGCGGCCTCACCCTGGGTGTCATGGGCGGCGGCCTGAACATGGACATGAACGTCGCCGCCGCCGGCAACACCGACGTGGTCCGGGCCAAGGTCCGCACGCTCGAGATGCTCGGCCTCGGCGACAGCATCGAGGACGTCCTGATCACGCTGGACTCGCAGTACCACCTGATCCGGCTGCTGCACGGCCGCGGCAACGAGGCGTTCTTCCTCTACCTCGCGCTGAACAAGAGCCGCGCCAACCTCGGCCTCGCGCGCCACCAGCTCCGCAAGATCGAAGCGGAACTCGACGTATGACGGCCCTCGAGGAGAGCGGCCTGAACGTCCGCAGCACCTCGCAGCTGGTCAGTGAGGCCGTCCGGCAGTTCCGGCAGCAGGTGCCGGAGTGCATCGCCAGCGGCCTGGTGGACATGTCGACCGGCATGCTGCTCGCCGTCGACACGCTCGACGACCACCCCAGCGAGGTGCTGGACCTGCTCGCCGCGGCCACGTTCGACCTGTTCCAGGGCCGCAACGTGACGATGATCGAGGACATCTGGAAGGCGCGCCGCGGCGTGCCCGAGGACGATCACCACTACTTCCAGGAGATCCTCGTCCACAGCGACAACCTCGTGCACGTGTTCCTGCGCAGCCCCGTCAGCCAGGACATCGTGGCCGTGGTGGTGTGCCGCCGCTCGGCGAACACCGGCATGCTGCTGGCCCAGGCCCAGATCGTCATGAAGCAGCTGGACGCCGGCCTCGCGGGATGACCGGGCCGACGGACCCGCCGCCGCTGGCGGACGCCCTGGGCATCCCCGGCGCCAGCGCGGTCTCGCTGCTCGATCCGGACGGCCCCCGCGTGCTGTGGTGGGCCGGCGGCGGCCCGCCGGACGAGCAGCAGGCGGCGACCGTGGTGACATTGGCCGCGGCCGCCGCCGGCATGGTCATGCTGGGCGAGACCGGCGACGAGCTCGGTGACGTCCTGCTGACCAGCAGCGACGCGTTCCATGTGGTGCGGCTGGTCGAGGACGACACCTCGCCGCTGGTCGCCCATCTGACGCTGCGCCGGTCCGGCGCCAACCTGGCGATGGCCCGGCGTGAGTTCGGGTCGCTCATCAAGGCGTACGCCGGAAAAGCCTCTCAGACGCGCGAGGCGGCCGCCCCCGCCCTCGCGTCCCCGGCCGCTCCCGCGATCGCCGCTCCTTCGGAGGTTGCCGCCTCCGATCCCGACCCGTCGCCGCCGCCGGGCGAACTGCCCCGGCGCAACCGCGTGGAGCCGCCCCCCGCGGACGACTCCCCCGACCTGTTCAGCCTCCTCGGCCAGCCCTACGCCGCGGACGACGACGTGCTCGACCGTGTGCTGAACGCCCTCCGCTCCCTCTGATCCGCTCCCCCTCCTGGAGAAAGCCGTGCAAACAGATCCGTACCAGGCCGTTCGCGGCGAGCTGGCCGCGCTCCGCCACCAGGTGACCGGCGTCCGTGGCTGCGTCATCGCCGGCGTCGACGGCCTGCTGATCCTGCACGACACGGTGTCCTCGACCGAGCCGCACGACATCGCCGCCCTCGCCGCCGGCGCGCACGGCATCAGCCGCACCTGCGGCGCCGCCCTCGGCCAGGGCACCTTCCAGGAGGTGACGATCCGCAACACCGGCGGCTATCTGTCGGTGTACGCGATCGGCGAGCTCGCCCTGCTGGCCGTGATCGGCGACAGCGGCCTGAACATCGCCCGCCTCCACCTGGAGGCCCGCCCGGTCACCGGCCGCCTGGCCCGGCTGCTCAACGTGCAGACCTCGCACCCCTTCGACTGAGCGAATCCTCATCCCCTCGGCCTTTTGGCCGATGAGCTCGGTCACTGAACCAGTCCAGTGGCCGAGGCGGTTCTTGCCATGATCAACCAGGCTGTGAGCCCGGTACGTTCATGGGGGATTCATGGTTACTCGTCGTTCGATGCTGCGCGGAGCTCTGCTCGCCGCGGGCGGTGCGGCCACGGCTTTCGCCGGGTCGGACCAGGTCAAGCACTGGCTGGGCTGGGACCGCCCACCACTGGGCGGCGGCTACGCCTCGGCCGCCGACGACCTGGGCGCTGTCTCCACCGGTGGCGTCCGGATCCACTACTTCAAGCCGACCACCGAGAAGCTGGTCGCGCTCACCTTCGACGACGGCCCGCTGCCGGACTACACACCGCGCTTCCTCGACGCGCTCGACGAGGCCCGCGTGCCGGCCACGTTCTTCCTGGTCGGCCGTCACCTGGAGGCCCACGCCGACCTGCTCCGCAACCGCCTGGACCGCCACGAGGTCGGCAACCACTCCTGGTCGCACGACGACCTGGCCACCCTCGACCTCAACGGTTGCCGCCGCGAGCTGGAACGCACCCACGACGCCATCAAGCGCCACACCGGCCGGACGCCCACCCTGCTCCGCCCGCCCTACGGCCACTTCGGCGGATCGACGGTGCTGGCCGCCGACGCCATGGGATACGACATCGTGCTGTGGTCGCACCAGATGCGCGAGCGCCGCTTCGCCGGCGACCCGAAGGCCCAGGCCGAGGACCTGATCGACGCCGTGCGCCCGGGCTCGATCATCCTGGCCCACGACGCCGGCACCAAGCGGCGCCTGGTGGCCCTGGACGCCCTGCCGGCCATGGTCGCCGGCCTGCGCGCCCGCGGCTACCGCTTCGTCACCGTCTCGGAGCTGCTGGGCAGTCAACCCTGACGATCGTCAGGGGGTGTGGCTTGCCGTTGGACCCGGGTTTCCGGCCGTCTTCGTTTCTACGGTCAGCCCATGAAACGAAAAGCACTCGTTGTCCTGGTGCCGGCGGCGGCGCTGGTCACCTGGCTCGCCCCGGGCGGGCTGGGCCGGGCCGAACCGGTGCACGTGACCGGCGGCGTCTCGGCGTCCGCGTATCGAGCGATCACCGGGGCGGTGGCGGACGCCCCACCGTGGCTCGGACCGGTGCTGGAGGTGGCGACCGAGGGCACCCTGGTGCTCCTCGGCCTGATGCTGGCCGGAATGGGATGGAGGGCGCTGCGACGCCGGGACGCCCGGGAGATCACCGGGGTCGTGCTGACCGTTCTCGGCACCGTGGTGGCATACGCCCTCAGTGAGGCGATCAAGCTGGTGGTGGACGAGGAACGACCGTGTCGCACCGTGGTGATCGCCGCCTGCCCGGAAAGCGGCGACTGGTCGTTCCCGAGCAACCACGCCACCCTGGCCGCCGGGCTGGCCGTCGGCCTGGCGATGCTGCGGCCGCGCTTGGCCGCGATCACCCTGCCCGTGGCCGTCGCCGCCGCGTTGCTGCGGGTGCTGGTGGGCGTCCACTATCCCCACGACGTCCTGGCCGGGGCGGTGCTCGGCGGCGCCATCGTGGCGGCGTCGTTACTGCTGCGCGATGCCCGATTCATGGGCGACCACCGCGGCCGCGGCCCGATTGTCCACACCCAACCTGGCCAGGATCGAGCTCACGTGCGCCTTGACCGTCCCCTCGACCACGTGCAGCCGCCGGGCTATCTGCCCGTTGGACAGTCCGCGGCCGAGGAAGGCCAGTACCTCCCGTTCCCGGGGACTGAGGGCATCGACCAGGTCACGGGCACTGGAGCGCCGCGCAGCCAGGGCGTCCGCGCCCGTAGCGGCGAGGTGCGCCACGACCCGGGCCGCCACTTTCGGTGACAGATAGGCGGCGCCGTCGGCCACCGCGCGTACGCCGATGATCAGTTCTTCGGGCTCGCCGGACTTGATCAGGAAGCCGGCGGCCCCGCCGCCGAGCGCCTGGAGGATGTAGTCGTCCTCCCCGAACGTCGTCAAGATGATCACGCGCGTGGCCGGCACGGCCCGGCGGAGCTCGGCCATCGCCTCGATGCCGTTCATGCCGGGCATCCGGATGTCGAGGACGGCCACCGTGGGCCGGTGCCGCCGCGCCAACTCGACGGCCTGGTGTCCGTCACCGGCCTCGCCGATCACCTCGATGTCGGCGGCGGTGGCGAGAACCGCGCGCAGCCCGGCCCGGATCATCGGCTCGTCGTCGGCGATCAGTACGCGGATCATCGGCGGCTCACGGGCTGACGGTGTCGCGGGACACCAGCACGCCGTCGCGGAAGCAGAGCCGGTAGACGTCTCCCGACCGGTCGTCGAAGCGGTCGGCCGTCATCGCGTAGTACTCGCACGTCAATCCGTCCCCGGTCGGCTCGGCGGTCAGCGGGCGGTAGCGGGTCTGCCGGCTCGGCAGGAGACGCTCCACCTCGGAGCGATCCTGCCCGACGCGCAGGCGGGCGTAGTCACCCGGATCGAGGACCGCCCGCGACGCGGACAGCGTCTCCCAGCCGGCCAGGGCCCCGCTCAGCACAGCACCGGTGACCAGCGGCACCATGACCGCGATGACCAGGGTCCGGCCGACACGCCGCCGGGCGTGACGATGCTCCCGCAGAGGCGTCCGGTCGATCTTCGGTGGTGGCCAGGGGGCGTGCGGGATCCTCGCGGTGACGGCGAAACCTCCGTCGTGCGGGCCGTGGTCGAAGGTGCCGCCGGCCAGCCGCACCCGTTCGGCCAGGCCGACCAGACCATGCCCGCCACCGCCGCCGCCGACCCGGGCCGGTGACGACGGCGGGCCGTTCTCCACCACGATCGTCGTCGCGGCCTCCGCATGCGTCACCGCGATGACCGCCGCCGCTCCGGGCGCGTGTCTGGCCACATTGGTGAGCGCTTCCTGCGCGACCCGGTGCACGGCCCGCTCGGCCATCGGCGGCATAGTGCCCGCCTCACCATCGACGCGCAGCTCAACCTCCAGCCCCGATGCGGACGCCCCGGCCACCAGCGCCGCGAGGCCAGGGGCTTCCATGGGTGCGCTGTCGGTCTCCTCGCGCAGGACGCCGATCACCTCGCCGAGACGCTCCACCGCGGCCCCGGCCCGGGCCCGCAGATCCGCGGCCATCCGGCGGTGGTCCTCTTCCAGGCCTGGCGCGAGTTTCAGCGCGCCCGCCGACAGCGCGATCAGGCTGAGGTCGTGGCCGAGAAGGTCGTGCATGTCCTGGGCGATCCGCGCCCGTTCGCGCAGCCGCGCCTGCTCGGCGACCAGCCGCTGCTCACGCTGCGCCTGCTCGGCCCGTTCCCAGCCGGCGCGGGCGAGATCCTGATATTGGCGCCAGAACCGTCCCGCGAACCAGGGCGTCATCGTGCCGGCGACGATCACGACCAGGAACCGGCTCGCCAGCGGCAGCCAGCCGGGCACAGCGGAGAACACCACGACACCGGCCGAGAGCACCGCCACCAGCCCGACCACCGTCGGACCGGTCCGCCCCGGCCGCCGCCCGGCCAGAAACGCGGTGACCACGGCCGGCAGCAGCCACCACGCGCTCACCATGCTCAGACCGGCGAACGCGACCGGGACGGACGACACCGCAACCTTGATCGCTGTGCGCTTCACCGAGGCGACGGTACGGGGCCGCGGCCACCGCTCGACACTGCCGAAAGTCAAATCAGCGTGGTCGGTCGACCGGAACCTTCCGGCCCGTAAGCCTCGTCCCACTTCGCCCAGAACCGTGCCCGAAGCTTGTGCCGGGCTGCTTCATCCAAGTCGACGACACCGAGGCGATCCGACAGATCGGTCAGCAATGCCTTGTCGATGTCCCGGGGAATCGACGGCTTGCCGGCAGTAAGCGCCGCGAGCTCCTCCGCGCTGGCGGATCTGCGGAAGGTCGTCAGGACTCCATTGACCACCGAGTCGATCTGTTCGGCCGACTCCGAGGTCAGGACCGGCGGTTCGCTGTCGAGGGACACCGGCCGAGCTCCTTGCGGTGCCACCTTCGTCACCGTCTGGTCGATGGTCTCCGGAAAGAGGATCTTGAGACCGTCGGCCGCACGAATCAGATGACGGCTGATGCCGTGCGGTTTGTCCTCAGCGTTGGGAACGGCAAGCAGGAAGACCTGCACGCCATGAACTTGGGCCTCTTCGACCGCCTCGGTCAGATCATCGTCCCCCGACACGAGGATGAAGACCTCCGCGACACCGTTACGGGCATGCGTTACAAGATCAAGGCCGATGCGCAGGTCGACGCCTTTCTGCTGACCTTCCACGCCGAACCGGCCGAGCCGCAACTTGACGTTGGACAGCTCTCCGATGAGCTGCTGCTGAAGGTCGGGTACGCCGTCTCGCGCGGAGTCGTACCAGTGGACTCGCAGAACCGGAAGCTCCGACAGCTTCTCGGCCTGATGGACGAGCCCGTCAATCAGCGACTCATAGTCGACCTGGATTCCGTTGCGCAGCGACGTACCCGTCACCCGGACCGCTGCCGCGCTGAGCAGGTAACCGACGTCCACATATAGGGAGCACCTAGGCCTCACGGTCACAGAATGCCACCAGATGCGGCGCGGTCAGACGGCGCGGGAGCGGGAGACCGTCGAGGCGCGGGCGACCAGCTCGGGGGTGAACTGGAGCTGGCTGTGCTTGTGGTCGGGGTTGGTGGCCTCGTCCAGCACCAACTGGGCCGCCGCGCGGCCCAGCTCCTGGCGCGGCTGGCGGACCGACGTGAGCGGCACCGCCGCCGCGGCGGCGAACTCGATGTCGTCGAAGCCGACGATGGCCAGGTCGTCCGGCACGCGCAGGCCGGCGCCGATGCTCTGCTGCAGCAGGCCCAGGGCCAGCAGGTCGTTCGCGCAGAAGGCGGCCGTCGGGCGGCGCCGCGCCGGCAACCCGGCCAGGCGCTCGCCGGCCGACCGTCCATCGGCGACGGTCATGGCGTCGGTCGGCAGGTAGATCAGGTCGTCCGGTGAGCGGCCGAGTGACGACCAGATCTCGCGGGCTCCCTGCAGACGCTCGCCGACCTGGCCCAGCGAGTCGGGGCCGCCGATGAACGCCACCCGTTCGTGACCCTGCTCGGCGAGGTGTTCGACCGCTATGCGGCCGCCGAGCACGTCGTCGACCGCCACCGAGCAGCAGTTGTCGACGCCGCGGACCCGGTCGACCACGACCAGGGGCACGCCCCGGCGGGACAGCTCGTCGAGGTGGGGCGCCGCCGGGTCGACCGGGGTGATCAGAATGCCCTGGACGCGCTGCTGGAGCAGGCGGTCGAGGTGCACCTCCTCGCGGGAGGCGCGGCTGTTGCTGTTGCAGATGAACAGCGACAGGTCGGCGTCCTCGGCGGCCAGCTCGATGCCCTGGGCCACGTCGTGGAAGAACGGGTTCGTGCCGTCGAGCATCACGTAGGCCAGGGTGCGGCTTGTGCCCGCACGCAACTGGCGGGCCGACTCGTTGCGAACGAAACCGAGCTCCGTCATGGCGCGCTCGACCCGTTCCCGGGTGCGGGCGCTGACCACTTCGGGGCGGTTCATCACGTTCGAGACCGTGCCCAGCGAGACGCCGGCGGCGGCGGCCACATCCTTGACGGATGGCGTCCTGCCGTTCAGCACCGCTACCTCCTAGACCTGCCGGTCAACCGGCGGTGAACGGAACCGGCTCACGGTACCGCGCCGGGGGTCCTGGCGGGGACAGCGAACGCCGTTGAAACGTTGAAGATGCATCTTACGGTACAGGTCGAACTCACAACGGCCGTGTTTCCGCAACGTTTCGATCGAATGCTTGACACGTGTGATCGGGGCCACCTACGTTCTCTACACGTTCTCTGAAACATTTCAAAGTCCGACGTGGAGGTGGCTGTGGCGGACTCTTCGGCCAAGCCCGATAACCGCGCCGGTGACCACGGGCCGGCCCGGCTCGAGGTCGCCGACGTCACGAAGTCGTTCGGCGCGGTCGCGGCCGTCCAGGGCGTCAGTTTCCCGCTCTTCCCGGGCGAGGCGCACGCTCTCGTCGGCGAGAACGGCGCCGGCAAGTCGACCATCGTCAAGATGCTCGCCGGTGTGCACCGGCCCGACACCGGCACGCTGCGGGTGGACGGGACCGACGTCGACTTCGCCGGCCCGGCCGACGCCAAGGCGGCCGGCATCGCCGTCATCTACCAGGAGCCCACGCTCTTCCCCGACCTCTCGGTCGCCGAGAACATCGCGATCGGCAACCAGCCGCTGACCAAACTGCGGCAGATCGACCGCAAGGCCATGACCGAGAACGCCGAGGCCCTGTTCCGCCGCCTCGGCGTGCACCTCGATCCGGGCCGCCCGGCGCGCGGCCTCTCGATCGCCGACCAGCAGCTGGTCGAGATCGCCAAGGCGCTGTCGGCCGAGGCCCGGGTGCTGATCATGGACGAGCCGACCGCGGCGCTGTCCGCGGTCGAGGTCGAGCGGCTCTTCTCGGTCGTGCGCTCGCTGCGCGACGAGGGCGCGGCCATCATGTTCATCTCGCACCGCTTCGAGGAGATCACCGCGCTCTGCGAGCGGGTGACGATCATGCGGGACGGCAAGCACGTCGCCACCGAGCTGGTGTCCGAGCTCAGCGTCGACGACATGATCCGCAAGATGGTCGGCCGCGACCTGAGCGCGCTCTTCCCCAAGCAGGACGTCGAGCCGGGCGAGGTGCTCCTCGAGGTCGACAAGCTCAGCCGCGAGGGCGTCTTCCGCGACATCACGTTCAACGTGCGGGAGGGCGAGATCGTCGCGCTGGCCGGCCTGGTCGGCGCCGGGCGCTCCGAGGTCATGCAGGCCGTGTTCGGCGTCGATCCGTACGACTCCGGGACCGTGCGCGTCCAGAACAAGAAGCTCAAGGGCGGTTCGCCGCGGGCCGCCATGTCGGCCGGCCTGGCCCTGGTCCCCGAGGACCGGCGCCAGCAGGGCCTGGTCATGGACCTGTCGATCGAGCGCAACGTGACGCTGCCCCGGGCCCGCAAGCTGGCCCGGCTGGGCCTGCTGTTCGGCGGCAGCGAGCGCCGGTCGGCGCTGACCTGGACCGAGAAGCTCCAGACCAAGCTGGGCAAGCTCAGCGACGCGGTCGGCACGCTCTCCGGCGGCAACCAGCAGAAGGTGGTGCTGGCCAAGTGGCTGGCCACCGGCCCGCGCCTGCTGATCGTCGACGAGCCCACCCGCGGCATCGACGTCGGCACCAAGGCCGAGGTCCACCGGCTGCTCTCCTCGCTGGCCTCCGACGGCATGGGCGTCGTCATGGTCTCGTCCGAACTGCCCGAGGTGCTGGGCATGGCCGACCGGGTCATCGTGCTCCGCGAGGGCAAGGTCGCGGCCGAGCTCACCCGGGCCGAGGCCACGGAGGAGTCAGTTATGTACGCCGCCATGGGACAGAAGGTTTCGGCATGACCACGTCTACGCTCGGCCCGCCCGCGCCCGGCCGGCGTTTCGCCGGTGGGCTGCTGAAGACCCGCGAGCTCGGCATCGTGCTCGCCCTCGTGGTGCTGATCGGCTACACCGCGATCGACAACCCGCGCTTCCTCTCCGGCCAGAGCATCCGCGACAACCTGCTCAACACGGCGATCCTCGCGGTGATGGCGGCCGGGCAGGCCGTCGTCGTCATCACCCGCAACATCGACCTGAGCGTCGGCTCGGTGCTCGGCATCAGCGCGTTCACCGTGGCCACCATGATGAGCGACAACCCGGGCCTGCCGATGATCGTCGCGATCGTCGTCGGCATCGCCGTGGGCGCGGTCGCCGGCCTGGTCAACGGCGTGCTGGTGCGCTACGGCAAGGTGCCCGCCCTGGTGGTCACCCTCGGCACGATGTACATCTTCCGCGGCCTGGTCTACTCGTGGGCCGGCGGCGACCAGGTCACCGCCGACGAGCTGCCGGGCAGCTTCCTCGACTTCTCCAACGACAACATCCTGGGCATCCCCTGGCTGGTCCTGATCGCCCTGGTGGTGGTCGGCGGCGTCTCGCTGATGATGCGCAACTACCGCATCGGCCGCGAGATGTACGCGATCGGCTCCAGCCCCGACGCCGCCGAGCTGGCCGGCATCAAGGTCGCCCGCAACCTGATCGTCGCCTTCATCCTCAGCGGCGCCGCCGCCGGGCTGGCCGGCGTGCTGTTCGCCGCCCGGTTCGGCACGATCGACGCCTCGGCCGGCAACGGCTACGAGCTGAACGTGGTGGCCGCGGTCGTGGTCGGCGGCGTGGCCGTCTTCGGCGGCAGCGGCACGGTCTGGGGCGCCGGCCTCGGCGCCCTGCTGCTGACCGTGATCAGCAGCGCCCTGGCCGTCCTGGACATCAACCAGTTCTGGCAGCAGGCGATCGTCGGCTCCCTGATCATCCTGGCCATCTGCGCCGACCGGCTGGTCGCGGTCCGGATCGCCCGTTCTCTCCGTAAGCGAGACGCTCATGTCTGAAGTGAAGAAGAGGCTGACCAGCTGGGACAGCATCATCATCCTGCTGACCATCGTGGTGCTGTTCGTCGCGTCGGCCGTCGTGGACAACTTCGGCACCAGCCGCAACTTCACCTTCATGGTCCTCGACCTGCTGCCGATCATCCTGATCGCGCTGCCGATGACAATGATCATCGTGACCGGCGAGATCGACCTGTCGGTGGCCAGCACGCTCGGCTTCACCAGCGCGCTGATGGGCTGGTTCTGGAACAACGGCCTGTCGATCGAGATGATCATCCCGCTCTGCATCGTGATCGGCGCGATCTGCGGCGTGCTCAACGGATTTCTGATCACGGTGCTCGGCCTGCCCTCGCTGGCGGTCACGATCGGCACGCTCGCGCTCTTCCGCGGCCTCGCCTTCGTGGTGCTCGGTGACGGCGCGGTGGCCGACTTCCCGTTCAGCTACACCGACTGGGTCACCGGAACGATCGGGTCATCACCCGTACCCAATGTCCTGATTCTGATCGTGATCCTGGCTCTGATCTTCGGGATCGTGCAGCACGCCACCCCGGTCGGCCGCGCGCTCTACGCGATCGGCGCCAACGACAAGGCCGCGCATTTCTCCGGCATCCGGGTGGCCAGGACCAAATTCTGGCTGTACGTCGTCAGCGGCGCCGTGGCCGGACTGGTCGGCGTGCTGTGGACCCTCCGCTACTCCAGCGCCCGGGCCGACAACGGCTCGGGCCTCGAACTCGCCGTCGTCGCGGCCGTCCTCCTGGGCGGTGTGTCGATCTTCGGCGGAAAGGGCAGCCTGCCCGGCGTACTGGCCGGTGTCGTGCTGCTGGCCGCGCTGCAGAACGCGCTGCGCCTGGAGGACGTCTCCGGGCAGGCGCTCAACATCGTCACGGGCGCCCTGCTCGTGCTCTCCGTCCTGCTTCCCAACATCGCCACCGCCGTCCGCGGCAACTGGCACCGCCGGCGCCTGCGGCAAGCCGCAGCCCGATAACCCTCGGACCTGAAAAGAATGGAGTACGCCGTGCTTCGTCGCTCCCCCCGCACACTACTTTCCGTCACTTCTGCCGCACTCCTGGTCGTGGGCCTGAGCGCCTGCGGTGGCACCACCAAGGACAGCACCGACAACAGCGGCTCGGGTTCGCAGGCCTCCGCGGCCGCCGACCCGAACGCCGCCACCAAGGAGGGCCTGAAGATCGCCTTCCTGCCGAAGCAGCTGAACAACCCGTACTCCGATGTGGAGGTCGGCGGCGGCAAGGTGGCGGTCGGCGAGGTCAAGGGCGAGTACAAGCTGGTCGGCCCGAACGACGCGTCCGCCTCGTCGCAGGTGTCGTACATCAACACCCTGATCCAGCAGCAGCAGGACGTCATCGTGGTCGCCGCCAACGACCCGAACGCGGTCTGCCCGTCGCTCAACCAGGCCCGCGCCGCGAAGATCAAGGTCGTCACGTTCGACTCGGACGCCTCCAAGGACTGCCGCGACGCCTTCATCAACCAGGCCACCACGCAGGGCATCGGCGAGTCGCTGGCCAAGATGGCGCTCGAGCAGGCCGGCGGCGAGGGTGAGATCGCGGTCCTCTCGGCCACCCCGAACGCCACGAACCAGAACGCCTGGATCGAGGTCATGAAGACCGAGCTGGCCAAGCCCGAGTACTCGAAGCTGAAGCTGGTCAAGGTCGCGTACGGCAACGACGACGACCAGAAGTCGTTCCAGGAGGCCCAGGGCCTGCTGCAGTCGTACCCGAACCTGAAGGCGATCGTCGCCCCGACCACCGTCGGCATCGCCGCCGCCGCGCGCTACATCGGCTCGTCGTCGTACAAGGGCAAGGTGGCCGTCACCGGCCTGGGCCTTCCCAACCAGATGCGTGAGTACGTCAAGAACGGCACCGTGAAGAAGTTCGCGCTGTGGAACCCGGCCGACATCGGCTACCTCGCCGCCTACGCGGGCGCGGCCCTGGCCTCCGGCCAGATCACCGGCGCCGAGGGCGAGAAGTTCAAGGCCGGCAAGCTCGGCGAGTACACGATCGGCAAGGACGGCGAGATCGTCCTCGGCCCGCCGACCGAGTTCACCGCCGACAACATCGACCAGTTCAACTTCTAGAGACATGCGCTACTGCTTCAACCTCCAGGTCCGCCCCGAGCGGATGGCGGAGTACGTGGAGCGGCACCAGGCCGTGTGGTCCGAGATGCAGGCAGCACTTCGGGCCACCGGCTGGCGCAACTACTCCTTGTTCCTCCGAGACGACGGCCTCCTGATCGGCTACGTCGAGGCCGACGATCTCGAGGCGTCCCAGGCGGCCATGGCGGCCCTGGACGTCAACACCCGGTGGCAGGCGGAGATGGCCCCCTTCTTCGCCGGCACCTCACCCACCGACGGATTCCCGTTGCTGACCGAGGTGTTCCACCTTTCCGATGAGCCTTTGGAGGCTACCCATGACTGATCTCTCCGCAGTCAAGCGCGCGCTCGCGGCGCAGCGCATCGAGACCCCGTCGTGGGCCTTCGGCAACTCCGGCACCCGTTTCAAGGTCTTCGCTCAGGAGGGCGTGCCGCGCACCCCCGAGGAGAAGATCGCCGACGCGGCCGTCGTGCACCGCTTCACCGGCGTCGCGCCGACCGTCGCCCTGCACATCCCGTGGGACAAGGTCGACGACTACAAGGCCCTCGGCGAGTACGCCAAGTCGGAGGGCGTCGCGATCGGCGCCATCAACACCAACGTCTTCCAGGACAACGACTACAAGCTCGGCTCGGTCACCAACCCCGACGCCGGCATCCGGCGCAAGGCCACCGATCACCTGCTCGAGGCGATCGACATCATGGACCAGACCGGGTCGCGCGACCTGAAGCTCTGGTTCTCCGACGGCATCAACTACCCGGGTCAGGACGACCTGCGCCTGCGCCAGGACCGGCTGAGCGCCGCCCTCAAGGAGGCGTACGACCGGCTCGGCGACGACCAGCGCTTCCTGCTCGAGTACAAGCTGTTCGAGCCGGCCTTCTACGCCACCGACATCCCGGACTGGGGCACCTCGTACGCGCACTGCGTCGAGCTCGGCGAGAAGGCCACCGTCTGCATCGACACCGGCCACCACGCCCCCGGCACGAACATCGAGTTCATCGTGGCGTTCCTGCTGCGGCAGAAGAAGCTCGGCGCGTTCGACTTCAACAGCCGGTTCTACGCCGACGACGACCTGATGGCCGGCGCCGCCGACCCGTTCCAGCTTTTCCGGATCATGTACGAGATCGTCCGGGGCGGCGCGCTGGACCCGGCGTACGGCATCAACTTCATGCTCGATCAGTGCCACAACATCGAGGCGAAGATCCCGGCGATCATCCGCTCGGTGCTCAACATCCAGGAGGCCACCGCCAAGGCCCTGCTGGTCGACCGCGACGCCCTGTTCAAGGCGCAGGCCGAGGGCGACGTGCTCGAGGCGAACGCGGTGCTGATGGACGCGTACAACACCGACGTCCGCCCGCTGCTGGCCGAGGTCCGCGCGGACGCCGGCCTCGACCCCGACCCGGTGCGCGCCTACAAGGCCAGCGGCTACCAGGAGAAGATCGTCGCCGAGCGCGTGGGCGGCGAGCAGGCCGGCTGGGGCGCCTGACGTGAGAAAAGCCCGCCGGGTTCCTCAACCCGGCGGGCTCACGAGCCGATCCTTGCGGCCATGGAGCAGTACATGAACGGCGCCTACGACGTGACGAGCCAGCTGTTCGGCCCCGAGTCGGGCATCCCGTGGTGGGCCTGGCTCGTCGTCGCCGTCGCGATCTTCTGGAAGATCGCCGTCCGCGAGCCCAAGACCGCCGCCGAACAGGCCCACGAACGGGACGAAGTCATGCTCAACAGCATGTTCGCCGACGGCGACGGGAAAAAGGGCAAAAAGAAGAAGAAATAGCCCGTACGTCACCTCGGGCTCAGAAGCTCCTTCTGCGCCCGGATGATGTCGAGGCAGGCCGGATTGCCGAGCTCGTGCTCGATCGTGATCCGGCGCCCCATCGCCTGCCGCTGCAGCGAGCCGACGGACCCCTCGAAGTCCAGAGAGGGATACATCCGGCCCGAGATCTCGTACGCGGTCTCGGCCTTCGCGCCCGACCGCCCGGCGGCCAGGGCTTCGTCGATCAGCGCGCGGGCCCCGGGCGACGGAATCGCGGCCAGCGGTGTCAGCGACCGGAACATCGCGTAGTCGATGGCCTCACACATGACCCGGATGCGCTCGGCCTCGCTCCAGCGGGCGAACTCCTCCTTGACGCCGGCCATCTCCCGCGTCCATAGATCGCTCACGCCTCACTCTTCCATCCCGGTGGCTCGAAACGGGCCACCTGAAGGCCGAACCCCACGATGACGTCCCGCCCGTCGACGACCACGAGGCTGCGGGCCCGTTTCGGCAGGCTCAGGGCCGGAGCCAGTTCGCGGCCCGTCTCCAGATCGACGAGCGACACCGTACGGTCGGCCCGGGCGATGTAGACCGCGGGCCAGGCCGCCACCGCCACCGCCGTGATCACCTCGCCGGTGACCGCGGGCCCGAGGCGCCGGCCGGACAGGTCACCGGCCCAGGCGGTCTGCCACGCGTTCCACGGCTCCGCGTAACTACCGCAGACCAGGCGGTCGCCCTGCATGGCGGCGATGAACTCGCCGTCGGCATGCGGCAGACGCACCGCCTCGGTCAGATTCTCCAACCAGAACAATTGCGGATGTTCGTCGTGCGACGAGGTGACCGCGACCGGGCCACGATCGGTCGAGCCGATCACGACACGGGATGTCGACCGGTGCTTTACCACGTCGTCGATGACCGACCCGTCACCGGTCCGCCGGATCGCGAGCACTCCCTGGCTGACCACGACCAGCACCTGTTCACCGCGGACGATGGCCGGGTCGACGTGTTTGACCCCCATCACGTTCATGTCGATCGCCGGTGGGATCTCCTTCCTCGCGACGAGATCCCACCGTTGCAGCCACCGGTGCGACACATGCCGGGAACCGGCACCGGTCGCCACCCGCACACTTTCCCCCTGCCGCCAGGCCGCCAGCGCCAGGATGCCCGTGATCCCGGTGTAGGTGGGCGCGGCGACCGGGGAACCATCGCCGGCCCACCGCGCCTCGATCGCGCCGCCGTGATCGGCCGAGACCACCATGTCAGGGCCGGCCATGCCGAGGCGGACGATCCGTTCGTCGCTTTCGCCGGTCGCCCAGACCGTCCGCCATCGGCTCGTCATCTCATCCCTTACCAGTCATCGTCGTCGCCGTCGTCGCAGATCGTCGCGCCCTTGTACTCCTGATCCCCGCCGTAGCCGGCCGACCCGAACGCGCGCTTCGTGAGGTCTTGCAGCATGTCACCGCCATACTCCTGCGGCCTGTAGTGGCCGGAGTGACGGCCCCACCACAAGATCTTTCCGTCTTTGACCTCGAAGCTGCCCGCCATCAGGACACCGTTGGGCTTGTCATCGGCGTCGTGGCCGGCGACGGTCGTGTGACCCGCGAATTTGTCGCCGTCCTGCCACTTGTCGAGAATGCTGTCCTGGACCGACCTGACCTCGTCGTTCGGCATGATCACAAAGGTGTGGCAACCGTCCGCGAGCGACCCTCGCCCGTCTTTGCTCCGCCGAAGGGCTGCTTGGTCCCGCGCCGGGAGGTTGTGGAAACGAGCCTGAGGGGTGTCGTCGGGTTTACCGCGGAGCGAGAAGTCGGGATGCCGTTCGTTCTTCCAGATGACCTCTTCTTGGCAGTCGCTGTTGTGGACCAGGACCGAGGCGGTTCCGGCGGCCACGTAGAACGTGTGCAGGTCGGCGACGGTGAGGTTGTGGACCCGGGTGTCGGCGTCATGGTGCCGCACCGCGGTGACCTGGACGTAGGTGCCGGCGCTGGTGCGCAGCCACTGCTGAGGCGCCAGCTGTTCGGCGTCGACCCACTCCGACAACTCCGGAACCCAGAACGGGTGGTTGTGGGTGGCGGTGACCGTGGCGCCGCCGATGGTGATGTCGACCAGCTTCTTGTCGCCGTCACCGACGATGGTGGCCGTGACCGGCTTGGCGACGGTGACACCGGTAATCGGATCGGTGGCCCGGATGAGGTCGCCGACCGCCACCTTTTCGATGGGCCGGGTGGTGCCGTCGGCGAGCAGCACCGGGGTGCCGGGAAGGAAGCTGTTCTTCCGAGCACGGGCGTCGCACTCGTCGTCGCGGTCCTTTTTCTTCTTCTTGCTGCGGGCGAGCTCGCGCAGCTTGTCCCGCCGCTTCTTCGCGTCCTTGACCTTCTCGAAGAACTTGATCAGCTTGGGGATGAGCTTGACGATCTTGTAGCCGGCCCGGATCGCCTTGATGCCGCCGAGCAGGCCGGCCAGGCTCCACAGGCAGGCCTCGACGTTGCCGTCACGGAAGCAGCCGATCAGGTCGCCCACTCCGGACAGTTCCAGGAACAGGTCCCAGGCCTCGGCCTTGATGAAGTCCAGGACACTCATCCCGGCTTCCTGCTCGGCCTGCCGCAGCTGCGCCAGCTCGTCCGGGGTCAGATATTGCAGCAGGTCGGCCTCGGTGGCGTCCGGCGGGATGTCGGCCGCCGCGTTGGCGATCTCCAGGGCGGCGCGCTGCCGTTCGGCTTCCTCGGCCCGGTCGGCCGCCTTCTGCGCGTCGACGGCGTGCTGCAACGCGTTGGCCGCGGCCGTGGAGGCGCTGTCGGCCGCCTGCTGCGCGTTGGTGGCCGCCGTCCGCGCGGCAGCCGCGTCGGCCTCGGCCCGGTCGGCGGCGCCGCGAGCGGCCGCCGCGTCGGCCTCGGCGCTGTTGGCCGCCTGGTTGGCCTGGTTCGCCGCCTCCTGCGCCTGTTGCGCGCTGCGCCCGGCGATCGCCGCGTCGTTGGCGGCCTCGTTGGCCGCCTGCCGTGCCGCGGCGGCGTCGGCGCGGGCCTGTGCGTCGGCCCGCCCGGCGCTGGCGGCCGCGGTCCGGGCCGCCGCACCGTCGGCCGCGGCCTGAGCCGCCGACCGCCGGGCCTGCGCCGCGGACTCGGCGGCGTCGGCCGCCGAGTGGGCCGCGGCCGCCGCCGACAGATACGCCGGCCGGACCTGGTCGGCCGCGTCACGGGCGGCATCGTCGGCCGCCCGGGCCGCGATGAGCGCCTCGGCCGCCCGGGCCTGGGCCGCGTCCGCCTGCTCATCGCCGATGACCAGGGCCTGCGCCGCCACCTGGGCCACGAAGTCGGCGTCGATGTCGGCGCCGGTGAACGGGCTGACCATGCCGATCGCGGTGTTGGCGGGCTGGGCGATCCCGGCCGCCGAGCTCGCCGCCGCCGTGGCCGCCCGCACCGCGGACTCGGCCTGCTCGCTGGCGGCGACCGCCTCGCGGGCGGCTCCCTCGGCCTCGGACTTCGTCCGGTCGGCCGCCCACAGCGACCGCACCGACTCCTCGGCGGCCTGACCGGCCAGCCGCTGGGCCGAGTTCGCCGCCTCCGCGGCCTTGGCCTGCTGCGCGGTCGCCTCGGCGGCCTTCGCGTCGGCCCTCACTCGCGCCGAGTGCGCGCTTCGCGAGGTCGCCTCGGCCCTGTCGGCCGCGGAGTCGGCGGCGGCCGCCGCCGCGCGCGACTGTTCGGCGGCCGCCCGGGACCGGTTGGCCGCGTCCTGAGCCTGGGCGCTCGCGGCGCGGGCGTTGGCGGCGGCGCCCGTGGCGGTGTTCGCGTGGGCACGGGCCGACCGCGCCGCCGAGCTCGCGATGCCCGCCTGCCGGTCGGCCTCGTCGGCCTCCGCCTGAGCTTCCTGACGCTCGGCCTCCGTCTCGGCCGACGCCGCGGCCGCGCGCATAGCCTGGGCCCTCGCCTTGGCGGTCTGCTCGGCCCGCTCGGCGGCCATGGCGTCGTCGCGCGCCTGCCGCGCGACGCCTTCCTGGTTCCACGCCCGCGTCTCGGCCGCGCGGGCGGCCGACTCGGACGACTCGGCCTTCGACCGGGCCTGTTCCGCCACGGCGGCCTCGGCGTCGGCCGCGGCCCGGGCGTTACGCGCGATGTTCGCCTGCGCCTCCGCCTCCGCCCGATGGCGTTCCGCGTTGGCGCGCTCGGTCTCGGCGGTCTGGCGGTGTGTCTTCGCCTCCGCCGCCTTCGCCTGGGCGATCTCCTTCTGCTGGCGGGTCTTCTCGGCCTCGGCCCACGCCTTGGCCTCGGCCGCCTGCGCCTGTTCCTTGGCGGTCTTGGTGCGGGCCGCCGCGGTCTTGGCCGCGGCGGCCTGCTTGGCCGCGGCGGCGGCGAGCTTGGCCGCGGCCGCCGCGTGCTCGGCCGCGTGCCCGCGCCATTCCACGGCCAGCCGGGCGTGCGCCTCGGCCTGGGCCTGGGCGCCCTGGGCGTTGTTGGTGGCGATGGTGGCGTCGACCGCGTGGCCGGCGGTCGTGGTGGCGCCGACCGCGGCGGTCGCGGCCTCGCTCGCGCCCTGCGCGATCGCCGTCCACTCGACGCCGTAGGTCAGGCCGGTCTCCTCGAGGACGTCGGCCGCGTTGCGGGAGGAGGTCGCGGCGGCCTGCGCCTGCTGGGCCGCCTGCTGGGCGGTGCCCAGCTCGGTGGCGATCAGCTGCTTGTCGATGGCCAGACTTCCGGCCTTCTCGGCGACCGTGCCCGAGCCGGCCAGCACCCGCTGGCTGTGCCGGGCCGCGTTGGCGGCGCCAGCCATCGCGTTGGCCGCGCGCTGCAGCGCGTGCACGCTGTTGCCGTGCGCGACCATCATCTGCGCCCGCGCCTCGGAGGCCCGCTTGGCCTTCTTGGCCAGCTCGGACAGCTCCTCGGCGGCCTTGTTCCGCGCCTCCAGGTCGGCCAGGTAGCGCTCGCGCGCCTCGGCGTCGGCCTTGGCCGCGGCGGCGTAACCGGTGGCGAAGTACGCGGCCACGGCCGCGTCGTCGCCGGCCAGCGCCCGCTCGGCGGCCAGCTTCACCTGGGAGTCGGCCGGGGCGGCGGCCGCGAAGACCCGCAGCCGCTCGCGCAGCTGGGCGGCGCGCTCGCGGGCGTCGCCGGCGACCTTCTCGTCGCGGGCCCGGGCGATGTCGGCCCCGTAGGCCAGGAACTGCTTGCGATCGTCGTCGGTGCCGGCCAGCACCCGCTGGACCTCGGCGTTGAAGTAGCCGCCGGGCACGCCGGTGCCGACCATGGTCTTGACCTTGGCCAGGCGGTCGGCCGCTTCCTTGCGCTTGCGGTCCTTCACCTGCTGCTCGATGACCGGCACCTGGGTCAGCGCCCAGTTCCGGATCTTGGCGGCGTCGCCGGTGGCCAGGATGGCCAGCGCGGCGTCGCGGATCTCCGGTTCCTCGGTGAGCTCGGCGAGATCCTGGATCGACGTGACCCAGCGCTCGTTGGAGGTCACCACGCCGGTGGTGCCGTTCCACGGCTCGGTCACCAGGTCGGGGATCGGGATCGGCGGTGGATCCTGGAGCTGGGCCGGCGCCGGGGCGGCCAGCGCGGGCGGCGGCGCGTGCACGATGCCGCCGGCCACGATCAGGGCCAGCAGCAGCACCAGCCACGTACGTATCGAGTTCTTCATCGGGCACCCGCCTGCATGCCCTGCTCGCCGTCCAGCGCCATCTGGTAGAGCGCCGTCCAGTAGGCGGCCTGCTGCGCGGCGTTGGCCTGCTCGGTGGTCCACTTCTGGCCGTTGGCCTGAGCGCTGAGCGCGATGGCGTCCCAGTTCGGGTTGTCCGCGGCCGCGGCGGCGGCCAGCGCCACCTGCTGCCAGTTGGCGGCCTGCTGCTCGGCCACCTCGACCGCCGTGTCCCATGTGGACTTGGCCGGGGAGGCCTGCTCACCGAGCGCGTGCCAGGCCCGGGCGGCGGCCGCGCGGGCCTGCTCGCGAGCCTCGCCGGCCGCCTCCTCGGCGGCCTTCTGCGCGGCCAGCGCGTCGGCCAGCAGGGTCTTCACCTTGGCCCGCCAGACCATGTCGCTGTTGGTGCACAGCATCTGCTGACTCTGCAGGTCGACGGCGGCCGCGGCGGCCCAGTCGTACGCGTAGAACTCGACCAGGTCGGCGTCGGTGGCACCGACCCGCAGGGCGTAACCGGCGGCGGCCTTGACCTGGGCGCCGGGGTCGTTGTCGCGCAGATGGGCGACGAAGAGCCGGTCGGTCTCGAGCAGGGCGGCGACCTGCTCGCCGGCGGCCTCGCGGGCCACCCGGTCGCGCTCCTTGGCCGCGGCGTATCCGGTGCGGGCGAAGGCGTCGAGCGCGGAGGTGCCGCTGTTCAGCGCGTACTGCGCGGCCGCGTGCACCTCGGGCGAGTATTCCGCGGTGTGTGTGGCCAGGATCCGGCGCGCGAAGTCGGCGTTGCGCGCCGCGAGCTGCTGGGAGCGGGTCACCGCGTACGCCAGGCCCGAGTTGAGGAAACGCTCGATGGCGGCGGGCACGTTGCTGGCCACCAGCGCGTTCCAGGCGGCCGTGCGCACGAGCGAGCGCGGGTCGTAGCTCGCGAGGTAGCGCACGTAGATGCGGTCCTCTTCGAACTGGTCGAAAGTCGTGGTCGTGACGGCGCTCGAAGCGGGGCCGGCCGCCCAGGCCGGCGTGGAGACACCGGACATCAGGGCCGGCGCCAATATGAGCGCAGCCGCCATCATCGCTGCGGACCGAGTCCGCATACGCGTATTCAATTGCACCATCCCCCGTTGAAATTACGGTTCCGGCGCCCTGGGCAAATAGATAAGGCCATAATGCTCAGAGATCGACGTTCACCGAATCCGCCAGGTTTCTAGCACGCACCCATCGATCGCCGCCACCCCGCTCCAAAGGTGATCACCTCATCGACGTGGATCTCTGAAAAACCGTGTTCAGACCTTGACGATCGTGTATTCGTATCGCTACGGTTCGTCAACCCGCGCCAGGACGCGGGGGAAAACCGGCGACACCCTAGGCGGGTCGCCGCGTGCCCGGCCGCCGAATGGCGCGGGCACATCTGGCACTACAACGGGGATTGAATTGAATACAGCCATGAGGCATCCACGTGTCCTACGTGGACTGCTCACCGTGACCGTGACCGCCACCCTGACGACACTCCTCGCCGGGCCGGCCCTCGCCGCCCCCGCACCGACGCCCGTGACGCCCTCCTCGGCCGCGCCGAAGCCGGCCGCCGGCGCGAAGACCAAGGCGCCCGCCTCGATCAAGGCGGCCGACGCGGTGCCGATGACCGCGAAGGCGGCCGAGGCACTCGCCGTCGACGACGGCCTGCCGACCAGCGAGGAGGAGAAGGTCCGGGCCGCCAACGAGATCGGCATCGAGGCCGACAGCGAGTGGCTCAGCCAGACCGACCGCAACTTCGTCTTCAAGATCTGGCAGAACTCGGAGCGCTTCCCGCTGATCCAGGTGGCGGCCGAGCTCGCGCTGGGCGCCGACAACGCCACCGTCGACGAGGTCTGCAAGGAGTTCATCCTCAAGGGCATCTTCGACGCCAAGCTGGCCGACGACGCCAAGAAGATCAGCGACGAGGCCGCCGCCCGCGAGGCACGCGACCTCAAGCGCGCCGCGTACGCGGCGGCCGGCCTGGTCCTCGACACCGACGGCCGCATGCTGACGCTCTCCGAGCGCGACGTGGTCATCGAGATCTGGACCAAGGCGGCCGGCGCCCGGGTCAAGGCGGCCGCCGTGGCCGTCATCAACGGCACCGCCGCCCAGCAGCACGAATTCCTGGCCACCGGCGTCATGGCCGCGGCCGAGCAGGACCTCCAGGACGCGATCAAGGCGGCCGAGGACGCCGGCGCGGCCGAGCAGGCCCGGCTGGCCCGCGAGGGTTCCATGAAGGCCGCCGCGGCCATCCTCGGCATCGTGGCCGACCCGGGCAAGCTGGCCATGACCGACGACAACTTCGTCCGCTGGATCTGGGAGCTCGTCGACACCGACGAGAACCGCATCGAGATCCGCGCCGCCGCCGAGCGGGCCCTGCGCAGCAGCGACCCGGCCGTCTGGCGCGCGTTCATCGACACCGGCATGCGCGAGGCCGACCGGCGCGACCTGGTCCGCGAGCTGGCCGAGCGCGAGGCGGCCGACCGCGCCGCCGTGCAGAGCATCCGGACCAAGGCCGCGGCCGACGGCAACGACAACATCGTCACCGCCGCCGTCCACGCCCTCTGGGGCGACGCCCTCGCGGTGTCGGACTTCATCCGCGTCGGGCAGTACAGGGTGGCGCCGGACGCCGCCAACCGGCCCAGCGGCAAGCAGTGGCAGTGGACCAACGTCAACTCCGGTCTGTGCCTGGCCGCCGACGCCGAGAGCGTCACCGACGGCAAGCAGCTGGTGCAGACCACCTGCTCGTACGACAACGAGAAGTACCGCTGGATCGGCATGCGCGTCTACAACACCGGCGGGCAGTACCGGATCATCAACGCCTGGGACCGCAGCAAGTGTGTGAGCCTGGCCGACAAGACCGGCGGTGGTGGCGCCAACGGCGTCAACTTCGTGATCCGCAGGTGTGACGGCGGCACCGACCAGACCTTCTACTACAGCAAGCAGGGCGACAACTACGTCTGGGTCAACGAGCTGACCAACAAGGCGGTCACCGTCCTGAACGCCAGCAAGGTCGCCGGCGCGGCCACGATCACGTACGACGTGAACAACGGCACCAACCAGCAGTGGACCCCGGTCAACACCAAGCTGGTGACCGGCGCCGAGCTGTCCGAGGCCAAGTTCCTGCACTCGACCTTCGGGCACACGCTGCGCCTGCAGGGTGACGGCAACGTCGTCATCTCGAAGGGCACCGGACCGGTGTGGTCGACCGCCACCACCACCGGCACCCGCTTCGTCAACCAGCGCGACGGCAACCTGGTGCTCTACACGGCGGCCGGCGCGGCGATCTGGTCGTCCAAGACGTACGGCCAGGGCCCCAGCACGCTGAAACTGCAGAACGACGGCAACCTGGTCCTCTACCGCAACGACACCGGCGCGGCCATCTGGTCGAGCGGCCTGTGGGACCGGGCGATCACCAGCGTCCTGCACGGCAAGTGCGTCAACGCGCCGAGCTTCACCCAGGGCGTGCAGCTGGAGATCCGGCCCTGCAACGGCAGCAACAACCAGAAGTTCATGTTCAAGGACAGCTTCATCAGCTTCAACAACCTGTGCGTCGACGTCGACCACAGCGGTACGGCCAACGGCACCAAGGTTCAGATGTGGACCTGCAACAACGGCGTGGCCCAGAAATGGCTTTTCTACAGCGACGGAACCATTCGCAATCCGAACTCCGGAAAGTGCCTCGACATCCCGAACAGCAACCAGGCGGATGGCGTGAAGCTCGACATCTGGACGTGCGGCACCGGCAACAACCACAAGTGGAAGTAAAGTAAAATAAGAAATGGCCGGTCGCCACGGCGACCGGCCATTCACCATCGTCAAGCGGCTTGCGGTGGCGGTTCCGCCGCTCCCGTCATGATCGCGACGGCCTCCGACATCGAATGCGACTTCGGGGTGATCACCGTCGCCCGGCGGCCGAGCCGCTGAATGTGGATGCGGTCGGCCACCTCGAAGACGTGCGGCATGTTGTGGCTGATGAGAATCACCGGAAGACCCCGGTCCCGTACGTCACGGATCAGTTGCAGGACCCGGTTGCCCTCCTTCACGCCGAGGGCCGCGGTCGGCTCGTCCAAAATCACCACCTTGCTGCCGAAGGCGGCCGACCGGGCCACCGCCACCGCCTGTCGCTGACCACCGGAGAGCGACTCGACCGCCTGCCCGATGTTCTGCAGCGTGGCCACGCCCAGCTCCGACATGTGCCTTTTCGCCTCGGACCTCATGTGCTTGCGGTCGAGCATGCGGAACACCGAGCCGAGCGGCCCGGGGCGCCGCTCCTCGCGGCCCAGGAACAGGTTGTCGGCGATGTCCAGGCCGGGCGCGACGGCGAGAGTCTGATAGACGGTTTCGATACCGGCGGTGCGAGCGTCCATGGGCGTACGAAATTGGACCCTCTTTCCGTCGAGGAAGATCTGCCCCTCGTCCGGCACCAGCGCGCCGGAGAGCGCCTTGATCAGGCTCGACTTGCCGGCGCCGTTGTCGCCGATGACCGCGAGGATCTCGCCGGGATAGAGCTCGAGATCGCTGCCGTTGATCGCGACGACCCGCCCGTACCGCTTGACCAGGCCCTTCGCCTGAAGAACAGGGGTGTCGGTCATGTCTTCACCTTCCTGATCCACTGGTCGAGGGAGACCGCGACGAGCACCAGCAGGCCGATCGCGAAGCCCTGCCAGACGACCTCGACGCCGCCGAGCTGGAGGCCGTTGCGGAACACGCCGACGATGAGCGCGCCGATCAGCGTGCCGATCACGCTGCCGCGCCCGCCGAACAGGCTGGTGCCGCCGAGCACGACAGCGGTGATCGAGTCGAGGTTGTACTCGACGCCCACGTTGGGGCTGGCCGAGGCGAGCCGGCCGATCAGGATCCAGCCGCCGATCGCGTACAGCAGGCCGGCGACCGTGTAGACCGAGAACAACACCCGGCCCGTCTGGATGCCGGCGAGCCTGGCCGCTTCCGCGTCGTCGCCCGTGGCGTACACGTGCTTGCCCCAAGCGGTCCTGGAGAGCGCGTAGAAGAAGTACGCGAACAGCAGGAGCATGATGATCGACCCGTACGTCAGCCGGAAGTTGCCGATCGGGATCGAGTTGCCGGTCCACGTCATGAGCGACGGCATGTCGGTGCCGCGCACCGTCTCGCTGTTGCTGACCACCGCGTTGAGCGAGAAGAAAATGGTCAGCGTGCCGAGCGTGACGATGAACGGCGGCAGTTTGATCCGGGTGACGAGGAAGCCGTTTATCGCGCCCATCGCGGTGCCGCAGGCGAACCCGAGCAGCAGCGCGATGATGCCGGGCATGCCGGCGTCGACGCAGAAGGTGGCCATCAGGATCGACGAGAAGACCGCGATGGCGCCGGCCGACAGGTCGATGCCGGCGGTCAGGATGATCAGCGTCTGCCCGAGTGCGAGCACGGCGATGACCGTGACCTGCTGAAGGACCAGCGACAGGTTGGTCGCCGTGAGGAAGCGGCCGTTGACGATCGAGAAGGCGATGATCGCGACGACGAGCACGGCGAGCGGACCGAGCACCGGGTTGGCGTGCAGGAGGTGCTGGACGCGCAGGCCGAGCGAGTCGTTCTTGCGTACGTCGAAGTCGGCAGTGGCAGTTGTCGCCATATCAACCCCAGCAGTTCTGCTTGCCCCACGCCGAGTCCTTGGACTCCACGCCGGCCTGCGGGTCGTCGGTGATCAGTTCGGTCCCGGTGTCGTAGAAGTCCTTGCCGGGTGTGGCCTGCGGCTTGGTGCCGTCCTTGGCGTACGCCGCGATGGCGTCGACGCCCATCTGCGCCATCTTGAGCGGGAACTGCATGCTCGTGGCGCCGATGACTCCCTTGGAGACGTTGTCCACGCCGGGGCAGCCACCGTCGATCGAGACGATGACGGTGTCCTTGTCGCGCCCGGCCGACTTGAGCGCCTGATAGGCGCCGGCCGCGGCGGGCTCGTTGATCGTGTAGACCAGGTTGATCGAGGGGTCCTTCTGGAGCAGGTTCTCCATGGCCGTACGGCCGCCGTCCTCGGCCCCGTCGGTGACGTCGTGCCCGGCGATGCGGGGATCGTTCTCGTCGCCGATCCGGTTGGGATCGCCGATCTCGATGCCGAAGCCGTCGAGGAACCCCTGGTCACGCTTGACGTCGACGGATACCTGGTTGGCGTTGAGATCCAGCATGGCGATCTTCGCCTCTTTGCCGTCCTTCGCGAACTTCTCCTTGGCCCACTGCCCGATCAGCTTGCCGGCCTGGTAGTTGTCGGTGGCGAAGGTGGCGTCGGCCGCGTTCGGCGGATCGACCGGGGTGTCCAGCGCGATCACCAGCATGTCCTGCTCGTGCGCCTTGTCGATCGACGGCACGATCGCCTTGGAGTCGTTCGGGGTGATGAGAAAACCCTTGGCCCCGAAGGACATCAGGTTCTCGATGGCCTGCACCTGAGCCTCGTTGTCGCCGTCCTGCTTGCCGGCGAAGCTCTGGAGCTCGAGGTTCTGCTCCTCGGCGGCCGCCTCCGCGCCCTTTTTCATCTGCACGAAGAACGGGTTCGTGTCGGTCTTGGTGATCAGCCCGACGACATCCTCGCCGGACCCTCTGTTGCACGCGGCCGTGGGAGCGAGCATCAGCGTCATCACGCAGCCTGCGGCCACCATCCTTCGTCTTCGAGACATGCCTCCTCCACCGATTTAGCAGTTGCTTCCGCAGTAGACGCCGAGGTTGACTACATGTCAACGATGCGTTGCGAACAGTGATCGACATCGACGGAGGTCCATATGACCGGGACCATCGGCGTCTTCTTCGAAGATGTCTCCAACCCCTTCTCCGCCGCCCTGCACCGGGCCATCGAGGAGGAAGCCCGGGCCCACAACGCCCTCGTCCTGACCGGAAAACCACACGATTCCCTCACCAAGTCCTTCGACGGCCTCATCCTCACGTCCGCCGCCGGCGTCGCGACCGGCATGCCGACAGTGGTCGTCGAGGCCGACGACGCTTCCGTGGACACCGTCGTCTCGACAAATGTCTCCGGCGCCGCCTCCGCGGTCCGCCACCTGATCGCCCAGGGCCACCGCCACATCGCCTTCCTCGGCGACAGCGAGACCAGGGCCACGTCACGCGACCGCTACCGGGGTTACCTGCGCGCCCTGGGCGGCCGTCCCGGCCCCGTCGTGCACGATCTGCACGATCCGGCCGCGGCCGAACGGGCCGTGGTCACCCTGATGCGCGGCCCCCGGCCGCCCACGGCCATCTTCACGGCCGGCCACACGCTGACCATGGGCGCCGTACGAGCCCTGCGCCGGCTCGAGCGTCATCGATCGGTCGCCCTGGTCGGCTTCGACGACTTCCCCATGGCCGACCTCCTCGACCCGGCCGTCACGGTCGTCGCCCAGGACCCGGCCCGCATGGGCCGCACGGCCGCGACGGCCCTCTTCGAGCGCATCGAGGGCCACACCGGCCCACCGCGCGAGATCCGCATCCCGACCACCCTCATCCCGCGAGGCTCGGGCGAGATCTGATCGGGCAGAATGTGACAGCACTATTTTTTGGCAGTACTGTCAAAATATGAAAGTTGTGCTGACCGGCGCCACCCGCGGCCTCGGCGCGATCGCCGCGCGCGAGCTCGCCGCCCAGGGACACGACCTCGTGCTCGTCGTCCGCGACCCCGAGCGGACGGCCGCCCTCCCCGGCGTCATCGATGTGGTGGCCGCTGATCTGGGCGACCTCGATCAGGTGGGCCGGGCGGCGGCCACGATCCGGGGGCGGCATCCGAAGATCGATGTGCTGATCAACAACGCCGGGCTGCACGCATTCACGGCGCGGACCACGGCCGCGGGGCTGCCCGAGATGGTCACGGTCAACTACCTGGCACCGTGGCTGCTCACCCGCGAGCTGCTGCCGACCTCGCCCGAGCGGATCGTCACGGTGGCGTCGGAGGCGTCCCGCCATCACGGGACGTTCTCCTTACCTGAGGCTCTGACCGACACGGCGCCGTTCACGCGGCGCGGATCGTCCGCGGTCTACGGGCGTACCAAATTGCTCGACATCATGTTCAGCAACGAGCTGGCCCGGCGGACCGGCGCCACCGCCAACGCGCTCGACCCCGGCTTCAACACCACCGGCCTGGGCCGGGAGCTCCCGGGCGCCGCCGTACTGGAGAAGCTCTTGAAAACCCTGCACGTCGGCGACCCTCGCCGCGGCGCGGGCGGCATCGTGCGCCTGGCCACCGATCCGGCCCTGGCCACCGTGACCGGGGGATACTTCTCGGCACGCACCGGAAAACCGATCATCCCGGTCGTCCCGGCGGGCGACGCCGCCCTGGAACGCCGGCTGTGGGAGACGACCGAGGAGATCATCGAGAGTGCCCGAGCCAGGACTGCGTGAACGCAAGAAGGCCCGCATCCGCGCCGAGATCCGCGCCCAGGCCATGCGGCTCTTCACCGAGCAGGGGTACGCCGCCACGACCACCGAACAGATAGCGGCCGCCGCCGACGTCTCACCGAGCACGTTCTTCCGCTACTTCCCCGCCAAGGAACGTCTCGTCCTGGCCGACGACCTGGAAGAGACCATGTTGGCCGCCCTGGCCGAGCAGCCCGCCGAGCTGCCATTGCTGACTGCATTCCTCCAGGCCGTACGCACCGGCCTCGCCCGCACCGAACGCCAGTCGGAAGCCCAGCGCCGCACGCTGATCGCCGAGGTCCCGGCCCTGCGTCAAGCCCAGGCGGACGAACTCGACCGCGTGATCAGCGCCCTGGCCCAAGCCTTGATCAACCGCACCGGCCGTCCACCGGCCGATTTCGAGGCCCGCATCTTCCTGGGCGCCCTCACCGGCACCCTGCACGCCGCCCTGTTGCTCGCCCCACCCACCGGCGACACCCTCGACCGCGCTTTGGCCTACCTGGAGTCGGGCTTCCCCCTAGCCGCCGGCCGCCCCATCGCGCACTCGGCAGATCGAACACCGACACCCTCGCAGACCGAACACGCAGCGCCTCGCAGAACGAAAGCGTAACCCCTCGCGTATCGAAAGAACCGCAGATAGTATGGGGTGTGACCACACGCCAACTGATCCCGCGTCACGCCGCAGCGCAGGTCGGCGAGGCACTTGCGGACACCAGGGTTGTGCTGATCAGCGGAGCTCGGCAGGCCGGCAAGAGCACGCTCGTCCGCGTCGTCGCCGGTGATCGTTTGGCCGAGCGCCGTGATCTTGACCGGGCACAGGATCGGGCGGCAGCGAGTGCCGACCCCGTCGGCTTCGTCGACTCTCCCGACCTGCTGGTCATCGACGAGATTCAACGCGTTCCCGATCTGTTGCTCGCGATCAAGGCGTCCATCGACGAGGATCCCCGCCCGGGCCGCTATCTGCTCACCGGTTCCTCCCGGCTGTTCGGGATGGTTGCGGCGCCCGACGCGCTGCCCGGGAGGATGGAAACCGTCGAGCTCTGGCCTTTCTCGCAAGGCGAGATCGACAGCGAGCCGGACGGCTTCATCGATGCGATCTTCGAGTTCGGGCCACGGCTACGGCACGAGTCGGCGGTGATGCGCGCCGACTACACGGCCAGGATCGTGCGTGGAGGGCTCCCTGAGGCGACCGGCCGCGACGACGCCCGGCGCCGTCAACGGTTCTTCGACGGCTATGTCCAGGCGCTCATCGACCGCGACGTCCTGCAACTGTCCGACATCCAGCACAAAGGCGAGCTGCGCAAGCTGGTACGTCTGCTCGCCGCCAGGACCGCGACCATCATCACGGCCGGCTCACTCGAGTCCGGGCTGGGGCTGAGCCGGCCGACGATCGCGCGGTACCTGCAAGCGCTGGAGGAGATCTTCCTCGTCAAGCGCATCCCGGCGTGGTCACGCAATCTCGGCACGCGCGCCACGGCCGCGCCCAAGATGATTTTCGTCGACTCCGGCATCGCGGCGAACGAGGTAGCCGTCGACGCCCGCGCGCTCCTGCGGCCGGGTGCGCCGTTCGGGCCGCTGCTCGAGTCCTTCGTCCTGTCCGAGCTGGCCCGGCAACTCACGTGGTCGAAGCAGCGGGCCGAGCTTTCGCACTACCGCGACCGCGACAGGTACGAAGTGGACGCCGTGTTGGAGAACAGATCCGGGCAGGTCGTCGGGGTCGAGGTCAAGGCGGCCTCGACCGTCGGGTCGGACGACTTTCGTGGTCTGCGCCGGCTGGCCGACCGCCTCGGCGACGACTTCATCGCCGGCGTCGTCCTCTACACCGGCACGTCCACGTTGCCGTTCGGCGACAAGCTTCGCGCCATTCCGGTCAGCGCGCTGTGGCAGGTCGCGTCACCGGCGTCCGCATAAGGAACGGCGCCGCGGCAGGACCACGGCGCCGTTCTCAGATGGGGAGAGGGATCAGGGGAAGTTGGTGACTGTCGAGGGGGTGACGTTGCTGGCCTGGGCCGGGGCGCCGATGTTGTTGACCACGTGGTCGATCGTGCCGGAGGCCAGCGAGATGGTGAAGATGTTGTGGAACTTCACGCCGCCGTGGGTGGGGGCCTGGAAACCGTTGGCCGAGTGGACGGCCGGGTTCACGTTGAAGAAGGCGTAGCTGCCCATGGCCCACGCCTCGTGGCTCTGGACGCCGTCCGCGACCTTGTAGGCGGGGTAGCCCAGCACGCCGTCGCCGCGCCACGCGGCGTTGGACGGCGGGTCGTACGGCTGCTCGTTCTGCAGGAAGTACGTGCGGCCGCCGTTGCCGTTCCAGAGGACCTCGGTCTTCTGGTAGTGCTCGACGAACAGGCCGTACGCCGTGACGTTGTTGCCGTTGACGATCAGGCCGCTGTCGGCGGTGTTGATCGTCCAGCCGTACGTTCCCGCGTTGCCGTGGTCGGCGCGCCACGCCCAGATGTGGTCGATGATGACGTTGTTGCTGTTGACCAGCAGGCTGTTCGTGGCCTTGCCGGCGATGTAGCCGCCGATCCGGAAGAAGACGTCCTGGATCGTCGTCGGGTTCGCGGCGTGCGACGCGCTGCTTCCCGTCGGGCCCACCACCAGCAGGTTCGGCGAGTTCGTGGTTCCGGCGTCGAAGAGGACGCCCGCGATCTTCACGCCGTCCACATCGGCCACCTGCATCGCGGTGACGCCGTTGTCGGGGATGACCGTGGCGTAGCCGAGGCCGAGGACCACCGTGTTGGCGCGGGTCACGTTGATGGTCTCGTTGACGTGGTAGATGCCGGGCTGGAAGATCAGGTTCAGGCCCTGGGCGAGCGCCTGGTTGATCCGCGCCGCCGTGTCGCCGGGCTTGGCCACGTAGAACTGCGAGAGCGGGATCGACGTGCCGGGGGTGTTGCCGTTGACCCACGTCGCGCCGGCCGCGTTGCTCTGCAGGTTCGGGACGAAGACCGCGTAGTCGGAACCGCTCTGGTAGAGGTACGGCTTCTCGCGGATCACCGGAGTCTGCGGGATGACCGTGTACGGCGGGGTCGGGTAGCTGGCCGCCGGAGCGCCCTGCACGCCGACGAAGGTCTGGTTCCACACCGCGTTGGTGTTCGAGCCGATCTGGCTGTTGCGGGTGAACCACTGCTGCTGCGAGTACTGACCCTCGGAGCCGCTGATCCGCGAGTCGGCGATGTAGCCGCCGGACGCCCAGCCGTAGCCGTTCGGGGCCAGGTTCAGGTCGCCGTGGATGTCCATGCGGCGGAACGGCGCGGCCTGCGAGACGGCCCAGCGGTTGGCGCCGTTCACCGGATAGACCGAGACGTTCTCGGTGGAGCGCCAGAAGTTCTGGGTGGCGTTGCCCTGGAACCAGCCGGCGTCGACGGTGATGTCACCGTTGATCCGCACGTCCTGCGGGTTCTGGCCGAGGCCGACCACCGACGTGTAGAAGCCGACCTGGATGTTCAGGCCGTTGTAGGTGCCCGGCTTGAACGCCAGCACGTAGCGCCCGGTGCCGAACTGCGCCGACTCCTGCTGCTGGAAGATCTGGTCGGCCCGCGCCTGGATGCTGGCCGACGACATCGACGGGTCGAAGACCACGACGTTCGTGCCGAGGCTGCCGCCGCCCGGGATCGGATCGGGGTTCGTGGTGCCACCCCCGCCGAAGACCTTGAACTCCCAGAGGGAGTAGCCGTATCCGGTGGTCCGCTGCGTGCCGTACATGCGCACGTAGCGGCCGGTGCCGTTGACGTTCAGCGACTGGACGCCGCCGGTCGCGGTGGTCGTCGAGTAGACGTTGGTCCAGGTGGTGGCGTTGTCCGAGACCTGGATCTGGAACGCCTTGGCCGCCGCCGTCTCCCAGTTCAGCTCGACCCGGGTGATCGCCTGCGAGCTGCCGAGGTCGACCTGGAGCCACTGGGGGTCGGAGAAGGCCGACGACCACCGGGTGCCGGTGTTGCCGTCGACTGCCTCGGACGCCGCGTACGCGCCGGCCGCCTCGGTCGAGGACGCGGTCGCCGGCCTGCCCTGCGAGAGCAGGGTCTCGGCGGCGCTGGCGCCGACCGCGGTCACGGCGCCGTAGCCGGCCACGACGACGGCCACCAGGCCGCCGGCGGCGGCGAGGCGCCAGGGGGAGCGTCTCCGCAATGTGATCATTACTTCTCCTAGGACGGGGATGACGCAAGGGGGACTGCTTGCGCCTGACAGGGAAGTACGGGGAGAGCGCTCCCCCGGCAACGACGCTAAGGACGGCCATTAACAGTTGTCCATAGTTCGACACGGTTCCGGAACCACCCCGAAACAGAACCGCAGGTAGATGACCCGGCCGGTAGGAATAACAGAGAGCCCGGAACCGGTTCCGCCGCACTGCGGGAAAAGCGGCAATTCCGCCGATCATGGCTCGGAAAGCGCTTCCCGCCTACGCTGACTTTCCATGCGACTGGTGCTCACGAGCGACACCCACCTGCCCAAGCGCGCCCGCGACCTGCCCGCCCCGCTGTGGTCGGCGATCGACGAGGCGGACGTGGTCGTGCACGCGGGCGACTGGATGGACGAGGCGGCGCTCGACGCGTTCGAGGGTCGCGCGAAAAGGCTGATCGCTTGCTACGGCAACAACGACGGTCCCGGTCTGCGGGCCCGGCTTCCGGAGATCGCGTACGCGGATCTGGACGGCCTCCGCCTCGCGGTGGTGCATGAGACCGGGCCGTCGAAGGGACGTGAGGAGCGGTGCGCGGAACGGTTCCCGGACGTCGAAGTGCTCGTCTTCGGACACTCACACATTCCTTGGGACACCACCGCGAGTACGGGCCTGAGGCTGCTCAACCCGGGTTCGCCGACCGACCGGCGGAGGCAGCCCTACTGCACCTACATGACGGCCACCGTCGGCGACGCCCGGCTCACCGAGGTCGAGCTGCGCCGGCTGCCGCCGCGGTGATCTCGAGGGCGGCCCGGCGGGGATCGCCCGACCAGCGGCTCGCGAAGGCGTCGATCAGGCGCCAGCCGGCCCGGTGCAGCGCCCGCTGCCGGGCCAGATGGGCCTCAGCGCCGTCCGGATGCGGACCGCAGATGACGCCGGCGTCGCCCACGCAGAGGTCGATCGACCACGGGCCGACCGTGTAGCCGGGGCGCACCTCAGCTCCGAGGCGCGCCAACTCGGCCGCCAACTCCCCGGCCCACCCGGTCGCCGCCGGCTCGTCCGCCGAGGCGGGCGCCGCCGCCGAGGCGTACTCGAAGAAATCCCCGATCAGGCCGTCGGCCTGGTCCAGGGCGGTCACCACGATCAGCCGCCGCCGCGCCCGGGTCACCATCACGTTGAACAGGTTCGCGTCGGCGACGAAACGGCGGCGCCCGGGCGGATCGTCCGGCGACAAGCCGAGCGACACGATCACGACCTCGGCCTCACTGCCCTGGAACGAGTGCACCGTGCCGACCCGCAGACCCAGAGCTTCGATCTGATCCACGGTGTACGCCTCCACGAGCGCCGCCTCCAGCGCCTCGGCCTGCGCACGGAACGGCGAAATGACCCCGATGCCGCCCGGGCCCCGCTGCTCCTCGACGATCTTCAGGACGGCGCCGACCTCGTCACCTTCGACCCGTACGACATCGATGGCGTCGGCGCTCTCGCTCGCCGGGGTGCGGGTCATCACCGAGAGCCGGTCGCCGTAGAAGCGCCGCGCCGAAAAGCCGATCAGATGCGGCGTGCTGCGGTGATGCTCCTCCAGCCAGGTCGTCGGCGCCGCGCCCGCGGCCAGGTCGAAGGCGCTCACCCGGCGCACATCGAGCCGCTCGTCCGCCTCGTGCCGGTCGAGCACGTCGGCCACGTCGACGTCGCTGACGAACGACACGAACCGCAGCTGCCGGGGGTCACCGACGACCAGCGCCCGCTTGGCCCGGGCCAGCACCGGCGCCGCCCGCACCTGGTCCACATGGGACGCCTCGTCCAGCACCACCAGGTCGAACATCCCCGGCGCGGCCGGCAGCAGGTCCTCCACGTCGGCGACGGTCCCGATCCACAACGGCAGCGCCCGCACCAGCGGCGGCGCGTCGAGCTTGGCCAGCAACTCCCGCCGCCGGTTCCGCCCGGCCCGCAGCGCGGTGGCCAGGGCCGCCGAGCCCCGCCGAGCCTCGCGGTCCCACCGTTTCTCACCGCGCGCCGCATGACGCATGGCCACCCCGACGGCCTCGGCCAGCTCGGCTTCGGCCGCGTGCAGCGCCGCCCACCGCGACTCCAGCTCCGTGCCGCCCGTGGCCGCCAGCCGCGCCGCCGCTTGCCGCGAGGAGGCCGCTTTCACCGCTTCGACAACACGCTCATCCGGTACGTCTCCCCGCGCGCCCAACCGCAACCGGGCCCACCACCGCGAAACCGCCCCTCCGGCCAGCCGCCCGGCGACGCGTTCGGCCTCGCCCCTCCGTGCCCCGTCCCGCTCACCGTCGAAGGCGCCCGGCACCTCCGCGGCCAATGCCGGGATCAAGGGCTGCCAGTTCGGCAGTTCGGCCGCGCGAAGCTCCTCCTCCAGCGCTTCGGTGATGAGAGAGCGCTGACGACGTACGGAATCAAGCGCCTCCCGAACGGCCGTGACATCCGCCCGCAACTGTTTCTCGCCGATCCCCTGCTCGGCGCCGGCCGCGAGTTCCGCCGCGAGCCGCTCCCGCCCGCCCGCGTCGCCGAACAGCACCGGAACCGGCCCCGGATAACGCTCCAGCAGATGGGCCAGCACCTCGGCCGCGTGCGGCGACTGCGTGGCGACCAGCACCGACCCGCCCCGATGCACCACTTCCAGCGCCGCCGCCACCACCGTGTGGCTCTTCCCGTTCCCCGGCGGCCCCGACACCACGGTGATCGGCGCCGTCCTCGCCCGCGCCACCACCTCGGCCTGCGCCTCCGTCAGCGGCAACGGGGAGAGAACCGCCTCGTCGTCGCCCCCACGCGAGTCATCGAGCTCGTCGGCGTACACCGCGGCCAAGGCCGTGCCGGTCAGGTCGCGCCCCGCCCAGCTGCGCAGGCTGTCGGCGAGCCCGGCCCCGAAGACGTCCCGCACCACGTAGAGCGCCGCCGACGGCATCAGCACCACCCGATCGGCCGGCGCTCGCCGGCTCGTCGCCAGCGCGTCGACGGTCAGCCCGGTGGCCCGCGCGGCCGACCACAGCCACGCCTTGGTGCCGGTGGCCTCCAGCCATCCCGGCTGGCCCACACCAGGCGCCGCCTCCAGCGCCGCCGCCAGTTCCCGGTCCGCGATCAACGGCGTGATCTCCAGGTCACCCGCCGGCGCCACGGTATATCCGACGATCCCCCGAACCAGCTGCACCGGCTGGCTGAGCAACGGCACCCGGATCTTCGTCAGCTTGCCGTCGACCTCGGCCTTGCCGGCCAGAAAGCCCCAGCCCACACGCAGCGGCCGCTCCTCCTTGTGCAGGGCGCCGAGCGCGGCCAGCCGGTTGACCTCGGCTTTCCGCGGCGCCTTGTGCGCGGCGTCCAGCCACACGAACGGCAGCCCACCCCGCGTGACGTCGAGCACGCGGTCACCACCGGCCGGCGCCAGCTCGGCCAGGGCAGCAAGAACTCGGGACGCTTGCACCGCGCCGACGCTACCGCCCAGCGGCACGCCATCCCACCTTGCACCGGAGCCGCACACTCACGACATGGGGAACGCGCTGTTCGTCGTCCTGATCCTGGCCGCGGCCGCGGTGGCGTTCGTCGTGGCCCGCCGCTCCCGCCAGCACGACCAGCCCTCACCGACTCATCACACCGGCGAGGCCGACTACCCGTCACAGGGCGGTTCGACCCCCGGCATGGGCTACCCCGGCGACTACTCACCACCGTCAAGCGGAGACGGCGGTGGAGGTGGAAGCAGCTAGGTTCTGTCTCTTAGATCAAGGCTGTCGGGTACGGCGCGGAGCCAGTCGAGCATTTCGACGAGGTCGAGGGTGGCTTAGAAGTGAGCGCCCGTTTTGTCGTAGCGGGTGGCCACGCCGCGCCAGTGCTTGCGCCGGTTGAAGCCGCGTTCGACCTGGTTACGCTGCTTGTAGGCGTCCGGGTCGAAGACGGGGTGGGCGGCCGCCGTTACGGCCTTTGCGCAGCCGGTTGGCGATCTGATCACGGGGCTGCGGGATCGTCGTGGTGATGTCTTTGTCCCGCAGCGCTTGGCGGTTGGCCCGTGACGAGTACGCCCGGTCTCCGGTTAACAAGTTCGGACGCTTGCGCGGGCGGCCGGGCCCCGGCGTGACGACGCGGACCTGATCCAGCAGCGGGATCAGCTGCCGGGTGTCGGCTGATTGCCCCGGCGTGATCAGCGAGGTCAAGGACCGACCCCGGCCATCGGCCAGGGTGTGGATCTTCGCGGTCAGCCCACCCCGGGACCGTCCGATGCTCTCGCGTGCCCGCCTTTCAGCGATGCTGAGCCCCTTTTAGCAGCACCGGCTGCGTGCTGATGGGTACGCACGACGGTGGCGTCGATCTGGGCGTCCCAGTGATGTCGTCGTCGAGTTCGGCGAGCGTGATGACCTGCGCCTTCAGCATCGCCCAGGTGCCGTCGGCGGCCCACCGCCGGAACCGTTGATATGGGGTCTTCCAATGCCCGTAGCGTTCGGGCAGATCCCGCCACGGCGACCCGGTGCGCTTGACCCAGCAGATCGCATTGATCACCTGACGGTGATCACGCCACCTCCGGCCCTGAACCGGCTGCGCCGGCAGCAACGGCGCCAGCACAGCCCATTCCTCGTTCGTCAGATCACCACGCGCCACACCCACTCAACGATCGACGCTCATGATCGCCACGATGATCTAAGAGACAGGACCTAGCGCGATCCAACGGCAACCCACCCGGCGTTATGCCCGGCTCCGTCAGCAAGGGCTACGGCCAGCGCCTGACGACCCCGTGGTCGTACACCACGAAGAAGCCCACGGCTCCCGCCACGACGTGCTGGAAGATCGCGGATTGCTGAGAATGGAAACGCTCGGCGCGGTCGGAGACCAAAAGATTGCCGCTGCTCAGACAGAAGATCCGCCCGGCATGATCGCCCAGGAGTTCGAGGGCGCTGACCTGGTTCCGGATCCTTTTGTCTTGCGTCAACAAGGACCATCCGCGACTGAGACCGTACTCCATCCACTCCGGATCGCCGACGTCTTGCGCATCGTTCTCGAAATGATCGGTGATGTCGTGCGTGATCCAGCCTTGCTGTCGCAGCAACCGGGACGTGCCTCGACCCAGGCAGCGGTCCGAAAAGAACTCAGGCTGCGACTCGGATGAGGGCATTGACCTGGTCAAGGCTCAGACCATACTCGTCGGCGACGACGTCCGGGGACTCCCCTGCCCGCCACATGCCCAGCACGGCATCGACCGGAACCTTCGCCGGTTCCACGATCGGAGCGCCCCAGGCAAAGCGCGGGTCGATGACGACTTGGGCGATCGCCGGATCGTATCGGCGGAGAGTGAGGCGCTTCGGGAACTCGTCGTCCTCGTCCCAGACGATGTATTTGAGATAGTCGTCGATGACCGCTCTGATCGGCATCTGGCGATCGCCGGCTCGCGCTACTTCGTCGGAGTCGAGATAGTGCACGAAAATATCGACACCGTCGGTCGCGATGCGTCGAGTAGCCAGCCCGAACTCGGTGCCGAACTGCTCCCTGATGTCAGCCGCCGCGTCGCGGATCTTGTGCGTCGGCAAATGGAGCGCGCGGAGGGAGCGCAGAACGTAGGCCTCGACGAGAGCCACGAACGGCACGGAAGGCCACCCCCGCCGTTCCGGAGTGACGCTGTGCACGAGCGGCCGGCCGGCTGCCTTCTGGCTGAGCCAGTGGCGCACAGTCCGTTCCGGGATCTGCAGCTGAACGGACATTTCCAGGGGCGTGAGCAGCGGCGTCGTGAACTTGTCGATCATCGGTCGGCCCCCTCTCGTCGCCGCTCAGCATGTCATACAGGGCCATACGGCGGCGACGTACGAATCAGTTGCCGACAAAGGTAGGGCCGGGACCCGTTGCGGTTCCCGGCCCTACCTTTGTCGATTAGACGTAGCTGTCAGCCCAGGTCGACCGACGGGTAGAGGGGGAAGCCCGCCAGCAGCTCGTTGGCCTGCTTGCTGATGCTGTCGGAGACGGCCTCGTCGAGCTGGAACTTGGCCTTTGAGCCCTCGGCCGGCTTTGTGCTGGTCAGGACCGTGTGGATCAGCTCGGCGATGGTGTCCATCTCGGCCGCGCCCAAGCCCCGGGACGTCAGGGCGGGGGTGCCGATGCGGATGCCGGACGTGTACCAGGCGCCGTTCGGGTCGTTCGGGATGGCGTTGCGGTTCGTGACCACGCCGCTGTCGAGCAGGGCCTGCTCGGCCTGGCGGCCGGTGAGGCCGAACGGGTGCACGTCGATCAGGACCAGGTGGTTGTCGGTGCCGCCGCTGACCAGCTGGACGCCGCGCTTGAGCAGGCCCTCGGCCAGCGCCTGGCTGTTCGTCACGATCTGCTGGGCGTACGTCGCGAACTCGGGGCGGCGGGCCTCGGCGAACGCGATCGCCTTGGCCGCCATCACGTGGGCCAGCGGGCCGCCCAGCACCATCGGGCAGCCGCGGTCGACCTGGGACGCCAGCGACTCCTGGGCGAAGACGGCGCCGCCGCGCGGGCCGCGCAGACTCTTGTGGGTCGTCGTGGTGACGATGTGCGCGTGCTCGATCGGGTTGAAGTCGCCGGTGAAGACCTTGCCCGCGACCAGGCCGGCGAAGTGCGCCATGTCGACCATGAACGTCGCGCCCACCTCGTCGGCGATCTCGCGGAGGGTCGCGAAGTTCACCTTGCGGGGGTACGCCGAGTAGCCGCCCACGATGATCAGCGGCTTGAATTCGCGCGCCGTCTCCCGCAGGGCCGCGTAGTCGATCTGGCCGGTGGCCGGGTCGACGCCGTAGCTGCGCTGGTCGAACATCTTGCCCGAGATGTTCGGGCGGAAGCCGTGGGTGAGGTGGCCGCCGGCGTCGAGCGACATGCCGAGCATGCGCTGGTTGCCGAACGCGGCCCGCAGCTCGGCCCACTCGGCGTCGGTCAGGTCGTTGACCTGGCGCTTCTCGAACTTCTTGAGGTAGGGCACCTCGACCCGGTCGGCCAGGATGGCCCAGTAGGCGACCAGGTTGGCGTCGATGCCGGAGTGCGGCTGCACGTACGCGTATTCGGCGCCGAACAGGGCCTTGGCGTGCTCGACGGCGACCGCCTCGACGGTGTCGACGTTCTGGCAGCCGGCGTAGAAGCGGCGGCCGATGGTGCCCTCGGCGTACTTGTCGGAGAGCCAGTTGCCCATGGCGAGCAGGACGGCCGGAGAGGCGTAGTTCTCACTGGCGATCAGCTTGAGGGACTCGCGCTGGTCGTGCAGCTCCTTGGCGATCGCGTCGGCGATGCGGGGCTCGACCGACCGGACCACCTCGAGGGCGGACTGAAAGGCGGTGGACTCTGCGTTGGGCATGGGACCTCCCTATCACGGATGAAGAGGCCCAGGCGCACGGCAGGTCAGAGGAGCCGCTCCCCGATGGTTGGCCCATCCGAACGCGCCAGTCACGGCCCGGGGCCAGCATAGCGGGCGGAAAACCCTTTGCGCGCGCCGTCGGCGGCTCCCTAGGGTCGGCCGAAACTCCTGGAGGTGCGTTTCATGACTGTCCGCTGCGTTCCCGTCTCCCTCTTCCGATCGACTGACAGGACGCACCGACATGGATCTTCCACGGCAGTTCCTCATCCGCGAGGGTGACCTCCGGATCCTCAATCCCTTCTCGCCGGCCAAGCTGGCCGACCTCGGCCGGGTTCTCAAGCTGACGCCGGGCACGACGCTGACCGACTTCTGCTCGGGTCGCGGCGAGATGCTCTGCACCTGGGCCCGCGACTACGGCATCACCGGCACCGGTGTTGACATTTCGGTCAAATGGACGCGAGAAGCGCAGCAGCGTGCCGATGAGCTGGGCGTTCAGGCCGACTTCCACCACAGCGACGCCGCCCACTTCGTTTCGCCTGACAAATCCGACATCGCCGCGTGCATCGGGGCGACGTGGATCGGCGACGGCGTCGAGGGCACCATCGAGATCCTCGAACGCAGCCTCAAACCGGGCGGCATGCTCCTGATCGGTGAGCCCTACTGGCGGCTCGACCCACCCGATCAGGAGACGGTCACGGCCTGCCACATGGCCGCGAAAGAAGATCTTCGCGACCTGCCCGGCCTGCTCGCGCACTTCGGCGAGCTCGGCTACGACGTGGTCGAGATGATGCTGTCGAACTCCGACGACTGGGATCGCTACGAGGCGGCGCACTGGCTGAACGTCCGGCGCTGGCTCGACGCCAACCCGGGCGACCCGCTGTGGGCCGAGATGCGGGCCGAGCTCGATACGGCTCCGGTGAGCCACGTGCGCTACCAGCGCGAATATCTCGGTTGGGGTGTGTTTGCGCTGATCAAGCGCTGATCGCTAGTGGCCGGTCGTGGCGGCGGCCGGCCACCGCACTCCCGTGAGCCTTTCCGAGACCTCCCACAGGCGCGCCGCGAGCGCCGGGTCGTACGCCTCGGCCGCCGCGGACACCACCACGGGCTTCCCGGTGAACTGCCCCCATCCGTCCGGTCCGTAGTAGTCGCCGGCCGTCACGCCGGGGTCGGCCGCCGCCCGCAGCAACGGCTGGGCGCCCGCTTCGGCGCTCTGGATCAACCACGAAAACGCCCATTTCGTACGTCCTGACGTGACGAACCGGAAGTGCCAGGGACTGTGGCGCATCAGCGGCGTCCGGGCCGCCCCGGGATGAGCGGCCACGCTGAGAATCCCCGGGTAGCGCCGCCCCAACTCGAACGCGAAGAGCAGGTTGGCCAGTTTCGACCGGCGATAGGCGGCCATCGGGCGATATCCGCGCCCCCAGTCGAGGTCGTCGAAGTCGAACGCGCCGCCCCGGTGGGCGTTGCTGGCGACCGTGACGACCCGGCCGCCGGCCAGCCGGTCGATCAGCAGCCCGGTCAGCGCGAAGTGCCCGAGATGGTTGACCCCGAACTGCTGCTCGTGGCCGTCCACGGTCCGCCCGTAGGGCGGGATCATCAGCCCCGCGTTGTTGACGAGCAGGTCGAGCCGGTGGTCGACGCCGGCCGCGAACGCCCGCACCGAGGACAGATCGGCCAGGTCGACGTCGTTCCGGCCGGCCGCGATGACGGTCGCGCCCTTCGCCCTCAGCTCCCGGGCCACGATCAGCCCGAGCCCGGAGGTGGCGCCGGTGACGAGCGCGGTCCGGCCGGTCAGGTCAGGAATGTCGGCAGTGGTCCACATGCGGAACCCTCCTATAATCGGGATGCCTGTCCCGCTTACGACTATGCGGGATGGCCATCCCGTTTAGCAAGGAGAAGATGTGCGGGCGGACGCCGAGCGCAACCGGGCCAAGGTCGTCGAGGCCGCCATGAAGGCCTTCGCCGAGGACGGCCTGTCCGTCTCGGTGGCCGAGATCGGCCGCCGGGCCGGGGTCGGCACCGGCACGGTCAGCCGGCACTTCCCCACCAAGGAGTCGCTGTTCGAGGCCATCGTCGGCGCCGAGGTGGCCGAGATCCACGCGGAGGCCGAGCGGTTGAGACGCGAGGAAACCCCCGGCGAGGCCTTCTCCCGCTTCTTCGCCTTCATGGTCGGCCGGGCCACCGCCGATCGCGGACTGGCCGAGGCCCTCAGCGGCGGCGGCTTCGACATCGAGGCGGCCGCCGCCCGCACCGGCCACGACCTCGAAAGCCTGGAGTCGGCCCTGCTCACGGACGCCCAACGGGCCGGGACCGTGCGCGCCGACGTCACCCGGGCCGACGTGAAGGCCCTCCTGAACGCCTGCGTCGCCGCCCCCGACCGGGAGCGGATGATCGAAATCGTCGTCGCCGGACTGCGGCCGTCTGACTAGCCTGATCAAGTGAACGGCGTACAGATCCTGCTGATCATCGGCTGCGGCATCGCGGTCTCCTCGTTCGCCAAGCGGCGCGGCGTCGAACCGGGCTGGATCATCGTGGTGCTCGCGGCCGCGGCCTCCTTCATCCCCGGCGTGCCCCGGCTCGAGCTGGAGAGCGAGGTGATCCTCGCGCTCGTGGTGCCGCCGCTGCTCTACTCGGCGACCCGCGGGGCGTCGTTCGCATCGTTCGGGGCGAACCTGCGCCCGATCATCAACCTCGGCGTGATCCTGGTCGTGCTGACCGCCGGCGTGCTCGGCTACGTCACCTCGTGGATCCTGCCGACGATCGGCCTGGCCGCGGCGTTCGTGCTCGGCTCGGTCCTGGCCCCGCCGGACACGATCACCACGGTGTCGCACGGCGAGGAGATGGGTCTGCCCAAACGGGCCACCTCGGTGCTGACCGGCGAGAGCCTGGTCAACGACGCCACCGCGCTGACCCTGTTCGCCATCGCGGTCGGCGCGGTCAACGGCGAGCACGCGAGCTTCGGCGGCGGCGTGGCCGAGTTCTTCCGCAACGCGTCCCTCGGGCTGCTCATCGGCGCCGCCCTGGCCTCGGCGGCCCTGCTGATCCGCAAGCGGCTGCACAACCCGACGCTCGAGACGGCCCTGGTGCTGCTCGTGCCGTTCACCGCCTTCCTGACCGCCGAGGAGGCGCACGCCTCGGGCATCCTGGCCGTGGTGGCGGCCGCGTTCGCGATCACCCTGAACCTGTCGCTCGACCCGAACTTCCAATATCCGGGCGGATATCTGACCCGGATCCGCGAGAACAACGTCTGGCCGGTGCTCGACTTCCTGCTGGAGACCTTCGTCTTCGCGTACATCGGCCTGCAGTTGAAGTTCGTCCTCGAAGATCTCGCCCACGAGGACGACCCGGGCCTCACGCGCACCCTGATCGCGGCCGGGGTGCTGCTGGTGGTGGCCATCGTCTTCCGGATGGCCGGGGTGTTCGTGCTGTTCGAGCGCTACCGCCGCCGCGACGAGCGCCGCAAGCGCCGGGTCAAGGAGGACGTCTATTACCGGGCCCGGTGGCAGAGGCGCGAGGAGGAGCTCCGCAAGCGCGGCGTCAAGTCGCAGGAGCCGCCGACCCGCAAGGAGATCGCGCTGGTCGGCTGGACCGGCATGCGCGGCATCCTGACCCTGGCCGCCGCGGCCGGCATCCCGGAGCACACGGACTCGGGCGCGCCGTTCCCCGGCCGCGACGCGATCCAGGCCATCGCGCTGATCGTCACCCTGGGCACCCTGCTCATCCAGGGCACGACGATCAGCTGGCTGGCCCGCAAGCTGAAGTTCGACCTGGCCGCCGAACACGCCGAGGAACACGCCGAACGCGAGACCGCCGACCAGATCGTCGCCGAGGCCGCCGCCCAGCCGGCGGCCGACCTCGACGCGAGCTTCGAGGCCCAGCGCCTGGCCGTGACGACAGCCGTCCACGACCACCGGATCGGCCAGGACGTGGCCCGCGACATCATCGACGAGCTGGACCTCAGACAGGCCGCCCGGCACACGTCCTGACCCGGCGCGTGAAACCTCAGGCCGGCCGCGCGGCGTACGTCCTGACGTAGTCGAAGCGGGCCGTGGCGCCGGTGCCGCCCATGGCGATCACGCCGATCTTCAGGGTGGCCGGGCGGGACAGCGTCCAGGCGCCGCCCCAGGTCCAGGTGACGCCGTCGCGGCTGGTGGCCATGCGGGCCACGCCGTCGCGGTAGAGCAGGCGCAGCCACATGGTGGCGGGGGCCGGGCCGCCGAAGGACGGGCCCGAGGTGACGGCGTTGGTCGACGTGCGGGTGTCCTCCTTGGTGAACTCGGTCTGCTGGAGGAACGTGTTGGCGAAGCCGGCCAGCGGCAGCACCGAGTGGGCCAGCTTCACGAAGCGGTTGTCGTTGTCATAGAGGACCAGCCCGGCCTGCTGGTTGCCGCGGACACCGTCGAACTGGAGCCGCGTCTCGACCACGAACGAGCCGGCCGGCGCGTCCCGCACCAGCACCCCGGCGCTGTTGCCGCCGAGCGCGATGTCACCGGCCTGCGTGGGCCGCACCAGTTCGCCGCCGCTCACCGTCGCCGCGGCGTCCGGCCTGATCCAGCTCCAGCCGCCGTTCGGGGCGCTTCCGTCGAATTCGTCGGAGTACGCCGGCAGGAGGCGCCCCACCTCAGGATCGGCCACCCGCCTCGTGACCGGCGTGGCCAGCGGAGCCGCGCCCAGATTGTCCACTTCGGCGGCGCCGCCCCGGGAGACGGCTCCGATCCGGCCACCGCCGAAGCCCGGCGGAAGTGTGAGCGGCACGGAGGCGACGTCGTCGTGCAGCCGGTCGGCCGAGACCGTGACGGTCAGCGCGTCACCCCGCCGGGTCAGCACGATCGTGTGCCACGACTGATAGTTGAAGTTCGCCGGCAACGACGCCGACCCGGAGGCCGCCCCCTCGACGACCAGCCGGCGGGAGGCGCTGTCCAGCCAGGCCGTGACGTCTCCGTAAGCGATGCCCGCCGCGTCACCCCGCACGTCACCTTCAATACGGACATTTCCGGAGATTGTCCTCGCAGTGAAAGAGGCGGCGGCACCGTCGGCGGAAAGCCGGCGGCCAGTCTGCGTGAAACCGCCGGTGAAACGATCCGCGGACGACACAGCCCACTTGGTCACCGGCGCGGTCTGTGGACCGGAGGAAGGCCCGGCCCCGGCCCGCACGACCGGCCATCCGTCGATCCAGTCCAGCCGGTCGATCATCAGGGGCCGCTTGGTGAGGTTCAGCGTCGCCCCGTTGGCCCCGGTCACCGGCGGGAAGTCGGGATCGCCCTGCGGGATGGCGTGATAGACGAGCCAGTCCTGCCCGGCCAGGTCGGTGGCGATCGAGTTGTGCCCCGGCCCCACCCAGCCGTTGCCGCTACCGGCCAGCACGATGCCGTCCTTGCTGGTCAGCTCGGTCAGCCCGACCCCGGTCGGCGTGGTGAACGGCCCGAGCGGCGACGTCGACCGCCCCACCTTCACCGTGTAGCCGCTGAAGGCGCCGTCGCAGCATCCGCCGTCGGAGTAGAAGAGGTAGTAGAACCCGTCGCGGTGGACGACGAACCCGCCCTCCATCCGCCGCCCGTGCCCGACCCGCGTGACCGGCCCGCCCAGCGCCGTCGCGTCCGCGTTCATCTTCGCCGCGCAGATGGTGTCGTAGCTGCCCCAGTACAGGTAGTACGACCCGTCGGTGTCGGTGAACATCGCCTGGTCGATGGCGCCGCTCGGGCAGCCGTTGGACGCCGGCACGATCAGCCCGCGGTCGGTCCACGGCCCGGCCGGATTGTCGCTGGTGGCCAGCGCGATGCCACCGACCGACAGCGAATAGGTCAGGTGATAGGTGTTGTCGAAGAACCTGATGTCGGGCGCCCACGGCCGGGTGCCGGCCGGCCACCACGCCGGCTTCGCGGTCAGCGCGAAGACGTCGCCGGCATAGCTCCAGTGCACGAGGTCGGCCGAGGTGAGCGTGGGCAGGATGTGCTCACCCGTCTCGCCGCGGCTGCTGAAGATCGGGTTCGTGGTCCCGTAGGCGTACCACTTCCCGTCCTTCGCCTTGATCACCGCCGGGTCCGGGAGGGTGTCGACGGTGCCGGCGCTGACCGGGTTGGTGTACGACGCCGGCGCCGCGTGGGCTTGCGCCGGTGCCGCGGCAAACGCGGCGATTATCACTATAAAAAGCCATAGCGAGGTACGACTGCGAGCCATCCGTGGCGTCCTTAAGCTCAGAGGGAGACGGTGCGAAATCCCGTGTTGCCGGTCGAGGAATCGGGCGTGTTCGACGAGCGGGCGGCATTGCGGTAGCGATTGCAGTACGAGTCGTGGCAGAGATAGGACCCGCCGCGGATCACCCGGGCCGCCCCCGACCGAGGTCCCTGCGGATCGTCCTGAGGAGACACCGCGTAATAGGTGGGCGAGAACCAGTCCGCGCACCATTCCCACACGTTGCCGACCGGCTGGTAGAGGCCGTACGCGTTGGGCTCGAAGGATCGGGCCGGCGCCGTGGTGAGCCAGCCGTCCTCTTCCGTGTTCACCGTCGGAAAGGTGCCCTGCCAGATGTTGCAGGCCCATTCCGCGGGCAGTTCGTCGCCCCACGGGTAACGCCGCGACGGCGCCCCACCGCGGGCCGCGCACTCCCATTCGGCCTCGGTGGGCAGCCGCCGTCCGGCCCAGGCGCAATAGGCGAGCGCGTCGTTCCAGCTGACGTGCACCACCGGGTGGTCGTCGGCGGCCGGCGAGGACGGGCCGCCGGGATGAGCCCAGTCGGCTCCGGAGACGCCCACCCACCAGGGGGTGCCGGCCATCGTTCCGGCGATGGCGGATTCGTCGGTGACGGCCAGGTGAAAGACGGCGGACCAGCCGAACGTCTCCGCCTCCGTGCGATATCCGGTCGCCTCCGCGAAGGCCCGGAAATCGGCCACGGTCACCGCCGTCGCGTCGATCTCGAAAGCGCCGACCCGCACCGGATGAACGGGCTGCTCGCCGTCGGGACGCACGCCGTCGCCGTGCGCGTCCCCCATGGCGTACGTCTGCTCCGGAACCGAAGCCTGCGGCACCCGGTGCCGCCCCCGCACGGTGATGGCGACCGGCGCGGACACGGACGGCCGGCCGGCGGAAGGGCTGCAGCACGACTCGCTCATACGCCCACCGGCCGGGGCTGGCTGGGATGCGGTTCGTCGCCCAGGCGGGCCTGCTCACGCCACATCGCGACCTTCAGCTCCTCGCGGATGCCCGCGTACGCCGGCTCGTCGTAGACGTTGCGCAGCTCGGCCGGATCGGCCTGGAGGTCGTACAGCTCCCACTCCGGCGGATAGGTCCCCCAGCCGCAGCCGGGGATCCCGAGCCCGTCGTTGTAGAAGTAGATGAGCTTGTGCCGCGCCGTCCGATATCCGTAGTGGGCCGGCGCCTTGTGGAAGACGTCGTCGTGCTCCCAGTAGCGGTAGTAGACGCCCGCCGCGGCGTCATACGCGGATTCGGTGAGAAGGGGCCAGAAACTGCGGCCCTGCATGCGCGGATGCGGCGCCACCCCGGCCGCCTCGAGCAGCGTCTGTGCCCAATCCACATTGGTGACCATCTCGGTGACCACCCCCGGCGTGACCGCCCGCGGACAGGACAGGACGAGCGGCATCCGCAGCGATTCCTCGTACATGAACCGCTTGTCGAACCACCCGTGGTCGCCGAGGAAGAAACCCTGATCCGAGGCGTACATCAAAAGGGTGTCCTCGAACTCGCCGCGGTCGCGGAGGAAATCGGTGACCCGGCCGACGTTGTCGTCGACGGAGGCAACGCAGCGCAGATAGTCCTCCATGAAGCGCTGGTACTTCCAGAGCGCCTCGCCGGAATAGGAAAGACCGGCCGGCGGCGTCTCCTTGAGGTCCTCGAGCGTGAGGTGCTCGGCGATCCGCATGGCCGCCCGCCGGGCCGACGAGGTGCGGGTCGCATAGTCGTCCTCGAAAGTCGGCGGCAGCGGAATCGGATCCTGATAGAGCCCGGCGTGCGCGGGCGACGGGATCCACGGCCGGTGCGGCGCCTTGTGATAGATCAGCACGCAATAGGGGCCGTCGCCGGAGGCGATCCAGTTCAGCGCCAGGTCGGTGATGATGTCGGTGGCGTAGCCCGGAACCGTGCGCAGCCCCTCGGGCGACAGGAACTGGGGGTCGACGTACTCGCCCTGTTCGATCAGCACGTCCCAGTAGTCGAAGTGCTGCGGGTCGTGGCCGGGCCCGTCGCCCATGTGCCACTTGCCGATCATCGCGGTCCGGTAGCCGGCCTCCTTGAGCGCGGAGACGAAGGTCGGCTGGCTCGCGTCGATCGGGGTGACCAGCGTGGTCACCCCGTTGACGTGGCTGTACGTCCCGGTCAGGATGCTGGCCCGTGACGGCGAGCAGAGCGAGTTGGTCGCGAAGCAGTTGTCGAAGCGCCGGCCGAGCCGGGCGATCTCGTCGATCCGGGGCGTGGTGTTGACCGCCGACCCGTACGCGGAGATCGCGTGCGCGGCGTGGTCGTCGGTCAGGATCATCACGATGTTCACTGGTACGACGATTCGTCCAGCCCACTGAGCGTGGGGTCGTAGGAGACCTCACCGACGTCGTACATCGAGGTCATCCAGTGATAGAAGCGGTCGTCGCGCTCCTTGAGCAACGTGTACAGCCGCCGCGTCATCCGCTTGCGGACCGGCTCCATCTCCGGGTGCCGGTAGATGTTGATCAGCTCGTCGGGGTCGCGGTGCAGGTCGTAGAGCTCGTTCGTCGAGTCCGGGTTGACGACCAGCTTGTAGCGGTCCTCGCGGAGCATCCGCTGCGGGTACGGGAAGTGGTGCCCGTGGAACTCGCCCAGGATGTCCGGCTGCCAGTCCGGATGTTCGCCGCGCAGCAGCGGGACCAGGCTGCGGGAGTCGACCGCGTCCGATGTGTCCAGCCCGGCCAGATCCAGGATCGTGGCCGTGCAGTCGAGCAGCGACACGAACTCGTTCCGCACCTGCGCCGGCGCCCCCGGCGCCCGAATGATCCCGGGAGTGCGGTAAATATCCTCGTACATCGCGGGGCCCTTGTCGTGCAACCGGTGCGACCCCGTGAACTCGCCATGATCACAGGTGAAGAAGACGGTGGTCGCCTCGGCCAGCCCGAGCGCGTCCATCTCGTCGAGGATCCGCCCGATCTGCTGGTCGATCAGCGTCACGTAACCCCAGTAGACCGCGATCAGCTTGCGCGTGACCTCGATCGGCATGGTGTCGAAGGTCCAGTGCGCGCTGTAGTTGGCCTGCACCGGCGGCTTGCCCTCGAAGGTCTCGGCGATCGATTTGGGCAGTTCGACGGTCGCCGGGTCGATCAGGTCGAAATACTCGTCGGGGACGATGTACGGCAGGTGGGGCCCGAAGAAGTGGGTGGCCAGATAGAACGGGGCGCCCGACGAGGCGTACGACCGAAGCATCTCGATCGTCCGGGTTGCCATGTAGTACTCGAACGTGGCCTCGACCGGCTGCCGCAACCGCGCCGCCAGCAGGTTGCCCGGCCCGCCGTTGGGCAGCGTGCCCCGGATCCGGTCCGTGATCTCGTACGGGGGAAGGTCGTTCTCCTTGAGATAGGCCAGGTAGTCCTCGTGATCGACCGGGTTGTGCCAGCCCGGCAGATGCGGGCCGTCGAAGCCGTAGTCGGCCGGCGCCTTCTCGGTGCCCGCGTGCCATTTGCCGATCAGGCCCACGTTGTAGCCCCGCTCGCGCAACGCCTGCGAAAAGGTGAACGTGCCGTCCGGCAGGTCCTCCAGATATCCGACGTTGCGCTCGTGGTTGGCCAGCACCTTGTGCCGGAACGGGGCCTGCCCGGTGAGCAGGCTGGCCCGCGCCGGCGTACAGATCGCGGTCGGGGTGTACCACCGGTCGAACCTCGTGCCCGTGGCCGCGAGACGGTCCAGGTGGGGCGTGGAGACCTGCGTGTTCCCGTACGCCCCGAGGGTGTCGACCCGGTGCTGGTCGGTCATCAGGAAGAGGAAGTTCATCCCTTGAACACGTCGCCCAGGTAGTAGGTCTTGGGGTCGGGGTTGGAGGGCAGCTTCTTGGCCTCGACGAAGTAGTCGCCGAGCGCCTTCAGCCACTTGTCGATCGTGCCGTCGGCCGTGTAGCCGTCCAGCGTCTTGGAGTCGAGCATCTTGCTGTTGGCGGCGTCCGCCTTGACCGCGTCGACCGGCTGCTTGAGCAGGGCCGCGGTCAGCTCGACGGTCTTGTCCGGGTTGGCCGCCCGGTAGTCCATGGCCTCGCGCAGCACCTGCACGACCTTGGTGACCGTCTCCTTCTTCTTCTCGGTCACCTCGTTCGAGGCCACGAACGCGGTCGGGAACGAGAACTCGCCCTCGAAGTCGCTGTCCTTGGCCAGCTCGACCAGGCCCGGCTTCTTCTGCTTGATGTTGTTGAGCAGCGGATACCAGATGCCGGCGGCGTCGATCTGGCCCGAGGCGAACGCCGAGACGATCGTGGCCGCGTCCATCGGGACGCGCTGGATGTCGTCGTTGGTGAGGCCGGCCTTCTTCAGGGCCAGAGTGAGGATCATGTCGCCCGAGGTGCCCTCGGGCACGCCGATCTTCTTGCCCTTGAGCTGGGCCAGGTCGGTGATGCCGGGCTGAGCGATGACCCGGTCGGCGTTGCCGAGCGAGTTGGCCGCGACGATCTTCGCCTTGCCCGAGGCGGGCAGCCAGATGGCGCCGGGGCCGATGTAGCCGAAGTCGAGGTCGCCCGCGTTGAGCGCGGTGATCTGGAGCGGGCCGTTGGTGAAGACCTTGGTGCTCACCTCGACGCCGTGCTTGGCCCAGAGCTTCTGGTCGTCGGCCACCGCGAGCAGGCTGCTGCCGTTGTAGTCGGCGATGTATCCGAAGTTGACCTTGGCGGTGCCCTCTCCGGAAGAGTTGTCATCGGCTGATCCGCACGCCGACAGCAGGAGGAGGGAGGCGGCCGCGACGGCCGCGAGAACGCGTTTCATGCAACGGACTCCTGGTGATAGACGGCGCTCCACACGCGATTGCGCAGCGCCGTGAAGGCGGGGCTGAGCCGCATCTCTTCGGTACGGGGATAGGGCAGATCGACGTCGACGACCTCGACGATCCGGCCCGGGCGGGCCGCCATGACGACGACCCGGTTGGCGAGGAAGACGGCTTCGTCGACGTCGTGGGTGATGAAGACGACGGTGCGTCTCTCCTGGCTCCAGGTGCGGAGCAGCTGCTCCTGGAGGCGGACCCGGGTCAGCGCGTCGACCGCGCCGAACGGCTCGTCCATCAGCAGGATCGACGGGTTGACCGCGTAGGCGCGGGCGATCGCGCAGCGCTGCTTCATGCCGCCGGAGAGCGTGCGGGGCAGCGCGTCGGCGAAGTCGCTCAGGCCGACCAGATCGATGAAGTGCTCGGCCACGCGGCGGCGCTCGGCCCGGGCCACGCCGGCCGTGCGCAGTCCGAACTCGACGTTCTTGCGCACGGTGAGCCAGGGGAAGAGCGCGTACTGCTGGAAGATCACTCCCCGGTCCGGACCGGGCCCGGTGATCGTTCTTCCGTCGACGACCGCACGCCCGGATGTCGCCGTTTCCAGGCCGGCCAGGATGTTCATCAGCGTCGTCTTGCCGCAGCCAGAGGGCCCCACGACGGTGACGAACTCGTTGTCCGAAATGTCCAACGACACTCCGCCGAGCGCGGTGAAGTTGTTGTCCGGGAAGACTTTTCGGACATTTTCGACCGTGATCATCGGCGCTCCTGCCAGTTCGTGAGACGCCGTTCGGCGAAGAGGAGGATCCGGTCCATCAGCAGGCCGAGCACGCCGATGCTGATCAGGCCCACGAAGATGGTCGGCAGGTCGTAGTAGAGCTGCGCGCTCTGCATCCGGTAGCCGAGGCCCTGCTGCGCGGCGATCAGCTCGGCCGCCACCAGCGTCGCCCACGACGAGCCGAGCCCGACCCGCATGCCGACCAGGATGAACGGCATCGACGCCGGCACCACGACCCGCGCGAAGATCGTGCCGTCCTTGGCCCCGAGCACCCGGGCCGCGTTGATCAGCGTCTTGTCCACGCCGACGACGCCCTGGAAGGTGGCGATCACGCAGGCCAGGAACGAGGCCAGGAAGATCACGAAGATCTTCGGGGTCTCGCCGATGCCCATCAGCACGACCGCGAGCGGGATGATCGCCAGCGGCGGGATGGTCCGGAAGAACTGCACCCACGGCTCGATCAGGCCGCGCACGATCCCGTACCAGCCCATCAGGAACCCGACCGGGATGGCCAGCGCGACACCGAGCACGAAACCGGCGAGCACCCGCCCGAGACTGGCCAGCACGTCGTCGAGCAGCGTGCCGTCCTTGATCAGCTCACCGCCGCGCTCCAGCACCTCCGGCGGCGCCGGAATGTCATAGCCGCCAAGCGAGAAACCCCACCACACGGCGATGCCGAGCAGGACCGAGATGACATTCAAGACAGCTTTGGGTACGCCTCGACGACGGCGCTCGGTGGGCGGCGAGCCGGCCGCCACCTCGGTATCGGCCTGGATCACGGTCATTGCGGGCTCCCGGAGAGAGACGGGTAGTCGTCGAGCAGCGGCGACTGGCGGAAGCAGGCGGCGATCGCGCCGCGGGCGCCGTCGTCGTCGCCGAGGCGGGCGGCCCGGATCAGCGGGCCGGGCCCGCCGACCGACACCAGCTCGGCCGCGATCACCGCGCCCGCCCGCGCGACGATCGCCGGGACGGCATGCGGCAGCGGCCCGCCGATCACGATCTGGTCGGGGTTGAGGATCAGCGCGGCGTCGGCCAGCACGCGGCCCAGCGCCTCGGCGAGCTGGTCCATCGCCTCACGAACCCGGGCCTCGTCGCGGCGCGCGGCCAGCTCGCCGAGGTCCCGAACATCCGCGGCCGCCAGCGCCGGCCCCACCGAGGCAATCGTCTCGAGGCACCCACGCTTGCCACACCGGCAGACTTCCCCCGCCGGATCGACCCGCACATGCCCGAACTCGCCGGCCACCCCACGAGCCCCGGCCACCAGCCGGCCCCCGACCACCAGCCCGCCACCGATGCCATCGGCCAGCCGCACGTAGAGCACGTCATTCACCTCGGCCACGCCGCCCGCGATCCGCCCAGCGTTCCCCGCAGCCGCGCCGCCACCCTTCCCAGCAACGCTCCCCACGGCCGCGCCGCCGGCCTTCCCCACGACGCCTCCCGCAGCCGCGCCATCCGCTGGCCGGTCGGTGATCGCGTGCGGCGGGGCTTCCCCTTCGATGGCCTCGGCCAGGGCCGCGAAGCGCGTGTTGTTGTCGACGATCACCGGGACGCCCGGCGTGAAACGGTCGGCGAAGGCGGCGAGCACGCCGGCCCGGGAGCCGTCCGGCGAGTAGGGGCCGGCCACCCCCACCCCGATGCCCTGCAACGCCGCGAGCGTGATGCCCTGCTCGCGGGTCAGCCGGTCGACCAGGGCGACACCGGCGGCCAGCTTCCGCGGCCACGACATGTCCGACGGGTAGGCCGCCACCTCACTGGCGATGATCTCGTGGGCGGCGTCGGCCACCGCCACGCGGACCCGGCTGTGACCGAGGTCGACCCCGAGGAACTGGCCCGAGCGGGGATCGAGCGCCAGCAGCTCGGCCGGGCGGCCGCTGCCGGCGCGTTCGCGGGCGTCGGTGGTGACCACGACGATCGCGCCGCGGGCCAGCAGGTCGCCGGTGATCTCGCTGAGCGTGGTGCGGGACAGGCCGGAGCGGGCCGCGATCTGCGACCGGCTCAGCCCGCCGCGCTCGCGCAGGATCGACAGCACGCGCTCCTCATGCGCGCGCCTGACCAGCGCATGTACTCCTCCGGACCCGGACACGAGGCCACCGTAGGGCGGCCCGAATTTTTCCGTCAACAGTCCGGCAGAATTATCTCTTCAAAACCGGTAGGAAAAGATCCTGGGCACAGCATCAGACAGGACATTCATCCTCTTTCCACAAAAAATCTTCCTAGGCTCGGTCGAAACGTGCGGCAACACGACGAGGAGCGAGACGATGACGCAGCGGTACGAGGGAAGACCACTCCCCCGCCCCGGCGAGGAGCTGACCGATCAGGGCCTGGGCTTCGACCTCGGCACGCTGATGAGCCGCCGGAACATGCTGCGCGGCTTCGGGCTCGGCGCCGCCGTTCTCGGCCTGGCCGCCTGCGGCAGCAACGACCCGGTGTCGTCCACCTCGGCCACCACCACGTCGGCGACCAGCACCGGCGAGATCCCGGACGAGACCGCCGGGCCCTACCCCGGTGACGGCTCGAACGGGCCGGACGTCCTGGAGCAGAGCGGTGTGGTCCGCAGCGACATCCGCTCCAGCTTCGGCACGGCCAGTGGGACCGCCGAGGGCGTACCCATGAAGCTCGAACTCACGATCCTCGACATGGCCGATGACGACGCGCCGTTCAAGGACGTCGCCGTCTACGTCTGGCACTGCGACCGGGACGGCAACTACTCGCTCTACTCCGACGGCATCACCGGCGAGAACTATCTGCGCGGCGTGCAGATCGCCGACAGCGCGGGCAAGGTGACCTTCACCAGCGTCTTCCCGGCCTGCTACAGCGGACGGTGGCCGCACATCCACTTCGAGGTCTACCCGAGCCAGGCCGACATCACCGACTCCACCAAGGCCATCGCCACGTCCCAGGTGGCGCTGCCCAAGGCCACATGCGATCTGGTGTACGCCACGACGGGCTACTCGAAATCGGTGACCAACCTGAGTCAGGTCAGCCTGGCGAACGACAACGTCTTCGGCGACGACTCGGCCGCCCTGCAACTCGGCACCGTCAGCGGCGACGTCACCAACGGGTTCACCGTGGCGCTGACCGCGAAGGTCGACACGACGACCACCCCGACCGGCGGGGCGGCTCCGGCCGGCGGCGGTGGCCCGGGCGGCGTACGGCCCAGCAGTGCTTAGTTCCGTAACCAGTTTTACTTGCCTGTAACACCGGGCATCGATAAGACTGACTGCGTTGGTCGCACCCCCGCCACCGAATCCCCCACCGGATCACCTCGGCCATCCCCGGGCCGATCCCGGCGCGGCGGCGTGGGGTGCGCCCCTATGTCAGCCGTAGGCCGAGCCACAACGCGAGCACCCCGGCGACCAGCGCGACCGGCACGGTGAAAAGGCCCAGGCGCAGGAAGACGCCCGCGTCCGGGGCCGCGTCCTCGTTGTGCAGGATCTGCCGCCACAGCAGCGTGGCCAGCGAGCCCACGTAGGTCAGGTTCGGGCCGACGTTGACGCCGATGAGCATCGCCAGCAACAGCCCCGGCGACGATTCCACCCCGGGCAGCAGCACCAGCGTGGCCGGCAGGTTGTTCAGCAGGTTGGCCAGCACGGCGGCGAGCCCGGCCATGGCCAGCATCTCCCCCAGCCCGCTCCCGTCCGGCACCAGGTGGTCGATGAGCGCGCCGAGCCCGTGCACCCGGATCGCCGCCACGACGACGCCGAGGGCCAGGACGAACGCGCAGAAGGCCGGGTTCGCCTCGCGGATCAAGGTCAACGGCGACGACCTCAGGGGTACGGCGAGAGCGATCGCCCCCGCGACCGCGACCCAGGCCGGGTGGACGCCCAGCGGCTGCGCGACCGCGAAGCCGGCCAGGGTCAGCCCGAGCACCACCAGCGCGTACCGCGGGGCCGGGCCGTCGCCGCCGTTGGTCTCCGGCTCCACGCGTACCCGCAGGTCGTCGCGGAAGAACCAGCGGAACACGACGTACTCGGCCAGGATCACGGCCACCCAGGGCAGCGCCATCACCCCGGCGAAGCCGAGGAAGGTCAGGCCGCTGGCCGCGAAGGCCAGCAGGTTGGTCAGGTTGGAGACGGGCAGCAGCAGCGACGCCGAGTTGGCCAGGTGCGCCGAGGCGTACGCCGGCGGGCGGGACCGGACGCCGGTGCGGGCCGCCGTCACCAGCACGACCGGGGTGAGCAGCACGACCGTCGCGTCCAGGCTCAGCGCCGCCGTGGTCAGCGAGGCGGCCACGAAGACGGCGCCGAGCAGCCGCACCGGGCGGCCCCGGCTGATCCCGGCCGCGATCCGCCCGGCGTACCGGAAGACGCCGTGCTCGTCGGCCAGGTGGGCGACGACCAGGACGGCGGCCAGGAAGCCGACGGTCGGGCCGAGCTCGCGGACCTCGGCCCAGGCCTCGCTCAGCGGGACCAGGCCGGCCGCCACGGCGATCACGGCCGCGGGCACCGCGGCCACCGCCTCCGGCAGCCCGCGGGGACGGACCACCGCGAACGCCAGCACGCCGGCGAGCAGGGCCGCCGCAATGATCAAGTCCACCGCGGGAGACTACGAGCCGAAGAGCTCCCCCGCACCCGAGACGGCGAGCACACGGGCCACCACGCCGGTGGCTTTGATCACGCGGAAGGTGGTGCCGGCGGTGGTCGCCGCGTTGTAGCCCTCGATGAGCGCGCCGAGCGCCTCGGAGTCGAGGAAGGTCGTGCCGCCGAGGTCCACCATGACGTCGCCGCGGTCGACCGCGCCCAGGATCGCCGCCCGCAGGTCGTCACGGGCGTTGATGTCCAGCTCTCCGTCGAGGCACAGGAGAGTGGCCGTGCCGTCGGCCATCCGCTCCTGGCCGATCTTGTAGGAATCAGCCACGGGCCTTTTCTACCAGCACTCGATCGGATCAGCCCGGGAAGCTGGCCCAGACGTGCTTGGCCTGTTCGGTCGTGTACCAGCCGACGTCGATCGCGAAGGTGCGGGTGAGCTGCAAACCGAGGCCGCCGGCGCCGAGCGGGCGGTCCTCGGCCACCTGGGGCTCCGCCTCCAAATCGTGATCGGCGACGTCGATGATCAGCCGGTCCGCCTGCCGGAGCAGGCGCACCTCGGTCGGCGGAAGCCCGTGCCGCAGCGCGTTGGTCGCCAGCTCGGTGGCGACCACGGCCACCTTGTCGGTCAGATCGTCCTGCGCCGCCGCGGGCACCCGCGCGATCGCCTCGCGCAGGGCGGCCCGCAGACCGCGCAGCTCACCGAAGTCGTCCAGCTTCCAGCACCGCAGCTCCGACGCGGCCGGAAAGGGAACCGATACGCGGAGCGAAGTCATGGCGTCCATCTTGCCCGTTCTGTGGCCCTTGACACTCGACCGTCCGACCGCCGGCCGAGAAACTTATGTACTAATCCGATTTGGCAGAGCCCGGCTCGGCCATCTTCCGGTGCATCTCGGCCTTTGCCTTGTCCGGCATCACCTTGGACGCCGCACCCTGCACCTTTGTCTTGAGCGAGCCGGCCACGACCTTCTCGTCGCCGTTCATCAGCGCCTTGAAGCCCTGCTCGGCGACCTGGGCCGGGTCGTCCTTCTTGCCGGTGCCGACGGCGGTGTCCATCATCTCGGCCCGCTCGAAGAACTGGGTGTCCGTCGGGCCCGGCATCAGCGAGGTCACGGTGACCCCGGTGTCCTTGAGCTCGGCCCGCAGCGCCTCGGCGAACGACTGCACAAAGGACTTCGACGCGTTGTAGACCGCCTGATAGGTGCCAGGCATCATCGACGCGATCGACGAGGTGAACAGCACCCGGCCCGCGCCACGGGCGACCAGGTCGGGCAGCACCCGCTTGGCCAGGTGCACGGTCGAGGTCACGTTGACCGCGATGATCTCGAGCTCGTCCTCCAGGTCGGTCTCCCGGGTGAAGTCGCCGCCGAGTCCGCGGCCCGCGTTGAGGGCGATGGCGTCGACCGGGCGGCCGGCCTCGCGGATCGCGGCGTACGTCTGCTCGACTCCCTCGAAGGTGGCGAGGTTCGCCCGCACCGCGGTCACCTCGCGCCGGCCGTCGCGGCGGAGGTCGGCCGCGGCCTGGTCGATATCGGCGTCCTCGGCCACGACCAGCAGATCGAAGCCGTTCTGTGCGAATTGCCGTGCCAGCTCATATCCGATGCCGCTGGAGGCACCGGTCACCACTGCGAATGTCATGCCCCTTGGCGTGCCCGGAACGCGGCGATCCAATCGACCGCGCGCAAGATCCGCTCCGTATAGTTGCTATCACGCAAAGTAACTCATACTTTCGGCTAGTCTTTCCTGGCCCTCTCGGCTAGGGTTCTCATATCCGAACGGCCACGTGTGCGGGTCGATGGTTATCGGATCGATCGCCGTCGACCAGGAAACAGGGACACCCGACCGAACGGGTCCCGCCAGCGAGCGGGACCGGCTCTCCGGTAGGTGCCAGGGAGGACCAGAGCATGACCGTCACCGAGACCACCACGACTTCTGCTGAGGCGGAGACGATTCCGGCCGGCGCCGAGGCGCCCGTCGACAGCGCCGCCGAGCTGCTGAACGCGATGGCCGCGATGCCGGCCGGTCACCCGTCCCGCGCGGCTCTGCGCGACCGGGCGATCGAGGCCTGGCTCCCGCTGGCCCGTCACCTCGCCCACCGCTACTCCGGCCGCGGCGAGCCCACCGACGACCTCGTGCAGACCGCCAACGTCGGCCTGATCAAGGCGATCGACAAGTTCGACCCCGAGCGCGGCGTCGACTTCGCCGGCTACGCGATCCCGACCATCATCGGCGAGATCAAGCGCCACTTCCGCGACCGCACCTGGTCGGTCCGCGTGCCGCGCCGCCTGCAGGAGCTGCGCCTGGCCATCACCGAGGCCAACAGCACCCTGACCCACAGCCTGGGCCGCTCCCCGACAGTCGCCGACGTCGCCGCCCACCTGGGCGTCACCGAGGAAGACGTCCTGGAAGGCCTCGAAGGCGCCCGCGCCTACAACGCCACCTCACTGTCGACCCCGATCTCGGCCGACGGCACCACCGAGCTGGGTGACACCCTCGGCGGCGAGGACAACGAGTTCGAACTGGCCGAGACCCGCGTCGCCCTAGGCCCGGCCCTGGCCACCCTCGACGAGCGCGAGCAGAAGATCCTCACGCTGCGCTTCTACGGCAACCTGACCCAGTCGCAGATCGCCGACCAGGTCGGCATCTCCCAGATGCACGTCTCCCGCCTGCTCACCAAGGCCCTGAGCAAGCTGCGCGCGCAGCTGTCGGCCGACGCGCTCTGAGTTTCACCGACTTTCGTGGCCGGCCCGGTTCGGGCCGGCCACGAATTTTTTATGCCAGGGGTGTGAGCGGCCCGTAGCCGGTGCCGATCCGGATGGCGGGGCGCAGCGTCGTGCCCGCGCCCGGCAGCAGGATCAGCGCGCCGGTCGACTTCTGCACCGCGGCCAGGTCGGGGAAGCCGTCCCGGTCGAAGTCGCCGATCGAGATCACATCGCGCAGGCCGCTCGCGTCGGCGCCCAGCGGCATCTGCCGGACGAAACCGTTCTTACGCCCGGTGATCAGGTAGAGCTTGCCGTCGGCGAGCCGGGCCACCAGATCGGGCCAGCCGTCCCGGTTGAAATCGCCGGCGCCGGTCAGCTCCGTCTTGTCGCCGAAACCGGCACCCACCTGCTTGGCGCCACTCAGCTTGGCGCCCGCCTGCCCGGCGTACAGGAAAAGGTTGTTGCCCTGGGAAACCGCCAGGATGTCCGGGTAGCCGTCGCCGGTGAGGTCGCCGATCGTGGTGATGTCGCGCAGCACCTGCCAGCCGCTGCCGACCTTTTTGCGCGTGCCCAGGCCCGAGCCCGTGCCGGGGTAGAACCACAGGTCGCCGTTGCTCTGCCGGGCCAGGACGTCCTCGCGGCCGTCCCGGTTGAGGTCGAAGCGGACCAGAGCGTTCATCGCGGCGAAGCCGCTGCCGATCGTGCGCCGGGCCGCGAAGTCGACGCTGCCGCCGTTGCCCGGGAACATCGAGACGTAACCGGTGGCCGAGCGGGCGATCACGTCGGGCCAGCCGCTGAGGTTGAAGTCGGCGCCGCGCGTCTTGGCCAGCGGGGCGTAGTCGACGTAGTTGCTGTCGATGTTGATCGTGACGCCGCCCCACGTCTCCTTGTGGCCGCCGCGATATTGCTTCATGCGGCGGTGACCGGGCCACGCCGAGGCCGGGATCTGCGGGTCGGTCAGCGTGGCGACCTGGTCCCAGCGGGCGAAGTCGACGAAGTCGGGACGGGCGTAGCCGGGGGCCGAGTAGCTCGCCACCTGGTCGGCGATGCCCGAGCTGACGCTGCTGTAGAAGCCGCTGAAATATCCCCCGTCGTGCAGCCGGGACGTCCAGCCGTTCATGAAGCCGAGCACGCCGGCCCGGCAGGCGGCGTCGTTCGTGCGGTACGCCTCCATGTCGTAGATGATCACGGAGTCGCGGGCCAGGCCCAGCGCGGCCGCCTTGGCGATCGCGTCCGCGGCGGCGGCCCGGCCCTGCGCGCCGGCCTGCGCGTTGTTGATCAGGTTGCGGCCGCTGCCGACCGTGGTGCACGAGGCCTGGAGGCCGACGTAGAGCGGAAGCAGCTTCCAGCCGGCCTGCACCTGCTCCTTCACCCAGGCCGCGGTGAGCTGCGGCTGGGCGCACCCGCGGTTGACGCCGCCGATGTAGATGCCGATCGCCTTGAACGGCGACGACTTGCGCCACGCCTTCATGGCGGCGCTGGTCGGAGCGGTGCACGCGTCGAAGGCGTACCCCTTGAAGGTTCCAGGTTGGACTGTGGCGAATGTGGCGGCGTCGGCCCGCGTCAACGCGAACGACGACAACCCCACCACCACGGCGGCGATCACACCGCCGGCGAGCAACTTGCGGCGCGCACGCATGAGAACCTTCACGGCGTAGGAGCCAAGCAAAGAGCGGCGTGAATGCGCCAGGCCCGAACGGGTGGTCTTTCGTGCCACTCATTCACAGACGGGCACAGGAACGCCCTATCGCACGGAAAGTCACCGAGCCGACCTTTGGGGTCATGAAGCGAGTGGTCGACATCCTCATCCAGGCAACCATCGCCACTCTGTGCGTTGCGCCACCTGAACCCCGGCTACCGTAGATAAGCGATGCCTCCTTCAGCCGACCTTCCGGGATTCCTGCACGGCGTCGCTCCGTACCTCGACCGGTGGGGCTACCTCGCCGTCGCGGGCTCGATCGGAGTGGAAAGCTTCGGAGTCCCCGCACCCGGGCAGACCATCATGGTCGCCGCGGCGATCTACGCCGGCGCCGGCCGGCTCAACATCTTCGGCGTGGCCGCGATCGCCTTCATCGCGGCCGTGCTCGGCGACAACGTCGGCTACTGGATCGGCGTCAAGGGCGGTCGCAAGGCCGCCCTGCGCTGGGGGAAATACGTCTTCCTGACACCGGAGCGGCTGGCCCGGGCCGAGGGCTTCTTCGCCCGGCGGGGCGGGCGCATCGTCGTGGTGGCCCGCTTCATCGACGGCCTGCGCCAGTTCAACGGCGTGATCGCCGGCATCACCGCGATGCCGTGGAAGCAGTTCCTGCTCTACAACGCGATCGGCGCGGCGCTGTGGGTCGGTTTCTGGACGACAGTGGCGTACGTCTTCGGCACCCACCTCATCGAAATCATGGATCACGCACTTCGGTACAAATGGTGGGCAATAGGGATCATCACGGTCGCTGTTGTGTCGTACGTAACGCTTCACGTGCGTCACATTCGTCGTCGCAGGGCTCGCGCGGCCGAAGTTGTCGAGCAATCCTCGTAACTTTGACTTCGCCTTGATGTCGTCCACCGTCAATCCGGGGGTACGGCCATAGGTGAGACGAAAGGAGACCCCTCGTGAGCCAGAATCAGCTCGACCGCCGACGCGACGCGTCCGGAGCCGCGCACGAAGCCGCGGAGCGCGCCAAGACCACAGTCACCGAGCTCGAGAACCGCCTGCGCACGAACGCCGACCTGACCCAGCGCCAGAAGCAGGCGCTGCGCAACGCCGAGGCCGAGGCCCGCCGGCTCAAGCGCTCGCTGAAGACGCAGGAGCGCGACAAGGCCCGCCTGGAGAAGGCACACAAGAAGGCCGCCGCGAAGGCCGACAAGGCAGCTTCCCGCGCCACTTCGCTGGAGGAGAAGTACAGCAAGGCCGTCCTGGCCGACCTGATCACCCGCGAGAAGGCCCGGGACCGCGCCGCCGCCAAGCCCTCCTCCGAGCCGGCCACCGCGAAGGCCGCGCCCGCCGCCCCGGCCACGTCAGCCGCGTCCGCCACCCCGGCCACTTCGGCCGCGTCGGCCACTCCGGCCGCCTCCGCCGCTTCGGCCCCGGCCGCTGCCACCAAGGCCGCGCCCGCCACCGCGAAGGTCGCCGCCGCCAAGGCCACACCCGCGGCCCCGGCGTCTTCCGCCGCGAGCACCCCGGCCGAGGACACGGCCGCCGACGAGGGCGCCTCCACCGCCCGCGCGACCGCCGCCCGCACCACGGCCCGCAAGGCCGCGACCGCCGCCTCCACCCGGACGACCCCCGCTCGCCGTGCCGCCACGCCGCGGAAGGCCGCCACCCCGGCCCCCGAGGTCCCGGCCACGACGACGGCCCGAAAGACCGCCGCCCGCAAGACCGCGTCCCGCTCAGCCTGATCGCGCTCGCGCGCCCCGCCTCCTCGTAGGCGGGGCGCGGGACAATCACGCTTTTGCACCTTTTCGGTGAGATTAGTCCTTTTGGTGGCCAGGTTCGCCCGGTTTGACGGGCCGAACTCGGCCGGACGAAAGGGCCGACAAGCGATAATTCGGGCATGCGATCTAGTTGGTTCGGCGCTGCCCTCGTCGCCGTGTCGACGGCGGCCGTCGCCCTCATTGCCAATCCGCTGCCCGCGCACGCGCCCCTCGCCGCCCCGCCCGAAGCGCTCGCCGCCACAGCTCATAACGCGATCGAGGGCAAAGTAAGGGGTGATGGGGCCCTCGCCGGCACGCCGGGCAAGGTGGGGGGTGATCGGGCGCTCGCCAACGCACCGGACAAGGTGACGGGAGGTGGGGCGGCTGCTGGCGCCGAAGTGCCCGCTGGACGGGCTCCCGCCGCTGCGCCTACGCCGGGGGTGGGGGCCACGGGTGTGGTGGTGGCTCGGTATGCGTTCAACGGGCGGGCCGGCTCGATCATCGATGAGTCGGGGCGTGGGCACACGCTCCGGGTGATCTCGGGGCACGGCGGGGCCGTGCGCCGGGTCGTACATGGGCAAGGGTCGGCTCTGGCCTTTCCCGGGCGATGCCTGGCCCGGGTCTGCCCTCATGTCGCCCTGCAGACCGCCACCTCCTCGGCCGATCTCAATCCGGGCACGCGCAACATCGCGTTCGGGGCCGAGGTCATGCTGACCCCGGGGCAGACCAGCAAGGGGCAGAACGTCGTGCAGAAGGGCTACTCGACCACCAGCAGCCAGTGGAAGCTGCAGATCGACGGTGCCGCCGGGCGGCCCAGCTGCGTGCTCGTCGACGACAAGCGGCCGCCGATCCGGATGGCCACCAGCTCGGTCAGCGTGGCCGACGGTCAGTGGCACTCGGTCGAGTGCCGCCGGGTCGCCACCACCCTCTTCGTGCTGGTCAACGGATATCTGCGTGGGCGCACCACGATTCCGGCCAAGCTGTCGGTCACCAACAACCGGCCGATGAGCATCGGCGGCAAGGGCGCCTACGCCGACAACGACCAGTTCAACGGCGCCCTGGACAACGTCTGGGTGCAAATAGGCTGACCGCCCATGGAGCTCTCCCTGGACCTGCTGCGCACCTTCCTGGCCGTCTATCGGGCCGGGTCGGTCACCGCGGGCGCCCGGCGGCTGTCGCTGTCCCAGCCGACCGTGACCGCGCAGCTCCGGGCCCTGGAGACCGCGCTCGGCAAGCCGCTGTTCACCCGCCTGCCGCGCGGCGTCGCGCCCACCCCGGCCGCCGAGCTGCTGGCCCGGCGGGTCAGTGAGCCCCTCGACAAGCTGGCCGGGCTCGTGGTCGACGAGGTCGGTGAGGAGGTGCACCTCGGCGGGCCGACCGAGTTCCTCACCGCCGTGGTGCTTCCGGCGGCGGGGCCGCTCGTCGCCCGAGGGCTCCAGCTGCGGGTCACTTTCGGCCTGCCCGCCGAGCTCACGGCCCGGCTGCGCGACGGCTCCATCGACCTGGCCCTGCTCAGCGTGCGGCCGCGCGGGGCCGGCCTGCGCGTCGAGCCGCTCTGCGACGAGGAGTTCCTGCTGGTCGGCGCGCCCGAGGTGGCGGGGCGTGATCTCAAGACGGTGCCGCTCGTGGCGTACGCCGAAGACCTTCCGATCGTCCGCCGTTACTGGCAGACCGAGTTCGGCGCCCGGCCGTCGCGGGAGGCAGCCGTCGTCGTGCCCAATCTGCACGCCGTGCTCGCCACCGTGATCGCCGGTGGCGGATACAGCGTGCTGCCCGAATATCTGTGCGCGGCCGATCTCGCGGCCGGACGCCTCGTACGGCTGCACGAGCCCGCGGTCGTCCCGCTCAACACCGTCTACCTCGCCGAGCGGGCCGGTGAACCGCCGTCGCCGGCCCGCGAGCGCCTGGCCGCCGTCATCCGGTCGGCGGCGCGGCGAGACCCGAGCTGACCGCACCGAGCAGGTCGCCCTTGGCCGTGTCACCGGACAGCTCCCAGGCGAAGGCCCCGCCCAGTCGCTTGCTCCGGGCGTACTCAATCTTGGTCTTGATGGTCTCCGGCGTGTCGTAGGACCACCACTGCGTGCCGCAGAGCGCGTAGGCCGTGTCGGCGATCGTGCCGGTCGGCGGGCAGCGCTGGGCCAGGATCTTGTAGTCCTCGAGGCCCTTCTCGTACTTGCCGGGCGCCGGTCCGGACGCCTCGCCGCCCGGCTCGGCCTGGGTGACCCCGTCCCAGCCGCGACCGTAGAAGCCGAGGCCGAGGAGCACCTTCTCCGAGGGGACGCCGAGCGCGAGCAGCTCGTCGACGGTGGCCGTCGCCGTGGACGACTCGCGAGGAATGCCGGGGTAGGCGGTCAGCGGCGAATGGGGCGCCGTCCTGGGGGTCTTCTGAGCGTCGTCGCCGCCGGCGCCGAAGTAGTCGTACGTCATCGCGTTGAGCCAGTTCGCCGTGCCGGAAACGGTCTTGTAGTCGGTGGCCCGCAGCTTGGAGACGTCGGCCGGGACCGCCGCGGTGATCAGCGCGTCCGGCCCGAACGCCGAGCGCAGCGCCGTGATCATCTTGGGCAGCGCGTCGGGGCCGCTCTTGTCGCACTGCAGGCCACAGGCGTTCGGATATTCCCAGTCGATGTCGATGCCGTCGAAGACGCCGGACCAGCGCTGGTCGGTGACCAGCTTCTGACAGGACTCGGCGAACGCCTCGGGGTCGCGGGCCGCCTCGGTGAAGCCGGCCGAGCCGGTCCAGCCGCCGAACGACCACAGCACCCGCAGGTTGGGGTGCTGCTGCTTGAGCTCGCGGAGCCGGCCGAAGTTGCCCTGAAGACCGGAGGCGCCGGCCGAGATCGGCTTCTGATAGTCGGCCCAGGCGTCGGCGACGGCGCACCGGCCCTTGTCGACCTTGCCGAAGGCGTAGTTGAGGTGGGTCAGGCGGGCCGCGGCGCCGGTGGTGACCAGATCTTCGACCTGGAAGTCGCGGCCGTAGGTGCCCCACCCGGCGAAGTAGCCGACGACCTTCGGCGTCGGCGGGGCAGGCTCTTCGTCCGGCCCGCCACAAGCGGACAAGGCGGTGATCATGAGCATGATCAAGACTATTCGGGCGCGCACCGCTCCGAAGCTATCTGTAGGGGGCAAACAAACCCCAAGTGATCACACTAACGAGGAGCCGATGATTCGGCGGAAGCTGTGACATCGTTTTCCCGTGGCCATCAGCCTGCACGAGCCTCCGTCCGCCCCGGCCGCCCGCGACTGGCGCGCCGATCTGCGCGCGCTGCTCAGCTGGCGCCGGGTCCTCAACCGTCTGCGCGCCGTCCTGCGCAGCGCCCTGGTCACTTTCGTCGTGCTGACCGTCACGCTCTGGCTGATGCCGGGCGTGAACAGCAACGACATCGTCGACACGCTCGGCCTGGTGCTGGTGGTGGCCGGCGTCGGCGCCGTGCTGCGCCCGCTGCTGCTGGTCGGCATCGTGGCCCTCGGCGGCTGGGGGGCCATGCTGCTCGGCATCCTGGCCCAGATCACCGTCATCGTGGTCGCCCTCGAGATCGACCCGGCCAACCGGATCAGCGGCCTGCCCTCGCTGGTGCTCACCGCCATCCTGGCCATCGTCTTCGCCGCGATCGTCGACTGGATGCTGGACAGCGGCTCCGACGACACCTTCGTCCGGGAGTCCAAGCGGCTCATGCGCGGGGTGCGGCGCCGCCAGGCCCGGCTCGCGGGCGGCCCGTTCATCACCCTGCGCCGCCCCCGGACCGGCACCGACCCGGGCCTGCTGATGATCCAGTTCGACGGCCTCTCCGAGCCGGTACTGCGCTGGGCCGTGCGGGCCGGCAACCTGCCCACCCTCGGCCACTGGCTGCGCTCGGGCAGCCACCGGATGCGCGGCTGGCACACCGGGCTGCCGTCGACCACCCCGGCGTCGCAGGCCGGCATCCTGCACGGCGCGACCCGGCAGGTGCCGGCGTTCCGCTGGTTCGAGAAGGACACCGGCAAGCTGATGGTCACCAACCGCCCGCGCGACGCGGCCGTGATCGAGCCGCGGCTCAGCGACGGCCGCGGCCTGCTGCGCGACGGCGGGGTCAGCATCGGCAACGCGTTCAGCGGCGACGCCGCGGTCAGCCTGCTCACGGTCAGCCACGCGGCGCTGCCGGGCCGGTCGGCGCGGGGCTGGGCGGCGTTCATGGCCTCGCCCTACGGCTTCACCCGGGCCCTGGTCCTGGGCGTCGGTGAGGTGATCACCGAGCTGCACCAGGCCCGCCTCCAGCGCCGCCGCAACCTCCAGCCCCGGGTGAGCCGCTCCGGCTCCTTCCTGGCCCTGCGACCGGCCTCGATGCTGCTGCGCGACGTGAACGTGTCGCTGATCGCCGAGCAGATGGCCCGGGGCGCCCCGGCCGTCTACTGCGACCTGGTCGACTACGACGAGGTGGCGCACCACGCGGGCCCGGCCCGCCCCGAGTCGATGCGCCAGCTGGAGAGCCTCGACCGGATGCTAGGCGTGCTCGAGCGGCTCGCCCCCGAGGCCGCCCGCCGCTATCACCTGGTCGTCCTCTCCGATCACGGGCAGAGCCAGGGCGCCACCTTCAAGCAGCGCTACGGCGAGACCCTGGACGAGGTGGTCGAGCGTTTCTCGGCGCCCGATCCGGCCGACGCGCCGTCCACGCCGGCCGAGGAGGAGGCGACCAAGGAGCCCGACTTCCCGGAGCCGCCGGTGGCGCCGCTGCTGGTCGTCTCGTCGGGCAACCTGGCCCTGCTCTACCTGACCAAGTTCACCGAGCGGCTCGACCGCGAGCAGATCGAGCGCGTCTACCCGCGTCTGATCAACGGCCTGGTCGCCCACCCGGGCATCGGACTGGTGATCGTCCGCGACGCCGACGGCCCGGTCGTGCTCGGCACCTCGGGCACCCACCGGCTCGGCGACGGCAGCGTCGAGGGCATCGACCCCTTGCTGCCGTACGGGCCGCACGCCGCGCGTGATCTGCTCCGCCACCAGGAGGCCGCCCACGTGGGCGACCTGGTGCTGATCAGCTCGGTCGACCCGGTCACCGAGGAGGTGGCGGCGTTCGAGGAGCTGGTCGGCTCGCACGGCGGCCTGGGCGGATGGCAGACCGACGCGGTGCTGGTCCACCCGGCCCGCTGGCCGATCACCCAGCCCGAGCTGGACGGCCCGGACGCCATCCACCGCCAGCTCGTCGAGTGGCTGTCCATGCTGGGCCTGCGCACGCAGACGCTGGCCGCCGACGACGAGCAGCACGAGCTCTTGAAGGCGGAGGCCCCGAGCCTTTCCGGCACCCACGACGGTTAGCACTTTGTGCCTTTCCTCCCCTTCCTCACTGCCATGCTCGTCGGGGCGCTGCCCGCCCCGGTAACACCACGGACCGCGCCGACCTTCAACGGCGGGGTGTACGCGATCGCCCACCGCGGCGACACGGTCTACGTCGGCGGCGCGTTCACCAGCGCGACCTCCGGAGGGAAGACCTACAAACGGCTGCGGCTGGCCGCCTTCGACGCGCGCAGCGGCGACCTGCTCGACTGGGCGCCACCCGCGGACGGCACGGTCCGCGCGCTGGCCGCCACCACCGACAGCGTCTACGCGGCCGGCGACTTCCACGAGGTCGGCGGCGAGGACCGGGACTCGCTGGCCAAGCTCAACCCGTCGAGCGGCGCCGTCTCGTCGTTCGCCCACGAGATCACCGGCACGGCGTACGCGCTCGGCACCGCCGGCAACCGCCTCTATCTGGGCGGCAGCTTCACCGCGGTCGACGACGAGCGGCGCGGCAACCTGGCCGCCTTCGACCTCGCCACCGGACGGCTGGACACCCACTGGCGGCCGCTCACCGACGACACCGTGCACGCGCTCACGGTGGCCGGCCCCAAGGTCTATCTGGGCGGCGGCTTCCACATCGTCAACGGCGTCAAGGGCACGCTGCGCCTGGCCGCCGTCAACAGCGTCAGCGGCGCCGTCGACCCGGTCTTCCGGCCCCGGGTGCCGGCCGAGGTCCGGGCGATCGCCGTCGACTCCTCGGGCGTGCAGGTCGCCACGGCCGGGGTGGGCGGGCGAGCCCTTTCGTACGCCACCAACGGCGCCCTGCGCTGGCAACGCGTCTTCGATGGTGACGCGGCCGCCATCGCCTCGGCCGGCGGCATCACCTACGTCGGCGGCCACTTCGACGCCATCTGCCGAACCGAACGTAACGGCGCCAAGGGCGGCTGCGTCGACGGTTCCACGCCGCGCCTCAAACTGGCCGCGCTCACCGCCACCGGCACGCTCACGAGCTGGGCGCCCCAGGCCAACGGCGTCATCGGCGTACGCGTCCTGACCGTGCACAAGGGCAGGGTCGAGGCCGGCGGCGACTTCACGACGATCGACGGCCGCGACCGCCGGCGATTCGCCGCTTTCTAGGTCCTTTTCAGGTCAGGCGTTTCCCGGCCCGCTGGGCGAGCTTCCAGTAGCGGGTCGGTGTCAGCCTCGCCAGCACGTCCGCGGCCCGCGCCACACCACCGATCACCAGGCGCGGGCGGCGGCGCTGGATGGCGGTCAGGATCTGCCGGGCCGCCTCCTCGGCCGGCATGGTCAGCGCCCGCTCCTCGAACTTCTCGGCCTGCGCGGCCTGCTCACCGCCCGGGTCGCCACCGCTGAGCCGGGCGCTGGCCGCGATGCTGGTCTTGATGCCGCCCGGGTGCACCACGGTCACGCCGACACCCTGGGGCTCCAGCTCGTTGCGCAGGGCGTCGGTGAAGCCGCGGACCGCGAACTTGCTCGTCACGTACGCCACCTGGCCCGCCGGGGCGATCAGCCCGAAGAGGCTGGACACGTTCACCACGTGCGATGCGGGCCGGGACAGCAACTGCGGCAGGAAAGCCTTCGTCATCCGTACGACCGCATGGAGGTTGATCTCCAGAAGCCAGTCGAAATCGGCCATGCTGTTCTGCTCGAACGTCCCCATCAAGGTCACGCCGGCGTTGTTGATCAGCAGATCGACCCCGCCATGCCGCGAGGCGACCTCGGCCGCCAGGCCCAGCCGGTCACCGCCGTCGCTGAGATCGATCTCGTACGTCGACACGTCCGGCGACCCGAGCTCGCGGGCCAGGTCGGCCACCCGGGCCATGCCCTCCCCGTCCCGGTCGACGAGCACCAGCACCGCTCGCCGGCGGGCCAGCTCATGCGTGAGGGCCGCACCGATCCCGCTCGCCGCCCCGGTCACCACGCAGGTCCGCCCCGCGAACGCGAAGGGCCGCATCAGACGTCACGCCGATCACTCATCGGGTCATTATCGGCCCACGGGTCCGTAGGCTGCTGACCATGACAGCGCCCCGCTCCGTCGCTCCCACGGTCGAATCGCAGGCCGTGCTCGCGCCGCTCACCGACGCGGCGATCTTCATGGTGATGACCGTCCGGCCCGGCGGCGAGCAGGCGGTCCGCGACCTGCTCGAGGACGTGAGCGCGCTCCAGCGCACGGTCGGCTTCCGGCTTCCGGCGGCGGGGCTGTCGTGTGTCACCGGCATCGGCTCCGAGCTGTGGGACCGGCTGTTCCCGGCCGGCCCGCGCCCGGCCCAGCTGCACAAGTTCCGCTCCTGGAAGGGCCCAGAGCACGTAGCCCCCTCCACCCCCGGCGACCTGCTGTTCCACCTGCGGGCCGGGCAGATGGACGTGTGCTTCGAGATGGCCGCCAAGATCGCCCAGCGGCTGGCCGGCGTGGCCGACGTGGTCGACGAGACGCACGGCTTCAAATACTTCGACGAGCGCGACCTGCTCGGCTTCGTCGACGGCACCGAGAACCCGGCCGGTGCCACCGCCTCGCGGGCCGTGCTGGTCGGCGACGAGGATCCGGAGTTCGCCGGCGGCAGCTACGTCATGGTGCAGAAGTACGTCCACGACCTGACCGCGTGGAACGCGCTGAAGGTGGAGGAGCAGGAGGCGGCGATCGGCCGCACCAAGCTCGACAACGTCGAGATCGAGGAGAAGGCGCCGAACTCGCACGTCGCCCTCAACACGGTCGACGACCCGGACGGCAACGAGCTGAAGATCCTGCGCGACAACATGCCGTTCGGCTCGATCAAGGAGGGCGTGTTCGGCACGTACTACATCGCGTACGCGTCCACTCCCGACGTTCCCGAGTTGATGCTGCGCCGGATGTTCCTGGGCGAGCCGTACGGGACGTACGACCGGATCCTGGATTTCTCGACCGCGATGACCGGTTCGCTGTTCTACGTGCCGACCGCCGACTTCCTGGACGATCTACCTTCTTAGGAACCTCGCGAGATCGGCAAGGCTTTCCAGACGTACGTCTCCGTCAAGCCCCCGCAGCGCCGCCGTGTGCGCGCCCGCAGCCCGCGCGGCCTGTAGCCCCACCTCGGCGTCCTCGACGACGAGACACGCGCCCGGATCGACACCGAGCAACTCGGCGGCGCGGCGATAGCCCTCCGGATCGGGCTTGCCGGCGGCGATGTCGTCGGTGGTCACGAGCACCGGAGCGACGATGCCGGCGGCACCCAGCCGGGCCTTGGCCAGGCGCGTATCGGCGCTGGTCACGACGGCCCACGGCAGGTTCCGCGCCTCGAGCACGGCGAGCGCCTCGAACGCGCCCGGCGTGGCGGTGACGTCGCTGAGGTCGTCGTACTGAAGCTCCAGCTGCCGGGCCGAGGCGGCCAGGATCGCCGCCTCTTCCAGGTGCGGCAGGAGCTTACGGACGGTGCTTTCGCTGGGTGCGCCATGCGCCATCTCGTACGCCTCATGGCCGTCGACGCCGTACTCGGCGGCCCAGGAAAGCCAGGAACGCTCGACCGCCCCGTCGGAGGCGACGAGGGTGCCGTCCATGTCGAAGAGGACCGCGCGAATATCGTCCGGGTTGATACCGGGCACCTAAAACCTCCACAGGCCGTACATAGTCACGCCGGTCAAAGTCCCTGGTAGCGCACGAGCGAACCGAGGGAGAACCGAGACGATGACCGTTCACGACCATTCCACCCGTTCGTCCGCCGAGCCACCACTGAACTGGCCGCCGGTCAGCACCCCCGATGATCACACGGACTTCGCCGGCCCCACAGCGTCCTACCCCACAACCACCGACTCAGGCCCCGGCTACGGGGCCGCCGCGTCGGCGCACGCTTCCCCGGCTGCCCCGCCTTCGTACAACTCCCCGGCCGTGCACGGCTCCTTGCCCGCGCATGCCGAAGGCGGCCCCACTTCCACCTGGACCCCGGTGAACGACGCCGGCGGCGCGCCACCCACCTGGACCCCGCCCGAGAACAACGGTGGCGGCGGCGACCGTCCCGGAGGCGGCCGCAAAAACGCCAAGCTGGCAGCGGCCGGCGCGCTGGTGGCGGTGGCCGTGGCCAGCGCCGGCATCACCGCCGGAGTGATGGCCGCGACCGGAAGCGACAGCTCCGCCTCAGCACAGGGCGGCCCGGGCGGCGGCCAGTTCCCCGGCGGCGGAGGCATGAACGGCGGCGGCACGATGGGCGGAGGCACGGGCGCCTCGACGGCCCTGCACGGCGAGTACGTGGTCTCCGACGGCAACGGCGGCTACACCACGCAGGTCACCCAGACCGGCACGGTATCGGCCGTCAGCAGCAGCTCGATGACCGTCAAGAGCACCGACGGCTACAGCCAGACCTACGTGATCACCACCTCGACCACGGTCGACAACGGCGCCGACCAGATCTCCTCGGTAGCAACCGGCCACACCGTGCGCGTGATAGCCACCAGCGCCGACTCGAAGGCCACCGCCACGTCGATCACCGACACCAACCTGGCCTCGACCCAGCAAGGCACCCAGGGCGGCACTCAGCAGGGCGGCACTCAGCAGGGCGGCCAGGCGCCGAGCGGCATGCAGGGCGGTCAGCAGGGCGGCCTGCCCGGCGGCGGTCAAATGCAGCAGGGCCAGGCCCCAGGCGGAACCGGAACCGGAACCGGAACGGCTGCCAACAGCGGAACCGCAACCGGCACCTGATCAACGGCCCGCCCTCCCCAGGGGGAGCCGCCCGACACCATTATCTCGGAAAACGGTCGAGCGCGTGGGACGCCTGTGGACAACCACGGCCGGCCTGTGGACAACGGGTTGGCAGAGCTGGGACGGGGAGCCCGTGGCCTCAGCACACGCGAGCTCCCCGTCTACCGCCAGCGCCGGGCAAAGGACCGCCGTCAGCGCCGAGCGAGGCTGCTGTCGCTGCCGGGCAAAGGACCGCCGTCAACGCCGCGCGAGGGCTGCCGTCAACGCCGCGCGAAGGACTGCTGTCGCCGCCGCGCGAAGAACGGGCCGTTACCTCCGGGCGAAGAACGGGCCGTCACCTCCGGGCAAGGACGGGCCGTCACCTCCGGGCAAGGACGGGCCGTCACCTCCGGGCAAAGGACGGGCCGTCACCTCCGGGCAAGGACGGGCCGTCACCTCCGGGCGAAGAACGGGCCGTCACCTCCGGGCAAAGGACACCCGTCAGCGCCGGGTCAGGGCCTTGCTGATCGCGGGCAGATAACCGTCGCTATATCCGATCGCCGTCGGGTGGAACGGGGCCTGGGCCGCCGGGCCGCCCAGCCACGGGTCGGCGCCGCACAGACCGTGACCGGTGAAAGCCGGGCGCACGTCAACGAAGCGGACCCCGGCGCGCGCCGCCCGCTGGCGGATCTTCGCGTCGAGGGCGTCGACCGCGCCGTTCAGAGCCGTGCGCTTCGTCAAGCTGGCCGGGACGGTCGCGCAGTCCGGAGTGGTCTCGAAGAAGTGGGCGTAGCCCGTCGCCACGATCGTCGCGTGCGGCGCCCTCTTCCTGATCGCCCGGTAGACCGCGTCGAGCCGGCCCGGCAGCGTCTCGGCGGTGAACTTCGAAGCCTGCTCGACAACCGCCTCGCAGTCGGCGTCGGTGCCGGTCAGGCAGGTGGTCAGGCCCGAGCTGAAGCCGAGGTCGTTGCCGCCGACCGTGACCGTCACGAGGCGGGTGTGCCGGTTGAGGTCGCCGAGCTGGCTGGTGAGCACGTCGGCCGTGGTGGCGCCGCTGCACGCGTCGTAGTTGAAGGTGGTCGCGCCGAGCTTGGCCGCCAGCAGCGGCGGATATCCGCCGGAACCCCGCAGGCAGACCGGGTCCGTGTACGGCGGCGCGCCCACCCCCGCCGCGTACGAGTCACCAAGAGCCACGTAGGCCTTGCCCGGCGTGTGCGCCTGGGCCGCGGCCGGTGCCAGCACGGCGGCGGCCACCGCGGTCGCCACGGCGATCAGTCGACGACGAAGCACGTACCACTCCTTTGTAGAGGAATCTTCCTCGCTCCAGACGGACCGATCGCCGCGCGGTTCACCGCCCAAATACGGCTTTTGCCGGGCACGGCAACCTGCGAGGGCAACGATGAGGGCGACCACCCGACCGGAGAGGGAGTGCCGCCGTGCGTGCTCTGCGCCTGTTGTCCTGGAAGTCCGAACCGGTGCTGACCGAGGTCGACCCGCCCACGCCGGGGCCCGGCCAGGTGGTGGTGAAGATCGGCGGCGCCGGCGCCTGCCATTCCGACCTGCACCTCATGCACGACTTCGAGGAGGGCGCGCTCGGCTGGGGACCGCCGTTCACGCTCGGCCACGAGAACGCCGGCTGGGTGCACGAGGTCGGCGAGGGCGTCACCGGTTTCCCGGTCGGCATGCCGGTCGCCGTCTACGGGCCGTGGGGCTGCGGCGAATGCGACCGCTGCCGGATCGGCGTGGAGCCGTACTGCGAAAATCCAGGCGCCACCCCGGCGCCCGGCGGCGGAGGCGGCCTCGGCGTGGACGGCGGCATGGCCGAGTTCATGCTCGTGCACCACACCCGGCACCTGCTGCCGCTGCCGGTCGGGCTCGATCCGGCGAGCGCGGCCCCGCTGACCGACGCCGGCCTCACCCCGTACCACGCGATCCGCCGCTCCTGGCCGAAGCTGGCCCCCGGCACCACCGCGGTCGTGATCGGCGTGGGTGGCCTGGGCCACGTGGCTGTGCAGATCCTGAAGGCCACCACCGCGGCCCGCGTCATCGCGGTCGACAACCGCCGGGAGGCGCTGGAGCTGGCCGAGAAGCACGGCGCCGACGAGATGGTCGTCTCGGGCGACGCCGCGAGCGGCCAGATCCGCAAGTCGACCGACGGCCACGGCGCCGACGTGGTGCTCGACTTCGTCGGCGCCGACCCCACGCTGGTCCTGGCCGCCTCGGTCGTCCGCCAGCTGGGCGACGTGACGATCGTCGGCATCGGCGGCGGCGTCCTGCCGTTGTCGTTCTTCTCGGTCCCGTACGAGGCCAGCATCCAGACCACGTACTGGGGATCGCGCAGCGAGCTGGCCGAGGTCCTCGACCTGGGCGCCCGCGGCCTGGTGAAGCCCGAGATGCAGACCTTCACCCTGGATCAGGCCGCCGACGCCTACGACCAGATGCGAGCCGGCACCCTCAAGGGCCGCGCGGTGATCATTCCGTAAGAAGGACTCAGGCGACCGAGCTGTCGAGGGGGACCGCGGCGCCTCGGACCAGGCCCAGCTGGACGCCCTGGCGGGGCAGGGCGGCGTCGAGCAGCCAGTCGGCCGCCACCCGCACCCTGTTGCCGGGCATCGAGATCAGGTGGTAGCCGCGGGTCACCACCTTGGCCGGCAGGCCCGACAGGGGCAGGCCGATCGGGTTGGCCGCCGCGTCGAGGCCGCCCAGGTCGACCACGAAGCCCAGGTCGTGGTGGCGGTACGGGCGGCGGCGGCCGGTGCCGTACGAGGCCGCGATGTTCCTGGCGGCGGTCGTGCCCTGCCGGGTCGCGTGCTGCGCCGTCATGCCGGTGAACTCGCCGGGGCGGGTCAGGTCGGGGACCGCGGCCGCGTCGCCGATGGCGTACACGTCCGGGTGGCCCGGTACCGTCAGGAACTCGTCGACCACCAGGCGGCCGTGTTCGATCGGCAGGCCCATCTCGGCCACCAGCGGGTCGGGACGTACGCCGACACACCAGATCAGCGACTTGGTCGGCACGTACTCGCCCGTCGAGAGGTGCACGCCGTCCTCTGTGGCCTCTTTCACGCTCGTACGCAGGAGAAGCTCGACGCCCCTGGACCGCAGCACCCCGTCGGACGCCTCGGCCAGGCGGCCGTCCAATGAGGGCAGCACCCGGTCGGCGGTGTCGAGCAGCAGCCAGCGCACCCGGCCCTGCAATTCGGGGCGCCGCTTGACCAGCGCGTCGGTGTAGAGAATGCCCTGGGCCGCCACCTCGGTGCCGGTGTAGCCCGCGCCGACCACGACGAACGTGCAGCGCGCGTCGCGTTCGGCCGGGTCGGCCGCTTCCGCCGCCATCTCGACCTGGCGGATGATGTGGTCGCGCAGGTAGAGCGCCTCGGAGATGCCGCGGAAGCCGTGCGCGTACTCGCTCACGCCGGGCACGGGCAGGAGCTTGTTGACGCTGCCGGCCGCGATGACCAGGCGGTGGTAGCCCAGTTGGCCGACGCCGCCGTCCGGGTCGCGGTACGTCACCGTACGACCGTCCAGATCGAAGCCCTCGACCTCGCCGAGGATCACCTTGACGTCGGGCAGCGCCGCGGCGAGCGAGACGGTGACCCGGCGCGGCTCGAGGATGCCGGCCGCCACCTCGGGCAGCAGCGGCAGGTAGAGGAAGTAGTCGGTCGGGTTGATCACGATGATCTCGGCGCCGCCGCGGGCGAGTTTGCTCAGCGTGCGGGCCGCGGTGAAGCCGGCGAATCCGGCCCCGACGATCACGATGCGAGGGCGTGCCATGCGGGTCCTTCCGTCATGGGCGCCGCGCGCCCGCGTACAGACCGATGCCCGATCGACGCTACCGAAAACGGGTTGTGAGCGGCGTGACAAACCCTCTGGCCGTTCGGTGGAACGCGGATTCGGCCGAACGGCTGTCATCCGGGCATCGACGGAAACGCGTCCTCATATGCGCCGAACGGTGCCCACACGGGGAGGCATCGAGCGGTGCAGGGGAAGAGGGGAAGACGTGACGACCGAGAGCGCGGTTGTTGAATCGCCTCGGTACGCTCACGTCTCCCTCGTCTCCCCGAACGGACACCCTCGGATGGACGCCCGTGAGACCGACTACGCGCGGTTCGTCCGCGACCGCTCTCATGCGCTTCTGCGTTCCGCGTACCTTTTGACCGGGGATCAACACTTAGCCGAGGATCTGGTGCAGGAAGCGCTCGCTCGTACCCATCGCGCCTGGGCACGTCTGGAGCGTCCGGAGCACGCCGAGGCGTACTGCCGGAAGGTCATGTATCACGCACAGGTGTCCTTCTGGCGGCGGCCGAAGGTCGCCGAGGTCTTCCCGTCCGGCTTCGAGCCCGATCAGCGCCGCGGCGCCGACGATCCGGCCGAGGCGGCGGTCGAGCGGCTCGTGCTGCGCCGGGCCCTGCTCACCCTCAGCGCCAAGCAGCGGGCCGTGATCGTGCTGCGCTTCTTCGAGGACCACACCGAGGTCGAGGCGGCCCAGATGCTCGGCGTCTCGGTCAGCACGGTGAAGACGCAGACCGCGCGCGCCCTCGACAAGCTGCGCGCGCTGATGCCGGACACGCGGATGCTCCCGGAGCGGGGCCGATGAGCGCCGGCGACCACGATCAGCTCCGGGCGTCGCTGCGCGACCTGGCCGACATCACCGAGCCCACCGACATGTACGACCGCGCGGTACACCGGTCCCGCGGGATCGGCCGTCGTGAGGCCGCGGTCGGCACCACCGCCGCCGTCGTGGTCCTGGCCGCGCTGGGCAGCGGCCTCTGGCATCTGCCCCGAGGCTCGGACGACGACGGCTCGTCGTCGACGGCCGCGGTCGCCCCGTCCCAGTCCGCCACCGTCAGCCCTTCGTGGTCGGCGACCATGGAGGCGCCGCGCCCGGTGCCGTCGATGGCCACCTCGGCCAGGGCCGACGAGGTCCGCCCGCCCCATCGCGGCAGCCGGCCGCAGACCAGCGCGACGACGGCCACGCCGCTCTCGCGGACCATCACCGACCTGCCCGGCCACGCCTTCTACCGTGAGGGCGGCACGGTGGTGAAGCTGTCACCGGCCGACGGCGAGACCGAGACGGTGCTGCGCGACACCACCTCGGCCGTCGGCGTCTCGCCCGACGGCGCCCGTGTCGCGTACGAGGAGAACGGCGCCCTGATGGTCGGCCCGGCCACCTCCGGCGGAACACCCCAGCAGGTCGCCACCGGCGTGACCTCTCCCGACCAGGCGCCGGCGTGGTCGCCGACCGGTGACCGGCTGCTGGTCGCGGTCGACGCGCCGGGCGTGCTCGACCTCGCCTCCGGCGAGATCACCCCATTACCCGAGGGCCTCACCGAGGGGCAGCATTTCCGCTGGTCGGGCGACGGCAGCAAGCTGGTGTACGCCACGTCGTACTGCGGCCTGGGGATAGCCGGCACCCAGGACCAGTCGGTCACCGCGGTGCCCGTGCTCGGCGACACGCAGACCGCCGACAACCCGGACGGCCTGGCCGCCTGCAAGCCGACCAGCGTGGACGCCACCGGCGAGCGGGTGACCGTCCCGTTGCAGACCACCGGCGAGGACGCGGCCGGCACGGACGCCGCCGACGCGATCGTCGACACGGCCACCGGCGACCTGGTGCGGCTGCCGGTCTCCGGCACCATCGTCGGCGCGGTCTTCGACGCCGGCGGCAACCTGCTGGTACGCACCCGCGACGACGACGTCACCCGGCTGTCGCTGTTCGGCGCCGACAACACACTGAAGGTCCAGGCCACCGAGCCGGCGTCGGTGCGCGACCTCGACCTGTTCGCCTACACGCGCTGATCAGCCCTTGCCCTTGAAGAGCCGCCAGCCCTTCTTACGGACCGTGGTCTCGCGCTCGGCCTCGCCGTTGAGCACCGCCAGGCGGTGCTGCACGACCGGGTTCTCCGGCTCCATGCGCAGCGAGATCAGCAGCGCCTGCCGGGCCTGGTCGACGTGGCCCATGCGCTCCAGCGCGACGCCGTGCGTGTAGTAGTAGTGGGCCTCGTTCGGATCGAGCCCGATGGCCGTGCGGGCGGCCTGCTCGGCGTCGGCGGTGTGCCGCTCGGCCGAGAGCAGCGCCCAGGCGACCCGGTCGTGCCAGAGCGGGTTGCGGGGGTCGGCGATGACCGCCCGATAGGCCATGGTGACCGCTTCCTCGTGCCGCCCCAGCATGGTCAGCGCCCGGCTGGCCAGCGCCAGCGGCCGGGGCTCGCCCGGGTTCAGGCTGATCCCGTGGTCGGCCGCGTCGAGGGCCTCCGCCGCGTCGTCCAGGGCCAGCCGCAGCCGCGCCATGAGGATCCAGCCCTCGATCGCGGCCGGGTCGGCGGTCAGCGCCGGCTTGAGGACGCTCACGGCCTGCTCGAGGTCGAGCTGCTCGAAGAGCGTGGCGGCACGCGCCACCGCCAGTTCGGTGGGCCCGGCGACGGCACGCTGGAGGTCGGGGGTCACATGGTGATAATCGGCAGATTCAGCTCGACGATGAGACTTTTCGCTTTCGCCTGACGATTGTGGCGAGAGCTACGCCCGCACACGCGTACAGTCCCAGCCCGATGCCGAGCAGCATCAGGTCGCTCGCCTCGATCAGGCAGAGCGTGCCGATCACGGCGCAGCCCACCATGATGATCCACAGCGCCGGTCCGCTGAGCCCGCGCGGCACCGCGATGCCGGCCGAGCGCACGTGCGCGTTCGACGCCGAGACGGTCAGCAGCCGGGCCGCGAAACCGCCCGCCGCGGCCAGCCCCAGCAGCCAGCCCATCCAGGCGCGGGGCGCGACGGTCGCGGTCAGCAGCAGCACGATGCTCACCCCGGCCAGCACGGCCGCCACGCGCTGACGGCCATAGGCCAGGACATTGATGAGGTACGTCCGGAGGCCGCGATCGAGGCGCATGACGAAGTACGCCGCGACGCCGACCGGGGCCAGCGCCGCCGCGGCCGCCAGCAACCGCGCTCCCGGCACCGAGAAATCCAGGACCCGCCACCCGACGTACGCCAGCAGCGCCAGCACGATCGCCGTGTAGACCAGGAACCGCTGCAGGGCCACGTCGAGCATGAACTTGCTGGCCTGCTGGCCGGGGTCGGCCCGCAGCGCGCCGGCCAGTCCGCTGGCGCCCCGGGCCAGCCGGCCCAGCGCGAACGGGTTGCGGTGCACCACGTCGAGGGTGGCCAGCTCGTGCTGGGCCACCGCGTTGTCCGGCTCCAGCGACAGCGCGTCCCGCAGCGCCTGCCGGGCCCGGTCGGTGTAGTCGAGCTGCTTCATCACCATGGCGTAGGTGATCCGGAAGTCGGCCTCCTCGGGGTCGAGCTCCACGGCCCGGCGGGCCGCGTGCTCGGCCTCGACCGTGCGCTTGCCGTCACCGAGCAGCGCCCACGCCAGCCGGTTGTGCCGATAGGCGTTCTCCGGCTCGATCCGGGCCGCCGCCCGCGCCACCGCGATCGCCTCGTCGTGCCGCTCGAGCCCGGTCAGGGCCCGGCTCAGCGCGCTGAGCGCCTCGGCCGACTCGGGCGCGGTCACCACCGCCCGGTGGGCCACCTCGTGTGCGAGCTCGGGCTTCTTGAGCGCGAGCTGCGTGTGCGTCATCAGCACGAGGGCGCGCACGTTGTCCGGCTCGGCCGCGAGCACGGGGCCGAGCAGCTGGGCCGCGCCGGCCGCGTCGCCCCGCTGGAACTGCGCGGCGGCCCGGGCTATCGAGGTGGCGGTGTCGTTCATGAAGGCTGCCAGCCCGCGGAACGGTTGTGGTCGTGAGACTCGAAGAACGGCACTTGCGCGTACGCCCGGACCGGGAACGTGCCCACCCCGATGATCCGGGGCGGCGCCGCGGTGAACCGGGCACCGTGCGGTGGCAGGTTCTCCAGTCCGGTGAGGTGCTCGACGATCGGGATGTTCGCGGCCAGCAGCACCGTGTGGGCCGGTCGCTCGCCCGCCGCCGCCTCGCTGGCGTCGTCGATGTTCACCGCGTCGATGCCGACCAGCGCCGCCCCGCGCTCGACCAGCAGGGCGGCCGCCTCGCCGGTCAGATAGGGCGCGTCGACCGCGTAGTCCGGGGTGCCCCAGCCCCGGTCCCCGCCGGTGTGCAGCAGCACGGCGTGGCCGGCCACCGTGAGCGGCTCCAGGTCGTCGGCCGTGACCGCCCGCCGACCGCTGCCGGCCGTGCGGACCACGACCGCGGGCAGGTCGGCCAGGCGCTCCAGGGGCAGACCGGCCAGGTCGGTCCCGCCCTCGTAGCGGTGCCGGGGCGAGTCCAGATAGGTGCCGGTCTGGCCGAGCATGTCGATCCGCTCCATGCTGAACTCGGTGCCCTCGGCGTACCGGGAGCGCGAGTCGGCCCAGGTCAGATGCGGGGAGACGACCGGGCCGGGCAGGCCCGGATAGGTCGCCATGCCGGCCTCGATCACGTGGCTCAGCTCGACGAACCGGGTGCGCCCGGCCGCGGGCTCACCGGCCACCGGCGCCGGCTCGCCGAACACGCGCACCCCGGTCAGCTCGACCCGCTCCACGTCACGCAACCCGAGCGAGCGGACCAGCAGCGCCTCGATCTCGCCCGTGGTCACATCGGCGTGCGGCACGTCCACCCGCAGCCCTTCGGCCCGCAGGCCGCCGCCGGTGGTGAGGGTCACGGCGGCGGTCACTTCCGCCCGGTACTGGAGCACGGCCATCCCCTATCGCAGCTCGATGATCGCTTCCACGATCAACCAGATGCCGAAGATAGCGAACAGGACAGCCGCGCCCCACTTGATGGCCTTCTCGGGCAGATGACGGCCGAGCATCCGGCCGACCAGGATCGCCAGCGCGTCGGCCGCGACCATGCCCACCGTCGAGCCCAGCCAGGTGCCGAACCAGCCGTGCTGGGTGGCCAGCGTGATCGTGGCCAGCATGGTCTTGTCGCCCAGCTCGGCCAGGAAGAACGCGCCGCCGACGGCGATGATGGCCGACTTGGTGGTGCGCTCGGCCTTGGTCTTCTCCTCGTCGGTCAGTTTGTCCCCGCGCAGGGTCCAGGCGCCGAAGGCGAGGAAGGCGATGCCGGCGACCAGCGAGATCCAGCCGGTCGGCAGGGTCGCGCCGAGCCCGTATCCGATGCCGACCGACACGGCGTGCACGATTGCGGTGGCCACGGTGATGCCGATCAGCACGGGCACCGGCTTGAACCGTGTCGCGAAGGTGAGGGCCATGAGCTGCGACTTGTCGCCCAGCTCGGCCACGAAGATGACCGCGAAACTGATCGCCGTCGCGGCGAGGAACCCATCCACAGAAATTGCTCCCGGTATCTGATGACCGGGCGGAAGCTGCTCAGGGCGACCTCGACCCGGCCGTCGTCGAAACAGCCATGGTCGAAGGTCTCGCTCGCCTCATGGAGGCCGTGCGGCCGGACCTTGCCTCACGTGGCCAAGATCAGTATGTCGACCGCGACATTGGGAGCTACTCCCCTTCGCAAACACGAGCATAGGCCACGGCCCCCGCGTTTCCGCGAGGGCCGTGGCGCATCTCATCGTTCGCGGGTCAGCTCGAGCCTTTCCGCGTACGCCGGTGCGCGCTTCGCCGTGGGCGCGGCCGCACCCGGCACGGGCGGCTGGATCGGCTTGCAGCGTCTGTCCGACCGCTCACCCCGTACACGCTGGGGTAAAGCTCCTGTGGCCAGATAGTCGGCGATGGTCTCGTCGACGCACTTGTTGCCGAACAGCGAACCCGAGTGGGTGGTGCCGCCGACCCCCTCGATAAGTACCGACCGCGGGAACCGCTTGCGGACCTCGAGGCTGCCGCTGAACGGCGTCGCCGCGTCCATCGTCTCGCTGACCAGCAGGATCGGCGGGACGGTCTCCCCGGAGACGGTGACCGGGATGCCCGGCTCGGCCGCCCACGACCGGCAGGGCGCGTTGTACCAGGCGTTGCCCCACGTCTCGAACGGCGCCTTGCGGTGCACCTCCCAGTTGTCCGAGGTCCACTTGGCCCAGCTCTGCGGCCAGGCGACATCGGTGCACTGGGTGGCCAGATAGATGGCGTACCCGTTGTCGCCGCCCTTGGTCTGCGGGTTGTTGTCGTCGTAGAGCTTGCGCAGGCCCGAGGCGTCACGCTTGTGCACCCAGGCGCTGAACGAGCGGGCGATCTCGGTCCAGCCGAAGACGTAGTAGCCCGCCTGCAGGAAGACGTCGGTCAGCTCGGACGGCCCGATCACCCCGCCGGCCGGCTTGGCGGTGAGCTTGCGCTGCTCGACGTCGAAGCGCTTCTGCACCTCACGGGCGGTCTTGCCGAGCTTGTAGACCTTGTCGTTCTTGGCCACCCACGCGAAGTAGACCTTGATGTTCTTGTCGAACGCGAGGTCCTGGTCGAGGTTCGAGTCGTACCAGACCCGTGCCGGGTTCACGTTCCCGTCGAGCACCATCCGCCGCACCCGGTCCGGATAGCGGGTCGCGTAGACCTGGCCGAGATACGTGCCGTACGAGAAGCCGTAGAAGTTGATCTGCCGCTCGCCCAGTGCCTGACGCAGGCTGTCCATGTCCCGCACGGTGTCGAGCGTCTTCAGATGATCCAGCAGCCGCCCGCCGGCCTTGGCGCAGTCCTTGGCGTACCCCTCGGCCCGCTGCAGCCACTGCCGCTCGATCTGCGAGGACGTGGGCACATAGGGCGGCCGGTCATAGCCGGCGTAGTCGCTGTCGCAGCTCAGCGACGGCTTGCTCTCACCGACACCGCGAGGGTCGAAACCGATCCAGTCGTACGCCTCCCCGGCCTTCTTGGGAACCAAGGAGCCGAGAATCGACAGGCCGCGGCCCTTGCCACCGGGCCCGCCCGGGTTGACCAGCACGACCCCTTGGTACTTGGCCGCCGGCACGGTGTGCTTGATCCGCGAGACGGCGATCTGAACGGTCGCCCCGCCCGGCTTCTTGTAGTCCATCGGCACGGTGAGGAAACCGCACTCCGCCCGACGAGCCGACAGGGTGGCGTCCGTGCAGGCCGCCCACTTGATCGGCTTGATCGCCGGCGCGGTACGGGAGTAGCCGGTCCGAGCGCTGCGCTCATCGGCCCGAGCCCCGCTCGCCGCAAGCCCGGTCGCCGCCAAGGCGATGGTGGTGGCCGCCGCCAGAAGTTTTCTCATGCCTGCCTCTCGTGTCCGGTTCGCCCCATATGCTGCGGCGTGCGCGCCCTCTTTGGGCGCCTCCACGCCGGGCCAACCACGAAAGAAGCGCCCAGGCGCCGAAACGCCCGGCTAGGAAGGCCCCAGCCGGGCGTCTTGGTCAGTTGAAGCGTCAGGCGGCCACCGCCCGGCGTGTGCGCATGTGCTGGGCGACCAAGGCCAGCGCTCCCAGCACCGCCACCACGATGCCGTAGGCGACCGCTGTGGTCCGCAGGCCGGCCGACGTGGCGGCGAAGCCGGCGATCACGGCCGGGACGCTGAAGGCGATGTACGCGATGACCAGGGCCACCGACAGCAGCTTGCCGCGCTCGTGCGGGTCGGCCAGGACGGCCAGCGTGCCGAACGATGCCAGGGCCGAGGCGCCGAAGCCCACGCCCGAGATCACCGTGCCGATGCCCGCGACGACCACCTGGTCGGCCTCGACGCCGATCACCGCGATGACCGCGCCCACAGTCAGCAGGCTGGCGGCGATCGCCAGGACCCTCGGGGTGGGCAGGCGGCGCATGAAGTACGACGTCACGGCGCCGGTGCCGCACAGCAGCGTGACCACCAGGCCGCCGATCAGGTGGCTGCCGAGGCCGAATACTCCGGCCGCCACCGACGGGCCCAGGGAGAGGTAGAGGCCGCCGATCGCCCAGCTCGCCACGATGATCGGGACGAGGGCGAACACGTCGGCGCGGAGCCGGGCCGGGATGCCCAGCTTGGGGGTCATCGAGGCGGCGGCGCCGGGGCGGCGGGCCGAGGTCTCCGGGATGCGCAGCACGACCAGGCCGGCGATGACCATCGCGCCGAGCAGCAGGGCCCAGATGAAGTGGGTGGGCGCGGGGGCGTACTGCACCAGGGCGCCGGCGCCGAGCGCGCCGAGCGCGAGGCCCGCGCTGGGGACGATGCCGTTGACCAGGCCGGCTCGGCCGGGGGCGTGCGGCGGGTTGAGGTCGACCAGGGCCGCGCCGAGCGTGGTCATGGCGGCGCCGGTGGCGATGCCCTGGAGGAAGCGGGCGGCGGCCAGCACGCCGACGTCACCGGCGGTCAGGAAGAGGATCAGGGAGACGACCTCGAGCGCGATGGCGGCGGCCAGCACCGGGCGGCGGCCCAGGTGGTCGGAGAGGGCGCCGAGGGTCAGCAGGGCGCCGACCAGGCCGACCACGTAGATCGCGAAGACGACCGTGAGCGTGGTCGCCGAGAAATTCCAGAGGTGCTGATAGACCACGTAGAGCGGTGACGGCGCGGCCGACGCCGAGGTGAAGGTCAGGAAGATCGCGGCGATCGCCGCGAAGGCCAGCGGCCGCGAGAAGTGGCGGCTGCGCGTGATGGCGGGCGGGGCTTCGGCTACGGCGGTCATTCGCGAATCCTTACCAAACTATGAACAGACAGGTCTGTCTGATGCCACGACACTAGACAGGTCTGTCTGGTATCGTCAACAGCATGTCTGCCGCATCACCCTCCACCGCGCGTAAGCCCACCGCGCGGGAACGACTCCTTGCCGCCGCCGATGAGCTGTTCTACGCCGAAGGCATCCACACGGTCGGCATCGACCGTGTCATCGAGCGGGCGGGCGTGGCCAAGGCCTCGCTCTACAGCACTTTCGGCAGCAAGGACGAGCTGGTCCGGGCGTACCTGGAAAATCGGCACGAAATCCGCCGGAGCCGCTTGATCAAGGGCTTGGAGAGGTACGACAACCCGCGCGACCGGCTGCTCGGTGTCTTCGAGGTGCTCGACGAGCGGGCCGGCACCCCGGGCTTCCGCGGCTGCGCCTTCTACAACGCCAACGCCGAGGGCACACCCGGCGGCCCGGCCCAGGAGGTCGCCGACTCCACCCGGGCGTGGACCCGCGGCCTGTTCGTCGAGCTGGCCCGCGACGCCGGCGTGAAGGACCCGGCCGCCTTCGCCGCCCAGATGGTCGTCCTCTACGACGGCGCGAATGTCGGCGCCAAGATGGACCGGCCCTCGATGTCCCCGAAGGTCGCCCGCGGCATGGCGGAGATCCTTCTGAACGCCGCCACCGCATGAGACGCCGCAACGGGGGCCGCTGACCAGCGACCCCCGCGCGACTGCCCGATTTGTCCGGCTAGTTACCGGTCGCGGACGAGCCAGCGGGTCCGGGAGTGGACGAGCCAGCGGGTCCGGGAGTGGACGGGTCGAGGGGCTCGGCGACGGCGGTGGCCGGGTTGAGCAGCTCGGCGTCGGTGAACTCGGCCTGCACCACCGCCTCGTGGGTGACGAACGACGCGTCGGCCGGCGCCGGCTTGCCGCGCAGGAGCGAGGCCAGGGCGCCCACCACCGACATCGCGATCGCCAGCCAGAAGACGATCACCAGGCCGTCGTGGAACGGGCCCGAGATGAGCTGCGGGAAGAAGTCCAGGCCGGTCAGCCGCGAAGCGTTGTCAGGCGGCAGCGAGCTCAGCGTCTGCTGACCCAGCAGCTCGCCGATCGGGTTGTAGCCGAGGAAGGCCGCGAACAGCGTGCCCACCGGCGGCGTGGCCGCCACCTGGGCCGCCGTGTCGGCCGGGACACCTTGAGCGATCAGGCCGCTGTTCAGCGTGCTCGGCAGCGACGACGCCAGGCCGGCCACCATCAGCGAGAAGAAGACGCCGATGGAAAGCACCTGGCCCGCGTTCTGGAACGTCGCCCGCATGCCCGAGGCCGCGCCTCGCATGTTGGCCGGGACGCTCGACATGACCAGTGACGTGTTCGGCGCCGCGAAGAGGCCGCCGCCCAGGCCGTTGACGAAGATCAGGATGGCGAAGACCACGTAGTTGAAGTTGCTCGGCAACAGCAGCAGGCCGCCGAAGGACACCGCCATCACCAGCAGGCCGCCGGTGGCGAACGGCCGGGGGCCGAACCGGTCCGACAGCGCGCCGGCCAGCGGTCCCGCCGCCAGGAAGCCGATCGTCAGCGGCACCAGGTAGATGCCGGCCCACAGCGGGGTGGACTCGTAGTCGTACCCGTGCTGCGGCAGCCAGATGCCCTGCAACCAGATGATCAGCATGAACTGGAGGCCGCCGCGGGCGATGCTGGCCAGCAGGTTGGCCAGGTTGCCGCTGAGGAACGACAGGTTCCGGAAGAGCCCGAGCGGGAACATCGGCTCGGCCACCCGGGTCTCGATCAGCCCGAAGGCCACGAGCACGAGCGCGCCGCCGATCAGGCCGGTCAGCACCCAGGGATTGGTCCAGCCCATCGTGTGTCCGCCGTACGGCTGGATTCCGTACGTGATCGCGGCCAGGACGGCGGTGAGGCCGATCGCGAAGGTCGCGTTGCCCCACCAGTCGATCTTCGCCTTGCGGCGGACGCCGGTGTCGTGCAGCGAGCGGTACGCCCAGACGGTGCCGAGCACGCCGAGCGGGATGTTGACCCAGAAGACCGAGCGCCAGTCCCATTCGGCCAGCACGCCGCCCGCCACCAGGCCGATGAACGAGCCGGCCAGGGCCGAGACGATGTTGACGCCGAGCGCCATGCCGCGCTGCTTGGCCGGGAAGGCGTCGGTGATGATCGCGGCCGAGTTGGCCATCAGCATGGCGCCGCCGATCGCCTGGACCACGCGCCAGCCGATCAGCCAGAGCGCGCCGCCCCCGCCGTCGAACGGGTCGAGCGACAGGATGATCGAGGTGACGGTGAAGATGGCGAAGCCGGCGTTGTAGATCCGCACCCGCCCGTACATGTCGCCGAGCCGGCCCAGCGTGACCACCAGAACCGCGGTGACCAGCATGTATCCGATCAGCATCCACAGCAGATAGCTGACGTTGCCCGGCTCGAGCGGGTTGATGTCGATGCCCTTGAAGATCGCCGGCAGCGAGATCAGCACGATCGACGAGTTGATCGTCGCCAGCAGGGTTCCGAGGGTGGTGTTCGAGAGCGCGACCCACTTGTAGCGCGGATGGTCAACGGTCAGCATCACGAGAAAATTTATATCACCGCCTTATGGACCTGGCGACCGGGAGTGATCCACCACGCAAAAGGACGCCTTCAGTCCGATCAAGAGCGGCGGCGGGGTGGTCGGATGGGGAATTCGCCCGTACGTGCCATGTCGTCCACCGAGCCGTAACGCGTCCGGAATGTCACTATGCAGGTATGGGTGAGCAGACACTCTGCACGGCTCGAGACTCCTGGCTGCATCCCCACCTGGGCGCCACCACGGCCGGCGGCCCGGCCCCGCGCGAATACGTGGTCGCCCTGCGCCACGTGGCACTGACGCTCGACGCCGACCCGCGCTGGCGCTCCTGGTGGAGGCAGTCCGGCCTGTCCGCGTGCGAACTCGGCATCGTCGCCGAGGGCCCGCTCGACCATCCGCGCCCCAGCGCCGACATCCGCCGCCTCGACGACCGGCTTCAGGCCAACTTCACCTGCGCGCTGCCCGCCCGCGCACCCGTCGAGAACGGCTCCGAGCTGGCCACCCGCACGGCCACGGGCGAGATCCGGGCCATGTTCGAGGTGATCCGCCAGGCCCTGACCATGCCGGCCCTGCCGCCCACCCCGCCCGTGCCCGACCTGCCGTCCGACGTCCCCGACGTCCCGGTCACCACCAAGCGACTGCCCGAGGTCGTCGGCGACGACCCCGAGCACATCACCCTCACCCAGATCGAGGAATTCTTCAGTTCGTGAAGGTGAAGTAGCGGTAGGCGCCGTACGTCGTGGCGTTCACGGTGTCCCCCGAGGCGCCGGCCAGATAGACGGCCCGCACCCGGTAGCGCAGCCCGGTCGAGTGGGCCCCGGTGAGGGTGTACGACGCCTTGCCCGCGCTGTTCAGCGGCACGTCGACCGTCCGCGACGCCGTCCACTTACCCTTCCAGAGCACCTCGAACTGCAGGCGCTCCTTGCGCTTCGGGTACGGCGTCATGGTCGTGCTGAAGACCGGATGGACCGTCTTGCGGTAGTACGAGGTCGGCACCCCGCCCAGCGTCGCCGTCTTGTACTGCTTCGCGTTGGTCAGCGCCACCGCGACCCGGGTGTACAGCATCTGCACCGGGCTCGACACCGGCGCGTAGCGGGTGTCCCCGGCGAACTTGGCCACCACTCCGGTGTTGCGGGTCAGCTTGACCGAGGCCGTGAGGTTGCCGTTAGCGTCGACCTTGGTGTTGCGGAGCAGCTTCGCCGGCTCGGCGCCGGCCGGGTCGGCCCAGATCGCGACCGTCCGGTTGCGGTAGGTCTTCCCGAGGCGAGCGGTGACGGTCGCCGTCGAACCGTACGCCGCGACCTTCCCTCCCGTGAGGGTGAGAACCGGGGTGATGAACTTGACGTTCACCGACACCTTGGCGGTGGCCGGCTCCATGCGGCCTTCCCCGCGGTAAGTGACCGTGTAGGTCACCTTGCCGGCGGCCTCGGGATAGTCGACGAAGGAGAAGTACGGGTCGTACGGCTGGGCGATGATCTGCGGGAGGGGCCGGCCGGACGGCGATTCTGCGTCGGTGCGGGTCACGTCGAACAGGCGCAGCGGAATCGGCGGCGGTCCCGACATCGTGAACTTGCCGGAGATCGTGACCCCGGCGCCCTGGGGGACGGGAGCCGTGGTCGTGCCCAGGGAGATCGCCGTGGTGATCGGCTCGTTGAGCACGTGAAGGCTGTACTCGCCCAGGAACAGGCCGATCGCGAAGAGCCTCTTGCCGCCCGGCTCCCAGGCGAGCCGCTGGGGCGTGGCGAGGTTCAGGCCGAGGCTCTGCGAGGCAACCTGGGAACCGGCCGGGAAGACGGTCAGGTCCTGGCTGCCGTGGCCGACCGCGACCCGCCCGTCGCTCGGGTGGACGGCGAGGGCCGGACGCGCGCAGAGCCCGCTGTAGAGCGGGGTCCGTTGCGCCGGGTTCGCCGTGTCGGCCGTGAAGGCCCCGCAGGTCCCGTCGACACCAATGATCTTGCTGCCGTCCCGGGAAAGAGCGACGGCGGTGACCGGTCCGGGCGCCGCCGTCGCCTCCGCGGTCAGCACCGGAGTGGCCCCGGAGACGTCGTAGACCCAGGTGTTGCCCGCCGTGGTGGCGTCGCCCGACGTGTCGGCCACGACGAGCTTGTCCGGCGCGCCGGGAGCGGTGAGGAGCCGCGGCGCCCCGTGCGGGATGCCGACCGGCGACGGGAAGATGTTCGGCCGGATGGCGCCGGTGGCGAGGTCCACGGAGCCGAAGACACCTCTCGGGGTCACCGCGGGATCTTTGTCCCAGCCGAAGTAGAGCGTCCCACCGGCGAGGGCCAGGGTGCGTGGATAGGCCACATCGGACAGGGCGTACCGGGAGGTCTCGGTCATGGTCGCCGCGTCGAAGGCCACGATGGCGTGCGCGTCGGCCACCGCGGCGTAGACCTTCTTCCCGTCGCCGGAGAGCGCCAGCTCGCCGACGCCGGGCAGGTTGTTGCGGAAGATCCGGGCGCCGGTGACGTAATCCTGGGCCATGATCATGCCGGTCTTCCCGTCGCTGATCAGGACACGCCGGTGGGCCGCGTCGACCAGCAGGTCGCTGGCCGCCTTGACCGGCAGGCTCGATTCGGCGACGGCGGTGGCCGGGCCGCCGGTCACGACGAGGGTGGCGGCGGCCAGGGCGACAGAAGTGAGGGCAGCGCGAAGCATGAATGGAACTCCCCGTGAATCCCGCGCTCGGCGAGACAGCGGCGCGGCCGCGACAGCGTACGACAAAGATCAACGGGGGTCGAGGCCTAATACGTCAGGGCCACCAGGTCGCTCAGCTGAGCCAGGGCGTCCCTCTTGGCCGGCGAGTCGGGCAGTTCCCGCTGGGCCGCCGCGACCAGGCCCGAGCGCAGCAGGGCGTAGATCTCCCGCTGGCCCTCCTCGGGGAGGTCGGGTATCCAGAGGCTGCCGAGATTCTCCGTGACCACCATGCGGAGCCAGTCGGCCGTCTTCGGGTCGCCGATCCTCGGGATGAGGAACTCCAGCGTCCATTCGAAGAGACCGCCCGTCGACTGCCAGTCCGTGCCCGGCCGGACCATGATGAGAGCCGCCATTGCCGCCGCCCCAGGATGAAGACGCGCGGAGCCAGTCGGCGCTCCGCGATGAACCGTTCTATGCGGGCCACCTGGTCCGGGGTGAAGCGTGAGACGTCCACCGGTACGAGGTCGGCCTTCTTCAGGTGCAGCACGATCTGCAACGAGAATCGCGCCCATTGCTGGTCGAACCTGTGGGCCGCGAACGGTCCCACGGCGTCGTAGGAGAGCCCGCGCTGATCGAACCAGTCGGCCCGGCAGCCGGGCCGGGCCCGGGTCAGCCGTACGCCGAGCTCGCTCTCGATCCGCAGGGCGGTCTCCGATTCGTTGGGCCGATATCGGCCGGTGGCGGGGTCCATCCCCAGCGCACGGATCCGTCGCAGCTCTCGCAGCGGACCCGGCGCACTCATCAGCGGTTCACCCGCTCCGGCCGGTGAGCGCCGGGTTCGGCATGCGGGCGCTGTTGGGGGGCCTTGGGCGGCGTCACCACGACCGGCACGCCGCCGTGCCCGATTCCCGCATATATAACGGGATGGAACCGGCGGAGCAGCACCGCGTGCAGCGCACCCAGCAGCACCACCCCGCCGATCGCTCCTGGAACGATCCAGCCCGGCACCCCGAGCTGCCCTGTGTCACCCACGGCCAGATAGCCGATCACCCCGAGGGCCACAGTGGACAGGGTCGGCGCCACGAACCGGCTCCAGGCGCCTTCGCCGTTCGGCACCTGGTTGAGGTGCAGCAGCGCCGCCACCGAGGTCGCGATCAGCAGGGCCAGCACGCCGAGCCCGCCCGCGACCAGCAGGCGACGGCCCAAAAGGTCAACTTCTGAGATTCCGACGGCGTACGCCGCCAGCAGCGCCACACCCGCGACCAGCGACTGCACGAGAGACGCGGCGCGGGGGGCCCAGGTCCGCGGCGCCGTCCGGCTCAGCCCGGACGGCAGCACGCGCTCGCGACCGAGCGCGAACAGATAGCGGGCGATCGCGTGATGCAACGCCAGCATGGCCGCGACCAGCCCGGTGAGCAGCATCAACCGGCCGAGCGTGACCGCCCACGGCGCCAGCCGCGCCGCGGCCAGGTCGAAGAGCAGCTCCGGCCCGCGGGCACGGGCCAGCTCGGCGATCCGGCCGGGTCCGGCCGCCGTGGCCAGCGACCAGGACGCCCCGGCCAGCAGCACCGCCACCACGACCACGGTCAGATAGGCGCTCCGCCCGGGATCACGCCGGGGCCGGATCGCCTCCTCGGCGTACGTCCCCGAGGTCTCGAAGCCGGCGAAGGCCAGCGTCGCCACCACGAGCAGCGGCCCGAGCACCGGCATGTCCACTCCGGACGGCAGGATCGAGGCCGTGGTGGGCTGTCCGGCAGCCGGGTCGATCACGTTGGCCGCGGCGAATCCCACGACGACCACACCCTCGACGAGCACCAGCAGAGCGATCAGCCCGCTGCTCACCTCGATCCGGATGGGCCCGCACACCGCCACCACGAGCCAGCAGCCCGCGGCCACCATCCACCACTGCGCGCCGACGTCGAACCAGCTGCGCAGCAGGGGCGCCGCCGCGGCGCCGGCCAGGCCGTAGAGACCGAGCTGGATGACCTGGTACGAGGTGAGGGCGAGCCACGCGGCGGCGGTGCCGCCGGGCCGCCCGAGTCCCTTGGCGACGTACGTGTACATCGCGCCGGCGAACGGCGCGCGATGGCCCATGGCCGCGTATCCGGCGATGAACAGGATCAGGACGACGCCGGCGGCCAGGAAGCTGAGCGGGACGAGCGGCCCGCCCCCTTCGGCGTAGGCGGTGGGCACGACGTGGATCAGTACGGCGATCGGCGCGGTCGCGGCGAGCGCGAAGTAGGCGATGGCGGCCGCGCCGATGCGACCGGGTGCGAGGGTGTGCGGTAACTCCTCGGGCGTACCCACGGACCTATTTGATCCTGAAGTCCCCCGCTTGACAACTGGTCGTAGCGGTTCACTCACCAACCGTGGGTCAGGTTGGCACAAACCGCTTCCGACCTACGGTTCTATGAGGATCTTGCGGCCCTCGCCCGCCCGAAACTGGTTCAAAGCGGTGGCATACGAGTCGAGCGGGAACCGGTGACTCACGAAGATCGACGGGTCCAGCACCCCGGCCGCGAGCATCTGGCCGGCCCGGTCGAAGCTGTGCAGCACGGCCATCGATCCGGTGATGGTGATCTCCCGCCGATAGATCTCGTACGGCTCGATCGCCACCCGCGCGTCGTAGGCGGCCACCCCGAACTGGAGGAAGGTGCCCCCGCGCCCGACCCGGCCCAGACCGTCGGTGATGGCCGCGGCCACCCCCGTACAGTCGATGACCACGTCGAACCCGCGCGGCGCGTCGATCTCATCGGCCGAGGTGACCGCGGCCGAGCAGCCGAGCAACCGGGCCGTCTCCAGCCGGGCCGGATTCAGATCCACCATGGACACGGACTCGGCACCCGCCCGCAGCGCGAGGGAGAGCATCATCAGTCCCATCGTTCCCGAGCCGTAGATCAGGTACGAGCTGGCCATCGCGCGCGGCAGCACGTCGAAGCCGCGGACCGCGCAGGACAGCGGCTCGATCAGCGCCGCGTCGCCGGCCGCGAGGTGCGACGGCAGCTTGAAGAGGTTGGCCATCGGGGCGGCGACATATTCGGCGGCCCCACCGCTGACCGTCACCCCGATGGCACCCCAGTTCTCGCACTGATTGCCCCGCGCCCGCTTGCAGTAGTAACAGTGCCCGCAGTACAGCGACGGGTCGACGGCCACCCGGTCACCGACCGCATAGCCGATCACCTCGGCCCCGACCGCGACGATCTCACCGGCGAACTCGTGGCCCGGCACGATCGGGAAGGCAGGCGCGAACTCACCGTCCATGATGTGCAGATCGGTGCCGCAGATGCCGACCGCGGCCGGTTTGACCACCACCTCGGCCGGCCCGGGCGTCGGGTCCGGCACCTCCTCGACGGCGATCGTGCCGGGCGTCACGACGACGGCTGCTTTCACTTGACGGCTCCCATCGACAGGCCACGGACCAACTTGTTCTGCGCCAGCCAGCCGGCGATCAGCACCGGCAGCGAGACCAGCGTCGCCGCGGCGCACAGCCGGGCGAGGAACAGGCCCTCGGAGGAGATGAACCCGACCAGGAAGATCGGCGCGGTGCCGGCGTTCGTCGCGGTCAGGTTCACCGCCAGGAAGAACTCGTTCCAGGCGAAGATGAAGCAGATCAGCGCCGTCGCGGCCAGGCCGGGCGAGACGATCGGCAGGATGATCCGCCGGATGGAGGTGAGCAGCCCGGCGCCGTCCACCTCGCCGGCCTCGAGGACCTCGCGCGGCACCTCCAGCAGGAAGGACCGCATCATCCAGACCGCAAGCGGCAGGTTCATCGAGGTGTAGAGGACGACCATGGTCCAGATGTTGTCCAGCATGCCGAGGTGCTTGACCAGCAGGTAGAGCGGCAGCAGCGCGGCCACGGCGGGCATCATCTTGGTGCTGATGAAGAAGAACAGCGTGTCCGTCCACTTTGCCACCGGGCGCAGCGAAAGGGCATAGGCGGCCGGTGTCGCCAGCGCGACGACCAGCAGCGTCGAGAAGACGCTGGCCATCAGCGAGTTGAGCAGGAACGGCGTGATGTTGCGGTCGAAGACCTGCTCGTACTGGGCCAGGGTCGGGGTGAAGACCCAGCTCGGCGGGTTGCTGGCCGCGTCCTGCTCCTGCTTGAAGCTGGTCAGCACCATCCAGATGACCGGAAAGACGAACACGATCCCGGCGATCCAGGCCACGACTCCCCATAGCCGCTTCACCTGTGCTCCTCCATCTTGAAGAGGGACGAGATGACGCGCAGGGCGAACGTCGCCACGATGATCGTCAGCAGCACCACGATCACACCGGCGGCCGACGCCTCGCCGTACTCGAACTTGCGGAAGGTCGTCAGATAGATCTCGTACGGCAGGTTGGTCGTGGCCGTGCCGGGGCCGCCCTGGGTGATGCTGAAGATCGCGTCGAACGTGTTGACCAGGTAGATCGAGCCCAGCAGCGCGCCCAGCTCCAGATATTGCCGCAGGTGGGGCAGGGTCATCCGGCGGAAGATCTGCCACGCGTTGGCGCCGTCGACCCGGGCCGCCTCGACCACCTCGTGCGACTGCGACTGCAGGCCGGCCAGCAGGATCAGCATCATGAAGGGCGTCCACTGCCACACCAGGGTGGCGATGACCGCGCCCTTCGGATACGACGAGATCCAGTCGGTCGAGCCACCGAAAATGCCGTTGATCAGGCCGTACGCCGGATTGAAGATCGCGTGCTTCCACAGCAGCGCGGCCGCGATCGGCATCACCAGGAACGGCGTGATCAGCAACGTGCGTACGACCGAACGCCCCAGGAACTTGCGATCGAGGAGCAGGGCCAGCAGCAGACCCAGGATCATCGAGAAGATCACCGCGCCCGCCGTGAGCAGGACCGTGTTGACCAGCGCCGACCGCAGCCGGGTGTCGGTCAGCACGGTGACGTAGTTGTCCAGCCCGACGAACGGCTTGTCGCCGGGGCGCAGCGCGTTCCAGCTCAGCGTGGAGAGGTAGAGCGTGTAGAGGAACGGGATCTGGGTGATGACGATCGCGAAGATCAGCGCGGGCAGCAGCGGCGCCCGGCGTACCCAGCGGTCTTTGGCTCCGCCCTTGGTGGGCCGGACGGGCGGCTGGGTCCGCTCGTCCGGCCGGGCGACCATGGTGGTCACTACTTGTACTTCTTGGCGACGTCTTCGGCCTGCTTCTGGCCGTCGGCGAGGGCCTTGTCGACCGTGCTGCTGCCGGCGATGGCCGCGCTCACCTCCTGCGACACCTTCGTGCCGAGGTCGGCGAACTCGGGGATGCCGACGAACTGCACGCCCAGCGCGGGCCGGGGCTGCACGCCCGGGTTGGTCGGGTCGGCGTGCTCGATCGAGCCGAGCGTGATGTCGGCGAACGCCTTGGCCGACTCCTTGTACTCGGGGATCGAGTACGTCGAGGTGCGCTTGCCGGACGGGACCCGCGACCAGCCGAGCTGCTTGCCGACCAGCTGCTCGTAGTCCTTGCTGGTGGCCCACGAGATGAACTTCCAGGCGGCGTCGGCCTTCTTGGTGGTCTTGGGCATGGCCCAGGCCCACGTCCAGAGCCAGCCGGAGTACTCGGTCTTGTTCACCGGGGCGTACACGTAACCGACCTTGCCCGCCACCTTGCTGGCCTTCGCGTCCTCCAGCGTGCCCGCGGCCGACGTCGCGTCGTACCACATCGCGGCCTTGCCCTGCCCGAACGTGTTGAGGCACTCGGTGAAACCGGACTGCGGCGCGCCCGGCTGGCCGTGCTTTTTGAGCAGGTCGACGTAGAACTGGGTGGCCTGGGTGAACTCGGGCGAGTTGACCTTCGGCGTCCAGTCCTTCTCGAACCACGTGCCGCCATAGGTGTTGACGACGGTCGTGAGCGGCGCGAACAGCTCGCCCCAGCCGGGCAGGCCGCGCAGGCAGATGCCGGACACGCCCTTGCCCTTGTCGTCCAGCTTCGCCGCGAAGTCGGCGACCTGGGCCCACGTCGGGTGCTCGGGCATGGTCAGGCCCTTGGCCGCGAAGAGTTCCTTGTTGTACATGAGGAACGACGACTCACCGTAGAACGGCGCCGCGTACATCTTGCCGTCCTCGCCGGTCAGCGAGTCGACCATCGGCTTGAGAAGATCGGCCGAGTCGTACGCCGAGTCGGCCTGCGCCTGCGTCGACAGCTCGTGCAGCCAGCCGTTCTTGGCCCAGATCGGCACCTCGTAGGCGCCCACGGTGGCCACGTCGTACTGCCCGCCCTGGTTGGCGACGTCCTGGGTGACTTTGTCGCGCAGCTCGTTCTCCGGGAGGATCGTGAACTTCACGGTGATCCCGGTCTGCTTGGTGAAGTTGTCGGCGGTCAGCTTCTGGATGTCCTCCATCTGCGGGTTGCCGACCATCAGGGCGGTGATGGTGTTGTCGGCCTCATCGCCGCCACCACCGCTGGTCGAGCCGGCGCCCGAGCAGCCGGCGGTGGCGAGAAGTAGGCATGCGGCGGCCAAGGCCAGTTTTCTGGGCATGGTGAGTCCTCCGTTTTATGCGAAAACGGCTTCGGGGAGTTTCTTTTTCAGACCCGGATGACCTGAGGGCCCATTCGGGAGTAGCGGTTCGCCTCGGACGCCGGCAATCCGGTGTCCGTGACCAGTGATTCGAAATCGGATATCTCGGCGAAACGGCAGAACGTGCGTACGCCGAACTTGGTGTGAATGCCGACGAAGACCCGGCGGCGGGCGGCGGCGACGGCTCGCGCCTTCACGTCGGCCACGGCCGGGTCGGGGGTGGTCAGGCCGACCTCGCGGGAGATGCCGTTGGCCCCGATGAACGCCAGATCGATGACGAAACCGGAGAGCATGCCGGCCGCCCAGTGGTCGACGGTGGCCAGCGTGCGGCCGCGCACCCGGCCGCCGAGCAGCAGAACCGTGGCCGGCGTGGACCCGGCCAGCCAGGCCGCGGTGTTGAGCGAGGCGGTCACGACGGTGAGCGGACGGTCGGTGGGCAGCGCCTCGGCGATCAGCTGCGGGGTGAAGCCCTCGTCGATGAATATCGTCTCGGCGTCGCCGATCAGGCCGGCCGCGGCGGTCGCGATCCGCCGTTTCTCCGGCACCCCGCGCATGGTGCGCATCGCGAGATCGGTCTCGAATTTGGCGGTCTCCACCGGATAGGCGCCGCCGTGCGTACGGCGGATGAGACCGTGTTTCTCCAGCAGCCGCAGATCGCGGCGGATCGTCTCGGCGCTGACCGACAGCTCGGCCGCCAGTTTCGCGACCTCGACCTCGCCGTGCCGGCGGGCCAGGGCGACGATCTGGTGCTGTCGCTCGTCAGCGTTCATGGCGATATTTGTAACACCGGAGAAACCTGTGGCCTGCCTCACAAAGTCATCGACTTCGTTGTTTGTTTGCCCGCTTGGCCCGGCCCGGCTCGTTGATCAAACCGGTCTTTAGCCGGACCTTTTCCGCGAAACGTCCGACCGTTTCGCCGGAAAACGTGACCGGACGATGCCCGCTCGTGTGCGCTCGGGCGTTCTCCTCATATCCGGGCCCGAACGGACGACAAGAGTCCCGTGCTAGCGACGGAGCAACTGACAGAATTCCTGTCCGCGGTGGCGGACCGGCCCGCCGGTCCGGCCGCGCAATACGCTGCCGTCGAGTGCGCCGCCCGCGCCCTCGACGCCGACGTCGCGGTGCTGATGATCGACGACGGGGTGGTCGCCACCATCGGCCTCACGGCCGACGAGGTGCCCGCGTACGCCCTGGCCGAGGTGGCCGCCGGCCGCCGCGACACCCTCGAGCTCGGCGCCGGCCGCTACGCGGTCACCCACGCCCCGATCGGCGGGCCCGCGCCGGGCGTCCTGGTGCTGGGCCGGATCGGCGCCGCCTTCAGCGCCGAGGAGATCACCCTGCTGCGCGGCATGGCCCGCGTCCTCGAGCTCTGCCTCCAGTCGCTGTACGTCGTCGAGTCCGAGCGCCGGTACGCGGAGGAGAACGGCCGCCTGCTCGGCTATCTCGACCAGGGCCGCCGCGTGTTCTCCGAGCTCTCCGGTGTGCAGCGCGCCATCGGCCGCCGCCGGCCCCTGACCGACGTCTTCGAGCTGGTCACCGCGTCGCTGCGCGACCTGCTGGGCGTCGAGATGGTGTCGGTCAACCTGGTCGAGCGGGACGATCCGCAGCTGGGCAGCACGGTGGCCGCGGTCGGGGTCAGCCCCGAGATGCGTGCCCTGGCCCAGCGGATGCCGGTGGCCGCGGCCGGCGTCACCGGGCTGGCCATCCTCGGCGACGAGCTGGTCGCCGTGGAGGACTACGCCACCTCGCCCATCGCGATGCCCGCCCTGACCGCGGTCAACCTGCAGTCGGTCCTGGCCGTGCCCGTGCACGAGGGCGACCAGTCGGTCGGCGCGGTCACCGTGGGCACCTACAGCGCGCGCCGCGACTGGGACAAGGCGACCCGCGAGATCGTCACCGCGTTCGCCGAGCACGTGAGCCTGGCCCTGACCGACGCCCGCACCCAGGAGCAGATGAGCCGGGCCTACCTCGACTCGCTGACCGGCCTGGCCACCCGCGCCCTGTTCCAGACCCGGATGGAGGAGACGCTCGGCGCGCAGGGCCTGGGCGGCGCGGTCCTGTTCGTCGACCTCGACCGCTTCAAGGTGGTCAACGACTCCCTCGGCCACGCCGCCGGCGACACCCTGCTCACCGGCGTCGCCGAGCGCATACAGTCCTGCCTGCGCGACGGCGACACGGCCGCCCGCCTCGGCGGCGACGAGTTCGCCGTGCTGCTGCCCGGCATCCAGAGCACCGGCGAGGCCGTTCCGGTGGCCGAGCGCATCCTGGACGCTCTGCGGCTCCCGTTCGACCTGGGCGCCGAGACGTTCGTCAGCTCCAGCATCGGGATCGCGTTCAGCAAGCCCGGCGAGCACGACGCGGCCGAGCTCATGGTCCACGCCGACCTGGCCATGTACCAGGCCAAGAAGCACGGCAAGGACCGCTACGAGGTCTTCGAGCCGGCCATGCGCGAGGCCTTCCAGGCCAACATCGAGCTCGAGGCCGACCTGCGCCGCGCCGTCCTGCGGCACGAGTTCCAGCTGCGCTACCAGCCGATCGTCCACCTGCACACCGGCGAGATCACCGGCGTCGAGGCCCTGATCCGCTGGCAGCACCCGGAGCGTGGCGTCATCCCGCCGATGGACTTCATCCCGCTGGCCGAGGAGACGGGCATGATCGTCCCGATCGGCGAGTGGGTCCTGCGCGAGGCCACGACCCGCGTGGCCGAGTGGAACCGCAAACGGCTCGGGCCGCCGCTGTCGGTCAGCGTGAACATCTCGGCCGTCCAGCTCGACCAGACCTCGCTGCCGCAGGTCGTGCGGGACGCCCTGGAGACGGCCGGGATGCCACCGGACCGCCTGATCCTCGAACTGACCGAATCGCTGCTGGTCGAGCACCGCCCGGCCACCCTGGACCGGCTGCACGAGATCAAGGCCATCGGCGTCCGCCTGGCCATCGACGACTTCGGCACGGGCTATTCGTCGCTGGCCTATCTGCGCCGCTTCCCGGTCGACATCATCAAGATCGACAAGTCCTTCGTGGACGACGTGGTCGACGAGCCCACGGCGGCCGCCCTGACCCACGGCATCATCCAGCTGGGCCGGGCCCTGCAACTGTCGACGATCGCCGAGGGCATCGAGCACGCCAGCCAGCTCACCTCGCTGGCCGGCGGCAACTGCGAGCTGGGACAGGGCTACTACTTCGCCGAGCCGCTGACCCACGGCGCTCTCGACGACCTGCTCTTCCCCACGGACGTCCCACCGACCGAGTGCGAATAGGCCAGACTGCTGGGTCATGCGGGAACGCCCAGCCGACCTGACCGACGCCCAACTGGCCGCCACGCTGGCCGAGGGCTGGGGCATCCACGCCCCGGCCCTCGCCTATCTGCCGGTCGGCGCGGGCGGCCACCACTGGTCGGCCCCACCGTGGTTCGTCACGGTCACGGATTACTCGCCGGCCCTCGAACCCGCACTGGACACGGCGGCCCGCCTCGGCCTCGACTTCGTCGTCGCCGCGATCCGCGCCCCGGACGGCACCCTGGTCCGCCGCCTGGGCGACCGGTACGCCGTGACGGTCCACCCCTTCGTGCCCGGCTCCGCCGGCTCCTTCGGCCCGCATCCCCCGGCCGATCGCGACGCCGTCCTCGACATGCTGATCGCTCTTCACGGGACGAGGGCGACCGCACCCCGGGCCGACCTCCGCCTCCCCGGTCGCGCCCGTCTGGAGCGGGCGCTGGCCGACCTCGACCGCCCTTGGACCTCCGGCCCCTACGCCGAGCCGGCGCGCCGGCTCCTGGCCGGGCACACGGCCGCGGTGACCCGCAGGCTGTCCCGCCTCGACGCTCCGCCGTCCACCGAGTCCTGGGTCGTCACCCATGGCGAGCCCCATCCGGGGAACGTCCTCCGGACCCCGTCCGGCCCTCTTCTGATCGACTGGGACACCGTCCAGCTGGCCCCGCCGGAACGGGATCTCTGGATGCTCACCGACGCCATGATCGACGCGCCGCCCTCGAACGACATGCCGCTTTTATCGCGATACGAGCGGGCCACCGGTCACCGCGTCTCCGCGGCCGCCATCGAGTTCTACCGGAATTGGTGGATTCTGGCCGACATCGCCAACTACACCGACGATCTCCGCCGGCCCCACACCGAGGGCGCGGACCTGGCCGCCGCCCTGACCTACCTGGCGGCCAACCTGCGATCGGGCTGAACGACAGAGGCGGCCGCTTCGGATCGAAGCGGCCGCCTGCTCAGGTCGTACGTCAGGACTTGAAAGCGTCCTTGATGTTCTCCCCGGCCTGCTTGAGCTTGGAGCTCGACTGGTCGGCCTTGCCCTCGGCCTCGAGGCGCTCGTCGTCGGTCGCCTTGCCGACGCCCTCCTTGACCTTGCCGCCCAGCTCTTCGGCCTTGTTGTCGATCTTGTCGTCGGTACCCATGGTTACCTCCGGGGGGGTCAGCTGCCTACACCGTCCGAAGTACCCGAGAGCGGCTCGGCCAATCCCTTTCCAGGACATCGCCGAAGTCGGCCGCCGGCATCGGCCGGGCGAACAGGAAGCCCTGCGCCGCCCGATAGCCCAGATCACGCAGCCGGTCCGCCTGGTCGCGGGTCTCCACCCCCTCGGCCACCGCGTCCAGCCCGAGCGCGCCCGCCACCTGGAGCACCGCCGCCGCCACGGGCGCCCTCCCGTCCGGCACGGCCTGGGTGAAGGCGCGGTCGAGCTTCACCTCGTCGACCTCGACGTCGTGCAGCATGGTCAGCGACGACGCGCCGGTGCCGAAGTCGTCCAGCGACACCCGCACCCCGCGCGCCCGCAGATCGGCCAGATTGGCCGCCGACGCCTCGACGTCGATCGGCATCGACTCGGTGACCTCCAGGGCGATCCGGGAGCCTTCGATCTCGTACGCCTCCAGGAGCGCACCGACAAAGAAGGCGAAACCGGGCTCGCGCAGGTCACGGGCCGAGATGTTGATGTTCAGAACGATCTCCGGGCTCCAGCCGGCCAGATCGCGCACGGCCCGGCGGAGCACCCAGCGGCCCATCGGCACGATCAGCCCGGTCCGCTCGGCGACCGGGATGAAGGCGTCCGGCGCCAGCGTGCCGTGCACCGGGTGGGCCCAGCGGACCAGGGCCTCGGCGCCCAGCACCCGGCCGTCGGCCAGCGACACGATCGGCTGGTAGAGCAGGAACAGCTGGTTGTCGCGGATCGCCTCGCGCAGCTCGGCGCCCAGGTACGACTGGTCGCTGGCCGCCATGCCCTGGTCGTAGTGCAGGAACGCCGTGCCGGGGAGCGCCTTGGCCGCGTACATGGCGATGTCGGCCCGGCGCAGCAGCAGGCTCGGGTCGTCGCCGCTGCGGCCGTCGGCGATGCCGATGCTGGCCCGGATGGGCAGCTCGTGGCCGTCGGCCACGACCGGCTCGCGCAGGGCCTCGATCATGCGGCGGGCCGCGAGGTCGGCCGCGGCCGGGTCGGCGCCGTCGAGGACCAGCACGAACTCGTCGCCGCCGAGGCGGGCCACCGTGTCCTCGGCCCGGACGCAGCCGGCCAGGCGCTGGGCCACCGCGATCAGCAGGAGGTCGCCCACCTCGTGGCCGAGCGTGTCGTTGACCTCCTTGAAGTCGTCCAGGTCGATCAGCGCGACCGCCACCGGGCGGTCACCGGGGCTGGTCAGGGCCTTGTCGAGCCGCTCGTGGAAGAGCACCCGGTTGGGCAGCTGGGTCAGCGCGTCGTGGGTGGCGCCGTGGTCGAGGCGGCGCAGCAGGCGTCCGTTGTCGCGGAAGGCGGTGATCTGGCGGATCACCACGAGCGCGGTGAGCAGCACCGCGCTGACCACCACGATCCGGCGGTCGTCGCCGTCGGCGGGCCAGGTGACCGACAGCAGCAGGCCGTCGACGGCGGCCACGGCCACGTACGGCAGGGCGCTGAAGCTCCACCGGCGGTTCGGCTTGGCGCCGCGGCGGGGGCCGTAGGAGGCGCGGCGCTGCCGGTCGGCGGCCAGCGCGCCGAAGAAGTAGACCGCCGGCATGCTGAAATAGTCGGCGTACAGATGCGGGTCGAGCGCCGTGAACAGCGGTTGCAGCACCGGGCCGACGGCGCCCACGAGCACCGCCATCGCGATCATCCGCAGCGCGCCGCGGTCGAACAGCGACTGGCTGGCCAGCATGAACTTGGCGACCGCGAACACCGCCAGCAGGGCCAGCGTGCTCAGGGTGAGCGAGATGTAGACGAGTCCGGCGTCGGTCTCGTGCAGCGAGTACCGGGTCGCGAAGTGCCAGACGAAGACGGCACAGGCCAGCATGACCGTGCCGGCGTCGAGCACCAGGCGGAACGTCTCACCGCGGCTCTGCGTCCCGAACGGCAATCGGATCAGGGCCCACATGACGATCAGGATGGCCAGGCCGTCGAAGATCATCTGCCCGGCGCCCATCGGCAGGCCGGGCGGGTTGCCGGCGCCGGTCACCTGGGCCGCCTGCGCGGTCGCGCCCAGCCCGACCAGCAGGCACACCACCCAGATCTGCCGCCAGAAGCGGCGGATCGGCGCCGGCAGGTGCCCGGCCCGGGCGGTGCGCGCGCAGTTCACGGCGAGCAGACCGGCGCCGGCGATGCCGGGCAGCCAGAGCAGCGCCCACGGGATGACCGGGCTGACCACGTTCACGCCGATGGCGACCACGGTCACCACGAGCAACAGCGCGTTCGCCCTGAGCAAACGGTCGGACGGAAGAGTCACGCCGCTCGGATCGGCCGCGGGCGGGCCCCGGGTGAGAAAAGAGCCGCTGTGACCTAGGTCCCCGGCAGCCGGCTTGCCGGGGCGGCCATACTTTGACACTGTGCTGCGACCCGCGACCTACGCCGAACGCGACCTGATCCTGCCCTGGCGGAACCATCCGTCGGTGCGGGCGGTCAGCCTGACCACCCACGAGATCAAGCCGGAGGAGCACGCTGCCTGGTGGGAAAAGCGCTGGCAGACCGTGCTGATTTACGAGGATGATCGCGGCGTGCCCGCCGGCGTCGTCATCTTCAACGAGAACACCTGGTCCTTCTATCTCGACACCGAGGGTCTGGGCGACCGGCAGCTGGCCGCCTGGATGCGGCTCGAGAAAGAAGCCATCGACTACGCGTTCGGCACACTGGGGCTGGAAACGCTGGGCGGCGAGACCCTGGAAGAGAACAAGCAGGTGCTGGCGTTGCACCGTCGGTTCGGTTTCAAGGAGACGCGGCGCTACGAACGACTCGTCGACGGGGTTCCGAAGACGGTCGTCTGGACTGAGAGAGGGAAGTAATGACTAAGTTCGGGCCCGACAAGCGGCCGTACATCGTCGCGGAGATGTCGGGTAACCACAACGGCTCTCTCGACCGGGCGCTGGCGCTGGTCGACGCGGCGGCCGACAACGGCGCGGACGCCATCAAGATCCAGACGTACACGGCGGACACCATGACCGTGGACGTGAAGCACCCCCGCTTCCAGATCTCCAAGGGCCACGAGCTGTGGTCCGAGGCTTATCTGTACGACCTGTACGAGCGGGCGCACACCCCGTGGGACTGGCACCAGCCGATCTTCGAGCGGGCCCGCGAGCGGGGCCTGCTGCCGTTCTCCAGCCCGTTCGACCGCACGGCGGTCGAGCTGCTCGAGAAGCTGGACGCCCAGCTCTACAAGATCGCCTCCTCGGAGATCACCGACCTGCCGCTGATCCGCCTCGCCGCCAGCACCGGCAAGCCGATCATCATCTCCACCGGCATGGCCTCGGTGAAGGAGATCGCCGCCGCGGTCGAGGCCGCCCAGGGTGTCGGCGCCACCGACATCACCGTGCTGAGCTGCACCGCGTCGTACCCGGCCCCGCCGGAGTACACGAACCTGCGCCGCATCCCGGTGCTGGCCCAGATGCTCGAGCTGCCGATCGGCCTCAGCGACCACACGCTGGGCATCGGCGTGCCGATCGCGGCCGTCTCGTTCGGCGCCTGCCTGATCGAGAAGCACATCACTCTCGACCGCGAGGACGGCGGCGTCGACTCGGCCTTCTCGCTGGAGCCGGCCGAGCTCAAGGCTCTGCGGATCGAGTCGGAGCGGGCCTGGCAGGCGCTGGGCACCACCCACATCGGCCCGACCGAGGCCGAGAAGGAGGGCCTGCGGTTCCGCCGGTCGCTCTACGTGGTGACCGACGTGAAGGCCGGCGACCCGGTGACCGAGGAGAACGTCCGCTCGATCCGCCCGACCGGCGGCCTGGAGCCCGACGCGATCCGCACGGTGATCGGCCGCACCTTCACCCAGGACGCGGCCAAGGGCACCCCGCTCACCTGGGACCTGATCTAAAGAAATGGGGGGCCTTCCAAAAGGCCCCCCATTTTCACTGTCCTCGGCGCCGTAGCTTGCCGAGAGCCTTGCGGCCGTCGCGGCCCACGACCTTGTAGCCGGCCCGCGCGACCATCAGGATCCGGCCGGCCCAGCTCTTCTTGTAGAACTGGACTTCCCAGTCCATCTTGCTGACGGCCAAGTCCCGCGACTTGATCATCTGCTCGGTCCACTCCATCATCGCGAGCAGGTGGCTCGCCTCGTACCGCTGGCGCCACAGCGCCTCGGTGAGCTCGCGGAAGCCCGGCACGTCGACCGAGGCCGTGCCCGGCGACACCGACAGCAGCTGGAGCCGGCGGTCGTGCTGCTGCTCCAGGTTCAGCTCGAACTCGGCCGACTCCAGGATCACCTGAAGGTCGACCGCGCGGCGGATCTCCTCGGCGTCGACGCCCTGGCCGATCATGCCGAGCAGGATGGCGGTCAGGTCGACCGCGTGCGAGGTGATCGGCCACGGGTGCGGCTGGCCCGAGGTGATGAGCTGCACCGCGAACGCCCAGACGGCCCGGACCTGGGCCGTCTCCAGCGGGACGGGCTCGATCGGGGCCCAGCGGGTGGGCAGCAGCTCCGGCCCGTCCTGGCCGATGAAGACGTCGGCGAGGCCGGCCAGCCCGACCGGGCCGGTCAGGACGCCGTCGTGGGCCTGCGCCCGCAGCCACGCGTCGTACTGCGCCAGCTCGACCCGGATCTGCCGCAGGTTGTCGGTGGCGGCCAGGTGGAGCAGGCGCTCCTCCAGCACATAGCCGAGGTCGGCGCCCGGCGCGGCCGGCTCGCTGACGCGGCGCAGGCCGTACCGCTCGACCGGCGCCTCCAGCGACTTCAGGACGGTCGTGCGGACACCGCCGGCGCCGCCCGCGACCTCGTAGACGAAGGTGCCCCGCGGGTCGCCGATGAGCAGCTGATGACCGGGCGTGGCGGCGGTGGCACCGGCCGCGCGGGCCACGACCAGCCAGGCCGCGGCCACGGTGCTCTCGGCGCCGGCGCGCACGGCCCGGTTGATCAGGCGGCGCGGGTCGGTGAGGACCGGGCGGTTACGGAAGGCGGTGGCGTACGCCTGCGAGAGCGCCGTGCCGAGCCGGGGCCGCAGCGGCGAGGAGACCTCGCCCAGCAGGCCCTCGCCGACCAGGACGGTCGGGGTGGCGGGCTCGGGGAACGCCGCGTACGACGAGCCGACGGTCAGGCCGGCGTCGCTCAGCCGGGAGATCAGCTGCTCGCGGGAGGCCGGGCGGTGGGCGTCGTGCTCGTCCACCGGGTACCACGCCGAGTCCTGGCGCTCGCGGGCGCCGGGCTCTAGCCGCAGGGTGTGGTGCAGCGCGAAGTTGTTGTCGTGGAGCAGGATCAGGGCGCCGTCGGGCCGCACGGCCGAGGCGAGACGGTCGATCAGCTCACCGGCGGACAGCTGCTCGCCCTCGGTGGAGTTGAGCCGGCCCACGCCGTCGACCGCGACCACGACATCGAAGGTGGCGGCCGGGTCGACCTTCAGCACCGAGCCACCGAGCACGGTCACCCGCGGGTTGGCCCGCGCGGCCCGCTCGGCGTCGCCGAGGGAGCGCAGCAGCCACGTGACCGCCGCGCCGCTGTCGGCCAGAGCCGCGACGATCTCCGGGGAGTGCGGGCCGGCGACCAGCACGGTGCGGCCCGGGCCGACGTGCTGCGCGAGCAGGTGGAGCAGGACGGCGCCGCGCGGCAGGGCCGGGCCCCGCTGCTCGTCAAGATCGGTCCAGTTGAACATCTCGCCACCGATGCGCTGAAGATTGTTCACCGGCGGCGCGTTCAGCGCGGCCGTGAAGTTCGTGCCATCGGTGGGAAGCAGAGCAGAGGCGCGCTCCGACATCACTCAGACCTCTCTGTTGCTGCGGGCCGGCCCAGGTCGTCGGGGGTCGCGGAGGCGTCGCCGTCTCGGCCCGTCATTTCGACGCCGAAAGGTACCATTCAAGGTTAGTAACTACTCGGATAGTTGGGGCTGCATTCCCCTGTGGCGCAGGTAGGACAATGGGTGAATTGTCCGCAAAGTCCCGGCCCGCGCGAGTCGTCCCCGGCGGCCAGAGCCTATCACCTGTGTCGCGCATCACCGTTTTCCCCAGCGGCCCCGCTCGCCGCGCGACCGGCAAGATCATCGCCTACAGTGGACGACCAGAGACCGGCCGGGGTGGGCGCCGCCACGTCTGCCCCGGCCTCCTCGACCGTGGCGATACCGTGATCATCGTGGTGCTGGCGGTGATCTCCCTGGGTGGCGTGCTCGGCGCGCTGACCCGCTATGGCCTGACGCTGGCCTGGCCGCACGACGCGGACGGCTTTCCGTGGGCAGTCTGGACGATCAACGTGTCCGGCTGCTTCCTGATCGGCCTCCTCTACGTCTGGCTCGGGCGTTTCCGCCCGCGTCAGCGTCTCGTACGCCCGTTCCTCGGCACCGGCTTCCTCGGCGGCTACACGACCTTCTCGACCGCCATGACCGACGCGCTGACCGCGCCGACCGTGACCGGCGCCGTCTATCTGCTCACCACCCTGGCCGGCGCGCTGCTCGCCGTCTGGGCCGCGACCGTCCTGGCCGAACGGGTGCCCCGATGACCACTGTCCTCCTGGTCGCGGCCGGCGCCGCGGTAGGCGCGCCGTTGCGCTATCTGACCGGCCAGGCCTTCAAGTCCCCCTGGGGCACCTTGATCGTCAACGTCGGCGGATCATTGCTGCTCGGCTTCCTGATCGGCCTTCACGTCAACCCCACGCTGTCCGCGCTGCTGGGCACCGGTTTCTGCGGCGCCCTGACCACATATTCGACGTTCAGCTGGGAGACGCTCACCCTGGCCCGCTCGGACCGGCCGCACCGGGCCCTCGTCTACGCGCTGAGCAGCATCGTCCTGGGCCTGAGCGCCGCTTTCCTCGGCCGCTTCCTGGGCAGCCACACACAATAGGGGTCATGGAGCTCGCAAAGATCCTGGAAGCGGCGGCCGACGGCTACTTCCCGCCCCCGAACGGCGGCGTCACCGTGGTCCCCCAGCCGAGCAAGCGCGACGCCGGCGTGCTCGCCTTCACCGCCCACACGGTGATCTTCCTGGACGAGGACCCGGACTGGATCACCGCGACCCTGGCCACCATCGACGTCGACCCCTTGGCCAGGACCATGCACCCCTTGTTCCTGACCGCCCTGCTGACCCGGACCGGCCGCCAGGCCGACACGATCGACCTGCTGACGGTCGCCCCCGCCCTGCCCGGTCCGCCCCCTCTTCCCCTGACCCGTCAAGATCAAGACCATTCCCGTGTACGCCGCGCCCAGTCCCACCGCGACGACGTCCAGGCGTGGTGGACCGACGGGGGCGTGCTCACCCTGGGCCGCGGCGTGGCGGGCCGCTGGGAGATCTCGGTCGAGGTGGACGAGGCCGCCCGCCACCGGGGCCTGGGCCGCCTGCTGGCCACCGCCGCCCGCCACTTGATTCCGTCCGGCGCCTGGCTGTGGTCCCAGCAGTCCCCCGGCAACGCCCGGAGCGTCCGCACCTTTCAGGCCGCCGGATATCGCCCCATCGCCTCCGAGCTCCTCCTGTACCCCTGACCCGCGCCGTCACGCCGCTCCGGGAAGATCGGAGCGTGCGGATCGCGAGTGTCAACGCGTGGGGTGGCGCGCTCTTCGACCAGCTGGTCACCTGGCTGCCGGGCAGCGGGGCCGACATCGTCTGCCTCCAGGAGGTGACCCGGACTCCGGGGCTGAGCGGCTGGACCCGGTTCGAGGACGAGCACCGCAGCCTGCCCCAGCGGGCCGGCCTCTTCGACGACGTCCGGGCCGCCCTGCCCCGCCACCAGGCGATCTTCGTGGCCGCCGACTCCGGCCCCGTCCAGGACGCCGCGGGCGCCGCCCATCGGCAGGACTTCGGGGTGGCGACGCTGGTCGCCGAGGACGTCCCGGTGGTCGGGGTCGACTCCGCGTTCGTGCACGGGCGCTTCGCCGACCACCTCGCGTGGCACGCCGCCGACCGTCCCCGCGTCGCCCTCGCCGTGCGCGCCGTCGACCGTGCCGGCGGCCGTTCGGTCGGCGTCGTGCAGCTGCACGGCCTGCGTGACCCGGCCGGCAAGGCCGACAGCCCGGCCCGCCGCCGGCAGGCCGAGCGGCTGGTCGAGCTGGTGGAGCGGTTCCGCGAACCGCACGACGTGACGGTCGTCTGCGGCGACTTCAATCTCCTGCCCGGCAGCGAGACCTTCGGCCTGCTGGCCGAGATCGGCCTCACCGACCTGGTCGGTGAGGCCGACACCCGGACCTCGCATTACGCCAAGCCGGTGCGCCACGCCAGCTACCTGTTCGTCTCCGACGTCGCCGCGGTGCGGCGGTTCGAGGTCATGGCCGAGCCGGAGATCTCCGACCATCGCGCGCTGATCCTCGACCTCTAGGCCGAGGATCAGCGCAACGGTGTCAGGCCGGGACGAGCTCCTTCTCCGGCTCGCGGGTGTCCGGCGTCGCCGGCGGCTCGTGGGCGATCTGCGGCAGCCAGCCCAGCCAGCGCGGCAGCCACCAGTTCTTCTCGCCCAGCAGGGCCATCACGGCCGGCAGCAGGACGGCCCGGATGATCGTGGCGTCCAGCAGGACCGCCGCCGCCAAGCCGATGCCGAGCTGCTTCGTCGAGGCCAGCGGCAGCGTGGCGAACAGCGCGAACACCGCCACCATGACCACCGCCGCGCTCGTGATCACGCCCGCCGTGCGGCCGATGCCCTCGCGCACCGCCTGCCGTGTGGTCAGGCCCCGGTCGTGACCCTCGCGGATGCGGCTCAGGACGAACACGTGGTAGTCCATCGACAGTCCGAACAGGATGATGAACAGGAACAGCGGCATCCAGTTGATGATCCCGTCGGCCGCGTGGAAGTCGAGCAGGCTCTCGAAATGGCCGTACTGGAAGACGAAGACGAGCATGCCGTACGCCGCCGCCACCGACATCAGGTTCAGCACGACCCCGGTGATCGCCACGACGACCGAGCGGAACGACACCAGCAGCAGCAGGAAGGCCAGTCCGAGCACGAAGCCGAACACCCACGGCAGGCTCGAGCTGAGCCGCGCGTTGAAGTCGGCTTCACCCGCCGCCTCTCCGGTGACCAGTGCGTCCGCTCCGAAGGCGGCCGGCGCCACCTGTTCGCGCAGCAGGGGCAGGTCGTCCTTGTCGGCCAGCCCGACCGAGACCACCTCGACCGTCCTGGCCGGGTTCACCTCCACCTCGACCGGCCCGACGAGACGTCCGCCGCTCGCCGCGACCGCCTTCTCGAAGTTCGCCATCTCCTTCTGGTCGAACGGCGCGCGCAGCACCACCTGAGCCGGCGAGATCTCACTCGGGAAGGCCTCTTCGACCGCCTTGTACGCCTGCACGATCGCGGCGTCCGGCGGAAGATCCTCGATTCCCTCACCCTTCGTCCGCAGGTCCAGCGCCGGCCAGGCCAGCGCGCCCAGCGCCGCCACCGCGATGACCGCCGAGATCAGCGGCTTGGCCAGCACCACGCCGAGGAAGGCGTTCCACATCCGGCCGTCGCTGCGCTTGCGGTACAGCCCGGGGATCTTGATCGCGTCGACCTTGTCGCCCAGCGCCGACAGCAGCGCCGGCAGCACGGTCAGCGAGCCGAGCACGGCCGTCGCCACCACCAGGATCGTGCCGACCGCGAAGCTCGTGAAGGTCGCGTCGAACGTCAGGAACATGCCGGCCATGGCCACGATCACGGTGAGGCCGGAGACCCAGATCGACCGGCCCGACGTCTGCGCGGCGATGACCAGGGCGCGGTGCGGATCGGCGCCGTTGCGCCGCTCGTCGCGCTCGCGGCGGATGTAGAACAGGCAGTAGTCGACGCCGACGGCCAGGCCGACCAGCAGCATCACGTGCATCGTGGTGTCGACCGTCGGCGCGAAGCGGCTGGCGAAGGCGAGGAGCCCGATCGCCGCGACCACCGCCATGACGGCCAGCAGCACCGGCAGGAACGCGGCGACCACCGCGCCGAACGCGATGAGCAGGATGCCGAGCGTGACCGGGATCGACAGCAGCGACAGCGTGTGCAGCCCCTTGTCGAGGTCCTCCCCGATCAGCTTGTCCCCGCTCGCGTCACCACCCTCGGCGATGTAGAGACCGGGATGCTTCGCTTGAACGGAAGCCACCGTGTCGAGGGCCGGCGCGACCCGGTCGGAGGCCGTGGCGGGATCGCCGCTGATGCCGAAGGTGACCAGCGAGGAGCGCCCGTCGGGCGACGTGATGGCCGGCCGCACGTCCACGACGTTCGCGGTCTTCTTCAGCGCCGCGGTCACATCGGAGATCGCAGCCGCCCGATCGGACGACGAGCGGTTCTGGACGATGACCATCTCGCCCGCGGGCTGCTCCGGAAACCCGGCCCCGTCGATGATCTGGTCGGCCTTCATGGAGTCGCCGTGCCCCTGATCGGCGCCGGTCGCCTCGACCGTCTGAAACTGTCCGGCGAGGACGGTCACACCGATGACGAAAGCGATCCAGCCCAGAATCGCGAGCGTCCGATGACGGGCGCTCCACAACGCGGCACGGGCCGCGATCCCTTTCACGTTCCCCCTGGTATTCATGGGAAGAACGCTATGAAGAAGAGGAACGGCGTTCGATCCCCTTGACCCCCCTGTTGATGGTGGGGATAGCCCTACCGTTACCTGTCAGTACGCTCTGCTGAGCGCAAAGTCGGTAGTCACACCTTGCGATGGGACGGTCCCGGTCTGATCGGCTGTTGCCGCGCCGGGTTGACGCTTCATAGCCGCTTGCCCACCGCGTCCTGCCACCGGGCCACTCCCGGCGGTGTGGTACTCAGCTGCAAGGTCAGCCAAGTTACAGACGGCAGTGAGATCCCAGCGCGACGAGATGCCGGATGCCGACGTCGACACCGACCACCGAGCGGGACCGAGCAGGAAGTCGTTCGGCGCGCTCCACCTCGGCCGTAAAGGCGAGCGCCCAATTGTCCGCCGCGACCACAGTAGACCTGAGCGTCTATCCCTGGAGGTAGGCCAGCACTGCCATCACCCGGCGGTGTTGTTCGTCGTCCTGGTGGAGGCGGAGCTTGGTGAAGATGTTGCGGACGTGCTTCTCGACCGCGCCGTCGGTGACGACCATCTTGCGGGCGATCGCCGTGTTCGACAGCCCCTCGGCCATCAGGCCCAGCACCTCGCGCTCGCGGGGCGTCAGCGTGCGCAGCGGGTCGTCGCGGCGGCGGCGGACCAGCAGCTGGCTGACCACCTCGGGGTCGAGCACCGTGCCGCCGGCGGCCACCCGGGCCAGGGCGTCGAGGAACTCGGCGACCAGGGACACGCGGTCCTTGAGCAGATAGCCGACCGCGCCCATGCGGTCGGCCAGCAGGTCGTCGGCGTACGAGACCTCGACGTATTGGGAGAGCACCAGGATGGGCGTGCCGGTCACCAGGCCGCGCGCCTCGACGGCGGCCCGCAGGCCCTCGTCGGTGTGCGAGGGCGGCATGCGCACGTCCACGATGGACACGTCCGGCTTGTGCTCGGCGATGGCGGACACGAGGGAAGGCCCGTCGCCGACGGCCGCCACCACAGTGTGACCGTTCTCCTCGACGAGCCTCACCAGTCCCTCGCGCAACAGGACCGCGTCATCGGCAATAACCACCCGCATCCCGTCATGCTGTCAGATGCGGAGCTGTCTATAGGGGGAGGGCCGCCGTGAGGTGCGTTCCACCGGTGGCGGGGCTGGTCACGTCGAGCAGTCCGCCCGCCGCCTGCACCCGGTCGGCCAGGCCGGCCAGGCCGTGCCCCTTGGCCAGGCTGGCGCCGCCCACGCCGTCGTCGCTGACCGAGACCAGCAGGCCGGCCTGGTTGCGCTTGACGGTGACCTGCACCTCGCTGGCGTGGCTGTGCTTGGCGACGTTCGTGAGCGCCTCGGCCACCACGAAGTAGGCCGTCGACTCGACCACCGGGTCGAGCCGCTCGGTCACCGGCGCGTCGAGGTCGACCGGGACGGTGCAGCGGCCGGCGAGCGCGGTGAGCGCCGCCTGGAGGCCGCGGTCGACCAGGATCGGCGGGGCGATGCCGCGGGAGAGGGCGCGCAGCTCGTCGAGGGTCTCGCGGGTCTGTGCGAGGGCCTCGGCCACGGTGGCCCGGGCCGCGTCGGGGTCGGTGGCGAACTGCTGCTCGGCCCGGCCCAGGTCCATGGCGAGGCGGACCAGGCGCTGCTGGGGGCCGTCGTGGATGTCGCGTTCGAGGCGGCGCAGGGCGGTGGCCTCGGCCGAGACGGCGGCCGCCTTCTGCTGCTGGGCCACGTCGCGGGCGGCGTTGGCCTGGTTGACCTGTTCGCGCAGCTCGTTGACGCCGCAGAGCAGGCCGCGGGCGAACCAGGCCTCCATCAGGGCGGCGCCGCGCACGACCGGGTAGAGCGTGCCGGCGAAGAAGACGCCGATGGCGAAGTAGAAGATCAGGCGGGTGCTGGTGGCGTCGCCCATGCCGAGCAGCTCGGGCAGGTCGTGCCGGTCGGGGCCGTCCGGGATGGCCCAGTCCCAGAGCGGGACGGTGAGGCCGCTGATCGCGGCGGTCCACCAGGTGACGACGAAGCTGAAACCGATGGTGTTGGGGATGAAGCGGAACATCCCGTGCAGCATGTCGAGCCACGACTGGCCGTCGGACATCGGCGTGAAGGTGCGGCGCAGCAGGTCACCACCGGGGTTCTTCTTGTACGCCGGGTGTGGCACCTTGTGGCCGAAGACCGGCCCGATGCGGGCCCGCTCGATGGTGGCGAAGCCGCGGGAGACCATCAGGGTGCCGACCAGCAGCGGCAGGCCGACCCAGATGACCACGAGGCCGACTCCGGTGAAGAAGCCGGTCATGCAGACGACCAGCGTCACCAGGCCGAGCGGGAAGCCGAGGAGCACGTACTGCGTGTCGATGCCGATCCGGCGCAGGAGCCGGACGGCGGGGGCCTGCGTGGGCGCGGGAGAGGCGTACGTCGTCATGTCCTTGACGTTAGGCATCGGCGCCCCCTGTTCCGATCCCGCTGACCGCCGTCTGTTTGGTAGGGCTGGCCCTACCGTCACGTTAGTTGATAGATGCTTACCGGCCCGGAACGGTAACGGAGCGTCGCCACACTCGCCAAATTCCCCGAGACGCCGCCCTGGGCGCGGTCGTCGCCGAAGAGCCACCGAACTTTGTACCGGCGGCGAAGCTCGGCCACGTCGGCCGGGCCGCCGTGGGCGAAGACCCGCTGGTTGAGCTGGTACGCGGTCTGGTCGGGGGCGGGCTGGTACATGTAGCGCTTGCCGCCGACACCCTCGGCCGCGACCGCCGAGTCGGTGTAGCCCCAGCTCTCGACCAGCGTGCGACGGCCGCCGAGCCCGGCCACCCAGAACGCCCGGGAGTCGCACTCGGGCGTGCCGGCGATGGGACGGCAGTGCACGTTGGTGGCGACCAGGTCGTAACGGCCGGCGTGGTGGTCGAGCCAGGCCGCGGCCCGCATCTCCTCGGGCTGGATGACCCGTTGCCGGTCGAGGGCGGGCCGGGGCGAGTGTGACCAGTTGACCGCGCTCACGACGCCTCGCGCCTGCTGCTCGGCGCCGCCGACGAGCCCGGCCATCAGGGTGGCCGCGATCAGCGCCGGGAAGACCGCCCGCCAGGCCAGGCGACCGGTCCGCCGCCGCCACAGGTGCAGGGCGATCAGGGTGACGATCAGCGCGACGGCCGCCGTGAGCAGGAGCGGCTCGGCCAGCGCCCAGGCCCATCCGGACTTGGTCGGCGGCTTCGGAGCGGGCACGCGAGGGGCGACGGCCGCCCACACGCCGCCGGCGATGGCGCCGGCCACCACCGGGCGCAGGCTGCGGGCCTGGTCGGCCAGGAGCCAGGCGGTGAGCACCGTGCCGAACGGCACCGCGCACAGGTAGAAGTAGTTCTGGCTGGCCGACGGGTGCCACAGCAGGTAAGCGGCGCCCGCGCCGGCGGTGATCATGCCGGCGAACAGCCAGGCCGCCGGTTCCCGGCGGGTGCGCCCGACGGCGAGACCGGCCACGCCGAGCATCCGGGGCGCCTGCATGATCACCCACCAGATCAGCAGCCCGGCCAGGAACACTCCGCCGGTCAGGCCGGCGTGCTCCACCCCGTACGGAACCTCGATCGTGTCTTGCCGCCCCAGGGTCTGCCGATAGGGCGCCACCCAGTAGAGGACCGCGAGCGGCTCGAGCTTGAGCGTGCCGGCGCCGCCGCCCGCGAACAGCCGGAAGCCGACCACCACGGCCGCCAGGACGAGGCCGAAGAAGCCGAGGGTGGGAAGAAGCCGGCGGCGCTCGCGGAGCAGCACGATGAGCAGGGCGGCGGCCATCCCGGCCAGGAACGGCGGCAGGGCGCTGGATTTCGATCCGGCGACGGCCAGGGCCAACGGGAAGATCGCTGTCCAGCCCCAGCGCAGCGGACGGCCCCGCAGCACGTCGACGGCGAACAGGATCAGAAGACCGAGCAGACCGAGGACGTACGTCTGTGAGGGGCTGACGAAACTGATCGGGATCACGCCGATCGGCGTGACCGGGCTGCCGAGCAGCAGTGGGAAAGCGAGGATGGCGGCGACACCGCCACCGGCTCCGGCCCACCAGCGTCCGCTGAGCTCGCGGATCAGCGCGGCGCACACGAAGATCGCGACCCCGGCCACCGGCACGAACCACAGGCGCAGCAGCACGACGGCCGGGTCGATGCCGGTGATCATGCTGCCCACGGCGATGTCGGCGTCGCTCAGATAGTGGTAGTGCAGCGCCTCGCCGGCCACCTGCGGCACCTGGAACGGCATGGCTCGGGTCATCTCGTGCACGAGCGCCAGGTGGTAGAGCAGGTCCTGATAGAGCGCTCCGCCGGCCGGCGGCAAGGGGCTTCGGATCCAGTTGGGGTACGCCACGACGACCACCAGGAGCAGGCCGGCCGCGACGATCCACGACCAGAGCACCGGCAACGGCCGCGGCTCGCTCATCCGCCAGTGCCGCCGCAGGCCCGGCACGGCCAGGAACAACGCCACGATCAGCGCCGGCCACCAGGGCAGGAGCCAGAACCAGTCGAGGGCGGCGGCCAGCGCCCACCCGCCGAGCAGGAGCAGCATGCCGGTGGCGGCGCCGAGCCCGAGATCTTCCGGCAGGTTGCCCCGGCTGCCCCGCACGGCCCGGTGCGCCAGCGTGCCCGGGAGCACCACGCCGAGGGCGAAGTACGCCGTGTAGAGCGCGATCTCGGCGACGGAGACACCGGTGTGGAGCAGCCCGGCGACGAGCGCCACGGCCGGGAAGAGCCACGGCAGCGCCCGGAGGGCCACGGAGGTCAGGCGCGAACGAGTCGAGACCGCCGGGGGTCCGGCGGTCTCGAGAACAGCTGTCACACAGGGAGCGTAATCAGCCCGGTCACGTTCCGAGGCTGGTCGTAGTCCCCGTCACAGGGAAAGCGTCGTCAATCGGGTGAACTCGCGCGGAAGGTCGTAGCCGTCCCAGATCGACCCGAAGGTGAGCGCCTGGCCGAACGGCACGATCCGGTCGACGCCGCGGCCGGCCAGCGCCTGGCCGAACTCGCGGAGCTCGTCGGCGCCGAAGCCGAAGTGGCTGAACGTCTGGTCCTGCCGGTTCATCGCCGGCACCAGGTCGAGCAGCGAGCCGACCTCGGCGAACGGGAAGGCGCCGGCGCCGATCCAGCGGCGCGGCGCGTCCGGCACGGTGGCCAGCGACATCGCGGTCACGGAGTTGGCCGGGAACGCCATCGAGGAGATCGCGCCGGTGGCGGCCAGGCCGTACGCGTTGACCCTCTTCTCGACCGCCATGGCCGCGTCGATCTCCCAGCCGCGCTGGCCGGAGATCTCGATGAGCAGCTCGATGAACTCCTCGCGCACGTCACCGGTGTCCTCGCCGACGATGAACACGGTGCGGGGCGACGAGCAGGCGGCCTGGTCGAACCAGTAGGCGTCGTTGGTGAAGCCGAGGACGCCCTCGCGCTTGCGCTTGTCGTCGGCGGCGCGCCAGCCGGTGGCCGACAGCGCCGCCCACGACGTGCGGTCGGGGAAGGTCAGGTCGCGCGCGGACGGGCGCAGCTGGTGCTTGCGGATCGCCTCGACGGTGTTGTCGCCGCCCCAGATGACCCGCAGGTCGGCCCACTTGCTGAGGGCGCCGGTGATGGCGTCGTCGCGGCCGTAGGTGACCATCCGCTGGGTGCGGCCGATGATCGGGTCGGAGTCGGCCAGCACCTCGTTGAGCGCGCCCAGGATGGTGTCGGCCGCGGTGGCCGAACGCTCCGAGATGCGCACCACGTTGTGGTTGCCGGCCAGGGCGGACAGCGCCCACGAGTACACGAAGATCGTGTCGACGTTCGCCGGCGGCACGTGGAAGACGTTGCCGCGCGGGAAGACCAGCGCGTCCTCGTGCTGCATGTGCTTGACCACGCGGTGCAGCTCGGCCGGGCGCAGGAAGAAGCCGAGCGAGCCCAGCTCCGGGTGGCGCCGCGCGACGGCGGGCACGAGCAGCTTGCGGGCCAGCTTGCCCAGGAAGTCGACGACCCGCGGGTCGCCGACGGCGAGCCGGTCCGCCGAGGGGGCGGTGAGGTCGCCCTCGGCCCCGAACCGGTACCTGATCGTGGTCACGCCGCCTCCCGGTAGGTGTCGGAGCAGCCGCGGGCCTCGGCCCGCGGGAGCCGGCCGAGCACCGAGAAGCGCTTGCCGGGCCAGTCGCCGTCGTCGATGCCGTGCACCACGCCGAGGTCCTCGGTGAGGATGATGTGCCCCGGGTACGAGGTCGGGAGCGTGCTGATCACCTCGATCAGGCCGGGCTCGCCGACGGGCTGCTCCTCCCACGTCTGCGGGTTGCGGATCACGATGTCGGCGAAGTCGGGGCAGTAGAGCGAGCCGCCGGACTTTCCTTCGAGGAAGACCGTGCCGATCTGCTCGATCATGCCGTAGTAGTTGTGCACGCTGGTCAGGCCGACGCCGGCCAGCCGGGCGCGGAACTCCTCGGGCGAGACGGCCTGGTCGATCAGCTTCTTCCAGCCGCCCGAGTGGATCAGGATGCCGTTGCTGAGGTCGAGGCCGTTGTCGCGGGCCACCTCGTAGAGGTGCAGCCAGACGAGGTAGGTGAAGCCGAAGATGAGGAACGGCTCATTGCCGTACTTCTCCAGGAACTCCTTGAGGGCCGGCAGGTCGACGTGGCCCTCACCGTCGAGCGCCCAGACGTGGTTGCGGCCGAAGTTCGACATGCCGAGCACGCCGGCGCCGCGGGCGCTGAACGACTTGCGGTCCTTCAGCATGGCCTTGGTGTCGACCAGGATCATCGGCAGCCGCTTGGGGCCGAGGACGCTCTGCACGGTGGCGCCGAGGCGGCGGGTCTGCTCGGCCGCCGACTCCTTGTCGAGGTAGATCTTGCTGACCTCGCCGGTGGTGCCGCTGGAGGTCAGAACCTTGTAGATCTCGTCGTCCGGGATGCTCTTGAGTTCGAGATTCTTGAACAGCCGCACGGGCAGCCAGGGCAGGCCCGCGATCGAGTCGGCCGGGGTGTAGCCGGAAGCGGCGAGGATCCGCTCGTACGGCTCGCACTTTTCCCGGTGATGCTCGACCAGCGCGGAGAGCTCCTTGAGAAGGACCTCCTCCTTCGCGGCCTGAGGGAGGGTGAAGACACTCACAGCGAAGACTCCAACGCGCGATAGTCGATCTTGCCGTTCGGCAGCAGCGGCAAGGCCTCAACACTACGCACGTTCACGCCGGTGAAGTGTGTCCCGAGCCACTCCGCGATCTTGGTGCGGAGGGTGCGGGCCTCGTCGTCCGAAATGCCGGCCGCGAAGACCTCGAGCTTGTCGTCGCCGGCCACCGCGGTCACCGGGAAGTTCTTCTCGACGTCGTCCAGGTTGATCCGGACACCGAAGACCTTGGCCATCCGCTTGATCCGGCCGGTGATGAACAGGAAGCCCTCGTCGTCGAGCCGGCCCAGGTCGCCGGTGCGCAGCACGCCGCCCTGCTCGTCGCCCTTGACCAGGTCGGCCGCGGTGTCGGCGTAGCCCATCATCACGTTCGGGCCGTGGAAGACGACCTCATCGTCCTCGATGGTGAAGTGCGAGCCGGGCAGCGCGAGGCCGACCGAGCCGAGCTTCTCCTCGAGGCGCTCCGGGGGCAGCGTAGTCATGCGCGGGGCGGCCTCGGTCTGCCCGTACATCACGTAGAGCCGGCCGCCGACCTTCGCCATCCGCTGGGCGAAGTCGGTGACCAGGTCGGCCCGCAGGCGGCCGCCGGCCTGGGTGAGGTTGCGCAGCGTGGGATATTTCGCCGGGTCGAAGCGCAGGCGGCGCAACATCTCGTACTGCGAGGGCACGAAGGCCATCGAGGTCACGTTGTGCTCGACGGCGGCCGCCCAGAAGTCGCGCTGCATGATGCCGGTGCGCTCGAGGACCACCGTGGCTCCGCGCAGCAGATGCGAGTTCAGGACCGACATGCCGTACGAGTAGAAGAGCGGCAGTGTGGTGATGGCCACCGAATCGGCGGTGATGTCGAGGACCTGGGCGATCTGGTCGGCGTTGGTCTCGACGGCCGGCGCCGAGAGCCGGACCAGCTTGGGGTTGCCGGTCGACCCGCTGGTGGTCAGCAGGATCGCCAGGTCGGGGTGCACCTCGGTGGTGCTGAACCGCTCGACCAGGTCGCTGTGGTCGCCGTCCGGGTCGAGCAGGACGACCGGACGGCCCAGCCGCAGCGCCGCCAGATAACGGGCGATCGACGCGATGGTCGTCTCGATCGGCAGGAAGACCACCCCGCCCGGCTCCTCAGCCAGGACGGCGGCCGCCGCCTCGATGGTCTCTTCGGTCAGCGTCTCGCCGGTGGCCGCGTCGACGACGCGGGCACCGGGGTGGAACAGGTTCACAGCTTGAGTCCTCCGTCGACCCCGATCACCTGTCCGGTGACGAAGCGGGCCTGGTCGGAAAGAAGGAAGGCGATCACGTCGGCCACGTCCTCGGCCTCGCCGAGCCGGCCGAGCGCGGTGTCGCCGACGGTCTGCTCGCGGCCCTTCTCGTCGAGGGTGTCGAGCATGTCCGTACGGATGAAACCGGGCTCCACCGCGTTGACCCGGATGCCCTGGGGCCCGAGTTCCTTGGCGGCGGACCGGGCCAGCGCGGCCACCGCGCCCTTGGAGGCCGAGTAGGCCGCCTGCCCGGCGACGCCGCGGCTCGCGGTGATCGACGAGAGCAGCACCACAGCCGGGTTCTTGCCGCGGGCCAGCAGCCGCGCGGCGCCCCGCAGGGTGAACACGGCGCCGGTGGCGTTGACCGCGAAGAGCCGCTCGATGGTGGCGTCGTCGGTCATGCCGAGCATGCCGGCCGCGTGCGTGCCGGCGTTGACGACCAGCGCGTCGAGGCGCTTGAAATTCTGGAACGCGAGCTGGACCAGCGCCTTGCTCGTGGCGGGGTCGGCGATGTCGCCGTGCGCGTGCAGCACGGTGCCGCCGAATTTCTCGCCCAGCTCAGCCGCGACGGCGGCCACCGCGTCGGCGCCGTGTCCGTGCAGGACCAGGTCGTAGCCGCGCTCCGCCAGCTTGGTGGCGGTCGCCTTGCCGATGCCGCGGGAGGCGCCTGTGACCAGGGCCGCCCGGTCACTCATTGAAGTTGATCCCGTACTTACCGAGGATGCTGATCGCTTCCTGGAAGCTCGACATGTTGATGACGTCGTCTGTGTCAATCATCACCGAGAACTCGTCCTCGATGGTCGCCACCAGGGACATGTGCGCGAGCGAATCCCACTTCTCGTTGTCCTGGTACCGCAGGTCGTCCACGGGGGCGTCCGCCGGAAGGTCGAGGGCGGTACGGAACGCCTCACGCAGTCTCTGCAGTTCGCTCACGGGGTTACTCCAAGGGGGTGTGGACAGAGGATTCTAAAACTGACGGTGGCTCATGAAGGCCGGGCCAATGCTAGCTGAACACGAGGTGAACTACGGTGATCGTTTGAGCTTGACCCGCGAATCGGCAGGTCGGATGGTTATGCTTCCGGCTCGTACTGCGTCCTGTCCCACCCCCCGGGAGAAAATCAAGTGTCTGTTCTGAGCGGATCGTCGATCCTGGTCACCGGCGCGACCGGTTCCTTCGGAAAGGCGTTCCTCAACTACGCCCTGACCCACCTTGACCCGCAGCGCATCGTGGTGTTCTCCCGGGACGAGCTGAAGCAGTACGAGCTGCGGCAGATGTTCAACGATGACCCGCGCCTGCGCTTCTTCCTCGGCGACATCCGCGACAAGTCTCGCCTGGAGCGCGCCATGCACGGCGTCGACTACGTCGTGCACGCCGCCGCGCTGAAGCAGGTCGACACCGCCGAGTACAACCCCTCGGAGTTCGTCGAGACCAACATCAACGGCTCGCAGAACGTGATCGACGCCGCGATCGACAAGGGCGTCAAGAAGGTCGTCGCGCTCTCCACCGACAAGGCGTCGAGCCCGATCAACCTCTACGGCGCCACCAAGCTGGTCGCCGACAAGCTCTTCATCGCCGGCAACCACTACGCCGCGACCCACCCGACGCGCCTCGCGGTCGTTCGTTACGGAAACGTTATGGGCAGCCGTGGCTCGGTCGTCCCGCTGTTCCGCAAGCTCGCCGCCGAGGGCAAGAGCCTGCCGATCACCGACAAGCGGATGACCCGCTTCTGGATCACGCTCCCCCAGGCCGTGAAGTTCGTCGTCGACTCGTTCGACGTGATGCAGGGTGGCGAGCTGTTCGTCCCGCGCATCCCGAGCATGCGGATCCTCGACCTGGTCGAGGCCGTCGCCCCGAACTCGCCCACCCACGAGATGGGTGTCCGGCCGGGCGAGAAGCTGCACGAGGAGATGATCGCCTCCGACGACAGCCGCCGCACGCTGCGCTTCCCCGACCGCTACGTGGTCCAGCCGGTCGTGGCCAGCTGGGGCTACGAGGCCCCCGAGGGCGGCGAAGAGGTGGCGGACGGGTTCAACTACCGCTCCGACAACAACGACCTCTGGCTGTCGGTCGAGGACATGCGCGCCCTCCTCGAGGAGAACTGATGCTGCCCTACGGGCGGCAATCCATCGACGAGTCCGACGCTGAGGCGGTCGTCGCGGCCCTGGGCAGCGACTGGCTGACCACCGGGCCGCGCGTCGCCCAGTTCGAGGCGGACATCGAGGCCGCGGCCGGCGCGCCGGCCGTCACGGTCACCAACGGCACGACCGCGCTGCACACGGCGTACGCGGCGGCCGGTGTGGGCGCGGGCGACGAGGTGGTCACCACCCCGATGACGTTCGTGGCCACGGCCTCGACCGCCATGATGCTGGGCGCCAAGGTCGTCTTCGCCGACATCGAGGACGACACGGCCAACATCGACCCGGCCGCCGTCGAGTCGCTGGTCACGTCGAAGACCAAGGCCATCGCCGCGGTCGACTACGCGGGCCACCCGGCCGACTACGACGCCCTCCGGAAGATCTCGGAGGGCGCGGGCGCGGTGCTGATCGGCGACGCCGCCCACTCGATCGGGTCGTCGCTGAACGGCCGCCCGGTCGGCTCGCTGGCCGACCTGACCACGTTCTCGTTCTTCCCGACGAAAAACCTGACCACGGCCGAGGGCGGCGCGGTCGCCTCGATCCGTCCCGATCTGCTGGAGCGTGCCCGCACGTTCCACAACGTCGGCATGGTCAAAGACCCGGCCAAGCTGCGTCACCCCGACGAGGGCGGCTGGTTCTACGAGGTGCAGGAGCTCGGGCTGAACTACCGGCTGCCCGACCTGCTCTGCGCGCTCGGCAGCTCGCAGCTCAAGCGGCTCGGCGCGTTCAAGGCCCGCCGCCAGGAGCTGACCGCCCGCTACGACGCGCTGCTGGCCGACGTTCCGGGCCTGCGGCTGCCGATCCAGCGTGAGGGTGTCGACCCGCTGCGTCACCTGTACCCCGTTCGGGTTTTGGACGGCCGTCGCCGCGAGGTGTACGACCGGCTGCGCGAAGCGGGCATCGGTGTGCAGGTCAACTACATCCCGGTCTACTGGCATCCCGCGTTCGAGGAGCTGGGCTACCGCCGCGGGATGTGCCCCGTCGCCGAGGCCTTCTACGCTGAGGAGCTATCGTTGCCGCTCTTCGTCGACCTCAGCGATGCCGACCAGGACCGAGTCGTCGAGGCGCTGCGGACCATCCTCGGGAGCTAGACGGGTGCACCACGCCAACCACTTCTACGGCCACGCGCACATCCTCGCGGAATACTGCGGCCTCGATCCGGACGATCCACCCCGGATCGACGGCTTCGTGCAGCACGGCTGGAACGTGGTGGACGGGCTCGGCTACGGCACGCCTTATGTGCCGGGCCGGCCCATCCTCGTCTACTCGGAACGCACGAGGCGACGGGCATGGTCGATGGGGCGCCGGCATGTCACGGTCATCGGCGCCCCCTTCCTCTACCTGCTGACCATGCGCCCCGAGGAGGCGGACGCTCCCCCACGCGAGGGCACGATCTTCTATCCGTTCCACGGCTGGGAGAACCAGCAGGTCCTCGGCGATCACCAGCGGCAGGTCGAGGAGATCCTGGAGACCGAGGACGGCCCGGTCACCTTCTGCCTCTACTGGAACGAGTTCCAGAACGACAAGGTCCGGGAGTCGTACGAGCAGTACGGCCGCGTGGTCTGCCACGGTTACCGCGGCAAGCAGTGGCTCGACACCGACCGTTTCTTCCTCGACAAGCAGCTGGCCGAGCTGCGCCGGCACAAGCGCGTCGCCTCGAACAGGCTGAGCAGCGCGATCTTCCACGGCGTGGCCGCCGGCTGCGAGCCGGCCGTCTACGGCGACCCGATGCACCTCGACCGGGAAGACCTGCCGATGGCCGAGCGGATCCGCCGCGAGTGGCCCGAGCTGCACGGCAAACACCTCGACATGGCCGTCGCCCGGCCGTCGGCGCTGAGCGAGCTCGGCGACGGATATCTCGCCTCGCCGGACGAGCTCCGCGTGATTCTCGGGTGGAGCGCGAAGGCTAGGGTGCCCGCGTGATGCAAATGGTCGGGGGCGAGATGCCCTCTTTCACCGAGGAGCGCCCGCCCGCCGGCGGCGCCCTCTTCGGCTATCTCACCGAGCAGGTTCCCGACGGCGCCGAGGTGCTCGTCGCCGGACCGCACGACGCCGCGCTGATCGGCGCGCTCGCCGCCCGCGCCACCGTCACCTGCCTGCTGCGCTCCCAGCCCGACGCGATCGAGCTGGAGAGCCGCGGCGTGCGCGTGCTCTGCGGCAGCCTGCCCAAGGTCACCGGCGAGTCGTACGACGTCGTGGTCGCCCTCGACGGCCTCGAGCGCCTCTGCTCGGTCGAGGGGGCCCAGCTCGACTGGGTGGAAAGCCTGCGCGCGCTCCAGGGCCTGCTGCGGCCCGGCGGCACGCTGCTGCTGGCCGTCGAGAACGAGCTGGGCGTGCACAAGCTCGTCGACCCGTCCTCGGCCACCGCGTCGCAGGCCGACAGCGCCTGGCGCCCGCTGGGCGAGTTCGACACCAAACCCGGCAACCCGGGCCGCCTGGCCGGCCGCCTCGCGGCCGAGGGCCTGGCCGTCGACTGGCTGGGCGCGGCCTGGCCCGAGCCGACCGCCCCGACGCTGATCGCCACGCCGAACGCGCTCCAGGACGGGCCGGCCGACGCGCTGGCCGCCGTCACCGCGAGCGCCGCCGCCAAGGCGTACACCGAAAAGCCCGTCCTGAGTGACCCGCGCCGGCTGGCCGCGGCCGCCGTGCGCGGCGGGCTCGGCCCCGAGCTGGCCGCGGCCTGGCTCGTCGTGGCCCACCGCGCACCCCGCCCGGCGGCCGCCCTGAGCCTGCCGCCGGTGCTGATCGGCGACGGCCCGGTGGTCGAGCTGGCGCCCGGCCGTGACGGCGCGTGGACACGGCGCGTACTCCATGAAGTCGCTGGTCAGGACCTTTCCGCGCTGAACGGGCCGCTGCCGGAAGGTCGCCTGCTCGAGGAGTTGCTCTTGGCCGCCTGCCTGCGGCACGATCTTCCGATCGTGCGGCGGTTGCTCACCGGCTGGACCTCCGCGCACCCCGGCGCCGCCGCCGACAACGTGGTGGTCCACGAGGACAACTACACAGTGCTTGATCCCAGCGTCCCGCCACGGACCGACGTGATCCGCCGGTTCGCGCAGACGCTGCTCGGCGGCGGCTACGCGCACCCCTGGCCGGCCGCCATCGACCTTCCGACCCTGTCCTCGATCCTGCACGCCGCCGCCGGACTGCCCGGCGACGACGCGGAGACCGAGGACGCCGGCGAGGAACCCCCGCTGCCGGACTCGCGCCGGGAGCACGAGGAACAGATCCGGGCACTGCGCCGGCAACTGGCCGACGCCGCCTCCCGCGCCCAGTGGTTCGAGCGCGAGCTCAACCGCCGGGACTCCGAACTTCGCAAGGCCCGCATGCAGATCGCCGCCTTCAGCGGCTCCGTGAGCTTCCGTGTTGCAAAACTCGGAGTCGGGGTAGCCCGCAAGGCCCGCAATCGCCTTCGAAAAGGACTTTCATGACAACCCTCGGCATCATCCAGGCCCGGATGGGCTCTTCCCGGTTGCCCGGCAAGGTGCTGCGCAAGCTGGGCAACCGCAGCGTGCTCGAGCGGGTCGTCCGTGCCGCCGCGCAGAGCGGTGTCCTCGACACCATCGTGGTGGCCACCACCACCGAGCCCGACGACGACGCGGTCGCGGCCGAGTGCGCCGCCCTCGGCGTGCCCTGCTACCGCGGTTCGGTCGACGACGTCCTCGACCGCTTCCTGGGCGTGCTGGACGAACACGAGAGCGACGTCGTGCTCCGCTTCACCGCGGACTCGCCGCTGCTCGACCCGGAGCTGATCGCCCGCGCCTACCGGGTCTTCATGGCCGCCGAGGCCGATTACATGACCACGTCGATCGTCAAGACGCTGCCGCGCGGCCTGGACGTCGAGGTGGTCCGCACGCCGGTCCTGCGCGAGATCGACGCGCTCGCCACCGAGCACCACCGCACGCACGTGACGTCGTACATCTACACCCATTCGGAGGAGTTCGACGTGATCGGGCTGACGCTTCAGCCCGACCTGTCGCACCTGCGGCTCACCCTCGACACCGAGGACGACTGGAAGCTGATCGAGGCGATCGTCCAGCACTTCGGCGACGAGCCCATCTCGGTCCGCAAGCTCACCGATTGGCTGGCCGGCCGGCCCGACCTCACCGAGCTGAACGCGCACGTCCTTCAGAAGGCCCTGGTACAGGCGTAACAGTGACGATCGTTGGAATTCGCTGCGACGCCGGTGCCCGCACCGGCGTCGGGCATCTGGTCCGCTGCGTGGCCCTGGCCGAGGAGCTGGTGTCGCGCGGCGTGTCCGTCCGGTTCCTCAGCGACCTGGGCGGCGTGGAATGGGCCGAGGCCCAGCTCACCCAGCGCGGACTGCCCTGGCACCCGGCCCCGTTCGACGAGATCGGCCTGGTCGCGGCGACCGAGCGGCTCCAGCTCGACGCGCTGGTGGTCGACTCGTACACGCTGCCGCCGCAGCACACGGTCGCGGTCCGCAAGACCGGGCTGCCGGTGCTGGCCATCGTCGACGGCGACTTCCGCGGGCAGTCGGCCGACATCTACGTCGACCAGAACCTGGACGCGGTCATCGACGTCGAGGACGCGATCGGCCTGGCCGGGCTCGACTACGCGCTGCTGCGGGGTTCGGTGCGGCAGTTGCGGCCGCTCTCACCTCCGGTGCACACCTCCGGGCGTACACCCAAGGTCGTGGCCTTTTTCGGCGGCACCGACGCCTATCGCGCGGCGCCGGCGATCGCCCGGCTGCTGGCCCTGACGGAAGCACCGCTCGACGCCACGATCATCGGGGCCAACGAGGAGCTGCGCCAGGAGCTCCAGGCGGTGACGCCGGCCGGGGGGCAGCGCTTCGAGATCATCCCGCCCACCGACGACCTGCCGAAGCTGCTGGCCGGGGCCGACCTGGCGGTCAGCGCCAGCGGCACGTCGACCTGGGAACTGCTGTGCCTCGGCCTGCCGGCCGCCCTGGTCTGGGTGGTCGACAACCAGATCCTGGGGTACGACCGCACGCTCGCCCGCGGCTTCGCGGCCGGGATCGGGCAGCTCGGCCACTTCGGCCCCGACGCGGTGACCACGCTGCGCACGCTGCTGACCGACCCGGCCCTCCGCACCGATCTGGCCCGGAAGGCCTGGGCCGCGGTCGACGGACAGGGCGTCTCCCGGGTGGCCGACGCGCTGCTGGCCAAGGCCGCTGGTTAGGGCTGGGTCACCTCGATGACGACCTTGCCGACGGCGTTGCCCTCGACGGCCTCGTGCGCGGCGCCGGCCTGCTCGAACGGATAGCGCAGAATCGGCAGCCCGGCCTCCTCGCCGACCCGGAAAGCGCCGGCGTTCACGGCCTCGGCCACGGCGGCGACGGCGTTGTCCTTCTCCTCGGCGCTGGTCGTGTAGGTGAGCACGAAGTCGAGGCTGACGTTCTTGAGCATCGCCTTGAAGCTGGGAATGGTCACCTTGCCGCCGACGTAGATGGCGATGTTGCCGCCCGGCGCCACGACGTCGAGGTCGATCGGCAGGTTGTCGGTGCTGACCTCGACGATGATGTTCGCGCCGCCCTCGGCCAGCTCGGCCACCCGGGCGACGACGGCCTCCTCGCGGTAGTTGATGACGGCGTCGGCCCCGGCGGCCACGGCGAGGTCGGCCTTCTCCTTGGACGAGACGGTGCTCAGCACCCGCGCACCGGCCCACTTGGCCAGCTGAATGGCCGCGTTGCCGACCGCACCGGCCCCACCGGCGACAAGCACGGTCCGCCCGTCGAGCGCACCGGGCCCGAGCCGCTGCGGCCCGTCACTGGCCAGGGTGAGGCAGCGGTGAGCGGTCAGCGCCGGGATGCCGAGGGCCGCACCCACCTCGAACGGAACGTCGTCGTTCATCCGCACGACCTGCCGCCGCGGCAGGACCACGTATTCCTGGGCGGTGCCGTTCTCCCGCCCGTAGCCGCTGTCCCACACCCAGACCCGGTCCCCCGGCTCGAGCCCGGTCACCCCGTCCCCGACGGCGTCGACCACACCGGCCCCATCCTGGTTGGGCACCCGGGGCGGCGACACCCCATCGGGCACACCCTTGCCGGCCCGCGTCCCGGTGTCGGTCGGATTGACCGCCGACAACACGATCCGCACCCGCACCTCCCCGGGCCCGGCGGGCGGCAGATCCCGCTCCTCGATCGTCAGAACGGACGCCGGACCGGGCTCGTGGAACACAGCAGCACGCATCTCCCCACCCTAGGACCAACGGCTGAGATAGGCGTCGCGATCGATCTCGGGCTCGGGCTGCGGGCGCGCGTCGAGGAACAGGCCCAGGGCCGCGATCACCCTGAAGACCAGCCCGACCTCGACGGTCGGCTTACCCGCCTCGAGGTCGGAGAGCCATCGCCGGCTGACGCCGGCGCGCTCGGCCAGCGCCATCTGGTTGAGGCCGGCCGCCTTACGGCTGCCCCGCACGTACCGTCCCAGATCATCCGGACTGTTCAGCCGCATCGAACCTCCCGTTGTGCACGTACGCGCACATTCTAGATGTTGTGCACGTACGTGCACATTCGCTCGGCGACCTCAGTGATCCGGCGGGCCGTCCGAACTTCTCTGTGATCGCTGTTCCTGCGGCTCCTGGAGGTCCGCGTGCCCACCGTGCTGATTGCCGACGATGACGCTGACCACCTCGAGCTCATGAGCCTGGCGCTGGAGCGGGCCGGGCACACCGTGATCCGGGCCCTGGACGCGCCGTCGGCCATGTCCGTGCTGCGTGGTGGCGGCATCGACGCCGCCCTGCTCGATGTGCGGATGCCCGGGGAGAGCGGCATCGAGCTGTGCGAGCGGCTCCGGCGGGAGCCGGCCACGGCCTTCCTGCCGATCATGGTGGTCAGCGCCGATGTCAACGATCAGCGGATCCTGCACGCGATCAACGCGGGGGCCGACGACTACATGCCCAAGCCCTTTCAGCGCGAGGAGCTCTGCGCCCGGCTCGACGGGTTGCTGCGGCACCGGCCCGGCGTGAGCCGGCCCCCGGCCGCGGTGGCCGCGGCGGCGCGGCAGTCGGCCCGGAAGAGCTGGTCGGAGACGCGCCAACAGGCAGTCAACTGACTGATCCCGGCGCCGGGCGGCCGGAGATAGTGTCGGGCGCATGAATGCCACCATGGTGCGTTACAGCACGCCGGCCGGCCGATGGGTGTTGCTGGCGACAGTGCTCGGCTCCAGCCTGGCCTTCATCGACTCGACCGTCGTCAACATCGCGCTGCCCGAGATCGGGCGTGATCTCGGCGCCGACGCCGCCGGTCTGCAATGGACGATCAACGGTTACGCGCTGAGCCTGGCCGCGCTGATTCTGCTCGGCGGGTCGCTGGGTGACCGGTTCGGGCGGAAGCGGATCTTCATGCTCGGCGTCACCTGGTTCGCGGTGGCCTCGCTGCTCTGCGGTCTCTCGCCGAACATCGGCTGGCTGATCACCGCCCGGATCCTGCAGGGCATCGGGGGCGCCCTGCTGACTCCGGGCTCGCTGGCGATCCTCGAGGCCTCGTTCGATCGCGACGACCGGTCCAAGGCGATCGGCGCCTGGTCCGGCCTGGCCGGCATCGGCGGCGCGCTGGGACCGTTCATCGGCGGATGGCTGGTCGGTATCGGCGACTGGCGCTACATCTTCCTGATCAACGTGCCGCTGGCCGCCCTGGTGCTGCTGGTCGCGGCCAAGCACGTGCCCGAGTCGCGCAATCCGGACGCGAGCGGCCACATCGACTACGTGGGCGTGCTGACCGGGGCGATCGGTCTCGCTGGTCTGACGTACGGCTTCACAGCCTGGCCGATGCGCGGCGCCGGCGATCCCGTGGTGCTCGGCACGCTCGCGCTGGGCGTGCTCGGCCTGGTCGCCTTCGTGCTGGCCGAGCGGCGCGCGCGGCAGCCGATGATGCCGGTGTCGATCTTCAAGAGCAAGGCGTTCAGCGGGGCCAACCTGGTCACCTTCCTGGTCTACGGGGCGAACGGCGGCGTCTTCTTCCTGTTCGTCATCAACCTCCAGGTCGTGGCCGGCTTCTCGCCGCTGCTGGCCGGGACGGCGCTGCTGCCCTCGACCGTGCTGATGCTGCTGTTCTCGGCCCGCTCGGGCGCGCTCGGCCAGCGGATCGGCCCGCGCATCCCGATGACGGTGGGCCCGCTGATCTGCGCGCTGGCGCTGCTGATGATGTCGCGGATCGGCGCCGGCGCGAACTACTGGACCGGCGTCCTTCCCTCGGTGATCGTCTTCGGGCTGGGCCTGACGTTGCTCGTGGCGCCGTTGACGTCCACGGCTCTCGGTGCGCTCGACGACGCGTACGCCGGAATCGCCTCCGGGGTCAACAACGCGGTGGCCCGGGCCGCCGGTCTGCTGGCGGTGGCGGTGCTCCCGCTCGCGGCCGGTCTGGGCAGCGGCAACCTGACCGACTCGGCCCAGCTGTCACCGGTCTATCGCAACACCATGATGATCTGTGCGGCCCTGATGGTGGCGGGTGGTGTGGTGGCCTGGTTCCTGATCCCGACACGACTGCGCGGGCACACGCCGGTCAAGTCGTTCTGCGACCCGGGCGCACCGCCGGTGCACCCGAGCCGCGCCGAACCGGTCAGAAGTGGGCAATGATCCGGCGTTGCGGGCCGTCGACCGTCAGGCGGCCCCCGTACGGCAGGATCCACTGCGGCCCGGTGTGCCCGAACTCGACGCCGAAGACGGCCATCGCCGAGGGGTTGTAGGTCTCCAGGGCCCGCAGTACGGCCGTACGCTGCTCATCGCGATATCCGTCCCGATCGGCTCGATCGGGGCGGGAGCCGAACTGGCTGGCCTTGGCCGCGGCCATCAGCACGACCGGGAACTGCTCGAGCAGGCCCCGCTCCCCCGCGTTGCGCAACATCCGGAAGACGGTCTCGGCCTCCGGCATCTCCTCGGACGTCTCCAGCAGCAGGATCGAGCCGGCGTAGTCGGCGTTCGGCCGGATCCACCGGTTGGCGGCCAGGCTCCAGTGGAAGATCTCCATGCTGCCGCCCCAGGTCGGCGCGGTGACCACCCGGTCGGCGTTGTGCCACACCCAGCCCGGGTTGGGCTCGACCGGCGCCGCGTCGATCAGCGCCCGCGGATCCTCCCAGTTGATCTCCTCGTCGCGGAAGCCCGGCACCGGGGTGATCGGCAGGTCGGTGGTCTCGAAGAGCGCCGCCCGCAGCGAGGTCAGATGTTCGGCGTCGATCGACGGCCCACGCGACAGGTGCACCATCGTCGAGCCGCCGTGATAGCTCGCGATGCCGTGCGCCCACAGCCAGTTCAGCATGTTGGTGTTGTCGGAATATCCGAAGTACGGCTTCGGGTCGGCCCGGAAAATCTGAGGATCGAGGTGCGGCAGTACGGTCATCTGGTCGCTGCCGCCGATGGTCGCGAAGACCGCCCGGATCGCCGGGTCGGCAAAGGCGGCCATCAGATCGGCCGCCCGCTCGGCCGGCGTGCCCTGCACGCGGGTGAAGGGGAACTCGACCGGCTCGAGCCCGAGATCCTCGCGGATGCGGCGCAGCGACTGCTCGTGCACGGCGGGGAAGACACTGGGACCGGCCCACGACGGGGAGACGACGGCCACCCGGTCGCCCTGCTTCAGTTTGGGGGGTGAATCCATCCCGCCATCAGATCATCCCGGCCCGCAGGGCGTAGGCCACCGCATGCGAGCGGTTGCGCAGCTTCAGCCGATGCGTCACGCCGTAGATGACGTTCTTGACCGTCCGCTCCGAGTAGCAGAGCTTGCCGGCGATCTCGTTGGTGTCGAAGCCGTCGGCCATCAGCCGCAGCACGTCGACCTCGCGCGGGCTCAGCCCCGAGGCGTTCAGCCCGTTCGGGGCGAGCACGTCGCGCTGCATCCGCTCGACGTGCTTGAGCAGCTCGCCGATCAGGTTGGGCGGCATCACGCCGCCGCCGGTGGCCGCGGCCCGCACGCTGTGGGCCAGCCGGTCGGGGTTCACCGCCCCGCGCGGCAGGATCGCCATGACCCGGCACTCGACGGCGGTCAGCAGGTCGCCCTCGTCGATGTCCTGCACCACGAGCACGACCGGCGCGCTGGTCTCGCCGGTGGCCCGGCGCAGGCTGGCCACCACCTCGGTGCTGAGCCGCTCGGCGGCCACCACGAGCACGTCGGCCTCGGCCCGCTGGGCGTTGCGCAGCACGGTCAGGTCGCTCCGGAACTGGAGCAACGCGGCGAGTCCGGCATGACTGAGCGGGTCCGTCGCCTGCACGGCGACCCGGATCTGTTCCACGGCTGCTCCCCTCGCCTGGCGGTGGAGCCAGTCTGTGAGAAGTGCCTTCAGGGAACCTTCACGGATCCTTCATCGGGCCGGCAAGGCCGATGAAACAGTTCAACAGAGGCTGATGCGGGCTGGGAAGCGCTGACCCCGATCAGTGCCCGTCCGTGCGGTTTGTGTTATCCATTGACACCCGGCCCGTCTCCCCTGAAGTTGACACTCACCGACCTGGGAGGACACGTGGCGAACGTCTTGCGCGTCAGTGTGCTCGGGCCGGTGCGCGCGTGGGTCGGCGCCGAGGAGATCGATCTGGGCCCGGCCCGGCAGCGGGCCGTCTTCGCGGTGCTGGCGGCACACGCCGGCCGCACCGTCGGCCGCGACGAGCTGATCACCGCCACCTGGGGCGACTCACCGCCGGCGACGGCGGTCGGCAGTATTTATACGTACGTCTCGGGACTGCGCCGCATGCTCGAACCGCCCATGCTCGGCACCGGCGCCGGCGGCTATCTGCTGCGTCTCGACCCCCACCAGCTCGACTCGGCCCGGTTCCAGAGCCTGCGCGCGCAGGCGAGCGCCGCGCTGGCGGCGGGCGACGCGAGCACCGCGGTGACCCGGCTCGACGAGGCTCTGTCCCTGTGGCACGGCGACGCGTACGCCACCCTGGCCGGCCCCTTCCTCGAGCTCGACCGGCAGCGCCTGGCCGAGCTGCGGCTGACCGCGGCCGAGCAGCGGGCCCGGCTGCGGCTGGAGGCCGGCGGCGACGACGGGCTGATCGCCGAGCTGACCGCGCTGGTCCACGACCATCCGCTGCACGAGCCGTTGCACGAGTTGCTGATGCGGGCGCTGCACCAGGCCGGCCGGCACGGCGAGTCGCTGGAGGTCTTCCGCACGGCCCGGCGGACGCTCGTGGCCGAGCTGGGCATCGAGCCCGGTCCGGGCCTGCGGTCGGTGCAGCGGCAGGTGCTCGGGGGCGCCGAGGAGCGCTCGACCCGTACGGTCGTGCCGACCCCGATCGCCAAGGCGCTGCGGGACGGCCTGGCCGGCCGATCCTGGGTGGGCCGAGTGGCCGAAATCGATCACCTTCGAAGTCTGGTCCGCTCGGTGGCGGCCGGTGTCGGCGGCGCCGTCTGGATCTCCGGCGAGCCCGGCATCGGCAAGACCGAGCTGCTGACGCACGCCTTCGCCGACGCCGCCCGTTCCGGATGCCGGGTGGCCTGGGGCGCGGCCGACCAGCTGGGCTCGCAGGTGCCGTTGCAGGTGCTGTTCCGGGCCCTGGGCCAGCCGCCGGACGCGGACGGGCCGGAGCCGGCCGACGACCAAATCGTCGCCGCCGTCCGTTCCGCCTGCGGCACGGCCCCGCTGATCCTCGTGGTCGACGACATGCAGTGGGCCGACAGCGCGACCGTGCGGGTCTGGGAGCGGCTGCTGACCCTGGTCCCCCGCACGCCGCTGCTGCTGGTCGCGGCGGCCCGCCCCGACGCGCACCAGGCCGCGCTGCGCAACCGGGTCCGGTCACGGCAGCGGATGCCGCTCGATCTGGGCCCGCTCGCCCCGGCCGAGCTCGACCGGCTGGTCAGCGCGCTGATCGGCGCCCCGCCCGGCCCGAACCTGCGCGCGCTGGCCGCCCGTTCCGGCGGCAACCCGCTGTTCGCCCGCGAGCTGGTCGAGGCGCTGCGGCAGCGCGACGCGGTCGAGATCTCGGGCGGCCGGGCCGACATCGGGCCGGACGTGACCGTCGACCCGCCGCAGACCCTGCTCGACGCGGTGCACGCGGCCCTGGACGTGCTCTCCGGCGAGACCCGCGAGGTGCTGCGGCTGGCCGCCCTGCTGGGCTCGGAGTTCTCGGTGAGCGAGGTCGTGGCGGTCACCGGCCGCTCGGCCCTCGACCTGGTCGGCGCGCTGGAGGAGGCGCTGTCGGCCAGCGTGCTGGTGGACAGCGGCACCGACCTGGCGTTCCGTCACCCGTTCCTGCGCCAGGCGCTGGTCGCCAGCGTCCCACCGGCGCTGCGGGCGGGCCTGCACCGGCACGCGGCCGAGGTGCTGGCGGCCGGGGGCAGCCCGCTGACCCGCGTGGCCGAGCAGCTGAACGCCTCGGCGCCGGCGGTCGACACCTGGGTGCTGTCGTGGCTGGTCGAGCACCACGCCGAGGTGGTCCGCCGGGCGCCGCAGATCGCCGGCGACCTGATCCGGCGCACGCTGGCCACCGATCTGCCCTCGGCCGGGCAACGCGGGGTGCTGCTGGTGGCCCTGGTGCGGCTGGAGTTCCGGCGCGAGCGCTTCCCGATGACCGAGGCCGAGGAGGCGCTGAGCCTGGCCACCGATCCGGGCGACCGGGCCGAGATGCGCCAGCTGCTGGCCACCATGCGGCATCGCCGGGGCGAGGAGGCCGAGGCGGTCGCGATGCTGCGCGACGCGGTCGACGATCACCGGGTGCCGTCGATCTGGCGCTCGCGGCACCGGGTGCTGCTGGCCAACTTCCGCCGCGGCGACCTGGACGATCTCGACCGGGCCGAGGAGCGGGCGCGGCGGGTGCACGACGAGGCGGTGGCGGCCGGCCAGCCGTACGAGACGGCGTTCGCGCTCCAGACGATCTGGCTGACCAGCTCGATCCGGCGCGACCACGAGCGGGCGCTGGAGCACGCCGACCGGGCGCTGGCCGTGATGCGCGGCGAGACCTCACTGTCGTACGACCTCCTCGACAACCGCCTGTTCTCGCTGCAGAACCTGGACCGGCTGGAGGAGGCGCAGGAGACGCTGCGCCGGGCCGAGCAGCCGCTTCCGGCCGGGCTGCGGGTCACGGCGGCCGTGCAGGACTACTGGCTCGGGCGCTGGGACGAGGCGCTGGCCGAGGTGGGCGAGGCCAGCGGCGACATCACCTTCCACGGCCAGCGCGAGCCGGGCGCGATCACGATGCTGCTGCACGGGGTGGCCGCGCTGATCGCGCTGCACCGCGACGCCCAGGATCTGGCCGCCGCCCACCTGGGCGCGGCCGACGCCGTGCCGGCGAGCGAGGCGGAGCGGGAGAATTGCGACTTCCTCCTGGTCGCGCGGGCGCTGGCGGCCGAGCAGCGCGGCCGCGCCGACGAGGCCCTGGAGTTGCTCCAGCCGCTGCTGCAACCGGCCTACGCCCCGATCATGCTGCGTCACCAGTGGCTGCCCGGCGTGGTGCGGCTGGCCCTCGCACAGGGCCGAGCCGACATCGCCGGGCGGGCGGCCGCCATCTGCGCCGGCGAGGCCGAGCGCGAGGTACGCCCGGCCCGGGCCTACGCGGCCGACCTGCGCTGCCGGGCCCTGCTCACGGGCGATCCGGCCCCGGCACTGGCCGCGGCCGAGCATTACCGCAAGGTGGGCCGGATCTTCGAGCTCGCGCAGGCCCTCGAGGAGGGCGGCCGCCCCGACGAGGCCCGCCGCCTCTACGCCTCGATGTCAGCCCGCTGGGACGTAGCCCGCACCGCCTGACCGCGCACCGCCTGACCGCGCGCCGCCTGGTCGCGCACCGCCTGGTCGCGCACCGCCTGGTCGCGCACCGCCTGGTCGCGCACCGCCTGGTCGCGCACCGCCTGGTCGCGCACCGCCCACCGCGCACCGCCCACCGCCCACCCCGCACCGCACCGCCCACCCCGCACCGCCCCTCACCGCGCACCGCCCCCCGCCGCGCACCGCGCGCCGCCCCACCGCCCATCGCGCGCCGCCCCACCGCCCATCGCGCGCCGCCCCACCGCCCATCGCGCGCCGCCTGACGCTGTCGCATTCTGATCATCGCCGTCGATGCGGGAAAGCGCTTTCCGATGCTCCACGTGCGTTCCTGAGCGTTTGCGGCCGTTGCCCTTGACAAGAAAAGTTCGTTAGTGCAGGAATGTGTTTCCAAGCGGTTACTCCCCGATGTCACATCCACCGCAAGGAGCCATTCCCCATGACCCGAGTGCGCCCGGCTGCCGCCATTCTCGGCGCGGCCCTTCTCCTGATCAGCGCCTGCGCCAAATCCGAGGACAACGACCCCGCGCCCGCCGCCGCCGGTGGCGCCCAGGTCGCCCAGTCGGCCGCCTCCGGCGCCGCCACCTGCACGATCGAGCAGTACGGCGGATCCAAGGTGGACCTCAAAACGGCCAAGGTCGGCTTCTCCCAGTCGGAGAAGGAGGCCAACCCGTTCCGCATCGCCGAGACCCAGTCGATCGAGGACGAGGCGGCCGAACAGGGCATCGTCAATTTGACGACCACCAATGCGAATTCGCAGTTCAACAAGCAGATCAGCGACGTCGAGCAAATGATCGACTCGGGCGTCCAGCTGCTCGTCATCGCTCCGCTGAACTCCGACGGATGGGATTCGGTCTTCGCCAAGGCGTCGGCCAAGCACATCCCGATCATCACGATCGACCGGAAGATCAACGCCAAGCCGTGCCAGGACTATCTCACCTTCATCGGATCCGACTTCGCTGAGCAGGGCAAACGCGCCGCCACGGAGATGGCGAAGGCACTCGGCAACAAGGGCAAGGTCGCGATCCTGCTCGGCGCGCCCGGCAACAACGTGACCACGCTGCGCACGAGCGGCTTCAAGGACGAGATCGCGAAGATCGCGCCGGACATCCAGATCGTCTTTGAACAGACGGGCAACTTCGCCCGCGAGGACGGGCAGAAAGTCACCGAGCAACTGCTCCAGTCCAATCCGGACATCAACGGGATCTACGGCGAGAACGACGAGATGGCCCTCGGCGCCATCACCGCCCTCAAGGGCGCCGGCAAGAAGGCCGGCGACGTCAAGGTCGTCTCGATCGACGGCACCAAGGGCGCGGTGCAGGCCATCGTGGACGGCTGGGCGTCGGCCGTCATCGAGTCGAATCCGCGGTTCGGCCCGCTGGCCTTCGAAACCGCCACCAAATTCCTGTCCGGCGAGCCGGTCGGCCAGGACATCATCATTCAGGACCGTCAATACGACGCGAGCAATGCCACGTCGGATCTCTCCAGCGCGTACTGAGAGGCGTCCATGTTCAGTTTTGTTCGGAAAATTCTCGTCGCCATCGTCGGAACAGCAGTCGCCATCACCGGGACCCTCGTCGTCACCACCGGACCGGCCGCGGCCTTCGTCCCCAAGACGCCGCCGCTGACCACCCCGTGGACCAGCCAGGTGTCCACGGCCAATCCGCTGCCCGAATATCCCCGGCCCCAGCTCACCCGGCCCGACTGGCAGAGCCTCAACGGCATCTGGCAGTTCGCCGGCGCCTCGAACCTGAACACCCCGCCGACCGGGCAGACGCTCGGCGAGGAGATCCTCGTCCCGTACCCGATCGAGAGCGCGCTCTCCGGGATCATGCGGCGCCAGGACTATTCGTACTACCGGCGCGCCTTCACCGTCCCGGCCGGCTGGTCGGGCCGCAACGTCCAGCTCAACTTCGGCGCCGTCAACTGGCAGTCGAAGGTCTGGGTCAACGGCACCCTGCTCGGCACGCACGAGGGCGGCTACGACAAGTTCTCGTACGACATCACCAGCGCCCTGCGCGCCGGCAGCAACGAGATCATCGTCGGCGTCTGGAACCCGGTCGAGACCCAGGACATCCCGGTCGGCAAGCAGCGGCTGAGCCGCGGCGGGATCTTCTACACGCCGTACTCGGGAATCTGGCAGACCGTCTGGCTGGAACCGACGAACCCGGCCCGCGTCACCCGGCTCGACACCACCCCGAACGTCGCCGCCGGCGGCCTCGACCTGGTCGTGCAGGCGGCCAACGCGAGCGGTCAGACCGTGACCGCGCAGGTCCTCTCCGGCGGCACGGTGGTCGGCTCGGCCACCGGCACGGTCGGCGCCTCCTTCCGCGTGCCGGTGCCGAACGCCCGGTTGTGGTCACCCACAGATCCTTTCCTGTACGACCTGCGCGTCACCCTGAGCAGCGGCGACGCCGTGGGCGGCTACTTCGGGATGCGCTCACTGGGCAAGGCGATGCTCGGCGGCGTGCTCCGGCCGACGATCAACGGCAAGTTCGTCTTCCAGCTCGGCACCCTCGACCAGGGCTATTGGCCGGACGGCATCGCGACCGCGCCGACCGACGCCGCGCTGCGCTTCGACCTGGAGCAGCAGAAGGCGCTGGGCTTCAACATGGTCCGCAAGCACATCAAGGTCGAGAACGACCGCTGGTTCTACTGGGCCGACCGGCTCGGCCTGATGGTCTGGCAGGACATGCCGGCCCTGGCCAGCGGCCGCGAGCCGTCCACGGCCGGGCGCACGCGCTTCGAGAAGGAGCTGCGGGCGATGATCGACCAGCACAAGGGCATCACGTCGATCGTCCAGTGGGTGCCGTTCAACGAGGGCTGGGGCGAGTACGACGCCGGCCGCATCGCCGATCTGGTCAAGAGCCTCGACCCGACCCGGATGGTCAACCACAACTCGGGCTCCAACTGCTGCGACTCCGACCCCGATCCGGGCAACGGCGACGTGATCGACGACCACGCGTACGTCGGTCCCGGCATTTCGCGGCCGCCCACGGCGACCCGGTTCGTGGTCAACGGCGAGTACGGCGGCCTCGGCCTGCGCTCGGCCGGGCACGAGTGGCCGACCAGCGGCAAGTTCGCGTACGAGTGGCTGCCCGACTCCAACGCCCTGACCAGCCGCTACGTGCAGATCACGTCCCGCCTGGTCGACCTGATGAACGGCAACGGCCTGTCCGGATCCGTCTACACCGAGCCCACCGACGTCGAGGAGGAGCTCAACGGCTTCTTCACGTACGACCGTCAGGTCCAGAAGATGGACTTCGCCCGGGTCCGTGAGGTCAACCAGCGGGTGATCAGCGGAGCGCTCTCGGTCAACCGGCTCGCCTCGCTGCGGGTGACCACGCCCGGATATACCAACCGCTACCTGCGGCACGCGGCCGGCGCCGCCCGGACCGACGTGATCGGCACGGCGAGCTCGACCAGCGACCGGCAGGACGCCACCTACTGGGTGCGGCCCGGCCTGTCCAACGCGGCCTGCTACTCGTTCGAGTCGCGGAACTTCCCCGGCCAGTACCTGCGGCATCGCGCCTACCGTGTCTACCGGGAGGCCAACAGCGGCGGCACCTTCACGGCCGACGCCACGTTCTGCGGCCGCCCGGGCCTGTCCGGCGCGGGCACGTCGCTCGAGTCGGCCAACCTGCCCGGCTACTACCTGCGCCACCGCGGCGAAGAGGTATGGGTGGACGCTCCGAGCGGCGGCTCGTTCAACGACGACGCGACCTGGGCCATCGGCGCCCCGCTGTGGCGCAGCGGTGCCGACCTGACCGTCGGGCAGAACCGGTCGTTCCGGGTCACCACGGCCGGATACGACACCCGATATCTGCGGCACCGCGACGGCCTGGCCCGCACCGACGTGATCACCACCGCGAGCCCGGCCACCGACCGGCAGGACGCCACCTTCACCGTCCGGGCCGGCCTGGCCGACAACAGCTGCTACACGTTCGAGTCGGTCAACTACCCCGGGCAGTATCTGAGACACGCCGGATATCGGCTGCAGAAGGCGAGCAACGACGGCTCGGCCGTCTTCGCCCAGGACGCCACGTTCTGCGGGCAGCCCGGCCTCAGCGGCGGAAACCTGTCCCTGGAGTCGATCAATTACCCCGGCTACTACTGGCGGCACTACGCCGAGGCGGTCTACATAGCCACCAACGGCGGCGGTAACACCTGGGACAACGCCACCAGTTTCAACGCCGATGCGACCTGGAACAACGCGGGGCCGTTGGCATGACCGCCTGCACCGAGCGGCACCCAGCCGCACCGGTCGACGGCATCGCAGGCGAGGGCCTGAAGGGCATGCCGCAGGAAGGCTCAGCATGACATTGCTCCACGTCACCGAGGTCTCCAAGACCTTCCCCGGCGTGCGCGCCCTCGACCGGGTCTCGTTCACCCTGAGGCCCGGCGAGGTGCACGCCCTGGTCGGCGAGAACGGCGCCGGCAAGTCCACTTTGATCAAGGTGCTCACCGGCGTCTACCAGCCCGACGACGGCGAGATCACCTACCGGGGTTCGCCGGCCCGGTTCGGCACGCCGATGGACGCGCAACAGGCCGGCATCTCGACCATCTATCAGGAGGTCAACCTCGTCCCGTTGATGAGCGTGGCCCAGAACCTCTTCCTCGGCCGGGAGCCCCGCAACGCCCTCGGCCTGCTCGACCGCCGGCGGATGGAGCGCGAGGCCCGCGCGATCCTGGCCGGCTACGGCGTCACCACCGACGTTCGGCGCCCGCTCGGCACCCTCGCGCTCGGCGCGCAGCAGATGGTCGCCCTGGCCCGCGCCGTGATGGTCGACGCCAAGGTCGTCATCATGGACGAGCCGACCTCGTCGCTCGAGCCGCGCGAGGTGCGGACCCTGTTCGGGATCATCCGCGACCTGCACGCGCGCGGCATCGGCATCGTCTACGTCAGCCACCGGCTGGACGAGCTCTACGAGATCTGCGACGCGGTCACGATCCTGCGCGACGGCCGGGTCGTGCACACCGGACAGCTGGCGTCGCTGCCCCGGATCAAGCTGGTCTCGCTCATGCTCGGACGGGAGATGACCGAGGGCACGACGGCCTTCTCCGGCGCCGGCACGGGCGACGCCGAGGCGCCGCCCGTCCTGCGGGTGCGTGAGCTGAACAGCCGGCACAAACTGCACGACGTCAGCTTCGACGTGCGGCCGGGCGAAGTGGTCGGGCTCGGCGGCCTCCTGGGAGCCGGGCGCAGCGAGACCGTCAAGGCCGTCGGCGGGGCCTATCACCTGGACAGCGGCAACATCGAGGTCGACGGCCTCGCGTTGAAGAAGCCCACGACCGTGCGCGCGGTCAAGGCCGGCATCGCCGTCCAGCCCGAGGACCGCAAGGCCGAGGGGATCATTCCGGCACTGTCCGTACGGGAGAACATCGCGCTGGCCATCCTTCCGCGGATGTCGCGGCTGGGCCTGGTCTCGGACGCGCGCGTCGACGAGGTCGTGACGACGTACATGACCCGGTTGCGGATCAAGGCAGCGAGCCCGGACCAGGCCGTCGGCGACCTCTCCGGCGGCAACCAGCAGAAGGTGCTGCTGGCCCGGCTGCTGGCCACCGGGCCCAAGGTGCTGCTGCTGGACGAGCCGACCCGCGGCATCGACGTGGGCGCCAAGGCCGAGGTCCAGGCGCTGATCGACGAACTCGCGGCCGAGGGGCTCGGCGTCGTGCTGGTCTCGTCGGACGCCGAGGAGCTGATCGAGGGCTCGGACCGGGTCGTGGTGCTGCGCGACGGCGTCGTCGTCGGCACCCTGACCGGGGCGGCGGTCACCACCGAGGACCTGATGGCCGCCATCGCGGGAGAACGATCATGACTGTTCTAGCGGTCCGGCCGCGCATCAGCGCCGCCTGGCTTCCGAAGTACGGCGTCTACCTGGCCATCGCGGTGCTCGTGCTCTACAACGTCTTCTTCACGCCGTACTTCCTGACCTGGAGCAACCTGCGCATCCAGCTGATCCAGGTGGCGCCCGTCGTGATCGTCGCCCTCGGCATGGCCCTGGTGATCGGCACCGAGGGCATCGACCTGTCGGTCGGCTCGGTGATGGCCCTCGCGGCGGCTCTCATACCCCTTTACCTGGGGTACGGGGTGGTCGCGGCCGTCCTTGTGTCGCTGCTGGCCGGCGTCGCGGTCGGCCTGATCAACGGCGTCCTGGTGGCGCGGATCGGGCTCCAGCCGATCGTGGCCACCCTCGCCCTGTTCGTCGGCGGCCGCGGGCTGGCCGTGGTCATCAGCGAGGGCCAGCTCAAGGACGTCCGCAACCCTGACCTGCTCTACCTCGGCTCGGGTGACCTACTCGGCGTCCCCGTGCTCGTCTGGGTGGCCGCGGTGCTGGTGCTGGCCGTGGCGTTCCTGGTCCGGCGCACGGTCTTCGGCCGGCGGCTGCTGGCCGTCGGCGGCAACCGCCGGGCCACCGAGCTGGCCGGCCTGCCGGTCAAGCGCGTGCTGGTCACGGTGTACGTCCTGTGCGCTGTGCTCGCCTCGATCGCCGGGCTGCTCTCGGTGGCCCGCATCCAGTCGAGCGACGCGTCGGCGGTCGGCCTGCTCATCGAGCTGTCCGCGATCACCGCCGTGGTCGTCGGGGGCACCCCGCTCACCGGCGGCAAGGTCCGCGTCCTGGGTACCGTGGCCGGCGCCCTGCTCATGCAGCTGGTGATCGCCACGATGATCAAGCACGACCTCCAGCCCTCGACAACCGAGATGGCGCAGGCCGTCATCATCCTGATCGCGGTCTACGTGGCCCGGGAGAGGAGGACCCGGTGACCGTGTCCGAGGCGCCCGCCGTCGTGGTCGAGGACGTCCGCAAGGCCGAGCGCACCGACCGCGTGGTCGGCGCCGTGCAGCGCCAGGGCGCCCTCGCCGTCCTGGTCATCGTCGTGTTGATCTCGCTGGTGGCCTTTCCCGGCTTCCGCGGTTTCGACAACGCGGCGACCATTCTGGTGGCGGCCGCACCACCGATGTTGATCGCTCTGGGAATGACTTTTGTGATCATTACCGGCGGGATCGACCTGTCGGTGGGATCGCTTTACGTGCTCGGTGGCGTGCTGGCCGCCTGGGCCTCGCAATACGGAATTCTCGCCGCGTTCGCGCTGCCACTCGCGGTCTGCGGTGCGATCGGCATGGCTAATGGGCTGCTTATTGCGTACACCCGAATGGCACCTTTTATCGTGACCTTGGCGGCTCTGCTCGGCGCGCGCGGCCTCATGCGGGCGATCAGCGCCGAGGGCTCGGAGACCTACCTGGTGCGCGACGACGCGCTCCGCCGGCTCGGCACCGGCTCCTTCCTCGACATCGGATATCAGGTCTGGCTGGTCGCCGCGCTGGTCGCGCTCGGCATGATCGTGCTGGCCCGGACCCGCTTCGGCGCGTCCGTCCACGCGATCGGCGGCAGCGAGGACGCGGCGGCGCTGATGGGCGTGCCCGTACGCCGGACAAAGGTCGCGGTGTACGTGCTGTCGGGCCTGCTGGCGGGCATCGCCGGCGCGATCAACGCGGCCAAGCTCGGCTCCGGCGTCACTGTCCTGGGCACCGGCATGGAGCTCGACGCGATCGCCGCCGTGGTGATCGGCGGAACGTTGCTGACCGGCGGCGCCGGCACGATCGCCGGCACCGTCGCCGGTGTGCTGCTGCTCGGCGTGATCCAGAACCTGATCAACCAGGTCGGCAACGTCAACAGCAACTGGCAACAGGTCATCAGCGGCGCCTTCCTCGCGCTGGTCGTGGTGGCACAGACCTATCTCGTACGTCTGCGAAGGATCACTTGAGCGTCGCCTTGCCCAGCACGTGGCCGTTGTGATCGGCCACCTCGATCGACCGGACGTTACGGATCTGGAGGGAGCTGGCGCCGATCACCTTGGCGTTGCCGCTCGGCGTCGGCCCCCACACCATGGCCTGCTCGACCTGGCCCGACGAGCCGCGCACCTGACAGTGGAACGGCCCGGCGCCACGCAGCTTGGTCACGTCGAGGGCGACCGAGACGCCCCACGTCTTGGGGGTGAGCACGGCCTGCCCCGACATGCCGCTGCCCTGCGCCGGCTCGAACTGGGCGGTGACCAGCTCGGCGCTGGGCAGCGCGGCCGGACGGTTGTCCTGGCGGCTGCCGCGGATCACGCCGATGCCGACCGCCACCGCGATCAGCACCACGGCCGCCGCGGCCAGCCACCGGACTCCCGCCCGGCGGGTCTGCCGATGACGCTCGGCCCGCATCCGCCGCAGCAGCCCGTCGATGTTCTCCTGCGTGGGGCGGGCGGACATGCTGACCGGAGGCCCCGACCGGTCCGCGGCCGGCAGCCGCCGCAGCAGCTCCGGGACGGGGGCGAGCCGGTCGAGCTCGTCGCGGCACTCGTCGCAGTCGCGCAGGTGGGCGTCGAGCCGGTCGGTGTCGGCCTCGTCGAGGCCGCCGAGCAGATAGCCGCCGAGCAGCCGTCGCAGGTCGTCGTGGCTCTCCCGGGGATCCGTGCTCATCGCAGCACCCCCATCTCCTCGAACGCAGTGCGCAGCGCCCGCACCGCGTAGTAGGCCCGCGACTTCACCGTGCCCTCCGGCACCGACAGCTTCCGCGCCGCGTCGGCCACGCTCTGCCCCTCGTAGTACATGGCCCGGACCACGGCCTGATGCTCGTCGGAGAGCCGCTCCAGCGCCTCGGCCACCAGCCACCCCTCGACCAGCTGGTCGACGTTGTCGGCCGAGGGCATCGCGTTCACCGCGGCCTCGTCGGCCACCAGATGTGGCCGGCGCTGCTCGGCCCGCCACGCGTTGGTCACCACGTTGCGCGCGATGGTGAGCAGGTAGGACCGGGTGCGCCCGGTGTCGGTGTCGAGGGTGTCGATGTGCTTCCAGGCCCGCAGCAACGTCTCCTGCACGAGGTCCTCGGCCCGGTGCCGGTCGTGCACATAACGCAGGACGAAGCTGAGCAGGACCGCGTAGTGCTCGTTGTAGAGCGCGGTCATCAGCTCCTCGTCGGGGCTCACCCGTCGCCGCATCGCGCCCGTCCCCTCAGTGCCTGTCCGCCACAAGGTATTACACCGTTGCGGTGAACTCGGTTCGACGGCGCGACAACAAGAACGGCGCCCGGTCCCCCTCGCCGGGACCGGGCGCCGTGTCTGGGTGTCTGGAGCTAGCCCTCTTCCTCGTCGACCTTCTCGCAGGGGCCGGGGCCGCCGAACTGGAAGGTCCGCAGGGTGGTCGGGTTGTTGAACGGCGTGTAGGACGGGTTCGTCGTGCGGATCTGCAGCTCGACGGTCGGGCCGTTCAGATAGGTCACGCTGGCCATCTTGGCCGCGACGCCGTCCTTCTTGGGCTTCTTGCCGTTGCCCATCTGGGTCCAGCAGGGCGTCGTGGTGGTCGAGGCGACCTCGCCGAAGACCTGGATGAGGCCGGAGCGGTTGAACGAGATGCCCTGCTCGTTCCAGAGCGCCTCGGGGAAGTAGCCGACCCACTCGGTGTCGTACGCGATCCACCAGGCGTTCTTGAAGTACTGGATGCCGAACTTCTTGCTGGTGTCCTGCGGCAGCGTGTCACCGGGCTTGATGTTCTTGCTGTACGGCACGAAGCCGCAGCCGTTGTAGCAGGTGGGCTTCTTGTCGACCCAGTGGAAGACGAACAGGTGCGGATCGTCGTCCCCGTTGACCAGGCGGTCGACCGTCCAGCCGACCTCGACGATCTGGCGGCCGTCGGCCGACTGCAGGGCCAGCTCGGCCAGCGAGTGGTAGTCGCTCTCCTCGAGGCGGGGCTTCGAGATCGTCACGTTGGCGTAGACACCGTCGGTCTCGGCCGCCTGCGCGCCCACGTTGTAGAGGTAGTTGACCTTCGTGTCGCCCGTGGAGTCGGACGGCGGCTCCGGCGGCGCGAGGTCGGTCTTCTCCGTACGCAGCACGTCGGTCGTGGTGCGGAAGCGGCCCTTGGGCCCCTCCTCGTCCTTGGGGACGACCGAGCCGCTGGTGTCGTTGGCCGCGGCCGACAGCCCGGCCGCGCGCAGCGACTTGGAGCTGGCGCCGGCGTGACCACGCTTGATCTTCTTGGGACGCTCACCCCACGGCAGGTTGACCGGCGGGGTCGGCGGCGCCTCCACCGCGGCGGACGCCTCGGCGGCCGTGGGCGGCGCGATCTGGTCCGCGCCCGCGCTCAGGGTCGAAGCGACCCCGAAGGCGCCGACCACGGCAACGGCTAGACCGGCGGCAAGAAGACCGCGGCGTGACTTCAACACGTGTCCGTCCTCGTTCGTCGGATGCTCTTCGTCGGGAGCCTCGGGATCGACGTCACCATATAGCTTTCTCCATTGCGGAGAACCAGCTCAGAGCGATTTCCGCCTTAACGGCTGAGGCGGTGAACCGATCCGGTGATGGTTCCGCGCATTTATTTGACGGAGAGTATTCGCCTGATCGCAGAGGGCGGCGCCGGCATCCGCCCCGAAAGAAGCAAAGTGCCGCGAGCTTCTTTCAGGTCTTCCGACAATCCACTGTGCAGTGACCTACTCGCGGACCATTCGGGCATGTCCGTAATCGGCGGGCTGCCCCTCGCCCCGTACCCCGGTTCGGCCAACTTGCCACCGGCTCACGGCGAGTCCCGCTACCCTGGAGCACGTTGAGCTGGTAAACCTATAGGGCCGGTAGGACATGTATGCAAAGCGAGGAGCTCCCGTGACCGTCGTCGACACCCGCCTCGACCATCTCGCCATCGCCACGCGTTTCGCGGCGGCGCCCGAGCAGTGGCCGGTGGCGCCGCGCTTCAACCCGGTCGACCGCTGGTACCAGCGCCTGAACGTCACCGACGACTACGAGGTGTGGCTGCTGACCTGGCTGCCAGGCCAGGGCACCGACCTGCACGACCACGGCGGTTCGGCCGGCGCCTTCCACGTCTTCAGCGGCACCCTCACCGAGGAGACGGTGTCGGTGGCGGCCGGCCACGCCCCGCGCATCACGTCGCGCGAGCTGGGCGAGGGCGCTGGACGCCGCTTCGGCACCCACCACATCCACCGGATGACGAACAGGTCGAGCCGCCCCGCGATCAGCGTGCACGTGTACGGCCCGGCCCTGACCACGATGACCCGCTACCGGGTGGGCGCCGAGGCCCTCGAGGTGCTGACCGTCGAGCGAGCCGGAGTCGAGTGGTGACCAGCGCCCTCCACACCGCCGCGCCCGTCGAACTCGTGTCCGGCCCCGCCTCGGCCCGCGTCGTCGCGCCTGCCGGCTCGCTCGGTATCGCTGAGATCCTGGACCGGGCCCGCACCCGGCTCACCCGGGTCGGCCCGCGCGAGACGCACGAGGCGATGGCGCGCGGCGCCGTGCTCGTCGACATCCGGCCGGCGGCTCAGCGGGCCGAGCACGGCGAGATCCCGGGCGCCGTCGTCATCGAGCGCAACGTCCTCGAATGGCGTCTCGACCCGCGCAGCGACGCCCGTCTGCCGTGGGCCGGCAGTTACGACCTCGAGGTGATCGTCACCTGCCAGGAGGGCTACACGAGCAGCCTGGCCGCCGCCGCCCTGCTCGACCTGGGCCTGCACCGCGCCACCGACCTGGCCGGCGGTTACGCCGCTTGGCAGGCCGCCGGCTTCCCGGTGACCCGCTGAAGCCGGCCGCAGGCCGCTGGGTTTCGCGGCCGCAGGCCGCTGGGTGAGTGGGCAGCCCAGCCCGGCGGCGGCGTGAGGGCTGAACCAACGACGGCCCGGCTATTACGGCGGGAGCCGGCTTTTCGCTAATCCCGTACCTCTGGCCTTGCTTTTCGGGGTAGGAGGAACGAAAGGCACAAAGCCGCCAGCAACAGCGCGATCGTCACGCCCGTCGTGCGCACGGTCGCGTCCTCGAAACCGGCTCGGACCTGCTCCTGGGCGTAGGTCTGCACCTGGGGCGGCAGCGGGCCCGACTGGCAGCTCGGCGGCACCACATCCGGATCGTCCTCGGCGGTGCGGTCCCGCAAGCAGTCGCGCAGGCCGGCCGCCACCGCGGGCTGAGTGTCGGACGGAACGCCGGCGGCGGTCAGGACCGTGGTCAGCCGGGACGACGAGTTGTCCACATGCGAGGCCACCTGGCCGGGCAGGATCGCGAAGAAGATCGTGCCCAGCACGGCGATGCCGAAGGCGCCGCCCAACTGCTGCACCGAGGTCAGCGCGCCCGAGGCCGAGCCCGTCTCCTCGTCGTCGACGCCGGCCAGGACGATGTTGAAGAACGGGGCCATGGCCAGCCCCATGCCCGCGCCGACCAGGACCAGGCCCGGGATCAGTTTGTACGGCGTCACGTCCGCCCCGGCCAGCCGGACCGACAGCGCGAACGCCGCGGTACCGACGATCATCACGACCGTGCCCAGTTGCAGGAGCCGGCGACCGAAGTGCTCGGCCAGGCCCGCGCCCGCGGCCACGAAGCCGGCGACCGTGCCCAGCGCCTGGGGCAATGTGGTCAGTCCGGCCTTCAGCGGCGAATAGCCCAGCCCGATCTGCAGATAGAACGTGAAGACCAGCCCGGTGCCGATCAGGGCGGCGAAGAAGACCAGGCCGACCGCGAGACCGCCGGAGAAGGCCCGCTTGCGGAACAGGCTCGGGGTGACCAGCGGATCGCGGCCATTGCGTTCGCGGCGCGCCTCGTAGATCGCGAACAGGCCGAAGATCACCACGCCGAGCGCCAGCAGCGCGAAGCACCACACCGGCCAGTCCAGCTCGCGGCCCTGCACCAGCGGGTAGAGCAGCAGGAAGGCGCCGGCCGCGGCCAGGATCACGCCCAGCCAGTCGAGGCGCGGGGCCCTGGCGCTGCGGAACTCGGGCAGCCAGCGCACGGCGCCGAAGAGCGCGAACAGGCCCAGCGGCAGGTTGATGAAGAAGATCATGCGCCAGCCGGCGCCGAAGTAGTCGGCGTCGACGAGCCAGCCGGCCAGGATCGGGCCGCCGACCGAGGACAGGCCCATCACCGGCCCGAAGGCGCCGAACGCCTTGGCCTGCTCGTCGGCGCTGAACATCTGCTTGATCATGCCGAGGCCCTGCGGCAGCATGACCGCGCCGAACAGGCCCTGCACGGCCCGGGCGGCGATCAGCTGGGCCGGGGTCTGCGCCAGCCCGCAGACGAGCGAGGCCAGCGTGAAGCCGGCCGCGCCGATGAGGAACATGCGGCGGCGGCCGAAGATGTCGCCGAGCCGTCCGCCGGTGAGCAGGCCGATGGCCATGGCCAGGGTGTACGCGGCGCCCAGCCACTGGATGAGGCTGTAGCTGCCGCCGATCTCGTCGCGAATGACCGGGCCGGCGATGACGACGCTGCCCTGGCCCGCGGACCGCCCCGCGAAAAAGACCTACTCCCGCGACGAGATCGTGCGGATCGGGCTGCGCCTCGTGCGTTCCGAGGGCATCGACGCGGTCAGCATGCGGCGGATCGCCACCGAGCTCGGCACCGGCCCGTCCAGCCTCTACGCCCACCTGGCCCGGGCCGCGCTCGCGACCATACCGACCGGGCCCAACGCGCTCCGCATCTCGAACGCGATGTTCGGCATGATGCTGGCCGGCGACATCCCGCCCCGGATCGGGGCCTGGGCGATGGACCGGATCTTCCTGTACATCACCGCCGACGCGTACGAATACTCGATCTGGCGTCACCAGGTGAAACACGCCGGCTCGGACAAGGACACCTTCATCTCCGAGATGGGCCGGCAGACGCTCGCCTATTTCGAACAACTCCCGGCGGACATTTACCCACACATCACGACGTACGCCACAGCGTTGGTGGGCGGCAGTGTCGAAGCTCGATTCGAGCTCGGCCTCGAGTTGCTGGTGGACGGTCTCGACAAGTACTCCGGCGTTAGTTGATCTGAGAACTTTTGTTGATACTGGGAGCATGCTCCCCGTGCCGGTCACCGCGTTCGGGCCGCTGCACCTGTTGGCGCTCCGGGTTCACCGGCTCGCGACGACCGGGCGTGGCCACGAGGCGATCGAGGCCGCCGACGCCTACCTGAACCTCGCCCGCGCCGTCGGCGACGACCGGACGGTCACCTTTCTGGTGCAGGGCAAGATGTACGCCAACCTGCACATGGGACGGATCGCCGAAGCCGCCGACCTCGGCGAGCGGCTGCTGCGCCTGCACCGGGCGGCCGGCTCGGCGCTCGGCGAGGCCAAGGCGCTGGGCGACCTGGCGCAGTTCGACGTGCTGCGCGGCCGGTTCGTCGACGGCATGCGCAACCTGGCCCGCGCGGCCGTCCTGATCGACCGCGACCACCACGACCGTGACCGCTGGGTCTCGGCGCTCTGCTCGTTCGCCGAGGCGGCGTCCTCGGCCGAGATGTACGAGACCGCCGCCGAGGCGTACGAACGGCTCAGCGTCACCCACCCCGAGTTCGGCCTGGTCCACGCGGCCACGCTGCTGCACTGGGGCCTGCGGCTGAGCCACGTCGGCCGGCACGACGAGGGTGCCACCCGGCTGCGCCGCAGCGCCGCCATCACCCGGCGCCAGGTCGAGCAGCGCCCGGACGACATGGCCGCCACCGCCATGCTGGCCCTGGCCATGGCCAAGCTGGGCGACGACGTGCTGGCCGAGAAGACCGTCCGCGAGGCGGTGCTGCCGCTGCGGTCGACCGAGAATTACCGGTACGCCCGGATGGCGCACCTGGCGCTCGGCATCAGCCTGCGCCAGCAGGGCGCGCTGACCGAGGCCCGCACCGAGTTCGTCGCCGCCCGCGAGCTGTGCGCGTTCGGCCCGCGCCCCGACGAGCAGACGATCATCCGGTTCGAGATGGCGCTGACCGCGCTGGCGGCCGACGGCGGGCAGGCCGGGCGCGACCTCTTCGAGGCGGTCGAGGGCCAGACCGGCGAGCTGTGGCGGCTGCGGCTGCAACGGCTCGGCATGCTGCGCCAGGCCCGCCAGCGTGAGGAGTCCGAGGCGGCCCGGGCCCGCGCCGAGCGGGAAGTGCTGCGCGACCCGCTCACCGGCCTGGACAACCGGCGCCGCTTCGACCTGCTGATCGAGCGGATCGACCGGGGCCGGCTGGCCGCGCCGCTGGTCCTGCTGCTGGTCGACGTCGACCACTTCAAGGCGATAAACGACGCGTACTCGCACAGCACCGGCGACCGGGCGCTGCGCGAGGTGGCCCGCATACTGCGCGCTCACTGCCGGGCCGAGGACGTGCCGGTGCGCTACGCGGGCGACGAGTTCACCGTCTTCCTGCGCGGCGATCTGACGGTCGGGCGCGAGGTCGGCGAGCGCATCCGCACCGCGGTGGCCCGCTCCGACGTCCTGCCGGGTGTGCGCCTGACCGTCAGCGTGGGCCTGGCCGCGCTGAACGAGGGGATGACGGGCGAAGAGCTCTTCCGGGCGGCCGACGACCGGTTGTACGCGGCCAAGTGGAGCGGCCGGAACACTATTTCGGCCTGACCACTCCCGTCTTCCCGCTGTAGAGGGACCGCGATCCGTCGACGGCGCGCGGGGTGTCCGGAGCGTCGAGCCAGATGATGTACGGCTTGCCCGACTGGAGCCCGCTGATGGTGGCGCTGGCATTGCACTCGGCGCCGGTGGTGATGGTCTGCCAGACCGGGTCGGGCTGAGCCCCGGAGACGATCTCCTGCGGCACGGCCGTGATCCGGTACCGGTGGCCGAAGCGGTTGGGCCACTGCACCGAGAACGAGCCCGCACCGGGCGTCACGATCATCGGGATCAGCACCTGGTCGGCGTCGGGCCAGCCGATCGCGCAGGCCGTGCTGGTCGGCAGGAACGAGACCGGCGGCAGGCCGGGCCGCGGGGAGCCGGTGTAGGTGACCACCGGGCTCGGGGTGCGACTGCCCGACGACACCCGGACCCAGGGCTCGGCCGGAGCGGTCGTCCCGGCACTCTGTGGCGTGTCCGATTTGCCGCATCCACCCAGGAGGAGGAGCGGCACTAGAGCCCACGCAGCCCGCATACTCTTACGGTCGGCGCGAAAAAGGACAAACTTAGTCGAGTTGCCCGGTAGTCCCCCGGATGACCAGTCGCGGCGGGATCACCATCTCGCGGTTGGTCACGGCCGCCCCGTCGATCCGCTCGACCGCCCGGGACACCGCCAGCTTCGTCATGGTCTCGATGTCCTGGGCCACCGTGGTCAGGTCGATGTGGGCCATGCTGCTGAAGCTGCTGTCGTCGTAGCCGACCACGCTGATGTCGCCCGGCACCGACAGCCCCTCGCGGCGCAGCACGTCGAGCAGCCCGGCCGCGCTGAGATCGTTGAAGACGGTGACCGCGGTCGGCGGCCCGGTCAGCAGCTCCCGCGCCGCCTTGGCGCCGTCCTCCTCCCCCGGACCACCACCGACGACCCGGATGTACGCCTCGAGGCCGTGCCGGCGCATGGCGTCGCGGTAACCCTTCTGCCGGTCGGCCGAGCTCGGCTGGTGCTTGCCGCCGTCGACGTGCGCGATCCGGCTGTGCCCGAGCGCCACCAGATGGTCGACGGCCAGGTGGAGCCCGCGGGCGTCGTCGGTGCGCACCACGTCGACCTGGCGCTGGCGCACCGAGCGCATCATCGCCACCACCGGCAGCCGCCCGGCCAGCGTGGCCAGCTCGGCCGACGGGATCAGCGGCCCCAGCAGCACCAGCCCCGCGCACCGGTCCTGCAACAGCCCGGCGATGGCCGCCCGCTCGTCGCGCCGGGGCGTGATGGCGCTGAGCGTGAGCTCGTAGCCGACCCGCTCGGCCGCGTCGTAGAGCCCGGTGAGCAGATCGTCGTGGAACGGGTGGGCCACGCCGAAGACGACCCCGAGGAGCCGGCTCTGCCCGCTGCGGAGCAGCCGGGCCCGGTTGTCGGGCTGGTAGTCGAGGCGGCGGGCGACCTCGAGCACCCGTTCCCGGGTGGCCGCGCTCGCGCCCGGCGCGTCGCGCATCACGATCGACACCAGCGCCACCGAGACTCCGGCCTCGGCGGCGACGTCGGCCAGCGTGGTCCGGCTCATGGCCGAAACTTTACCTGTGATGACTAGAACGTTCTAAGACCGGAGCGACTAGAACGTTCTAGAGTCGATCACGTGGAACACCTGACCTCCGGCCGCCGCTGGGCGGCCCTGCTCGCCCTCTCCCTGGGCGGGTTCGGCCTCGGCCTCACCGAGTTCGTCGCCATGGGCCTGCTGCCCAACCTCGCGCAGGACCTGCTGCCCACCGAGTACGCCCACAGCGCCGCCGACGCCGTCGCCAAGGCGGGCTGGATGATCTCGATCTACGCGCTGGGCGTGGTCGCCGGCGCGCCCACGATCGCCGCGCTCACCGCCCGGTGGCCGCGCCGCCGCCTGGTCGTCGCCCTGCTCGGCCTGTTCGTCGTCGGCACCGTGGCCTCCGCCCTGGCGCCCACCTTCGAACTGGTGCTGGCCGGCCGTTTCGTGGCGGCCCTGGCCCACGGCGCCTACTTCGGCGCGGCCGGCCTGCTCGCCGCGGCCATGCTCGGCCCCGGCAGCGAGGGCAAGGGCTTCGCGCTGGTGCTGGGCGGCCTGACCGCGGCCAACGTCTTCGGCGTCCCCCTGATCACCGGCCTCGGCCAGGCGGCCGGCTGGCGCATCGCCTACCTGGCCGTGGCCGGCGTGTTCGCGCTGACCCTGATCGCCGTGCTGGCCACGGTCCCCGAGATCCCGGCCGCGCCCGGCGGCTCACCCCGCTCCGAGCTGGCCGCCTTCCGCTCGCCACACGTCTGGCTGGCGGCGGCCGTGGCCGCGATCGGCTTCGGCGGCTTCTTCGCGGTGAACAGCTACATCGCCCCGGTCACCACGCACGTCACGGGCCTGTCCGAGTCGGCCGTGCCATGGGTCCTGGCCGTGATGGGCGTCGGCATGACAGTGGGAAACGCGCTCGGCGGCGTGGCGGCCGACAAGAACCTGCGACGGAGCGTGCTGCTCGGCTTCGCCGCGATGATCGCCACGATCGCCCTGTTCGGCCTGGTCTCCCGTCACCCGGTCGGGTTGTTCCTGGGAGCGTTCCTGGTCGGCGCGGCCAGCCTGTTCATCGGTCCCGCCCTGCAGGCCCGGCTGATCGCGGTCGCCCCGGGCGCCCAGTTGATGGGAGCGGCGGTGAACCAGTCGGCCTCGAACGTCGCCAACAGCGCGGGCGCGGCGCTGGGCGGAGCGGTCATCGCGGCGGGTTGGGGCTATCTGTCGTCGGCCTGGATCGGCGTGCTGCTGGCGGTGACCGGCCTGGCGCTGGCCGTCGTGAGCTTCCGCTCGGACCCGGGCGCCCGCACCCGCGAGCCGGAACGCCAGCCCGAGCCCGCCGGCGTGTAATCCCAGCCCAGCCCAGCGCCCAGCCCAGCCCAGCGCCCACCCTCCCGGGGGCCCCCGTCCTGCTCCAGTCTGACGCGATCAACGCGAAGGAGCGAGCTCGCGGGGGCGCCCTGTGGACAAGGCCGCGCCCTGTGGACAAGCCCGCGAACGACGACCCCGGGCACTACGATCAGGCCGGCCCGAGACGGCGCCCAGCCCCACCGCTCAAACAGGCCCGAGACGATGCCCAGCCATCTCCAGCACGCCCTGCCCGACGGTCACCGGGGTCTTCAACCCCGAGTCGTCCCTCAGCGTGATCGTGGCGCCCTCGAGCCGGTAAGTGCCGTGCGCGGGCTTTCTGCGCCCGGCCACCGTCCCCGCGTACGTCCCGTCGGTCCTGATGTCCAGACGGACGGTGCCGTCCGCGCTGCGCCACGAGCCGACCGGGTCGGTCTTCTTGGGCGCGCTCACTCCCAACGGCCCATCACCCGCCTTCAGCTCCCGCATGGCGATGGCCAGCAGGGCGGCGGTGTCCAGGACGGTCATGTCGAGGTGCTCTTCGGGGTGATGGCGCATCGGGGCTCCGGTGTCGGGGACGGGTCCCCTACCTTCGGCGGCCGGCCCCCGGATCGGAGCCTTTCAGGCGACCGTCGACTTCAGCGCCGCCGTCACGGCCGTTGTCAGCTTCTCCAGGTAGTCGTCCGGCATCGGCGAGCGTGAGACCGCCAGGCGCCAGTACAGCGGACCCAGGATGATGTCGACGGCGACCTCGGGGTCGGTGCCCTCGGGCAGTTCGCCGCGGGCGACCGCCTGGCCGACCAGTTTTTCGCCGACCGCCTGCTGGTGGGTGCGCAGCGCCGTCTGGAGGGTTTCGGCGATCTGCGGGTTGCGGGCCGCCTCGGCCATCAGATCGGGGATGATCTGCGACGCGATACGGTGTTGGAGGGCCCGGTGGACAATCATCATGATCAGTTGAAGGTCGCCGGCGAAGCTTCCGGTGTCGGGCAGCGGGACGCTCCGGCCCGCGACATCGGAAACGATCTCGAGGACCATCTCGAGTTTGTTGCCCCAACGGCGGTAGATTGCCGTTTTGCCCACCCCGGCGCGGCGCGCCACGGCTTCGATGGAGAGCCTGCCGTAACCGACCTCGGCAAGCTCGTGCATCACGGCGTTGCGAATCGCTACGGTGATGTCGCCTCGGAGTACAGCCGCTCCGGCTGGTGCGCGCTTTCCTGTTGCCACTCGGTCACTATACGCCAGGACGTAACGGTTGCGTTCCGCCGTTCGGTCGGATAACCTTCCGCACGTCGATACGAAGGCGTTCCATCGACGGCGGCTTGACATGCTGCTTAAGTGTTCTCGCGGAAAGAACCAGGGCCCGGCATCCCTCACGGGCCGACGAGATCGGAGCACCACCCCATGGCTCAGACGGCGGTCGCCGATTCCGGGACCGGGCAATCGCTCAAGGAGCTGGCCCGGCGGAACGGCTTGACGGCGGCCGGGCGACTCCCCGGCATAGCCGAGTACACCCGGCATCTCTGGTCCTACCGGCACTTCATCGCGGCCTTCGCCAATGCCAAGGTGAGCGCCTCGCTGGGCACCACCAAGCTGGGCGCGATCTGGCAGGTGCTGACCCCGCTGATCAACGCCGGCGTCTACTACGTGATCTTCGGCGTCCTGCTCAACACCAAGCAGGACACGAACAACTTCATCGCGTACCTGTGCGCCGGTGTCTTCATCTTCGGATTCACCCAATCGGTGGTCCAGGCCGGCGCCATGGCCATCACCTCGAACATCAACCTGATCCGGGCGCTGCACTTCCCCCGAGCCAGCCTGCCCATCGCGATCTCGCTGGTCGAGGTCCGCAACATGATCGCCTCGATGGCCGTGCTCATCGCGATCATTCTGCTCACCGGTGAGCCGATCACCGTACAGTGGCTGCTGATCTTCCCGGCCCTGATCCTTCAGGCGATCTTCAACTCGGGGCTGGCGCTCTTCGTGTCGCGGCTCTGCGCCAAGGTCACCGACATCCGGCAGCTGATCCCGTACATCATGCGGATCTGGATGTACGGCTCCGCGGTCCTCTACCCGGTCACCTTCTTCTCCGACCGGATCAGCGGCTGGCAGCTGGCCCTCGTCGAGGCCAACCCGATGCTGGTCTTCATCGAGCTGATCCGGCACGCCCTGATGGAGAACGTGACGCTGGCCGCCTCGCCGCTGCGCCTCTGGACGTACGCGGTGATCTGGACGGTCTTCGTGGGCATCGGTGGATACGTGTACTTCTGGCGCGGAGAGAAGGGCTACGGCCGTGGCTGACGAGCGAATTCCTACGGTCATCGCGGACAACGCGCACATCGTCTACCGCATCTACGGTTCGGTGGCGCCGGGCGCGAACAGCCCGCTGGCCAGCCTCAAGCGCATCGTGACCGGCAAGAAGAGCGCAGCCGTGCGCGAGGTGCACGCGGTCAAGGGCGTCAACTTCGTCGCCTACAAGGGCGAGGCGATCGGCCTGATCGGCACGAACGGCTCCGGCAAGTCGACGCTGTTGCGGGCGATCGCCGGCCTGCTGCCGGTCGAGCGGGGCGGTGCGATCTACGCCTCCGGTCAGCCGTCGCTGCTGGGCGTCAACGCGGTGCTGATGAACGACCTCTCCGGCGTGAAAAACGTGGAGCTGGGCTGCTTGGCCATGGGCATGACGCCGGCTCAGGTCAAGGAGCGCACCGAGGAGATCATCGAGTTCTCCGGCATCGACGAGCGGGGCGACTTCAGCTCGCTGCCGATGAAGACGTACTCCTCCGGCATGGCGGCCCGGCTGCGCTTCTCGATCGCCGCCGCCAAGAAGCACGACGTGCTGCTGATCGACGAGGCGCTGGCCACCGGTGACGCGAAATTCCGCAAGCGCAGCGAGCAGCGGGTGCGTGACCTGCGCGAGGAGGCCGGCACGGTCTTCCTGGTCAGCCACAGCGAGCAGTCGATCCGCGACACCTGCGAGCGGTCGATCTGGCTGGAATCGGGCGTGATCCGCGCCGACGGTCCCACCGACGATGTCTTGAAGGAGTACGAGACCTACGTACGCAAGTAGGTCCCGCACTCCCTGAAAAGATCACCGCATTGAAAGATGCACGTGGTTCGTGTGGTCGCTGGAAGGGTCGCCGTTTCCTCGGGTGTACGCCTTCCAGCCGCTGCTCGGCAGCCAGATGCGCTCGAACCAGATGACGTAGAGCACGCCCAGCCGGTCCGCGTTGTTGATGAAGTAGTTCGCGAGATTGGTGCCGTACGTCTTGCTGGCCCCCGTGGCGACGCCGCCGAAACCGTTCTTGTCGGCGGCGAAGTCGCAGGCTTTGCCCTTGGGGTGCTCACCGCTGTTCTGCTCGCGGAAACAGGCGACGAAACGGGTGAAGCCGTCCGCCTGCGCCTGCTTGAGGGCGTTGAGCGTACGAGGGCTCAGGCACCCGCTGGTGGTCGGGTCGGGCTCGGTGCAGCTCTCGGACGGCAGGGAGCCGTCGGAGTCGCGTGGCGCCGCGCCCGCCTTCTGCTTGCTGGAGGAGCTGACCGCCTTGTCACTGGCCTGCGGGGCGTCCTCGCCGGTCTTGTCGTCCCCGCCGGTGTTCGCCGCCTTCAGGGCGCTCTCGGCCTGCGTCTTGCGCTTGGCCATGAGGGCGACCTGCTTCTGTTCGTTGCGCACCTCGGTGTCGATGGCGACCTTGGCCGCCTGCTGGGCGTCGCGGGTGGTCTTGAGCGCCGCCACCGCCGCGTTCTCCTTGACCGCGATCGTCTCGAGCGTCTCGGCCCGGTCGAGGAAGCCCTCGGACGAGCCGGCCGAGAGCAGCGCGCTCATCGGGCCGAGGCGCCCGGTGCGGTACGACTGCTGGATGATGTCGTCCAGCGCGGCCTGGCGCGGGGCGATCTGCTTGTCGAGCTCCTTGAGCTTGTCGGCGAGCTGGGTCTGGCGCTTGCGCGACCGCTCCAGCGCCTCCTTGGCCTCGACGAAACCCTTGGAGGCGGCTTCGAGCTGCTGGATGAGGGTCTTGGGGGCGCCCTCGCCGTCGTCACCCGTGTCGCCCGGCGCGGCTGACGCCGGGGCGGCCACCGCTAAGGCGAGGCCAGAAATCGCGACGAGCATCGCCAGGGTGGCTGCCAATCGTCGCCGGACAGTCTTCTGCCGCACACCTGTTCCTTCCGTCGGCCGCCGACCGAGTTAGCTGACGGGTTCGGGACGGAAGTTGATCCCTACCGCTGGCGCGGATTCACCCCGGAAAGATTGGTTCCCCGGCTCGTCCGGAAACGATTAGGCGGCGATCCCCTGGGGGTGGGGACCGGCACCGACCATACCGAAGACATCGAACGATCGACAGTTATCACACGCGACGCAATTGAATGGCGACGCACTGTAGTCGCAATTACTCAATGTCACAGGTGGAACACGCGAATACTGTTTCGCGAGGCCTGAAGCCTGTCTTGTTCTCGGGTAAACTGGCCGCCGGCCCGCCCAACCAGGCACCGCCCCCGAGGTGCCGGCGGCCACCGCCCAATCGCCGTGAGGCGAGCCGGGGAACCAGGTCAGTCATGGGGTGCATCCGCGTCAGCGGTAGGGATCGCTTCCGTCCCGAACCCGTCAGCTAACCCGGTCGGCGGTTAACCGGAAGGAACCTGCATGACCGTACGACCCCGCCGGTGGCTGATGCTTGCCCTGGCGCCGATCGTTTCTGTCGCTTTCCTGGCCTCGCCCCTCTCTCCGGCCTACGCCGAGCCCGGCGACGGAACCTCCGCGGCCCCGGACGAGTCGGCCGGCAAAGAAAACCAGACTCTCGACGAGCTGATCGAGTCCTCCAACCGCCGGTTCGTCCAGGCCAAGGGCGCCGTGGCCAAGTCGACGGCCGCGCAGAAGGCCCTGGCCGGCAAGATCAAGACGGCCGAGGCGCGGCGCAACGAGTTGATTCCCGAGGTCAACGCGATCGCCAACCAGCAGTACCGGTTCGGCCAGCTGAACGCGGCCAGCTTCCTGCTCAGCAGCAAGGGCTCGGACGACTTCCTGGCCCGGGCCATGTCGCTCGAAGAGATCAACACCGAGCACGACCGGAAGCTCGCCGAGCTCAACAAGGCGATCGACGAGGTCACCAAGTCCAAGGTGGCGCTGGACGCCGAGGTCAAGAAGCAGCAGACCAACCTGGTCGCGATGAAGAAGCAGAAAGAGGCGGCCAACCAGGCCCTCAACCTGGTCGGCGGCGAAGGCCTCACCCAGGGCCACGTGCTCGCCCAATCGCCGAAGGCGAAACCCGCGCCGCGCAATTCCGAGGGCGGTTTCTCGCCCGAGTCGTGCACGGTGAAGGATCCGACGACCAGCGGCTGCATCACCGCCCGCACATTGAACATGCTGAAAGAGACGCAGAAGGCGGGCTTCGACAGATTCGTGGGCTGTCACCGCGACGGCGGCCCGTTCGAGCATCCGAAGGGCCGGGCCTGCGACTGGTCGTTGCAGGACAGCGGCTTCGCGGTCGCGCACAACGCGGACATGAAGGAATACGGGAACAACCTGATGGCGTTCCTGGTCCGCAACGCGGATCGGCTCGGCATCTATTACGTGATCTGGTACAAGCAGATCTGGTTCCCCTCCGAGGGCGAGTGGAGGGCCTATCACGGGCCCAGCGCCCACACCGACCACGTGCACGTGTCGATGCTTTAAAAGACCTACGAAGAGGCCCCGGTCGCGATGACCGGGGCCTCTTCTTTGCTGTTGTCAGGCGGTGGCGCGGCGCACCGGGGCCCGCCCGGCGGGCTGGGTCGGGGCCGGGCCGACCTGCGACGGCGCCGGGTTGGGCACGGTCACCGGCTTGACCTGGGTCACCTCGACCTCCTTGCCGTGGTGCAGCAGCACCAGCCGGGCCGAGCCGCCACCGTTGCGCAGCGAGTACGTGACCTCCTCGGGGGTCACGTTCACCCGCAGGCGAAGGCCCCGCCACAGCAGCGAGAAGTCCAGCGCGTTGATCCGGCTGGGCAGCCGCGGCGCGAACGACAGCTGGCCGTTGAAGTCACGCATGCCGCCGAGGCCGGCCACCAGCGAGATCCACGTGCCGGCCAGCGACGCGATGTGCAGCCCGTCGCGCGAGTTCTGGTGCAGATCGTGCAGGTCCATCAGGGCGGCCTCGCCCAGATAGTCGTGCGCCAGCTCCAGGTGACCCGTCTCGGCCGCCATCACGGCCTGGATGCAGGCCGACAGCGACGAGTCGCGGACGGTCCGGGCCTCGTAGTAGGCGAAGTTGCGCGCCTTCTCCTCCGGCGTGAACGCGTCACCGCGCACGTACATGGCCATCACCAGGTCGGCCTGCTTGACCACCTGCTTGCGGTACAGGTCGAAGTACGGGTAGTTGAGCAGCAGCGGGTACGCCTCGGGCGGGGTGTTCTCGAAGTCCCACTCCTGGAGCCGGGTGAAGCCCTCCGACTGCTGGTGCACCCCGAGCTCCCGGTCGTACGGGATGTGGACCGAGGCCGCCGCGTCACGCCAGCTCGCCGTCTCCTCGTCGTCGACGCCGAGCTTGCGGGCCAGGTCGGGGTGACGCTTGGCCGCGTCGGCCGCGGTCAGCAGGTTCTGCTGGGCCAGCAGGTTGGTGTAGATGTTGTCGTCGACCACGGCTGTGTACTCGTCGGGGCCGGTCACGCCGTCGATGTGGAAGCGGCCGTGCCGGTCGTGGTGCCCGAGCGAGCGCCACAGCCGGGCCGTCTCGACCAGCAGCTCGAGGCCGTACTCACGCTCGAAGTCGTAATCCCCGGTGGCCTGCACGTAGCGCCGCACGGCGTCGGCGATGTCGGCGCCGATGTGGAAGCCCGCGGTGCCGGCCGGCCAGTAGGCCGAGCACTCCTGCCCCCGGATGGTCCGCCACGGGAACGCGGCACCCTGCAGGCCGAGGGTCTGCGCACGCTCCCGGGCCAGGTCGAGCGTCGAGTGCCGCCACCGCAGCACGTCGGCCGCCGCGCTGGGCTGGGTGTACGTCAGCGCGGGCAGCACGAAGGTCTCGGCGTCCCAGAACGTGTGGCCGTCGTAGCCGGGGCCGGACAGGCCCTTGGAGCCGATCGGGCGCTGCTCGGCCCGGGCACCGGCCTGCAGTGTGTGGAACAGCCCGAAGCGGACCGCCTGCTGCACCTCCGGGTCGCCCTCGACGCGAACGTCGGAGTGGTCCCAGAAGGCGTCCAGGTATTCGCGCTGGGCGTCGACCAGGCCCTCCCAGCCATCCAGCCGGGCCGACGCCAGGGCCGCGCCGACCTGGTCACGCACGGCCGGCAGCGAGCGGTGGCTGGACCAGCCGTACGCGGCGATCTTGACGACCCGCAGTTTCTGGCCCGGCTCCAGCTTGCAGGCCACCGTGGTGCGCAGCCAGTCCGGGTGTCCTTCGGTGGTCACCGCGTGCTTGCCCGGCGTCTCCACCAGGTGCTCCATGGCCGCGGCCATCCGCAGGTCGGAGGCTTTGGTGCGGTGTACCAGCAGACCGCCGGTGCGCTGCTCGAGGACTTCCTCGGACTGCAGCGGGTGATCCAGCACGGCCGCCACCCGCGGGTCCTTGCTCATGGCCGGGAGCTGCTCGTTGGCCACCAGCTCGGACTGCAGGATCAGCCGGGCCGTGCTGTCCAGCGGCTCCACCTCGTACAGGAACGCCACGACGGAGCGCTGGGTGAACGACACCATGCGCACGGTGCGGACCCGGATGGCCTGCCCGGACGGCGACACCCACTCGACGGTGCGCTCCAGCGTGCCCGCCCGCAGGTCGAGCACGCGTTCGTGGGAGCGCAGCTCGCCATAACGCACGTCGAACGGCTCGTCGTCGACCAGCAGCCGCATCAACTTGGCGTTGGTCACGTTGACCATCGTCTGCCCCGACTCCGGGAAGCCGTACCCGGCCTCGGCATACGGCAGTGGGCGCAGCTCGTAGAACGAGTTCAGATAAGTGCCCGGCAAGCCGTGCGGCTCACCCTCGTCCAGATTTCCGCGGATCCCGATATGCCCGTTGCTCAGCGCGAACACCGACTCGGACTGGGCCAGCAGATCCAGGTCGAGGCGAGTCTCCCGGATGTGCCAAGGGTCCACGGGATAAGCCCGTTCACGGATCACGGTGGTGCCTCTCGTACCTATGAGGAAGGAGAAAAGTCTTTATGGAGTACGTGCACTAACGCGTCAGGAGTTCGGACAGATCCGAAACCACAACGTCGGCCCCGTTGTCCAGAAGGGCCTGAGACTGACCCACACGGTCGACACCGATCACGATGCCGAAGGCTCCCGCGCGACCGGCGGCGACACCGGCCAGGGCGTCCTCGTAGACGGCGCAGCTCTGCGGGTCGAGCCCGAGCTGCTTGGCCGCGTAGAGGAATGTGTCGGGTGCCGGCTTGCCCGGCAGTCCCTGCTCGCGGGCGGTTACCCCATCCACGCGAACTTCAATCAGGTCGGCGATGCCGGCCGCCTCGAGGACGTCCTTGCAGTTGGCGCTGGCCGAGACGACGGCACGGCGCAGGCCGGCCTGCTGGGCGGCCTTGAGGTACTCCACGGAGCCCTCGTAGACCTGGACGGCGCCCTCTTGGATCTTCTGGAGCACGAGGATGTTCTTACGGTTGCCGAGGCCGTTCACGGTCAGCAGGTCGGGACCGTCGTCCGGGGTGCCCTCGGGCAGGGTGATGCCTCGGGACGCCAGGAACGTGCGGACGCCGTCGGCTCGTGGCCGGCCGTCGACGTACTGGTGATAGTCGGCGCCGGAGTCGAACGGCACGAATTCCTGATCGTGCTGCGCCGACCACGCCTTCAGAAAGGTGTCGAACGTCTGCTTCCACGCAGCATTGTGCACAAGGGCGGTCTGCGTGAGCACGCCGTCAAGATCGAAAAGGCATGCGGTCACGTGAGGAGGTAGTCCGAGCACCGGCCTAATGTAGTCGCACCGCGCGGCCCATGAGCCCGGAAGGGCACCTTCACATTCGTCCGGTGGTTTACACGCTGTTCAAAGTTCGATCCGCAAGCCGATCGTGGTACCGATCGGCCCGGTCGCGACGGTCACCTCGTCGCAGAGCTGATAAGCCAGCCAGATGCCACGTCCACCCACCTCATAGGTCTCGGGAACCTCGGGAGCGGACAGATATCTCGCCGGGATGCCCGGTCCGGAATCCGTCACCGAGCACCAGGCCGAGCCACCGGCCTCCCACAGCAGCAGCCGGCCGTGACCGCCGGCGTGCAGCACCACGTTTGTGACAATTTCGTTGACGGCCAGGACGAAGCCCTGGAGCCGGTCGCCGGACAGCCCCGCCCCACGCATCCGGGCCGTCACCTCGTGCCGCACGAGGGCGATCTCGTCACGGACGAACCGGCGGTCGAGCAGATGAGGCGTGGCACCCGGTGGAGGGACGGCCGTGCCCGGCGACTCCACGCCCGGAGCCGAACGCACTCTCTGGCCCAATCTCTCCTCCACCGTGAGGCAGCCTACGCGGTGTGCCGCGCCAGTTGCACCACGCGGCCGCGAAACAACCCGCTAGCGCCAACCCACGTCGATGCGCGCGCCCCGGCCGTCGAAGAAGTGCAGGGCGTCCATCCGCACCGCGATGTTGAGCGGATGGCCCGGCGAGATCGCCGGGTAGGGCGCGAGCCGGACCGCCAGCTCGGCCGTCCGGCGGGAGTGCCGGCCCGGGTCGAGCACGTTGTGCGACTCCGCCTCGCGGGTCTGCACCGCGGTGGCGCCCCCGCGGCCGCTGAGCCGGCGCTGGAGGGCCCCGCTGAGCTTGCGGAAGGCGCCCGGCTCCTCCACGTCCTTGGGGGCCGCCGGGCCCAGCTCGTCGATCACGATGGCGGTGGCGCCGATGTCGAGGTACGCCAGCGACTCGTGCCCGTGGTGCTCCAGATAGCGGATGCGGCCGCGCAGCACGTCGCCCGGCACGTCCGGCGCGACCGGGGTGAGCGCCTCGGCCCGCAGGCCGACCACGATCCGCTCGCCGTGGTAGTGGGCCACGGCCCGGCTGCGGATGTCGTTCCAGGGCAGATAGAGGGCCTGCTCACCGAAGTTCAGCTCGATGTAACGCTCGAGGTGGACGAAGACCGACGCCTCGAGCAGGTTCATCCGCGGCGAGCCGAGGAACGCGGCGACGTAGAGGGTGGCCGGCCGCCCGTACACCTCGGTGGGTGTTCCGACGTCCTGGAGGACGCCCTTGCGCATGATCGCGACCCGGTCGGCCATGGTGAGCGCCTCGGCCTGGTCGTGCGTCACGTACATGGTGGTGACGCCCAGCTCGCGGGTGAGACCGGTGATCTCGGCGCGCAGCTCGGCCCGCAGGCCGCTGTCGAGGTTGGACAGCGGCTCGTCCATGAGGAACAGGCCGGGACGGCGCACGATCGCACGGCCCATGGCCACCCGCTGGCGCTGGCCGCCGGAGAGCTGGCTCGGCTTGCGCCGCAGGACGTCCCCTATGCCGAGGGCCGACGCCACGTCGCCCACCCGCTCGCCGCGGGGCTGTGGCTCCACCCCGGACAATTTGAGTGGAAACCCAATATTGTCGCCAACAGTCATGTGCGGATATAGCGCAAAATCCTGGAAAACCATGGCAATGCTGCGATCACGCGGCGCCAATTCCAGGACCGGATCACCATTGAGAAGGATGTCCCCTTCGGACGGATCTTCCAGACCGGCGATCATCCGGAGCACCGTGGACTTGCCGCAGCCCGACGGGCCGAGCATGACCAGGAATTCACCGTCGTCGACGTCGAGACTCAGGTTGTTGACGGCCACCGTGCCGTCGGGCCAGACCTTGGTGACGTCTTTGAGCGAGACGGTCGACACCGCCTACCTCCCCTACCGGGCGCAAAAGTGTGATCCCGGTCCCACTACGGTCCGCGACCCGCCCTATTCGACGAGGAGTATCGATGTCACGCCATCGGGTGAACGTGCCATTTGCTCAGGGTAACTGTGTGATTACCGGTTTTCGTCCAGAAATACCCGGCGAACAACGCGTTCCGACGCGTGGCCGTCGTCCAGATAGGAGAACCGCGCGCGGAAGGCCGCCCGGAGCGCGGCCGACGATTCGTCCGCATACGCCCCCGACCGGAAGAGATCGATCAGAGCGAGATAGTCGGTGGCCACCGCGCCCGGCGGTTCGGCCAGCAGATCGAAATAGGTTCCGCGCAGCTCGCGGTAGACCTGCCAGTCCGGCGCGTAGACGACCACCGGCCGGTCCAGGACGGCGTAGTCGAACATCGCCGACGAATAGTCGGTGAGCAGCACGTCCGCGGCGAGGTAGAGATCCTCGACCACCGGATGGCCGGAGACGTCCATGATGCGGCCGCCGCCCGACGGCGTCTGCCCGCTCATCTCGGCCGTCACGTGGAAGTAGTGCTCCCGCACGAGCAGCACGGTGTCCGGCCCGAGGGCGGCGGCCAGCCGCTCGACCTCGAGCACGTGGCTGCCGGCGGGCAGCCACTCCCGGTGGGTCGGCATGTAGAGCACGACCCGGCGGCCGGGCGCGATGCCGAGCCGCTCACGCATCGCCGCCGACTCGGCCGGCGTCGCCCGGGCCAGCCGGTCGTTGCGCGGATAGCCCACCTCGAGCGTCTCGAAGTCGCACGGATAGGCCGAGTCCCAGGCGATCGTGGTGTGCGCGTTCGCGGTGACGCTGAAGTCCCAGCGGTCGGCCCGGCGCATCTGACCGGCGAAGTCGTGGTCGGTCACCGCGGCCGGATGGTCGAGCTGGTCCATCCCCATCATCTTGAGCGGGGTGCCGTGGTGGGTCATCACGTGCGTGGTGCCGCGCCGCTTCACCATGCGATGCGGCCAGTTGACGTTGTTGACCAGATAGCGGGCCCGGGCCAGCGCCTTGTAGTACGGCAGCGTGCCGGCCACCACGTGCGGCGTGCCGGGCGGCAGCGCGCCCTCGCGGGCCGGGCCGACCACCCAGAGCTGCCGCAGGTGCGGTGCGAGCTCGGCGGCCTGCGCGGCGATCGCGGCCGGGTTGCAGCTGACCCCGCGGAACCAGTAGGCGGCGTACAGCGAAAGCGATTGATCCACCGGCAGCCGCAGTTGCAGCTGGTAGTAGAGATGCCCGAACGCCTGCCGCGACCGCCGCTTGACATATCCGGCCGAGCGGCGGGCCAGCCGCAGGCCGCGGCGCGCCGTCTTCATCGAGGTGTCGACGAGCTTGAAGGTCCCGTACGAGCCGCGGGCGACCAGCTTGTAGCGCACGCCCTCGCCGCCGGACGGCATCGGATAGCCGGCCGGCGGCAGATATCTGCGGTACATCTCGTTCATCCGGGCGAAGAAGCGCGCCCGCGAGCCGCGCGGGACCCGGGCGTCGTGCCGCAGCACGGCCAGGAAGTGCCAGATCATCCGCCGGAAGAGCAGCCCGCGCACCTCGTCGCCGGGCGACGCGTATTCGGCGGCCAGGGCCAGCGCGTGCTCCCAGTGATCGAAGACCTCGAAGTGCCGGTCGCCCTTGGTCCGGGTGATCGCCCCGGTCCGCCGCTGCCGGTAGTGCACGCACGTGCGGGGCAGTGTGCTGATCCGCGGCGCGGCCAGCAACACCGGGAAACTGAACGACACGTCCTCGTACCACCCGGCCTCGAAGACGAAGCCGAGCCGCAGCAGGAAGTCCCGCCGGACCACCTTGTTCCAGGCCACGTGCAGGATCTCGAGGACCTTGGGCCACTCCTCCACGGAGAAGACCTTGGGCGCGGCCGACAGCTTCTTCTTGGCCGAGCCGGTCTGTACCCGGCCGTCCCAGTAGACGCGGTTCCAGCCGACGAGCAGCACGTCGGCGTCGGTGGAGCGCAGGCGGGCGGCCACCGCGGACAGCGAGCCCATCGACAGCCAGTCGTCGGAGTCGACGAACCAGACGTAGTCGCCGGTGGCGTGCTCGAGCCCGAGGTTGCGGGCCCGGCCCAGGCCGAGGTTCTCCGGCGCGGTCACCACCCGCACGCGGGGGTCGCGGGCCGCGTACTCGGCCAGGATCTCGCCGCTCTTGTCCGGCGAGCAGTCGTCGACCGCGACGATCTCGAAGTCGGTGAACGACTGGCTCAGCATGGAGTCGAGGCATTGCCGCAGGTAGCCCTGCACCTTGTAGACCGGTACGACGATGCTCAGCAATGTCACGGGCGGGTGCCACCTGTCCGCCAGTCGGCGATCGCGTTGATCAGGAACGAGCCGCCGACCAGCGCGGCCAGCACGGCGGCGCCGGCGGTGCCGAGGCCCACCAGCGCGGCGGCGGTCAACAGCACCACGCGACCGTCCCAGCCGAGCAGGGCGCCGCGCGCCTTGCCGGCCGGCGCGCCCTTCTCCATCCGGGCCACCAGGTCGTAGTGCCGCAGGGTGAGCATGAAGATCAGCAGGTACGTCACCGGCGTGGGAACGTCACCCACGATGCCGGCCGCGACCACCATCAGATATTCGGCGGCGCGCAGGCCGGCCGGGATCAGCCAGTCGAGCGGTCCGCCGTGCGTTTTTCTGGCCGGCAGACCGGCGCTCAACACCAACAGTGCGGCCCCCGCGAGCAGGGCCTTGGACGGATCACCCACGAGGAGGACGATCACGGCGGCCAGCGCCACCACGGCGGCCAGCGCCGCGAAGACGAGAGGAGCCGGCAGCCCGGCCCGGCTGATCACTTCACGGACGAGGAAACCGTCATCGCGGAACCGGCCCGTGTCCACCTTGTTCAACACGCCGACGCGCATCGAGAAGGCCCGCAAAGACCTCAAGGCCAGGGTGTACGCCAGGGCGAGCACCCCCCACGCGAGCATGCCGGCCAGCGCGATCCGCCCGTTGGTGAAGATCGCCAGAACGGCGATCAGCGCCCAGCGCTCGCCGATCGGGAAGACCACGATCCGCTTCAACCAGTACGCCACCGAGCCGGTGTCACCCTGCACCTTGGTCGAGGCGGCGGTCAGCCGTGCCCCGAGCCCGCTCGCGGCCTGCGGTTTCGGGTGGGCCGCGGCCTCGTCGTGCAGCGCGCCGTACCAGGCGTCGGTCATGTGCCGGACGGTCTGGAGCACGATCGCGGCGATGGCGAGCGGCCACGCATAGGGCAGGCCGATCCGCTCGGCCCCGGCGGCCAGACCGGCGTACGCCACATATTCCTTGGCCCGGTCGGCCATGGTGTCGAGCCAGCCACCGAACGCGCCGAACTGCCGCGTGTAGCGCGCGAGCTGCCCGTCGACGCAGTCCAGCACGAAGCTCAGATAGATCAGAACGCCGCCCGCGATCATCGCGGGCCGGGAGGCCTGCCAGAAGGCGAGCGCGGCGGCGACCGCGAGAAGCACGGAGATCCCGGTGACGGCGCTGGGCGTGAGCTTGAGCCGCGCGGACGCCTTGGTGACGATCGGCGACCAGGTGCTCACGGCGTACGTCGTGAAGAAGTCGTCCTTCTCCTTGACGGCCATCCGCAGCCGCGCCTTGTCCTCGTCGACGGCCTCGACGGCGGCCCGCGCCGCGGCGAGCTCGGCCGCGTCGTGCACGAGCGCGCCCCGCAGCAGCCGCACCGGGGTGGCGACCGGCACGAGACCGGCTTCGAGCAGAGCTGGGAGAAGATCGTCCCGATCCGCGACATCGGCCAGTACCGGCAGATCGGCCGGGGCCACACAGATCGCACCGAGATAACGTACGGTCCCCGGCCCGTCACCGACCGGCAGCAGCTTGCCGCGATCCTCACGCAGGTCACCCGCGGGATCGGTGACCACCAGCGCGGTGGTCCGCTTGGCCGGCTCGGTCGCGAGCATCCAGAGCAGGCTCGGATGCGCGACAAGATTGTCATCGCAGATCAGCACCGGCTCCCGCGCTTCTTGCGCCCGCCGCACGACCGCCCGAAGGCGCCCGCCCGCGCTTTCCGCACCCGGGGCGCTGAGCCCGGACGACGGCGCGGGGGCGCTGGGCGGAGTGCCGGGCACGGCCACGTGGGGCGCCGAGCCGATCCGCTCGACCTCGGTGGCGCCGGCCGCTCGCAAGGCCGCGGTCAGGTCGTCCGCGAGCCGGGCCGCGTCGGCGGGGTCGAGGGCGTTGCCGGTGCTGGTGTGCAGGACAGCCAGCGTCACCGGAGCGTCACCGCTTGCCTCCTCGTCACGGCGTCGCGTGCCCCGACCAGGGCCGGGCGCGACACATCGTCAAACCGGCGCACGGCGTCGCGCCGAAGGCCGGAAATCGGCACCCAGGTTAACAGCGGAGGACGCGAGGGTACGGGTCACCCTTACGGGAGCCGGGCCGCCCATCTCCACCTGCGGACCGAGGGCGCACGGTCACGGCGCCCCTACCGTCGAAGTACGGCCACAGCGCAACGCCGGGGCCGTTCAGTCAAGGAGGAAGTCATCGTGGCTCGCCGACTCGTCCGTCCCCGGAACGACCGCTGGATCGCCGGCGTCTGCTCCGGCCTGGCCCGCCGCTTCGGACTCTCCGCCGGTGTGGTCCGCCTGATCTTCGTCATCTCCTGCCTGCTGCCCGGCCCGCAGTTCATCGTCTACCTGGTCCTGTGGGCCCTGCTCCCCAACGAGTGACCAGCCACCGGGCGCCCGACAAAAGCGCGAAAAACGAACGCCGCGCAACGGAAAGGCCCATGCGCGGCGTCTCTTGAGATGACCCCCGGCTCTGTGAGGGCTCCGGCCCCCTCGAGCCGATGACCGCCGGACGCCGTCGACCCCGCCCCCGGGTCGGCGGCGTCCGGTGTTTACCGGGCCGCTTTCGTCACGGACTGTCGAAGGTCACCGTGACCGTCGCATAGCCGAGCCGCGTGAAGAGGCTGGTCAGCATCTGCTCGGTGTTCTGCTTGGCGCGGTCGGACAGCCCGCTCGACTGGGCGGCCTCGGTGATCCGCTGCTGGGCCAGGGCGTACACCTTCTGCTGTTTGCCCGGATCGCTCTTGAAGGCGTCGCCGATGCGGTCGAGCAGCCCGCGCTGCTCGGCCACGACGTAGCTCTTCTGCATGTCGAGGGCGGCCGACCCCTGCTCCGGCGCCGGCAGCGTGATCGTGACGGTCTTCTTCTCGTTGTCGACGACCAGCGCCTCGTCGGCGAGCTTGCTGAAGTCGACATATTGCTCGACCGTGCCCGATCCGACGAACAGCGTGCGCCGGTTGATCAGGAAGTCGGGGATGTTCTCCCTGTCCTCCTGCAGGTCGACGATGACCTGGAAGGTGCCGTCGGCCGCGACATAGCGGCTCAGGTCGCGCATCGACTGCAACAGCACCGGCTGGCTGCGGTCGGTGGTGCGGTCGCTGAACGGGTTGTCGAAGCTGGGCAGCACGTTGATCGCGCGCAGCCCGAGGCAGGCCGCCACGAGCAGCGCGAAGACGAACCCGGTGAAGATGAGCAGGCGGGCGAACCCGCTCGGCCGAGAAGGCTGCTCCGACGGCGCAGGCGGAGTCGACTCCTCGGGGACGGGGGGATACTCACGGGTGGGTTCAGTGACACCCGGCGAGACGTCCGATGAGTTGGCCATACCCTCACGGTACGAGCCGGGTACGACACTTGCAGTGAAGCGTCAGGCGAAAGCGTTCAGACCGGTCAATTTCTGGCCGATCACCAGCTGGTGGATCTCGGAGGTTCCCTCGTAGGTGAGGACGCTCTCCAGATTGTTCGCATGGCGCATCACCGGATATTCGCCGCTGATGCCGTTGCCGCCGAGGATGGTCCGGCAGGTGCGGGCGATCGCGATCGCCTCGCGCACGTTGTTCAGCTTGCCCACGCTGACCTGCTCGGGCCGCAGCGCGCCGGCCGAGTCGCGCAACCGGCCCAGGTGCAGCGCCAGCAGGAAGCCTTTCTGCAGCTCGAGCGTCATGTCGGCCAGCTTGGCCTGTGTGAGCTGGAAACCGCCGATCGGGCGGCCGAACTGCTCGCGCGTCCTCGCGTAGTCGAGGGCCACCCCCAGGCAGTCGCGGGCCGCGCCCATGGCCCCCCAGATGATGCCGAAACGGGCTTCGGTCAGGCAGGAGAGCGGCGCCTTGAGGCCGCGCGCCTCCGGGAGGCGGGCGCTGTCCGGCAGACGTACGCCATCAAGCGTGATCTCGCCCGTGCTGGAGGCGCGCAGCGACATCTTGTGCTTGATCTCGCGGGCCGCGAATCCCGGCGTATCGGTCGGCACGGCGAAGCCGACCACGCCCTCCTCGGCCCGGGCCCAGATCACCGCCACGTCGGCCACGGGCGCGTTGGTGATCCACATCTTGCCGCCGTCGATGATCCAGTCGTCGCCGTCGCGGCGGGCCCGGGTCGCCATGGTGGCCGGGTCGGAGCCGTGGTCGGGCTCGGTGAGACCGAAGCAGCCGATCAGCTCGCCGGCCGCCATGCCCGGCAGCCAGCGCTGTTTCTGATCCTCGGATCCGAAACGCCAGATCGCGTACATCGCCAGCGAGCCCTGCACGCTGACCAGCGAGCGCACGCCCGAGTCGGCCGCCTCCAGCTCCATGCAGGCCAGGCCGTACGCCACCGCGGAGGAGCCCGCGCAGCCGTACCCCGTCAGATGCATGCCGAGCAGGCCGAGCTTGCCGAACTCCTGGGCCAGCTCCCGGACCGGCACGCTCCCCTCCTCGTACCAGCCGGCGACATGCGGGCGGACCCGCTCGTCGGCCACCCGGCGGCAGAGCGCGCGGATGTCGCGCTCCTCGTCGGACAGGAGGGTATCGACGTCCAGGAGATCCAGCGGAGTCACCATGACCGTCAAACTAGCGGGTAACTCAGCCCTCGACGACCAGGACGCGGGCGTGGATCTGGTTGCGCTGCTGGAGGGCGGCCCGCAACGCGCGGTGCAGACCGTCCTCGAGGTAGAGCGCGCCCTTGTATTCCACGACGTGCGGGAAGAGGTCGCCGTAGAACGTCGAGTCCTCGGCCAGCAGCTTGTCGAGCGCCAGCTCCCGCTTGGTGGTGATGAGATCGGCCAGCCGGATCGGCCGCGGCGGGATCTCGGCCCACGCTTTCAGGGTCGTGTGGTGATCGGGATAGGGGGCACCGTCCCGGACCGCTTTGAAGATCACCCCGGAGCCCCCTCTCTCAACAACAACCTCAGCCTATCCCCACTGCATCAGGCCCATCGGCCATGATGCACCACATCTTCCACCGGACGGTGCCCGCGCTTGAGTGACGGAGACCTCTTGTCGGTTGCCCGATAGCCGACGGTGAGCGTACCGATCGGGGTGTACTCCCCGGGAACCCCGAACGCCTCCTTGACCGCCGGCACCTTGGGCACCGGCACGCCGAAGAAGCACGAGCCGAGCTCCTCGTTGACCGCGCTGAGGTGCATGAGCAGCGCGGCGAAGCCGGTGTCGATGTCCCAGTAGGGCACCGGCCAGTGCTCCTCGCTGCGGTCCGTCCAGCCCTTGTCGGCCTGCGCGTAGCGGTCGAGGTAGACCGACTTGTTGGAGAAGCAGACGATGATCACCGGCGCCGTGCGCATGCGGGTCAGCCAGTCGCCCTTCCACGCCTCGTCGGCCGCCGCGTCGCCCAGGTCGCCCTCGGTCGTCGACGACCAGTAGAGGTCGCGGTCCTTCTGCTCGGTGAGCACCAGGAAGCCCCAGCCCTGCGAGAAGCCGGCGCTGGGCGCGCGCAGACCGTGCTTGACGATCTTGTCGACGATCTCGGGCGCGACCGGGCGGTCGGGGTCGTAGCTGCGGACCATGCGCCGCTTGCGGAGGACCTCTTCGAAGTCCATCAGGCCCGGATCCCCCACGAGGCGGTCCACCGCTCGCCCGGCGCCAGCACGATCAGGTCGCGGCCGGTGCGGAAGGAGTCGGGCGGGCAGGTCATCGGCTCGATCGCCACCGAGCGGCGGAAGCGCTCGCCGTGCAGGGTGTCGCCCGAGAAGACCTGCCAGTATTTGAACTTCTCGTCGGCCCAGACCACGACCTTGGCGTCCGAGCCCGGGTCGGAGATGGTCACCTCGGTGATGCCGTTCGCGTCGTGCTCGATGTCGCCGAAGGTGGTGTCGAGGATCAGGTCGCCGATGCGCCGCGGCTCGTTGAAGTCGTACTCGGTGCCGGCGACCGGGTTGGCGCCGATCGGCAGCAGCCGGCCGTCGGCCACGACGCGGGTCTTGCCCGGCACGTGCAGCAGGATGTCGTCGACGGCGACGCCGGGCAGCTCCAGGTAGGGGTGCACGGAGTAGCCCCACGGCGCGTTCGAGTCGCTGTTGTTGACGACCTCCTGGTCGCAGCGCAGCCCGTCGGCCGAGACGGTCCAGGTGGCGCGCAGCGTCAGCCACCACGGATAGCCGATCTGGGCCGGCAGCTCGAACTCGAGCGTGACCGAGGCGTCCGTGCGGGCCACCTCGCTCCAGCGGGCCCAGTTGACCAGGCCGTGGATGGCGTTGTGCCGGGCCGGCTCGGTCAGCGGGAGCTGGTAGGACTGCTCCTCAAACGTGTATTTGCCGTCGCGGATCCGGTTGGGCCACGGCGCCAGGATCTGACCGGCCGAGGCCGGGGAGAGCTCGTCGGCCTCGAAGCCGTCCAGCACCTTGACGCCGTTGACGGAGTAGCCGCGCAGCACGCCGCCGACCTCCACGACGACGGCGCTGTGCCCGTCCGCCTCGATGGACCACTGGGTGCCGGATTTCGCGGCTACGACGCTTGTCATGGGTTGGACATTATCTGTTCGCGCTTCCCTCGGTGCCGGCCGGCGGCTTGTAACGAATCAGAGCGGGGAAGACCAGGGCCAATACGACCGACAGACCGGCCGCCAGGAAGCCGCCGCCGGCCCACGACGCGGTGGTCGAGGTGAGGTCGGCGGTCGCTCCGGCCCGCAGGTCGCCCAGGCGCGGCCCGCCGGCCACGACGACCGTGAAGACGCCCTGCAGCCGGCCGCGGAGCCGGTCGGGCGCGTAGACCTGCAGGATCGACTGCCGGTAGACGGCGCTGACCAGGTCGGCCGCGCCGCCCACGGCGAGCAGCAGCAGGATCAGCCACAGGCTGTGCGCCAGGCCGGCGAAGCCGATCGCGATGCCCCAGCCGATCACGGCGACCACCAGCGCCACGCCCTGGCGTTTGACCCGCCCGATCCATCCGGAGAACAGGCCGGCCACCACCGAGCCGATCGCGATCGCGCTGAACAGCCAGCCCACCGCCTGGTCGCCGCCGAACCGGTCGGCCGCCACCTCGGGGAACAGGGCCCGCGGCATGGCGAAGACCATGGCGACGATGTCGACCGCGAACGAGAGCAGCAGCACCGGCTGGGTGACCAGGAACTTCAGGCCGACCAGGACGCCGCGCAGGCCGGCGCTGGGCCGTTCCTCGGACAGGTCGTGCTCGACCGGCGGGATCGACGGCAGCCGCCAGGTGGCCCAGAACGAGACCGTGAACAGCACGGCGTCGACCAGGTAGGCCGCGATGATGCCGCTGTCGGTCGAGGCCGCGGCGAAGATCACACCGGCCGCGAGCGGGCCGAGCACACCGCCGGCGGTGGTGGTCGTGTAGGCCAGCGTGTTGGCCGCCGGCACCAGCCCGCCGGGCACGATCCGCGGGATGATCGCCTGCCGGGCCGGCGAGCTGATGGCGAAGCCGGCCGATTGGAGCGCGACCAGCGCCAGCAGCAGATAACCGCTGTTCACGTGCAGCAGCGCCTGCACCAGCAGGCCCAGCGTGGAGATCCAGGCCAGGGTGGAGCTGGCCAGCAGCAGCTTGCGCCGGTCGACCACGTCGGCCGCGGCGCCACCCCACAGCCCGAAGATCAGCAGCGGCACCAGGCCGGCCAGGCCGAGCAGGCCCACCCAGGCCGAGGAGTGCGTGATGGCGTACATCTCGATCGGAACCGCGACCGAGGTGAACTGGAAACCGAAGAACGAGACCCCGTTTCCGATCCACATCCGCCGATACGCGACGACGCGGAGGGGCCTGAGATCGATGAACCAGGACTTCCGTTCGCGCTCCTCGACGACCTCCGCGGCCGCTTCGACAGCGTCCTGGCTCAAGGTGCCAACCTTTCCAAAACCCAAAGACTTTCTTCTGTACGCCGGTAGCGGAGCCGGTCGTGAAGGCGGCTGCTCCGGCCCTGCCAGAACTCGACCGTCTCCGGCAGCACGCGGAAGCCACCCCAGTGCGGAGGCGCCGGCACCTCGCCGTCACCGAACCGCTCGGTCACCACCGCGAGGCTGGCGTCGACAGCGTCCCGATCGGGCACGATCGTCGACTGCGGGCTCGCCCAGGCGCCCAACTGGGAACCGCGCGGCCGCGACGAAAAGTACTCCTCGGTCTCGGCCCGGCTCACCCGCTCCACCGCGCCGACCACGATCACCTGCCGCTGCATGGGAAACCACGGGAAGACCAGGCTCGCGTACGGGTTGGCGGAGAGCTCGGCGCCCTTGCGCGACTCGTAGTTGCTGAAGAACACGAAACCGCGCGCGTCGTACTCCTTGAGCAGGACAGTACGCGCCGACGGGTGACCCGACGGCGTGGCCGAGGCCACGATCATGGCGTTGGGCTCGGGCAGGCCGAATCCGGACGCCTCGATGAACCAGGCGCCGAACTGTGTGGTCCAATCGGCGGCCATGCCCGACTCGAGCAACGCCTCCCGCGCGGTGTAGTCGCGCCGCATGCTCGCAGGCGATGGGGGTTCGAGGGTCACGCAACGACCGTAAGTCCCCTCGGCCGCCACGTCAGGTCGGTGAGGATGGGTGTCGCAGAAAGCACATACAGAGCGCATCATGCGGTGTCGACCTGCCGTTACCCAGCGAGCAAGATGAAACACCTACAGCATCCGCCCCCAGGGAGAGTCGTGGCCTTCGAGACCGAGATCGCCGAGCCTGACCGGGACGGTGGCGCGCTGCGGTACCGCGGCGTCGACATCGAGGACCTGATCGGCCAGGTCTCCTTCGGCGACGTCTGGGGGCTGCTGGTCGACGGCCGGTTCGGGCCCGGCCTGCCGCCGGCCGAGCCGTTCCCGGTGCCGGTGCACTCGGGCGACATCCGCGTCGACGTGCAGTCCGCGGTGGCCATGCTGGCGCCGTACTGGGGTCTGAGCCAGCTGCTCGACATCGACGACGACCAGGCCCGCCGCGACCTGGCCCGGGTGTCGGTGACCGCGCTGTCGTTCGTGGCCCAGGCCGCCCGCGGGCTCGGCCTGCCGGCCGTGCCGCAGAAGGACATCGACAAGGCCGGCACGATCGTCGAGCGCTTCATGCGGCGCTGGCGCGGCGAGCCCGACCCCAAGCACGTCAAGGCGGTCGACGCCTACTTCATCTCGGCCGCCGAGCACGGGCTGAGCTCCTCCACCTTCACCACCCGGGTGGTCGCCTCGACCGGCGCCGACGTGGCCGCCTGCATCTCCTCGGGCATCGGCGCGCTCTCGGGCCCGCTCGACGGCGGGGCGCCGGCCCGCGTGCTGCACATGCTCGAGGAGGTCGAGCGCAGCGGCGACGCCGAGGCGTACGTGAAAGGCGTCCTTGATCGTGGCGAGCGCCTCATGGGCTTCGGCCATCGCGTCTACCGGGCCGAGGACCCCCGGGCCCGGGTGCTCAAGCGCGCGGCCCGCGAGCTCGGCGCGCCGCGCTACGAGGTGGCCATCGCGCTCGAGCGGGCCGCGCTGGCCGAGCTCCAGGCCCGCAAGCCCGAGCGGCCGCTGCCCACGAACGTCGAGTTCTGGTCGGCCGTGGTCCTCGACTTCGCCGAGGTGCCGGGCCACATGTTCAGCTCGATGTTCACCTGCGCCCGGGTGGCCGGCTGGAGCGCGCACATCCTGGAGCAGAAACGCCTGGGCCGTGTCGTCCACCCGCACGCTCACTATGTGGGACCCCCGGTCCGCAAGCCGCAGCAGGTCGAGGGCTGGGACAAGCTCCGCGCATAATGCTCCGGTGACTGACATCCGGATCCCAGACGAGATCAAGCCGGTCGACGGGCGCTTCGGCTCCGGTCCCAGCAAGGTGCGCCCCGAGGGCGTCGAGTCGCTGTCCGCGGTGTCCCGCACGTTCCTCGGCACCTCCCACCGGCAGAAGACGGTCAAGGACCAGGTGGCCCGCCTGCGGCGCGGCCTCGGCGAGTTCTTCTCGATTCCCGAGGGGTACGAGGTGGTCATCGCCAACGGGGGCACGAGCGCGTTCTGGGAGGTCGCGACGTTCGGCCTGATCCGCGATCGGGCCCAGTTCGCCGAGTTTGGCGAATTCGGGGCGAAATTCGCGAAAGCCGTCAGCGACGCGCCGTTCCTCGGCGACCCGACCATCCACAAGGCCCCCGGCGGCCAGGCGGCCTATCTGACGGCGGAGGCGGGCGTCGACGCGTACGCCTCGGTCCAGAACGAGACCTCGACCGGTGTGGCCGTGCCGGTCCGCCGCGTGGCCGGCGCCGACGAGGGCGCCCTGCTGCTCACCGACGCCACCTCGGGCGGCGGCAGCCTCGACGTCGACCTGCGCGAGACCGACGTGTACTACCTGGCCCCACAGAAGGCCTTCGGCTCCGACGGCGGCCTGTGGATGGCCCTGATGTCGCCGGCCGCCATCGAGCGCGCCTTCGAGATCAAGGCCTCGGGCCGGTACATCCCGCAGTTCCTCGACCTGGTGACGGCGATCGAGCAGTCCCGGCTGGAGCAGACGTACAACACGCCGGCCCTGGCCACGGTCTTCCTGGCCGCCGAGCAGCTCGACTGGATGAACGCGCAGGGCGGCCTGTCCTGGGCGGTCAAGCGATGCGCGGAGAGCGCCGCCGCCATCTACGGCTGGGCCGACGAGTCGTCGTACGCCACGCCGTTCGTCACCGACCCGGCGCTGCGCTCGGCCGCCGTGGCCACCATCGACTTCACCGATGAGATCGACGCCGCCCAGCTGGCCAAGATCCTGCGGGCCAACGGCATTGTCGACACCGAGCCCTACCGCAAGCTCGGCCGCAACCAGCTGCGCGTCGCCCTCTACCCGACGGTTGAGCCGTCCGACGTGACCGCCCTGACCGCCGCGATCGACTACGTGGTCGAGCGCCTGTCCTAGCCGGCCCTGCCCTGGCCGGCCCTGCCCTGGCCGGCCCTGCCCTGGCCGGCCCTGCCCTGGCCGGCCCTGCCCTGGCCGGCCCTGTCATAGCCGGGCCAGGGCCGCGCGGGCCTCGGGGGCGTGCCGGAACGAGAAGTGCGGGTTGAGGCGCAGCGCGGTGGTCAGGTCGGCGCGGGCGGCGTCGCGCCGGCCGAGATCGGCCAGGATCAGGCCGCGGTGATAGTGGCTGAGGGCGCTGCGGGTGCCCAGCTTGAGCGCCTGATCGGCGTAGCGCAGGGCCTCGGCCGGCCGGCCCGCGGCGCGTAGCGCCCAGCCCAGCGCGTCGGCGGCGGCGATGCCGGGCTGACGGGCGTATAGCCGACGGGCGGCATCCAGCGCGACCGGCTCCCGCTGGCCGGCTTCTCCCGGGTCGGCTTCTCCCCGGCCGCCTTCTCCCCGGCCGGCTTTTCCCTGGTCGACGGCGAACAGCACTGTGTCCGGCTCCGGCGGGGCGCCGCTGACGGCCTCGTCGGCCCAGGCCTGCCGGGCGGCGGCGTACTCCTTCGCGGCTTCGTCCGGACGGCCGGACGCGGTGAGCAGGTCGCCGAGCTCGGCGGCGTACACGGGCCGGGGCGCCACGGCCAGGACGGCCCGGAACTCGGTGATCGCGCCCGCGGTGTCACCACGCGCGGCGCGGACGCGGGCCAGGCCCAGTCGTAGCGGCGGATGGCCGGGCAGCAGGCGCAGGCCCTCGGTGAACTCGGTGGCGGCGGTGTCCAGGTCGCCGTTGTCGGCGGCGAGCTGGCCCAGGTGCAGCCGCGCGAACGCGCCGTCGGCCGCGTTCGGGGCGGCGTCCAGGGCGCGGCGCATCGCGTCGGTGGCGCGCCCGATGTCGCCGCGCAGCTCCCAGGCGTACGACGCCCGGGCGTAGGAGGAGGCGTCCGGGCGCAGGTCCACCATCCGCTGGATCGTCGGGAAGGCCTCGTCGTAGCGGCCCAGCTCGATCAGGGCGTCGGCCACGACGCCGAGCGCGGCCGCCCGGTACGGATCGGCCGCGAGCGCGGCCCGGCCGTGCCGCAGCGCCGCCGGGAAGTCGTGCAGGGCGGCGGCGAGCGCGCCGTGGCCGGTCAGCGCGATCGCGTTGTCCCGCGGGTGGATCTTCTGCGACCGGTCGAGGGCGACCCGGGCCCGCACGTAGTCGGCGGCCTCGCCGGTCGTGCGCGCCCGCTCCACGTACGCCGTGCCCAGCTCGGCCCAGGTCTTCCAGTCGTCCGGCGCCCGTTCGACCCGCCGTTCGGCGGCCGCGATCGGCCCGGTCTCCCAGCTTGTGGACGCCTGGCTCTCCGGCGCCCGGTCCCAGGGTGCGAACAGCGCGCCGGCCGCGACCACGAGCGCCAGGCCGAGCACCGAGACAGCGATGAGCACCACCACGCGGCGCATCCGGTCCCCTTCCTCGAGAGCGATGTGTCGACAGGGGGATTCGCCGCCGACGGCCATCCGGATGGCTCGATGTAACCAATGCGACTCGATTCATCCGCCCCGCCCGGCGAGGCGAATGACCGGCGACAGCATCGACCTCATCTAGGGGGATGTAATGTTCCGACCTCCAAATCGCCGGCGATTGCTCGGCGTGGCCGCGGCGGTGACCGCCACGGCCTGTGTGGCGTCGCTGGCGCCGACGGTGACCCAGGCGTCCAGCCACCGGGAGGCTCCGCTGGTCGCCGGCGAGCCGCAGCTGGACAACACCGACACGTACGCGTTCGTCAGCCCCGACGCGCCGAACACGGTGACGCTGATCGGGAACTGGGTGCCCTTCGAGGAGCCCAACGGCGGGCCGAACTTCTACCCGTTCGCCTCCGACGCGGCGTACGACATCAACATCGACAACGACGGTGACGCCCGGGCCGACCTGATCTACCGCTGGACGTTCACCGACAACTACCGCAGCAAGAACACGTATCTCTACAACACGGGCGTGGTGACCTCGCTCGACGATCCCGATCTCAACTATCTGCAGACGTACAAGCTGGAGGCGATCACCGCGTCCGGTAGCCAGACGCTGATCAACAACGGCCGGGTGGCGCCGTCCCGGGTCGGCCCGGCGTCGATGCCGAACTATCAGCAGCTCGCGGACTCGGCGATCACCGCCCTGCCCGGCGGCGGCAAGACCTACGCCGGCCAGGCCGACGACCCGTTCTTCATCGACCTGCGCTTCTTCGACAACTACTTCGGCGGCAACCTGTCCGAGGTCGGCCAGGACACGGTCCGCGGCTACAACACCAACACGCTCGCCATCCAGGTGCCTAAGAGCGTGCTGGCGCTGAAGGGCGACGCCGCCCGCAACCCGGTCGTCGGCGTCTGGGCCACCACGTCGCGGCAGCGCATCGAGGTGGTCGACACGCTGAACAACCGGAACCGGTACGGCGGCTGGCAGCAGGTCTCCCGGCTCGGCATGCCGCTGGTGAACGAGGTCGTCATCCCGGTCGGCCGCAAGGACGAGTTCAACGCGACCGCTCCGCGTAACGACGCCAAGTTCCTGCCGTTCGTGACCAGCCCCGAGGTGCCCCGCCGGATCGAGGCCCTCTACAAGATCCCGGCGCCGGCCACGCCGCGCAACGACCTCGTCGAGGTGTTCCTGACCGGCGTCTGCAAGGCCTGCGGGCCGGTCGCGGTCGACCTCAACTCGCAGCGGCTCAACAAGGACGTCGACCCGGCCACGTTCGTGCCCAGCGAGCAGCTGCGGCTGAACATGTCGATCCCGCCGGCGGCGAGCCCCAACCGGCTCGGCGTGATCGGCGGCGACAACGCCGGATTCCCCAACGGCCGCCGGCTGGCCGACGACGTCACCGACGTGACGGTGCGGGTCGCCGAAGGCGTGCTGCTGCCGAACCACCCGGCGGCGGTCGACGGTCTCGGTGACGCGGTCGACGCCAACGCGCTGCCGTTCCGGGCGACGTTCCCCTACGTCGCCACCTCGAACGTCGTCGCGGTGAACCAGAACTGACCGGAAGTCCGGACTACTCGGGGCGCCGCCGTCACGGCGGCGCCCCGGGAAGGAGCGCATCGTGAAGCGTCCCGTGGTGGCCGCGCTGACGGCGACGGTCCTGCTCGGAGCGGCCGCCGTGGCCGTGCGGCGAACCTGGCCGCCGGACCAGCGGCTCGTCCTGCCGTCGGTGGAGCAGTTCACGCCGGGCGCCTGCCGCGACGCGGCCGGGGCCGTCCGCTCGCTGGCCCGGCTCACCCACGGCGACGACGTCACCGAGCTGTCGCCGGCCGACCGGGCCGAGCTGCGCCGGGCACAGGACCAGTTGGTGGCGCTCCGGCCGGCGGCCCGGCCCGAGGTCCGCGAGCCGATGGAGGCCGTCATCCTCTCCCTGGGCTACCTGCGGCTCCGGCTCGACAGCCGGACCGCTGAGCCGAGCTATCTGCGCGATGTGGAGACGGCCCGGGCCGCGCTGGAGAAGACGTGCGTGAGCACGCCGAGGTGAGGCCGACGTGGGAATGAGCGCCGTGCGACAGCAGCGTTCCGCCGAGGCCGCCCGCGACGACGCGCGGCTGCGCGACGAGCTCGTCTACGGCGACGAGGCGGCCTTCATCGACCTGCACGAGCGGTTCGCGCCGCTGGTGCACACGATCGCGGCCCGGATCACCCGTGACGGCCGGGCCGCCGAGGACGTCACCCAGGAGGTCTTCCTGGCCATCTGGCAGCACCCCCTCGACTACGAGCCGGAGCGGGGCAGCCTGCGCGGCTGGCTGGCCATGATGGCCCACCGCCGCGCCGTCGACCTGGTGCGCCGGGAGGAGGCGCACCGGCGGAGGGCCCTGGACGGCGCCCTGTACGCCGGCGCGGTCAGCCGGGGCGACCCGGTCGGTGACCAGGTCTCGGACAGCGACGCGGCCGAGCGGCTCGGCGCGGCCCTGAAGGCCCTGCCCGCGCACCTGAGCCGCGCGATCACCATGGCCTATCTGGAGGGTCGCACCTATCGCGAGGTCGCGGCCGAGCTGGGCCTGCCCGAGGGAACAGCCAAATCCCAGATGCGCGAGGGCCTGCGCCGGCTCGCGCTGGCGCTACGGAGATGAGCGGCATGGACATCCACTCCCTCGTCGCGGCGTGGGCGCTGAACGCCTGCCCGCCCGCGGAGGCCGCCCTCGTCGAGGCGCACCTGCCCACCTGCCCGCACTGCGCGCGGGAGGCCCGTCGGCTGGTCGAGGCCGTGGCCGGCCTGGCCGGGGCGGACCTGTGGCCCCCGGCCGGCTCGCTGGCGCGGACGCGCTCGGCCGCCCGGCGCCGCCGGCCTCCGGCGACGCCGGCGCCGGCGTACGTGGCGCCCTACGCGGCCCAGGTCGCGGCGCTGGACCTGCTGCTGTCCGACCTCACGGCCGCCGACTGGGGCCGGACCGCCGCGTACGGCGAGCTGAGCGTGCACGACCTGGTCGCGCATCTGGCCTCGACCGACGGGCTGATCGCCGGGGTCCTGGGACTGCCCGTCGAGCCGCTGGGCGACGACCCGGCCACGCGCACCGCGGCCGTCCTGCGCCGGGAGCGCGGGCGGCCCGTCGAGCTGACCCGGCGTGCCTGGCGTGCGCAGGCCGACGCGATGTGCCGCTCGGTCCCGGCGAACCCGCCGCTGGGTGTGGCGACGACGGCTCTGGGGCCGCCGCTCTGCCTGCCGGACGCGCTGACCGCGCGGGCCTACGAGACCTGGATCCACCGGGAGGACATCGCCGCCGCGACGGGGCGGCGGACGCCGCCGCCACTTCCCGGGCACGTGCGCCCGATGGCCGAGCTGGCGGTCCGGTTCCTGCCCCGGGTCATGTCCCGTCGCGGCCGCCACGTGCGGTTGGAGCTCACCGGTGAGGGTGGTGGCACGTGGACGGTGCCGCTCGGCCCCTCGACCGGGGTGGTGTCCCGGCCGTCGGCGGTGGTGAGCCTCGATGTGGTGGAGTTCTGCCGGCTGGCCGGGGATCGGCGCGATCCGGGCCGCGTCGCGGCCGAGGTCGGTGGCGACGCCGCTCTGGCCCGCGAGTTCCTGGCCGCGGTGCCGGCGCTGGCGGTCGTCCCGTGAGGAGTCACGCCGGTCTTGGCGGCAATAACGCGATGGTCGCGCTGCGGCCTCGAGTTGCAGCGAGGCCGCGCGGAGGGCACGGTGGTGTGTCAGTGCTCTTGGTCACTCGACGACGCGTACAACTACGGCTTTTTCATGATCATCGCAGCTCAGCGAAGTTGCCCGGCGTGGCTTACCCCCATCGGGTGACCGGGGAGCGTACCGTGTTCCGAAACGCGCCCGGGTGGCTGAGTCTCGGGAGCACGGGCCAAGGTGCCAATGCGACGGGACGGAGGCAACGCATGCGGCCGGTACGCTTCGTCGCCCTTTCCGAGGACGGTCAGGCCATGGTGCTCGCCGACGAGGTCGGCCGGCTCCTGGCTCTCCCCATCGACGACCGGGTTCACGGTGCGCTCACCCACGAGGGCCACGCCGCCCCCGCGGGCACGGCCGTGGCCGTGATGACGCCCGAGGCGCAGCAGGCCTCGCTCTCGCCACGTGACATCCAGGCCCGCATCCGTCAGGGCGAGTCCGCCGAGGACGTCGCGCGCATCGCCGGCGTTCCGGTCGACCGCGTCCTGCGCTATGCGGGCCCGGTGCTCCAGGAGCGGGCCATGCTGGCGCAGCATGCTCGGCGCACCCGTCTGAAGACGTCGGATTCCGGCGCCCCGCTGGCCGAGGTGGTCGACAGCCGCCTGGCCCAGCACGGCATCGACACCGAGAAGATCTCGTGGGACGCGTTCCGCCGCGAGGACGGCACGTGGCGCATCGTCGCCACCTGGCCGTCCGGCAAGGCCACGGCGCAGGCCATCTGGGACCTCGACAAGGGACGCCAGGTCGTCTCGCCGCATGACGACATGGCGCAATACCTGTGCGCCGAGCGCCCCACCCAGATCCTGGGCCAGGAGCCCGCGCCCGAGCGCGCCTTCACCGAGCGGGGCGGTCACGGACTGCCCGGCCCGTCCCGTTCCGCCGAGCCCGCCCGCGGCGGCCACGGCCTGCCCGCGGCCGAGACGCCCGCGCAGCGCCCGGCCCGCGACCCGATCCGCGCCGGCCGCGACGCCCTGCTCGCCTCGCTCGACCGCCCGCTGGGCCAGACGCCCGGCCGCAGCCTCGACAGCGGACCGGCCGAGCAGCGCCGCCCGGTCGCCGGTGGCGCCGCCGCCCTGCTCGGCGGCGGTTCCGGCTCGGCCTTCGACGAAGACTCCGACCTCCCCAAGGAGGTTCCGGCCGTCCCGTCGCTCGCCGTCCTGCGCCCGCGGCGCACGGTCGGCCAGCAGAGCGGCGCCCAGCAGGCGTCCTCCGAGACCGACGAGGCGAAACCGCGCAAGCGCCTTCCGAGCTGGGACGACGTTCTCTTCGGCGGCGGGCCCGCGGCCCGCGAGTCGTCCTGAACCGTCTCTTCGTCGCGGTCTTCCCTCCGCCCGGCGAGCTTCACGCCCTCCGGCGCGCCCTGCCGAGCGGCGGCCGGGTCTCGCCGTCCGGCAAGTGGCATGTCACCCTGGCCTTCCTGGGTGACGTCCCGTCTCCGGACCCGGTGGCGGCGGTGCTGGCCGCGGTGCGCTCCCCCGGCCCGTTCACGCTGCGCCTGGCCGGCAGCGGCCGCTTCGGCAAGGCCGAGTGGCTGGGCGTCGAGGGCGACCGGGAAAACCTCATCGCACTGCACACGAGCATCCGGGACGACCTGGCCGCGGCCGGATATCCGCTCGAGGACAGGCCGTTCCACCCGCACCTGACGGTCTCGTACCACGCCGACGCCGCCGTGCGGAAAGCCCTGTCCAACTACGTGGGCCCGCCGTGGCCGGTGACCGAGTTCTCGCTGGTCCTGAGCCACAACGGCCAGTACGAGAAGCTCAACTCCTGGCCGCTGTAGCCTCCTGCCGGATGCCGTTGAGCAGCAGGCGCAGGCCGTAGCCGAACTGCTCGGCCGAGCCGGCCACCGGAGTCTCCCCTCGCAGCGCCTCGTTGACCTGGCGCCAGCGCTCGTCCGGCTCCCCGGCCTCGACCGCCATGCGAAGCCCGGCGGCCGAGTAGGCGATCAGGGCCTGAGACGCTTTGACCACGTCGGCGGGGCTCAGACCAGCCTCAGCGAGCGCGGCCATGATGACCGCGGCGAGCCTCAGCCCGGCCGGCCCGAGCGGCGGCCGGGAAGCGATGTGCCCGGCGATCCCCGGATGCCGCAGCGCGGCCGCGCGGACATCGGTCAGCACCGCCCGGATCCGCTGGTCCCACGGCTCGCTGCCGGCCGGCGCCTCGACCTCCTCCACCGCGAGATCGGCCACAACCTCTTCCTGGTGCCCGACCTGATCCTCATCGCCGGGCTGGCCGTGGCGGCGGCGCTGCCCGCTCGACACGCGCTGATCGCCCTGCCGGTGGCCTTCGCCTACTCCGCCGGCGTCCTGGCCGCCTCCGTGGCGTCGTACGCCGTTCGATCCGAGCTCGGCCTGCCGAGCCTGACCGGCGCCATCGTCGCGCTGACGCTGGCCATCGGCCTGACGCGCGGCAGAGCGACGTCCTAACGCAGCTCCAGGCCGGCGGCCTCGAGCTCGCTCTCGACCCGGACCCGCTCCAGCTCGCGGTCCAGGCCGTCCAAGGGGCGCAGGTTCTCCCGTACGCCGAGGCACTCGCACGCCATGCAGAGCCTTTCGTCGTACGCCGTCAGCACCGCCGCCGTCCACTTGTGTGAGCCCAGCGACAGGCCGCCGCGCTGCTCGCGGTGGAGCCGGCGCAGGTCGAAGGCGAGCTGCTCGATCGGGGCCGGGCCTCGCCGGGCCAGCGCCGCGACCGGGTCGTTGCACTGAAGATGACGGTCGAGAAGCCGCAGGTCACGGCCCTCGGAGGAATTTCGGGACGCGTCTCGCCGCCGACGGGCCTCGTCGCGCCGGATCGCTGCCGCCACCGCGTAGGGCACGGAGATCAGAACGACGAGGGCCGCCGTGAGCACAGCAATGTGCACGAGGGCCACCAGAAGACGCTAAGTCGGATGCGCCCCGAACTGGAATACCCGTTCGGCGGACTTCTCCTGCCAAATACCCGTCAGGCGGCTCGCGCGAGGGCCGGCTCCGGGTCCTCGGCTGGCGGCACCAGTGTGAGGCGCGGCCGCGGCCGCAACGTCATCTCGAGCCGCTCCCCGCTGCTGCGCAGCTGCCAGACCAGGGCCACGGCCGAGGCCACGAAGCAGATGATGCCGGCCACCCAGATGCTCGACGCCACCCCGTACCGCTCGCCCCACCAGCCGGCCAGGGATGCCCCGATCGGCGTGGTGCCGAGGAAGACCAGCACGTAGAGCGCCATCACCCGGCCCCGGAACTTCGGGTCGACGCCCATCTGCACCCGGTGGTTGGCCGCCTGGGCCAGGAAGATCGAGAAGAAGCCGGTCGGGAAGAGCACGATCATCGCGACCACGAAGTTGGGCGTGAAGCCGACCGCGAACTCGAGCACGCTGAAGATCAGTGCCGCGCCGATGACCAGGTAGACGCTGGGGCGCTTGCGGCGGGCGCTGCCGGCCAGGGCCCCGCAGAGCGATCCGGCCGCGAGCGCCGTGGTGAGCAGGCCGAACGAGGACGCCCCGGCGTTGAAGTTGATTTTCGCCAGGGCGGCCAGGGTCACCGGGAAGTTGAAGCCGATCATGCCGATGACGGCCATCAGGCAGATCGGGACCATCAGGTCGGGGCGACGGTAGGCGTACTTCAGGCCGTCGAGGATCCTGGTGTCCTTCTTGCCGGGCGGGGTGGACCGCAGCAGCTCGTGCGCGCGCATCGCGGTGTAGCTGAACACCGGCGCGATCGACAGCGCGGTCGCGATCAGGAAGACCGGCCCGGTGCCGAAGATCGCCAGGGCCACGCCGGCCAGGGCGGGACCGCCCACGCGGGCGGTGTTGAAGGTGGCCGCCGACAGCGCCAGCGCGTTGGGCAGCAGCGGCATCTCGACCAGCTCGGAGACGAACGACTGGCGTACCGGCGTCTCGATGGAGTTGGCGATGCCGAAGAGCCCGGCGAACAGGAACACGTGCCAGAGCTCGACGTGCCCGGAGGCGACCAGGATCGCGAAGACGATCGCGGTGGCCGCGAAGACGGCGTTCGCCGCGACGAGCAACTTGCGCTTGTCGTAGCGGTCGGCGAGCTTGCCGCCCCACAGGGTGAGCAGCAGGACGGGCAGGAACTGGAGGGCGGTCACGGCCCCGAGGGCGCCCGGCGAGTTGTTCGACAGGTCGAGGACCAGCCAGTCCTGCGCGGTGAACATCATCCAGACGCCCACGAGCTTGACGAGCTGGCCGACCGTGAACAGCCGGTAGTTGCGGATCTTCAGGGACCGGAAGGTGGTGTTGAGCACTGACCGCACTGGGTGGTGCCTCCTGTTCGGTCGTACGCGTCATCGTCACGTGACGAAGCAGCGCCGAACCGACCGGTCAGGCTTGCGAGAGCCGTTGCAGGATGCGCGTGGCCTGGGCCAGCGTCTCCTGTTCCTCCTCCGTGAGCTCGGCCAGCTGGGACGCCAGCCATTCGTTCCGGGCCTTCTCGAACTGGGCGAAGACCGCCCGGCCCAGTTCCGTCGGGGCCAGGATCACCTGGCGCCCATCGGTCGGGTGCGGGGAACGCACCACCAGACCCCGGTCCTCCAGCTTGCCGACGATCTTGGTCATCGTCGGCGGCTGGACCCGCTCGACATCGGCGAGCTCACGAGGAGTCAGCGCGCCCGCCAGCTGCAAGCTGGTGAGCGCGGAAAGCTGACTGAACGTCAGGTCGCCGACCGGGCGGGCCTGCCGGACGCGCCGGCTCAGCCGCTGGATCGCCTCGCGCAGCGTCTTGGCCAGCTCCTCCGCTGTGCCTTGATCAGCCGCCACCGGCCACTCCATCACGATTCTTAGCTTAGCTAATGAGCTTGGCTAACGACATTGGTTTCGCGTGTAACCGTTGTTACAGGATCCAGCTCTCCAGCGGGCCCCTCAAGAAGTACAGGACGAACAGGGCCGCGACGCCGTAGAGGATCGGGTGGATCTCGCGGGCCCGGCCGGTCGCGATCTTGAGGACCGCGTACGTGATGACGCCCGCCCCGATGCCGTTGGAGATCGAGTACGTGAACGGCATGAACGTGATCGTGAGGAAGGCCGGGATGGCGATCGTGTAGTCGGTCCAGTCGATCTGCCGGATCGACAGGATCATCAGGAAGCCGACCACCACCAGCGCGGTCGACGCCGCCTCGAACGGCACCACCGAGACCAGCGGCGACAGGAACATCGCGAGCAGGAAGAGCACGCCGGTGACCAGGTTGGCCGCACCGGTGCGGGCGCCCTCGCCCACGCCGGCCGCGCTCTCGATGTAGGAGGTGTTGCTGGAGACGCTGGCCGCGCCACCGGCGGCCGCCGCGACCGAGTCGACGAGCAGGATCTCCCGCGTACGGGGCGGGTTGCCGTCCTCGTCGAGCAGGTCACCCTCCTGGCCGACCGCGACCATCGTGCCCATCGTGTCGAAGAAGTCGGTGATCAGCAGGCTGAAGATGAACATGATCACGACCAGCCAGCCGGCCCGCGACCACGAGTCGAGCACGTTGAAGTGACCGAGCAGCGAGAGGTCGGGCGAGCTGACGATCTTCTCGGGCAGCTTGGGCACGTTCAGCGACCAGGTCTTCGGGTGGGCGATCGCCTCCACGACGATCGCCAGCACGGTGCTGCCGAGGATGCCGATGAGGATGGCGCCGCGCACCTTGCGCACGAAGAGGATCAGCGTGAAGAGCAGGCCGATCACGAAGACGAAGGTGGGCCAGCCGGCCGGCTTGCCGCCGATGCCGAGCTCGACCGGCACCGTCGAGTTGGCCGCGTCCGGCACCCGGCGCACGAAGCCCGCGTCGACCAGGCCGACGATCATCAGGAACAGGCCGATGCCCACGCCGATCGCCGTCTTGAGCTGCGTCGGCACCGCCCGGAAGACCAGCGTCCGCAGCCCGGTGAGCACCAGGATCGCGATCAGGACACCCTCGATGACGACCAGGCCCATCGCGTCGGCCCAGGTCATTTCCGGAGCGATCTCGTACGCCACCAGCGCGTTCACGCCGAGCCCGGCGGCCAGCGCCAGCGGGAACCGGGCAACCACACCCATCAGGATGGTCATCACGCCGGCGACCAGCGCCGTGCCCGCGGCCAGGGCCGCGATCGGCAGCGTCTTGTTGTCGCCGTCCACGCCGCCGCCGAGGATCAGCGGGTTCAGCACGACGATGTAGGCCATCGTGAAGAAGGTGGCCAGGCCACCGCGGATCTCGCGCCCCAGCGTCGAACCCCGGGCCGAGATTTCGAAGAAGCGGTCGAAAGCGGTGATCATGCGTGGCCTTTCCGATCATCGACGATGTTCGGAGGTCATGCTCTCAGCAACAATGACCAGCGCAAAAACGAAACGGTGTCGGCCCGGTCACAAGACCCCACCGGTGATCTCCGCGCACTTATCCTGGCGAAGTGACTGAACGCAAGCCCCCGGTCGAGCCGCTGGACCCACCCATGGTCCCCTTCGCGCTCGCCGGCCTGGCCGGTTTCGCCATCGCCGCCCTGATCGTGTGGCTGGCCGACGGACCGGACAGGTGGCTGGAGATCTGCGTCGCGGGCTTCCTGGTCGGCATCCCGGGCCTGATCACGATGATCGTGCACGACCGGCACCGCAAGCGGCGCCGGTCGATCACCCACGCGGAGTTCAGGGTTACTTCCTAGCTGTGGCCGAGCTCCTCGGCCGGCTCCGCTTCCTCGACCGAGCCGTGACCGCGGCTCACCGCGACCGACTCGACCTCGCTGTCGTCGTAGACCGTCGGCAGCTCCTCGACCGGCTGCTCGGCCGTGCCCAGCAGGGCCTCGGAGTGGGCGCCGCAGCCGTGGTCGGCGCTCACCGCGCGGCTGTCGTCGGGCGCGTACAGGTTTCCGCAGACACCGAACATCGTGCGCAGCGACCCGGCCAGCGGCAGGTAGAAGCCACAGGTGCCGCAGCGGGCGTTGCGCGGCGCGGCCACCGAGATCGGCGCTTCCGGGCCGGACTCACCGTCGTACCACCTCTGTGCCGTCTCGATCCGCCCCTCGCGGGACATCACCCGTGACCGGCCGAGGCCGAGCTCCCAGCTGACCTCCTCGACGGCGGGGTCGTCGCTGAGCACATAGCCCTGCGCGAGACGCTCGTCGTCGGGCGCGGTCGGCATGAGGTCGCCGACGCCGAGGTCGCCCGGCTGCACCCGCTCGTTCCACGGCACCCAGCCCGGCGCGAGCAGCGCGTCGGGCCCGGGCAGCAGCACGGTCTCGCAGACCGTCACATGACGGCTGCGCGGCACGCGGGTCACCGTGACGGCCCAGCGCCAGCCGCGGTAGCCCGCCAGGTGGCTCTCGAAGAAGTGGGTCACAACGCGGTCGCCCTCGGCGATCGCTTCCAGGTGTTCCCCGACGTCCTCGGGATCCACCTCGGTGATTGCGCCGCGCGCCACACCGACCGCATCGGCACAAACTTGGTCGAGTCGGGCGGCGCGTGTGGTGGTCCGAGTCGTCACGTATCCATTGTCCCCTACCGGTGCGGTTGATCCGCAACGACTCCCCCGGATTACGCGCTCGCGGAACGGGACAGCACTGGCCCCGATCAGTCAGGATGGAACCCATGCCTGTGCTTCCCTCTCTCGGGCGCACCGTCGGTTCCGGCATCAAGGCCGCCCGCCTGATGGTGCGCGGCTCCGTGCGCGGCGGGGCGTGGGCGACCAGGAGGGTCGGCACGGCGCGGGCCAAGGGCGCGGCCAACGAGGTCGGCATGATCCGCCTCTTCGACCTGCACGCGATCTCCTGCGCCGGCGACACCCTGATCGCGATCGGCCTGGCCGGCACGATCTTCTTCAACGTCCCGCTCGGCGAGGCACGCAGCAAGGTCGCCCTCTACCTGCTGATCACGATGGTCCCGTTCGCCCTGCTGGCGCCGGTGGTCGGCCCGCTGCTCGACCATTTCCGGCACGGGCGCCGCTACGCGCTGGCGGTCACCATGCTGGGCCGCGCCTTCCTGGCCTACGTGATCTCCGACCACCTTTTCGGCTGGGGCCTCTATCCGGCGGCTTTCGGGGTGCTCGCGCTTTCCCGGGCGTACGGCGTGGCGCGCTCGGCCGCGGTCCCCAGGCTCCTGCCCGAGGGCGTCGGACTGTCACAGGTCGGCGCCCGGGCCAGCGTCTACGGCACGTTCGCGGGAGCGGTGGTGGCCCCACTGGGCCTGCTCGCCTTCAAGATCGGCCCACAGTGGCCCCTGCGCGTGGCGGCGATCCTCTTCGTGGTCGGCATGGTGATCTCCCTGCGCCTGCCCCCGCGCGCCGACTCCGACCCACCCGAGGCGGTGCCCCGCCCCTGGCGGGCGATGCTGCGCCTGGGCCGGGGCGAGGACCGGCCGCTCGCCGGCCAGCTGGTGATCTCCACCCTGATCGGCAGCGCCAGCCTGCGCCTGCTGTACGGCTTCACCCTGCTCTTCCTGGCCTTCGTGATCATGGCGAACGACCTCGACACGACGGTCCTGGGCAACGACATCGGCAACAAGGGCGCGGTCGGCGTGATCGGCGGCGCCCTGGCCATCGGCACCTTCCTGTCCACGGCCGTCGGCACCCGCCTGCGCATCCGCCGCCCGCTGGCCCTCCAGTCGGCCGGCCTGATGATCACCGCCGGCGCCGGCGTCCTGGCCACCCTGTTCTACAGCCTGGCCACGGTCACCCTGCTGGCCCTGACGGTCGCCATCTTCAGCGGCATAGCCAAGCTGGCCGTCGACGCCACCATCCAGGAGCGTGTCCCCGAGCGCCTGAGGGCAAGCGCCTTCTCCCACTCCGAAACCGTCCTGATGATCGCCTGGGTCCTGGGCGGCGGCATAGGCCTGATCCCCCTCCCCGGCCGCGTAGGAGTGGCCCTGGCCGCCCTCCTGGCCGTGGCCGCGGCCGCCCGAGCCGGCTTCGTGGCGGCCCGCCTCCACAACGAACGCCTGAGCGGCCGAGCCGGCGACCCCGACCCCACCCCCGAGCCCGTAGCCGCGACCACCGGCCCCAGCTCAGCCACCACCGCTGGACCCGCGGCCCCCGCCGGTTCGAGGCGCTCGCCCGAGCCCACCGACCCCTGGCCGGACGCGCCCACCATCCCCGAGCACACCCGGCCGAACTCCCCCGCCGCCCCACGTGGCCGCCGAGTCGACCCAGTCACGCGCGACGACCCGCCCACCAGGATCGATCCCAACGCGGGAAAGAAGCGCTGGTTCGGCCGCAAGGACAAACCGGCGACACCCGCCGCGCCGCCCTCGCCCTCGTCCTCGCCCTCGTCCTCGCCGTCGCCCAGCCCCGAGCCGCCCGCGCCGCAGCCCGCGGCCGCGCCGCCGGGCTTCCACGTCTACCGGCCGTCCTCGGCCGACCACCCCACCAACGGCGCGGCTCCGCCCGACGACGACTTCGACAACCGCTGACGTCCGCACGGCGCAAGGTTTTCCACAATCGCCGTCTGTCCACAGGCCGCCCACACGATCTTGGGCAGGTCGGCCAGAATGGTGTCGGGATGGTCCCCCTGGGGAGGGCGGGCTCTGCGGTTGGGTGCGTTACCCCGACAATCACCGCATGACATCTCCGCTGCTCGTGGTCACCGCGGTCGCCGCCGAAGCCGAAGCCGTCCGGGCCGGCGCCGACCCGGCCCACGTCGTGGTCGAGCCGGTCGGTGTCGGCCCGGCCGCGGCCGCCGCCGCCACGGCCCGCCTGCTGGCCACCGGCCACTACCGCGCCGTCATCTCGGCCGGGATCGCCGGCGGCTTCCCCGGCCGGGCCCCCGTCGGCTCCACCGTCCTGGGCGTCCGGAGCATCTGCGCCGACCTGGGCGCCGAATCCCCCACCGGCTTCCTGCCCATCGAGGATCTCGGCTTCGGCACCAGCCACCACCCCGCCGACCCTGAGCTGTTCAAGTCGCTGGCCGCCGCCCTCCCCCACGCCATCACCGGCGACATCCTCACCCTCAGCACCGTCACCGGCACCTCCGCCACCGCCGACCGCCTCACCGCCGCCTTTCCCGACGCCGTGGCCGAGGCCATGGAGGGCTTCGGCGTAGCCATGGCCGCGGGGCAGACGCCTTTCGCCGAGCTGCGGACCATCTCCAACCCGATCGGCCCTCGTGACCGCGCCGCCTGGCGGCTCAAGGACGCCTTCGCCGCGTTGTCCACAGCTTCCGCCGCCTTGTGGACAACCTGTGGATAACGCTGTGGGCAACGATCTGTGACGCTTGCCGCTCGGGCCGCGAAGCACGAGCGTGAGGGATATGTGGCGCTGAGTGTGGGATTGGGAACAGGCGTCGTACACCGTTGTCCCCCGGTCCCGCGTTTAGCGTTGACGCCGTGGCGCTTTCACTCGCGGTTTCGCCGTGTCCCAACGACACTTTCGTCTTTCACGCCCTCGTGCACGGGCTCATCCCCGGCGCACCGGAGGTCGATCTGACCTTCGCCGACGTCGACGTGACCAACACGGCGGCCGAGCGAGGCGAGTTCGATCTGGTCAAGGTGAGCTACGCGGCCCTGCCGTGGCTGCTCGACGACTACGAGCTCCTGCTCACCGGCGGCGCTCTCGGCCGGGGCTGCGGTCCGCTGGTCCTGACCAAGGACGGCAACGAGGACCTGACCGGCAAGACCGTCGCCGTCCCCGGCGACCGGACCACCGCCTACCTGCTCTTCCGCCTGTGGGCGGCCGACAAGCAGCCGGCGCGGATCGAGGTCGTCCCGTTCCACCAGATCATGCCGGGGGTGGCCGACGGGACGTACGACGCCGGGCTGGTCATCCACGAGGCCCGCTTCACCTATCAGCGTTACGGCCTGACCTCGATCGTCGACCTGGGCGAGTGGTGGGAGCAGGACACCGGCCTGCCCATCCCGCTGGGCGCGATCCTGGCCCGCAAGGGCGCCGTCGACCCGGCCGAGGCCACCGAATGGATCCGCAACTCGGTGAGCATGGCCTGGGCCAACCCGGACGCGAGCCGCGACTTCATCCTGGAGAACGCGCAGGAGATGGAGCCGGACGTCGTCCAGCAGCACATCAACCTCTACGTGAACGAGTTCACGCTGGAGCTGGGCAAAGACGGACTCGCCGCCGCCGACGCCCTGTTGCAGCGCGCGGCGGCGGCGGGTTTGACGCCGGCCGTAAAGCCTTTTATCTAAATCTCGAACTCTTTAGCCACCGCGTGGACCAGCTGCGCGATCTTCTGCGCGGTGCGCTTGTCCGGGTACCGCCCGCGGCTCAGCCCGGGCTGTACCTGTGACTCCAGCACCTTGATCATGTCTTCGACCATGCTGTGCAGCTCCTCCGCCGGGCGGCGGCGGAGCTCGGACAGCGACGGCGGGGCGTCGATCAGTTTGACGCCCATCGCCTGCGGGCCGCGTCGGCTGTCCACCAGGCCGAAGTCGACCCGCTGTCCCGTTTTCAACTCGGCCACATCGGCCGGCAGCGCGCCCTTGGGCAGGAACACGTCGCCGCCCTCATCGCTGGTGACGAAGCCGAATCCCTTCGCCGCGTCGTACCACTTCACTCGACCCGTGGGCACCGCTGACCTCAACTTCACTCAATGGAAACAACCGCTCGACGCAAGGCTACTTAAGCGGTGGGCCCGGACCCAACTGCAATCTCGCGCAGCAGGCTCGGGAACCCATTGAGGTCGGACAGAACGTACGCGGCGCCGGCCGCGGTCAACTCGCCGGGGGTGCACGGTCCGGTGGCCACGCCGATGCCGGGCACCCCGGCCGTCCGCGCCGCCACCATGTCGCCGATGTGATCGCCGACATACCAGCGCACGCCGTGCTCGGTCACCGCGGCCGCCTTGCCCTCGGCGAACAGGTCGCCGGCGAGCTCGTCGGCCGCCATGCCGAGGTGGTCGAGGTGCAGCTGCGCCAGCCGGCCCAGCTTCGAGGTCACCACGACGACCCGGAAACCGCTGTCCCGCACGGCGGCCAGCGCCTCGACCGCACCCGGCATGGGCACGGTCGGCGTGATCGCGTACTCGGCGTACAGCTCCCGGTAGGTGGTGACCGTCTCCTCGATCCGCTCCTCCGGGAACCAATGACGGAGCTCGGTCCGCAACGGCGGGCCGAGACGTGTGACCACCAGATCGGCGTCCACGTGGACGCCGGTCTTCCTGGTCAGCGCCTGGTAGGCGGCGCGGATCCCCGGCCGGGAGTCGATCAGGGTCATGTCCAGATCGAAACCGACCGCCGGCCTCACGCGGGGGTCGACGGGATGTACTTGAGGCGGTTCACCGGCAGCGGGAAGGTCTGGTCGTCACCGAACGGCGACGGCGCGGCGGCCCGGTCGGACAGGATCTCGGAGACGTCCATGTGGCCCTGCGGAGCGGCCGACTTGGTCTGGCGCGGACCGGCGCCACCCTCGACGGCGGTACCCGGCAACTTGTTCTGAGCGGCCACTGGTCTTCCCCTTAAAGCGTCACAACGAGAGGTAGTGAGCCAGCCCGCTGGGCTGGTCCCTTCAATATCGTCCCACGACGGCTAGCGTTGAACACGATGGCCACCACATTCGCCGATCAACTCCGGTCGCTCACCGACGAGGCGCTGAGCGCGCTCATTCAGCTGCGCCCCGACCTCGTCGTGCCCGTTCCCGCCGACGTCTCCGCCCTGGCCGTCCGCGCCCAGTCCCGGGGCTCGGTCGCCCGCTGCCTGGACGGCCTGGACGAGTTCACCCTGCAGATCCTCGACGCCGCCCGGCTGACCCGCTCGGCCGAGACGGCCCTCACCTCGGCCGGCGCCATCATCGAGCTGGCCACCGGGGTGGCCGCCGACGACGTCCGCGTCGCGATCGACCGTCTCCGGGTCCGCTTCCTGCTGCACGGCCCCGAGGACGCGCTCGAGGTCACCGGCGCCGTGGACGAGGTCACCTCGCCCTATCCGGCCGGTCTGGGCCGCCCGGCCGACTTCCTCGACCCGAGGACGGCCGCGCTCTGCGCGGACAAGGCCAAATTGCGGCGTACGATCCTGGCCGCTCCGCCCGCGTCGCGGGCCGTGCTCGACCGGCTGGCCGAGGGACCCCCGATCGGCGCGCTGGGCCGCGCCACCAATGCGGAGCCGGTCCGCTGGCTGGTCGAGCAGCACATCCTGGTGCCGATCAGCGAGGCCGGGCGGTCCCCGCGCCCCGACGGCGAGCTGGTGGAGCTGCCGCGCGAGGTCGGCCTGCTGCTGCGCCGCGAGACCGGGCCGCTGGGGCCGATGCGGCCGTTCCCGCCGCTGCCCGAGGGCACGGCCCGCGATCCCAAGTCGGTCGACTCGGCCGGCGCGGGCCAGGTGATGGAGGCGGTCCGCAGCACTGAGGCGCTCATGGAGGCGCTCGCGGCCGAGCCCGCTCCCGTTCTGCGGGCGGGCGGTCTTGGCGTACGCGATCTGAAGCGTCTCGCGCGCGGGGCCGGTCTGGACGAGCCGGGGGCGGCGCTGCTGCTCGAGATCGCGTACGCGGCGGGGCTGCTCGGCGAGAGCGACGTGGCCGGTTCGGGCCGCTCGGTCACGGTGAGCCGCGCCGCCGGGCCGATCGACGAGATCTTTCTGCCGACCGGGGCGTACGACCTGTGGCGCGCCCTCAGCATCGCCCAGCGCTGGACCGCCCTGGCCCGGGCCTGGCTGATGATGACCCGGCAGCCGGGCCTGGTCGGGCAGCGCGACGAGCGGGACCGGCCGATCAACGCGCTGGCGCCGGACGCCGAGCGGGCCGGCGCCCCGCAGGCCCGCCGTGAGGCCCTGCTCGTGCTGACCGACCTCAAGGCGGGCACGGTGCCGGCCGTTGACGAGGTGCTCGGCCTGCTGGCCTGGCAGAGTCCGCGCCGGGCCCGGGGCCGCGAGGCGACCCACCGCGACGCCCTGAGCGGCGCCGCCTTGCTGGGGGTGACCGCGCTGGGCGCCATCACCTCGTACGGCCGCCTGTTGCTCGAAGATCCGGACATCGACGACAGTGATCCGCTCGGCGTGCGGCCGGCCAGCTCGGCCGAGACGCCGGGCGACGGGGTCCGCGCCCTGGACGAGCTGCTGCCCGCCCCGGTCGACCACGTGCTGGTGCAGGCCGACCTGTCGGTGGTCGTGCCGGGCCCGCCCGAGCCCGAGCTGGCGGCCGAGCTCGACGTCGTCGCCGAGCCGGAGTCGGCCGGCGGCGCCAGCGTCTTCCGGGTGACCACGGCCAGCGTGCGGCGCGCCCTCGACGTCGGCTACACCGCCGCCGACCTGCACACGCTGTTCCGGCGGCGGTCGCGGACGCCGGTGCCGCAGACGCTGACCTACATGATCGACGACGCCGCCCGGAAGCACGGCGGCCTGCGCGCCGGGTCGGCCGGGTCATATCTGCGCAGCGACGACGAGGCGCTGATCGCCGAGGTGCTGACCGACAAGCGGCTGGCCCCGCTGGGCCTGCGCCAGATCGCGCCGACCGTGCTGGTCAGCCCGTTGCAGGTGGCGCGGCTGCTCGGTGGGCTGCGCGACGCCGGGTTCGCCCCGGTCGCCGAGGACGCGGGCGGCGCGGCCGTGCTGTCGCGGCCGAAGGTCCGGCGGGCGCCGACCCGCACGTCGGTGGCGGCGCGGGCGGCCGAGCACGCCGGGCCGCCCTCCCTGGTCGGCCCGCGGCTGGCCGGGGTGGTGGAGCAGATCCGCCGGGGCGACATCGCGACCCGGGCCGCTCGGCGGGCGCCGGCCGGCGTGCGCGCGGCGAACGGCCAGGGCGCGCCCGGACTGACCCCCGTACAACAGCACGGGCAGGCCATGGCGGTGCTGCAACAGGCCGTACGGGAGAAGGCAAGGGTCTGGGTCGGTTATGTCGACTCCCACGGGGCGACTCTGTCGCGCCTGGTCAAGCCCGTGTCGCTGAGTGCCGGATATCTGCGGGCCGAGGACGAGCGGACCGAGACGCTGCACACCTTCGCGCTGCACCGGATAACGGCGGCGGTGCCCGAGCAGGAGTAGCAACCCGGGGCGCGTGTCAGACTGGAGGGTCGTTGTTTGCTCTTCGGAGGGTGTGCACGTGAGCGGCGGACCGCTGATCGTTCAATCCGACAAGACACTTCTCCTCGAGGTCGACCATCCGGACGCGCAGGCCTGCCGGATGGCGATCGCCCCGTTCGCCGAGCTGGAGCGCTCGCCCGAGCACGTCCATACGTACCGGCTGACCCCACTCGGCCTGTGGAACGCCCGCGCCGCCGGTCACGACGCCGAGAGCGTGGTCGACTCGCTGATCAAGTTCTCGCGCTACCCGGTGCCGAACGCGCTGCTGGTCGACGTGGCCGAGACGATGGACCGCTACGGGCGCCTCCAGCTGGTGAACGACCCCAACAACGGGCTCGTCCTGCGCGGCCTCGACAAAATCGTGCTGATCGAGGTGGCCAAGTCGAAGAAGCTGGCCGGCATGCTCGGCGCCAGGATCGACGACGAGACGATCGTGGTCCACCCGTCCGAGCGCGGCCGCCTCAAGCAGGCGCTGCTCAAGCTCGGCTGGCCGGCGGAAGACCTGGCCGGTTACGTCGACGGTGAGGCACACGAGATCAGCCTGGCCGAGGACGGCTGGACACTGCGCTCCTATCAGCAGGAGGCGGTCGACGGCTTCTGGGCCGGCGGCTCCGGTGTCGTGGTGCTGCCCTGCGGGGCCGGCAAGACGCTGGTCGGCGCGGCCGCGATGGCCACGGCCAAGGCGACCACGCTGATCCTGGTCACCAACACGGTGGCCGGCCGGCAGTGGAAGCGCGAGCTGATCGCCCGCACCTCGCTGACCGAGGAGGAGATCGGCGAATACAGCGGCGAGCGCAAGGAGATCCGCGCCGTCACCATCGCCACGTACCAGGTGCTGACCTCGCGCCGCGGCGGCGCCTTCACCCACCTCGACCTGTTCGGCGCCCGCGACTGGGGCCTGGTCATCTACGACGAGGTCCACCTGCTCCCGGCACCGATCTTCCGCTTCACGGCCGACCTCCAGGCCCGTCGCCGTCTCGGCCTGACGGCCACGCTGGTCCGCGAGGACGGCCGCGAGGGCGACGTCTTCTCGCTGATCGGCCCGAAGCGCTACGACGCGCCCTGGAAGGACATCGAGTCGCAGGGCTGGATCGCGCCCGCCGAGTGCGTCGAGGTCCGGGTCACTTTGACCGAGGCCGAGAGGATGTCGTACGCCGTCACGGAGGCCGAGGAGCGATACCGCGTGGCCGCCACCGCGCGCACCAAACTGCCGGTGGTGCGCGCGCTGGTCGAGAAGCACGCCGACGAGCAGGTGCTGGTCATCGGCGCGTACATCGACCAGCTGCACGAGCTGGGCGAATATCTGGACGCGCCGATCGTGCAGGGCTCGACCACGAACAAGGAACGCGAGCGCCTGTTCGACGCCTTCCGCGCCGGTGAGCTGCGCGCCCTGGTCCTCTCCAAGGTCGGCAACTTCTCGATCGACCTGCCTGAGGCGGCGGTGGCCATCCAGGTGTCGGGCACGTTCGGCTCCCGCCAGGAGGAGGCCCAGCGCCTGGGCCGGGTGCTGCGGCCCAAGGCCGACGGCCGCCAGGCCCACTTCTACTCGGTCGTCTCCCGCGACACGATCGACACCGAGTACGCGGCCCACCGCCAGCGCTTCCTGGCCGAGCAGGGCTACGCCTACACGATCGTCGACGCCGACGACGTCCTCGGCCCGCCGCTCCCCCAGATCGACTGATGGTGTTCTTGGACTGAGCGGTCTTAGCGTGACCTCGTGTGGGATGTCATCGTCGCTGAGCGCCTCGCCCTGGCCGACCTGCTCGACTCGCTCGCGCCCGACGAGTGGAGCCGGCCGTCGTTGTGCCGGAGCTGGACGGTCCACGACGTCGCCGCCCACATGACCATGCAACAGCTCGGCCTCGCCGGCCTGGTCGGCGTGGCGCTTCAGTGGCGGGGCAGCATGGCCCGCACCACCCGCGAGGCGGCCCGGCGCCGGGCCGCCGACCGGGCGCCGGGGCAGATCATCGCCGAGATCAGGGAGACCGCGCCCCGTCACCGCCACACGATCGGCGTCACCCGCATCGAGACGCTGACCGACCTGCTCGTGCACACACAGGACATCGCGGTGCCGCTCGGGCGGCGGCACGACATGCCCCCGGACGCGGCGGCGGTGGCGGCGACCCGGCTGTTGTCGATGCGCTGGCCGCCCCCGTTGCCGTCGGCCCGCGCCGCGGCGGGCTTCCGGCTCACGGCCACCGACACCGACTGGACGTGGGGCTCGGGCCTGGGCGTCCAGGGCCCCATGTCAGCCATCCTGCTCACCTGCTGCGGACGCGGGGCGGCCACGTCGTCGCTCTCCGGCCCCGGCGCCTCCGACCTGATCGCGCGAATCAGCCGGTGACCAGCGGCCCCGATCGGCTCGGCCGGACCCGCACCCCCGGCCGGACCCGCACCCCGGCCGGATCGGCCGGACCAGGGCCCCGGCCGGATCGGCTCGGCCTGATCAGCCGGTGATCGTGGGCGTCGGCGGGTCCACGGGGTCGACGGTGGCCGTGGGGGCCGGCGGGGCCTCCAGCTCGGCCGGCTCCGGCGCGCTGTCGCGGCCCCCCGCGAGCGCGAAGAAGCCGCACAGTACGAAGAGCACGACGATCGCCCCTCCGGCCACCAGCCCGATCAGCACCCAGTTGGTCGACCGGCGCTTGGCCGGAGCCGTCGGCGGCGGATAGAACGCCTGCGGCGGCGCGTAGGAAGCCTGCGGCGCTGAGTAAGAAGCCTGCGGCGGCGAGTACGGCGCATAGGCCGTCTGTGGCGGCCGCGGGCGGGTGCCGGCCTCCTCGTGCGCGGCGGCGGCGATCGCCTCCGGGGTGCCGAGCCGCTCGAGCACCTCGATGACCTCGCCCTCGGAGGCCAGGTTGCGCTCGTCGCGCTCGGTGGCGATGTGCGCGGCCAGGTCGGCGAGCAGCTCGCGGCGCTGGAGCACGGGCAGCCCGGCCAGTCGCTGGTCGACCTCGCGCAGATATTCGGCGACGACGTCGGTGTGGTTGGTCTTCATGCGGCCTCACCGGTTCCCACGAGTCGGTCCACGGTCTGTCGGAAGGAAACCCATTCGCTGCGGAAGTGCTCGAGCGCGGACCGGCCGGCCATGGTCAGCCCGTAGTAGCGCCGGGGCGGCCCGGTCGGCGACTCGACCCACTTGCTCTCCAGCCAACCCGACCGGCGCAAGCGCGAGAGCAGCGGATAGATCGTCCCCTCGCCGGCGGCCAGATTGGGTTCCTCGCCGAGCCGGCGGACGATCTCGTTGCCGTACCTGTCCTCGAACTCCACCATCGCCAGGACACAGAACTCGAGAGTCCCCCGCCGCAGACCGGTCGCCAACTGCGACACATCTCCCATGCGGCACACGGTACCTTGCGACACCAAGTAGGTCTACGCCGGAAGGAGCGGGCCCCTCCGCAGGAGGCCTTCGAGCAGGTCACCGTGCTCCTCGACGCGTTCGAGCACCTCGTCCGCCCGATATTGCCGCGGCTCCTCGTCGCCGGTGGCGATGGCCTCGACCTCGTCCCACAGCAGCGGGGTGGAGGCGGTCGGCTGCTCCTGGGCGCGCAGCGAGTAGGGGGTCACGGTGGTCTTGGCGGCGGCGTTCTGACTCCAGTCGATGAAGATCTTTCCGGGACGGATGGCTTTCGCCATCTTGGCGGTGATCGAGCCGGGGACCATCGCCGCCAGCTCTTCGGCGACTTTTTTGGCGTACGCCGACACGACCTCCGAATCCTGCGTCCCGGAGATCGGGCAGCAGAGCTGCATGCCCTTCTTGCCGGACGTCTTGGGCCACGCCTCGACGCCGTCCTCGGCGAGCCGGTCACGCATCAGCACCGCCACCGCGCAGCACTCCCGCAGACCCGCCGGCGCGCCCGGATCGAGGTCGACCACGAGCAGATCGGGGTTCTCGCCGACCTTCCACTGCGGCGTGTGCAGCTCGAGCGCGGCCAGGTTGGCCAGCCAGACCAGAGTCGCCAGCTCGTCGACCACGACGAAGTCGATGGTCTCGCGGCTCTTGGTCGACCCCGGTACGGGGAGGGTTTCCAGGCGCACCCAGTCAGGCGTACCCCCGGGTTTGTTCTTCTCGAAGAAGTGGACGCCGTCGACGCCGTTCGGAAAGCGGATGCGGGTCACCGCCCGCCCGGTCAGGTGCGGGAGCATCACCGGCGCGATCCGCGAGTAGTAGTCGATGACCTCGCCCTTGGTGAACCCGGCGGCCGGGTACATCACCTTGTCGAGGTTGGAGAGCTCCAGGTCACGGCCGTCGATCGAGACCGGGTGCCGGTCACCGGCCATCCTCGTCCTCCTCCGCGCACTCCTGCGGCGTCTTGTCGTCACGCAACCGCAGGAACCGGGGGAAGCGCAAGCGCCCGTCCGGCGTCCGGTTGCCGTAGCGGATCTCCACCACCAGCTCCGGTCGTACCCAGTGCGCCCCTCGCGAATCCTCGCGCGGCACCGCACCCGGCACGAAGGGCGAGGATTTCGTGGCGAGCGGTTCCAGCCGGGACAGCAGCTCCTTCTCGGCGACCGCCCCGATGCCGCCGCCGACCCGGCCCCGAAAGGCGAGACCGTCCGGCGTCGGCACGCCCACCAGCAGTCCCCCCAGCTTCCGGGCGCCGGCCCGCCAGCCACCGATCACGTAGTCGCCCGTACGGTCAAATTTGATCTTGACCCAGTCCGGAGACCGCGTGCCGGGCAGATAGACCGAGTCGGCGCGCTTGGCGACCACACCCTCCAGGCTGTTCTCCTTCGCCGCGGCCTCAGTCGCCGGTCCGTCACCGAACGACGGCGGTACCATCCAGCGCGGCCCGGCCAGATCGAGCTCTTCGAGCTTCTCCCGGCGGGCCAGATAGGGCAGGCCGGTGTAGTCCAGGCCGTCGTGATAGAGCAGATCGAAGATCATGTACGTCACGGGCGCCGTCACCGCCAGGCGGGCCGCCTTGGAGCTGTCCCGGACGTGCATGCGCTCGGCCAGCGCGGTGAACGACGGCCGGCCCTTCGCGTCGAGCACCACCATCTCGCCGTCGAGCAGCGTGCCCTCGGGCAGGCGCAGGCCGGCGATCTCGGGATACGCGGCCGTGACCACGGCGCCGGACCGCGCGAACAGGACGGGTGGACCCCCGGCGAAGAGCGCGAGAACGCGGACACCGTCCCACTTGAACTCGTAGCTCCACCCCGGCCCGGCCGGCAGCGCACCAGCGGTGGCGAGCATGGGAGACAGCGGCGCACCGGGCACCCGATCACCTTAGGCAGGATCGAACACCTTACGCAGGCGTCTCACTAATGCCATTCTGATCAGGGGGTTCTCATGAGAGCGATCTGGAAGGGCGCCGTCTCGTTCGGACTGGTGTCCATCGCCGTGAAGCTATATTCGGCGACCGAGGAGAAGGACATCCGGTTCCACCAGGTGCACCGCACCGACGGCGGCCGGATCAAATATCAGCGCACCTGCTCGATCGACGGCGAGGTGGTCAGCTACGACGACATCGCCAAGGGCTACGACATCGGCGGCGGCGAGATGGTCATCCTGACCGACGAAGACTTCGCCGACCTGCCGCTGACCACGTCCCGGGCCATCGACGTGCTGGAGTTCGTGCCGGCCGAGCAGATCGACCCGATCCTGTTCGCCAAGACGTACTACCTCGAGCCCGAGGGCCAGGCCGCCAAGCCGTACGTCCTGTTGCGTGACGCCCTCCAGGACGCCGACCGGGTCGCGGTCGTCAAGATCGCGCTGCGCCAGCGCGAACAGCTGGCCACCCTGCGGGTCCACGAGGGCGTGCTGGTGCTGAACACCATGCTCTGGCCCGACGAGGTGCGCACCCCCGACTTCGGCTTCCTCGACGAGGACATCGAGACCCGCCCGGCCGAGCTGGCCATGGCGTCGTCGCTGATCGACTCGATGGCCGGCAGCTTCAAGGCCGAGGAGTTCACCGACAACTACCGGGCCGCCCTCCAGGAGGTCATCGACGCCAAGGTCGAGGGCCGCGAGGTGGTGCAGCCGGAGGAGACCGAGGAGGCCCCGGCCGCCGCGGTCGACCTGATGGCCGCGCTGAAGGCCTCGGTCGAGCGGGCCAAGGCCGCCCGTGGCGAGAAGGACGCCCCTGCTCCCAAGAAAAAGGCGACCCCAGCTGCGAAGAAGGCCCCCGCGGCCAAAAAGGCTCCCGCAGCGAAGAAGGCCACACCCGTGAAGAAGGCGGCCAAGAAGTCCGCATGATTAAAGTTGCCCCGTGGCACTGACGTGGGACGAGTCTTATCTGGGCAAGGTACGCGCGAGCGTCGGCGACACCGACACGATCCTGTTCGTGGGTGCGCGCGGCGTGATCATCGACGATCAGAACAGGCTGCTGCTCATCCAGCGGTCCGACAACCATCGCTGGGCCATTCCGGCCGGCGCGATGGAGCTCGGCGAGAGCATGGAGGAGTGCGCGATCCGCGAGGTGTGGGAGGAGACCGGCCTGCGGGCGACATCCCTGACCCCGTTCGCCTTCTACACGGCGTACACGTACACGAACGACTACGGGCACACCTACCAGCAGATCCTCATGTCGTTCAAGATCGACACCTGGGAGGGCGAACTGCTGCGCGAGACCGAGGAGTCGGTCGACGCCGGCTTCTTCGCGCTCGACGCGCTGCCCGGCCCCAAGTCCTTCGTGATCGACGAGACCCTGGCCGACCTGGCCTCGTTCCAGGCAACCGGCCGCCTCGTTCTTAAGTGAGCACGGTCTGAAATGAGTCGCGCCTAGGCGTCCCGGTCGGGCACGATCCGCGAGTGCTCGACCTCACGCCGCTGCGCACGTCCCGCGACTACCGACTGGTCTTCGCGGGCGGAACCGTCTCCGGTTTCGGCTCTTTCATCACGTACGTCACCATCCCGTTCCAGGTCGCCCACCTCACGAACGACCCCCTGATGGTCGGCCTGCTGGGCGTGTGCGAGCTGGTCCCGCTGCTGGTCATGGCGTTCGTGGGCGGAGCGCTGGCCGACTACGTCGACCGCCGCCTGCTGGTCCGGGGCGGCGAGTTCGCCCTGGCCGCGCTCACCGGCGTACTGCTGATAAACGCTCTGTCCTCGTCGCCCCACCTGTGGCTGCTCTACGTGGTAGCGGCGCTGACGGCCACGGTCGACGGCCTGCAACGCCCGGCCCTCGAGGCGATGGTCCCCCGCCTGGTGCGCCCCGAGGAGATCCCGGCGACCATGGCGCTGCAGTCGCTCGGCATGCAGATGGCGCAACTCGGCGGCCCCGCCCTGGCCGGCCTCCTGATCGCCTCGGTCGATCTTTCTTGGGTGTACGCCTTCGACCTGCTCACCTTCGTGGTGTCGCTCACCTGCCTGACCCTGGTGAGGGCGGTGCCCCCGCCACCGGACGCCGACCGCCCGTCCCTGCGGTCCGTGGTGACGGGCCTGCGGTACGCCCGTTCCCGCCCCGAGCTGCTGGGCACGTATCTGGTCGACATCAACGCCATGTTCTTCGGCATGCCGCAGGCCCTGTACCCGTTCCTGGCCACCCAGCTGGGCGGCCCGCGCGTGCTGGGCCTGCTCTACGCGGCGCCCGCGGTCGGCTCACTGCTGGCCACGCTGGGCAGCCGCTGGACGGCCCGGGTCCACCGCCACGGCCTGATGGTGGTGATCGCCGCCGCCCTCTGGGGCGTAGGCATCATCGGCGTGGGCCTGTCCAACACCCTCTGGCTGACCCTGTTCTGCCTGGCCTTCGCCGGCGCCGCCGACATGATCTCCGGCATCTTCCGCGCCATCATCTGGAGCCAGACCATCCCCGACCATTTGAGGGGCCGCCTGGCCGGCATAGAGATGCTGAGCTACACCACGGGCCCTTTGCTGGGCCAGCTGCGTTCGGGCGCGATGGCCCGCACCCGCCTGGGCGTAACCGGCTCGATCTGGCTGGGCGGCATCCTCTGCGTGGCCGGCACCGCCGTCTTGGCCATTGCCCTCCCTCGCTTCCTCCGCTACGACGGAACAGACGGCATAGCCCTGAAGAAGGCCGCCGACGAAGCCTGGGCCGCCGCGGCGGCCGCCCGCGCCAGCTAGCGAGGAAGCATGACCGACAGCGATGCGCCGGCAATCGCACGCCTGCGTATTCGCATCGCGCTCCGCGAAGCACGCGAGGCGGCCGGCCTGACCCAAGCGCAGGTCGCCGAAGCAATGGAGTGTTCGCTCAGCAAGATTGCCCGTTTCGAGAACGGCGACACCGCCCTCGCCTCCAACGACCTGCGCGGTCTCCTCGGCATACGCGATCGGGATCGAGTCAACGCGCTGCTCACCGACGCGCGGACGGCCCGGAACCGTCCGCCGGCGGCATGGTGGCAGGCGTTCCTGGCACGGACCGGGTCGGTACGTCTCCGCCTCGTCCTCGACGAGTCCGCGCTGTTCCGGCCGGTCGGCGGCACCCGGACGCTCGCCGATCAGCTGCGTCGTCTCGTCGAGCTGGCGGAACAGGGGAACATCGGGATGCGGATGCTCCCATATGACAGCGACATCGCCGTCGCCCGCGGCAGCGGTTTCGACATCCTCCGGTTCGGACCCGACCGGGCATCGCCCGAGGTGGTCTATCGCGACGGGATCGACACGGTCGTCGAGAGTCGGGCCGGCACTTCCCGGCATCGCGCTCTCTTCGAACAGCTCTGGGCGGCGGCCGCTTCTCTCGACACCATCCGGAGGCGCATCGCAGATCTTGGCTAGCCCTGACCGTTGCCCTGGTGCTCGCGGTCGTCGGCCGAGCCCGGCAAGGGCTTGACCGCGCCGGCCAGCGTGATCGACACGATGAGTAGGACGGCCACCGCTACCAAGGCGTTCTTGACCGTGATGTGGTCGCCGAGGAAGCCGATCAGTGGCGGGCCGCCCAGGAACGCGCAGTAACCGATCGAGGCGACCACGCTGACCCGGGCGGCCGCGTGGGACGGGTCGTCGGCGGCGGCGCTCATGCCGACCGGGAAGCCCAGCGACGCGCCCAAACCCCAGAAGAGCGCGCCCACGAAAGCCACCGGCGTGCTCGGGCCGAGGATGTAAAGAGCCAGGCCGGCCAGCGAAATCACCGCCAGGACCCGGACCACCGGCACGCGGCCGAAGCGGTCGAGCAGCGGCGGCCCGAACCAGCGACCGGCCGTCATCGCGGCGAGGAAGACGGCGAAGGCCAGGGTTCCGACGGCCGCCGAGGAGCCGTGACTGTCGATCATCGAGACGCTGATCCAGTCGATGCCGGCACCCTCGGTGAAGGCGAACGCCAGGACGAAGACGCCGACCACGATCGTTCGGGGCTCACGCCAGGTAGCCAAGGCTCGGGACAGGCGACTCTGCGTGGTGACCGGGGCGGTCGATCCCACCATCGTCGGATCGGAGGGGGTGACGACCGGCTCGGGGCCGTCGTCGTCGGGGCCGAAGGCGCGGACGGAGAGGACGACCACCACGGCGATGACCACCGCCGTGATCGCCAGATGCAGCGTCACCGAAATGTCCAGAGCCACGGCTGCCGCACCGACCAGCGCGCCGGCGACCGTGCCGACGCTGAAACCCGCGTGGAAGCGCGGCATGATCGCCTTGCCGAGGCGGCGTTCGACGATCGCGCCCTGCACGTTCATGCCGACGTCCCAGGCGCCGTTCGCGAATCCGAAGACGAACAGGGACGCGACCACCGCCCACACGCGGTGGAGATATCCGAAGGACACGCCGAGCATCGCGACGCCCAGGACCGCGCCCATCGCGCCGACCGTGCGCCGCGAGCCGAAGTGCGACACGATCTGGCCCGCGAGCAGCAGCGACACGATCGAGCCGGCGGCCAGCGCGAGCAGCACCAGGCCGAGGCGCGACGGGCTGAGGCCGAGCTCGTCACGCACCTGCGGAATGCGGGACGCCCAGCTCGCGGCCGCGACGCCGGCGAAGATGAAGGCCAGATAGACGGCGCGGGTCGCCGCCCGCACCTCCGAGGTGGCGGCGGTGGCGGTGGTCATTCGGCGACTCCGAGGAAACGGCGGACGATGGCGCGGGTCTCCGCACGGTCGAAGGGGGCCGTGGAAAGGGTGCGGTGCATGACGAGGCCCTCGATGAGCGCGTCGACGCCGCGAGCCGTCACCGGATCGATGAAACGTTCGAGCACCGCCCGCGACCGGCGCATCCACGCCTCGGTCACGTTGCGCAGCGCCGGATCGCGCAGTGCCGCCAGATAGAGCTCGTACGAGACGACCCAGTCCCGCCCGGTGCCACCGGCGTCGCCGTTGATCAGGTCGGCCACCGCGTCGGCGAAGCCCTCCAGGTCGCGCACGTCGGCGAAATGCGCCTCGTAGCGCGGCGACATCTGGTCGGAGAGCCGGCGGAAGGCCTGCGCGAGCAGGTCGTCGATGCTGTCGAAGTGATAGGTGATCGATCCCAGCGGCACGTCGGCCGCGGCCGCGATGCGGCGACTGGTGGTGCCGGCGACGCCGTGGTCGGCGATCACCTCGATCGTCGCGTCGATGATGCGGCTCTTGCGCTCGGGGTCGTAGCGGCGCGGCGAACGGGCCGCGGGCACCGTGGTCATCGCTTCACCTCAATGGCGCGCATGATAGCCATGCGTACGATCGTACATAGAACCCTGGATAGAATGCGGCCGTGATCGCGAAGCCGGCTTGGGATGTCGTTGTGGTCGGCGGCGGGCCGGCCGGATTGTCGGCGGCACACGCGGCCGCGACGGCCGGCGCGCGCACGATCGTTCTCGAGCGGGCCGAGCACCCCCGCTACAAGACCTGCGGCGGCGGCCTCCTCGGCAGCTCACTCGCCATCGCGGCCCCGCTCATCGACGTGCCGGGCCGGGACACCATCGGGTCGATCACGTTCACCCGCGACGGCCGGCGCTCCTTCACCCGGCATTCGAGCGGCCGGCCGCTGCTCACCATGGTCCGGCGCGACGACTTCGACCTGGCCTGGTCCAAGGCGGCGATCGCGGCCGGCGCGACCGTCCGGCCGCACAGCCAGGTCCGCTCGATCGACCAGGACGATGACACGGCCACCGTCACGCTGGCCGACGGCGAGGAAGTCACCGGCCGGGTGGTGATCGGCGCCGACGGCTCGGCCGGCATCACCTCCCGCTACGTCGGCGTCACCCTCGACCAGCAGGATCTCGGCCTCGAGGTGGAGCTCGCCGCGACCGAGGCCGACCGTTCACGGTGGCGCGGCCGGGTGCTGCTCGACTGGGGGCCGTTCCCCGGCTCATACGGCTGGGTCTTTCCCAAGGACGACGAGCTGACTGTCGGCGTGATCATGGCGAAGGGCAACGGCGCCGAGACCAAGCGCTATCTGGGCGCCTTCGTCGAACGGCTCGGCCTCGCTGGTCGCGAGGTCCTGCGCGACTCCGGCCACCTGACCCGGTGCCGCAAGCCGGACTCCCCGTTGCGCCGCGGCCGGGTCGGGGTCGCCGGCGACGCGGCGGGCCTGCTGGAGCCGTGGACCCGCGAGGGCATCAGCTACGCGCTGCGCTCCGGCGCGTGGGCGGGCGAGGCCGCGGCCGGCGGAGATCTCGGCCCTTACGAGCGGCGGGTCGCGGGCGAGCTCGCGCCGGAGATGGCCGCGGGCCGCCGGTTGCTCGGCGCCTTTTCCCGGCACCCCGCGGTGGCCCACCTCGCGATGGGCACGCCGCTGGGCTGGCGGGCGTTCGAGACGTTCTGCCGTGGTGATCTCTCGATGGCGCGCGTGGTCGAGCGCCGGGGCGTCCGGGCGCTGCTCACTCTTTTCCGCGCGTAGGCCAGGGCGCCCACGACACCGGCGCCGCGAAACCTCCACGGCGCGCGTCGCGGGCGTCCCGGCGGGTGAGCGGACCCTCACGACGGCCGTTGATGCCGACGCCGATCAGTCTCGTCTCGAACCAGGAGCCGCCCACCCCACGGCGCACCCGCTCCCACAGACCACCCTCGACCAGGGCGAACGCCTGCTTGCGGAGCAGGTCGACGAGCTGGGCCGGGTCTTCGGAGCAGACCTCGCACCCACAGGCGGGCAACGCCTCGTCCCACCACCGCCCCAGGCGTACGACGATGCCCGGAAATTCGGTGAAAGCGATGGCGAGGGGCGCGGCAGCGGGCGTACGCGGCATCAACCGCTCCATCCGCACCAGGCCCTCGGCCGGCCCCAGCTGCTCCTTGGTCTCCCTGCGGTCGACCATGTAACGCTGGTCCAGCTCGTCGAGCAGCGCCTCAGCCGCGTCGTGCAGGACAGCGAAGCGGTTGGCGCCGGTTACGTGCGGGTCGGCCCTCACTCGCGCAGTATGCCGCTCTCGGCCAGCGGCAGACCAGCGGTTCGGCCGGATCCCGCCTCATTCGAAGGAGAACTCGTCCTGCTTGACACCCTCCACGAACGCCCTCCACTCCGAGGGGTCGAAGGAGAGGACAGCTCCCCCGGGATTCTTCGAGTCGCGGACCAGAATGTTGCCGTCCGCCTGGGCGACTTCGACGCAAGTGCCGCTGGAGCAACGTCTCGAGCGTTGCCATCGCAATTCGTCGGCGCTGTAGATCATTTGCACACCTCCGTGCCGGTTCCCGAAGTCCACGTTAAGGGACCGTTTCGGGACGCGGCAGGAGTGAATGCCGCAGGCGGCGCGGGAATGCATGTTATGTCGCGTAAGTACGGGGAATTTATCCCTATATATGCGGCTCAGGCCATTTTACGGCGCACGGGCGAGTCGGCTAGCCGACACCGCCCTGCGTAGAAGCCCACGCAGGGCGGCGGGTGATGCGAGCAAATCAGAACGCGAAGTCGCCGGCCTTCACGCCTGCCGCGAACGCGAGCCACTCGTCCTCGGTGAACGAGTGCGGGGGCAGCTGCGGGTTCTTGCTGTCACGGATCAGGTACTGCCCATCCACCTTGGCAACTTCGACACAGTTGCCCGCAGCGCACCGGCTGCTCCGGCGCCACTCCAACTCGCGCATGTCTCTACTCCTGTGGTTTTCAATGACCATCAAATAATATTTCAACTTTTAACGACAGGAGGGTTCGCCTCGAGCTCGTCTATGCGCTTCTGCACGAAGGCGGTTGTGTCACCCTCGCTGTCTGCGAATTTCCAAAGTTGATCAAAACGCTTACGGTGCCGCAGCGTGTCCGGGCGGGTCTCGACGATCTCGTCGCTCACCCCGGTCTCGCGGTACATGACCTCATTGTTCGCCCGGCCGACACCCACGGTGGCCAGTTCGAAACTCCCGTTGTTCGCGATCGCGATCTCGAGGCTGAACGGCAGCATGCGCATCTTGTAGAGCCCGCGCTCGGAGAGCTCGATGAGCTGGCGCAGCTGCTCGATGAAGGCCGCTCGGCCACCGAACGATCTCATCAGTACCGACTGGTCGAGCAGGACCAGATATTCCAGCGAGTCGCCGCGGCGGATCAGCGCTTCGCGGCGGTGGGCCCGAGCCTCGACCAGGGCGTCGACTTTGTCCTGGGAGAAATCGGCCTCGTCCATCCACGTGCCCGTCAGTGCCGTCCCGTACTCGGGCGTCTGCAGCGGACCGGGGATGTAGAAGATGTTGAACGACCGCAGCTGCGAGGTCTCCGCCTCGTACTCCACGAACTTGCGGAGACTCTCCGACATCTGGTCGCGGAACCGCTCCTCGTGCCACCACGCCGAGTCGAGTTTCTGGCGCGTCCGCGCGATCCGGGCGTCGGTCAGCAGGGAGTTGATCTTTGTTTTGTCGCGAATGCCGAGCAGGGCGAGCAGGCCGCGCAGATCATTGATCGAGACGGAGACGTCGCCCTTCTCGATGCGAATCACCTTGCTGTTCGACCACTCCATCTCCTCGGCCACCTGCAACTGGGTCAGGCCGGCCGCCTCGCGAGCTTCGCGTAACGCAACGCGAACGCGCAGGCGTGCAATCGTCGGCGAATCGCCCTCGGCCATGAGTCCTTCATCGTTGAAGCGGTGGCGTGGATGGGTCGGTGCAGGATGCTACCTCGCTGATTGCCTACTGGCCATCAGCGAGGCAGCTTATTCTTACGTCCTACCAGAACGACGCGAACGTCGTGCGGTTTTGATCGAAACGTCCCCGTCACTCCGGCGAGGTCGTCACGCGGCGGCGAGCCGAAGATCCCCCGCCGGTGGTCGAGCGTCCTCCATCGCTCTTCGCAGCGCCCGCTTGACCTGGTTGAACTGCCTTTCCTCCCCACACGAGTAGAGAACCACCTCGACACCGCGGTAGCTGGCGTGCAGCTCCCACGCGCGACCGCCCCGGCGGCGGAACATGGACGGCAGGGTGCAAGCCACGGGAACCGTCACGGCAACCAGGCCGATGGCATACGCGTGCGGTGGCTCGAGCACCGTCCAGCCGGCACCGATCACCCCGACGGTGAGAGCGGCGGCCACGGAGACACGTACAGATGAGGCCGGCTCGGCTACTGCTCGCAGCTGGCCGACATTGCGGAGATCGCGGACCACGTAGCTCCTGACGGGTGTAGTCCTCCAGACGAAGTAATCGTCGGTAACCACGGCGTCCGGCCCACGGTAGTAGGTACGTTTGCTCATGGCGCACTCCTCTCGGCTGAGGCTTGCGAGGAGAGGAAATTGGGGCCACGATGGCTGAAGCGACTGATTGACCCTCGCCCCGCTGATCCTTTCCACGCTGATCGGACGCAGCAAAGGCGCAGAGGCAGGAACGGCACCCGGTTGCCGCCGGGTGCCGTTTGTTTTGTCTACCCTGCCGAGCTTTCCCCTTCTGCCGTCTCCGCCCTTGTTGCTCTACTAGCAGTAGAGCACGCCACACGGCTGTCCGCTACACATCAATCTGCCATGTTGCAGATTGCGTACAAGCCGACTGCCATGGAGAGGCCCGTCACCCTGACCGCCCTACGGCGTTTCATAGACGAACAGGCCGGGTAGGCCACCAAGGGATGTCACTGTCGATCCTGCAAAAGCGCAGGTGGAAGGGCGATGAACCCGCATGGAGAGCCGACTCAAGATCGCGGGCCAGGCAGTGCAGCCCATCCTGGTGATGTTTCCTCTCGGCCTGTTCGCGATGGCCCTCATCTTCGATACAGCGAATCAACTGGGTGGCCCTAGCATTCTGGGAACGCTGGCCTACTGGAACATCGTGGCCGGTCTGGTCGCCGGTGTCCTCGCTGCGACCGCGGGCGCCATTGATCTCGCTTTCGTCCGCCGCGCCGACACCAAGAGGCTCGGCGTGCTGCGCGCCTTGATGAACATGGGTGTCCTGTTCCTGTTCGCCGTCATTCTCATGGTCCGGATCGGCAATCCCGATCGCGCCGCCGGAACCGGCCTTTATCTTCTCGAGATCATCGCCGTCGCCATCTGCGGATTCGGCGCCTGGTTCGGCGGTCAGCTCGCCAATGGGCGTACCCCGGCGTTTGCCCGGGCCGCTCTGGGGAATCGCGGTTATTGATCTCTTGTCTTCGAAGAAGGGGCGACCGATGACCACCTCGATCCAGGGCAAGCGCGTTGCCTTCCTCGCCACCGACGGCGTGGAGGAGGTCGAGTACACGGAGCCGCGCAAGGCCGTGGAATCGGCCGGGGGCACTGCCGAGCTGGTCTCCATCAAGGACGGCGAGATCCAGGCCGTCAACCACATGGACAAGGCCGGCACGTACCGGGTGGAGAAGTCGGTGAAGGACGCCGACGTCTCCGACTACGACGCCCTCGTCCTTCCCGGCGGGGTCGCCAACCCCGATTTCCTGCGCGCCGACGGCGACGCCGTCCGGTTCGTCCGCGATTTCATGGCGTCCGGGAAGCCGGTCGCCGCCATCTGCCACGGCCCCTGGACGCTGGTCGAGGCGGGCGCGGTCAGCGGCCGCACGCTGACGAGCTGGCCCAGCCTGCGCACCGACCTGGCCAACGCCGGCGCCACCTGGGTCGACGAGGAGGTCTTCGTCGACGACCGCCTCATCACGAGCCGCAAGCCCGACGACCTGCCGGCCTTCTGCGGCGAGCTGATCTCGGCGATCAACCTCGCCACAGAGTGAGCATCATGGCCTCGACCGCGATGTCGGGCTTGACGTTCTGATCGATGGCGTCGCGGCAAGCCAGCACGGCCTCCAGCCGGCGCAGGGTGCTCTCGGCGCTCCATTTCTCGGCGGCGGCCGCGGACTGGGTCGCCGTGTCGGTATGCACGACCGAGACCGGCGCGCGCAGGTTGGTGATCAGGACGTCGCGGTAGAAACCGGCCAGGTCGACCAGCGCGCGGTCCAGCGCGTCCCGCTTCGAGCGGGTGGCCCGGGACTTCTGGCGCTTCTCGAGCTCTTTCAGCTGGCCGGCGGCGCCTCGCATGGCGCCGGCGGCGCCGCGGCCCGTGCCGCCCGCGCCCAGGGCCTGCTCGAGCGCCGCCCGCTCGGCCGCGTCGGTCTCGACGACCGCCTCGGCCGCCTCGGCCTCGGCCGCCTTGATCAGCGCGGCGGCGGCCTCGTAGCAGGCGCCGACGCTGCTCAGCCGCCTCGGCACGGCCAGGACGGCCTCGCGCCGGCTGCGGGCCTCGGGATCGCCGGCCAGCCTTTTCGCCCGCCCGACGTGGCCCTGGGCGGCCGCCGCGGCCCAGGCCGCGACGTCGGGCGTGACCCCGTCGCGGCGGGCCAGGACCTCGGCCACGGCGTCGGCCGGCGGCTGGCGCAACGCCACGACGCGGCAGCGCGACCGGATCGTCACCGAGATGTCGTCGGGATGCGTCGACGGGGTGCAGAGCAGGAAGACCGTGCGCGGCGGCGGCTCCTCGATGGCCTTGAGCAGCGCGTTTCCCGCCTGCTCGGTGAGCCGGTCGGCATCCTCGATGACCACCACCTGCCACCGGCCGCCGGAGGGCGCGCTCGCCGCCCGCAGCACCAGGGTCCGCATCTCGTTGACGCCGATCGAGAGACCCTCGGGCACCACGAACCGCACGTCGGCGTGGGTCTTGCCGAGCGCGGTGTGACAGCCGTGGCACTCGCCGCAGCCCACCCCGCCGCGCTCGCACTGGAGGGCGGCCGCGAACGCCCGCGCCGCCACCGAGCGGCCACTGCCGGGCGGGCCCGTGAAGATCCACGCATGGGTCATGGCGCCGGCCGGCACCTCCTCGCCGGCCACGACCCGCGCCGCCGCCGAGGCGGCCTGGCGCAGCGTGGCGACCGCGTCGTTCTGACCCACCAGATCTGCGAAGACTTCACTCACGCACACGATGGTATTGCGCGGGTCCGACAGTCTCCGAAGTTATCCACAGGAGGGTTATCCACAGTGGAGAACTTGCCGTAGCGGAGCCTTCACTCTTCCGGGTACGTTCTGGTCCCGGCAAGTGACGCACGGTGAGGAGACTCCGGCATGGCGCGTGAGATCGACGAAGCGTGGATCAGCGAAGCCATCGACCGGCATCGTCGCGTCGAGCAGCTGCGGGCCGACTTCGAGCGCGCCATCGAGTCGCAGACGGTCTCCGTGCACTCGCCCGACGGCTCGATCGAGGCCACCGTGACCGCCACCGGCCGGATCACCGACATGCGCGTCCACGGCGGTCTTCATCACCGCGAACCCTCCGAATTCACCCGCGAGCTCCAGGCCGTGGTGGCCGACGCCGCCGACGCCGCCCGCTGGGCGCGCGACAAACTTCGCGGCGAGATCTTCGGGCAGCCGCGCTCCCTGGGAGAGGACTGACATGGACCACCTCGCCGACTGCCTCGACCGCGCGGCCGACGACCTGCGCACCGTCGAACGGGCGGTGGCCCCGCTCACCGTCCCGCCCGGCTCGTTCGCCGAGACCATGCCTGGCGTGCCCGGGCGCGTCGGCCGCTCCCTGCACGAGCATTGGACGGCCATCGTCGCCGCTCGGGCGCGGGAGGCCGCCGACGTCTCGGCCCGCCTGACCGCCATGGCCTCCTCGGTCCGGTCCGCCCGCGACGGCTATCGCGAGACCGACGACGCGGTCCGCCGCCGCTTGGAGCTCTGATGGATCGCCTGAGCCAGGTGCTCGACGCGGCCCGGCCCCTGCTGCGGCGCGTGGAGCAGGTGCTCGACGCGGCCGGGGCCCCGGCGGAGCACGAGATCTGGCAAGAGCTTCGGCGTGTACGCCTTCTGCCCGCCGACGCCGTCGCGGCCGTGGACGCGCTCCGGCCCGAGGTGCTGGCCGAAACCGGGCCCTCGTTGCGAGCCGCGGCCCGGTCGTGCGCCGGCGCCGCCGCCGACCTGCCACCGCCTGGAGAGTGGGAGGGCGAGGCCGCCGAGGCCTACGACGATCTCCGCCACCGGGTCGCCACCCACCTGGCCGGCGCCGACGACAGCCTCGACGAGCGGCTGGAGGCCACGGCCGACCTGGCAAGCGCCCTGCATGACTGGATGACCCGGGTCCGCGACACCCTGGCCGCGACACTGGCCGAGGCGCTGCTGTCGGCCGAGGCGCTGACGCTGCAGACCACGCCCACCGCCGCGCCACCCGAGGCGGCCGAGATCGAGGCCGCCGCCACGGTCGCCACCCACGTCCTGCGGACGATCGCAGGCCTCTACACCGAAGCGGAGGAGCTGATGCACAACTCCACCCACCTGACGAGCCCGATCCCGGTGTAGGGGCCCGACATGGGTGCGGCGCCGCACTCGAATCCGAGTGCGGCGCCGCAACCCCCTGCACCCCCCGCAGGTGTACCGATTACTCAACGCCATCGATCGATGGTTGTCTCGGGGTTACGACGGCTTCGGGCCGCTCGGGCGAGCAGGACCGGACGTCCGTCGTCCGCGACTCATCCGTCAGGAGATCGACAAGTCTCCATACGGTCGACGCCGGTTCCGGATCATCAGTGCCGCGAGCGACGGCGGCGCATGGTCACGGCCACCGCGGCGATGCCGGCCACCAGCAGAGTTCCACCGGCCATGGCCAGACGGTCGAGGCGCGGGCCGGTCACCGGAAGGCCGCCACCGGCGCCGCCGGCCCCGGCCCCGGCGGGCTGACCGGCCGAGGGTGAGACCGCGGCGGATTCCAGCACGCCGAAAGCCATGTCCAAAGTGGTCCTGACCTGCGGGCCGTAGCCGGGCTTACCCCGGTCCTTCGTGCCGTGCTTGGCCGCGGTGGCCTGGACCAGGGAGACCTTGACGGCCGTGGCACGGGCCGCGATGGCGGTGCCCTTCGTCGCATGCCGGACGTCGCCGAGCGAGACGCGCAGGCGAGTGCCGACATTCGTGCCTGACTCGGTCTCCGTCTTCGGTGCGGTGGCCCCACCCTTCGGCGCGGTCATTGGGGGCAGACCGGGCGCTGCGGCCACCGGGGGCAGTCCCGGCACCGCCGGAACCGGCAACCGTCCGCCCTTGCCCAGCGCGGTCAGGTCGGAGAGGCGGCTCAGCGGCACGGACTCGGTCGCGTGGCGCTGCGGAGTCAGCGTGATGTCGGCGTGGTCGCCCGGCGCCTCCAGCCGCTTCGTGGCGATGCCGTCGCCAGAGACCTCCACCAGGGCCGGACGGTAGACGACCTTGCCACCCTCGGCGGCCGACATCGAGGTGGTCAGCGCCGGCGGCCGCAGCACGCGCACCAGGACCTTGCCACCGGCCAGCTCGATCCGGCCCGCCTTCACGGTGGACGAGGCCACCGACCGGGCCGCGTCGCCGCTTGGCTCCAGCGCCGTCGTGCTTTCGCTCGAGAGCTTCTCCGGTACGCGGACAAGCCCGTCCAACAACCGCAGGCTCGTCACCCCGGCCTCCGAACGGGTCGTCTCACCCACGGCACGACCACAGGCCATGCCGGCTTCCCACCGCGCGTGCGCCTTCATCTGCCCAGCACCGAGCTTCAGCGGCCCCGCCTTGCCGGCCGACGTGGCCCGGCGCGCCGCCTCGGGGTTGGTGGGCGGCGCCTTCTGAAGCAGCGGCTTGCTCAGCCCGCCGCTGCCCTGGGCCTGCCCGTCCAGCAGCCGTCCATAGGCCGCCGACGACACCTTGGCCTCAGCGATCATCGCAGTCCGGGTCTCACCAACACCCACATCGGACAGCGTCGCGGTCTTGCCTCTCTCCGCGACCGCACCCTTCCGCGCCTCGTCACCATCACTTGAGCCCGAGTTGGAGCCGGCATCGCCCTCGTCGCCAGATTCATCCTTCTTGGCGCCATCCTCGCCGGCGCCGACCGCAACACCGTCACTGTCGCCCGCGACACCGTCGTTGTCGTCCCCGGCACCGTTCGCACCCGAACCGCCCACGTCACCGTCGCCCGCGTTACGGCCAGCGCCGTTCGCGCCCAAACCGTCCTCGTCACCGCCGTCCGCGTCACCGCCGTCCGCGTCACCGCTGCCCTTGACCCCCGAGCCACTCGCGCTGCCGGAGGCGGCGTCGCCCAACCCGGGATCCCGCGCCGCCGCCATCCCCCGCGACTTCGTGATCTCGCCCTGCACCGGCCCTCCGGCACCGCCTCCGCCCGAGGCACTCCCCGCCGCCGTCAGTCCATCCACGAGGCTCCCGCCATGCTCGGCGGCCTCGCCCAGACGGCCGGTGACCTCGTTGGCCGGGGTGACCACGTCGGCCTCGCCGTCGGTGCCCGCCTTGACCTTCGGGCGCGGGGTCAGCGAGCCCAGCACGGCCGTACCCAGCATGCCGATGCCCTCGCTGAGGGTGTCGCTGTCCTCCGGGTCGGCGATCGGGTCGTCCACAGCACCCAACACCCGAGCCGCCGCGCCGGTGTCCCGGGCGCTCTCCGTCTTCGGCTTCTTGTAGCGCACCTCGGGAACCTGCACGGCGAGCTTCTCGATGCGCAGCAGCTCGGCGCCGGACTGGGCCGCGTAGCTCTCGGCCCGCTCGCACGGTGCGGGAGCGGCGAACGCGGGCAGCGGGGCGCTGAGAGCACCCGTGAAACCGAGCGCGACGACACTGGCGGCCAGCGATCTGGCGGGCGTCATGGGTAGTTCCCTCCCGAAGTGTTCCGTGTTGAGCAACGTCTACGGGTCTGCCCAACGACGGTCGATTGGGGCGGTTGTGCCGCATCTATGCGACAACCCTGCCGGGTAGCCCAAAACCGGCATTTGGTGCGCGCTTGGGGAAGTCGTAGGGTGGTGACCATGGGCATGCTGTGCGCGGTCAGCTTCAACCGGTACGGCCGCCTCTACTACCTCGACCCGGGCGAGTTCTCGCCCCAGGTCGGCGACCGTGTGCTGGTGCCCACGGACGACGGCCCCGAGGTGGCGGAGTGCGTCTGGGCGGCGCAGTGGGTGAGCGAGGAGACCTCGGGCTTCCCGAAGGTCGCCGGCATCGCCGACGACAACGATCTGCGCCGCGACGAGTTGCTGCGCAAACGCAAGGCCGAGGCCAAGGTCGCCGCCAAAAAGCTGATCAAGGCGCACGAGCTGCCGATGAAGGTCGTCGCCGTCGATCACGTGCTGGATCAGACCGGCGGCAACAGCGCCCGCACGACGATCTATTTCACGGCACCCCACCGGGTCGATTTCCGGTCTCTCGTGCGCGATCTCGGCGCCACCCTGCATTGCCGGGTCGAGCTGCGCCAGCTCTCGGCGCGCGACTCGGCCCGGGTGCAGGGCGGCATCGGCTCCTGCGGCCGCGATCTCTGCTGCGCGACCTTCCTGACCGACTTCGAGCCGGTCACCATCCGCATGGCCAAGGACCAGGACCTGCCGCTCAACCCGCTGCGCATCTCGGGCGCCTGCGGCCGGCTCATGTGCTGCCTCAAATACGAACATCCTCTGTACCAGAGGTTCCAGGCGTCGGCGCCCACGATCGGCAGCCGGGTCACCACCCCCGAGGGCGACGGCCGCGTCGTCGCGCACAGCGTGCCCAAGGACTCCGTGGTCGTCCGCCTCGACGCCGACGGTTCCCGCTGCTCGTGCAGCCGTGCCTCGGTCTGTGGGCCCCGCCAGGCCCACGACGAGCAGTACGGCTGATTCACCGCACCCTGACCGGCTCCTCGATGAGCCGGGCCACCAGTGGCTCGGCCGGGCGCAGCCATGAGGCGTCCGGGGCGCCCTGCGGATCGGCCTCCCACTTGCGGCTGATCTTGTCGACGCCGATCGGGTGGATGGTGAGCGTGCCGTCGCGGTCGATGTGCAGCCGTAGGAAGCTTTTCGCGTCTTCGATGCCCTGACCGGCGAAGAGCTCGTTGACGTTCACGTCGAAGCGGCCGGCGATCAGCAGATAGAGTGCGCACACCTGGGTGGCCACGAATCCGCCGACCGGCAGGTAGAGCACCGCCGCGACCACCAGCGGACCGGGCCAGGACCACTCGTGGAACGGCAGCCGCAGCCACAGCCACGTGCCGCCGGCGGCCAGCGCTATCTGGGCGAAGCCGTGCAGCAGCCCGAGGATCCAGTGCCGTGCGTGTTTCGGCTTGTCGGCGCCGGGCGGCTGGGCGAACAGCACCGCGCCGGCCAGGATCACCGCGAGCATGAAGACCAGCGGAATGCTGAACAGCCGCTTGAAGATGTCGTCCTGGACGACCGCGCCGGCCATCGCCAGCATGGTCAGCGTGGTGATGATGCCGAGCATGGTGGCGAAGCCGGCGTTGCGGGTCGTGACCCGGTGGAACACGCCCCAGCCCATCCGCCGCGACGCGGCCGCGTCGGGAAAGGCCTTCTGGAACGGGTAGGTGTGGCTCACGCTGCGGTTGCGGGTCAGCGTGCCCTCGGGCGGCACCACGATCTCGTCGGGCAGCTGGGCCGTGCCGAGCAGATAGGCCCCTCCACCGCCGCAGGTGATCAGCTGCCGGTCGTCGTCGCCGTAGCGCGCGTAGTGGTGCAGGTCGCCCGAGACCATCACCCGGACCGTCGCCTTGCGGGGCGCGATGATCGTCCGCACGAAGTAGTCGATCGCGTCGTAGTCCTTCGGGTCGTCGGCCGCCTTCACCCACTTGGGCGACGGCGTCATGAGGATGACCCGGTCCTCCGGGCCGAGGTCACGCGCCGCCTTCTCGAAATACAGCAATTGCGGATCATCGATGTACGCCCCGAACTGCTCGTCGATCGCGAACAGCCACCAGTCCGAGGGCAGCTTGACCGCGAAGTACGACCGCCGCTGCTCGGTGCGCCACCCGCCGATGTGCCCGTCCTTGCGCCGCGCGAACAGCCGCAGGAACGCCGTCAGCCCGTCGTACCAGTCGTGGTTGCCGGGCAGGGCGAACAGGGTCGGCCGGTGCCCCTCGGCCGGCGGCTCGGGCAGCGCCGCCCGGTAGGGACCCTTCATCCGGCTCTCGTAGCCGTCGCCGCTGGCCAGCGGGTAGACCTGATCGCCACCCATGAGCAGCAGCCGCCCGCGCGGCAGCGTCGCGTCACCCACCTGGAGGGTCGGCTGGGCCAGCAGCCAGGCCACCGAATAGGTGGCGTGGAAGCCGTCGCCGAGATCGGCCACGTAGTCGAGCCACAGCTCCCCGTCGGCCGTCTTGGAGTGGTCGAACCAGCCGCCGTCGAGCGAGTTCTGGAGCTCGCGTTTGTCCAGATAGGCACCGAAGAGGATCGCCAGAAGGGCCCGCAGACCCGTACTGAGCAGCAACAACGGCGCGAGCCAGCCCACCGGGCGCTTGGGCTCGAAGCCCAGCTCACGAGGATCCATGCTGGTCGGCCGGCGCGGCACGACCTGCCCCTGAGGGGCCGGCTGCGGGTGATCGTCGGTCACGCCAGGCACAGTAGTCCCGTCGTACGACAGATTCGCTCCCCCGTTTACAGCGGACCCGCCGAACCCGGGCCGAACCGATGGCGTACGATTGGTCATCGTTGCCGCCTTAGCTCAGTCGGCTAGAGCGACGCACTCGTAATGCGTAGGTCGACGGTTCGATTCCGTCAGGCGGCTCGGGTAACACGAAGGCCCCGTGGACTGGGATAACACCCCAGGAACGGGGCCTTCTTCGTGTCTCCCACCAAGATCAAAGGTGTACCTCAGGGTCCCAGGTGACCGGCAACTTGTGGAGGTACTCCTCCCCGAACGACTGGCGATCCCAGACCTGAACGGACGCTCCTGGAGCTACATCGCTTCCCTGGGGCTCTACGGTGATACGGCGTTCAAAATAGGTGTCGGGGAGAGCGAGGGGGTATCCGCGGTTCTCGCTGCGGTGGCAGCGCTGGAGTGGGCAGGTGCGTGGCACGATGCCCAGGTGGTCGACATCTATGAGCTGTTGCCTCATGAGCGCACGCCGGTCGACTACCGCGACCTCGTCAATGATCCGCGGATTGATCAAGAAGGCTTGCGGCAGCTGGGCCGGAACCCGTTCTCGTTCGTTCGTAGCGCTGTCGCCCGGTCTCCGCGCGCCGACGCCACCACGCTCGCCGCTGTCTCTCTCGACGGGCTGGACCGGTGGACCCGGAACAGCGTCCTGCTCGCGATAGCCCGGCACCACAACGCGGATCGGTCCACCCTGTTGGGGACGTTGCGCGAGGTCCGTGCGCTGCTCAATCAGCCGGGCGAACGTCCCTTCGCGGCCGCTCTGGCGTTGGCTCGGCGGGCGGAACTCAGCGAGACCGAAGTGCTCGGCCTCATCGACCAGCCCAACGCCTCGCGGCGGATGGCTCGTGGTGTCCGGCGGGCACTGGCTGAGCGTGAGCCTCGCTAGCCGATGCGCCGGCTGCGGGTGGGGCCGTCCGGGGTCTCGTCGTCGTTGACGCCCAGCAGCTCGGCCATTTCCTCCAGCGGAGGCTCCTCCGGATGCGGGTGGTCGGCCGCGATCAGGTCGGGGGCCTCGAAGTCGGGAGCCGGTGGGACCGCCGTCGAGGCGGGGGCCGGGTGCACGCCGTCGCCGGCCAGGAGCGGGGTCAGGCGGTCGCTCACCGCCGTGCCGATCTCCTCCGGTGGGCGGGCGGCGTCCAGGACCAGGTAGCGGCGCGGGTCGGCCGCGGCCAGGTCGAGGAAGGCGTAGCGGACCCGCTCGTGGAAGGAACGGGACTCGCTCTCCAGGCGGTCCGCTCCCTCGCCCCTGGAGTCGACCCGGCCCAGGCCCACTGTCGGGTCGACGTCGAGCAGGACCACCAGGTCGGGCTTCAGGCCTCCGGTAGCCCAGGAGGACAGCCAGGAGATCTCGGCGACCGGGAGGGTGCGGCCGGCGCCCTGGTAGGCCAGGGACGAGTCCACGTACCGGTCGCTGATCACCACCGCTCCCCGGGCCAGGGCGGGACGGACCACCGTCGCCACGTGATGGGCCCGGTCGGCCGCGTACAGCAGCGCCTCGGCCCTCGCCGACGGGGCGTCGCCCTTGTCGAGGACCAGGCGCCGGATGCGGGCGCCGACGTCTGTCGCGCCGGGCTCGCGGGTGACGACCACGTCGTGGCCCGCCGCCTCGAGGGTGGCGGCCAGGCGGCGTACCTGGGTCGATTTGCCCGCGCCCTCGCCGCCCTCGAAGACCACGAAGACGCCGCTGCGCACGAACTGCTCGTCCGGCGACAGCGGACGGCCCCGGATGGAGCCCCACAGGTCGGCCAGCACCGGGACGCCGCGCTTGTCGTCCATCTGGCGGAACGAGCTGATGCCGACCGCCACCCCGGCCGCGCCCGCCACCAGCAGCAGCACGCGGGTGAAGGACACGTCGATGCTGAACGCGCCCAGGTCGACGCGGCGGGAGCTGCCCAGGCCGACCAGGAAGCCGGCCAGGGTGATGGCCAGGAGCAGCACCATCCGTACGCCGATCTGGACCACCGCGAAGACCCGGCCGCGGACCGCGTCGTCGACCTCGCCGTAGAGCAGCGTCGTGCCGGCCAGGAACGCCATGCCGGCCCCGGCGCCGACCAGCAGCGCGCCGACCAGGGCCATCGACAGGTGGAAGGCCACGCCCAGGAACATCACCGAGCCGCTGGCCAGGACGATGCTCATGCCGAACCAGCGGCGGCGGGAGAGCTCGCGGATGATCATCGGGCCGAGGCCGATGCCGAGCGCCAGGCCCATGAAGATGGTGCCGAAGAGCAGGTAGAACGCCGCTTCACCGGCGCCAAGGGACGTCGCGAAGGTCTTGGCCGCGCCGATCACGATGCCGCCGGCCGCGAACGCGCCGAAGATGCCCAGGACCAGGCCACGGACCAGAGGCGTGCCGCCGATGTATTTCCAGCCGTCGAGGAACTGGCGGACCATGCTCTGCTCTTGGGCCTCGCGCTGGCGTTCCTCGCTCTTGCCGCCGATCTCCTTGATGCCGAAGAAGACCGTGAGCGCGGTGACCAGCCGCGAGATCGCGTTCAGGTAGAGCGCCAGCTGGACCGGCTCGGCCCAGTCGGGCAGGGTCACCCCTGATTGCTGTACGCCGGCGGTCAGCGCCGAGAGGACCAGGGCGGCCAGGATCGGCGTGATGCCGTACGTCGTGACCAGGGTGAGCTGGTTGGAGACCTCGATCCGCGATTTCGGGATGAGGTTGGGCACCGCGGCTTCCTTGGCCGGGATCCAGATCAGCGTGATCGTCTCGCCGATGAAGGTGGCGATGGCGGCCCAGGCCACGGTGACGCCGGGTGAGCCGCCCAGCAGCGGCACCAGCGGGATCGAGCCGTAGAAGACGAAACGGATCAGGTCGGTGATGACCATGGTGTAGCGCCGGTCGAACCGGTCGGCGAAGACACCGGCGATCGGGCCGAGCAGCAGGGCCGGCAGCAGGCGGACGGCGATGGTGCCGCCGAAGGCCGCACCCTGCCCGGCGCTGCTCTGGAACTGGGCGGCGGCGAAGATGCCGGTGGCGAGCAGGCCGATCCAGTCGCCGAAGGAGGCGAGGCCGAGCACGAGCCAGAGTCGCCGGAACGGCCGGATGCGCAGCACGGACCGTAGGGCCGCCGCTCCCGACAGGTCTACCGGCGCGGTTTCCCGCTTTTCGGTGTCGATGGCCGTACCTCCCGTGATCCCCGCAGGGTGCACTCTATCGGGCGGCCACGACCGCCCTGTTCACCCACGTTCGGGTATCGAAAAAGTGAAGGCCTTTCGCGTTGCCTTCATCACGCGTTAAGTTGCTCGCGTGATCGACCGCACACTCCTGCAGAAGCGGCTCGACCGGGCCACCGCGCACCTCGAGACGCCGGTGGCCGCCGTCGACCTGGCCGCCTTCGACGACAACGCCGCCCAGTTGGTGGCACGCGCCGGCGGCAAGCCGCTGCGGGTGGCCAGCAAGTCGGTGCGCTGCCGGGCGCTGCTGGAGCGGGTGCTGGCCAAGCCCGGCTGGCACGGCGTCATGGCGTACACCCTGGGCGAAGCGATCTGGCTCGTGCGCGAAGGGCTGACCGATGACGTCCTGGTGGCGTACCCCACGGTCGACCGGATCGCCCTGCGCGAGCTGACCACACAGCCCGACCTGGCCGCGGCCATCTCGATCATGGTGGACCACCCCAGTCACCTCGACATCGTCGACCAGGTGACGCCGCCGACGGCCCGTCCGGAGCCGGTGCGGCTCTGCCTCGACCTCGACTCGTCCTGGCGGCCGACGAATCAAATTCATTTGGGTGTACGCCGTTCGCCTGTGCACTCCGCGGCCCAGGCCGGCGCTCTGGCCCGGCGGTTGGTCGAGCGTCCGGGTTTCCAGCTGGTCGGGATGATGTCGTACGAGGCGCAGATCGCCGGCCTGGGCGACCTGCCGCCCGGACAGTCGCTGAAGGGCCGGGCGATCCGCCTGATGCAGTCCAGGTCGTTCCCCGAGCTGCTCCAGCGCCGCGGGGCCGCCGTGAAGGCCGTCCGCGAGCACGCCGACCTCGAATACGTGAACGGCGGCGGCACCGGAAGCGTGGCCGCGACCGGCGCCGATCCGGCGGTCACCGAGGTCACCGCCGGTTCGGGGCTGTACGGGCCGACGCTGTTCGACGCCTACAGCGCGTGGCGGCCGACCCCGGCCGCGTTCTTCGCGCTCAGCGTGGTGCGGCGCCCCGCGCCGAAGATCGCCACGGTGCTCGGCGGCGGTTGGATCGCCTCCGGGCCCGCCGAGACGTCCCGCCAGCCCACCCCGTATCTCCCGGAGGGCCTGAGGTTCAAGCCCGACGAGGGACCCGGCGAGGTGCAGACGCCGCTGGTCGGCCCCGCCGCGGCGACGCTACGGCCGGGTGACCGGGTGTGGTTCCGTCACGCCAAGGCCGGCGAGCTGTGTGAGCACGTCAACGAGCTTCAGCTGATCGACGGTGAGACAGCCGCGCCGACCCCGACCTACCGCGGGGAGGGCCATGCCTTCCTGGGGTGAGCGCCGCTCAGTTGGTCACATGGCGGTGCAGGTACTCCCGGATCAGGGCCTTTGCTTCGGTCAGCACGGACTCGTCACCGTTCTGATCGCGCCGGAACGCCAGCTTGATCAGCGCGTCCGCCGCCTCCACCGAGATCTGCAGCGCGAACCGCAGCCGCGCCCGGTCCATCAGCTGGAACTGGTCGACCAGCAGCTCGGCCAGGCGGTCGGCGATCACCGCGTTGTTGTCGCGCTCGACGTCGAGCAGGTGCACGTCGACCACGTCGCCGAAGTGCAGGGTGCGGAAGCCGGGCACGCTGCGGTGCATGTCGATGTACGCGTCGATGGCCGCGTCGACACCGTCCCACCAGTGGGCGAAGGTCTCGCTGCCGAAGCGGTCGGACAGACTCTGCAGGTAGGCGTCCATGTTGCGCATGGCGAGCGCCTGGACGATCGCCCGCTTGTCGGGGAAGAACTGGTAGACCGAGCCGATGGCGACCTCGGCCCGCTCGGCGAGCAGCGTCGTGGTCAGGCCCTCATAGCCGACCTCGTCGACGAGCTCGGCGCAGGCGTCGAGCATGCGTTGGACCCGGGCAACGCTTCTGCCCTGCACCGGAACCCGGCGAAGGGGCCCGGTGGTGACGGTTGGTGTCGACACGCGTCGCCACTCCCTCTCAGCAGTGATAATCGGAACGTTACTCGGATCAACGAGCGAGAGGCATCGACGGGACGCGCGGGACACGCCGCTTTCCCGGTTTTGTGCGACTGTGCGCTCGTACGGAGGACAAAGCCATAATGACGACCCCCCTGAACGCCCGCCGCTGGATCAACTGGGGCGGCAACCAGCAGGCCATCGCCGCCGACGTCCTGACCCCTGGCACTGTCGACGAGGTGGCCGCCCACGTCAAGGACGCGTCGGGAAACGGACGCAAGGTAAAAGCGGTCGGCAGCGGTCATTCATTTACCGCCATCGCTGTCGCAAATGATCAGCGAATGGTGCTTCACCGTCTGAACGAATTGATCTCGGTGCAGGGGGACCTAGTCACGGTGCAGGCGGGCATGCCGCTGGCCAAGCTCAACGCGCTTCTCGCCGAGCACGGCCTGGCGATGCCGAACCTCGGCGACATCGACGCGCAGACGGTAGCCGGCGCGATCTCCACCGGCACCCACGGCACCGGCGCCTCACACTGCACGCTGGCGTCCTGCGTGGAAGGCGTCAAGATTGTCAACGGGTCGGGTGAGGTCCTCACCATCGGCGCCGGCGAGGAGCTGTTCCAGGCGGCGCGGATCGGGCTGGGCGCGCTCGGCATCCTCGTCGAGGTGACGCTGCGCTGCGTTCCCGCGTTCACGCTGCTGGCCGACGAACGGCCGATGGCGCTGGCCGACGTGCTGGCCGGGCTCGACGAGTGGATCCCGAGCAACGACCACGTCGAGTTCTACTGGTATCCGTACACCGACAGGGCCCAGCTCAAGCGCAACAATCGCGTGCCCGCGCACGACCAGCCGCTGTCCTCGTTCCGGGGCTGGCTGGACGACGAGTTCCTGTCGAACACGGTGTGGCAGGGCGTCTGCCGCCTCGGCAAGGCCGTCCCGGCGATCGTGCCGACGGTGCAGTCGGTCGCGGCCCGCGCGCTGACCGCCCGCACCTACACGGAGCGCTCCGACAAGGTCTTCTGCACGCCGCGGCGGGTTCGATTCACCGAGATGGAGTACGAGGTCCCGCGCGAGGCGCTCCCCGAAGTGCTGGACGCGCTGCCCCGGATCATCGAAGGGCTGCCGTTCAAGGTGCAGTTCCCGGTCGAGGTGCGCTTCACCGGCCCGGACGATGTGTGGCTCTCCCACGGCTACGGCCGCGAGTCCGCCTACATCGCGGTCCACCAGTACAGCGGCGTCACCTACGAGCCGTACTTCCGCGCGATGGAGGCCGTCTGCCAGCCGCTGGGCGGGCGTCCGCACTGGGGGAAGCTGCACTACCGCACGGCCGAGGACCTCCGCCCGGTCTACCCGAAGTTCGACGACTTCGTGGCCGTGCGGGACCGGCTCGACCCGGCCCGGGTCTTCGCGAACGAATATCTGGACCGGGTGCTCGGAGCCTGAATCACTCCGCCGAAGCGGCGGCCTTCTTGGGGGCCGCCTTCTTCGGCGCTGCCTTCTTCGCCGCGGCCGCCTTCTTGGCGGGCGCGGCCTTTTTCGCCGGAGCCTTCTTGGCCGCGGGCTCGGCCGTCTTGGCGGCGGCCTTCTTGGCCACCTTCTTCTTCGGGGCCGGGCCCTTGGCGCGCTTCTCGGCGAGCATCTCGGACGCCTGCTCGACGGTCAGCTCCTCGGGCGTCTGCCCCCGGCGCAGCGACGCGTTGTATTCGCCGTCGGTGACGTACGGGCCGAAGCGGCCCTCCTTGATCACCATGGGCTTCTCGGTGACCGGGTCGGGACCCATCTCGCGCAGCGGCGGCTTGGCCTCGCGGCGCTGCCGGGTCTTGGGCTGCGCGAGCAGGGCCAGCGCCTCGTCCAGGGTGACCGTGAAGAGCTTGTCCTCGTTCTCCAGCGACCGGTAGTCGGTGTCGCGCTTGACGTACGGGCCGTAGCGGCCGTTCGCCGCCGAGATCTCCTTGCCCTCGGCGTCGGCGCCCAGCACGCGCGGCAGGGTCAGCAGCTTGAGCGCCTGCTCGAGGGTGAGCTCGTCCGGCACATGGCTCTTGAACAGCGAGGACTTGCGGTCACCGCTCTGGACGTACGGACCGAATCGCCCCGATTTCAGCTGGACGTCCCCGCCGGTCGCCGGGTCTTGGCCGAGCGACCGCTCGCCGCCACCGCCCAGATAGAGCTCGTCGATCTTCTCCGGGGTCAGCTCGTCGGGCGCGATGCCCTCGGGCAGCGAGGCGCGGTCGCCCTGCGTCTCCTCGTCGACGTCGGGCAGCCGGCGCTCCAGGTAGGGCCCGTAGCGGCCGACCCGGACCACCACGTTGCGGCCCTGCTCGTCGGTGAAGAGCGGGATCGAGTTGACCGAGCGGGCGTCGATCGCGCTCAGGTTCTCGGTGACCATCTTCTTGAGGCCGCCGGCCTTGGCGATCGAGTCGTCCGCGCCCGGCGTCTGGCTGCCGAAGTAGAAGGAGGTCAGGAAGTCGAGCGCGGCGTGGTCGCCACCGGCGATGTCGTCGAGCTGGCTCTCCATCGAGGCCGTGAAGTTGTAGTCGACCAGGCGCGGGTAGTGGCCCTCGAGCAGGCCGATCACCGCGAACGCCAGGAAGGTCGGGATCATCGCCTGGCCGCGCTTCTCGACGTAGCCGCGGTCCTGGATCGTCCGCATGATCGACTCGTACGTCGACGGGCGGCCGATGCCGAGCTCCTCCAGCGCCTTGACCAGCGACGCCTCGGTGTAGCGGGCGGGCGGCGAGGTGTGGTGGCCGACCGCGGCCAGCTCCTCGGCGGTCAGCGGCTGGTCCTTGACCAGGGTCGGCAGGCGGCGCTCGGCGTCCTCGGCCTCGGCGTTCTCGTCGTCGGAGGACTCCACGTAGGCCCGCAGGAAGCCGGGGTCGGTGATCGTCTTGCCGGAGGCGGCGAAGTCGACCTCCTCGTTCGCGGTCGAGATGGCGCGGATCCGCACGCTGACCGAGTTGCCGACGGCGTCGGTCATCTGGGACGCGATCGTGCGCCGCCAGATCAGCTCGTACAGCTTGAACTCGTCGGTGGAGAGCTCGTTGGCAACCTCGCCCGGCGTCCGGAAGTTGTCGCCGGCGGGGCGGATGGCCTCGTGCGCCTCCTGCGCGTTCTTCACCTTGCCGGTGTAGCGGCGCGGTTGCGGCGGCACGTTCGACGGACCGTAGAGCTCGGCGATCTGGCGGCGGGCCGCGGTCAGCGCGGTCTCCGACAGGTTGACCGAGTCGGTACGCATATAGGTGATGTAGCCGTTCTCGTACAGCTTCTGTGCCGTGCGCATCGTCTGCGAGGCGGAGAACCGCAGCTTGCGGGCGGCCTCCTGCTGCAGCGTCGAGGTGATGAACGGCGCGTACGGCCGGCGGCGGTACGGCTTCTCCTCGACCCGGGTGACGGTGAACGGGCGGTCGTCGAGGCGGGCGGCGAGGCCCCGGGCGCCGGTCTCGTCGAGGTGGACCACGCCGGCGCCCGGCTTGACCTGGCCCGTGGTGGGCTCGAAGTCCTTGCCGGTGGCGATCCGGTCGCCGTCGAGCGCGATCAGGGTGGCGTTGAAGCTGCGCGGGCCCTCGATCTGGCCTTGAACGGCCAGGGTGGCCAGGATGTCCCAATATTCCGCGCTGCGGAACGCCATGCGCTGGCGTTCCCGCTCGACCACGATGCGGGTCGCCACCGATTGGACACGCCCGGCCGACAGGCCGGGCATGACCTTCTTCCAGAGGACGGGGCTGACCTCGTAGCCGTAGAGGCGGTCGAGGATGCGGCGGGCCTCCTGCGCGTCGACCAGGTCGCGGTCGATCTCGCGCGGGTTGGCCACGGCGGCCTGGATGGCCGGCTTGGTGATCTCGTGGAAGACCATCCGCTTGACCGGGACCCGCGGCTTGATCGTCTCGACCAGGTGCCAGGCGATGGCCTCGCCCTCGCGGTCCTCATCGGTGGCGAGGAAGATCTCGTCCACTTCCTTGGCCAGCTTCTGCAGCTTGGCGATCTGGGCCTTGCGGTCCTGGGAGACGACGTAGAGCGCGTGGAAGCCGTTGTCGACGTCGACGCCGAGGCGCGCCCACGACTCGCCCTTGTATTTGGCGGGCACGTCGGCTGCCTTGCGGGGCAGGTCACGGACATGGCCGAACGAGGCCTCGACAAAATAGTCGGGGCCTAGGTAACCGGCGATCGTCTTGGCCTTCGACGGAGACTCGACGATGACCAGACGGGTCGTCCTGGCGTCACTCGGCACGGCACTCCCACACTTCGCACTAAGCGTCCCGCCATCCAGACCGACGGGGCGCACAGACTTTCAACGTAACGCGCCGGACGAGCTCCCATTCCCTCCGCACCCCGAAGTCGGATGGTAACGGTCCGGCCACCGCACGCGTCCGACGGCGACACCGTACACCGGGAACATGCCGTCGTGTCGGACACAATCCAGGAAGATCACGCACCCGCGCCCCGAGGCCAGAGGTCTTCCGGCGCGGCCGGGGGCCTTTCGCCGACCAGCTCGGCGAGCCGGGCGACCCGTCTCTTCCCCTTGATCAGATATTGCCGTCCGTCCTCCGACAGCCGGCCCGCGAGACCCGCTCGGACCAGCGCCGCGTCGATCTCCGCGGCATCCTTCCCCGGGTCCAGACCCAGCGCATATCCGCCCGGGACGGGCTCACCGGCGGCGGCGACCCAGAGCCGCAGCCGGGGGCCGCTGAGAAAAAGCTCGGCGGCCACCTCGGGCCAGGCCCGTGCAAGACCGTTCAATCTCCGGGAGTACGCCGTGAGCACCTCGAAACGGGGTCTCGCCCCGGGTGGCTCATCCACTTCCGTGATCTGCGCCTCGGTCGGCTGATCGTCGCCCGATTCCTGCGCCGTCGTCCCTGGCTCGCCGGATTTGTCGGTTTCGGAGGTTTCCACGGGGCGCCAGTTGACCACCAGCCCCCGGCTGACCAACTCGGCGGCCAGCACGTGAACCCGCCAGGCGGCGTCCACGACCACCGACACCCGGGCCGTGCCGCCCATGCGGCCCAGCCGGCCCGGACCGGCCAGCAGCCCGGCCAGGTCGCCCGGCGACGGCTCGGTGGTCTCGGCCCCGAAGATCGGGAGCTGCCTCCCCGACTCGGAAGTCTGCCCCGGTGGACGCTGCGCCGGCCGGCGCTTGGCAGCCGGGACCGGCGCGGGCAGAACCTCGCGCGGGATCAGCGGCCACCCCGTCTCGGTCATCTCACCGGCACTCGGGCACTTCGTCGAAGGCGGCCTGCAGCTCCTGGGAGTTGAGCTTGCTCGTGTCGAGGCCGCTCGCCTCGTAGTCGGTCTGAAGCTGGGAGACGACCTGGGTCACCTGTTGATAGAAGGACTCGGCGGGCGCGGTCGGCAGACCCTCGATGCCGCCCTTGGCCTTCGCGTAGGCGTCGCGCATGGCCGACAGCGAGCCGAGGAAACCGTCGGCGATCTTCTCACCGTCGTCCACGTCGGGCACTCCCGCCTTCTGCACGCCGGCACGGGCACGCTCGCTCGCGTCCTCGGCGCCGGCGAAGAGCCGTGAGAGGTTTTCCTTCGCCTGGTTGGGCGTGGTGGCGGTCTCCATCTGCTGCTGGGTGCGGGTGGCCAGCGAGCCGATCTCGCTGCGCCACGGCTCGAGCGTGGTGCAGACGGAGGTCGCCCAGGCGCGCGCGCTGTGCGCGCCGGAGCATGCGGCGAGAGGGGTCACGAGCGCGAGCAGAGCCAGCAGTGCGAGGGGTCGGGCCGGGCGCATGGAGAGCAGCGTACGGGGCACCCGACGAAGGTCGAGTGCCCCGTACGGTTTGTTACGCCGTGACCTTGGCCGTCGGCGTGGTGTCGCCGGCCGCCGGGGTCGGGGTGTCGTCACCCATCGAGATCGGCTTGCGCTTGCTCCAGACGACCGCGGCCACCACGATCGCCGCCGCGACGACCGCGATGGTGATGCGCAGCGGGTTGTTCTGGTCGCTGCCGATGCTCCACGCCACGACCGCCGGCGCGATCAGCAGCGACACCAGGTTCATCACCTTGAGCAGCGGGTTGATGGCCGGGCCGGCGGTGTCCTTGAACGGGTCGCCGACAGTGTCGCCGATGACCGTCGCCTCGTGCGCCTCGGAGCCCTTGCCGCCGAAGTTGCCGTCCTCGACCAGCTTCTTGGCGTTGTCCCAGGCGCCACCGGAGTTGGCCAGGAAGACCGCCATCAGCGTGCCGGCGCCGATGGCGCCGGCCAGGTAGGCCGCGAGCGCGCCGGCGCCGAGACCGAAACCGACGGCGATCGGGGCCATGATCGCCAGCACACCGGGGGCGAGCAGCTCGCGCTGCGCGTCACGGGTGCAGATGTCGACGACCCGGCCGTACTCGGGCCGCTGGGTGCGGTCCATGATGCCCGGGAACTCGCGGAACTGGCGGCGGACCTCCATCACGACGGCGCCCGCGGAGCGGGAGACGGCGTTGATGGCCAGGCCGGAGAAGAGGAACACGACGGCCGCGCCGATCAGCAGGCCGACGATGCTGCGCGGGTTCGCGATGTTCAGCAGGCCGAGGATCTCGTTGCCGACCTGGTCCGGGCGGATGCCCGCGTCGGCCAGCGAGGTGGCCAGGCTGTTGGTGTACGACCCGAACAGCGCCGTCGCGGCGAGCACGGCCGTGGCGATCGCGATGCCCTTGGTGATCGCCTTGGTGGTGTTGCCGACCGCGTCGAGCTCGGTGAGGATCTGCGCGCCCTTCTCGTCGACGTCGCCCGACATCTCGGCGATGCCCTGCGCGTTGTCGGAGATCGGGCCGAAGGTGTCCATCGCGACGATGACGCCGACCGTGGTGAGCAGGCCGATGCCGGCCAGCGCGACGGCGAACAGCGACAGGGTCAGCGACGTGCCGCCGAGCAGGAAGGCGCCGTAGACGCCGGCGCCGATCAGCAGCGCCGAGTACACGGCGGACTCCAGGCCGACGCTGATGCCGGCGAGCACGACGGTGGCCGCGCCCGTCTGCGACGACTTGCCGATGTCCTGCACCGGTCGCTTGTTGGTCTCGGTGAAGTAGCCGGTCAGCGCCTGGATGGCGGCGGCCAGCACGATGCCGATCACCACGGCGCCGATCGCGACCCAGCGCGGGTCGCGGCCGCTGGCGGCGACGCCCGCCTCGATGCTGTCGTCACCGAAGCCCGCGAAGGTGCTGGGCAGGTAGATGAAGGTGACCACGGCGACGGCGATCGCGGAGATCACCGCGGAGATGTAGAACGCGCGGTTGATCGCCGTGAGGCCGTTGCGGTCGCTCGGGCGCAGGCGCGTGATGAAGACACCGATGATCGCGATCACCACGCCGATCGTCGAGACGATCAGCGGGAAGATCAGGCCGTCCTGGCCGAACGCGGCCTGGCCCAGGATCAGCGCCGCGACCAGGGTCACCGCGTACGACTCGAACAGGTCGGCCGCCATGCCGGCACAGTCACCGACGTTGTCGCCCACGTTGTCCGCGATGGTCGCGGCGTTGCGCGGGTCATCCTCGGGGATGCCCTGCTCGACCTTGCCGACCAGGTCGGCGCCGACGTCGGCGGCCTTGGTGAAGATGCCACCGCCGACCCGCATGAACATGGCGAGCAGCGCGGCGCCGAAGCCGAAGCCCTCGAGCACTGTCGGGGCGTCCGCCCGGAAGATGAGCACGACCAGCGCGCCACCGAACAGGCCGAGGCCCACGGTGAGGAAGCCGACCACGCCACCGGTGCGGAACGCGATGCCCATGGCGGTCTCGCGGCCGCCGTTCTCACCGGCCGCCGCGGCCACCCGCAGGTTGGCCCGGGTGGCGAGCGCCATGCCGGCGCCACCGATGAACGAGCTGAAGACGGCGCCGACGATGAAGAACAGCGAACGGCCGATCTTGACCCAGACCTCGTTGTCGGTGTCGTGCACCGGCAGGAGGAAGAGCAGAACGACCGCGATCACCACGAAGATGGCGAGGGTCTTGAACTGACGGAACAGGTACGCCGACGCGCCTTCCTGCACGGCCCCGGCGATCTCCTGCATGTTCTTGGTTCCCCGGCCGGCCTTGAGCACCGACTGGACGAACATGGCGGCGAAGCCGAGCGCGATGAGCGCGAATACCAGCGCCACGATGACAAACGTGACGTTGGAACCACTTAACGAGGTCCCGGACATCAATGTCCTCCTGTACACCGACCGCGCCCGGGTCAGCGGACGAGACCGTCCGGGCGCATCCCCGTTCTAAGGGGAACGACAACCGGGTCCCGCGGGCGCGGGACCAGGAGCAGTAGTTGATAACTCGCGTACTGTATCGGCCGACGTGGTGATGGTCACACCCGGATCCGGCCGTGTCGTGGTGATGTTTCCCGCTGTGTTAGCGGGCGAGAAATAGGGTATAGAAGCTGGTTTATCCCTGGGGCTTTGTCCGAAATGCCCTATCTGCGCTGCACGGGCCACACCATGCGGACCTCGGTGCCCGTCCCGTCCGCGACCGGGCTGACCTTCAGGTCGTCGACGAAACCGGCCAGCAGCGCGAAACCGACGCCGGTGGTGAGGTCCTCGTCGGTCAGCGTCTCGGCGGCCAGCTCGTCCGGCGGCAGCTTGGTCAAGCCGATGCTGGCCTCGATCGGGGCGTGGTCGATGACCCGGACCGTGTAGGAGTCCGAATCAGACATCTCGACGGTCACCAGGTCGGGCAGGCCGTACTGGTTGTGCAGGGCGACGGCCCGCGTGCAGGCCTCACCGATGGCCAGCCGGACCTCGTCCAGCAGTTCCTCGGCGACGCCGGCACGGCGGGCCACGGCGACGCCGACCAGCCGGGCCGTACGGACGTGCACCGGCGCGGGCGAGAAGGACAGCCGAACAGTCGCCATCACGAAGTCGGACCGCTGCCGTCGCCGTCCTGGGTCGCCGCCTCGATCGTGGGATAGATCGGGAACACCTGGTCGAGCGCCGTGATCCGGAAGATCTTCAGCAGCGCTTCCTTGGAACAGACCAGGCCGAACTTTCCGTTGGCCACGCGGAGGCGCTTCATCGCGCCGACCAGCACGCCCAGGCCGGTCGAGTCGAGGAACTCGACGCCGCCGAGGTCGACGATGACGTTGCGCGCACCCGAATCGACCAGCTCGACGAGGCGCTCCCGCAGCCTCGGAGCCGTGTAGACGTCGACCTCGCCGCCGACCTCGAGCACCGTGTGCTCGTCGACGGTCCGGGTAGCAAGGGACAGCTCCATCGCTCCTCCTCCCTGCGGGGCACGCTGATCCGGCAGCCGATCTCCCCAGCGAATCTAACCACCGCCCGGATTCAGGCGTCGCATGGCACCCACCGTCGTACCCGTTTGAGGTTCGCGGCATTCCGGTGTCACAGTGCTGTGCGTGACGTCGACCGCCTTCGGCCCCTCCGAGCTGCTGCACCTGCTGAGGGCCCGCAACTCATCAGCCGAGGAGTCGCCGGTCACGCACATCGAGAAGTTGCCCGCGCGCGTGGGACGCGCGGCGCCGTGGCCCGGCTGGGCCGCGGCCGACCTAGTCTCGGCCCTGACCGCACACGGCATCAAGTCGCCGTGGGAACACCAGGCCTCGGCGGCGACGCTGGCCCACTCCGGAACGCACGTGGTGATCGCCACCGGCACCGGCTCGGGGAAGTCGCTCGCGTATCAGCTGCCGGCCCTCACCCGGCTGCTGGACGATCCGCGGGCGACGGCGCTCTACGTCTCGCCGACCAAGGCCCTGGCCGCGGATCAGCTGCGGGCGGTGGCCCGGCTGGGCCTGTCCGGGGTGCGCCCGGCCACATACGACGGTGACACCTCACGCGAGGAGCGGGAGTGGATCCGTCAGCACTCCCGGCTGATACTCACAAATCCGGATATGTTGCATCATGCGATGCTTCCAGGGCACGCACGCTGGGCGTCCTTCCTCCGCCGCCTGACGTACGTGGTGATCGACGAGTGCCACGCCTACCGAGGCGTCTTCGGCTCCCATGTGTCCCACGTGATCCGCCGCCTGCGCCGCACCGCGGCCCGCTACGGCGGCTCTCCCACCTTCGTGCTGGCCTCGGCGACCTCGGGCGATCCGGCCGACGCCGCCTCCCGGCTGACCGGCCTGCCGGTGACCGCGGTGACCGAGGACGCCTCACCGCGCGGCGCCATGACCTTCGCCCTGTGGGAGCCACCGCTCCAGCCGGCCGCCTCCCCTTCCCCCGATTTCGACGAGATCGAGCTTCCGCGGGTACGCCGGTCCGCGCTGCGCGAGACCGCCGACCTGCTCACCGACGCCGTCACGGCCGGCACCCGGACGCTGGCCTTCATCCGTTCCCGGCGCGGCGCCGAGGTGGTCGCGACCATCACCCGGCGGCAGCTCGACGAGGCCGTGCCCGGGCTGGGCGACCGGGTGGCCGCCTATCGCGCCGGATATCTGCGCGAGGACCGCCGCCAGATCGAGCGGGCGCTGCTCTCGGGCGAGCTGCTGGCGCTGGCCTCGACCAACGCGCTGGAGCTGGGCGTCGACCTGGTCGGCCTGGACGCCGTGCTGATCTGCGGCTACCCCGGCACGCGGGCGTCGCTGTGGCAGCAGGCGGGCCGCGCCGGCCGCGCGGGCGGGGAGGCCCTGGCCGTGCTGGTCGCCCGCGACGACCCGCTGGACACCTATCTGGTGCACCACCCGTCGGCCCTGTTCGGCCGCCCGGTCGAGGCCACCGTGCTCGACCCCACCAATCCGTACGTCCTGGGCCCGCAACTCTGCTGCGCGGCGTCGGAGGCCCCGCTGACCGAGGCCGACCTGGCCCTGTTCGGCGGCGAGCCGGCCCGCGCCGCGGTGGAGGGCCTGACCGCCTCGGGCGCGCTGCGCCGCCGCCCGTCGGGCTGGTACTGGACCCATCCGGGCCGCCCCGACGTGGACCTGCGCGGCGCCGGCGGCGCCCCGGTCTCGGTGGTGGAGGCCTCCACCGGCCGGCTGCTGGGCACGGTCGACCAGGGTTCGTCGCACATGATGCTGCACACCGGCGCCGTCTATCTGCACCAGGGCGTCAGCTTCGTGGTCGACGACCTCGACCTGGACGACGCGATCGCGCTGGTCCACCAGGAGGAGCCGGACTGGTCGACGCACGCCCGCGACGTGACGGACGTGGCGGTGCTGGGCGTCCGCTCCCGGGTGGACGCCGGCCCGATCAGCCTGTTCCTGGGCGACGTCGAGGTCACCAGCCAGGTGGTCTCCTACCAGCGCCGCCGCGCCGGCTCGGGCGAGGTGATCGACACCAAGCCGCTCGACCTCCCGGTCCGCGACCTGCGCACGGTGGCCGTCTGGTTCACGATCACACCGGAGGCGCTGACCACGGCCGGCGTGGAACCACCGGACGTGCCCGGCGCCCTGCACGCCGCCGAGCACGCCGCGATCGGCCTGCTCCCCCTGATCGCGACATGCGACCGCTGGGACATCGGCGGCCTCTCCACCGCGAACCACGCCGACACGGAAGCACCCACGGTCTTCGTCTACGACGGCCACCCGGGCGGCGCCGGTTTCGCCGAACGCGCCTACGCCACCGCCACCGACTGGCTCAGCGCCACCCGGGAGGCCATCGCCGCCTGCGCCTGCGAGACCGGCTGCCCGTCCTGCGTCCAGTCCCCGAAATGCGGCAACGGCAACAACCCCCTCCACAAGCCCGCCGCCGTCCAGGTCCTCGACGCCGTCCTCACCGCCCTGACCACCACTCCGGCCGAGCTCGCCTGAGAGCAATCAGGCCGGCTCGCCCAGCCCGCCGCACCCAGCCCGCCGCACCCAGCCCGCCGCACCCAGCCCGCCGCGCCAGCCCGCCGCACCCAGCCCGTCACGACCAGCCCGCCCGCACCCGGCTGCGATCAGGGCGGCAACGCCTGGATCGGGCCCGCCCGGGCCGCGGCGTCGGCCGTCCCCACGAAACCGGCCATCGGCGCCACCTCGACCGTCACCCGCACCACGATCTCCAGCCCGGTGACCACGCAGGACGTCATCCGCCCGCCGTTGGCCGCGACGAACCGGCCCGCCCGCGCGCAGGCCACCCCCTCCCCGTAGATCGCCTCCGCCGCCCCGGCCAGCGCACCGAGATCGGCCGCCGTCCGCGCCTGCTGCCGCCCCACCCAGGCTGACCCGACGGCCGCTCCGGCCAGCCCGGCCACCACGAGGCAGAGTCCCACCGCCAGCAGCAAGATCGAAGCGGCTCCTCGATCACGGGCCCTCATCCGGGCCCAGCCACGGCCGACGGCTCGCGCGCGGCCACCGCGGAACCCTCCACCGTGATCACCGTCGGACCGCCGCCCAGCAGGCGGATGGGGGCGCTCACCCGAGCGGTGACCATCTCGCCCTCCCCGCTGATCTGGACGACCGCGCCCGGTGGCCCGGCGCCGGCGCCCGGTCCCGGTTCGCCGCGTGCGGTGGCCAGGGCCGCGTCCCGGGCCACGGCCACGCACTGGGCCTGGGCCGTCACCGCCTTGACGGCCGTCAGGCCGGCCGCCAGCAGCACCATGAGCGCCGGCAGCCCGGCCGCCAGCTCGGCCGTGAACGCCCCGCGATCGCGGCCGGACCGCCGGCGCCGTCTCACTTCAGGGCCCGATCGATGACCGCGCTCACTTCAGGGCCCGATCGATGACCGCGCCGAGCGCCGCCTGCACGTTGCCGCTGGTGACGACCTTGAGCAGGATCCCGGCGAACGCGACGGCGGCCAGCGTGCCGACCGCGTACTCGGCGGTGCTCATCCCGGCGTCCGCGGCCTCGCCCCGCAGCCGGGCGACGTTCGCGATCAGTTTGCGCACGTGGTTCTCCTTCGGTTGTGTTCTCACCATCGATCACCGCGGCCGGCCACCACACATGGCCGGCCACGGAGCCAGAACGAGGACGTCACAGCACGTCCCCGAGGACGGAGGTCATCATCGGGACGAGGCCGGCCAGGAAGAACGCCGGCAGGAAGCACACGCCGAGCGGCAGCACGATCAGGACCGCCGCCCGCTGGCCCCTCGCCTCCACCTCGGCCGCCAGGCCGGCGCGCAGGTCACCGGACAGCCGGGCCAACGCCCCCGCGAGCGCTCCCCCGCTCGCGCTGGAACGGACCGCCGCCGCCACCAGCCGGTGAGCGCCGGCGATGTCGGCCAGGTGGGCCCAGGCCTCGTCCGGCGCCGCGCCCAGCTGCAGCGACCGCGCCGTCCGTCTCAGCCGGACCCCCAACGGGCCGTCGAGGGCGTCGGCCACCGCGGCCACCGCCTGGTCGACCGGTGCGCCCGCCCGCAACGCCGCCGCCAGCAGGTCGGCCCCGAGCGGCAGGTCGGCCGCCGCGGCGAGTCGTTCCCGCCGGACCCCGGCCGGCTCACGCCGCCGGAGAAGCCGCTCGGCCCCCACTCCGGCGACGGCTCCGACCGGCAGCCCCCACCAGCTGCCGACACATCCGGCCACCGCGACCGCGATGCCCGCCGCCGTCGCCACCCGGCCCCACACCGGCGACAGCGGCCGCCGGGCCCGCCGCGGAAACCGCCACCGCCGGGGAAGGCCGACCAGCACCGCGACGGCCGCGGCGATCAACAGAGGCGTCACGACGCCACCGCCGGGGTGAGCAGGTCCGCGTCGTCGAGGTCGAGCCCCGGCCGCGTCTCGCACAGCTCGGCGACCTGGTCGGGCGCCTCGCGCCCGACCAGCGCGGCCACGCAGCACATCCGCGAGGGCATCCGCACCGGGCCGGCCGCGCGCAGGAACGCCGCCAGCTCGCACATCGCCGTCATCGCCCGACCAGCCGTTCCGCCCAGATGAAGCCGGCGCCCTGGAGAAACACCGCCACGAGGGCGCAGGCCCCGCCCAGCGGCGTGTGGAGCAGGACGTACACCGGGTCGGCCCCGATCAGCAGCCCCAGCCCGATGCCACCGACCGGCAGGGCCGCCAGCAGCACCGCCGTCGCCTGCGCCCCGGCGGCCTGCGCGGACGCCGAGGCCGCCGCCCGGTCGGCCGCCCGCGCGTCGGCCTCGATCTGCTCCACCAGATCGGCCGCCGGCGCCCCGGTCCGCTCGGCCAGCCGCCACACCGACGCCGTGAGCTGTGACAGCCGCTCCGCTCCGGGCGACCGGGCCACATTCAGATCGGCCGGCGACAGGCCGGCGCGCAGGTCGGCGGCGAGGGCGGCCAGCAGGTCCAGGGCGGCCGCCCGGGTCGCGGCCGCGCGGCGGCGGGCCGAGCGCCGGATCACGGCCCGGCCGGCCAGCCCGGCGTAGACCGTGGCGACGACCGCCGCCACCGGTCCGCCCGCGATCAGGGCGACCGCCATCGTGCCGCCCACCGCGCACGCCAGCGCCTGTCGCGGCCGGGCCGCCGCGACCGCCACGACCGCCAGCAGCCGCTGTCGCAGGGCACCGGCGGAGATCGCGGGAAGGCGCGGCTCCCCTCGCCAGACGACCGCCAGCGCGGCCGCCGCCACCAGACACGGCCCCCACCAGTTCACGACGGCCCCTGCGGGGGCGAGAGCACCGCCGGGATCCGGACACCGCGCGCCGCCAGCATGCGGGCCAGGGCGGCCGCGCCCGGACCCGGGCCGCGTTGCCGGCGCCAGGCCGGGACCACGGTGGCCATCCGCTGATCGCCGGAGGGCAGCAGGACACTGACCGACTCGAGCACCCGGCCCTGCTCGCCCCGCCGGACCTGGAGCACCACCTGGAGGGCGGCCACCACCTGCGCGTGCAGCGCCGCCCGGGGCAGGCCGCCGAGCAGGCCGAGCGCCTCCAGGCGGGCCGGCACGTCGGCCGGCGCGTTCGCGTGCAGCGTGCCCGCGCCGCCCTCATGGCCCGTGTTGAGGGCGCCGAGCAGGTCGACGATCTCGGCGCCGCGGCATTCCCCGATCACCAGACGGTCGGGGCGCATGCGCAGCGCCTGGCGGACCAGGTCGGTGAGGCCGATCGCGCCCACACCCTCCACGTTGGACGTGCGGGCCTGCAGCGCCACCACGTGCGGGTGCACCGGGCGCAGCTCGGCCGCGTCCTCGACCAGGACGATCCGCTCGGTCGGCGGCACCAGGCCGAGCAGGGTGGCCAGCAGGGTCGTCTTGCCGCTGCCGGTGCCCCCGGTGACCAGGTAGGCCAGGCGGGCCGCCACGATCGCCGCCAGCACCGGGGCCGCCGTCGCCGGGACCGTGCCGTGCTCGACCAGCTCGTCGAGGGTGAACGGCCGCTGCCGGAACGTCCGCAGCGACAGGTACGGCCCGTCGGTGGCGACCGGTGGCAGCACCGCGTGCAGCCGGGTGCCGTCGGGCAGGCGGGCGTCCGCGTAGGGCCGCCCGTCGTCGAGCCGGCGCCCGCAGGCCGCCGCCAGCCGTTGCGCGAGCCGGCGCACCTCGTCGTGATCGCCCATCGGCACCGGGACCCGGCACAGGCCGTCGCCGCGGTCGACCCAGACCTCGAGCCCGTTGACCAGGATGTCGGTCACCGCCGGGTCGTCGAGCAGCGGCGCCAGCGGGCCCGCGCCGACGAGCTGGTCGCGCACCCGGTCGGCGAGCCGCAGCACGGCTGTGTCGCCCAGCACCGCCGCCGACGGCTCTCGCCGCACCGCCCGCACCACGGCGGCCGGAGTGGCTTCGACACCTTCCATCGCGAACCGGTGGCGCACCCGCCCGGCCACCGCGGGCGCGGAGCCGTACGCCGTCATGCCGCCTCCAGAAGCTCGCCGACCAGCCGCCGGCACAACCCGGCCAGCTCGCCCCCGGTCTCGCCGGGCGCCATCCCGCGCTCCAGGGCCTGGCACATCGCCGGATCGGGCCGCAGCGTCCCGGCCAGCGGCAACCTCAGCGACGAGGCCACGTCACGCGGTTTGAGCCGTCCCGGGGCCGGGCCGCGGACCACCACCGACAGCTCGTCGCGGTGGGTCAGCACCATCTGGGCGACCCGGGTCGCCGCGGCCACCGCCCGCAGCTCGGCCGGGACGATCAGCAGCGCCCGGTCGGCGGTCTCGAGCGCGAGCACCCCGGCGTCGTCGAGCCGCCGGGGCAGGTCGGCCACGATCACGTCGCGGGCCCGGCGCGCGGCGTCGATGGTCGCCGCCATCGCCGGCGCGGGCACGACCGGCGAGTCGTGCCGGGCGAACGACAGCAGCACCAGCTCGCCCCGGTGCGGCAGCGCGCCGATCAGCGCCGGCGGATCGACCCGGCCCTCCGTCTCGGTGAGCGCGGACCAGCGCAGGCCGTCGACGTGTTCCCAGCCGAGCAGCAGGTCGAGACCGCCGCCGAGCGGATCGCCGTCGATCAGCAGGGTGCGGTGACCGGCCCCGGCGGCGGTGACGGCGAGACCGCTCGACAGGATGCTGGCGCCGGCGCCGCCGCGACCGCCGATCACGGCCAGGACCCGCCCCACCGGCTGGTCGCGCTGCTCGGCGAAGCGGTCGACCACCCACGCCTCGGCGGTCGGCAGCTCGATGATGTGCTCCGCCCCGGACTGCTGGGCGAGCCGGTCGAGCGCGGGCGACAGCTCGCCCCGATAGACGACGGCGACCCGTGAGCGGCGCGGTAATCGGGCCCGGCCGATCGCGCGGAGCTGGTCGGCCCCGAGCATGACCAGCGGGGCACGGCCATATCGGGAACGGGCGGCCACCGGGTCGGGCGCCACGTCGACCTGGGTGCCTCCGGCGGCGGCGAGCCGGAGCAGGTCATCGAGCAGATCGGGGTCGGCGGTGACGACGAGAGGCAGGCGAGGTGCGGACATGGCGCCCACCGTCGCGAAGCCCGATACGCCTCGGCAACGGGGCCTGTGGACAGCCGGAGCGCCTGTGGATATCAGCCGGACACGGCGCTGATCTGCTACGGACGGATTACCGCCGAGGGGTGGAGCACGGCCCGGTTGGGTATGTTGTTCCGAACACGGAGGGGTTGGCATGGAGAGCTCGTTCCAGCGCACACTCGCCGACGACGGCGGGGCCACGATCGTCGTCGTGGGTGAGGTCGACTTCTCAAACTCCGGCGAGCTGGCCGACTGTGTGCGCGCCGCGGTCGCCGAGTGGTCGCCCCCGACCGTGCGGATCGACCTCGCGGCGGCGAGTTTCATCGACTCCAGCGGCCTCGGCGCCCTGATCGAAGGCTTCCGGGCGGCCGGCGAGGTCGACGCGGCCTTCGTCGTGGTCAATCCGTCGCCGTCGTTCCGGCGCGTCCTCGACGTCACCGGACTGTGCGATTTCTTCGGCTTGAGCACCGAGAACGAAACGGCCGATCAGGCCCGCGCCACCGGCGCATAGGGAACGACCCCCGTCGGGGGAGACGGGGGCCGTCCGAGGATTCGGCTCCGGGGGGGTCGAGCCGAATCGCTCGGTGATTACGGGGGGCGTAATCACCGAGGGCTTGAGTGAAATGGGCGCGACCGTAACAACATGAATCCCGATCGCAACAGCACAAGCATGCCTCACGGACGCAGCGCAGTCGAGTACTGATTGTGTCCGAGTGGGATATGCCTGCCCGTCTGACCGTTTTCACAGCGCGTCACCATCGGTGGGTCGCCGCGCCGGGGGCCACGGAGGTCGGCGCGATACGGCTACACTTGCCGCCCGTGGGCCTCAGTGCCGCGTTTTTCGACCTCGACAAGACCGTCATCGCCAAGTCCAGCGCGCTGGCCTTCGGACGGCCTTTCTACCGTGATGGCCTGATCAGCCGCCGTGACGTCGTCAAATCCGCTTACGCACAGCTCATGTTCCGGCTGGGCGGCGGCTCCGACGAGCAGACCATGAGCCGCACGCGTGACTACCTCGCGGCGCTCTCCAAGGGCTGGCGCGTCGAGCAGTTGCAGCAGATCGTGGCCGAGACGCTCGAGGAGCTCATCAACCCTTACGTCTACGCCGAGGCGGCGACGCTGATCGCCGAGCATCAGGCGGCCGGCCGCGACGTCGTGCTGGTCTCCGCGTCGGGCGACGAGATGGTCCGCCCGATCGGCGCGCTGCTGGGCATCACCGACGTCATCGCGACCCGCATGAGCATCGTCGACGGCCGCTACAGCGGCGAGGTCGAGTTCTACGCGGCCGGTCCGAGCAAGGTCGTCGGCATCCGTGAGCTGGCCGCCGAGCGCGGCTACGACCTGGCCGAGTGCTACGCCTACTCCGACTCGGTCACCGACCTGCCGATGCTCGAGGCGGTCGGCCACCCCAGCGCCGTCAACCCCGATCGCGCCCTGCGCCGCGCCGCCGTCGAGAACGCCTGGCCCATCCTCGAGTTCCGCCATCCCATCCCCCTGAGCAGGCGTCTGCGCGACCGTCCGGCCGTCCCGGTCGCCGCCGCGCTGAGCGTCGGCGTCGGCGTCGGCATCGGCCTCGCGATCTACGCACGCCATCGCCGCACCAAAGCTCTGGCCTGACGTCAACTTCGAAAATTCCGGCGGTACGGAGTCGCGCGGCCCCCGCTCGCCGAAACCACCGCCATCCCCGCCGACCCGGCACGACAGGGCCGCTTATCGCGGCTCGCTCTCCGCGCCCGGCCGCCGGGCTGTCCCGGCTCTCACCCTCCGACGGCATCGGGCGCAAGGTCAATGACCAGCGCGAATGCCTTCGGTCTGAGTAATCTCGCGCGGCGACTTAAGGGACCTGAAACCCTGGCGATCAAGCCGCGACGGGCGTAGAAAGAACTGGCGAGGTTCGAAGCAGAAAGCCCGGCTCAGCCGGAATTTCCGTAGTCCGGATCTCGTGCACGGCCACCGGGAACCCACGCGCGATCAGCCACGGCAGGCACGTTGCGGCGGGACCTGGGCCACCGGGCTCCCACAGTGGACCCGCGAGGCTCTGGACCGTCGACAACGACCCAGGTGCACGCTTGATAACCCGGTCCGGACGCGCAAAGCCGGCGCCCCATGAGGGACGCCGGCTCTATTTCTGCCTTCTTTAAGCGTGAGTGGCGAACCGGCCGGTCGTCTGCAAGGAGGGTGAGTTGCACCCAGCCGGAACGACGAAGCGGGGGCTCACCGACGATGCGTACTAAATGGGGTTTCTCGCCTCTAGATGTCTGTTGCGCAGTTCGTGATAGACGGCCTTGAAGAGTTTGGGGCGCGAGTGGAAGTCGACGCCCTGCGCCCAGAGCTCGGTGTTGACCGTGGAGCCGTCCGAACGCTCGATGAGGACCGTCAGGCCGCTCTCGATCTCCCACGGCCCGAGCTTGTGTGTGGCCTTGTGCAGGCGCACGTGGGCGATCTCGGCCCAGCTCATCGTGTGTGATCGCAGCAGGCCGCGGATGCGCAGGCCGGCCGGGCCGACGTAGGCGCCCATCTGCAGGATGCGGTAGGAGCCGAGCACCCAGACGGCGGCCAGGACGCCGGCGAGCACGCGGATGCCGTGGCCGCTGAGATCGAACTGGCGGACGGTGGTCCAGCCGAGCAGCGCCAGCGCGACGATCTCCCAGCCGATCACCAGCCAACGTCCCGTGCCCGGCGTGTAAGGGCGCTCCCAGGTCGTCTCCACGCGTGCGAGTATTCCAGCGGAATTGTCATGATCCGGCGGAGTCGGAAAAGACTGACCGATCAGACGGAGGCCAGCACCCCATCGCCGATGCGGGTGATCTCGTCGGCGGCCTCCGTGACCGCTGCGGCGTAGTGACGCAGCCACGAACGGACACCGTCGGGGGTCCCGGTCGCGTAGGCGCCGGCGGAACCGACGTATTCGGGCTCGCGGTTGTGGTGACCGATCTCGACGGCGACCAGGCCGCGCGGATCGAAGCCGCGGTTGATCAGCGTGAGGTGGGCGGCGGCGCGGGCGACGACCCCGGCCGGGCCGGCGAACGGGCGCAGCGTGATCAGCTCGGCGTGGACGATCGCGGCCAGCAGCAGCGGCGGGGTCTTGTCGTTGCCGGCCACCAGCCCGGAGAGCGCGTCGACGCGGTCGGCGGCGCCCGTGAGGCGGCCGAGGTCGGCGGCCGGGACGGCGCCGCGCGCGGCGAGCACATGCAGCTTGGCCAGCACCTGGCGGGGCGCGCGGGGCCAGAGGTCGACGAGGCCACCCAGGCTCTCGGCGACGCGCAGGGCGCCCTGGACCACCGGATCGGTGACCGTGCCGCCGCGGACCTCGTCGAGGTCGTAGGCGCTGCCCTCCAGAGCCGCGCTGGCCACGGCGCCGCGCAGGCTGGCCTCGGCCGCCACCTGACCGCCGTGCCGGCGCAGCGCGCGGTGACGCATGGCGGCGTCGACGCGGTCACGCGCCTCGGTCAGGGCGGGAGTGACGTCGGCCAGGTCGAGCAGCGGGGCAAGTGGATCCACCGCGTAAGAGTATCGAAACGTGGGCTGCACAAATGGGCGCGGAACTGGCAAGATTCGCGCAGGACCGATCAAGGATCGGTCATCCAGCGCGCCCATGATGCCACCCGGCGCGCTGGGTGACGCAACCCTCGCCGGTCCCATCAGGCCTGACTAATGTGCAACCAAGAAGCCCCGGCCAGCAGTGAAGAGGAGCCGCCCTCATGAGCGAGACATTGGCGAACCTGTCATCGGAGACGCGGCAGTTCCCGCCGCCGGAGCAGGTGGCCGCCGACGCCAACGTCAAGGCCGCGGCCTACGAGGAGGCCGCCGCCGACCGGCTCGCCTTCTGGGCCACCCAGGCCGACCGCCTCGCCTGGGCCAAGAAGTGGGACCAGGTGCTCGACTGGTCCAACCCGCCGTTCGCCAAGTGGTTCGTGGGCGGCGAGCTGAACATCGCCTACAACTGCGTCGACCGGCACGTCGAGGCCGGAAACGGTGACAAGGTCGCCATCCACTGGGAGGGCGAGCCCGGCGACACCCGCACGATCACCTACGCCGACCTGCTCAAGCTGGTCAGCCAGGCCGCGAACACGCTGACCGGCCTCGGCGTGGGCGCCGGCGACCGGGTCGCGATCTACATGCCGATGATCCCCGAGGCCGCGGTCGCGATGCTGGCCTGCGCCCGCATCGGCGCGACGCACAGCGTGGTCTTCGGCGGCTTCTCGGTCGACGCGCTCTCCACCCGCATCAAGGACGCCGACGCGAAACTCGTGATCACCGCGGACGGCGGATATCGGCGGGGCAAGCCCTCGGCGCTCAAGCCGACCGTCGACGAGGCCGTCGCACAGTGCCCCAGCATCGAGAACGTGCTGGTCGTGCGCCGCACCGGCCAGGAGGTCGCCTGGACCGACAAGGACAAGTGGTGGCACGAGACGGTCGAGCAGGCCAGCCCGGAGCACAAGGCGCAGGCGTTCGACTCCGAGCACCCGCTCTTCATCCTCTACACGTCGGGCACGACCGGTAAGCCGAAGGGCATCCTGCACACCACCGGCGGCTATCTGACCCAGACGTCGTGGACGCACCACGCGGTCTTCGACCTCAAGCCGGAGACCGACGTCTACTGGTGCACGGCCGACATCGGTTGGGTGACCGGCCACTCCTACATCGTCTACGGCCCGCTCTCCAACGGCGCGACCCAGGTCATGTACGAGGGCACGCCGGACACCCCGGGCCGCGACCGGTTCTGGCAGATCGTCGACAAGTACAAGGTGTCGATCCTCTACACCGCGCCCACCCTCATCCGCACGATGATGAAGTGGGGCGACGACATCCCGGCCGGCTACGACCTGTCGTCGCTGCGCATCCTGGGCAGCGTCGGCGAGCCGATCAACCCCGAGGCCTGGATGTGGTACCGCAAGAACATCGGCCACGACAAGACCCCGGTCGTCGACACCTGGTGGCAGACCGAGACCGGCGGCGTGATGATCTCGCCGCTGCCCGGCGTGACCGCGACCAAGCCCGGCTCGGCCATGACCGCCCTGCCCGGCATCACGGCCGACGTCGTCGACGACCAGGCCCAGTCGGTGCCGAACGGTGGCGGCGGCTTCCTGGTGCTGCGCGACCCGTGGCCGTCGATGCTGCGCACGATCTGGGGCGACGACAAGCGGTTCATCGACACGTACTGGTCCCGCTTCGGCGCCGGCTCCGGGTCCGGCTCCTCCGATGAATGGATCTACTTCGCCGGCGACGGCGCCAAGAAGGACGACGACGGCGCGATCTGGCTGCTGGGCCGGGTCGACGACGTCATGCTGATCTCGGGCCACAACATCTCGACCACCGAGGTCGAGTCGGCCCTGGTGTCGCATCCGTCGGTGGCCGAGGCGGCGGTGGTCGGCGCGACCGACCCGACGACCGGCCAGGCGATCGTGGCGTTCGTGATCCCGCGGGGCAATGTGGACACCGCGGGCGACGCGGGCGAGCAGCTCAACGTCGACCTGCGCAACCACGTGGCCAAGACGCTCGGCCCGATCGCCAAGCCGCGGCAGATCATGCTCGTGCCCGAGCTTCCGAAGACCCGCTCCGGCAAGATCATGCGCCGTCTGCTCAAGGACGTGGCCGAGCACCGCTCGCTGGGTGACGTCACCACGCTCCAGGACTCCGCGGTGATGGACCTGATCTCGTCGGGCATGAAGAGCACCAAGTCCGAGGACTGACCGTTTCCGATACGCTGTGGCGCCGCGGCCCTGAAGGGCCGCGGCGTTGTGGTCACGGGGGTTTCATGGTCAAGGTCATTGGGGGTACGGCGGTAGCGCTGTCCCTCGGCATATTGGCGCTGGGCGGATGTTCGAGCGATTCCCCGCGGCCCGCCGCGGCCGCCGCTCCGGCGCCCGTGGCCGCCGGGCAGAGCGCCGCTCCGGTCGCCACTTCGCCTTCCCCTTATTCACCAGCGGGTCCGGGTGCCGCCACCGTGCCCGCTTCGCCGAATTCGCCGAATTCGCCGGTTTCGCCGGTTTCGGCGGCCTCCTCGGCCGCGCCGCAGCCGACCCCGAGCCGGCCGGCCGGGGTGCACGTGCCCAACGTCGGGGGCATCCAGCCGGGCTGGGTGAACGGCACGGTCACCGGCGTCTCCGGCTCCTGCCTGACCGTCAAGGACGACCAGGGCGTCACCTGGAGCCTCTACTCGGCCGGCCCCGTTCCGGTCACCGCGGGCACCGCGATCCGCGCCCGCGTCAACCCGGGACCGACGAAAATCAACTGCGGCAAGGGCCAGCCCGGCACGCTCGTACGGGCCATGGTCGCAGCCGGCTGACGCGACCGCCTACCCTGGAGGTCATGGGCGGTCGGGTGGACGAGTCGTGCGTGCTGGTGGACGGCCCGTGGACACATCGCTTCGTCGGCGCCAACGGCAGCCGGTTCCACGTCGTCGAGGCCGGCACCGGCCCGCTCGTCCTGTTCCTGCACGGCTTCCCGGAGTATTGGTGGGCCTGGCACGACATCCTGCCCCGGGTCGCCGACGCCGGCTTCCGGGCGGTGGCCATGGACCTGCGCGGCTACGGCGCCAGTGACAAACCGCCGCGAGGCTACGACGGATACACCATGGCGGCCGACGTCACCGGCACGATCCGGGCCCTGGGCGAGCGCAACGCGACGATCGTGGGCGCCGGCGCCGGCGGCATGATCGCCTGGGCCGCCGCCGCGTTCCACCCCAAACTGGTCAACCGCCTGGTCGTGCTCGGCGCGGCCCACCCGCTGCGGTTGCGGGCGGCGCTGTTCGCCGACCCGCGCGGCCAGTTCTCGGCCTCCACGTCGGCGCTGCGCTTCCAGGTGCCGCGCTACGAACACGTGCTCACCCGCGACGACGCGGCCATGGTGGGCGAGCTGATGACCCGCTGGACCAGTCCGCGGTGGCGGGAGACGCCCGAGTTCGACGAATACGTGCGCCGGTGCCGCGAGGCCATGCAGATCCCGCAGGCGGCGTTCTGCGCCCTCGAGGCGTACCGGTGGGTCTTCCGCAGCGCGATCCGGCTCCAGGGCTACCGTTTCGTGAAGCTGATGCAGAAACCACTGGTGACGCCGACCCTGCAGCTGCACGGCGAACTGGACACGGCCACCCTGCCGCGCACGGCCCAGGGCTCGGGGCGATACGTGATCGCGCCGTACGAATGGCGCCTGATCCCCGACGCCGGCCACTTCCTGCACCAGGAGGCGACCGACATGGTCACCGGCGAGATCCTCCGCTGGGCGAAGACCAGTTAGATCCGCTGCTCGTGCAGCTCCGAGACCTCGTGTATCGGAGCCCACCCCTGGTAGACGCCGAAGTCGAACTCCTCGAGGCCGAGCTGGCGGGCGATCGGGGCGCGGCCGCCGGCATACTCCACCCGAAGCCATGAATCGGTCTCGGCCAGCACGATGAACGGGGCCCCGCGCCACGAACAGGTCGTCCGCACGTAGACCATCTCTTCGTACTCGTTCGGGCTCAGCACCCGCACGTACCGGCCGGGTCGGACCTCCTCGAAGCCGTCGGCCGGCTCGGCGCGGTAGATCCGGACGTTGTCGCCGTCCGGAACCGCGTCGTATTCCTGCCCCTGCCAGGTGGCCACGTAGCCGTCGCGCATCACTGCTCACCCACCCGGCGCCAGAGCGGTCCGTCGTTGTCGAAGATAGCCACCATGCGCTCGCTGCCGTCGGCGTCGATCCGCCACAGCTGCGAGCCGTGCGGCAGCCGGACACTGTCCACCTTGAACTCGGCGATGACGTCACGGCCCTCGCCGGGCGCGAAACCGTTGCCACGGAACGGCGGCCGCTCGATCACCCAGCCGTCCATGGCGCGCAGCGCCTGCTCGTTCTGGCCGCCGTAGGGGATCCGGTAGAGGCTCGGCCGATAGGCGGGCCAGCGCAGGACGTACGCCTCCTTGGCGTCCGCCTGGTGCTGCGAGCCGTCGTAGCTCAGTCCCAAAGCTCCGAAGAGCTCGCCGGGCGTGCGCAGATGCTCCACCTCGGTGGCGCGGTGCACGAAACCGGCGACCCGGTCGTAGCCGCGCTCCAGGTAGTAGTCGACCTGGTCGGGCGGGAGCGTCTTCTGCATGACGGTCGCGTGCTGGGCGTCGTCGCTGGCCGGTTCGGGCGCGGGCACCGGAACGGCGGTGTCGTCGATGACCGGCGCGTCCGGGTCGTTGCCCAGTCCGGCCTCGGCGGCCCAGTTGGCCAGCGCGATGACCTGCGGTCCGGGATATTTCGCGCCGATCGGGCTGTTCGGGTTGACCGCGAACGACCAGCCCGGGTCGGGCCAGTTGCGGATCAGCTCGTAGAACCGGACGCCGACCGTGCGCGTGGGCTGGGCGTAGTGCTCGGCCAGCCGGTCCTTGCTCGTGAAGACGATGAGGAAGGCCTCGCCGTCCATCTGCTCGGTGCGGAAGGCGAAACCGGACTCGCCGGGTGAGCTGCCCGGACGGGAGTGGTCGGCCACCGGGACGAGCACGGTGGCGAGCAGCAGGGTGGAGAGGAAGGCGTCGGTGCTGCCACCACCGGCGGCGTCGAAAAGCTCCCGCTCGACATCGTTCGCCGGAACGAAAGGATCGACCCGAGCGGGCTCACGAACGTCGAGCGGCGGGTGGCCACCGGGACGAGCCGGCCGGTCGCTGCCCGGCGAGCCGGGAATGACCGGCGGGGCCAGACCGGGGCGCTCGGCGGGAGCTTCGGCCCGGGCAGCGTCGGACCGCGTCTGGAAGGCGGGGAACGACGTCATGGAGGCCGGCGGGCCGGCCGAGGGCGACGTGGCCTGCCGACGGGGCAGCGGGGTGCCGAAGCCACGGCCGGGCTCGCTGTTGCTGCCCGGCTGGTCACCGAGGCCGCCCTGCTGAACCGAGGGGCTGGTCTGCGCGGCGGCGGCCTGCGGGGAGGCCGGGCCCTGAGGGAAGCCACCGCGCTCGTCGGCGGGAGGCGTGGCGGAACGGCGGGGCAGACCACCGGCCGGGGTGGCCACGGTGGGCTGGGCCCAGCCGGGGTCGAAGGTGCTCTCGGCGGGGTCGCTGGGCACGAAGTGCTCGGGCACCGGCGGGGTGTTGGCACCGGGGCTGCGGACCGGGAGAGGGGCGTTCGGGTCCTGGAGGTCGCTCGGAGGGGCCGAGCGACGGCTGCCGAGGGCGCCGAAGGCACCACCGAGGGTGGGCGTGGAGGGCGGCCCGGAGGCGGGGATGCCCGAGGCGGGGATGCCCGAAGCGGGGATGCTCGACGACGGAATGCCGGAAGCGGGGATGCCGGAAGCGGGGATGCCGGAAGCCGGGATGCCCGAAGCGGGAACGCTCGACGCCGGGATGCTCGAGGACGGGATGCTCGAGGTCGGCGTCATCGGGATGGACGGCGGCTGGTAGGCGGACGGAACCGCGGGCGGCGGAGCCATCGGCGGGACGAGCGGGGCCGCGCTGGCGGGCCCGGCCGGCGTCGCGGGGGTGGCCGGGGCCGGCGTGCGGGCGGGCAGGCCGCTGGGCAGCACGCTGCCGGGGCTGCGGATCGGCAGACCGCCGGGACCGATCGGCTCGGACTTCGAGGGCTCGGCGGTCGACGGCTGGGCCGCACCTGGCTGCTGGCCGGGCGATCGGACGAAGGCGGCCGACTGACCGCCGTACGTTCCCGGTCCGCTCACCGGCGGCGCGCTGATGGGCACGGCACTCGCCGGAGCACCAGCGGCCGGGCTGACAGGCCGGCCGTAGGCGGGTGGAGCGCTCGCCGCGGGCTGACCGTACGCGGGGGCAGCCGGGCCAGCACTCGCACCGGGCTGGCCATACGCGGGCGCGGCCGGGCTGCCGGGCTGACCGTATGCAGGCGCCGCCGGGCTGCCGGGCTGACCGCGCACGGGAAGGACGGGACTGCCGGGCCGCTCGTATCCGGGGGCGGCCGGGCTGCCGGGCCGCTCGTATCCGGGGGCGGCCGGGCTGCCGGGCCGCTCGTATCCGGGCGCGGCCGGGCTGCCGGGCTGGCCGTATGCGGGTGGCGTGCTCGTCGAAGGGCCGGCCGGCTGGCCGAGCGCGGGCGGGGCGCCGGCACTGCCGCCGTACGGCTGGCCGTAGGGCGTCTGCCCGTACGCCGGGGCCGCTCCCGCGGCCTGGCCGTAAGCGGCGGGCGCGCTGGGCGCCTGCTGTCCGTATGCGGGCGGCTGCGCCTCATATGCCGGCGAATCGCTCACGGGCTGGCCGTAGGGCGTGTTCCCCTCGCCGTAGGCCGCGCTGGCCGCCTGGCCGTACGCGCTGGGCGCGGCGACCGGCGAACCCGGATATTGCGGGTAGGCCGCCGTCGCCGGCACCGCTGAGGGCGCGTCGGTGGTCGGCCCGCCCGGACGGGCGGTCTCCTCCTGGCGGGCGACGGCCGCGTTGGCCGCCAGCGCCGCCGCCTGAAGGTCCTGCATCTTGGCCGACGCCGGGGTCGCCTCGCGGCCCGGGCCGCGGGTGGGCAACCTCAGATCGCCCCGGGAGAGCTGCGCGACGAACCACGCCGGCAGATATCCCTCGATCGGCAGACCGGGGTTGACCGCGAGCCACCACTCGAGGTTGGGCCAGGTGTTGGCGAGCTCCTGATACGGAACACGCCGGGCCGAACCCGTGTAGTCGGCCAGGCACGCCTGCAGCGCGGCGGTCGATGTGAAGGCCAGCACATGGGTGCGCCCACCTGTGCTCCAGGTGCCCCAGCCGAGCGGCGCGAGGCCCGCGAGGGCATCGGCCGACACCGGCAACAGCAGGTCAACCCTGGAGAGAATGCGGAAGTACGACTCCTGGTCGTCGGTGCGCAACGCATCGCGCATCGCGACCTCGGCGTCCGTAGCCGGCTCCCACTCGGACACGTCCACCTCTCCCCACGCGCGACGAGGCCATCTCAACGCGTACAACCTACAAGGTCAGGCCGCGATCACAATGGGCGGCAGTACGCGGAGTAGTAAAGCAGGTGTACGACGCCCTCGGTACGCGCTAGGTAGGTCTTCCTAGCGCCTTGATCAGTAGCTGGCAGCGATCAGCCAACAACCGATCGTAGCGTCACCGGACTTTTCGGCCAGTACGCGTTCGGGGGACACCAAGGCCCGCAAGAACGGACTAAACGGAACGGCCGGCGCAGTCGCTGTCGACTGCCCGGCCGTCTCAGGCGGGACCGGCGCTCACTGGAAGCGCTGGGTCGCCGTCTTCTCGGTGTGGATGTAGTCGTCCACCGACTGGTCGACGGCCACCTTGATGTTCTGAAGGATGTTCTGGAGGTCGGCCGAAGCGGCGCGCCAGGTGGCCTGCCTCTGGGCGTACGCCTCCTTGGCCTCACCCTCCCAGCTGGCGACCAGCGGAGCGGCGTCGCTCTCGAGCTGGTCGAGCCGGGACTGAAGCGTGCTGATCGCCTTCTGGATGTCGGCGCTCGCGTTCTGAAGGGCGCCGAAGTTGACGAGCAGGACTCCGTCGTTGGGCATGTCTTCTCTCCCCGTCAGAGCGGCAGCTGGAAGCTGCCACCGGAGTTGGCCACCCGGCTCTGGGCCTCGGTGTCGGAGGCGTCGTAGCCGACACCCGACACCTTGATCGAATCGGCGGTCTGCGCGAGTGCACCGTTGAGCTTCTTGAGGTCTTCCGCGTACTGCACTTTGACCTGCTCGAACGCGGCCGCGCCGAGTCCCTTCCACGCGCTGCTCAGCACGGAAAGCTCGGACATGAGCGTGCTCAGCATCTGCTGGAGCCCCGCGTTCACGTCGTCGAAGTTCGCGGCGGTCTTCGCCATCACCGCGGATTCTGCCTGCGTCTGGGCCACCCCGGACGTCACCCCGCTCTCTCGTTCGGTTCGCCGATCGCCGGGATCCGTAATGGACGGACGGTGATCATCGTCCTCGACGTATCGACGGTGGCCACCAGGCTAACCCCCGTACACAAGCCGTACGGGGCGCGCCGTGAGCGGCCGACTACTCTTCAGGTACGTCGCCGACCGTAGCGAAGTCCGTCAAGACGGGAAAGCTGGAAATCGGAACCTGTGGATAACTTTCGCACTGTCCACAGGGCGCCCCGAGGATGGGCCGCAGCCCCTACGATGGGCCCGCACAAGCAAGAACGCGGCGCGAAGGGCGGTGTGCGATGACGGTCGGCGTGGCGGGTGACCGCGACTACCGCGACCTCAGCGGCCCGGCCCGGCAGTCACCCAAGGTCAGCATGAGGCCGGTCCGTGGTGGACGGTTGTTCGGCGTCCGGGCCGGCCAGATCGTCGCCACCCAGGTGGCCGCGGTGGCCGTCGTGATCGGTGTGCTGAGCGGGCCGATCGGCATCGTGGCCGGCGCCGCCGTCGCCCTGCTCGTCCTCGCGGTGACGTGGCTGCGGCTGCGCCGGCGCTGGCTCTTCGAGTGGTTCGGCTTGATGCTGCGCTACGGCGGCCGCCGCCATGCGGCGGTGGTCGACACCCCGGCCGCGCTGCTCGAGTTCGTCGCGCCCGGCGCGCGCGTGGAGCAGACCGACCTGGCCGGCGACCCGGCGGCGATCATCGTCGACGGCCGCGGCCTGACCGCCGTGCTCGAGCTGGGCGACCCGGCCGGACTGCTCGCCGAGGAGTCGGCGACGCTGCCCTCCCCCGCCTCGCTGCTGCCCTCGGCCGAGGCCGAGCTGCCGCCTGTGCTCATCCAGTTGCTGCTGACCGGCGCGCCGGCCCCGTCGCTGCGGGCCGGGGCCGGCACCCCGGCGAACTCCTACCGTCAGCTCACCGAGGGCCGCCTGCTCGGGCACAGCCGCGCGCTGCTCGCGGTCCGGGTGCTGCGGGCCGAGGGCTGGTCCCCCGACGAGCTGCACCGTTCGCTCTCGGGCCTGGTGCGCAAGCTCGTCCGGCGCATGTCGGCGGTGCCGGCCAAGCCGCTCGGCGAGGCCGCGGCGATGCGGGTCATCGCCGAGCTGGCCCACGACGACGGCATAGGCCCGGCCGAGGAGACATGGCCGGGGCTCCGGGTGGGCGGAATGGCGCAGAGCACCTTCCGGCTGCGCCGGTGGCCCGATCCGCGCGTCGAGACGTCCCGGCGCCTGGTGTCCCGGCTGCTCACCCTGCCGGCCTCGGCGACCACGGTGTCGCTGACGGCCGGCCCGCGCCCGGCGCACGGCCCCACGCCGCTCGACCTCACGGTCCGGCTCGCGGCCCCCGACGCCAACGCGCTGGGCGCCGCCACACAGGCCCTGCACAAGCTGGTGTCGGCCGAGCAGGCGAGCGTGCGCCGGCTCGACGGCGAGCAGCTGTCCGGCCTGTCGGCGACCCTCCCGCTGGGCGGCTCACCGGCCGCGGTGCCCGGCCTGCCACCCGACGGCCTCCAGCCGGCCGAGCAGCTCGAGGGCTTCGATCTCCCGGTCGGCACGGCCGGCCTGATGCTGGGCCGCAACCGCCACGGCAACCCGGTGGTCACCCGCCTGTTCCGCCCCGAGCAGACCCGGGCCCTGCTGATCGGCGGCGTCCGCTGCGCCCAGCTCGTAGTTCTGCGGGCGATGGCCCTGGGCGCCCGCGTCATGGTCCAGACCGCCCGCCCACGCGCTTGGGAGCCTTTCGTGCGAGGCGCCGCCGTCCCCGGCGAGTCGATCGCGGTGGTGCCACCCGGCCGCCCGGTCGAGATCGCCCCCGGCTCCGCCCTCCAGCCCCTGCTGGTGGTCGTGGACATCGGCCCCGTCGGCTCCGACTCCCGCCCCGGCGCCGGTTGGCAGGCCACCTTGGTGGTCCGAGACGAGTTCTCAGCAGCCGACGTAGACGTGGCCTCCCGAGCCGACCTCCTGATCCTCCAGCCCTTACGCCCCGAGGAGGCCACCTTGATAGGCGGCGCCCTGGGCTTGGGCGAGGTAGCCCAGTGGATGACCAGAATCCGCCCCGACATGGTCGGCGTAGTGAACCGCCGAGCAGTCCGCTGGGCAGCCTTGGCCCACACCCCCATCGAAACGCAACTGATAGGCCCTCCAGGCCGCTAACTCACCCACACCCCTCAGCCAGCCTCATCACCGCACTTCACCCCGGCCCCCATCGCCCCACTCCACCCGGCCCAATCGCCACGTCCCACCCCGGCCCCATTTCCAGGCGCCCACCCGCCGCGTTTCCACGGCTACCCAAGGCCTGTTCCGTGCCCACCCCGACGCGTTGCCACAACCCCAGCCCACCCGTGCCACGCCACCGCAATGCCGCCTCTCAGCCCACCCCGTGCCACGCCACCGCAATGCCGCCTCTCAGCCCACCCCGTGCCACGCCACCGCAATGCCGCCTCTCAGCCCACCTCGCGCCACGCCACGGCGATGCCGCTCCTCCGCGCCCGCCGGTGCCACGCCACTCCACGCCACCGCGGTGCCGCCCCTCCGCCCACCCCGCGCCACGCCCTTTGTCCGCAATCACGCCCAGGCCCGCCCCACAACACGCCCTGCTCACGATCCAGCCCAGCCCGGCCGCGCAACCACGCCCAGGCCAGCCCACAACCACGCCCCAGGCCAGCCCGCAACCACGCGCCAGCCCGCAACCACGCGCCAGCCTGCGACTACGCCCCGGGCCCAGCTCGCGACCACGCCCGCGCCTTTCGCCGTTTGCTCGCGGCTGCTGTGGGACGCCTGGATTCTGGGCTCGCGGGCGGGCTGTAACGGTCGATATGTGGTGATCTTCGGGAACGACATCGACAAGATCGGTGTGTGGTGTCGTGCCTGGTGGCGGGGGCGTGGCACGATTCCGGGCCATGGGCCTCATCATCCGGCTTTTGATCACCGCGTTCTCGCTGTGGCTGGCGACCGTGCTGATCGACGGCATCGAGCTGACGACCGACTCCACGTCTCAGAAGATCGTGACGCTGCTGGTTGTGGCGGTCATCTTTGGTGTGATCAACGCGGTTCTGCGGCCGATCATCAAGATCGTGGGCTGTGGGCTGTACGTGCTCACGCTCGGCCTGATCGCGCTGGTCGTGAACGGGCTGCTGTTCCTGCTGACCAGCTGGATCGCCGGGCAGTTCGACCTGCCGTTCCACGTCGACAACTTCTGGCCGAGCGCGGTGCTGGGCGCCCTGCTGGTCGGCGTCGTGAGCTGGCTCCTCAACATGCTCGTCCCCGACGGCGACGACTGACCCGAACCGGCCCCGCCATCGGACCAGCCGCGCCAGCGGATCGGCCGCGGCAGCGGATCGGGATTCCGGTGGCGGGCCGGCAAGATCCACGTTTGACTCGCAGGCGTGTTGCGTGCGAGCCGTGATGACGGATACGAGTTGAGCTCCGAGCGGGAGCGGATCGACCTCCCGCTGGTGCACCGGTGGCTGTCGACCGACGCCTACTGGGCCATGGGCCGGTCGCTCGAACAGATGCGGGCGGCCCTCGACGGATCCGACGCCTTCGGGATCTACCTCGGCGATGTGCAGGTGGCCGTCGCCCGCGTGGTCAGCGACGGGACCGTCTTCGCCTATCTGTGCGACGTCTATGTCGATTCGGCCCATCGGGGACGCGGCCTCGGCGGCTGGCTCGTCGGAAGCCTCCGCGACCACTACGCGGGGCTCGGGCTCAAGCGCTTCCTCCTGACCACCCGCGACGCTCAGCCGGTCTACGCCGCTCAGGGTTTCGTCGAGGTCGAGCCCGGCCGCTGGATGGCTTGCGATCTTCAGGCCGTACGGGCGGCGTCCACCGCCTGAGACCTCGGCCATATGCAAGGACCGCTACGAGGGCTAGACCTTACGGTGGGGTCATGAGCGACGAGCGGCGCGGATATCTCTACGGCCTCGCGGCGTACGTGATGTGGGGATTTTTCCCGATCTACTTCAAGCATCTTCAGCCGGCGTCGGCGCTGGAGATCCTCGCTCACCGCGTCGTGTGGTCGGTCGTCTTCGTGACCATGCTGCTCGCCGCGCTGCGGAACTGGCGGTTCCTCGGCCGGCTGCTGCGTACGCCGAAGCTGCTCGGCGGCATCTCGATCGCCGCCGTGTTGATCGGGGTGAACTGGGCGACCTACATCTACGGCGTGAACACCGACCGGGTCGTCGAGACCGCGCTCGGATACTTCATCACCCCGCTGGTCGTCGTGCTGCTCGGCGTCACCGTGCAGGGCGAGCGGCTGCGCCGGTGGCAGTGGATCGCCGTCGGTGTCGGTGCGATCGCGGTCGCCGTGCTCACCATCGACTACGGGCGACTGCCGTACATCGCCCTGCTCCTGGCCGCCAGCTTCGGGACGTACAGCCTGGTCAAGAAACGCATGTCGCTGCCGCCGGCCGAAGGTCTTTTCGTCGAGTCGTCGGTGCTCGCCGTGCCGGCGCTGGTCTTCCTGGCCTGGCTCAACATCGGTGGAGACGCGCAATTCGGGCACGTGTCGGCCACGCACACCGTGCTGATGGTTCTCTCGGGGCTGGCCACCGCCGTACCCCTGCTGCTCTTCGCCGGGGCGGCGAACCGGGTGCCGATGGTGGGCATCGGGATCCTTCAGTACGTCGCGCCGATCCTCCAGCTCGCCTGCGGCCTGCTCATCTATCACGAGCCGATGCCGCCGGCCCGCCTCGCCGGGTTCGCGCTGGTCTGGGTCGCGCTGATCATCTTCACCGTGGACGCGCTGACCCGGACGAGGCGAGAGAGGACGGCGATCGGCCCCGCAGCCGCCACTGCCGAGCCGATCGCCACCCTGCCACCCCGCTGACCTCAGGGTCAGGGGACGTCGTAGGCCAGGAGCGCCTTTCCGTCGTACCGCACCAGCTCAAGCCGGGAGAGGCTGCCCGGCCCGAAATGCGTGGCTCCGGGCATGGTGAACTGCGAGCCCGGCTCGGCCTGCCAGGAGCCGACCTGCTCCTTCTGCTCGTCCGGGCCGTAGGCGATCAGGCGAAAGGTGTACGGGCGGCTCGCGGCCGCGCTGTAGTTGCAGACCATGTCCACTTTGGTGCCGCCGGGCGTGCCGGTCAGCCGCAGCGTCGCCTTGATCGGCGAGGCGCCGTCGACCGCCGTCATGGCGACCGCCGGGCCGGGCGGAGGCGCGGCCGGGGCCGCCGTGTCCCGCGTCCAGAGGAACAATCCCGCGCCGACCAGCACCACGAAGATCGCCGCGGCGGCGGTGCTCAGAAGGCGTACACGAACGCCCTTGTCCTTTTTGCGACGCTTAGCGGAGGGTGCCAACGTGGCCCACTCCGACGTAGCCCAGTCGCGTAGCGACGCTCCGGGGTGGCTCGTGCCGCCGGTGAGCGTGGGATCGAGGAGCTTGGCGAACTCCTTGGCGTCGAGGCGAGCGAGCAGATCGGGCATGGCCGACAGATCGGCCACCGCCTCACGGCAGAACGAGCACGTCGCCAGGTGTTGCTCGTAGGCGGCCCGCTCGGCCGGCGACAAGGCACCCAGTACATACGCCCCGTCATCGTGCTCATGCTCACAGCGCACCCCGTCACCACCCTCCGCTGATCTCCCGCTTGCACCCTGTCTTACGAGAGGGACGAACGTGGAGTTCAACGGAGTCTTAGGTTCCCTTGTCAGGCGGTGGCCGACTCGCCCGCGGAGAGCGCTTCGGCGACATTTCGGGCAGCCGACGTCAGCTTGGCCCGGACAACCCGGGCGGAAGTGAGCATCTCGGCGGCCGGCAGCGCGCAGGAGAGCACGAGCCGCCGCTCGATGTCGCGGTCGGCGATGACCAACACCGCGGCACACGCCAGCCCCTGCCGGAACTGTCCCATCTCGAGCTGCATGCCCCGCCGCTCGCCCGCGGCCAGGTCGGCCTCGAGCGCCTCGGGCGTGGTCAGCGTGGCCGGGGTGAACGCGCGCATGCCGTAATCACGCAGATAACGGGCACGCTGGTCGGGCGTGAGCGTGGCCAGCAGGGCCTTGCCGAGCGCGGTCGCGTGGCCGCCCTCGTCGAAGCCCGGCGTCATGTCGTCGATGAACGGCGACCGGGCGCCCTCGGCCGAGGCGGTCACCGCTATGCGACCGCCCACGAAGCGGCCGAGATAGTGGCTGTAGCCGCTGTCCAGAGCGGCCCGCCGCAACGCCTCGCCGACCGCGGGCGGGCCACGGAACGCGGAGACGAGCTCCCGATAACGGTCGGCGATCTCCAGTCCCACGATGTACGTGCCGTCCTCACGGCGGATCACGTAGCCCTCGTAGGCCAGAGTGCGCACAAGGTGATACGTCGTCGCGACGGTCAACTCGCACCGTCGCGCTATCTGCTTCACGGTGAGTCCGCGCGGGGCTCGACCTACCGACTCGAGAACGCGCAGGGCGCGTGACACGCTCCGGATCAGATCGGACGGCTCCGCCAGGGGGTCGCGCACAGCTACCTCCGACGCCAGGGACTTACACCATATGAATAATCTTCCTCCGGGGGAATGCCAAAAGCATGTGGATCACGATCGATTTACACGAGCCGTGTGGTCATTAGCACTCAGCGCGCTCGATAGCACCGCGCTGTCATAGCCTCCGATTGATGATCGTTTCACCCTCCAGAGCCGTCGCCGGCGCGCTGACCACCACGATCGCGGTGAGCGTTCCGGTCTTTCTGGTGGGCGGTCTGGCCGTACAGATCGGCGACGAGCTCGGCTTCTCCCCCGCCGGACTGGGCCTCGCCGTCTCGGCCTATTTCGGAGTCAGCGCCCTGGCCTCCGTGCCGGCGGGCGCCCTCGTCGAACGCTACGGCGCCGCACCGGTGTCACGGGCCGGAATCGCCCTGGCCTCGGCATCGCTACTTGGCGTAGCGATCTTCGCGAGTGCACTGTGGAGCCTCATCGCCATTCTGGCCCTCGGCGCCGCCGCCAACGCGATGGGCCAGCTGGCCAGCAACACGAGCCTGTCCCGGCACGTGCCGGCCCGCCGCCAGGCCCTGTCGTTCGGCGTGAAGCAGGCCGCCATCCCGATCAGCACGCTGCTCTCCGGCGCGTCGGTGCCCATCGTGGCCCTGACGATCGGCTGGCGGTGGGCATTCGTGCTGGCCGCGGCCTTGGCGCTGGCCGCTCTCCTGCTCGTGCCGAGCGACTCGCCACCCGCGGCCACGTCGACCTCGACCCAGGCCAAGCGGGCCACCGGCGCCCTGATCGTGATCGGTCTCGGCGCCACCCTCGCCTCCGGCGCCGCCAACGCCCTCGGAACCTTCCTCGTCGACTCGGCCGTAACCCGCGGCATAGCCCCCGGAGCGGCCGGCCTGACCCTCACGCTGGGTAGCGCCGTATGCGTCGCAGCCCGCATCCTCGGCGGCTGGCTGGCCGACCGCCGCCCCGACAATCAGGTGGGCGTGATCGCCGGCCTCCTGGTCTGCGGCGCCGCCGGCCTGGCCCTGCTGGCCGTCCCTGGCACCCTCCCGTTGATCGCCGGCGTGGTGCTCGGCTTCGGCCTCGGCTGGTGCTGGCCCGGCCTGATGAATTTCGCCGTCGTCCGGCTCCACCCGCAGGCCCCCGCCGCCGCCACGTCAATCACCCAAACCGGCGTCTATGCCGGCGGCTGCATCGGCCCACTCGGCTTGGGCACGGTGGCATCCACAACGAGTTACCCCGTCATGTGGTCGGTCGCCGCGACATCCATGCTGACGGCGGCCGCCTTGATGCTTCTGGGCAGCAATCTCCTGCGCCGTCACGCCATCTGAAATTAAGCGTCGCCACGTCTCGTAATCAGCGCCCCACCACAATGAGTGATGTCTCGGCGGCCTGATTACCGACAACCATTTAAAGACGATGTCGCATCTGGGTGGGGCGTACGGATCGCTGCTCCCGCCGAGGGCCCGGCCGCGGCGAGCAGGGCGCTGGCGCGCCCAGAACGCTCACCACACCCGGGCGACCTGAGTGAGTGGTTGCGCTCAACCCAAACCCGACCATCCGCGCCAGCAGACAAATCGGACGGCACCACAAGAGCGCGAAAGGGATTTCCGCAACGCCTCTGCCAGTCACGCACGGTTCTTCAGCGCCCAGCCCCATCCGCGCCAACTCCGACTCCCACACCGCGTAGACCTGGAGGGAACCTCGACCAGCGACTCCCACCCCGCATGGACCTCGATGGAACCTCGACCCAGCGCCTCAGGAGGCCATCGGCGCAGCTTTAGGCGGGCGCTTCAACATGACGCAGTCGGAAGCCCTCGGGGGCGGGACCTCAACGCGGCCACGTCGGGACCTCGGCACGGCTACGAGCCACAACCTCCACTCGGCCGCAGTCAGGACCTCGGAACAGATGCGAGCCACACCTCTACTCGGCCGGGGTCAGAACCTCGGCACAGATGCGAGCCACAACCTCTGCTCGGCCTTCGTGGGGGTTCGGCGTGGGCGTGGTCGGGAGGTTCGGGGAGGGGCTTTGGTGGGGTTTGGGGCGGGATGCTGGGGCCGGATGGGTGGGCGGTGAGCTGCGGCGGCCCGGATGTCGGGGGTGGGGGTGCGGGGGTGGGTTCGGGCTTGGCGGCGTACGTGTGCCAGATCTTGATTTTGATCTTGCTGCTGTGACCCCTGGGGCCGTGGGGGTCGGGAGCATGTGGCATCGTGAAAGCGTGGTGAGCACCGGGGATATGACGCCTTCCGACATGGCGCTGTCGTCGCTCGGCCTCGACGTCGATCCGAGGGTCGATGCGTCGGTGACGGCGACTCTGGCTGCTGTGGAGGAGGAGCTTCGGGCCAACGTGGCCAGCGCCGATCCGCTGGTGGCCGAGGCCGCGCGGCATCTCGCCGATGCGGGCGGCAAGCGGTTCCGGCCGCTGCTCGTGGCGCTGGGGGCGCAGTTCGGAGATCCGCAGGCGCGCGAGGTCGTCGCGGCGGCCAACGTGGTCGAGCTGACCCATCTGGCGACGCTTTATCACGACGACGTCATGGACGAGGCGCCCGTGCGGCGGGGGGCGCCCAGCGCCAACTCGCGCTGGGGCAACTCCGTGGCCATTCTCGTCGGCGACTACCTGTTCGCGCAGGCCGCCGACCTGGCCGCCACGCTCGGGCCGGAGGCCGTTCACCTTCAGGCGCGCACCTTCGCGCGGCTGGTGCACGGCCAGATCGCCGAGACGGTGGGCCCTCGCGGCACCGATCCGATCGAGCACTATCTGCATGTCATCACGGAGAAGACGGCGTCCCTGATCGCGACGTCGGCCCGCTTCGGCGGCCTCTTCTCGGGCGCGCCGGCCACGTCGGTCGAGGCGCTCGCCGGCTACGGCGAGACGATCGGCATCGCGTTCCAGCTCTCCGACGATCTGCTCGACATCGCCTCCGAGTCGGTGCAGTCGGGCAAGACCCCCGGCACCGACCTTCGCGAGGGCGTGCCGACCCTGCCCGTGCTCTACGCCCTGGCCGGCGACGACACAGACGCTTCGGCCGTACGCCTCCGCGAGCTCCTGGCCAGCGGCCCGATCACCGACGACGCCCTGCACGCCGAGGCCCTCACCCTGCTCCGCGAGTCCGCCGCCATGAAGAAGGCCCGCGAGACGGTCCGCACCTACGCGGAGGAGGCCCGCGCCCAGCTGGCCCCGCTCCCGGCCGGCGACGCCAAGCGGGCCATGGAAGCCCTCTGCGACTTCATCGCCGACCGCACAAGCTGACCGCGCCCCGAGCCGACCGCCCCAGCGACTACGAAGCCGAAGACTGAGCGCTGAGAAACGCCCGGACTGCGGCCAACCACGCCTCGGGATCGTCGAAATGCGCCATGTGCGCGGCCTCGGGGATCTCGGCGAGTGTGCTGCCGGGCAGCTCGGCGTGCAGCCGCCGCGCCACACCAACCGGGAAGCCCATGTCGCGCGCTCCGTGGACCACCAACGCCGGGCCACCCCACTCCCGCAGCACGCGCGGCGCGTCCTCGGGGGCGGCCGGCCGGAGCTTCCCCGCCGCGTACGGCTCGTTCCAATCGCTCGAGAACCGCACCCCGTCGAGCACCTCATGCCACTCGGCCAGCCGGTCCAGATGCCAGATGGCCAGCGGCGCGTCGGCCACCGCCATCGCCCGGCTCAGCGCCCCGTCCGGCGCCTCCGGCCCGCTGAGCACGGGATCGCTGAACGACACCTCGGGACACAACCGGCGCCGCTCCTGATAGTCCGCCGAGGGCGACCAGTTCCGGTACGCCGTCGTGGAGGCCAGGATCACCGACCGCACCAGCTCCGGATGTTGCTCGACGACCCGCATGGCCACCATGCCGCCGTACGAGAAGCCGAGCACGTCCGCCTTCTCGGCGCCGAGGCTCCGGACCAGCGCCGCCACGTCGTCGGCCAGATGATCGGGCTGGAGCGCCGAGACGGGCAGCTCCGGCGTACGGCTGCTGCGCCCGCACCCCCTCAGGTCGAACATCACGACATAAGCCACGTCGCTGAGCCGCGCGACCGCCGGAAGCAGATAGCTGTGGTCCCACGTCGGCCGGCTCGGGTCACCGAACCGCCGCACGAACAGCGATACACCGTTGACCAGCATGTTTTCGCCGCCGCTCGACAAGTTGTGGTTCACTCCCCGCGTGCGTAAGTGGGCTGCGGTCGTTCTCGGGATCCTGCTGGTGGTCGTGGCCGCTGTCGAGGGTTCTCGCTGGTGGACGGGCCGCGCCCCTTATTCGGCCGACGACCTGGCCGCCCGGGCCGATCTACGGCTCGTCGACGAGGCCACCGCCGAGTCCGCTCTGAGCCCCAACATCATCCCGCGGCTCGCCCCGGGCCAGCAGGTCTTCCTCGGCCGGGTGTCCTGGCTGCGCCCGCAGCGGGCCGAGGGCGCTCTCTATGTGATGGTGCTGCACAACCGCAGCCATCGCCCACCGGCGATGCTCATTCCGAAGGCCACGTCCGACGACGACCTGGGTCTCGGCTCGACCGGCGCCCTGTGGGACGCCGCCGACCGCTACCCGTGGCTGGCCGGGGCGGCGGGCGTGCACGAGCCGGGATCGGACTACATCTCGACCGACGCCGTCGCGATCTATTCGCTCGACCCGGGCGAGGCTACTTTCGCCGCGGTTCTGCTGCCCAGCGACGTCGATCTCGGGAGCCGGATTCCGAGCGCCCCGGCGCCGGCCCGGGCCGAGGACCTGACCGTCGCCCTGGTGCAGGTGAACGAGCACGGCCGGGCCACCTGGGCCCAGCGCCTCCTGAATTGACGAGGCGCCAGGCACCTCGGCCCAGCGCCTCCTGAACCAGCGAGGCGCCAGGCACCTCGGCCCAGCGCCTCAACTAGCGAGGCGCCGGGCCGCCGGTCATCGGACGAACTGGGCCGCGTCCCGGGTCAGGTCGATCAGCGGGGCGGGCACGACGCCCAGGGCGAACGTCGCGATCACGCCGATGGCCAGGGCCGCCGACGTCAGGAAGCCGGGGATGGACACCGTCGGGGTCGACTCGCCGGGCTCGGAGAGCCACAGCAGGACGACCACCCGCAGGTACGGGAAGGCCAGCAGCATGCTCGTGAGCACGCCGACGATGACCAGCCAGGTCTGCCCGCCCTCGATGGCCGCCCCGAAGACCGCGAACTTGCTGGTGAAGCCGCTGGTCAGCGGGATGCCCGCGAAGGCCAGCAGGATGAAGGTGAAGACCGCGGCGAACAGCGGGCTCTTGCGGCCCAGGCCCGCCCAGCGGGACAGGTGGGTCGCCTCCCCGTCGGCGTCGCGAACCAGGGTGACGATGCCGAAGGCGGCGAGGACCGTGAAGCCGTACGCCACCAGGTAGAACATCGTGCTGCTGAGGCCCTCCTCGTTCAGGGCCAGCACGCCCACCAGCAGATATCCGGCGTTGGCGATCGACGAGTAGGCGAGCAGCCGCTTCATGTCGGTCTGTGTGACCGCCAGGACCGCGCCGGTCAGCATGGTCAGGACCGCGACCGTGCCCAGCACCGGCTGGAAGTCCCAGCGGACGCCGTCGAACGCCACGTACAGGATCCGCAGCAGCGCGCCGAAGGCCGCGACCTTCGTACAGGCCGCCATGAGCGCCGTGATCGGGGTCGGCGCGCCCTGGTAGACGTCGGGCGTCCACACGTGGAACGGCGCCAGCGCCGCCTTGAAGAGCAGGCCGATGGCGAGGAGCGCGAGACCCCCGTACAGCAGGATCTGGCTCTGCTGGGGGTTGCTCACCGCCTGGTGCACCTGGTCGAGGCTGATGCCGCCGGCGAAGCCGTAGATGAGCGCCACGCCGAACAGGAAGAACGCCGAGGCGTACGACCCGAGCAGGAAGTACTTGAGGGCAGCCTCCTGGCTGAGCAGGCGCCGCCGGCGGGCAAGCGCGCACAGCAGGTAGAGCGGCAGCGAGAAGACCTCGAGCGCGACGAACATCGTGAGCAGGTCGTTGGCCGCCACGAACAGCAGCATGCCGCCCAGCGCGAACACGGTCAGCGGGTAGACCTCGGTGAGGCCGGGCTGGTCGCCGGCCTGCTTCACGTCCTTCTGCGAGCCGACGGTGATCGCCGCCTGGGAGACGAACGGGCCGCCGCGCTCCAGCGAACGGTCGCCGATCAGCATCAGCGAGACCAGGCCGAGCACGAGCAGCGCGCCCTGGAGGAACAGGGTCGGTCCGTCGACCGCGACCGCGCCACCGATGGTGATCGTGCGGGTGCTGTGCTGGGCGACCACCGCGACGAAGGCCGCGATGACGCCGAGCGCGGCCAGGCTGAGCTGGACGGTGTTGCGCAGCCGCCGCGGCGTGGCCACCTCGACGACGATGCCGACGCAGGCCACCCCGAACAGGATCAACATCGGCAGGAGCGCGCCGTAGTCGATGGCGGGCAGTTTCAGGTCTCCCATGGCTAGCGCGCCACCCTTTCATTCGCGACGACCGGTGTCGGGTCCTGCACGCCGACGTCCTGCATGGTCGCCTGCACGGCCGGGTTGATCACATCGGTGAGCGGCTTGGGATAGAAGCCGAGCAGGATGATCAGCAGGATGAGCGGGGCGACCACGACCTTCTCCCGCAGCGTGATGTCGCGGCGCATGGCCGGCACCGTGGGCAGGGTCGGGTTGAGCGTGCCCTGGGTGGTCCGCTGGATCATCCACAGCACGTACGCGGCGGCCAGGATGATCCCGGCGGTCGCGATCACGGCGTACGTCTTGTGCACCGTGAAGGTCCCGATCAGCACCAGGAACTCGCTGATGAACGGGGCCGTGCCGGGCAGGGCCAGCGAGGCCAGACCAGCGAAGAACAGCACGCCGGCCAGCACCGGGACCATCTTGCCGGCGCCGCCGAAGTCGCTGACCAGGTTCGATCCGCGGCGGGCGACGAACATGCCGACCACGATGAACAGCAGGCCGGTGGCCAGGCCGTGGTTGACCATGTAGAGCACCGAGCCGGTCCCACCCTGCGTGGTGAAGGCGAAGATGCCGATGCCGATGAAACCGAAGTGCGCGATCGAGGTGTACGACACCAGGCGCTTCAGATCGTTCTGCCCCACCGCCAGCAGCGCGGCGTAGATGATGCCGATGACCGCGAGGACCAGGGCCGCCGGCGCGAACCAGCGGGAGGCCTCCGGGAACAGCGGCAGGCAGTAGCGCAGGATGCCGAACGTGCCGACCTTGTCCATCACGCCGACCAGCAGCGCGGCCGCGCCGGCCGGGGCGGCGCCACCGGCGTCCGGCAGCCACGTGTGGAACGGGAAGAACGGCGCCTTGATCGCGAAGGCCACGAAGAAGCCGAGGAACAGCCAGCGGGCCGTGTCCTGGTCGATCGAGCCGGCGGCCGCGGCCAGGTTGTTGAAGTCGAACGTGTGCCCGCCGACCACCCACAGCCCGATCACCGCGGCCAGCATGAACAGGCCGCCGACGAGGCTGTAGAGGAAGAACTTCACCGCGGCGTACTGCCGGCGGGGTCCGCCGAACGAGCCGATGATGAAGTACATCGGGATCAGCATGACCTCGAAGAACACGTAGAACAGGAAGATGTCGGCGGCCGCGAAGACGCCGATCATCGTGAACTCGAAGGCCAGCAGCAGGGCGAAGTACGTCGGCACGGAGCGCTTGCTCTGGTCGACGTCACGCCACGACGCCAGGATGACGATCGGGAAGAGCACCGCGATCAGCATCAGCATGACCAGCGCGATGCCGTCGGCGGCGAAGGTGAACCGCGCGTCCCAGGACGGGATCCAGGCGTACGACTCCCGGAACTGGAAGCGGTCGCCCCCGGTCTGGAAGGCGATCCACATGACGACGCTCAGCACGAGCACCACCAGCGACCAGCCCAGCGCGACCATCTTGGCCAGGTCGGCCTTCGCGCGCGGAATGCAGGCCACCACCACCGCGCCGACCAACGGCAGCAGAGTCAGGATGGACAGAAACGGAAAGTCGTTCACGCCAACCACCCAAGCTGGATCGCGAGGAAGGCGCCGACGACGAGGACGGCACCGGTGAGCATGGAGAGGGCGTACGACCGAACGAACCCGGTCTGCAGTCGCCGGAGGCGCCCGGAGCTGCCGCCGACACCGGCCGCGATCCCGTTGACCAGCCCGTCGATGCCCTTGTTGTCGAGGAAGACCAGCGCCCGCGTGAGATAGATGCCGGGCCGCTCGAACACCGCCTCGTTGAACGCGTCGGTGTAGAGGTTGCGGCGGGCCGCCGTGACGACCACACCGGCCGGCTGCGGCTCGAGCGCGGTCCCCTTGCGGAACAACGCCCAGGCCAGACCCGCGCCGAGCACCGTGACGACCAGGCTCAGCACCGTGATCAGGCTGTGCGACAGGACCGCCTCGTGCTCGGCCTCGGGTCCGAGCACCGGCTCCAGCCAGTGCGGCACGTCGGTCCAGACCATCAGCCCACCGGCGGCGATCGAGCCGAGAGCCAGAATCATCAAAGGCACGGTCATGATGTACGGCGACTCGTGCGGATGCTTGTTGTCCTCGGTGTACCGCTCGGGCCCGTGGAACGTGAGCACGAACAACCGCGTCATGTAGAACGCGGTCAGCCCGGCCCCGAGCAGCGCCGCCATGCCGAACAGCCAGGACGTCCAGTCACCGCGCTCGAAGGCGGCCGCGATGATCGGCTCCTTGGAGAAGTAACCGGACAGCGGCGGGATGCCGATGATGGCCAGCCAGCCGGTGGCGAAGGTCAGCCACGTCCACTTCATATATTTCCGCAGGCCGCCGAAGCGGCGGATGTCGACCTGGTCGTGCATGCCGTGCATGACCGAGCCGGCCCCGAGGAACATGTTGGCCTTGAAGAAGCCGTGCGCCAGCAGGTGGATGATGGCCAGGGCGTACGCCCCGCCGCCGAGCCCGACGCCGACGAACATGTATCCGATCTGGCTCACCGTCGACCAGGCCAGCACCCGCTTGATGTCGTCCTTGGCGGCGCCGATGATGCAGCCCATCAGCAGCGTCAGGGCGCCGACGCTGACCACGATCACCTGGAGCGTGTGGTTGGCCGAGAAGATCGGGTTGGACCGTGCGATCAGGTAGACACCCGCGGTGACCATGGTGGCCGCGTGGATGAGGGCCGAGACCGGGGTCGGGCCCTCCATCGCGTCCGGCAACCAGGCCTGGAGCGGGAACTGACCGGACTTGCCGGCCGCGCCGAGCAGCAACAGGATGCCGAGCACCAGCGTCACGGTCGAGCTCAGCCCGCCCACGCTGTTGAACACCTCGTCGTAGTTCGTGGTGCCGAGGTAGGCGAAGAGCATGAAGATGCCGATGGCCAGGCCGGCGTCGCCGACCCGGTTCATCAGGAAGGCCTTCTTGCCGGCGGTGGCCGCTGACGGCCGGGTGTACCAGAACGAGATCAGCAGGTACGACGCCAGGCCGACGCCCTCCCAGCCGAAGTAGAGCATGACGTAGTTGTTGCCGAGGACGAGCAGGAGCATCGCCGCGACGAACAGGTTGAAGTAGCCGAAGAACCGCCGGCGGCCGGGGTCGTGCTCCATGTAGCCGACGGCGTAGATGTGAATGAGCGAGCCGACGCCGGTGATCAGCAGGACGAAGACACCGGACAGCGGGTCGAAGAGCAGTCCGAAGTCGACATGCAGGCTGCCGACGGCGATGAAGTCCCAGAGGCTCTGTTGCGCCGTGCGCTGACCCTCTTCCAGGTCGGCCAGGCTGATAAAGAAGATCAGGCCCAGCACGAACGAGGCGGCCACCGCGAGGACGCCGAGCCAGTGTCCCCACTTGTCAGCCCGCTTGCCCAGCAGCAGCAGGATCGCCGCGCTGGCGAGCGGAATGGCCACGAGCAGCCAGATTCCGCTCAGCACCCCCGACGCGGGGGCGTACTCCACTGCGTGTTCCACGTGAAGGCCCCTTTAGTACTTGAGGAGGTTCGCGTCGTCGACGCTCGCGGAGCGCCTCGTACGGAAGATCGACATGATGATCGCCAGACCCACCACGACCTCGGCCGCCGCGACGACCATCACGAAGAACGCGATGATCTGGCCGTCGAGGCTGCCGTTGATGCGGCTGAAGGTGACCAGGGCGAGGTTCGCGGCGTTGAGCATCAGCTCGATGCACATGAACAGCACGATCGCGTTGCGGCGGACGAGCACCCCGGAGGCGCCGATGGTGAAGAGGATGGCCGCCAGAACGAGGTAGTAGTCAGGAGTCACTTCTCTGTTCCCTTCGGAGCCGCCTCGTCCGCCGTGAGCTCGCGGAGGGGCAGGATCGGGGAGATGCTCCGCTCGGCGCCGTTGCCGTCCGGCAGGCGGGCGGGCGCGGCGACCGACATGGTGTTGGCGTACACACCCGGTCCCGGCTTCGGCCCGGGGTAGTTGCCGGGACGGAAGCGCTGCTTCATCCGGGTCAGCTGGTCGACGACGTCCGCCTTGGTCCGCTCGACGTGAGCCAGGATCATGGCGCCGACCGCCGCCGTGATGAGCAGCGCCGACGTGACCTCGAAGGCGAACACGTAGCGGGTGAACAGCAGCGCCGCCAGGCCCTGCACGTTCCCGTTGGCGTTGGCCTCGGTCAGGCCGACCGTGGGGGTGTCCCCGAGCGACCGGGCCAGGCCGGTGCCGACCAGGATCGCGAAGCCGACGCCGAGAATGATCGCGGCGACCCGCTGGCCGCGCAACGTCTCGATCAGCGAGTCCGACGCGTCCCGGCCGACCAGCATGAGCACGAACAGGAACAGCATCATGATCGCGCCGGTGTAGACGATGATCTGCACCATGCCCAGGAACGGCGCCGCGTTGACCACATAGATGACGCCCAGGCAGAGCATGGTCAGCACGAGCCAGAGCGCCGAGTGCACGGCGTTGCGGGCGATGACCATGCCGAGCGCGCCGATGACCGCGATCGGACCGAGGATCCAGAAGGCGACGGCTTCGCCGGTGGATACGGCGTCCATCACACGGCCTCCTTGGAGGCGGCGCCCGTCGCGTCCTCGGCGTCGTTCGTGGCCCAGGGGGCCCGCTCGGCGCCGACCGAGGTGCCCGGGTTGGTGAGAGCGCCGACGTAGTAGTCCTTGTCGGTCTCGCCCAGGCGCATCGGGTGCGGTGGCTGCTCCATGCCCTCCAGCAGCGGGGCCAGCAGCTCCTTCTTCGTGAAGATCAGGTCCTGCCGGCTGTCGCGGGCCAGCTCGTACTCGTTGCTCATGGTGAGCGAACGGGTCGGGCAGGCCTCGATGCACAGACCGCAGAAGATGCACCGCGCGTAGTTGATCTGGTAGATCCCCGCGTACCGCTCACCGGGCGAGAAGCGCTGCTCGTCGGTGTTGTCGGCGCCCTCGACGTAGATCGCGTCGGCCGGGCAGGCCCAGGCGCACAGCTCGCACCCGATGCACTTCTCCAGGCCGTCCGGGTGCCGGTTGAGGATGTGCCGGCCGTGATAGCGCGGGGCCGGCGTCGGCGGTGTGAACGGGTAGTCGGTCGTGATGACCTTGCGGAACATGTGCGCGAAGGTCACCCCGAAGCCCTTGAACGAGCCGGTGAACGTACCCACGTCACACCTCCTTGTTTTCCGAGGGAGCGGGGTCGCCGCCCACCGTGGCGGGCGCACGTTCGGCCACCGCGCGGCGGGCCCGTGGGCTGGGGGGAACCTGAAGGTCGATCGGTGGAACCGGGAAACTGCCCGGTGGTCGCGCGGCCAGCTGTTCCTCCAGGGAGAGCTGTCTTGGCTTGCGGGCGGCCGGCCACAGCATGGCGACCAGCAGGACCACCACGACGATGCCGACGATCGAAATCCACTTGGCCTGCTGCGACAGCTCGTTGTTGGCGACCTTGACGTACGCCAGGAAGAGGATCCACACCAGGTTGACCGGGATGAGAACCTTCCAGCCGAACCGCATGAACTGGTCGTAGCGCATGCGGGGCAGTGTGGCCCGCAGCCAGATGAAGCCGAAGAGCAGCAGCAGCACCTTGGCGAAGAACCAGATCAGGCCGAAGTAGCCCGCGTTGGCGCCTTCCCAGATCGTGGTGATCGGCCACGGCGCGCGCCAGCCACCGAGGAACAGCGTCGTGCAGAACGCCGAGACGGTGATCATGTTGATGTACTCGGCCAGGAAGAACAGCGCGAACTTGAACGACGAGTACTCGGTGTGGAAACCACCGACCAGCTCGGACTCGGCCTCGGGCAGGTCGAACGGCGCCCGGTTGGTCTCGCCCACGGCCGCGATGCAGTAGATGACGAAGCTCGGGAGCAGCAGGATGGCGTACCAACTGGGTGTCGTCGCCTCCCAGCCGAGGATGTTGACCGGGTTGCCCTCGGCCTGCGCCTTCACGATCTGCGAGGTGCTCATGGAGCCGGCCGTCATGAAGACCGCGACGATCGAAAGACCCATGGCGACCTCGTACGAGATCATCTGCGCACTCGAGCGCAGACCGCCCAGCAGCGGATAGGTCGAGCCGGACGCCCACCCGGCCAGCACGACGCCGTAGACGCTCATCGAGGAGCAGGCGAGCAGCACCAGGACCGAGACCGGCACGTCGGTGAGCTGGAGCGCGGTCGTCTGGCCGAACATGTTGACCACGCCGCCGAACGGGATGACCGAGAAGGCGGTGAACGCCGTGGTCGCCGAGATCACCGGGGCGATGAAGTAGACCACCTTGTCGGCGGTCTTCGGGATGATCTCCTCCTTGAACGGCAGCTTCACGCCGTCCGTGAGGCTCTGCAGCCAGCCCTTGGGACCGACCTGGTTGGGACCGGGGCGGACCGCCATCCGGGCCACGACCTTGCGCTCATAGTTGATCGTGAAGAGCGTCAACAGGAGCAGCAGGACGAAGACGCCGAACAGCTTGATCAGCGTGATCCACCAGATGTCGTCCTCGAACGTCTGGAGGCTGGGGTCGACGGCGTGGGCCGCCAGGAATGTCGACTTCATGCGTTCGCTCCCGCGGAGGCGAGGATCGGTCCGGGCCGGCCGGCCGAGAGCCGGACAACCGCGCCGGCGGTGACCCCGAGGCTGCGGCGCAGCGTCGAGCCCGGCGAGTTCGTGGGCAGCCACACGACCCGCGGCGGCAGATCGGTGATCGCGACCGGCAGGGTGATCGCCCCGCGGTCGGTGCCGACCGTGAGCGCGTCACCGTCGGCCACACCCAGCTCCTCGGCCAGGTCCTTGCCGATGCGGGCCAGCGGCGTCCGGGCCGTGCCGGCCAGCACCGCGTCGCCCTCGGTCATCGAGCCGAGGTCGATCAGGTGGTGCCAGGTGGCGAGAACGGCCTCGCCTTCGTTCGCCTGCGGAAGCGAATCCCCAGAGACCGAAGGCAACGCCGGGCGGGCCGCGCTGCTCGCCGGCATGGCGCCCAGCTCGCGCCGGATCGCCATGACGTCACCGGTTCCCAGGAAGATGCCTTTAGTCGTTTCCAGGGCGGTGGCGGGGTGGTTGGACGGGACGTCCATGAGAGCGGCGATCGCCTCCAGCACCCGGCCGTCGGTCATCGCCGTGCTGGTCGGCAGCACCGTCCCGAAGGACCGCAGCCGGCCCTCCCAGTCGAGATAGGTGCCCGACTTCTCGGCCGCCGGGGCCACCGGCAGCACTACGTCGGCGCGGCGGGTGACCGCGCTGTGCCGCAGCTCGAGACTGACCACGAAGCCGGCGTTGTCGAGCGCCTGCTCGGCCAGCCGCGGGTCGGCCAGGTCGCCCGGGTCGACGCCGGCGACCAGCAGGCCGCCGAGCCTTCCCTCGGCCGCTGCCGCGATGATGGCGTCGGTGTCGCGGCCGGCCGTGCTCGGCAGCGCCTCTGATTTCCAGGCGAGCGAGAGCTCGGCGCGGGCGGCCGGGTCGCTCACCGGGCGTCCGCCCGGCAGCAGGTTGGGCAGGCAGCCGGCGTCGATCGCGCCGCGGTCACCGGCCCGGCGGGGCACCCACGCGAGGCGGGCGCCGGTGCGCTGGGCCAGCGCCGCCGCGGCCGACAGGCCGCCGGGCACCGTGGCCAGCCGCTCGCCGACGATCAGCACCGCGCCGGGCTCCGAGAGCGCGGCGGCGATCGCCGGGTCCTCGGCCAGCAGGCGGGCCTCCTCGCCGGGCACCGCGGCGACCAGCGACGCCCCGAGCTTGGTGAAGCCCCGGGTCAGGAACGGCGCGACGGCCGTGACCTTCAGGCGCTTGCGGTTGAAGCCCTTGCGCAGGCGCAGGAAGAGGATCGGGCACTCCTCCTCCGGCTCCAGCCCGGCGATGACCACGGAGCCCGCGTTCTCGACGTCCTCATAGGTCACGTCGGCCAGCCCGGCCACCGACGAGGCCAGGAAGTCGGCCTCCTCGGCGCTGAGCGGGCGGGCCCGGAAGTCGATGTCGTTGGTGCCCAGGGCCAGACGGGCGAACTTGGCGTACGCGTACGCGTCCTCCACCGTGAGCCGCCCACCGGTGAGCACACCGACGCCGGCCGTCCGGGCCGCCGTCAGACCCTCGGCCGCCGCGAGCAGAGCCTCGCTCCAGGACGCCTCCCGCAGCTCACCGTTGGCGTCGCGGATCAGCGGCGTGGTGATGCGGTCGTTGGCCGTGGTGTAGCGGAAGCCCCAGCGGCCCTTGTCGCAGTTCCACTCCTCGTTCACCGCCGGGTCGTCGCCGGCCAGCCGCCGCAGCACCTTGCCGCGGCGGTGGTCGGCCCGCATGGAGCAGCCGGCCGCGCAGTGCTCGCACGCGGTCGGCGTGGAGACCAGGTCGAACGGGCGGGCCCGGAAGCGGTACTGCTCACCGGTGAGCGCGCCGACCGGGCAGATCTGGATCGTGTTGCCGGAGAAGTACGAGTTGAAGGCGACGTCGCCCTCGCCCTCGCCGACCTGGCCGTCACCGGTGCCGCGACCGCCGAAGAAGTCGTCCCGGTAGACGTTGATCTGCTCGCCCGACGAGCGGTCCATCAGGTCGATGAACTTGTCGCCGGCGATCTCCTCGGAGAACCGGGTGCAGCGCTGGCAGAGGATGCACCGCTCACGGTCGAGCAGCACCTGGCTGGAGATGTGGATCGGCTTCTCGTACTCGCGCTTGTGCTCGTGGAAGCGGGAGTCGGCCCGGCCGTTGGTCATCGCCTGGTTCTGCAGGGGGCACTCGCCGCCCTTGTCGCAGGTCGGGCAGTCGAGCGGGTGGTTGGCCAGCAGCAGCTCCATCACGCCGCCCTGCGCCTTGGCCGCGACCGGCGAGGTGAGCTGGGTCTTGACGACCATGCCCTCGGCGACCGTCTGGGTGCAGGAGGCGACCGGCTTGCGCTGGCCCTCGATGTCGACCAGGCACTGCCGGCAGGCGCCGGCCGGCGCGAGCAGCGGGTGGTCGCAGAACCGGGGAATCGCGATGCCCATCCGCTCGGCGACGCGGATGACGAGCTCGCCCTTCTCCGCGGTCACCTCGATCCCGTCGATCGTGAGCGTGACAGTGTCGGCCTTCTTGGCTACGTCCGTCATCAGTGAGCTCCAACCAGAGCCTTGGCGGACAGCCGCGGAGCGGTCCGGCCCTCGATGTAGTCCAGGTAGTCCTGGCGGAAGAACTTCAGCGTGGACATGACCGGAGTGGCCGCGCCGTCGCCCAGACCGCAGAACGACCGGCCGAAGATGTTGTCGGCGGTGTCCTGCAGGGTGTCGAGGTCCTTGTACGTGCCCTCACCGGAGAGGATCCGGCGATAGGTGCGGACCATCCAGTAGTTGCCCTCGCGGCACGGGGTGCACTTGCCGCACGACTCGTGGTGGTAGAACTCCAGCCACCGCCAGGTCGAGTAGACCGGGCAGTCCTGGTCGCTGAAGATCTGCATGGCCGTCGTGCCGAGGATGGAGCCGGCCGCGGCCACACCCTCGAAGTCCATCGCGGTGTCGATGTGCTCGGCCGTGAGCAGCGGCGTCGACGAGCCGCCGGGCGTCCAGAACTTCAGCTTGTGCCCCGGCTTCATCCCGCCCGCCAGCTCGATCAGCTCGCGCAGCGTGATGCCGAGGCCGCACTCGTACTGTCCCGGGTTGGCGATCCGGCCCGAGAGCGAGTAGATCATCGGACCGGCCGACTTCTCCGTGCCCATGCTCTTCCACCAGTCGGCGCCGCCGAGCACGATGTACGGCACGCTCGCGATGGTGCCGACGTTGTTGACCACCGTCGGGCTCGCGTACAGGCCGGCGATGGCCGGGAACGGCGGCCGCAGCCGCGGCTGGCCGCGGAAACCCTCGAGCGAGTCCAGCAGGGCAGTCTCTTCACCGCAGATGTACGCCCCGGCGCCGCTGTGCACGACCAATTCGAGGTCGAACCCGGAGCCGAGGATGTTCGTGCCCAGATATCCGGCCGCGCGCGCCTCTTCCACCGCGTTGCGCAGCCGCCGGGCGGCGTGCACCGCCTCGCCGCGGATGTAGATGAACGCCCGGTTGGCCCGGATCGCGTACGCCGCGATGATCGCACCCTCGATCAGTGAGTGCGGGTCGTACGTCATCAGCGGCAGGTCCTTGCAGGTGCCTGGCTCGCCCTCGTCCGCGTTGATCACGAGGTAGTGCGGCTTGCCGTCGCCCTGCGGGATGAAGCCCCACTTGAGGCCGGTCGGGAAGCCCGCGCCGCCGCGGCCGCGCAGGCCCGAGTCCTTGATGAGCTGGATCAGGTCGTCGGGGTGGACGTCGAGCGCCTTGCGGACCGCCCGATATCCGTCCAGCTGCTCGTAGACGCCGATCTGCCACGCGTTCGGCGAGAGCCAGCGCTTGGTGAGGACCGGGGTCAGCTTTTCGAGAAGCTCACGCCGTGGCTGGGTCATTTCGCCTCCTCGCTGCCGCGGGCGGTGTCGCCGGCGGGCTTGCCGTCACCGGCGGGCTGGTTGGCGGCGGCGCCGGCCGCCTCCGCCGGGTTGCTCGGCGCCGGCGGCGTGGCCTTGGCGTCGCCCGTCTTGTCGGGGGTGCTCGCGTCGGGGTTGCGCTGCTGGGCCGTACGGACCTCGGGGTCCTTGGCGTCGCCCGCCTTGACCGGCTCGCCGGCCTTGTCACCGGCGACCTTCGCGGCGGCGGCCTTGACCGCGCCCGCCGCCTTGTCGACGACCGTGGCGACCTTGCCCTTGCTCTCTTCACGCGGGGAGGGCTTGGTCTTAGTGATGGGGGTGTCCGGGTTGAAGTTCGGCACCGCGATGCCGTGCTCCTGGGCCAGGTTCACGCCGCGCAGCGTCGGCGCACCGGCCCGGCCGTCGCCGACCGCGCCGTCGCGGGGGTCGGCGAAACCGGCCAGCTGGACCTGCATCTCCTTGAGGGAGCAGATCCGAGCGCCACGGGCCGGGGTGTACGACTCGCCGCCGCGCAGCTTCTCGACCAGGCCGACCGCCGCCTCCGGGGTGGCCTCGTCGAGGGCGAAGTCGTAGTTGACCGTCACCACCGGCGCGTAGTCGCAGGCGGCCAGGCACTCGGCGTGCTCCAGCGTGATGCGGCCGTCGCCGGTGGTCTCGTCGTGCCCGACACCTAGGTGCTCGGACAGCTGGTCGTAGACCTCCTGACCGCCGAGCGTGTTGCACAGCGTGTTGGTGCAGACGCTCACGAGGTATTCGCCGGTGGGGCGTCGCTTGTACATCGTGTAGAACGTCGCGACCGCGCCGACCTGGGCCTTGTTGATGCCCAGGATCTCGGCGCAGAACGCCACGCCGTTGGGGCTGACGTGGCCCTCGACCGTCTGCACCAGGTGCAGCAGCGGCAGGAGAGCCGACCGTTCGCGACCGGCGGGGTAGCGAGCGATGATCTCAGTTGCCTGGCCGAGCAGCTGCTCGGCCAGTGGAGCGGCGGCGGGGGAGAATTCCACCTTTGTTGCTGTCATTACCGGTCACACCCACCCATCACGGGGTCCAATGACGCACCGCCGGCAATCACGTCGGCCAGCAGCGCACCCTCGGCCATCGCGGGGATGGCCTGGAGGTTCACGAAGCTCGGGTCGCGCATGTGCACCCGGTAGGGATGGGTGCCACCGTCGGAGACGGCGTGCACGCCGAGTTCTCCGCGCGGGTGTTCGATGGCGACGTAGACCTGGCCCGCCGGCACCCGGAAGCCCTCGGTCACGAGCTTGAAATGGTGGATAAGGGACTCCATCGACTGGCCCATGATCTTGGCCACATGCTCGAGCGAGTTGCCCATGCCGTCCAGCCCGACGGCCAATTGCGCAGGCCAGGCTATCTTTTTGTCGGCGATGAAGATCGGCCCCGGCCGGAGACGGTCGAGGGCCTGCTCTATGATCTTGAGAGACTCTCGGATCTCGGCGAGACGAACCTGGTACCGCCCCCAGACGTCGGCGGTCGTCGCGGTCGGTACGTCGAACTCATAATTTTCATAGCCGCAGTAGGGCATCGTCTTCCGCAGGTCCCAAGCCAGTCCCGCGGAACGCAGCACGGGCCCGGTGATGCTGAGCGCGAGGCAACCGGTCACGTCGAGCACGGCGACGCCCTGGGTGCGCTCCTGCCAGATCACCTGGCCGGAGAGCATCGCCTCGTACTCCTTGAGCTTCTTGGGCAGGTAGACCAGAAAGTCGCGGATCTTCTTGATCGCCGACTCGGGCACGTCCTGCGCCACTCCGCCCGGACGGAAGTAGGCGTGGTTCATCCGCAGGCCGGAGGTCTCCTCGAAGATGTCGAGGATGTACTCACGCTCGCGGAAGCCGTAGAGCATCATCGAGATGGCGCCCAGCTCCATGCCGGTGGTGGCCAGCCAGACCAGGTGCGACGAGATCCGGTTCAGCTCCATGAAGAGCACCCGGATGGTGTTCGCCCGCTCGGTGATCTGGTCGGTGATGCCGAGCAGCTTCTCGACGGCGAGGCAGTAACCGGCCTCGTTGAACAGCGGCGCGAGATAGTCGGCCCGGGTGACGAAGGTGGTGCCCTGCGTCCAGTTGCGATATTCGAGGTTCTTCTCGATGCCCGTGTGGAGGTAACCGACCACCGGCCGTACCTCCTGAACGGTCTCACCCTCGAGTTCGAGCACGAGCCGCAGAACGCCGTGCGTCGACGGGTGCTGCGGACCCATGTTGACGACGATCTTCTCGTTGCTCAGCGGATCGACGCTGCCGGTGACGGTGTCCCAGTCGCCGCCGGTGACGGTGAAGACGCGACCCTCGGTGGTCTCGCGCTCGGTTGCGTATCCGGACTGTGTCATTGGTAGACCCTCCGCTGGTCAGGAGGCGGAATCTCGGCGCCCTTGTACTCGACGGGCACGCCGCCGAGCGGATAGTCCTTGCGCTGGGGGTGACCCTCCCAGTCGTCCGGCATGAGCACCCGCGTCAGGTTGGGGTGACCCGCGAAGACCACGCCGAACATGTCGTACGTCTCCCGTTCCTGCCAGTCGGCGGTCGGGTAGACGCTGGTGACGCTGGGAACGCTCACCCCGTCGGGCACGGCGACCTCGAGCCGCACGCGGCGCCGATAGGTCATCGACGCCAGGTGGTAGACGACGTGCAGCCGGCGGGCGTCGCTGCTCAGGTAGTCCACCCCGGACACCGACGAGCACAGCTCGAAGCGCAGCGACTCGTCGTCGCGCATGATCTGCGCGACCTCGGCGATGCGCTCGGCCTTGATGTGCAGGGTCAGCTCGCCCCGGTCGACCACGACCCGCTCGATCGCGTCGGCGAACCCGGGGTACGCCTCCTCGAGCGCGTCGGTGACCTCGTCGAAGTAACCGCCGTACGGCTTCGGGCTGCCCACCACCTCGGGCTGCCGGCGGACCAGGCCACCGAAGCCGGAGACGTCACCGGTGCCGGTGATGCCGAACATGCCCTTCTGCGGGCTGGCCGGCGACTGGGCCGGAGCGTCGATGTCGGCGCCGGCCGGCTCGTGGCCGTCCTGTGGTGCGATGCTCATTTGCCCTCCCGCAGATGCGGCTGGAGCTTCATCCAGTTCTCGATGCGCAGCTGTTCCTCGCGGCCTTCCTTGACCGCCTGCGTCCACTCGGCCCGGCGGACCTTGTCCACGCGGTACGACGACGGCATCGCGCCCGGCGCGACGATCGGCACCTTGCCCTCGGCCTGGCGCTGCTCGAGCATCTTGCGGCCGTTGGGGCCGAGCGGCTGGGCCATGACCTTCTCGCGCATCTTGAGGATGGCGTCGATCAGCATCTCGGGCCGCGGCGGGCAGCCGGGCAGATAGACGTCGACCGGGACGATGTGGTCCACGCCCTGCACGATCGCGTAGTTGTTGAACATGCCGCCGGACGAGGCGCACACGCCCATCGAGATCACCGAGCGCGGCTCGGGCATCTGGTCGTAGATCTGCCGGACGACGGGCGCCATCTTCTGGCTCACCCGGCCCGCCACGATCATCAGGTCGGCCTGCCGCGGCGAGGCCCGGAAGACCTCCATGCCCCAGCGACCGAGGTCGTAGTGCGGACCGCCGGCGGCCATCATCTCGATGGCGCAGCAGGCCAGTCCGAAGGTGGCACCCCAGAACGAGGACTTGCGGGCCCAGTTCGACAACTTCTCGACGGAGGTCAGCAGGATGCCGGCCGGTAGTTTCTCTTCGATTCCCATGGCTGTGTCTCCTGTTAAGACCTTGTGCCGCGGATCAGTCCCAGTTGAGGCCGCCACGCCGCCACACGTAGGTGTAGGCGATGAAGACCGTGACGATGAAGAGGACCATCTCGACGAAGCCGAACAGGCCGAGCGCGTTGAAGGACACGGCCCACGGATAGAGGAAGATGGTCTCGATGTCGAAGATGATGAAGAGCATCGCGGTCAGGTAGAACTTCACCGGGAACCGGCCGCCGCCGACGGGTTGCGGCGCGGGCTCGATGCCACATTCGTACGCGTCGAGCTTGGCGCGGTTGTAGCGATGTGGACCGACGATCGGCGCGATCGACACGGAGAACAACGCGAAGAGCGCGCCGAGGATGAGTAACCCGACGATCGGGACGTATGGGTTGACCGACATCTCAGGACTCCTGCTTCGACTATGAGCCGTATAACACTATTCGTCCGATTTGTTCTTGGTCTAGCGGGGGTGCGGGTCAGACGGCGGGAGCCACCTTCGTCAGGCCGTTGATGACCCGGTCCATCGCGTCACCGCCGCGCGGGTCGGTGAGGTTGGCCAGCAGTTTCAGAACGAACCGCATCAACGTCGGATGCGGCATGCCGTGCTTCGTCGCGATCCGCATGATCTGCGGGTTGCCGATGAGCTTCACGAACACTCCGCCGAGTCGGTAGTAGCCGCCGAACCGCAGACTAAGCTCCGACGGGTACGCCCGCAGCGCACGCTCGCGGTCGGCGCCCTCGGGCCGGGCCAGCGCCTGCACGGCGACCTCGGCCGCGAGCTCGCCCGACTCCATGGCGTAGGCGATGCCCTCGCCGTTCATCGGGTTGACCATGCCGCCGGAGTCGCCGACCAGCATGAGGCCCCGCGTGTAGTGCGGCACCCGGTTGAAGCCCATCGGCAGGGCGGCGCCGAGGATCGGCCCGTCGGCGTTCGCCTCGTCGCGGAAACCCCAGTCGGCCGGGGTCCCGGCCAGCCAGTCGGTGAGCATCGAGCGGTAGTTGGTCTTGCCGAAGGCGCTGGACGAATTGAGGATGCCGAGGCCCACATTCACCCGGCCGTCGCCCATGCCGAAGATCCAGCCGTAGCCGGGCAGCAGGCGGGAGGAGTCCTCGGAGCTGCGCAGCTCCAGCCAGGACTCGAGGTAGTCGTCGTCGGCGCGCACGGGCGAGGTGTAGTAGCGCCGGACCGCCACGCCGAGCGGCCGGTCGTCGCGCTTGGTCAGGCCCATGGCGAGCGGCAGCTTGCCCGAGACGCCGTCGGCCGCGATCACCAGGGGCGCCCGGAACTGCACGGGCTCCTTACCGGGGCCGACCTTGGCCTCGACGCCGATGGCGTGGCCGTCGTCGTCCAGCACCGGGCCGGTCACGTTCACCGACGTACGCAGGATGGCTCCGGCCTCGACCGCGCGCTTGGCCAGCATGTCGTCGAAGTCGAGCCGGGTGCGCACGAGGCCGTAGTTGGGGAAGCTGGCCAGGTCGGGCCAGTCGAGCTCGAGCCGGACGCCGCCGCCGATCACCCGCAGGCCGCGGTTGTGCAGCCAGCCGGCCTTCTCGGAGGTGTCGACACCCATGCGGACCAGCTGTCGCACGGCGCGCGGGGTCAGGCCGTCACCGCACACTTTTTCGCGCGGGAACTCGGTTTTCTCGAGAAGCAGAACGCGCAAGCCATGACGCGCCATGTGATAAGCGGCTGCGGACCCGCCCGGGCCTGCCCCGACGACGATCACATCCGCTTCGTCGGCGATCGGACCGGATAGTACCTCGTTGCGCACACCACACCTCCGTCTCGCAGCGGCTCGTGAAACAGTTCACAAGCGCGCCCAGTCGGAGTCTAAGACGGCCATCGAAGCTCGTTCGGGTAAGGGAACCCTAACTGTTTCGCGCCGGTGAATTAACGGACGGGGCATCCGCGATGATCTCCGATTCGCCGTCGGAGTCGAGGAACTGACGGAAGGTGCCGCCGGTCGCCTTCTCCAGCGCGGAGATCAACTGCTCGACGAGATCTTGTGCCAGCTCAGGATCTTGAGCGGCCACCATCCGGATGCGGGCGGCCAGCTCCATGCCACGACGCTCGCCGGCGTCACGGTCGTCGATCGCGATGTCGATGTCGGTGTCCTCGAGGTGCCCGAAAGTGGTCATTCTCCGAGGAAAACAGGAACTCGCCGTAGATGGGCGGAAACGTGCGACTTGTCCCCTTTAGAGACGAGTGGCCCGGTGCAGCGCGACAACGCCGCCAGTCAGGTTGCGCCAGCCGACCCGGTCCCACGATCCCGACTCCGCGATGCGGCCGGCCAGTGCCTGCTGGTCCGGCCAGGCGCGAATGGATTCGGCGAGATAGACGTACGCGTCGGGGTTGCTCGACACGCTTCGCGCGACCGCCGGCAGCGAGCGCATGAGGTACTGCAGATAGACGGTGCGGAAAGGCCCGTTGGTGGGGTGGCTGAACTCGCACACCACCAAGCGGCCACCGGGACGGGTGACCCGGCCGAGCTCACGCAGCGCAGCGCCGGTGTCGACCACGTTCCGTAGCGCGAAGGAGATGGTGACCGCGTCGAAGGTGCCGTCCGGGAAGGGCAGCCGCAGCGCGTCACCGGCGACCAACGGCACGACCGGCCGGGCCTGGCGCCCCACCCGCAGCATGCCGACCGAGAGATCGGCGCCGACCGCGAACGCGCCCGACCGGCCCAGCTCCTCGGTCGAGACCCCGGTGCCGGCGCCCACGTCGAGCACCCGCTCCCCCGGCCGCAGCCCCAGCGCGGCCCGGGTGGCCCGCCGCCAGCCACGATCCTGACCGAACGAGAGCACGGTGTTCGTCAGGTCGTACCGCTTGGCCACGCCGTCGAACATCTCGGCGACCTCATGCGGCTGCTTGTCCAGGTCTGCGCGCGTCACGGCTCCAAGCTACCTGCACACACAGATCGGGCGGGATGGTCACCCATCCCGCCCGGTTCCTTGTGCGTTATATATACGACCGCCATCGGTCGGGTCCGCAAACCCATACCGGGAAGGCTCACCCGGTAGAAGTTCAAGAAGTTCTCAGGTCTTACGAGGGCAACGTAACCAGCGCGGAAAGCTCGGAACAGAGGTTCACGTCGCTCGTTACGAAGTGGCAATCCGCCCTCCCCGGTTCGCCGAGGGGCACCTGACCGAACGGTCATCGGCGACCCCCCGAACAGGGCGTTCCGGGTCTCAGCCTGTGACTTTCTTTACCGTTACGAGACCCTTTACGAGACCCCGACCACCGGGAGCTGCTTGCGGCCCGCGCCGGCGCCGCCGCCGGGCATCGCGATCGAGGAGAAGTGCGACACGACGCGCTCGTCGGTCGGGTCGTCCTCGGGCGTGTGGTGCACGGCCAGGTGCTTGTAGAGGGTGTCGCGCTGGGCCGGGATGCGGTCGGCCGTGCGGATCATCCAGATCAGCTCGTGCAGGTTGGAGCGGTGCCGGGCGCCGGCCGAGGAGATGACGTTCTCCTCCAGCATGATCGAGCCCAGGTCGTCGACGCCGAGGTGCAGCGAGAGCTGGCCCACGTCCTTGCCCGTGGTCAGCCACGAGGCCTGCAGGTGGGACACGTTGTCGAAGAACAGCCGCGACATCGCCAGGAACCGCAGGTATTCCATCGTGGTGGCCTGGGTGCGGCCCTTCAGGTGGTTGTTCTCCGGCTGGTAGGTCCACGGGATGAAGGCCCGGAAGCCCCCGATGGCCTGCCCGGTCTCGACGGCATCGTCGCGGTAGCCGTTGGCCACGGCCAGATCCTGCACGTCACGGATCATCCGGATGTGCTCGATGCGCTCCTCGTGCGTCTCGCCGGTGCCCATCATCATGGTCGCGGTCGACGAGAGGCCGTTGCGGTGCGCGACCGCCATCACCTCGAGCCAGCGGGCGCCGCTCTCCTTGAGCGGGGCGATGGCCTTGCGCGGCCGGTCGGGCAGCATCTCGGCGCCCGCGCCGGCGATCGAGTCGAGGCCGGCCGCCTTGATCCGCAGGACGGCATCCTCGATCGAGACGCCGGAGACCTTGGCCATGTGCAGGATTTCGCTGGGGCCGATCGAGTGGATCGCCAATTGGGGGTACGCCTGCTTGACCGACGAGAAGAGGTTCTCGTAGTACTCCACGCCGTAGTCGGGGTGGTGGCCGCCCTGGAGCATCACCTGGGTGGCGCCGAGGTCGACCGCCTCACCGCACCGGTTGAGGATCTCCTCCATCGGGTGCGACCAGCCCTCCTTGTGCTTGGGCGCACGGAAGAAGGCACAGAACTTGCAGGCGGTGACGCACACGTTCGTGTAGTTGATGTTGCGGTCGATCAGGTACGTGACGATGCCCTCCGGGTGACGGCGGCGGCGCACCGCGTCGGCGGCCTCGCCCAGCGCGTGGAACGGAGCGTCGGTGTAGAGCAGCAACGCCTCCTCGGGCGTGATCCGCCCGCCGTCGGCCGCGCGCTGCAGAATGCTGTCGATCTCCCGGTTCGCCGTCACGTACCGAAGAGTACGTCCGCCGGGGGTGAACCGTCAGCGGCCTACCTCTCAGATGGGTCGTTACTCTCGATGGCGGTCTGTCGGTGGGGGTGGCTGTGCTCGTAGTACACGGTGGTTGGGCAGGCGGGCAGTTGATGCTCTGGGCCGAGGACCCGACCCGCCCCCTGACCACGACCTCCCGGGCGACAGAGCGCCCACACCCGTTCGCGGCCCCAACAGCGGAAATATCGCATTTGTCCACAGAAAGCGCGGGCGGCTCGGACCGCGAGGCCGGCGCAGAACGCGAGGCCGGCGTGAGGCCCGAAGGCGGCGCGGGCGGCGTGAGGCGCGAAGGCGGCGCGGGCGGCGCGGGCGGCGCGGGGCGCGAGGCGAAGGGCGGTGCGGGGCGCGAGGGCGGCGGGGCGACGGCCGTGCTGTTTCTGCCCAGTACCGCGCGGGGGCCGGTGCCGTCGCCCGAGACCGGGGTCGAGGCGGGCGGGCGCGGGCTCAAGCTCTCCCCATGGCGGGTGCCGGTGCTCATCGTTCCCGGCTCCGAGGCGATGGCGGTGCTGGGCGAGCTGGCCGAGCCCGGGGACGACTGGCTGGCCGGCTCCGACCTGCGCTATCTCTGTGTACTGGCCGGCTACGCCTGCGACCTGGCCCGGCGTGGCCGGATGCTGCCGCAGCTGGTCACCGAGAACGGCGTGGCCACCGCCCGCTGGCGGCCGGTGCTCACCGGCGGCGACGCCGCCACCTATCGCGACTTCGCCGCGGGGATGCCACCGTCGGTGCGGGCGGCCGGCGACGGCGCGGCGATCACGCTGCGCGACGCGCTCGATCACCTCGTCGACTCGGGCGCACGCTCCGTGATGCCCGAGCGGATCCTGTACGGCCACCGGGCCGGGCCCAAGGCGCCGCTGCCCGACCGCTGGATCGCCGCGCTCACCGCCGACGACCCCACCCTGCCCGGCGCCCGCCCGGCCGAGGAACGTGAGCTTCGCGAAGCGCTCGACGCCTGGTTGCGGGCCGCCCACGAGGCTAACGGCCCGGTGCGGGTCAGCTTCCGGCTGTTCGAGCCCGAGCCCGACACCGACGAGTGGGGCCTCGAGTTCGCCCTCCAGTCGGCCGAGGATCCCAGCCTCTACCTTCCGGCCGAGGAGGTCTGGGCCGGCGGCCGCTTCCCCGGCATGCCCGCCCGGCCCGACGAGACCCTGCTGGCCGGGCTCGGCCGGGCCGTCCGGCTCTTCCCGCAGCTCCACGTGGCCCTGCGCGACCAGGAGCCGGGCTGGATGGCGATCGACACCGCCGAGGCTCACGAGTTCCTGCGGAGCGCGGCGCCGCTGCTCCAGGCGGCCGGCTTCGGCGTTCAGCTGCCGGCATGGGCCGGGCGTAAGGCGGTCGGCCTGAAGCTGACCACCCGCTCCCGCAAACCGAAGGGCACCTCGACCCGGGCCGCCGCCGACTCCGGCTTCGGCCTTCAGGAGCTGGTCGACTTCCGCCTCGATCTGGTGATCGGCGACGGCGTGGTCACCGCCGAGGAGCTGGCCGAGTTGGCCCGGCTCAAGGTGCCGCTGGTCCGGGTGCGCGGGCAGTGGGTGGAGCTGGACGACCGGCAGCTGCGGGCCGCCCTCAAGGCCGTCACCAAACGGCGCGAGGGCGAGCTGACCGCGGGCGAGGTGCTCCAGCAGGTCGTGGACGGCGGCGAGGAGGACCTGCCGCTGGTCGAGATCGACGCCGACGGCATGCTCGGCGACCTGCTCTCGGGCCAGGCGGCCGACCGGATGGAGCCGGTGCCCACCCCGGCCTCCTTCCAGGGCGCCCTGCGCCCCTACCAGGAGCGCGGCCTCTCCTGGCTGCACTTCCTCACCCGGCTCGGGCTGGGCGGCATCCTCGCCGACGACATGGGCCTCGGTAAGACCGCACAAACCCTCTCCCTACTACTGGCCGAGCGCGCCGCCGATAAAGCAATAAAACCGACGCTTCTGATTTGTCCAATGTCTCTGGTGAGCAACTGGCAAAAGGAAGCCGCCCGATTTGCACCATCCCTGCGCGTATACGTCCATCACGGCGGCACACGTGTCCGCGGCGACGACTTCACCGCCACTGTGGACAATTCGGACCTGGTCCTCACCACGTACGGTACGGCGACGCGTGATCTGGAGACGTTGAAGAAGGCCGACTGGGGCCGCGTGGTCTGCGACGAGGCCCAGGCGATCAAGAACAGCGGCACCAGGCAGTCCCAGGCCGTCCGCGCCGTGCCCGCCCGCACGCGCCTCGCCCTCACCGGCACGCCGGTCGAGAACCACCTGGCCGAACTGTGGTCCATCATGGACTTCTGCAACCCGGGCATCCTCGGCCCGGCCAAACGGTTCCGCCGCCGCTTCCAGGAGCCGATCGAGATCCACCAGGACGAGCTGGCGGCCGAGGCCCTCAAGCGCGCCACCGGCCCGTTCGTGCTCCGCCGCCTCAAGACCGACAAGACGATCATCTCGGACCTGCCCGAGAAGAACGAGATGAAGGTCTGGTGCACGCTCACCGCCGAGCAGGCCACGCTCTACCAAGCCGTGGTCGAGGACATGCTCTCCGAGATCGAGGGCAGCGAGGGCATCCAGCGCCGCGGCAACGTGCTGGCCGCCATGACCAAGCTCAAGCAGGTCTGCAACCACCCGGCCCACCTGCTCAAGGACGGTTCGCGGCTGCCCGCGCGGTCGGGCAAGCTGGCCCGGCTCGAGGAACTCGCCGAGGAGATCATCGAGGACGGCGACAAGGCCTTGATCTTCACGCAGTACGCCGAGTGGGGGTCCCTGCTGCAGCCCTATCTGGCCGCCCATCTCGACCGGCCGGTGCTGTGGCTCCACGGTGGACTGCCGAAGGCCAAGCGTGACGATCTGGTCGAGCGCTTCCAGAACGACGACGAGCCGATGCTCTTCCTGCTGTCCCTCAAAGCGGCCGGCACCGGCCTGAACCTGACCGCCGCCAACCATGTCGTCCACTTTGACCGGTGGTGGAATCCGGCCGTCGAGAACCAGGCGACCGACCGCGCGTTCCGCATCGGACAGTCGCGCAACGTGCAGGTCCGCAAGTTCATCTGCACCGGCACCCTGGAGGAGAAGATCGACGCGATGATCGAGCGGAAGAAGGCGCTGGCCTCCTCGGTCGTCGGCACCGGCGAGGACTGGATCACCGATCTCAGCACCGATCAGCTGCGCGAGCTGTTCGCGCTCGACCCCGCGGCGGTGAGGTGATGCCGACCGATCCGAAGGGGCGCTTCTTCGAGGGCGGCCGTCCGATCGAAGTGGACGGTGGCATCGCCGTGCGGGCCAAGCGCGGCAAGATCGGCGAGCAGTGGTGGTCACGCCGCTTCGTCGACGTGCTCGAGCAGGTCTGCGACGGCGGGCGCCTCGCGCGCGGGCGCGCCTACGCCCGCAAGGGCCAGGTCATGGACTTCGCCCTGTCCGCCGGGCGGGTCACCGCCCGCGTGCAGGGGTCGCGGCCACAGCCGTACGAGGTCAATGTCGAGATCTCCGCCTTTGACGAAGCACAGTGGACCGTTCTGACGGAGGCGCTGGGCGCACAGGCGCTCTATCGCGCGGCTCTGCTCGCGGGCGAGATGCCGCACGAGATCGTGGAGCTGTTCGCCGCCCACGACGCGCCGCTCTTCCCCGATCGGCTCGACATCCGGTGCAACTGTCCTGATTGGGGAGTGCCCTGCAAGCACGGCTCGGCCGCGCTCTATGTGCTGGCCGAGGCGTTCGACGACGACCCGTTCCTGGTGCTGGCGTGGCGCGGGCGCGCCCGTGAGGATCTGCTGGACGCGCTGCGCGGCACCCCCGAGCCGGCGCCCGCCGTCGACCCGCTCGCCGTCGACGAGTCCCCATTGGACGCCCGGCTCGGCGACTTCTACACGCCCGCGATCAGTCTGGGACGGCTGCGCGAGCGGCCGGCGCGGGTCACGGCGCCGCCCGAGCTGCTGTTGCGGGCGTTGGACGCACCTCCGGTCAAGGTGCGTCACATCCCCCTGGTCGATCTGCTGCGACCGGCGTACCGCGACCTATGAGTTGAGAATGCCGTCCAGCGCCGCGACATCGTCGGCGGAGAGCTCCCACGCGCCGGCCGCGGCGTTGGCCTGAACCTGCTCGGCGCTGGTCGCGCCGGCGATCACGCTGGCCACGGCCGGACGGGAGGCGAGGCCGGCGATCGCGACGTCGAGCAGGCTGTGGCCACGCTCGGCGCCGTACGACGACAGCGCCTCGATCTTGTCCCAGTCGGCGGCGTCGAGGAAGCGCTGGTAGCGGTCCTGCGAGAGGCGGGTGCCGGCCGCCGGCTTCTCACCGCGCCGGTATTTGCCGGAGAGCAGGCCCGAGTCGAGCGGGAAGAACGGCAGCAGGCCGAGTCCGTAGTGCTCGCAGGCGGGGACGACCTCGGACTCGACGTCGCGCTGGAGCAGGCTGTAACGGTTCTGCGCGCTGATGAACGGGGTGAGCCCGGCCGCCCGGGCGGTCCAGTCGGCGTCGGCGATCTGATATCCGGCGAAGTTGGAGTTGCCCAGATAGCGCACCTTGCCCGAGCGGACCAGGTCGTCGAGGGCGGAGAGGGTCTCCTCGATCGGGGTCCGAGGGTCGGGCTCGTGGATCTGGTAGAGGTCGATGTAGTCGGTCTCGAGCCGGCGCAGCGAGGCCTCGACCGCGCGCACGATGTAGCGGCGGGAGCCGCGGGCGCCGAAGTCGTTGCCGTTGAGTCCCTCCATGTTCATGCCGAACTTGGTGGCCAGCACCACCTCGTCCCGGCGGCCCTTGAGCGCGGCGCCGAGACACTCCTCGGAGGCGCCGTGCGGGGTGCCGTAGATGTCGGCGGTGTCGAACAGCGTGATGCCGGTGTCGAAGGCGGCATCGACGACCTCGCGGGTGCCGTCGGCGTCCAGCTTGCGGCCGAAGTTGTTGCAGCCGATGCCGACGACGGAGACGACCAGGCCCGAGGTGCCCAGCCGGCGGTAGCTCATCTCACTCATGAGCACGACCCTATGCCCGTTCGTACCGTCGTTTGCCCGTGACGGGGTTATATCGCCGTCGATCTATTGACACGGGTTGTTAACAAATCCGACGCTCGGGTGAGAGCGCTCTCCCCCATTTTTTGGAGGTTCCCCCGTGCGCAAGTTCCTGGGTCTCCTGGCCGCCGCGGTCCTGGCCGCGCCCTTAGTGTCTCCACCGGCGGCGTCGGCCGTCGGCCCCGCGGTCCTGCCGGTCACCGTCACCAACAACACCGGCCGCGGCGACGCCGTCTACCTCTACGTGATCGGCGTGCAGCTCTCCTCCGGCCGCCTCGGCTATGTGAACCAGGCCGGCACCTTCACAGCGTGGAGTGGCGGGGCGCTGCCGCCCGTGGCCGCGCCGGACGTGGCCATCTCCGGCGCCGGCAACGGCGGCAGCTCGACCATCAACTTCCCGCGCGGCTTCTCCGGACGGGTCTACTTCTCGCTCGGCGCCAAGCTGAAGTTCTTCCTCACGCCCGACGGGCTCGTGCAGCCGGCCCCCTGGGCGGGTGGCGACGCCAACCGGGACATCCTGTTCGACTGGAGCGAATTCACTTACAACGACGCCGGGCTGTGGCTCAACAGCTCGCAGGTGGACATGTTCGCCGTGCCGCACGCCGTCACGGTCACCGGCGCCTCCGGAGCCACGAAACGGACGGGCGATCTCGTGGCGAACGGCCGCGACACCGTCATCAACACCATTCGCGGCACCTCGGGGTGGGCCAACACGGTCTACACGCGCTCCGACGGAACCGTGCTGCGGGTGCTCGCGCCCGGAAAGGCGGCCGGAGCGGGCCTGCTGAGCGCCAACTACCTCGACTCGTACATCGCCTCGGCCTGGAACGCGTACGCCTCCAAGACGCTGACCGTCGTGCCGTTCGGCGACCAGCCCAACACGCGGTACTTCGGGCGCACCTCGGGCAACACGATGGTCTTCACGAACTCGTCGGGCGCGCAGGTGGCGTCGTTCAACCGGCCCTCGTCGGCCAGCGTCTGGGGCTGCGACGGCGATCTGCCGGCGCCGAACGACCAGGTCGTGGGCCCGATCTCGCGGACGCTGTGCGCGGCCCTGAACCGGGGCACGCTCGGCACCATCGACACGCAGCCGAGCACGAACGCGGCCGACTTCTACCGCAACAACCCGACCAACGTGTACGCCAAGGTGATCCACGCGAACATGACCGACGGCAAGGCCTACGCGTTCGCCTTCGACGACGTCGGCGCCTTCGAGTCGCTGGTGCACGACGGCGATCCGCGCTCGGCCGGGCTCATCCTGACGCCGTTCAGCGGTGGCGGCACCACTCCCCCGCCTTCGGGCAGCGGCGTTCCGCTGATCAGCGCTCTGAACAACAAGTGCATCGACGTGCCGAGCTCGAACTTCGTCGACAGCGCGCCCTTGCAGATGTGGGGTTGCAACAACACGAACGCCCAGAAGTGGACGTTCACCGGCGGCACCCTGAAGAGCCAGAACAACAAGTGCATGGATGTGGCGGCCGCGGGCACGGCCAACGGCACACCCATCCAGCTGTACGCCTGCAACGGCACCGGAGCGCAGCAGTTCGTCCTCTCCGCCGCCGGCGACCTGGTCAACCCCCAGGCCAACCGGTGCGTCGACATCAAGGAGGTCAACCCCGCCGACGGCGCCCGGCTCCACCTCTGGGATTGCGTCGGCGCGGCCAATCAGAAGTGGCGGACGTCCTAGGGACGCCAGAGGCCGAGCTGACGGGACAGCGCCACCAGCTCTCCGGTGCTGTCCCAGAGGTAGGCGTCCTCCTCGACGAGGCCCGGCGCGATGTGCCGGGCCTCGATCCGCGCCTGGACCCAGCCCGGCGCCGGCTGCTTGCGGACGTGCACGGTGAGCTCGAGGGTCGGCGCGGTCACCGGCCCGACGAGCTCGCCCAGCGCCGGCGGGAAGGCGTCGACGAAGAACGGCAGCGCGGCCAGGTCGGGCTCGCGGCCGTCGGCGAAGCGGATCCAGCCGTCGATGCGCGCCTCGCCCGGGCCCTCACCGCCCACCCACCGCGAGACGGGCAGCACCCGATAGTCGAAACGCTCGGCGATGGTCGCGCCGATCGCCTCCGCCAGCTCGGAATGGGTCGACCGGCACTCATCCGGGGGCGCGATCACCGGCGCCGGGATCGGGTGCTCGACCGGAGCGTCCTGCAGGGCCGGGTCGGCGTACGTGGCCACGACCCGCACCCGCTCCTTGCCGTCCTGGTTCAGGGCCACCGCGACCGTGCTGGTCAGACGGCCCCGCTTGACCAGCTCGACGGCGAGGTCGGCCGGGCCGTCCTGGCCCGGCCGCACGTAGTGGGCGGTCGCCGTGATGAGCCGCTGCCCGGGCACGACCTGCCCGGCCGCGGCCAGCGCCACGGCGAACAGGTAGCCCCCGTTGGGCACGCCGCTCGCGATCGACCAGTCGTCGGTCAGCGTCGCCGACCACCGTTCGTCGTCGCCGCTCACCGCGGTGTCAGCGTCGAACTGGTAGCCCATGCGATCCCCCTCGAAAACGACCTTGATCGGGGACCTTAGCCAACGAACACGAAGACCGCCCCGGCATGTGACCAGGACGGTCTTCGATCGCGTACGGAGTTCTCAGATCGTGGTGATGACGCGCCGGCGCCGGAAGACGTATGCCGCCACGCCGCCCGCGATCAGCAGGAGGGCGCCGCCCAGCGCGACCCAGCCCGCCGGGGCGCCGGTGACCGGAAGGCCCGGCTCGTCCTCGTCGTCGCCGCCGCCCTGGCCGCCGCCGGTGAGCTTCAGCGTGAGGGCCGCCTTGTTGTTCTTGGCGTTGCCGTCCTGCGGGCCGCCGTCGACCGTGACCGAGCCGGCCGTGACCTTCTCCTCGGTGATGGTGCCGGTGAAGGTGAACAGGGATTCCCCGCCCTTGCCGAGGCCGTCACCGGGCAGGCAGGTGTAGACCCGGCCGTTGATGTTGCTGTCCTTGTCGATGCCCTCGAAGTCGGCCGGCACCCCGCGACCGGGGAAGCAGGCCTCGTCGACCTCGGTCAGCTTCAGGCCGGTCGGCACGGTGACCTGCACGGTCTGGTACCAGTCGAGCGTCGAGGGCACGACGCTGGTCGGGCCGAGGTTGCGAAGGCCCACCTTGACGGTGGCCTCGTCGCCGATCGCACCGGAGAAGGCGCCGCCGATCGCCGCGCTGTCGGCGGCCGACTTGCCGACCTCGACGCCGAAGTAGGCGACGTTGTCGTCCTCGTTGAGGTCGTCGGGCACCTGGCTGTCGTCGGGGATCTCGACGGCCGCCTTGCGCTGCGCCTCGAGCTTGAGCACCGGCCCGGTCCTGGCGGCGAGCGCGTCGGCGACCGACTCCTTGACGCCGACGGCCGAGACGGCCGCGCCGTAGGTGTACGGGCCGCCGGCGTCCGCCCGCAGCTTGATCTTCACCGGGGTGGCCGCGGGCACGGTGAAGGTCGTGTCCGGGGCGAACTCCTGCTGGAAGAAGCAGAGGACGCCGGGGATCTTCTCGCCCTCGACCTCGGTGAGGCAGTTGCGGTACTTGGTGAGCGTTTCCAGGCCGTCCTCGGCGACCACGGCCACGCCGATCGAGTCGACGGTCTCGCTGCCGGTGTTGCGCACGACGATCGGCACGTCGGTGGACTGGCCGCGGTTGAGCTTCAGGTCGTCGATCGGGTCGACCTCGAGGTCGACGCCGCCGGTCGAGCGCACCACGGTGACGTCGCTGCTGAAACCGTCGACGGTGGCGGTGAAGCGCGAGACGAGCTTGTCACCGGTCGGCTTGAGCGTGATGGCGAGGTTGGCCCGCTTGCCGGCCTTCAGGTCGATCTTGCAGCTGGTGGCGTCGCAGTCGGCCGGAAGCGTCAGGCCGAGGCTCGGGTCGACGCCGCTGAACGACATGACGACGCCCTTGGCGTCGGCCGTGCCCGCGTTGAAGAGCTCCGCCTTGATCGTCTTCGTCTTTCCCTGGATCACCGACACCTGCTCGGGCAGGTAGAAGTCCACGAACGGCACGTCGTCGGACGGCGCGGCCTGGGCCGGCGCGGCGAGCCCGCCGAGGGCGGCGGCGGCGAGAGCGGCCGGGACGGCCAGAGAGCGGAGGCGCATTGATCACCGGTTCCTGGGAGTCAGCTGTGCTTCCTATGAGCCAACTGAGAGTCCCGGGAGCGTAGAGCCTCCGCTTTCGAAGATCAAACTTCGGCGAATACCGGGCCTTCGGCCGGAAGCGGTGGCACTTCACCCCGAGCGGCCGCACGACGGGCGAACTCGCGCATTCCGGCGATCTGGCGCTCCCCGAGCGAGAAGTCGAGCACCCGGAAATACGTCGCCAGGGTCTCCGCGTCGAACGGCTCCCACCGGGCGGCCGCGGCGGCCACCTCGTCGAGCTCGCCGAGGCACAGGTCGCGGGAGCGCTGGAACGCCTCGTGCACATCCTTGACCACGCCCGGGTTGGCCGCGGCGAAGTCTTTGCGGACCGCCCAGACCGCGAACACCATGGGCAGGCCGGTCCACTTCTTCCAGGCCTCGCCGAGGTCGGTCACCTCGAGGCCGAGCCGCGGCCCCTCGTACATCGCCCGCAGCGCCGGGTCACCGATCAGCACGCCGGCGTCGGCCTCGATGAGCATCTGGGTGAGCTCGGGCGGGCAGCGGAAATATTCGGGCTCGGCGCCGTATTGCTCGGCCAGCAACATCTGCGCCAGCAGCACACCCGTGCGTGACGTCGAACCGAGCGCCACCGGCCGCCCGTCGAGCTCGGCCAGCGGCCGGGTGGAGATCAGGTTGACCGAGAGCACCGGCCCGTCGCTGCCAACCGCGAGGTTGGGCAGCAGCACCAGCTCGTCGGCGTGACGCAGATATTCGACCAGGGTGATCGGGCCAATGTCGAGATCACCGGCGACCAGGCTGGCGCTGAGCCGCTCCGGCGTGTCCTTGCGCAGATCGACGTCGAGCAGGGCGCCCGACCGCATCAGGCCCCAGTAGATGGGCAGGCAGTTGAGGAACTGGATGTGCCCGACCCGGGGCCGACCGGCGCTGTCGCTCATGCCCCGACGCTATCTCTCACCAAGTGGGAACCGCCCGCGGCCGGTCGTGATGGTGGTTCATGTCGCACGACCGCCAGGGCCGCCAGCGCGGCGAGCAGCCCGGCCACACCGGCCGAGGCGACCAGCACCCGCAGATCGACCAGGCCGACCAGCGGACCGGCCACGAGCAGGCCGATCATGCCGGCGCCCTGAATCGGGGCGTTCATCGCGGCAAAGGCCCGGCCCCGGGCGGCCGACGGCGCGCGGCTCGCGACGAACACCATCGTGAAGACGTTCACCGCCCCGTTGAAGACACCGCCGACGATCCAGAACGGGATGAGCCAGAGCGCCCCGCCCACGAAGGCCGCTCCGATGAAGGGCACGCAGGTCGCGGCGGCCACGGTCAGCATGGCCACCGGCGTGATCCGGCCGGGCGGGAAGCGGCTGAACAGCACCGAGCCGCCGAGCATGCCGACCGTCCAGGAGGCGGCGACGAAGCCGTAGACGGTGGCGGAGGCCCCGAGCGTCTCGCGGACGAAGAAGACGTCGAAGACATTGATCGCGCTGACCCCGAGCACGACCGCCGCGAGCAGGCCCACCACCATGGCCAGGATCCGGTCGTCGCGCAGGCGCCACGGCGTCAACGGCGCCGCGGACCGCACTCCCCCGCCCCGCCGCCGGGTGCGGATGGCGAGGGCGGCCACGACAAGCGCGAGATAGGTGGCCGCGTCGATCAACAGGGGCACGCGGGAGCCGGTCGACCCGACCAGGACGCCGGCCAGGGCCGGCCCGATCAGCACGCCGATCTGGCCCGCGGTCTGGCTGATGCCGCTCGCCTTGGCCAGGTCTTCGCGCCGGACCATCTCGGGCAGCAGGGCCGACAGCACCGGCGCGGTGAAGGCGAGGCCACAGGCGAGCAGCGCCACGAGCGCGACGATCAGCACCGGATGGGTCACGAAGGCCAGGACCGCGCACACGACGGCCTGGGCGGCCGCGGTGACGGCCAGGATCACCCGGCTGTCGGCGGCGTCGGCCAGGCGGCCGCTGAGCGGGGCGAGCAGCACCGGGGGCACGCCGGCGGCCAGCATCAGCGCGGAGACCGCCACGCCGCCGTGGCCCGCCTCCTGCAACACGAGGGCGAGGGTGGTGGCGGCGAGGAAGTCTCCACAGACCGACAAAGCCCGCGAGCCGACGACCAGATAGACGTCGGACCACCGCGAGGTTTGAGATGTGAAAGACATACTTCGAAAATAGTCCTTCACACTTCTTGATCGCTACCCCTCGGCCTCCGTGGGAAAAGCGAAGTAGTTGAAGTGCACGCGCCGGGCCTCGGCGGGCGGGTCCTGGCGATCACGGACCCGATAGGGCTCCACGAGGGCGTTGATCCGGGCCGTGAGCTCCTTCAGCTCATCGGCCGTGACCATCATCTCCAGGCTGGTCATCCCGCCCGCGTCGCGCCAGGGCTCCGGCTCGTCCGGCTGCCGCTCCACCCACTCGCGGGCCCGCCGCACGTCGCGCTCGAGAAAGGCGTCGACCAGCGCCAGGGCGGCCGAGATCGCGGCCGGGTCGGCCCCCTCGGTCTCGATGCGCAGCCCGGTGCTGGTGCTGCGCCACACCCGCTCGCGGCCGTCGCCGCGGCTCGGCGCCTGCTCGATCAGCTTGTATTTGGCCAGCTCACGCAGGTGATAGCTGGTGGCGCTGGGCGAGAGGCCGACCAGCTCGGCGCATTCGGTCGCGGTGATCGCGGCGCCGGTGTTGTTCAGATGTTCCATGATCTCGATGCGGGCCGGATGGGCCAGCGCCCTCATGACCTGGGGTTCGGAGATCCGCCTGCTCTGCCCGTCCGTCATGGCCACCATTATTCGGTGGAGTGGCCGAACGGTTGCGCGTAGCGTGGAGGGCCGCTCGACGGCCGTGGTGAGCATGCACCGCAGCGGACGTCTCCCCCGCGCCGGCGGACCGCCGGATACGCGAGCAGCCAGGAACCAACCTGCCTGAGGATGAAGCGTGCCCGCATTCGACCTGGACACCGAACTAGCAGCCGAGAGACACCACCTGAGCGAGTCGCGCGCCGCGCTCGGCCGGATGCGAGGGCGCGCCGAGGCGCTCTTCTCGACCGGCGACAAGGTGGCCGGCGACGCCTACACCGCCGAGCAGCTCGGCCGGCACATGGCCCGGCGGGTCAAGGAGCTCGCCGACGACCCCACGACGCCGCTGTTCTTCGGCCGGCTCGACATCGAGGAGTCGGCGTACCACGTGGGCCGGCGGCACGTCACCGACGACGCCGGCGAGCCGATGGTGCTCGACTGGCGCGCCCCGCTGTCCCGCTCGTTCTACCGGGCCAGCGTCCGCGACCCGCAGGGCGTCAGCGTCCGCCGCCGGTTCGGCTTCGTGAAGGGCGAGCTCACCAGCTTCGAGGACGAGCACCTCGACCGGGGCGAGGAGCTGGGAACGAAAAGCCGCATCCTGACCGCCGAGATCGAGCGTCCGCGCGTCGGGCCGATGCGCGACATCGTCGCCACCATCCAGCCCGAGCAGGACGAGCTGGTCCGGGCCGAGCTGGCCGACTCGATCTGCGTGCAGGGCGCGCCCGGCACCGGGAAGACGGCGGTCGGCCTGCACCGGGCCGCCTTCCTGCTCTATCTGCATCGCGAGCGGCTGCGGCGCTCGGGAGTGCTGATCGTCGGGCCGAACACGGCCTTCCTGTCGTACATCTCAGCCGTCCTGCCCGCCCTGGGCGAGGTGGAGGTCGGCCAGTCCACGGTGGACGAGCTGGTCGGCCGGGTGCCGGTGCGCGCGGTCGACGGCCCGGCGGCGGCGCTGGTCAAGAACGACGTCCGGATGGCCGAGGTGCTCCGGAAGACGCTGTGGAGCCGGCTGACCAAGCCCACCGATCCGATCATGGTGTCGGACGGGTCGTACCGCTGGCGGATCGACGCCGAGCCGCTGCGCCGGATCGTCGACGAGGCCCGGCGCGAAGGGCTTCCGTACTCGGTGGGCCGGGAAAGGGTCCAGGCCCGGGTCGTCGGCCTGCTCCAGAGGCAGTCCGAATATCGCACCGGCAACTCACCCACCGAGGGCTGGCTGCGCCGGATGAGCAAGGTCGCCCCGGTCACCGAGTTCCTCGAGAAGGCCTGGCCCGCGGTGACCCCGGAGTCGCTGGTGGCCGAGGTGCTCACCGACCCGTTCGTGGCCGGCGACCTGCTCACCGCCGAGGAGCAGGAGGCGATCCGGTGGCCGAAACCGCCCCGCACGGTGAAGGCCGCGAAGTTCACCACGGCCGACCTCGTGCTGATCGACGAGGCGGCCGGGCTGCTGGAACGTGCGGCCAGCTTCGGCCACGTGGTCATCGACGAGGCGCAGGACCTCTCACCCATGCAGGCGCGGGCGATCGCCCGGCGCAGCGAGCACGGCTCGATCACGGTGCTGGGCGACCTGGCCCAGGGCACGGCGCCGTGGGCCGCGCCCGAGTGGCGGGAGATCCTCCACCACCTCGGCAAGCCGCAGACCGAAGTCGTCCCGCTGACCGTCGGCTTCCGGGTGCCGGCCGCGGTGGTGGAACTGGCCAATCGCCTGCTTCCAGCCCTGGGTGTGAACGTGCCCGAGGCGGTCTCCCTGCGCCGCGACGGCGACCTGGTGATCGTGCCGGTCACCCCGCCATCCGATCTGGACACCGAGACGCTGGCCGAGATCACGGCCGCGCTCACCCACGAAGGCTCGGTCGCGGTGATCGCGGCCGACACCGCGGTGGAACGGCTGCGAGGTCATCTCACGGCCGCGGGGATCGAGCACGCGACGCCCGACGACGTCGACTCCGAGGCGCGGGTCACGGTGGTGCCGGCCACGGTCGTCAAGGGCCTGGAGTACGACCATGTGGTCGTTCACGAGCCGGCCGACATCGTCGCCGCCGAGCCGAAGGGCCTGAACCGGCTCTACGTGGTGCTGACCCGGGCGGTGTCCCGGTTGTCCGTTGTGCACGCGAAACCGCTGCCCCATCCACTCGGATTCAGCTAGAACATTGACACTTAAGGCGCTGTTTAGATACCCGGTGTGATGATGCGGCGATGACCTCATCGACGCCCGGGACGCCCAGCTGGGTCGATCTCGGAACCGCCGATCTCGCCGACGCGGAGAGGTTCTACACCGAGCTGTTCGGGTGGACGTCGGAGGTCTCGGGCGAATACATCACCTTCTGCCGTAACGGGCGGCCGGTGGCCGGCGCCGGCCCGCTCTACGGCGTGGGACAGCCGACGGCCTGGAGCACGTACATCGGCACCGACGACGCCGACGCGGTGGCGGCCCGGGTGGCCGCCGGTGGGGGCAAGGTGCTGGTGCCGCCGTTCGACGTGGCCGACCAGGGCCGGATGGCCGCCTTTCTCGATCCGGGCGGGGCGCCGTTCAGCGTCTGGCAGCCGTGGGCGATGCGCGGCGCCGAGCTGTTCGACGTGCCCGGCGCGCTCACCTGGAACGAGCTGAACACCCGCGACCTCGACGGCTCGATGGCGTTCTATCAGGCCGTGTTCGGCTGGCAGTTCCGCAACAGCCGGATGGACGGGGTGCCGTACGTCGTGGCCAAGGTCCGCGAGACGCCGGTCTGCGGCATCCAGCCCATGGTTCCCGAGCTCTGGCCCGACGACATGGGCCCGCACTGGATGGTCTACTTCGCGGTCCACGACTGCGACACCGCCGCCGAGCACACGCTGGCGCTCGGCGGCCGGGTCCTGCACCGACCGAGAAGCCTTTCGATCGGCCGGTACGCCGTGCTCAGCGACCCGCAGGGCGGAATGTTCGCGGTCCTGGCCGGCAATCGTTAGCCGGCTACCGGCGCACCGGGACGACCAGCGGGCCGTGCTCGCCCTCGATGACGCGGACCCGGACCCGGTAGTGCTCGGCCAGGTTCTCCTCGGTCAGCACGTCGCGAGCCGTTCCGGCCGCCACCACCCGGCCCGCGGCCAGCAGCACCATCCGGTCGGCGTACTCGCCGGCGGTGGTGAGGTCGTGCATCGTGGCCAGCACGGTGAGAGCACGCTCGGCCCGCAGCCGGTCGACCAGTTCGAGCACCTCCTGCTGATGGCCGATGTCGAGCGCGCTGGTCGGCTCGTCCAGCAGCAGGATCCCGGCCCCCTGGGCGAGCGCCCGGGCCAGGAAGGCCCGCTGCCGCTCGCCGCCGGACAGGGTGTCGAGCCGCCGGCCCGCGAACCGGGTGAGGTCGAGCTCCTCCAGCACCTGCTCCACCACGGTCAGGTCGTTAGCCGACTCACGACCCAGAGGCGGGACATAGGGAGTACGCCCGAGCAGCACATAGTCGACGACGAGCATGCCGGGCGGCACGACCGGCGACTGCGCGACCGTGGCGATCGTCTTCGCCCGCTCGCGCCTGTGCAGCCGGTCGAGCGGGCTGCCGTCGAGCTCGACCGTGCCGGTGAACGGCACCAGACCGCCGATCGCGCGCAGCGCTGTCGACTTCCCGGCGCCGTTCGGCCCGATCACCGTGACCCACTCGCCGCGCTCGACGTCGAGGTCGACCCCGAGCACGATCGGCGTCCCGTCGAGGCTCACCCGCAGGTTCTCGACGCGGATCGCGGTCACGCGGCGGCCGCCTGCCGGCTGGTGCGCAGCACGACGATGAAGAAGGGCGCGCCGAAAAACGCCGTGACCACCCCGATCGGAATCTCCGCCTGACCACCGGCCGTACGGGCCAGCAGGTCGGCCAGAGCCAGGAAGGCCCCGCCGAACAGCACCGACAGCGGCAGGATCGACCGGTAGCTCGGCCCGGCGAGCAGCCGCATCGTGTGCGGGACGATGATGCCGACGAAACCGATCAAGCCGGAGACGGAGACCGCCGCCGCGGTGCCGAGCGAGGCGGCGATGATCAGCAGATAGCGGGAACGCTGCGGATGCAGGCCGAGCGCGCTCGCCTCCTCGTCACCGACGGTCAGCACGTCGAGCTCACGCCGCTGCGACAGGACGATCACGCCGGTCACCACCGCGTACGGAAGCATCACCAGCACGTCGTGCCAGCCGGCGGTGGCGAGCCGGCCGAGCAGCCACGAGTAGACCTCGCGCAGCGTCTCGACGTGCTGCTGCATGAGATAGGTCTGCCCGGCCGCGAGGAACGACGAGACCGCCACGCCGGAGAGGATCAACGTGGACGGGGTGCGGTCGCGCCCGCCGGCCGCGCCCAGCAGCCAGGTCAGGGACACGGCCAGCAGGGCGCCGGCGAAGGCGGCCACCGGCACCCCGAACGGCAGGTTGGCGGTGGCGTCGCCGCCCGTCGTCCCGGCCCGCAGCGAGATCACGGCGGTCACGCCGAGGCCGGCGCCGGCCGCCACGCCGAGCAGGTGCGGATCGGCCAGCGGATTACGGAACACGCCCTGATAGGCGGCGCCGGCCAGCGCCAGCATCGCGCCGACGAGCAGGCCGAGCACGACCCGGGGCAACCGGAGCTCGGTCAGGATGGCGACTTCGCGCTCGGAGAGGCCGCTGTGAAGACGTACACCGGGAATGAGGTTGAGAAGTTCCAGGGCCACGCCGGCCGGCGGGAGCGGGACCGACCCGAAGGCCAGGCCCGCGATCAGCGCGACCAGCACGGCGACGATGCCACCGATGAGCCAGGCCGGCCGCAGACCGGCCGGCCGGACCCGAACTGTCACGCGGGGACCTTGGCCACCGCGTCAGCGACGGAGCGCACGAGATCGACGGTGCGGGGGCCCCAGCGTGAGGCGATGTCGTCGTCGAGCGCGTAGATCTGGCCGGTCTTGACCGCGGTGATCGTGCTCCAGCCCGTACGCTTCGTGACCGTCGCCGCCGACTGCTGGCAGCACTTGCTGTCGGCCAGGAAGATCGTGTCCGGGTTGGACTTGACGATCGCCTCCTGCGAGAGCTGCGGATATCCGCCCTTGGAACCGTCGGCGTCGGCCGGGTCGGCGATGTTGGTCATACCGAACAGCGAGAAGACCTCACCGATGAAGGTCTTGGACGTGACGGAGAAGAAAGTCGGGTCGAGCTCGTAGTAGTAGCTCAGCGGGGTCGTCCTCTTCGGGACGCCGGCGACGATCTTCTCGATGTCGTTCGACATTTGCGTCGTCACCGCGCCGGCCTCGGAGCTGTGGCCGGTCAGCGTGCCCAGCTGCTCGATCTGCTCATAGGTCTGGTCGAGGGTCTTCGCGGCCGGCGTACGGAAGACCGGGATCTTCAGCTTCTCCAGCTGCGACACGATCTTGTCGATGTCATCGGAGAGGACGACCAGGTCGGGGTCCTTCGCGGCGATGGCCTCGGCGTTCGGCTTGAAACCGGAAAGATCGGTCTTAGGAGCGTTTGCGGGGTACGTCGACTGGTCGTCGACCGCGGTGACCTGCGGCCCGGCGCCGATGGCGAAGAGCATCTCGGTGGCCGACGGCGTCAGCGAGACGATCTTCTCGGGGCGCGCGTCCAGCGTCAGGTCGCCGACGGTCACCGGATAGGAGGCCGCGGCGCTGGGCGGCGTGGTGGTCGTCGACGACGTGTCGCCGTCGTCGCCGCACCCACCGGCGAGCAGCAGGGCGGCAGCCGCCAGGGCGGCGGTGAGCATACGTTTCATTGAGGTCCTCCAGTCGGGCCGGGTTGTTGAGCCTCCCCCGCCCTACCGGCCGGCTCCTACTTGTCGGCGTCGGCCGCGGCCTTGCGGTCGGCCTTCTCGGCCTCGTCGTCCACCTTGGCGCCGGCCGTCGTGGTGTCGGTCGCCGGGGCGCCGGTCGTCGTGGCGGTCGTCGCCGGGGCGGCGGCCGTCGTGGCGGTCGTCGCCGGGGCGCCGGTCGTCGTCGGGGCGGCGGTCGTCGTCGTGGACTCGGTCTTCGGCGCGGCGCGGTCGCCGGCCGCGGACGCGTCCTCATCGCCGGCCAGGGCGGCCCGCAGCCGCTGCTTCTCGGCCGTGCGCCGGGAGGCCACGCCGACCAGCTGCTCGTTCATCTGGTTGCGCCAGGAGGCGAGCAGGAAGTACGACGCGACGGCCGAGACGACCAGCGCGACCATGGCCCGGACCAGGAAGTTGAGCGGGACCGGCAGAAGCGCCGCGAAGACGACCACGAACAGTCCGAGGCGGCCCAGCGAGTACTTGACGGCGGGGTTCATCTTTTCTCCCTAGCCCATGCGGTGGTCGAGCCACCGCAGGCCGTAGAACCAGATCAGGCAGTAGACAACCGTGGCGCCCAGCGCACCGAGCAGCCCGCTCACCAGCGTCGGGAAGGCGAACTGGGACGACGCGAAGCCGGCCAGGGTCATCCCGGCGGCGACGCCGAAGCCGATGGCCAGCAGCGCGACCACGACCCGGGGCGCGCCGAAGCCCTCGGCCCGGAACTCCTCGACGAACAACCACACCGGAAGGATCACCGCGAGCCAGCCGCTGGTGTTGCCGAACTCGGAGACGTGCGTCAGCGACAGCACGGCCTCGAGCAGCAGCAGGACGACGGCGCCGGTCACCAGCCCGGCCATCGCGGTGCCGACGAGGTCACCGATCGTGGCCAGGCGTCCGCTGGCGTCGCGGCGCGGGCGGCGCGCACTCTGGGTATCCGACATGACAACAAGCAGGGTACGCGCCTGCTACGCCCAGACCTTCTGCGGCTCCGCGCGGCGGCTCGCGAGCGAGGGCGCCTTGTCGTACTCGTGGACGACCTCATAACGCGTGTTGCGCTCGACCGGCTGGAATCCGGCGTCCCAGATCAGGTTGAGCAGGTCGTCGCGGTGCATGGTGTGCGGCGTCCCGTACGAGTCGGCATCGTGGGTGATCTTGTATTCGACCACCGAACCGTCCAGATCGTCCGCTCCGAAGTTGAGCGAGAGCTGGGCCACCGACAGGCCGTGCATGACCCAGAAGCACTTCACATGCGGCACGTTGTCGAACATCAGCCGGGAAACCGCGAACGTCTTGAGCGACTCGGCCGGCGCGGCCATCGTGGTCCGCTCTTGGATGCGGTTGCGGACCTTGCCGTCCTGGGAGTCGACGAAGTCGTGCTGGTAGCGCAGCGGGATGAAGACGGCGAAGCCACCGGTCTCGTCCTGAAGCTCACGCAGGCGCATGACGTGGTCGACGCGATGACGCGGTTCCTCGATGTGGCCGTACAGCATGGTGGCCGGGGTTTTCATGCCCTTGGAATGGGCGAGCCGGTGGATGCGTGACCAGTCCTCCCAGTGGGTGTCGTGGTCGACGATGTGCTGCCGGACCTCCCAGTCGAAGATCTCGGCGCCGCCACCGGTCAGCGACTCGAGCCCGGCGTCCATCAGCTCGTCGAGGATCTCGCTCGCGGGCAGGCCGCTGATCTTCTCGAACCACTGCACCTCGGTCGCGGTGAAGCACTTGAGCTTCACATTGGGCAGCGCGGCCTTCAGCTCGCGCAGCACCTTGGGGTAGTAACGCCAGGGGAGGCTGGGGTGCAGGCCGTTGACGATGTGCAGCTCGGTCAGCTGCTCGTCCTCCATCTCCTTGGCCTTGGCCACGGCCTCGTCGATGCGCATCGTGTACGCGTCCTTCTCGCCCGGCTTGCGCTGGAAGGAGCAGTACGCGCAGCTGGCCGAGCAGACGTTGGTCAGGTTCAGATGGCGGTTGACGTTGAACATCACACGGTCGCCGTTGAGCTCGGTGCGCTTGTGGTGGGCGAGGCGGCCGAGCCAGGCCAGGTCGTCGCTCTCGTAAAGGGCCACGCCGTCGGACCGGGTGAGCCTCTCACCTGCGTAGACCTTGGCCTCGAGCTCACGCTTCAAGCCGGCATCCATGTGCGCCCCTCTCACTTGCCTCGGCGTCGAGAGTACGGCTCACCCCCGACAGGAACCGCCGGGCGGGGTGTTGATCATGTCGCCGTTACCTAGATTCCCAGTCTTCTTTCATCTCGGATCAATCGACAGGAATGTGAGACGTGAGGTATTCAATTAGGGGGGAACGACGAGCGGCGCCTCCGGCGTCGCGGTGGACGGGGAGCACATGGCGACTGCACGACTCGGTTCTCGGCGATCGCGCCCGTGGTGGCGCCCCGTCGTGTATTCCGCCGTGGCCGCCGTCGTCGCGACCTTCCTGACGCCGCTGCTCACGCCGACCGCCGCCTTCGCCGACCCGGCCGCGGCCCCGCCCGGCAACCTCGCGGCCCCACAGGTCGGCCTCGCGGTGCCCGACATCGGCTCCCGCCCGTTGGCGCTGGGCACCCTGTCGCTGCCCGGGCAGAAGGCCGGCGCGCTCCCGATCGCGACGCCCACGCCGACCAGCCCCGCGCTGCAGGCCATCGAAAAGGGCCGCACCGAGATCTCCAGCCTCGGCGACCAGCTCATCCAGATCGGGCAGGACCGCGACGGGGCGCGTGACCAGCAGGCCGCCGCCCAGGTCAGATACACCCAGGCCGAGGAATCGCTCCGCCAGGCACAGACCGCCGCCTCCGACGCCGCCGCCGAGGCCGTGCGTCAGGCCGCCGCCATGCCGCCCGGCATGCTCGACTCCGGCCTCAGCGGCCTCGGCGATCTCGCCCGGCTCCAGCGCGGCCAGGTCGACACCCAGCAGGCCATCACCCGGCAGATCGAGCAGGCGCAGATCAACGCGCAGATCGCGCTCGACGAGCAGACGCTGAGCGCCGAGCGCTACGCCGAGCTGGCCGCGAAATACGACGCCCTCAACAAGCAGCTCACCGCCAAGCAGACGGCGCAGCAGGCCCTCGAGCTCACCCACCAGGACGAGCTGAACGCCTTCGAGGCCGCCGAGACCGTCCAGGACAGCCAGCTCGGCGCGTCCATCCTCGCCGGCGAGGAAGCGGGTCGCGGCGCCGACGCCCGGGCCATCCAGGCGCTCAACTTCGCGCTCGCCCAGCGCGGCGACCCTTACGTCTGGTCCGAGGAGGGCCCGGATCAGTACGACTGCTCCGGCCTGATGTACGCGGCGTACCGCTCGGTCGGCTTCCAGCTGACCCGCGTCTCCCGCGACCAGTACTGGCAGACCCGCAACAAGGTGGTCGACCGCTACTCGCTGCTCCCCGGCGACCTGCTGTTCTTCAGCTCGTCGAGCAGCTGGCGCGGCATCCACCACGTGGCGATGTACGCGGGCAACGGCATGATGGTCGAGGCCCCGCGCACCGGCCTGAACGTGCGTCTCACGCCCGTGCGCTGGACGAGGCTGTTCCAGGCGACGCGGGTCTTCGGCTCGGTCGAGGGCATCGTGCAGGGCCCCAACCTTGGTGCGCCCGACCCCGACCCGACCGACGGCGGCACCACGCCGACGACTCCGGGCACGCCGGGTACTCCCGGCACGCCGGGCACCCCGTCGAACCCCGGTACGGGCACACCGACCAACCCGGGCACCGGCACGCCGGGCACCCCGGGCTCGCCGACCAACCCCGGAACGGGCACACCGACCAAGCCGACGACCCCGACGGCGCCCACCAAGCCCGGGACACCGTCGACGCCGACCAAGCCGCCGATCACGACGCCGAGCGAGCCGCCGCCGACGACCACCAACCCGCCGCCGGACACCGAGGAGCCCTCGACCGAGCCGACGACGAATCCGCCGACCACCACCAACCCGCCGGCGGACACGGAGGAGCCCTCGACCGAGCCGACAAACGAGCAGCCTTCGGGCGGCGGTTCCAGCTCGAGCGGCGACACCGAGACGACCCCATCCGAGGGCGGCTCGTCGTCGTCTTCGTCGGCCACCTCGTCGGCGGCGGCAACGTCGTCTTCCTCGGCCACGTCGTCGTCGAGCTCGTCCGGGTCGGCGTCCAGCAGCTCGGCGAAGGCGGCCGAGCCATCCGCTTCGGGTTCGTAAACGCCTGTCGTCCTCTTCGGTATCGGGGTCTGATCAAGAGTTGCCCCCAGGGGCGGCGAAAACCGCCTTTCCGGTGGTCAGCCCCGGTCCCAGGGCATGGTCCGGTTGATGCCAGGTGCGATGACGCGCGCGGATATGGCACGGTTATGGTCAGCGCCCGACGTTCCCCAACCGTCGGCACGCGGCGTCGGGAGGTTCCATGGACGAGCGGCAGGCGACACCGGACAGCAACGGCACAAAGCCGCCCGCTGACCCGACGCCGTCGAGCAGCGACGACTGGTTCTCACCCCCGCCGCCGCCGGCCGGGGGCGCGCTTTGGGCCGCTCCCAGCAGCACCCCCAAGAGCGACGCCACCCCCAGCAGCGCCCCGGTGAGCAGCAGTGCTCCCGCCAGCGCCCCGGTGAGCAGCAGCGTTCCCGCCAGCGCCCCGGTGAGCGGCAGCACTCCCGCCAGCGCCCCAGCCAACGGCAACGCACCCGCCAGCGCCCCGGCCAACGGCAACGCACCCGCCAGCGCCCCGGTGAGCGGTGCCGCGAGCGGCCGCGCCTCGGTCTCAGGGTCGATCCCCGCCCCGTCCAAGGTCTCCGCGTCGGCCCCGGTCTCGGCCGCCCCGTCCGCGCCGGCCTCGTTCTCGGCTTCCGCATCCGTGTCGGCGGCCCCCATCTCGGCATCCGCCTCCACATCGGGTGCGCCCACCTCGGCGTCCGCGGGCTCTGCCTCAGCCTCCGACCCCACATCAGCGGCCCCGGCTTCCGCCTCCGCGCCTGTGTCCGCGGCGCCCACCTCTGCGGCGCCGACCCCAGTTTCGGCATCCGCACCCGTGTCCGCAGCGCCCACCTCCGCGCCAGCTGCCTCCGTCTCGGCATCCGCACCCGTATCCGCCGCGCCCGCCACCGCGCCGGCCGCCTCCGTCTCGGCATCCGCACCCGTATCCGCGGCGCCCGCCACCGCGACGCCTACCTCGGTCTCGGCATCCGCGCCCGTGTCCGCCGCGCCCGCCGCCTCGGTCCCTGCATCCAGGCCCGTATCCGCCGCACCCGCCTCCGGGGCGAACGCCTCGGTCTCTGCATCCGCGCCCGTGTCCGCCGCGCCCGCCGCCTCCGTCTCGGCGTCCGCGCCTGTGTCCGCGGCACCCTCTTCGGCGTCCACTCCCCCATCTGCCAATCCGGACGAAAAGGCTGAAGACGGGTCGGAGCCGGCCAGCTCGGCCCTCGTGCCTGAGCGGGTCGACGGGTCCAGCCGTCAGCTCTCCCCCACCCTGGGGTCGGGCGCGGCCCGGGCCACCGTGCCCGGAGCGGTGACGCCGGACGCCGGCGAGGTGGCCCGCGCGCTGACGCGGCCGACCGGCGAGTCGAAGCTGTACGGCGCGAAAAGCGCCAAACTGGTCACTCCCCCCGGCACACCCGAGACGCCGATCGAGACCGCCCCGGCCGCGCCCGTAGTCGGCACCGCCACCCCCAAGGCCCCTTCCGCGACCTCGGTGAGTGAGCCCCAGCCGGCCGACCCGCCACAGCCCGGTGACCCCACCCCGGGTGAGCCGGAGCCCGCCGAGCCCGAGCCCGAGCCCACTCCCGACCCGGACAAGCCCGAGCCCGGCCCCACTCCGGCGCCGCCGGTCCCCACGCCGCCGCAGAAGCCGGAACCCACGCGCCCCGAGCCGGGCCGCCCCGAGCCGATCGAACCGCCCGACCCGTTCCCGGCCCCGCCCGCGCCCGGCCCCTTCCCGGGACCGACGCCCGGCCCGTTCCCGGCACCCACGCCGAGCCCCGCGCCGCCGAGCCCCACCCCGGCGCCCCCGAGCCCGGCCCCGACGCCACCCAGCCCCGTGCCCCCGGGCCCGACGCCACCCGGCCCCGTCCCGCCCAGCCCTGGCCCGACGCCACCCGGCCCCGTGCCGCCCAGCCCCGTGCCGCCCGGCCCCGTGCCGCCCAGCCCCGTGCCGCCCGGCCCCGTGCCGCCGAGCCCGAGCCCGACGCCACCCGGTCCTGTGCCGCCCGGTCCCGGCCCCTCGCCGGTTCCGCCCGGTCCCGGTCCGTCGCCCGTTCCGCCTGGTCCGGGTCCGGTTCCCGTGCCTCCGGGTCCGGGGCCCAGCCCGGTACCGCCGGGGCCCGGACCCAGCCCCGTGCCGGGGCCGCCGCCGCCGATCGTGCCGCCGCCGCCTATGATCCCGTCCAACGGCGCCGGTCTTCCGGCGTACTCAATGCCCCCGGAAGCGAGCGCACGCAGCGTGACCACCCCCTTCGGGGTCGGCGAGCCGGTCCCGTCCGCCCGGCCGTTCGGGCCGACTTCTTCTCCGCCGACCGGAGTTCCCGCCGGCACCGTCTTCGGATCGCCCGCCACCACCGCCTTCGAGGCGCACGGTGACGACATCGACTCGACCATGGCCGTTCCGCAGCAGCGGCTGCACGGCACGCTCTACGGCACCGGCGGATACGAGACGATCGACACAACGATGCCCGTCTCGATGAGCGCCGTGGAGAACTCCGGCTCCCTGACCGGCCACATCCTGGCTCAGGGCTGGCACGACGAGGTCGTCGACCGTCGTCGCGGCAACCTCAAGGTGGCCGTGGCCATGCTGATCGTGCTAGGCCTGTTGGTGGCCGTCAGTGTCGTCTTCCTGCTCACCGCGGGCAGTTCGTTCAGCGACATGATCGGCAAGATGTTCGAGTAACGCACTGACCGTTATCCGACTTTTTTGGCGGTGGACCTCGCCTGACCCTAAGCTGGCGAGGTTGCGCCCGGGGGTGAGCCTGCCCACTACAGGCGTGGAATGCGGTCGGCGCGGAAAACGTTGAGCCGTACACTTATGACAGTTATTGACGCGGCGTGCCCTTGCGGAGCACGCCACGGGCGTTCTTGCGGGCATTTCAGCGGTCGGCTCAAGGCAGCCGAGGCGGGCCACTTGCGAGCATGCGCCCCCGTAGAGAGGTTCTCTTGACCACTTTCGCTGATCCCAGCACGTTCCCGTCCGTCTTCGAAAACCCCACCGAGACCGCCGATGAGACCGCGGTCACCGAGACGCCCGTCACCGACGTCCCCGTCGTTGAGACCGAGGCGACCGAAACCGCGGCTGTCGAGACCACCGAGGCGGCCGTCGACACCACCGAGGCAGCCGTCGAGACCACCGAGGTAGCCGTCGAGACCACCGAGGCAGCTGCCGAGGACACCCCGGCGCCGGTGAAGACCTTCGCCGAGCTCGGCCTCCCCGCCGAGCTGGTCCGCGTCCTCAACCGTGAGGGCATCACGCAGCCGTTCGAGATCCAGGCCGCGACCATGCCCGACGCGCTCGCCGGCCGTGACGTCCTCGGCCGTGGCCAGACCGGCTCCGGCAAGACGCTGGCCTTCGGCCTGCCGCTGCTGGCCCGGGTCGCCCAGGGCGGCCGCGCCCGCCCGCACCACCCCAAGGCGCTGATCCTGGTGCCCACCCGCGAGCTGGCCATGCAGGTGGCCGACGCGCTGATGCCGCTCGGCCGTTCGGTCGGCGTCTTCCTCAAGACCGCGGTCGGCGGCGTGCCGTACGACCGTCAGATGGACGCGCTGCGCCGCGGCGTCGAGGTCATGGTCGCCACCCCGGGCCGCCTCGGCGACCTGATCGAGCGGGGCGCCTGCAAGCTCGACGACATCGAGATCACGGTGCTCGACGAGGCCGACCAGATGGCCGACATGGGCTTCCTGCCCGAGGTCACCGAGCTGCTGGCCAAGACGCCGGAGAACGCGCAGCGCCTGCTCTTCTCGGCCACTCTCGACGGTGACGTCGACACGCTGGTCAAGCGGTTCATGCACGACCCGGTCACGCACTCGACCGCTCCGGCCGAGGCCAGCGTGTCCACGATGGACCACTTCCTGCTGCTGATCCCGCCGCACGACAAGTTCCCGATCGCGGCGTCGATCGCCAACCGTGAGGGCAAGACGATCGTCTTCGCCCGCACGCAGATGGGCGTCGACCGTCTGGTCGAGCAGCTTCGCGCGGTCGGTGTCCGTGCCGGCGCTCTTCACGGCGGCAAGACCCAGCGGGTACGCACCCGCACGCTCGCCGAGTTCAAGGAGGGCCGCACCAGCGTCCTCGTGGCGACGGACGTGGCCGCCCGCGGCATCCACGTCGACGGCATCTCGCTGGTCGTGCACGTGGACCCGCCGAAGGACCCGAAGGACTACCTGCACCGCGCCGGCCGTACGGCCCGGGCCGGCGAGTCGGGCGCCGTGGTGACGCTGGTGCTGCCCAAGCAGCGCCGCAGCACCCAGGCGATGATGTCGAAGGCCGGAGTCAACCCCGGCGAGGTCCGTGTACGCCTCGGCGACGAGAAGCTGGCTGAAGTCACCGGCGCTCGCGAGCCGAGTGGCGTTCCCGTGGTCGACGAGCCGGAGCCCCGCCGCGAGCGTGGCGGTTCGCGTGGCCGCTTCGGCGGCGGTGACCGTGGTGACCGCCGCGGTTTCGGTGACCGCCCCCGCGGTGACCGTCCGCAGCGCTCGTACGGTGACCGTCCGCAGCGTTCCTACGACGACCGCACGGGCAGTGACCGTTCCTACGGTGACCGCCCCACGTACGGCGACCGCCCTTCGTACGGTGACCGTCCGCAGCGTTCGTACGGCGACCGTCCGGCCGGCGACCGCGGTGGCTTCGGCGACCGTCCCGCGGGCGAGCGTGGCGGCTACGGCCGCAACGCCGAGCGCACCGGTGGCTTCCGCGGCAGCAACCAGCGCAACGACCGCCGTGAGGGCGGCTCGGCGGGCCGCTACGGCAGCCCGCGCCCGGCGCGCACCTACTGATCCACAGTTCCCTCCGGAAGCCCGGCACGAGCGATCGTGCCGGGCTTCCGGCGTTCCCGCCTGGTTGGGGTGGGAGGCTGTTGCGAACCGGGCCGCCCCGGGTACACAGGAGGCATGTCGCCGCTGCCGCAGTCTCTGTTCTGGGAACGCAAAGACACCTCGGGGGCCGAGCACGCCCTCGTCGACTCCTCGGCCGGGCTGTACGCGCGAGGGACCGCCCTCGCCGTCGACCCGATTCCGTACACGTGCCGTTACGAACTGCGAACCGACGCCGACTGGGTGACCGGATATTTCGACGTCATCGCCGAAGGCTCCCACTGGTCGCGCAGCGTGCGGCTCGAACTGGCCGCCGGCCGCTGGCGGTCCACCACCAAGGAGCAGGGCGACCTGGACGCCGTGCTGTCGTCGGCCGGTCACGCCGGCGCCGGCTTTCCCGGCATCGAGGACCCCGATCGCCTTTTCGGCGCCTTCGACGTCGACCTCGGCGGCTCGCCGTTGACGAACACTCTGCCCGTACGCCGTCTCGGTCTTCACCAGGCGCACGGGGCGGAGATCGGCGTGGCCCACCGCCTCAGCGTGGCCTGGGTCCTTCTGCCCAGCCTCGAGGTGGTGCAGGCCGATCAGATCTACACGGCGTTGCCGGACGGCCGCGTCCGCTACGCCAGCGAGACGTTCAGCGCCGATCTGAGCATCGACGACGACGGTTTCGTCATCGACTATCCGGGGCTGGCCGCCCGCGCCGACGGCAAGTCCGGCTGAGACCCACACTGCCAGACGGGCTGGGCGGCTGGGCCGGAACGCTAGGCCAGGCCCGGCTGGGGCCGGTTTTCCCACTTCGTGGACAGGGCGATCGCCGTACGGGTCGAGGCGACACCTGGTGTGCGATTGATCCGGACGATCAGTTGTTCCAGCTCGGCGATCGTGCCGACCCGCACGGTCAGCTGGTACGACTCCACGCCGGCCATGAAGTAGCAGCTCTCCACCTCGGGCATCGCGCGCACCGCGGCCAGCACGTCGTCGGTGTCGGCCCCGGAGTCCTCGATGATGCCGATCAGCGCGGTGACGCCCAGGCCCAGCGCCTCGTGGTCGACCTCGGCCCGGTAGCCGCGGATGGTGCCGGCCGCTTCGAGCTTGCCGACGCGCTCGTGCACGGCGGGCGCCGAGAGCCCGACCTTGCGGGCGAGCTCCGCGTACGACGAGCGGGCGTTCTCCCGTAGCAGCTCGATCAGCCGCAGGTCGATGGAGTCCATGCTGATGACCCTAATCGGGTGGCAGATCGCTACTCACGCCCGGTAGCGATGAATCGTCGGCAGGATAACGATCACTGTCGCAATTAGGGCTTTTTCCGCATTCCAGGGACTCGGTTCCGGGGCAATGCTCTAATGGCTTTACGTCCCGATCGAGCACGCCGACACTCACCGTGATCACGGCCGCTCCAGAACACCGACGCGAGGAGGGGGTTGTGGACACTGGAGATCGTCTGCTGACACCGGGCGAGGTGGCCGCGCTGTTCCGCGTCGACCCGAAGACGGTCACGCGCTGGGCGGCCGCCGGGCGCATCGGCAGCATCCGCACTCCGGGTGGCCACCGCCGGTTTCGCGAATCCGAGGTCAGGGCCCTTTTGGAGGGCGATGGCGTGGTCGAGGAAATGCGCGAGGACGACGCCGCCAACCGGCCACGAAATGCCGGACCGAGCAATCCGGGCATGGGTTACGGCCCACCCAACGGGTTGCGCTGAGCATTCAGCTCACCCTTCCAACGGGTCAGAAGCGTGTGGGGTACGCCAAGAGCGTCCAGCGCTTTGCCCGCCACGAAGTCGATGAGCTGCTGCGCGGTCGCCTGAGCCCCGGAGCCGTAGAACCCGGGGCTCGCCGGCAGAACGACCGCACCGGCGTCGAGCAGAGCAATAAGGTGCTCGAGGTGACTGCGCGTGACGGGTGTTTCCCGCGGCACGATCACCGTCCGTCGCCGTTCTTTGAGGTTGACTTCGGCCGCCCGCTGAAGCAGGTCCTTGGACAACCCGATGGCAATGCCGGCGCACGCCGCGGTGCTGGCCGGCACCACGATCATGCCTTTGGCCGGGTACGAGCCACTGCTCGGCCCGGCCGCCAGGTCACCAGCCGGCCAATAGCTCAAATCACCCAGGTCGCGCCCAAGCCAGGCACCGACATCGTCCTTCCAGTGCGCATCCCGCACGGTCGCCCCGGTCTCGTCGAGCAGGGTCAGCCGAGCCGCCCGCGAGACGACAAGGTCAACCGCTTCGCCGGCATCAAGGAGCGAGGTCAAGACCGCTTTGGCGTACGGCGTACCGGACGCCCCTGAGACACCGACGATCCAGGGTTCACGCATGCCTCAAGTGTGCCCGTCAGGCCCGGAAGGGCTGAGCCGATGCCGGGAATGCCTTCTCCAGCGGGTACCACGTCGACGGATCGGCCGGGTCAGTCACCGTGACGCCGGCGAGCATCGCGATCGCCTCCGCCCGCTTCGACGTGGCCGGTCCGTGCGCTTCGACGACGTAGCGGCCCTGTGCGGCCAGTTTGGCGCAGGGCTGGCCGTTCGTGGCGTTCTCGTACGTCTCGCAGACGACCTTGGATCCGGTCGGCTTGAGGAATCCGGTGGCTCGTGGGTGAAGCTCGAAGACAAGCCCGGTGAACGCGTTGCCGAACTCGGCGGTCGGATATTTCCGTTCGGGGTCGCGCAGCATCAGCCGGACGGCCGCCGCCGGAGCGACCAGCACTGACACCTCGCCGCCACCGGTGGTGACCGACATGATCCGGTAGTTCGACGGCACCGAGCCCGCCCGGAACGGGATGGTGACGTCGTAGGCCGGCGAAGGCCTGAACGCCTCGGCGACCCGCCGCGCGTCGCTTTCGGTGTTCGGATCGTTCAGGGCGACCATGGCCCAGGCGCCCTTCGCGTATTCCCAGGCCAGCATCGCGTCGCGGGACGCCCCGCCCTTGGGCACGATCAGGACGGCCGGGTGACCGCCGACCGGGTCGACCACGGTGATCGTGCCGTCCCGGTAGACGCGACGAGGATCGACTCCGCCGTTGTAGACGGTCAGCGTGCCGGCGCTCTCGGTGCCCCGAAGGATCTCGGCGTGCTGGTCGGCGAGCCGCCAGCCGGTAGGGTCGGCGACCCGGAACTCCCCGGCCGTGTATCCCTTGAAGCTGTACGCCGCCCTCGGCGTCGCGGCCACCGGAGGCGCCGAGGTGGTGGCGGGGGCGACCAGCAGCGGCATTGGCTCAGCGTCGCGAGAGGTGAGAATCTGTGGCACCCCGATCGCGACGGCCACCGCCGCCGCGGCCACAGACGCCCATCCCAGGTTGCGGCGCCTCGTCCGCCGTTTGCCCGCGGTCACCACGTCGTCGACGGTGTGGCGCAGCGGCGGTGCGTCCTGCCAGGCGGCCTCTTCCATCAGGTCAGACAGCTGCTTCATGACGTCCTCCGTTCCGCTCGTCAATGCCGAGATCCACGTGGAGGACGCGGCGCAGCGCGTCGAGCCCGCGGGCTGTGTAGACCTTGACCGTGCCCTCCGGGCAACGTAGGACGGCCGCGGTCTGCTGGACGCTCAGCCCTTCGAGGAAGCGCAGCACCAGCACGGCTCGCTGCTTCACGGGCAGGCGGGACAGCGCCTGGCGCAGTTGCACCCGATCGTCGGCATGCGGGATCAGATCGGGCGCCGTTTGCTCGGGCAGGGCGGCGTGGCTGTGTGACTGCTCGCGCCGCCACCACGGGCGCCGGGTCTCGTCGATCGCGGCCCGCACCACGGCGGTGCGGGCGTACGCGTCGGGTTTGTCGACCCTGTTCCACTTCACGTACAGGCGGGCCAGGGCAGCCAGGACCGCGTCCTCGGCCACCTGCCAGTCGCCGCACGTGAGGTAGGCCAGCCCGCGCAGGGATTCCATCTGCGCGCCGACGAACTCCCGGAACTCGGCCTCTTTGTCGCTCACGCGGATTAGACGGAAGCCGATGCCCCGGGGGTTACAGCAGGATCAGATCGAGCAGGGCGAAGAGGAACAGCGCGATGCCGACGAACCCGTTGGCCGTGAAGAACGCCCGGTTGACCTTTGAGAGGTCGTTCGGCGTCACGACGACGTGCTGGTAGACGAAGGCGGCCGCGGTCAGCGCCAGGCCGATCCACCAGAGCCAGCTCAGACCCACGACCTGGCCGAACCAGACGAACAGCGCGAACGTCACCACGTGGGTGGCGGTCGAGATGTGCAGCGCCGTGCGCACGCCGAAGCGGGCCGGCGTCGAGTGCACCCCGATCTTGCGGTCGATCTCCACGTCCTGGCAGGCGTAGATGATGTCGAAGCCGCCGATCCACAGGCCGACCGCGACGCCGAGCAGCCAGGCCGGCCCGGATCCGGAGAACGTGCCGGTGATGCCGAGCCAGGCGCCGACCGGGGCGACCGCCTGGGCCAGGGCCAGCACATAGTGCGGGAAGTTCGTGAAGCGCTTGGCGTACGGATAGACGACCAGCGGAATCACGGCGAGCGGGAAGAGCACCAGGCAGAGCCAGTTGAGCAGCCCGGCCGCGACGGCCATGACCACGAGCGAGACGATCGCGCCCGTCCAGGCCGTACGAGGGGAAACCGCTCCTGTCACCAGCTCGCGGTTGCGGGTCCGCGGGTTCTGCGCGTCGATCCTCCGGTCGAGGATCCGGTTGGCCGCCATCGCGAACGTACGGCCCGAGACCATCGCGATCGTGATCAGCAGCAGGTCGATCCAGTGGATGCCCGTACCCTCGCGGTCGAGCGCGACCGCGGCCGAGAGATAGGCGAACGGCAGCGCGAAGACCGAGTGCTCGATGGCGACCAGCCGCAGGAACGACTTCACTTTGCCCGGTTGCTCGGGCACCGCGACTGCTGTCATATGCCGTATTCCTTCCAGCGCTTGTCCACCAGGCCCACGACCTCGGGCGACATCGTCATCTCTTCCGGCCAGCCCCGCGTGTAACCCTCGCTCGGCAGCTTACGGGTGGCGTCGATGCCGGCCTTGCCACCCCAGAACTGCTGGTAGGAGGCGTGGTCGAGGTGGTCGACGGGCCCCTGGTTCAACATCAGGTCGCGGTCGTAGTCGACGTTGCCGAAGGCGCGGAAGGCGACCTCGTTGTAGTCGTGGACGTCGCAGTCCTCGTCGACGACCACGATGAGCTTGGTCAGCGACATGAGGTGGGCGCCCCAGATCGCGTTCATGATCTTCTGCGCGTGCTTCGGGTACCGCTTGCGGATCGAGACGATCGCGCAGTTGTGGAAGACGCCGGCCGCCGGCAGGTCGTAGTCGACGATGTCGGGGATCAGCATCCGCAGCAGGGGCAGGAAGATGCGCTCCGTCGCCTTGCCCAGGCCGTGGTCCTCCTGCGGCGGCTTCGACGTGATGATCGAGTGGTAGATCGGCTTCTTTCGCATCGTCATTGTCTCGACGTGCAGCACCGGGAAGGGTTCAACCGGCGTGTAGAAGCCGGTGTGGTCACCGAACGGCCCTTCGGGCATCCGCTCGCCGGGTTCGATGTAGCCCTCGAGGATGATCTGGGCGTTCGCCGGCACCTGGAGCGGAACCGTCAGGCAGTCGACCATCTCGACCCGCTCGCCGCGCAGGAAACCCGCGAAGAGATATTCGTCGATGTCGGACGGGAGAGGAGCGCTTGCTGAGTACGACACCACGGGGTCACAGCCGATCGCGATAGCGACCGGCAGACGCTGCCCCAGGCGCTCGGCCACCGCGTGATGGGCGGTCGAGTCCTTGTGGATCTGCCAGTGCATGCCGAGCGTGTTCCGCGAATGCTGCTGGAGGCGGTAGAGCCCCAGGTTGCGCTTGCCGGTCTCGGGGTGCTTGGTGTGGGTGAGGCCGAAGTTGTGGAAGATGCCGCCGTCGCCGGGCCAGACCTGGAGGCCGGGCAGCAGGTTGAGATCAACGTCGTCGCCCTTGAGCACCACCTCCTGGCAAGGGGCGGTCTTGACCTTGCGGGGCGGCAGCGACTTGAGCTGAAGCACCTTGCCGATGCCCTCGCGGATGCCGGACCAGCCGACCGGAAGCTCGGGCTTGAGCATGGCGCCGATGCGGTCGCCGACCTCGTCGAGCGAGTCGACGCCGAGGGCCATGGCCATACGCTTCTCGGTGCCGAACAGGTTGATCGCCACGGGCATGTCACCCCGGGTCGGCCGCTCGAACAGCAGCGCCGGACCACCGGCCCGTACCGTGCGCGTCACCACCTCGCTGATCTCCAGCGTCGGGTCGACCGGAACGGTCACCCGGCGCAGCTCACCGGCCGCCTCGAGGGCGGCGACGAAGCTCTGCAGATCTTCATAGGGAAACCCACGCGGCGCCATGCACACCAGTCTTCACCACGGCTCCAGCAGTTCCGAGCCGGGGCGATCACCGTCACTCGCGATGTCCGATTCGAGTTGGAGTGGGCGATTGTTCCCTTGGAGCGGAGGTGATCCGGTGAAGGTCCGAAACGTGGCGCGCTGGTGTGTCGCGGCAGGACTGGCCACCGCGCTGATCAGCGCGACCCCGGCCCTGTCCGCAGGAAGGGAAGGCGGAGAAAGAGAGGCCGCGGGAAGCGGGGCTGCGGGAGGCTCGGCTGCGGGAGGCTCGGCTGCGGGAGGCTCGGCTGCGGGAGGCTCGGCTGCGGGAGGCTCGGCTGCGGGAGGCTCGGCTGCGGGAGGCTCGGCGGCGGGAGGCTCGGCGGCGGGACGCAGGGCGGCGGGCATCGGGGCCGCGGGGGGAGAGACCGCCTTCGCGGAGGTGCGGACGGGCGGGCTGCCGGCCTGTCCTGCTTCGGGGCGTTCGAACAGGGCGCCCACCACGCCTGCGGGGCCTGAGGCTCCGGGCGCGTGCCGGGCGGCTACCAGTCCGATCGTCGAGTCGGGTGTGCGGCTGCCCCGGCGGGGTGAAGCCGGCTTCACCCCGAGCGGTTATCACCATCTGGGGGCCAACACCGGCGGCGAGTGGGGTGGCATCTCCGGTCGCATGTCGATCGTCGACGGGTCGATCCGGCCTCGCTCGTACGACTTCGTGGCCGGCCGCTTCATGGTCAAGCGCAACATGGGCCGCGGCGTCATCACCTGGCTCGAGGCCGGCTGGGCCGAGACAGGCTGGGCCGGCCCGGGACGGCAGCACATCTACACCTTCAACACCAATACCAAGACCTGGCAGTTCTACGACCAGTACGCCCTGCGGCCCGGCGACAAAGTCTGGCTCGACCTGCACAGCGACCCGGGCGGCGTGTGGAGCGCCTGGCTCTGGTGGGGCAACCGCTGGAACCTGCTCACCGCCCAGCGCCTGCCGATCGGCACCACCGCCGTGATGGAGCAGTACGTCGAGGTGCACGTCGACGCCGGGCGCCCCGGCCTGATCGACGTGCCACCGGTGAGCGTCGACAATGTGCGCCTGCGTCCGGGCGACGGCGGCGAGCCACGCCTGTGGCGGGAGGACGTTCCCACCCTGACCGGCACCGACCCCGCCCAGCGGCAGCAGCGCGGCGGCTTCTGCCTGGACTGGCGCACCCGTTACGACACGTGGACGGCCGGCGACTGCTCCCGGGGCCTGCTCAGCCCCGCCGCCCCGCTGCCACCGCCACGGGGCGACGCCGACGTCGTCGGAGAGCCCTACGCCTACGAAAGCGCGCCGCCAGAGCCCGACGCGGCGCCCACGAGCGAGCAACACGAAAGCGCATCGCCAGAACCCAACACGGCGCCCACGAGCGAGCAACACGAAAGCACAGCGCCAGCACCCAACACGGCGCCCACGAGCGGGTAGTACGACAGCCCGGCGCGACAGACGGACGCCGCACCCGGAAGCGAGCCGTCAGAGATTCGGCTCCGCGCCCGGAAGCAAGCAACAAAAAAGCGCGGCGCCGGAGACCGGCGCCGCGCTCGGAAAGCGAACGAACAGGCTCAACCCGCGTTGGCGTACGAGTGCAGGCCCTCGAAGAACAGGTTGACGCCGAAGAGGTTCATCAGCATGGTCACGAAGCCGATCAGCGCGATCCACGTCGCCACCGTGCGCTTCACGCTGGGCGTGGCCCTCGCGTGCAGATATCCGGCGTAGACGATCCAGGAGATGAACGCCCACACCTCCTTGGGGTCCCAGCCCCAGTAGCGGCCCCACGACGCCTCGGCCCAGATCGGGCCGGCGATCAGGGCGCCGAAGGTGAACAGCGGGAAGGCGAAGGCGTGCAGGCGGAACGTCAGCCGCTCCAGCAGCGCGGCCTCGGGCACCCGCTTGCCCAGCGTGTACGGGAAGCTCCGCTTGCCGTCCTCGTACCCCTGGCGGATGAGGAACATCGCGGCCGGCACGGCGCCGATCAGGAAGATGCCGGAGCCGATGATGACCGTCGAGACGTGGATGATGAACCAGTACGAGTTCAGCGCCGGCACAAGCGGGCCGACCGGCGTGTACGCGATGAGGCTGGCCGCGCCCAGCATGACGACCAGCGCCAGCGTGGCGAACAGGCCCAGATGGCGCACCTTCGGACGAGTCAGGACGACGCCCGCCCAGACGGCCGAGGCGACGAATGTCGTCGACAGGATGTACTCGTACATGTTGCCCCACGGCATCCGGTCGGCCGCGACCCCGCGGGTGACCAGGGCGCCGAGGTGGAACAGCAGCGCGAGGACGTTCAGGCCGACCGCGATGCGCCCGATCAGCTCCGCCCGGTCACGCCGGGCTGGGGGCGGCGGCGCGTCGTCCGGAACGACTTCCTCGGTGAGGGGGGCACCCGCGCCCACGAGCTGACGGGCTGGGCGTGACGCCGCCTTGCCGATGTGGCTGCGCTTGCCGAAGGCGTACTCCCCCGCGTAACAGATCATCGCGAACAGGTACGCCAGGACAGCGGCGGCCAACAATTGATTAGACAGCTCCGCCATCAGGACGTCCCTTCCTCGGCGGTTTTGACCAAAGATGCGAATTCATCGGGAAAACCGGGATAGTCGGTGCGCGGCAGCCCACCGGCCACCAACAACGTACCGCCGGACGATGCCGGCGTACCTGGCAGGGCGCGGAACCAGACCCGGCGCCGCTGCCCCCACAGCGAGAGCATGAGACCGGCCAGGCCCAGGACTGCGCCGACGAGGGCCAGCGACTGCGTCGGGTCGTACCGGATGGAGAGCGTGGCGAACGGCTGGGTGCCGAGGAACTCCAGCTTGCTGCCGTCGTCCAGGGTCCAGGTCTCGCCGATCCGCAGCGGGTGCGGGCGGGCGCCGGTGATGTTCTTCAGCGCGCCGGTGGCGATCTGGCCCTGGTCGAGCGAGTAGACCGAACCCGGCGTGCCCACGTCGAGGCCGAGGTCGCCCTGGTAGGCGGTCAGGTAGAGCGCCGGGTCGTTCTCGGCCGGGAAGGCCGAGGTGGCGCTGCCGTCCTTGGCGACCGTCGGCAGATAGCGGCCCTCGAAGCCGATCTGGAGCTTGGCGTCGCGCTTGCCGGTCTTGGGGTCGATGTTGACGTCTGGGAACTGAGCCACGCCCTCGCTGGTCTGCATGGCGTCGACCGGCAGGAACGGCACGACCTTGGTCTGCGTGACGCCGTAGCGGTCGGTGTAGCGCAGGATCGGCGCGTAGCCGTGGCCGAGCAGGTGCACGCTGGCCCCGTCGAGCCGCAGCGGGTCGTTGACGGTGAACTTCCGGGTCTCGGCCGGCCCGTCGTCCTGGGTGACCGAGACGGTCGCCGAGAACGTCTTGGGCTGGCCTGTGCTCTGGAAGGTGGCGTCGAAGTCGGTGAGCTTGAGGCAGAAGTTCGGCAGGTCGGCGGCGGTGACGCGCGGGCCGAGCGTCGAGTCGTCGTACTGCGTCAGCGAGTTGCAGAAGCCCTGGTCCGTGCCGCCGACGAGGATGCGGTTGCCGTGCCAGCCGTACCAGTGACCGAAGCCGACCCCGATCAGCACGGCCAGCATGCTGATGTGGAAGAGAAGGTTGCCGGTCTCCTTGAGGTAGCCCTTCTCGGCCGACACCGTGAAGCCGCCGTCGGCCTGCTCGCGCACTTTGGTGCGGAATCGGCGTTTGCGCAACTGGGTGGCGATCAGCGCGGCCGCCGCGGCCGGTTCCTGCGAGCTGGTCCACTCGTCGCTGTGCTGCGGGAGCCGCCCGAAGCGCTTCGGCGCGTCCGGCACGGCGATCCGCAGCGCCCGCACGTGGTCGATCAGCCGCGGCACGACACAGCCGATCAGCGAGACGAACAGGAGGAGATAGATCGAGGCGAACCACGGCGAGGCGTACACCTCGAAGCCGCCGATCTTCTCCAGCCAGGGCGCCAGCTTCGGATGTGCCGTGTAGTACTGGCTGACCTTTTCCGCGTTCACCGCACGCTGCGGGAAGACCGATCCCGGAATCGCGGCGACGGCCAGCAGGAAGAGCAGCACCAGCGCCGTGCGCATGCTGGTCAGTTGCCGCCACGAGTTGCGCAGCAGCGCCCACAGCCGTCCGGCGCGGCTCGGCGGCGGGGCGGCGGGCGGCGCCGGACGTTCCTCGACGATCGTCACAGGATGCCCTCCGCTCCCAGGTCGAAGGTCGTCTTCAGCCAGATCAGGAAGTCGCCCCAGCCGCCCGTGACCAGCGCGAGGCCGACCAGGATCAACAGCACACCGCCGACCCGCGTGACCCACCGGCTGTTGCGCCGGATCGCCCGGAAGACCCCGATCAGCTTGCTGAAGAAAAGGCCGAAAAGCACAAACGGAAGACCCAGGCCCAGGCTGTACGCCACGGCGAGCAGCACGGCCCGGTCGGTCTGACCCGAGGTCATGCCCATGGCCATGACCGCGCCCAGCGTCGGCCCCACACAGGGCGCCCAGGAGATGGCGAAGATCGCCCCGAAGATCGGCGCGCCGACCAGGCCGGCCGCCGGAAGCTTGGTGATGCGCAGCTCGCGCTGAAGACCCGGGATCCAGCCGAGATAGCCGAGGCCGAGCACGATGATCAGGACGCCGAGGGTGACGTTGAGCGCGTCCTGGTGGCGGATCAAAAATCCGGCGTTCACCACGACCACGTTGAGCAGGATGAAGACGACCGCGAAGCCGAGCACGAACAGGCTCGTCCCAGCCAGGACCCGGCCCTTCGACCGGACCCGGGTCAGGGTCGCGACACCGCCCGCCCCGCCTTCGGCCTTCGAGCTCTCCTGCCGCGAGTCGAGGTCCGACCCGGCCAGGCCCGTTACATATGACAGGTAACCCGGCAGAAGGGGCAGGACACAGGGCGACAGGATGCTGACCAGGCCGGCGATCGCGGCCACCGCCAGACCCAGGATCAGCGGGCCACCGGTGGCGATCGAAGCGAACTGCTCGCCCATCAGCCGTTCCCCTCCGCGGCCACCTTTTCCACCAGGGGCTGCAACTGGGTCACCGTGGTGGCCTGCCGGATCGCCACGGCGATCCGGCCCTGCCGATCGATGATCAGCGTGGCCGGCGTGCTGGTCTGCGTCACGTCGAACTGAAGCGCGACCTTGCCGTCGACGTCGTAGATGCTCGGGTACGTCACCCGGCTGCGCTCGAACTGGATGGCCGCGTCCCGGTCGTCACGCGTGTTGACACCGACGAAGGTCACGTTCTGCGCCCTGGTCGACTGGAACGTCTTCTCCAGGTCGTCGGCCTCGGCCCGGCACGGCGCGCACCACGAGCCCCAGAAGTTGACCACGACCACCTTGCCGAGGTCGCTCTTGAGGTCGTACTGCTTGCCGTCGAGAAGTTCGCCCTTGACCTCCTTGACCGCGGTGCGCTGGTCAGGGGCGCAGTCGACCACGCCATCGGCGGTGGAGCACTTGTCGGCCCAGCTGTCCCCGCCGCACCCGGCTAACGCACCGGCCGAGAGGACGGCGGTGGCCAGGACGATGGCGAGGCGGCGCACGGTCAAGCTCCCTTGGCGGTCTTGGCTGTCGCGGACATGGCGACCAGATGGGCGGCCGGCTCGGAGTAGTCGATTCCGACGATCTTCGAGTCTTCGAAGTGGAACGAGGTGAGGCTGGCGAGCCCACATTGCCGCTTACGCGGATCGTGCCAGAGCCGCTTCTTCTCCACGTAGCGCCGAAGCGTCCAGATGGGCAGTTGGTGCGAGATGCAGACGGCCTCGTGGCCCTCGGCGGCGACCCGGGCCGCCTGGACGGCGGCGAACATGCGCTGCGCGATCACGATGTACGCCTCGCCCCAGGACGGGGTGATCGGGTCGCGCAGCACCCACCAGTGACGCGGGTTGCTGAACGCGCCGTCGCCGACGGACACCTTCTTGCCCTCGAAGAAGTTCGAGCTCTCGATCAGCCGTACGTCGGTGGCGATCTCGAGATCGAACTCGGCCGCGATCGGCGCCGCCGTCTCCTGTGCCCGCTCGAGCGGGCTGGAGACCACGTACGTCACGTCGCGGTCCTTGAGGGCCTCGGCCGCCGCCTTGGCCATCTGCTGGCCCAGCTCGGAGAGGTGGAAGTCGGGCAGGCGGCCGTACAGAACCTTGCCCGGGTTGTGGACCTCGCCGTGGCGCAGCACGTGCACCGTGGTCTTCGTGGACTCGCTCATCGTGCGGCCGCCCTCGCTGCGTACGGAAGCGCCGTCGCGATCTGCTCCAGCGCCGCGTCGTCGAGCGCGGTCGAGACGAACCACGACTCGAAGGCGCTCGGCGGCAGGTAGACCCCGCGCGACAGCATCTCGTGGAAGAACGCCTTGAACGCGCCGGCGTCCTGTGTCCTGGCCGAGTCGTAGTCGACCACGTCGACCTCGGTGAAGAAGATCGAGAACATGTTGCCGGCGAAGGACAGCCGGTGGGGCACGCCGGCCTTCGTCAGCTCGTCGGAGGCGAGCGCGCCGATCGTGGCCGACAGCTCGTCGAGCCGCTTGTAGACCGCGTCGTCGGCCAGCCGCAGCGAGGCGAGCCCGGCCGCGCAGGCCAGCGGGTTGCCCGACAGCGTGCCGGCCTGGTAGACCGGGCCGGCCGGGGCGAGCCTCGACATCACGTCGCGCCGACCGCCGAACGCGGCCGCGGGCAGGCCGCCGCCCATCACCTTGCCGAAGGTGAACAGGTCGGCGTCGACCGGGTCGAGCCCGGCCCAGCCGCCGGCCGAGACCCGGAAGCCGGTCATCACCTCGTCGACGATCAGCAGCGCGCCGTGCGCGTGGGCGATCTCGGCCAGCCGCTGGTTGAAGCCCTCGCGCGGGGCGACGACGCCCATGTTGCCGGCGGCGGCCTCGGTGATGACGGCGGCGATCTCGCCGCCGCTCTCGGAGAAGACGGCCTCGACGGCGGAGACGTCGTTGTACGGCAGGACGAGCGTCTCGCTCGCGGCGGCGCCGGTGACTCCGGGCGAATCGGGCAGGCCGAGGGTGGCCACGCCGGAGCCGGCCGCGGCCAGCAGCGCGTCGACGTGCCCGTGGTAGCAGCCGGCGAACTTCACGATCTTGGAACGGCCGGTGAAGCCGCGGGCCAGCCGGATGGCCGACATGGTGGCCTCGGTGCCCGAGTTGACCAGGCGGACCTCGTCCACCGCGGTGCGCCGGACGATCTCCTCGGCCAGGTCGACCTCGCCCGCGGTGGGCGTGCCGAAGCTGGTGCCGCGCGCGGCGGCGGCCTGGATCGCGGCGATGACCTCGGGATGCGCGTGGCCGTGGATCAGCGGGCCCCACGAGCAGACCAGGTCGACATAGCGCCGGCCGTCGGCGTCGGTGAGCCACGGACCCGAGCCGTGCGCCATGAATCGGGGCGTGCCACCGACCGCTCGGAACGCACGCACGGGTGAATTGACCCCGCCCGGCACGATGGCCTGGGCGCGGTCGAACAGGGCCTGGGAAGCCGGGGCGTCCTCCGGATAGGGGAGGCCCTCGGCGCGGTATGAGGTGGTCACAGCGGCTCCCATTGTGTCAGCGCGCTCGGGCGAGAATCTCAAGAGGGTTCCTCACATCACCCGAGGATGCCGTAAAGGGGCACACGGGGATGTCCGTAACGCCCGGTTACGCACGCGCCCGGCGGGCCGAACCGGTGCATAGGCGATAGGCTGACCCGGTGGAGCGACCCGAACTGTCGATCACGGTTCAGCGAGCCCCCGACGAGGTCGTCTTCCACCTCGCCGGGGAGATCGACGTGCTCACGGTCAATAATCTGTCGACGCTCGTCAACGAAGTGCTCGCCGAACCGCCCGCCCGCATAGTCCTGGACATGGCCGGTGTCACGTTCTGCGACTCGCAGGGCCTGGGCACCCTGGTCGTGCTCAGCCGCAAGGCCCAGCACGCCCGCGCGGTGCTGGCCCTGGCCAACGTCGGCGACTTCCTCATGCGAGTGCTGGATATCACCGGCCTCCGCAGCGCCCTGATGATCAGCAGCACGGCCTGACCGGCCGGACTTGCCTTGACGCCGGTGTCAATGCCTAACGTCTGGTGACGGACGAGGGGGCGCTGATGTTGATCGGAGAGCTGGCCGAGAAGGCCGGCACCAGCACGAGGACGCTGCGCTACTACGAGCAGCACGGTCTGGTCCAGGCCGGCCGCGACACGAACGGATATCGCCAGTACGACGACGCCGAGCTGCGGGTCGTGCATGAGATTCGCTCGCTGCTCGCCGTCGGCTTCGGTCTCGAGGACATCAAGCCCTTCGTCGCGTGCCTGCGAGCCGGAAACGAGCTGGGCCACGTGTGCCCCGACTCGGTCGAGGTGCTGCGCCGCAAGCTGGCCGAAGTGGACGGCTACATCGGGCAGCTCACGGACATCCGGCAGCGGTTGCGCGCCCAGCTCAACGAGGCCGTCGAGGAGTCCCTGTGCCAGACCATGACCTGCCAGCCCTGACCGACCAGACCTTCGCGGAGACCATCCGCACCGCCACCACGCCCGTCGTTGTCGACGTCTGGGCCGAATGGTGCCCGCCCTGCGGCCCGATGGCTCGCACCCTGGCCGAGCTCGCCCCGGAGTTCGCCGGCAAGCTGCGGATCTACACGCTCAACGCCGACGAGAACCCGGAGACGGCCCGCGCCCACCGGATCATGTCGCTGCCGACCCTGCTGATCTACGAGAACGGGACGCTGACCGGGTCGACCGTCGGAGCGCGACCGAAATCGGTGCTCCGGCAGCTCCTGGCCAGCGCCATCACGCCGTACGCCAATGTGTGATTAATTGCCCCAGCGGGCCTTCTCCAGAAGGGCCAGCGCTTCGGCGGCGGCGTCGTCGCCGCCGGAGCGCAGCACCCGCGCCGCCTCGTCGACCGTCTCGGTCAGCCGCTGCCACTGCGCCTCACGCTCACGGCTGGCGTCGCCCTGCGCCTTGAGCTGCTGCGATTTCGTCCAGAGCTCGACGAAGATGGACACCTTGGCCCGCAGCACCCACGGGTCGAACGGCTTGGTCAGGTAATCGACCGCGCCCACCGCGTATCCCCGGAGCGCGAGCTGCGCGTCGCGGTCGGCGGCGGTCAGGAACAGAATCGGCACGTGCCTGGTGCGTTCCCGCCGCTTGATGTGGCTGGCCGTCTCGAAGCCGTCCATGTTGGGCATCTGCGCGTCGAGCAGGATGACCGCGAAGTCGTCGGTGAGCAGCTGCTTCAGCGCCGCCTCGCCGCTCTGCACGGCCACCGGGGTCACCGGCAGGCCCTGGAGGATCGCTTCCAGCGCGAGCAGATTGTCCTTCCGGTCGTCGACGAGCAGGGCCTTGGCACGCTCAGCCACGCGTGATCCTTTCCTCGGGGTCCGCGTTCACCCAACGAGCCATCAGCTCGATCAGCTCATCGAGGTCGACGGGCTTGGTGATGTAGTCGCTCGCACCCGCCGCGAGGGCCGACTCCCGGTCGCCGGGCATCGCCTTCGCCGTCAGGAACACTACCGGGAGGTCCTGGAAGCGCTGGTTTCGGCGGATTCCCCGGGTCGTCTCGTAGCCGTCCTGGTCGGGCATCATCGCGTCCATCAGCACGATGTCGATCTCGGGGTGCTCGGCCAGGACCCGCACCCCGTCGACGCCGTTGTCCGAGTACAGGACGTTCAGACCGTGCATCTCGAGGGCGCTGGTCAGGGCGAAGACGTTGCGGACGTCGTCGTCGACGATCAGCACCGTGGCCCCGTCGAGCTGGCGGCTGGCCGGGGTGACCACGTGGCTCTCGATGTCGGCCCGCTGGCTGAGCACCGGCATCTCCATCAGCGGCATGTCGAGCGACGCCGCCGCCGGCTGCACCACCACGGTCGCCGTGGGCAGGGTCGGCAGGGCGATCGCCGGGATGCCCTCGGCGCTCAGCGCGTCGGGCATGTAGAGGGTGAAGGTCGAGCCCTCACCCGGCCGCGACGACACCACGATCGTGCCGCCGAGCAGGGCGGCCAGGTCGCGGCTGATCGACAGGCCCAGGCCGGTGCCGCCGTATTTCCGGGTCGTCGTGCCATCGGCCTGCTGGAACGGCTCGAAGATGATGGCCAGTTTCTCGTCGTTGATCCCGATGCCGGTGTCGCTGACCGAGAATGCGATCACCTGCTGGGCCGCGGCCAGGGCCGGCACCTCGAAATCGGTGGTGGCCGGTGCCGCGAAGATGTTCAGCGTCACCGATCCCTTGTCGGTGAACTTGACCGCGTTGGACAGCAGGTTGCGCAGGATCTGCTGGAGGCGCTGCGGGTCGGTGACGATCGAGGACGGCAGCCCGGTCTCGACCTGGACCCGGAACTGGAGGCCCTTCTCCTCGGCCTGCGGCGCGAACGCCTGCTCGACGTAGCTGCGCACGCCGTCGAAGTCGACCTGGTCGGGCTCGACGTCCATCCGGCCCGCCTCGATCTTGGCGAGGTCGAGGATGTCGTCGATCAGCGACAGCAGGTCGGAGCCGGCGCTGTGGATGGTGCGGGCGAACTCGATCTGCTTCTCGGTCAGGTTCGTGTCGGCGTTGTCGGCCAGCAGCCGGGCCAGCAGCAGCAGCGAGTTGAGCGGGGTGCGCAGCTCGTGGCTCATGTTGGCCAGGAACTCCGACTTGTACGCGCTCGCGCGCGACAACTGCTGCGCCTTCTCCTCCAGGCCGCGCCGGGCCTGCTCGATCTCCCGGTTCTTCGTCTCGATGTTGGCCTTCTGCTCGCTGAGCAGCTGCGCCTTGTCCTCGAGCTCGGCGTTGGTGCGCTGGAGCTCGGCCGACTGGTCCTGCATCTCGCGGGCCAGACGCTGCGATTGGGAGAGCAGTTCCTCCGTACGCCGGTTGGCCTGAATGGTGTTGAGAGCGACCCCGATCGTCGAGACCAGGCGCTCCAGGAACGTCAGATGCAGTCCGGAGAAGGCGGCCACCGAGGCGAACTCGATGACGCCCAGCATCTCGCCCTCGAACAGCACCGGCAGCACCACCAGGTCGTTCGGCGGCATCGACATGAGGCCGGAGCGCATCGTGAGGATGCCGTCGTGGGTGGCGCGGACCCGGATCGTACGGCGGGAAACCGCGGCCTGGCCGACCAGGCCTTCACCCGGACCGAAGGTGACCTCGTGGTTGCGGGCCACGTAGCCGTACGACGCGGCCAGCCGCAGCCGCATCACCGCCTGCTCGTTGTCGACCAGGAAGAACGCGCCGAGCTGGGCGTCGACCAGCGGCGTCACCTCGGTCATGATCATGCGGCAGACCTCGCCGAGGTCGCGCTGACCCTGGAGCAGGCCGCCGATGCGGGCCAGGTTGGAGTCGAGCCAGCCCTGCTCGGCGTTGGCCTTGGTCGTCTCCCGAAGGGTGACGATCATCTGGTTGATGTTGTCCTTCAGCTCGGCGACCTCGCCCTGCGCCTCGACCGCGATGCTCTGGGTCAGGTCGCCGCGAGTCACGGCGGTGGACACCTCGGCGATCGCGCGCAGCTGGATGGTCAGCGTGGAGGCGAGCTGGTTGACGTTGTCGGTGAGGTCCTGCCACGTGCCGGAGACGCCCTTGACCTGGGCCTGACCGCCGAGCTTGCCCTCGACGCCAACCTCGCGGCCGACCCGGGTGACCTCGGTGGCGAACGACGACAGCTGGTCGACCATCGTGTTCACGGTGTCCTTGAGCTCGAGGATCTCGCCCCGGGCGTCGACCGTGATCTTCTGCGACAGGTCGCCCTTGGCCACGGCCGTGGTCACCGAGGCGATGTTGCGGACCTGGCTCGTCAGGTTGGTCGCCATGTAGTTCACGTTGTCGGTCAGGTCGCGCCACGTGCCGGCCACGCCCTGCACCTGGGCCTGGCCACCGAGCTTGCCCTCCGAGCCCACCTCGCGGGCCACACGAGTCACCTCGTCGGCGAACGACGACAGCTGATCGACCATCGTGTTCACGATGTTCTTCAGCTCGAGGATCTCGCCCCGGGCGTCGACCGTGATCTTCTGCGACAGGTCGCCCTTGGCCACCGCGGTCGAGACCTGGGCGATGTTACGAACCTGGGCGGTCAGGTTGGAGGCCATCGAGTTGACGTTGTCGGTCAGGTCGCGCCAGGTGCCGGCCACGCCGCGTACCTGCGCCTGACCACCCAGCTTGCCCTCGGTGCCCACCTCGCGGGCCACACGGGTCACCTCGTCGGCGAACGACGAGAGCTGGTCGACCATGGTGTTGACGGTCGACTTGAGCTCGAGGATTTCGCCGCGGGCGTCGACCGTGATCTTCTGGGAGAGATCGCCCTTGGCCACGGCGGTGGTGACCGAGGCGATGTTGCGGACCTGGCTGGTCAGGTTGGTCGCCATGTAGTTCACGTTGTCGGTCAGGTCGCGCCAGGTGCCGGAGACGCCCTTGACCTGGGCCTGACCGCCCAGCTTGCCCTCCGAGCCGACCTCGCGGGCGACCCGGGTGACCTCGTCGGCGAACGACGAGAGCTGGTCGACCATCGTGTTCATCGTGTTCTTCAGGGCCAGGATCTCGCCCCGGGCGTCGACCGTGATCTTCTGCGACAGGTCGCCCTTGGCCACCGCGGTCGAGACCTGGGCGATGTTACGGACCTGGTCGGTGAGGTTCGCGGCCAGCTGGTTCACGTTCTCGGTGAGCTCACGCCAGGTGCCGGAGACGCCACGGACCTGGGCCTGAGCACCGAGCTTGCCCTCGGTGCCCACCTCGCGGGCCACACGCGTCACCTCGTCGGCGAACGACGAGAGCTGGTCGACCATCGTGTTGACGGTGTCCTTGAGCTCGAGGATCTCGCCCTGGGCGGCCACCGTGATCTTCTGCGACAGGTCGCCCTTGGCCACCGCGGTCGAGACCTGGGCGATGTTGCGGACCTGGCTCGTCAGGTTGGACGCCATCGAGTTGACGGAGTCGGTCAGGTCCTTCCACGTGCCGGCCACGTTCGGCACCTCGGCCTGGCCGCCCAGCTTGCCCTCGGTGCCCACCTCGCGAGCCACCCGGGTGACCTGCTCGGCGAACAGCCGCAGCGTGTCGGTCACGCCGTTCATGGTGTCGGCCAGCTCGGCCACCTCGCCCCGGGCCGACACCGTGATCTTCTGCGACAGGTCGCCGCGCGCCATGGCCGTCGCGACCTGTGAAATGGATCGCACCTGGTGGGTCAGGTTGGACGCCATCGTGTTCACCGAGTCGGTGAGGTCCTTCCACGTGCCGGCGACGCCGCGGACGTCGGCCTGACCGCCGAGCTCGCCCTCGGTGCCGACCTCGCGGGCCACGCGGGTCACCTCGTCGGCGAACGACGACAGCTGGTCCACCATCGTGTTCACCGTGCGGCCGATGCGGAGGAATTCACCCCGAAGGGGTCGCCCGTCCATCTCGAGAGCCATGTGCTGCGAGAGGTCACCCTCGGCGACGGCCACGATGACCCGGGAGATCTCCGTCGTCGGCCGGCCGAGGTCGTCGATCAGCGCGTTCACCGATCGGACGCTGTCGGCCCAGGCCCCGTCGAGGCCCTCGTCGTCGAGACGCTCGGTGAGCCGGCCGTCCCGTCCGACGATGCGACTGATGCGCCGCAGATCGAGGTTCTGCCGCTCCTGCAGCGACACGACCTCGTTGAACGCGTCGGCGACCTCACCGGCCATCCCGCTGCGGCGGGGCAACCGAACCTTGAGATCGCCACGGCGAACCCGCCGGAGCGCGTCGGCGAGTTCGCCGAGCACGGCGGTGTCGTCGGGCGCGCCGACGCTGGCTTCCTTGGCGGCGGTCATGCTGTCCTCACTCGCTGTCCAACTCTGTGGGCCGCCCTATCCTCTCTCGCCCGACCGGGTCAATGCGAGAGACGACTTTGTGCACAGGCCCATCCTCAGGAGAGGATGCACTCGTGTCAGCGGAGGCCGGGGCGATCTCGGACAGTCCAGCAGGCGGGCTGGTCCGGCGCGTTCGCCTGCCCAACGACCGGCGTACGCCGGCGGCCGCGCGCGCCCTGGTGCGCTCGGTCCTCGAGGAGGCCGGGCTCGATTCCCTGCTCAACGAGGCTCTGCTGCTGACCACCGAGCTCTCCACGAACGCCGTCGTGCACGCCAACACCGAGCTCGACATCGAGGTCCGCGCCGACGAGACCGGCCTGACCGTCACGGTCACCGACTTCGCGCCCGGGCCGGTCGAGCAACTCGCGGTCGGCCCCCGCAACGAGAGCGTCGACATCGGCGAGGTGGCCGAGCGCGGGCGCGGCCTGCTGCTGGTCGACCACTTCGCCAGCCGCTGGGGCACGGTGCACGAGGGCACCGGCAAGGGCGTCTGGTTCCGCCTGGAGGGCGGCGCCCCCGGCGAGACCTCCACGGCCGTGGTGGTGCCGGCCATCTCCAACCAGATCGAGGGGGGCATGCCGAGCGCGGGCGCGCTCACCTCGTTGTTGCAGGTCAGCCCCGAGCGGCCGAGCGAGGACGGCCTGGCCGAGTTCGCGGCCGGCCTGCTCGCGCAGCTGGCCCGGCTGACCGGGGCGGCCGGCGGCGTCATCCGGCTCGACCGCGGCGACGGCGGCGGGCGGCAGCTGCTGGCCCGATACGGCCGGGCCCCGCGCGACGACGCCGAGACGATCAGGGTGCCCCTGTCGGTGAACCGGCCGTACGCGGGCGAGCTCGAACTCGACGCCTCCCCCGTCGGCTACGCCCACCCGCTGGCCACGATGGTGGCCGAGCGCTTCTCCCTGCACCTGGAGAACGACCGCCTGCGCCGCACCGACCTGCGCCGGCAGACCTGGCTCACGTTCCTGGCCGAGGCCAGCGAGCTGCTCGCCCAGTCGCTCGACGTCAACCTGACCATGGCGCTGATCCCGCAGCTGGTGGTGCCCCGGCTGGGCCAGTGGTGCGCGGTGCACACGACCGACGCCTGGGGCCACCTCCAGCTCGCGGCGGCGACCCACACCGACGAGGGCGCCCTGCCCGAGCTGCACGAGACGCTGGCGCAGACCGGCCCCGACACGGTCCTGGCCCGGCTCGAGGAGGCGTCCCGCCTCGGCACGCAGGTGATGTTGCCGCCGCCGGCCGAGGGTTTCGCGGTGCCGCTGGTCGCCCGGGGCACGAGGCTGGGCACGCTCGCGGTCGGCCGCCACCACCGCATCCGGCACGACACCGACGAGGTGGCGATCCTCGAGGACGTGGCCCGGCGGGCGGCCCTGGCCATCGACAACGCCCGCATTCACGACGAAAGGCACAAGGTCGCCCGTACGCTCCAGGCCTCCCTGCTGCCGCCGACCCTGCCCCGCGTCGACGGTGTCGGCTTCGCCGCCGAATACGTGCCGACCGGCTCCGAGGTGGGCGGCGACTTCTACGACGTGGTGCCGTCGGGCCCCGACAGCTGGGTCGTGGTGGTCGGCGACGTCTCCGGCAAGGGCGTGCAGGCGGCCACGGTGACCGGCCTGGTCCGCGACGTGATCCGGATCCTGGTCGACGACGGCAAGCCGATGAACGAGATCCTCTGCCGGGTCAACAAGACGCTGGTCCAGCGGGGCGGCGGCCGATATTGCACGCTGGCCATGGCGTCGGTGACCCGAGTGGCCGACGGGGTGCTGTCGGTCTGCCTGCACCTGGCCGGGCACGACCGGGCGGTGCTGGTGCACGCCGACGGCAAGACGTCGTTCGTGGGCGAGGGCGGCACGGCGCTGGGCCTGCTCGAGACGATCTCGTCGCCCGACGCCGAGATCCGGCTCCAGCCCGGCGACTCGCTGATCTTCTACACCGACGGGGTGACCGAGCGCCGCCGCGGCCGGGAGTTGTTCGGCACGGGCCGCCTGCGCGACGCGGCGGGCCCGCTGGCCGGATATCCGGCCGAGGTCATGGCCGCCCGCCTGCGCTCCACCACGATCAACTTCTCGGTCGAGGAGCCCCGCGACGACATCGCCATCCTGGTACTCAGGAACGACGCCTGACGTCTGCGGATTCGCCCCTTTCGCCCGGTTGGTCGTGGCATGGTGTTTGTCATGGCTAAAACTCAGTACTACACGGCCACGAGCATCGACGGTTACATCGCCGACGAAAGCAATTCGCTCGACTGGCTCGCCGACGTGGACGGGGGCACCGAGAACCCGTTCGGCGGCTTCTTCGCGGGTGTCGGGGCGTTCGCCATGGGCGCGAACACCTACGAGTGGGTGCTGGAGAACGACAACGTGCTGGCCGAGCCGCAGAACTGGCACGACCTCTACGGCGACATGCCGTGCTGGGTGTTCGGCAACCGTGAGCTGCCGCTGGTGCCGGACGCCAACATCTTCATGGTCAGCGGCGACGTCCAGCGCGTGCACGAGGCCATGATGGTGGCCGCCAAGGGCAAGAACGTCTGGCTGGTGGGCGGCGGCGACCTGGTCGGCCAGTTCGTCGACCAGGGCCTGCTCGACGAGATCATCCTGGGCATCGCCCCGGTGGTGCTCGGCAAGGGCGTCCCGCTGCTGCCCCGGCACCTGACCGCCCGGCATCTGGCCCTCACCGGAACCGCACAGATCGGCCGCTTCGCCTACCTCACCTACGCCGTCGGCACCGAGCCCATCCCCGGCCGCCACCCCGCCAACTCCGAGCGCCGCCAGGCCGTCCTCCGCTGACCAGCCCGCCACGCAGCCATCCGCGCTCCGCCGCCTGGCCGCCCGCGCTCCGCCGATGCCCGCCGCCCGGCCGCCCGCGCTCCGCCGACGCCCGGTCGCGTCAGAAGACGATGGGGCGCGTCAGAACAGGTCGTGGCGGTCGGCCATCTCGATCTCGGCCGCCAGCGACGGGGGCGCCGCGATGACCACCGCGCGGCCGTCCCGGGCCAGCAGCACGTGGCGAACGCTGTCGACGATGCCGCGCAGCCGGTCGGGTGGCAGGGAGCCGGGCAGCACCGCATGGACCCGGCCCAGGCCGGCCGAGCCGCGCACCGGCACGGGCGCGCCGGCCGCGTCGCCCAGCGAATAGATCACCGCGGGCAGGTCGTCGGGCGAGACCGCGAGGCGCAGCGCCACGTCGTCGCGGCCGAACGGATAGGCGCCCCACCACGGCGGCGCGATCGGCGTGACCACCGCGCCCGCGCCCCACAGCGCCGCGAGCTGCTCGGACCGCTCGACCGCCTCGGCCTCGGCCCCCTCGAAGAGCACCGCCAGCGTGCCCGCCGGTCCGCCGGCCGGCAGGTCGATCTCGATGGCGCTCGGCTGGAGCTCGGCCGCGGCCGACTCGAGCTTGCGGATCTGCGGCGGGGTGGCGACCGCTGTGCCGACCCAGCGGCGGGCCGGCGGCAGCGGCTGCAGCCGGAGAACGGCCGACGTGATCACGCCGTCGATCTCGGCGATGCCGGGGCGGCCCTGTTCACCGTCGGACTCGCCGGGGCGCCCCTCGGCGTCGACGTAGACGACACGGTCCACATGCTCCGCCGGGGTGCCGAAGCGGTGGCGCAGCGGTCCTGACTCGTTCAGCGAGAGCATGCCGCCGAGGGTGGCCGTGCGTGACGGCGGGTCGACCGGCAGCCGCTGGCCCTGCAACGCCAGGGCGGCTTGCAGAGCATGGACGGGCGTGCCGGTGGCGACCTCGGCCGTGGCGCCGGCGACGTCGTGGTCCCACATGCCGTTGAGCCGGCCGGTGTCGACGAGGAGATCGACGTCGGCACTCGGAGGCGTACCCCAATCAATCTTTGATCCTGAACCGCGGACCAGGAACCTCAGCGGAAGGTCGGCGGCGAGACGGACCGTGTCGGCGACCGCGTGCGGCGTGGCGGGCAATGCGACGAAACCGGCGCGACGGCCGGCCACCGTGTCCACCGAGCGAGCGACACGCGCGTAGTCGGGCCCGCAGATGTCCACAAGCGCGCTCAGCACGTGCTCTCTCATTCGGCCAGTCCCCCAACGCCTTAAGATCGTCCACTCTGGCATATCGTACACGTGTTCGAACGGCCGCCGTCCAGATGCAAGAAGTAAAGAAGGCTAGGAAATCGGACCGCCCGGTAACGTTGTGCGCGTGACTACGCAGACTCCGGACAGCCCACCCTCGGTCCGCCAGGTGGCGCACGAGCGCACCTTCCACGGCGACACCGTCACCGACGAGTACGCGTGGCTCGCCGAGAAGGAGAACCCGGAGACGGTCGCCTATCTCGAGGCCGAGAACGCGTGGACCGACGGCGCCACCGCACACCTGGCCGGCCTGCGCGACAAGCTCTTCTCCGAGATCAAGTCGCGGACCAAGGAGACCGACCTGACGGTACCGAGCCGCAAGGGCGGTTTCTGGTACTACACGCGCACCGTCGAGGGCCGGCAGTACGGCATTCACTGCCGCGTGGCCGTACGCCCGGGCGAAACCGGCCCGCCGTCCTCCGAGGGCCCGGTGCCCGGCGAAGAGGTGCTGCTCGACGGCAACGCCCTGGCCGAGGGCAAGGACTTCTTCGCGCTCGGCACGTTCGACGTGAGCCCGGACGGCACCCGCCTGGCCTACTCGACCGACTTCGAGGGCGACGAGCGCTTCACCCTCAAGATCAAAGACTTGCGTACGGGTGAGGTGTTCCCGGACGAGGTGCCCGACACCTCGTACGGCACGGCGTGGTCGGCCGACGGCAGCGCCCTGTTCTACATCACGGTCGACGACGCCTGGCGCCCGTACCGCGTCTGGCGCCACACCGTCGGCCGGGCGGCGGCCGACGACGTGGTCATCTTCGAGGAGCCGGACGAGCGGTTCTGGGTCGGCGTCGAGCTCACCCGCAGCGAGAAGTTCATCGTCGTCGAGGCCGGCAGCAAGATCACGTCCGAGGTCCGGATCATCCCGGCCGAGACGCCGGAGGCCGAGCCGGTCCTGGTCGCCCCGCGCGAGCAGGGCGTCGAATATTCGATCGAGCACCACGGCCACCGCCTGCTGATCCTGCACAACAAGGACGCCGAGGACTTCGCCCTGGCGTACACGTCGGCCGACGCGCCCGGCGACTGGGTCGAGCTGATCCCGCACGAGCCGGGCACCCGCCTCGAGTCGGTCGACGCGTTCGCGCGGCACATCGTCGTCTCGCAGCGCCGCGACGGGCTGACCGGGCTGCGCGTGATGGTCGACGGCAGCACCGACTCGTACGAGATGGAGTTTCCCGAGCCGCTCTACAGCGTCGGCCTCGCCGGCAACCCGGAGTACGACACCTCGTCGGTCCGGATCGGCTACACCTCGATGATCACCCCCGACGCGGTGTACGACGTCGACCTGATCACCCGCACGATGACGCTGCGCAAGCAGCGCCCGGTGCTGGGCGGCTACGACCCGGGCGACTACGAGCAGTTCCGCGAGTGGGCGATCGCCGACGACGGCACCCGGGTGCCGATCTCGATCGTGGCCCGCAAGGGCGTGCGGCGCGACGGCACGGCCCCGGCGGTCCTCTACGGCTACGGCTCGTACGAGACGAGCATCGACCCGTACTTCTCGATCGCCCGCCTGTCGCTGCTCGACCGCGGCGTCATCTTCGCCATCGCGCACATCCGCGGCGGCGGCGAGATGGGACGCCGGTGGTACGAGGAGGGCAAGCTGCTCGCCAAGAAGAACACGTTCACCGACTTCATCGCCGCGGCCCGCCAGCTGGTCCGCGGCCGCTGGACCTCGGCCGACCGCCTGGTGGCCCGCGGTGGCTCGGCCGGCGGCCTGCTGGTCGGCGCGGTGGCCAACCTGGCGCCGGACGACTTCGCCGGCATCGTGGCCCAGGTCCCGTTCGTCGACCCGCTCACCAGCATCCTCGACCCGTCGCTGCCGTTGACGGTCACCGAGTGGGAGGAGTGGGGCAACCCGATCGAGTCGGCCGATGTGTACTCGTATATGAAGTCCTACAGCCCGTACGAGAACGTGGCGAAGCTGGCCTACCCCCGGATCCTGGCCATGACCAGCCTGAACGACACCCGCGTCCTCTACCACGAGCCGGCCAAGTGGATCGCCCGCCTGCGCGCCGTCGCCCCCGACGGCGACTACCTGCTCAAGACCGAGATGGGCGCCGGCCACGGCGGCCCGAGCGGCCGGTACGACGCCTGGAAGGAAGAGGCGTTCGTCAACGCCTGGACCCTCGACGTGCTGGGCGTCACCACCCCCTAAATAGGATCTTGCGCATGGGGAATCTTCACGCCTAAGGTCTCGCTACTGAGAAGTTTTCTCAAAATCGGGGCACAAGTGAAGAACGTCTACCGTCGCCTCCTGGCGACGATGGTGGGCGGCGCACTCGCGGCGACGGCGGGGACTTCGGTCCCCGCCCCCGCGATGGCTGCGGCCGCTCCCTCCGAAGTAACAGTCATTCCGGCCGAGGAATATCCGTACTTCGACCTCAACCAGACCGATTCGCCGGCCTTCGCCGGCGCGACCGGCTTCCTGCACCGGCGCACGACCACCTCGCCATGGCTCTGGACCACCTACGCCGACCGGAAGTCGGTGGTCGTCGGCGCGCTCGACGGCGTGCCCAACGGCGGTGCCCTCGGCGTCTTCGGCGACACCGTCGAGCTTCGCGTCTCGACGCCCGGGCACACGGTCTCCGCGACCACGCGCTGGACGCTGGACCTCGCGACCATGACGTGGCACGAGATCGACCTGCCGTTCAACTGGGCCGTCTACAACGTGCGGCAGATCGGCGAGTCGTTGCTCCTGATCGCCCCCGGTTACGTTCCTGAGCTGCGGAAGACCGCCGCCGACGGGGACACGAGCACGCCGATCGTCGGCCTGCCCGAGGGGATCGACCTCCTCCGCGTCGTCGCCGGCGACGACAAGGCGGCTGTGCTGCTGTTCCACACGACCGCGGGATATCAGTACGGGCTTCTGGACGCCGCGTCCGGCCAGGTCGCGCCGATTCCTGTACGCAGCGTGTCCCCCAAGGTCGTGCTCACCGGCGACCGCGTCGGCTTCTACCTGAACCCGACGGTCCGCACCTTCTCGCGGTCGGGCATCGCCGACGGCAGCGACACCTCCGCGACCACGTTCACCGTGCCGACGTCCAACTTCGGCCTCGCGGGCGACGACCTCATCATCTCGCCGCCCACCACGACCGTCCCGTGGAATCTCCAGCGGCTCACTCCGGACGGGACCACGTCGGTCGAGGTCAAGAAGAGCCGGTCGATGGTGCTCGTCCAGGCCCCCGACGGCGTGCTCTTCGTGGGCGGCACCGACGGCACGGACTGGGCGGTGCGCAAGGCCACCGGCTCCGGGCAGTCGGCGGTGCTGCCGCTGACCGACATGAGCAGCGCCGGCGTCACCTTCGCGCGTGGCTGGTTGCGGCACATCTCGGTGCTGCCCCACACCGGCGAGGCTCCGGAGTATTACCTCAACGGCCACCAGTTGACGCCGGGCACCGGCACGGGGGGCGTCACGGGCGGCAAGTTGTCCGGCGTGGTGGTTCCCTGTGAGACCGGCGTGGCCTGCGTGCACGCGGTCGACGGCTCCCAGCGGGGCATCTCCTACCTGGCCGGCGCGGTCAACCTGCGCACCGGGACGACCGGCGCCAGCGGTGCCACCACCCCGCTGCCGTCGACCGGCGGCCGGGTGGTCGACGCCTCCCGTGACTACCGGATCGTCGACGGCACCAACCCCGCCCGGCAGTACATCGTCGGTTCCGACGACAAGATCGCCTCGACGGGCCCGGTCGTCGGCGCGGGACTGTGGTTCGACACCTTGTGGACCGCGAGCGCCGGCCGGCTCCAGCCCAAGAACCTGAAGAGCGGAGCCCTCGGCACGGCCGTCGCCACCGGGTCGTCGTGCGCCGCCACCGACGTCCAGGCGACCGCGAAGCACGTGCTCTGGTCGTGCGGCCCGTCCGGGGCGACGGGCGTCTACGACCTGGCCCGCAAGACGAACCGGGTGCTCCCGGCCGGGCAGTACCTGCTCGGTGACAACTACGTGGTCCGGCACGACGCCGACGGCACCCTGACCCGTTACGACCTCACCACCGGCGACACGGCGACGCTGGCGACCTTCCCCCGCGGCGACCTGGCCGACGACCGCAACATCACCTGGGCCGTCGACAAGTACAGCGGCAACGTGGCCTGGGTGGACGGCGGCAACGCGGTCCACATCGTCGACCCCGGCGTCACCCGGTCGGCGCCGGCCGCGGCCTACGTCGGCCAGAACTATCCCTCCATGTCCTATCCCGGCACCTATCTGGTGTACGCGACGCTGACCCGCCCGGTGGACAGCGCCACCCTCACACTGACCCAGGTGCGGACCGGCCAGGTCACGCGCCTGACCGCCCCCGCGGCCCGGGACGACGTGAGCATCGTCTGGAACGGCACGGTCGCCGGGAAGCGGCCCGCCAGCGGGCTCTACCGATGGACGCTGTCGGCCGCGAACACGACCATCGCCTCGGGCTCGGTGACCGTGCAGTGCGGCGGCACGCCGGCATTGCACGGCTACACCTGCGACGGCCTGCCGACCCTGCTCGGCGTCACCAGGACCGGCACCGGCGCCGGCACCTGGCTGACCGCGCAGACCGGCAAGGCCGCGCTCGCCGGCTCGGGCCCGGAGTCGCTGGGGGCGCTCACCGCGGTGGTGCCCTACGGCGACATCGCCAAGGACCTCAAGAACGACCTGCTCGTACGCCGGCCGGACGGCACCCTGCGGGCGTATCTCTCCGACCCCACGGCCAACTTCGCCGGCAACCGCACGCTGCTGATCCCCGGCAACTGGAACCGGTTCAACTCCATCGTCCACACTGGCGACCTCACCGGCGACGGCGTCTCCGACCTGCTCGCCCGGGAGACCTCGACCGGCCGGCTGTTCCGCTACACCGGCAACGGCAAGGGCGGCTTCAGCTCCTCGGCCGCCTACGGAGGCACCTACAAGGGTGTCTCCCGCTTCGTCGGGCCCGGCGACATCACCGGTGACGGCAAGGCCGACCTGATCCTGCTCTACGGCACCACGATGTACGCCTGGTACGGCAACGGCAAAGGCGGCTTCGCCCCCGGTCTGCACCTGATCGGCAGCGGCTACCTCGGCTTCAACACCATCATCGGCGCCGGCGACCTCAACGAAGACGGCAAGAACGACCTGCTCATGCGCAACAGCGCCGGCGTCCTCTGGCGCAAACTCGGCAACGGCAAGGGCGGCTTCGGTCCGCTCCAGCTCGTCGGGACCGGATACCAGAAATACGCCGCCCTCTACTGACACAGGACACAGAGTGAAGAACGTCTACCGCCGCACCCTCGCGGCGATGGTCGGCGGCGCGCTCACGACGACGGCGGGAATCTCGGTTCCCGCCGTCGCGATGGCCGCGACCACCCCCCACGAAGTCGTCGTGGTGCCGGCCGTGAACACGCCGCCCACGCCGCTCAGCCTGACCAACTCGGTGGCCTTCGCCGGCAGGACCGGCGTCCTGCACCAGCGAACGAGTGCTTCACCCTGGTTGTGGACCAGATATTCCGACCATGAGACGGTCACCGTTCCCGCGCTGGCCGGCGTCCCCGCCGGTTCGGTCGTCGGCCTGTTCGGCGACACCGTCGACGTCCAGGCGTCGACGGCCGATCATCCGGTCTCGTCCACCACGCGCTGGACGCTGGACCTCGGCACCATGACCTGGCATCAGGTCGACGTGCCGTACGCCTGGACGCCCTACAACGAACGCCTCATCGGTGACGCGCTGCTGGTGGTCCGTCCTGGTAGCCGAACCGCCGAGCTGCGGCGGACCGCCGAGGACGGCACCGTCACCACGACGCCGGTCACCGGCATCCCCGACGGCGCCACGTTCTTCTCGATCCAGACCGGCGACGACCGGTCGGCCGTGCTGAAGTTCGTCGCCTCGGGCCTGGTTCAGTACGGCCTGGTGGACGCCGCGACCGGCCGGGTCGCGCCGATTCCCGGATCGGGCACGGCTACCAGGATCGTGTTGTCCGGGGATCGCATCGGCCTGTCCGCCTCCTCGACCGTGCGCACATACTCCCGGTCCGGTCTCACGGACGGCACCGACACCGCGGCCACCGTCTTCTCGGTGACCACCTCAAGGTTCGGCCTGGCCGGCGACGATCTGATCTCCGTGTCGGCGTTCGCGGTGAACGGCTGGCTGCAGATTCAGCGCCAGACCCCGGACGGCGCCGCGCCCACGACGGTGGCCAGCGCCCACGTGTCCACGCTCACCCAGGCCTCCGACGGGGTGCTCTTCGCCGGTGGAGCCGCCCGGTCCGACGGGTCCGACTGGGCGGTGCGCAAGGCCACGGCCGACGCCGAGGAGGTCGTCACCTCGGTCGCGGCGCCCAGGGTGAACGCCGGGGTCTCGCTCTCGTCGGGCCGCATGCGCCATGTGACCGCGTCTCAGCCGTTCGGCGAGGCGGCAGTCGACTACCACCCCTACAGCTACACGATCGGAGTTCCCGGCCGTACGGACGACACGGCGTTCCTCGGTGCCCCGTCACCGTGCGAGGCGGGCGCCGCCTGCGTGCGGACGATCGGCGGCCACGACCAGGGCATGCCGTGGATCACGGGCACGGCCCTCAAGTTCCAGGGCGCCGGGCAGCACGGGTCGGTCTTCGCTCTCCCCTCGACGGGAAGCAGCGTCGTCGACGCCTCCTACCGGTACACGCTCATCAACGGCGGGAACCCGAAGACGCAGTACGTCGATCTGGACAGTTCCGGCATCGTCTACAGCGGACCGGTGACCGGCGCCGCTCTGTGGTTCCGCACTTTGTGGCGCGCCACGAAGGCCGGCACGTTGCAGGCCCTCACCCTGCCGCTCGGCCGGAACGACACAGCGACCACCGGCGCCACAGTCACCACCGGCTCGGCCTGCACGGCGACCGAGGTCCAGGCCACCGCGAGATATCTCTACTGGGCCTGTGGCGCCACCGGGCCGGCCGGCGTCTACGACCTCGCCCAAAAGGTGAACATCGCGCTGCCGTCCGGCCAGTACCTGCTCGGCGACAACTACGTCGTGCGGCACGACGCCGACGGCCGGCTGCTCCGCACCGAGATCACCGGCGGCAAGCTCGGCGAGCCGGTCGCGCTGGCCACCTTCGACCGCGGCGCGCTGGCCGACGATCGCAATGTGAGCTGGGCGGTCGACAAGTTCGGCGGCGACGTCGCCTGGGTCGACAGCGATGACGCCGTGCACATCGTGGATCCCGGTGTCGCGCCCTCGGCCCCGGCGGTCTGGATCGAGGAGAACACCACCTACGAGCAGGGGACGACGGCTCCCAGCCTGTGGTCGGCCGCGTTCCGGTTCACCCGGCCGGTGACCGCCTCGCGGGTCATCATCACCCAGGTGCGGACCGGCAAGGTGGTCTACGACTCGACCACCGGCGCCCTTCCCGTCTCCCGCCGGGTCACGTGGAACGGTCTCGTGGGCGGCAAGCGGGCGACCAGCGGCACGTACCGATGGCAGTTGGTCTCGGGCACGGCGACGCTCGGCTCGGGTTCGTTCCTGCTCTCCTTCGGCGCGCCCACGTTGCACGCGATCGACCGCTTCGGCTTCCCCTCGGTGCTGGGTGTCCTCCCGACCGGGGCGGGCCACTGGCTGGCGTCGAGCCCGTCCACGTCCGCGCTGCGTGACTCCAGCGGCGCGACCGAGACGTGGAGCCGTTCGAAGATCTCGGCGATGGTGCCCTACGGCGACATCAACCGCGACGCCAAGAACGACCTGCTGGTCCGCTTCACCAACGGCAGCATGCGGGCCTACCTCGGCTACGGACGGCCGGCCTTCGACATCCAGACCTCGGTGGCCGTACCGGGCAACTGGAACCGCTTCAATCAGATCGTGCACACCGGCGACCTGACCGGCGACGGGGTTTCCGACCTCGTCGCCCGGGAGACCTCCACCGGCCGTCTCTTCCGTTTCACCGGCAACGGCAAGGGCGGCTTCAGCTCCTCGGCCGCCTACGGGGGGACGTACAAGGGCGTCTCCCGGTTTGTCGGTCCGGGCGACATCACTGGCGATGGCAAGGCCGATCTGATCGCGATCTACGGCACGACGATGTACGCCTGGTGGGGTGACGGCAAGGGCGGCTTCAGCCCGGGCATGCATCTGATCGGCAGCGGATATCTCGGCTTCAACACCATCATCGGCGCCGGTGATCTGAACGAAGACGGCAAGAACGACCTGCTCATGCGCAACAGCGCCGGCGTCCTCTGGCGCAAACTCGGCAACGGCAAGGGCGGCTTCGGCGCCCTCCAGCTCGTCGGGACCGGATACCAGAAGTACGCCGCCCTCTACTGAACAAAAAGGCGCCGTCCACGACCTCGAGGTCGTGGACGGCGCCTTTTTGTCAGTTCATCACCGGCTCGCCGGGGACGTTGAAGAGCGGCTTCCACGGATCGTCGGCGTCGATCGGGAACTCGGTCGACGGGACCTCGCCCTTGGTGGCCCACCTGGCCTCGTACGGCAGGCCGTTGGACATCACCCGGGCGCCGCGCTGGTAGAGGATGTTGGGCGCCCAGATGCGCTTGACCCCGGTGACCGTCGGCACCGGGCGGGGCGCCTTCTCGACCGGGCTGACCGGGCCGATCACCGACCACGCGCTCTGTGTGCCCGCGGCCGGCGCGGCGGACGGGTCGAGGCCGGAGTTGGCCCACTTGGCCTCGTAGACGACGCCGTGCCAGACCACCTTGTAGCCGCCGACGTACATCGCCGTGAGGCGCCAGATCGGGTACGGGCTGGTCTTCGGGTCGTCGACGGTGTCGGCCCGGTCGGGGATGTCGACCGAGTCGACGTTGCCGCCGGCCGCGGCCTTGCCGGGCAGGCCGGCGAAGACCTTCGAGAAGGCGAGCGCGTCCTGGTCGACACCGCTGCACGTGTTGGAGTGCACCACCACGTTGGCGAAGGTGCCGCGGCAGGCGGCGTCCCGGTTGAGTGACCACATCGAGACCCGGCCGAGGCCGTTGTCGACGGCGAACCTGGCCAGGCCGGCGGCGTCGTCGAGGGTGAAGCGCTCGGTGTCGACGTCGTTCTGGCCGATCATCGGGGTGGCGCCGATGCGGGACCACACCTGCGGCGACGTGAGTTTCTGGCCGAGGCGCAGGTACAGGTCGGACAGCTGCTTGTGGGTGCCGTTGAGCGCGCTCGTGCTCAGGGCCAGCATGTCCGGGTTCTTGTCGCCGTTGTTGTAGTCCATCGTCATGACGTTGACGCCGCGCAGGGCGACGTCGCCGTCGAGCATGCCGCGGACCAGGGCGACGCCGTCGTCGGTCAGCCCGCTCGGGGTGACCGGCAGGGTGAGCCAGACGGCGAGCGGCTTGCCGTCCTTCTCCCGCTCCTTCTGCACCGTGGCGACCGCGGCCACCCGGCGCCGCAGGGACGCCTGGTCGGCCACCGCGGTGCCCTCGATGTCGAGGTCCAGGGTCTTCACGTCGTACCGCTTGATCAGCTGGCGGTAGGCGTCGGTGAGCCGGTCCTGGTCGGCGCAGGCGACGGCGAGCTCCTTGTTGGCCAGGCCGCCGAGGCTCAGCGTGATGTCGCCGCCGGCCTGCCGCAGCTGGCTGATGCGGCGGTCGAGCTCCAGCGACGAAGCCGCCCCGTCCAGCGAGTAGGCGCCGCCCCAGCTCGGCGTGCACGGGCTCTTGGGGTCGGCGACGACGAAGCCGAGGGCGACGTCGTTGGCCGGGTTGGCCGTGGGGTCCTGGAACTGGAAGGTCGGTGTCAGGGTCACGTCGACGTACGGCACCGCCCAGGACTTCGCGGTCGGTCCGGACGTGTTCCGCAGGTGCATGACCTCGAGGGTGCCGCCGACGCCGGCCAAGGCCAGGACGAGCAGCAGGATGCCCAGCCTCGGCCAGGACAGCCGGCGGCGCGGCTGTTCCGGTTCCTGCCAGTTCGGGTCGGCGAGCGGGTCGTACTCCGGCCGCACGGCTACGTGTGTGGCGCGGTCCGTCATGTATGGCCTTTCGAGTTTTCGAGTCGCCACACGGTGACGCACGCCCGCCTTTTGCACGATCGGGCAAAAGGACGACGGCGTCCAATCTGGACATCGGAGCGCTAAATCTTGATCTTGGCACGACAATTCCGCCGGACGTCGCTGCGCAGTGACGTCGCAATTCGTACCGAAGGGCCCGAACACGCATGCCACGCACACCGGCGGACCGGCGAAAGCCGGACGCCCAGCGCCAATGGGGAGCCGACCGGAGGACGGAGCCTCATCCGATCGTTCCGCCCCCGGTCTCCGAAGGCAGGATCACCCGCGGCCGGCTCGCCATCGTGGTGACCATCACGGTCTGGGCCTGTTACATCACATACACGATCATCCAGCAGTTCATCGCCGGCCACGCGTCCAGCGTGCGGCTGGCGATCGAGGCGATCGTCTACATGCTCGTCGTCACCGGCCTGGCCGCGTCGGCCATCGCCTACCTGATCACGCGGATCGGCTATTTCTACCGGGGCCGCGGCCACCAGCGGGCGCCACGGATCATGCTCGACGAGTTCATCGGCGGGAAGACGCCGTCCGTGACCGTTCTGGTCCCCTCATATCAGGAGGACGAGCGCACCAACCGCACCACGCTGCTCTCGGCCGCCCTTCAGGAGTACCCCGGCCTGCGGGTGACGCTGCTGATCGACGACCCCCGGCAGCCGAAGACGCGGGCCGCCCGCGACATGCTCCTCGCCGCCCGCGCGCTGCCCGGCCGGATCGAGAGTGAGCTGCGGGTCCCGTACCAGCACGTCTCGGCCGGCTTCGCGGCCTTCGACGACCAGGTGCGCTATCGCGGCGGATATCTGGTCGTCCTCGAGGACATGCGCCGGCTGGCCGACGAGTACCGGTTCGCCTCCGACTGGCTGTACGACCTCGGCGCCCGGCAGGAGATCGTCGACCACACCGACACGTTCTTCGTCGAGCACATCCTCCACCCGCTGGCCGTGGAGCTCGGCCAGATCTCGGGCGCTCTGCACAAGGGCGCCGACGAACAGGTCACGCTGCCGCTGGCCCGGATGAACCAGCTCTACCGGCGGTTGCTGGCCATCTTCGACGCGCACGTCACCAGCTTCGAGCGCAAGAAGTACGTGTCGCTGTCGCACGAGCCGAACAAGGCGATGAACCTCAACAGCTACATCGGGCTCATGGGCGGCGCCTATCAGGAGGTCAGCACCCCGATGGGCACCGCGCTGGTGACCGCGGGCCCCAACCGGGCCGACCTGGTCGTCCCCGACCCCGACTACGTGCTGACCCTCGACGCCGACAGCGTTCTCCTTCCGGAGTACGCCCTGCGGCTCGTCCACCTGCTCGAACAGGGCGCCTACGCGCAGCACGCGGTGGCGCAGACGCCGTACAGCGCCTATCCGGGCTCGGCGACGCGCATCGAGCGCATCTCGGGCGCCACGACGGACATCCAGTACATCGTCCACCAGGGCATGACCCACTACGGCGCCACGTTCTGGGTGGGCGCCAACGCCGTGCTGCGCAAGAGGGCCCTGGACGAGATCTGCGAGGTCTCGTACGAGGGCGACTGGGAGATCAAGCGGTACATCCAGGACCGTACGGTCATCGAGGACACCGAATCGACCATCGACCTCGGCGTACGGGGCTGGTCGCTGCACAACTACCCGGAACGGCTCGCCTACAGCGCGACGCCGCCCGACTTCGGCTCGCTCTGCATCCAGCGGCAGCGCTGGGCCAACGGCGGCCTGCTGATCCTGTCGCGCCTCAAGGACCAGTTCCGGGCGAAGTCGAAGCGCGAGGACAAGAACCGCTTCGGCGAGTACTTCCTGCGGGTCAACTACATGGCCTCCATCTTCTGGAGCTCCGTGTGCCTGATCGTGATGCTGGCCTACCCGTTCAACAAGGACCTGCTCAACCCGATCCTGCTGCTCGTCTCGGTGCCGTACTTCCTGATGATGGCGGCCGACCTGAAGCACCTGGGCTACAAGCGGTCGGACATGCTGCGGATCTACGGCTTCAACCTGATCCTGCTGCCGGTCAACCTGTCGGGCAGCGTCGCCTCGCTGCTGCAACTGCTCACCGGCGAGAAGAGCGCCTTTAAACGGACGCCGAAGGTGCGCGACCGCACGACGGCCGCGACCAGCTATCTGATCCTGCCGCTGGCGCTGATCGCGCTCTGCGTCTACACGGTCATTCGCGACATCCAGCTCCACCACTGGAACAACCTGGTCTTCGCCGGCCTCAACCTGATCCTCTCGCTGTACGCGATGGTCGCCTTCGTCGGCCTGGGCAACACGGTCGTCGACCTCTGGACCCACCTGCGCGACTGGCTGGTCCGGCCGGTCGCCCCGAAGAAGGGCCGTCGGAAGAAGAAGGCGCCGAAGAAGACGGCCGCCGCCGCCGTCGGCGACTGGGCCACGGTGCTGCACTACCGGCACGAGCACGGCGCCGCCGCCGGGCAGACGACCGTACGGCTCCAGCGCAACGACGCGGGCGCCTGGAAGGCCGACAAGTCCTCGTCCAGCCGCGCGCACTCGTTCGAGGAGTTCAGCTTCTTCACGGTCTTCCAGCCGGTCTACCACATGATCAACGGCCACGTCGTCGGGTACGAGGCGCTCACCCGCTTCGCCGACGGCAGCAACCCGCGTGAAGGGCTCGAGGCGGCGGCCGAACGCGGCGTGCACGTCGCGCTCGACGCCGCGCTGGTCCAGGCGGCCATCACGTCCTCGGCGTCGCTGCCCAACGGCACCTGGCTCGCGATCAACGTCTCCGGTGACCTGCTGCGCCGCCCGCAGGACCTGGCCCCGCTGCTCCACCAGGCGCGGCGCCCGGTGGTGCTCGAGGTGGGCGCCGAGACGCCGGCCGAGTTGGCCCAGCTCGGCGGCAACGTGCGGGTCGCCGTCGACGACCTGGGCGCCGGCTACGAGACGCTGGCCATGATCGAGACGGTGCGGCCGGCCTTCCTCAAGCTGGGCCTCGACTCGCTGGAGGGCGTCGAGAACCAGACCGCGCGGCAGGCCGCCATCCGGGCCCTGGTCGAGTTCGCCGAGCAGCACGGCTGCACGGTCATCGCCGAGGGCATCGAGACGGCCGCGCAGCGCGACGCCCTGGTGGCCTGCGGCGTGCCGCTCGGCCAGGGCTTCTACCTGGGCAAGCCGGTGCCGGTGGAGCGCGTCCTGACCGGCGTGGGCGGCTGGTAGGCGCGGGACCGCGCGAAGTGCGGCGTCGGCGGCTGGTAGGCGCGGGGCGCGCCAAGCGCGCCTAAGGGCGACGGCGCAGGGCGACGACAGCGACGTCGTCGGCCTGCTGCCCGTCGCCGCCCAGCTGGGTCAGCAGGCGGCGGCCGAAGTCGTCCAGGTCGGGCTCGATCGTCGCCGCCGCCTCGGCCAGGGCGGTCAGGCCCACGTCGATGTCGGCGTCGCGGCGCTCGACCAGGCCGTCGGTGTAGAGCACCAGCGTGCCGCCCGGCGGCAGGACGAACTCCAGGTCGTCCGGGCGGGGCGCGTTGATGCCGAGCAGCGGGCCGCGAGGCTCCAGGAAGTGGGCGCCACCATCCGGCGTGTGCAGCAGCGGCGGCAGGTGGCCGGCGCTGGCCAGGCGCACACGGCCGGTGGCCGGGTCGAGGGTGAGCAGGCAGATGGTGGCCGACTCGGCCGGCAGGACCGTGCGCATGAAGCGGTTGACCAGGCCCAGCACCGTTCCCGGCGGATGACCCTCGACCGCGTACGCCCGGACCGCGTGCCGGACCTCGGCCATCACCGTCGCCGCGTGCAGCGAGTGGCCGGCCACGTCGCCGATCGCCACCAGCAGCCGGCCCTCGAGCATGGTCAGCTCGTAGAAGTCGCCGCCGACCTCGGTCTGCGCGCCCGCCGGCTCGTAGCGCATGGCCAGTTCCAGGCCGGGCACGTCGGGCAGCCGCGACTGGAGCAGGCTGCGCTGGAGGGTCACCGCGATCCGGTGCTCCTCGTCGTACGAGCGCTGGGCCTCGACCGCGGCCGCGACGGCCTGGGAGAGCTGTCGCAGCACCGGGAAGCCGGGGGTCTGCGAGCTGCTCGGCACGGCCACGAAGACCGGCGGACGGTCGGCCCGCAGACGCGCGGCGGCCACCGCCACGGTGTCGCCCTCGGGCCATTCGACCAAGTTCCAGTCGGCCGGCTCCTCTCGGCGTACGAGGGAACCCACCGCGACGTCACGCGACAAGGGTGACCACCGCCGAACCTCCGGCGGAGAGCCGGCCGCGGCCAGGATCTCGCCGTCGACCGTCTCGGCCACCACCACGACCGGGCCGCCGAAGATGTCGATGGCGCCGTCCGCGGCCGCCGTCAGCAGGCCGGCCAGCGTCGGCGCCGAGTTGATCTCGAGGGTGGCCTCGGCCAGCCGCACCAGACGGGTGGCCAGGGTCTCGGCGCGCCGGCGGGCCGAGTAATAGCGCAGCACCGCGTGCACGGTGGCGATCAGCTCGTCGGGCTCGATCGGCTCGACCAGATAGGCGTCGGCGCCGCGGTTCAGGCCCTGCGTGCGATCGACGACGTCGACGGCGTGGGCCGAGACGTGAATGACCGGCAACGTGCCGTACTCGGCGTCGGTCTTGATCCTTTCGCAGACGTCGAAACCGCTCATGTCGGGCAGCTTCACGTCCAGGACCACCAGGTCGACGCCCGATCCGGGCAACATCCGCAGCGCCTCGCCGCCCGTCTCCGCCTGCCGCACCGTGAAACCGGCGCGGGTCAGCCAGCTCACCAGCAGATAGCGCTTGGTCGCGCTGTCGTCGACGACGAGGACGGTGGTGGTAGCGGCGGCGGAGCTCATGAGATCGGCAGCCACAGCGTGAACGTGCTGCCCTCACCGGGCGTGGACGCCACGCGCAGGGCGCCGCCGAGGATGCCGGCCAGCCGCCGGGCGTACGGCAGGCCCAGGCCTGTGCCCTTGCCGCTGATCGGCTTGCTGCCGGGCACCTGGTAGAACTCCTCGAAGATGCGCTCGTGCAGCTCGGGCGGGATGCCGGTGCCGGTGTCGGACACGGTGAACTCGGCGTCGTCGCCGATCTGGCGCACGCTCAGACGTACCTCGCCGGACTCGGTGAATTTCAGCGCGTTGGTGAGCAGGTTGCGCAACACCCGGGCCAGAAGCACTTCGTCCGTACGGATCGCCGGCACCGACGGCTCGTCGACCACGAAATCGACCTCGGGCCGGGTCGCCAGCGGCCGCAGGGTGCCCCGGAGCTGCCCGAAGACGGCCTTGAGGTCGACGTCGGCCATGCTCGCCTCGACCCGGCCGGCCTCGGCCTTGGCCAGATCGAGCAGGTCGTTGACCAGCGAGAGCAGGTCGCTGGCGGAGCTGCGGATGAGGTCGACCTGGCGGGTCTGCTCCTCGGTCAGCTCGTCGGAGGCCTCGTCGCCGAGCAGCCGGCCCAGCCCGATGATGGCGGTGACCGGCGCCCGCAGCTCGTGACTGACGTTGGCCAGGAACCGGCTTTTCGCCTCGCTGGCCGCGGCCAGCTGCACCGATTTCTCGTCGAGCTCGGCGTAGAGGGCGACGACGCCGCGGTTGGTCTCCTCCAGCTCCTCGGACAGCTGGTGATAGAGCGCCATGACGCCGCGGTTGGTCTCCTCGAGCTCACCGTTGAGCCGGGCCAGATCGTCACGCTGCGCCCGCACCTCGTCGAGGGCGGCGATGAGCTGCTGATTCTGGACGTTCAGCTCGTCGAGAGGGCTACCCGGGACATGCTTGGCCAGCCCGGCGCGGATCTCGTCCATCCGGTCGGGGGTCAGCCTCGGCGCACTCGCCGGCAACCGTCGAGCCATCCATACGACCGTACCGTTTCCGGCATCGGTGACCTCCATCTTGTCCACCAGGCGGCCGGCCTGCGCCAACTCGGGCCGCAGCCTCGCGGCGTCGCCGGGCACCGAACTCTCGACCGTCACCCGCAACGTGAGTGATACCCCGTCAGGATGGACCGTGAACGTCACATCGGCATCACGCCCCTCCGACAGCATCACCCGGCTCACCTCGCTCAGGGCAGTCGCGAGCCGGGTCTGATCCTGCTGCTCGAGGCCGACCTCGCGGGCCACCTCCCGGCCGAGCTGGCGCACCGCGAAGACGTCCTGCGCCACCCGCAGGCGCGTCCGCATCAGCTGCTCGGGCCCGCTGGTCATGGGAGCCGGGCCACGATCACACCGGCGTCGTCGCGGCGCACCCCGGCGTCGCGGAGCACGGTCGCCGCGATCACCACCGGCGAGTGGGTGAGCAGGCCGGGATAGTCCGCCTGGTTCCAGCGGTCGACCACCCCGTCGGAGTGCATGAGCACGACCGAGCCGGGCTCCAGCGGATAGTCGTACTGCCGGATCTGCCGCCGCTGATGGCCGGCGATGCCGGGCAGCGAGACCATGCCGCGCCGGGCCCCGCCGGGCGCGAGGACCGTGCCGGAGATGTTGCCCAGGCCGCAGTAGCGGACGACACCGGCCTCGCCGTCGAGCTCGGCCACGGCCAGCGCGGCGCCCCGGGTGTGGTTGAGCCGGCGATGAAGCACGTCGACGACGCCCGACGGCTGGTCGGCGGGCGCGTCGAGGAAGACGCGCACGGCCTCGTGGGAGGCGGCGGCCGCCAGCCCGCCGTGCCCGAGACCGTCGCTCATGAGGATCTGGCGGCGGCCACCGACGTCGCGGACGGCGAACGCGTCGCCGCTGACCGGCTCGCCGGTCAGCGGGCGGGTCACCCCGGCGGCCCAGGCGGGCTCGGGCCGGTCGGCCGGCCAGACCTGTGCGGTCAGGACGGTGCCTTTGCCGGGTACGGAGTGAAGATCGCACCAGTCGGACTGACGGAGGATCGAGCCGAGGCCGATGCCGAGCGTGCCCGCCGTCGAATGGCCGTCACCGAAGGAACGGGCGAGATCGGCCATGCCGGGACCGCTGTCGATCGCGACGATCTCGACGCCGGCCTGTCCCGCCGCCCGGACCGTGCGCAGCAGCAGGACACCCTGGTCGGCGTGCTTGACCAGGTTTCCGGCGACCTCGGCGGCCACTATCGAGAGGTCGGCCGTCTTGCGCTCGGGCAGGCCGATCTCGACCGCCAGGCGCTCGGCCGACCGCCGGACAGCGGAAGCGGTCGCGGCGGCCTCCACCCGGAACCAGGCTCCCCCGTCGAGGAGTCCCTCGGGTATCGACGCCACTGCGCCTCCGCTCATCGGCACCACTTGGTCACGGTAATGCTCGTTCCCGCGCCGGGCGCGGTGACGATGTCGAACTCGTCCACCAGCCGGCGGGCGCCACTGAGACCGAGCCCCAGACCGGAGCCGGTGGTGTAACCGTCGGTGAAGGCCAGATCGAGGTCGACGATGCCGGGACCCTGATCTGCGAAGACTATCCGGATGCCGGGTCGCCGGCCGTTGTTGACCGTGCTCACCTCGACGGTGCCGCCCCCACCGTAGACCAGGGTGTTGCGGGCCAGCTCGCTCGCGGCGGTGACCAGCTTGGTCTGGTCGACCAGCGAGAGCTTCACGGCCACGGCGACCGTACGGACGAGTTGCCGCACCCGTACGACGTCCTGGTCGGAGTTGACCTGGATCAGCTCGCCCTGCTGGTTCACGGTGTCGCTGCCGCGGGCGTCTCGGGCTCACCCTCGTCCTCGGCGTCACCCTCGTCGAGCGCCCAGTCCGTGGCGGCGCGCTCACGGGCCAGCAGCTCCATGCCGAGCTCGACGTTCAGCGCCGTACGGATGCCGGGCAGTTGCAGGCCCAGCTCGACCAGGGTGATCGCCACGGCCGGGCGCATGCCGACGACCACCGTCTCGGCGTCGAGCACGCGTGAGACCGAGGCGATGGTGGCCAGGGTGCGGCCGACGAACGAGTCGACGATGTCGAGCGCGCTGATGTCGATGATCACGCCGTGGCAGCCGGTCGCGACGATCCGGTCGGCGAGGTCCTCCTGCAGTTGCAGGGCGGTCTGGTCCTCCATGTCGATCTGGATCGAGACCAGGAGGACGTCACCGATCTTGAGGACCGGAACACGTTCCACGTCAGCGCCCCAGCCGCTTGGCCTGGCCGGTCTTGCCCAGCACGTAGCGCAGCGCGTCGGCCAGCGACGCCTTGGTGGCGATGTCGCCGAACTCGATGCCGAGCGCCACGATCGTCTGGGCGATCTGCGGGCGGATGCCGGAGATGATGCAGTCGGCGCCCATCAGGCGGGCCGCCACCACGGTCTTGAGCACGTGCTGGGCGACCTGGGTGTCGACCGCCGGCACGCCGGTGATGTCGATGATGGCGTACGGCGAACCGGTGTCGACGAGCGTCTGCAGCAGCCGCTCCATGACGACCTGGGCCCGGGCCGAGTCGAGCGTGCCGACCAGCGGCACCGCGACGACGCCCTCCCAGAGCTTGACCACCGGCGTGGAGAGCTCGAGCAGCTGCTCGGCCTGGTCGGCGATCAGCTCCTCGCGCACGCGCACGTAGCTGTCGGAGGTGAACAGGGCCGCCCCGTCGACGAAAGCGGACAGGGCCAAGTAGTCACGCAGGGCCGCCTCGCCACCGCCGACCTGGTCGACGACCCCCAGCACGGCCTCTTTGAAGGCGAACACGCTGACCGCCGTCTCGGTCACCGAGAAGCCCTGCCGGGCCCGGCTCGCCGAGAGGTCGCTCAGCTGGGCCCGCAGCTCGGCCGCGGGCTCGTCACCGATCGCCTGGGCGCCGCCGGAGAGCGCCTGATGAAAGGCCTTGCGCAGCTCGGAGTGCTGCCTTTGCAGCTCGGCATGGCTCAACCGGCCCCGTAGGGTGGCCGCCACCTTGTCCGTCCAAGCCGCCACCAGGGCGTCACTGTTCTCTTCCAGCAGACCGGCGAACCGAGCCGCCTCCTCCGCAGTCAGCGTCACCGCTGCCTCCCGACTCTGTTCTGTCCGTCCCGCGAGCAACGCGCGGACTTTACCACCGGAAGCTCTAATACTTGCTGTCAGCCAAATAACGCGGTGGCGCGCCCCGGTTCTGCGGATGCACCCGGGGTTGGAGTACCGTTCTGCTCATAATCTGGAGGTCCTGAATGTCTCTGACGGTACAAACGGAACAGCGCGCCGACATGGTCGTCGTGTCGGTCGCGGGTGAGCTGGACATGGCCACCGCGCCCCAGCTTCAGGACCAGATCAGCGACCTTCTGGAGAAGGGCCGCACCCGTCTGGTCTTCGACCTCGCCCAGGTCTCGTTCTGCGATTCCACCGGGCTCTCGGTCTTCGTCCGGGCCAAGAACAGCACCGACGACGCCGGCGGCACGGTCCGCCTGGCCGCTCCACAGCGGGGCGTGCTGCGCATCCTCGAGGTCAGCGGCCTGGTGGAGGTGCTGCGCACCTATCCGACGGTCGACGAGGCCGTGACGGCGCAGGAGCCCGCGCTCGACTGACTTTCCCTGGTTGGCCCGGTCGGCGTAGTTTGTCGCCGACCGGCCGTGGGCACCTGCTGCCGGACGAACCCCTTCGGTGTACGCAGGAGCGCTCGTGAGCAAAATGTTCCAAGGCTTCAAAGACTTCATCATGCGCGGCAACGTCGTCGACCTGGCGGTCGGCGTCGTCATCGGTGCCGCGTTCACTGCCGTGGTCTCGGGCTTCACCAAGTCCTTCCTCGAGCCACTGATCAAATGGATCACCGGCGGCTCCGGCAACCTCAAGGGCACCTGGTCGCCCGAGCAGGGCGTCGTCTTCGACTACGCGGCGTTCATCAACGCGCTCATCACCTTCCTGCTGACCGCCGCGGTGATCTACTTCCTGGTCGTCTTCCCCCTCAATAAGCTGGCCGAGCGTCGCAAGCGCGGCGAGGAGCCGCCGCCGAAGGCGCCCAGCGAGGAGGTCAAGCTGCTCACCGAAATCCGCGACGCGCTGCTGCGCGGCCAGGGTCACCAGGTGCAGAACAGCGCCCTCGACGACGTTCTGGGCCGTCACCGGGAGCCCCCGGTTTCATAAAAGATCAACCCACCCGGTAGCGTTCGAACAAATGTTCGATACGCTGCCGGGATGGAGCAGCGTAAGCACTGGTGGAACGGTAAGTGGGGCCGGGTCGCTCGCAAGGACGTCTACCTGCGGGTGAGCGGCGACCAGTGGTATGTCGAGCAGCGCGCGGGCGGTGCCGACGGCGTCTCACACTTCTTCGAGTACGACTCGGAGGACGCCGCCCTCGACACCGTACGCGCCTTGCTCGCCGGCCCGGACGAGTGGCGCGAGCTCTCCATACGCCCCCGCCTCTAGCGTTCCGGCGCCGCCTTACTTCCCGCGGTCATGCCGCCCGCTCTTCTCCCCGGGCGGTCATGCCGCCCCGCAATCCCCGCTCGATCCCGCGGCCCGCATTTCCCCCGGCGCGGCGCCCCTTCCCCCGACGTGGCCATGCCGCCGGCGCCTTCCTCCCGCGCGGCCACGCCAGAGGCACTCTCCCTCCGCGAGGCCACACCACCCGCTCCACCTCTCGCGCGGTCACGCCGCCCGGCGCTCTTCCTCTCGCGCGGTCACGCCGCCCGGCGCTCTTCCTCTCGCGCGGTCATCGGGCCGCGCGGTACCAGTCGCAGCCCCGGCCGCGCCGCGGGCTCGACCTCGTCCTCCTCGTCAGCGAAGCGCGCGGTCCAGCCCGAGCCGGCACCGGCCCGCGCACCCGGCGGCGTGCTCACGAAACCGCCCGGAATGCGGGAGAGCGTGACGATCAGCAGATAGCCGAGGATCACAAAACCGTGGCTGACCAGCCGCGTGGCGTCGACCCGGCCGCCGGAGAGGTCGTTCACCGAAAGCAGCACCAGCATCCCCACGAACGCGGTGAGCATCGGCACCAGCCCCGACGGCCGAACCCGGCGCAACGCGATGAACAGGTAGCCCGCCCCGACCGCCACGTTCCACGCGGCCGACTCGTGCCATAGGTGACCGGGGTCGGCGGCCGCGGCGGTGTGCTGGTGGCCGCCGACGACGACCCCGCCGCCGATCTGGTCGAGACCCAGGATGAGCTGCACGGCCCCGACGGCCGCGAGAGCCACGAAGAGCGCCGCCGCGATCGGGATCCGCTTCACGAAGAAGGCTCGCCTTCGCGGCGACGGCGCCGGGAGCGCCGCCAGGATCGCCTCGCTGAGGTCGGGCGCCGGGGCCATCCGCGTGCTCGTCAGGCGGTTGACCGCCGCCGCACCGTCCAGCCAATCCCGGCATTCGGCACATCCGGCCAGGTGCTTCTCGACCAGCGGCCGGTCGGCCGGGTCGTCCTCGCCGTCCAGCTGCGCCGAAAGCATCTCGCGCCACCGCTCACAAGCCATGAATCCATAGTCGCGCGGGAGGGCCCCGAAGTTCCCGGAGCCCCGGTCTCAGAACTTGCCCTTGGCGACATCCGCCAAGGTCACGCGCGTAACCGTGTAGTTGGTGGTGCCGCCGCCGTTGGCGTACTTGGTCGGCAGACCGGTCGTGGCGTCGACGGTCAGGGTCTCCACCTCGGGGTTGATCGGCTTGGTGGCGGTCAGGACGAGCACGGCCCTGCCACCGGCGCTGCTCTTGCTGACCTTGACCTCAGGCATCTGGCCGAGCAGCCGCAGCACGCCGGCGCGGACGGCCGGGTCGCCGGCACCGGACTGGAGCGCGGTCATCGAGTTGCCCCAGACCCAGTTGTCGGTCGTGTTGATCTGGGACATCTCCTTGAGCACGGCCGGAACCTTGGTGCTGGTCGGCGCGGGCGGGACGAAGCCCGGCGGCAGCAGGGTCGGCTTGACCTTGGGGTTCTTCGGCACGTAGGCCAGGGCCATCCGCTTGCGGGCCTCGTTCAGGTCACCCTTGGCGGCGTACTTGGCGGCGGCGACCGCCTTCTGCTGGCCGATCTTGTCCTCGGAGACCTGGGAGTGGTGTCCCTTGACCTGGGCCGGCATCCCGGCGCGGGTCCTGGCGAAGTAGAGGTCGCCGTTGTCGGCGAAGAGGTCCCAGACGTCGATCGTCTGGCCGTTCGTGAGGTGCTGGTCGCGGAGCACGAGGGTGGCGTCGCCCTTGGGCTGCTCGGCCTTGCTCAGGTAGCCGACCAGCTGCACCAGCGGCGGCTGCTCGGCCGGGGCGGCGGCGGTGGTCGTCGCCGGCTTCGCGGCCGCGGCGGCCGGCGCCGGCGCCTGCGTGCCACTGCCGCTGGTGGCCACGGCCACGGCGGCGATCGCCGCGGCGGCGAAGCCCACTCCCGCGGTGGCCCGCCACACGACGGTGCGACGCGGCTTGGCCTCGTGCTGGCCGATCTCGGTGTTGCGCGACATGGTGTCTCCTTGGTCGGAAATCCCTTACGACAAGCAAGACACCGATCCCCGAGTGGGGGTTGTCAGCCTTTTCGAACCTTTCCTCCGCAATCATTTCCACCGTCCACAACCATTCGACTGCCCGCTGTCGCCGCTCAAACGCGCGCAACCCCTCGCCGCAGACGTCAAGGCGGGCCAGACAGCTCAGCAGAAAGCGGTAGAGCCCTCAACGCCGGCCGAAACGCGAGTCGGCCGCAGAGCCCTCAAGGCCAGCCGAAACGCGAGTCGGCCGCTGAGCCTAAATCAGGCTCGGCGGTCCTTGGACCGTCGGGCGCGGCGGCACCGCCCCACTGCCGCCCATCAAACGGCGGCGCTCGCGGAAGGCCCGCAAATTAGCCGTATTGCCGCAAGTGCTGACGTCGTGCCAGACACCGCTGTTGTTCCGGGACGTGTCGAAGAAGGCGGCCCGGCACTCCGAGTTGTTGCACAGTTTGAGCCGAGGCCAGAGCCCGGCCTGCTGAGCCAGCAACGCCTCGGCCCAGAGCGCCGACGCCAGCCACCGCACGCCGCGCCCGGTGGGCACGATGCGCACCCAACCGTCGGCGTCGGGAACGAGACTGACCGGCACATCCGCCGGTGGGAGCGCTCCCGACGGCTCGCGCGTGCCGCCGGCGAGGATCACGTTTTCAAAGGTGGACCGGAGCCGGCGCAGCGAGCGCAGATCGGACGACGAGATCAGCAGCGTCGGCGCCGGCAACCCGGACACCCGCGACCACGTGGCCAGGGCCTCGGTCAGCCAGCGCTGCGCGTCGTCGGCGTCGAGCAGGAGATCGACGCCGTACGCCATGGGTGCGCGCGTGTTCAGCAACTCTTGCAGGAGGGCCAACCCGGCGGGGGCCTCACGTACGCCGTGCCGGGCACTGGCCATCCATGACATAGCCGAAGGGTACTTGATTCTTTTTCACGGCAATGCCTGTGAAACCTTAGGTCCCCCTTAGAGATCAGTTTTTCATCGCCACGAGGCGCTCCTCTTGTACCGGTTAGACACACTGCGGGGTGATCGCGTGATGCCACCTTGGACAATCACGGCAGCGCACCCTTTCGTGGAGCACGATTCCGATAAGTCCCGAAAATGCGGGAAGGCGTGCTACGGGCGTACGGAAATAAAGGTCTTAGCCGTCGATCCTCGTGATGTTGCGGATCTTGTTGGAGGCGTCGAGAGCCGCCACCTTGTACGCCTCGGAGAGCGTCGGATAGTTGAAGACCGTGTCGACCAGGTAGTCGACCGAGCCGCCGCAGCCCATCACGGCCTGCCCGATATGCACGATCTCCGTGGCGCCCGTGCCGAACACGTGCACGCCCAGCAACTTGCCGTCCTCGGGCGCCACCAGCAGTTTCAGCATGCCGTAGGAGTCGCCGACGATCTGCCCGCGGGCCAGCTCGCGATAGCGCGCTATGCCCACTTCAAATGGCGTAGAGCTCTCGGTGAGCTGATCCTCGGTCGCGCCCACGAAGCTGATCTCGGGAATCGTGTAGATGCCGATCGGCTGGAGCTGGTGCATGTCGCGGGTGGGCTCGCCGCAGGCGTGATGCGCGGCCAGGCGCCCCTGCTCCATCGAGGTCGAGGCGAGCGCCGGGAAGCCGATCACGTCACCGACCGCGTAGATGTTGTCCACGGCCGTCCGGAAGTTGCCGTCGACCTCGATCCGCCCGCGCCGGTCGGCGCTGAGCCCGGCCGCCTCGAGCGCCAGGTCGTCGGTCTGTCCCTGACGGCCGGCCGAGTACATGACCGTGTCGGCGGCGATCTTCTTGCCGCTCTTGAGGATGCAGAGCGCGGCGGTCTGGTGACGCTCGACCGCGGCCACCTCCTCGCCGAAACGGAACGTCACGCTGAGGTCCCGCAGGTGGTATTTGAGCGACTCGACGATCTCGTCGTCGCAGAAGTCGAGCATCTGCTCGCGGCGCTCGACCACTGTGACCTTGGTGCCGAGCGCGGCGAACATCGACGCGTACTCCATGCCGATGACCCCGGCGCCGACCACGACCATGCTGCGCGGCACCGCCTGAAGGTTGATCACGCCGTCCGAGTCGACGATCGTCCGGTCGTCGAAGTCGACGCTGTCCGGCCGCGCGGGCCTCGTACCCGCCGCAATTATGATCTTGTCGGCGCTGACCTTGCTCTCCCGGCCGCTGCCGCCGTCGACCCAGATCGAGTGCGCGTCGGCGAAACGGCCCACGCCGGTGATCATCGTGACGTGGTTGCGGGCGAGCTGATTACGGATGACGTCGGTCTGCCGGCTGATCACATGCTGGGTGCGCGCGGCGAGATCACTCACGGTGATCTCGTCCTTGACGCGGTAGCTGCTGCCGTACAGATCGCGCTGACTGAGGCCGGTCAGATAGAGAACAGCCTCACGCAGGGTCTTCGACGGCACAGTGCCGGTGTTGATACAGACTCCGCCGATCATGTCCCGGCGGTCGACGACGCCGACGCGGCGTCCCAGCTTGGAGGCCGCGATGGCGGCCTTCTGACCGCTGGGCCCGGAGCCCAGCACCAACAGGTCGTAGTCGTACACGACACTTAGCGTCGCAGTACCGGAGGGCCCGGTCTATGCCGTCACAAGATTTTCCCTATTGTTTCCCGGGATCGGAGCATAGGCGGGCGGCCAGGCCGTGCCGTAGAGCTCGGCGCAGATGACCACGCTCATCCACGGCACCCAGGGCCCGCTGAGCACCAGCGCCTCCTCGCGCCCGATGATCTCCAGCGCCACCGACCACTGGGCGCTGCCGGGCCGGAGCCGGGTGATCGCCCAGAGCGGGATCTCGCTCTCGCCGAGGATCATCCGAAGGTTGGTGATGACGGCGACTTCCATCTTCGAGCCGTCGACCTTGACCGGCAGCCATCCGTACTGCTTCTCGGCGGCGCGCAGCGCAATGGTCGGGCTCACCGCCGCGGGCCGGCCTCCCCGCCCGACGAGGGCGGTCAGCATGGTCATGGAGCGGAACCCCGCGGTCAGTTGCTCGGCGTCGTACTCGGTCACGCTACCGATACTGTCCCACGGGGTACGCCCTGACCAGCGGCCGTTCGCGGGCAATCCCGCGCCCGAGCAGGCTAATCCTTCCGTGTCTCCACGTTCTGGTCGACCAGATCGCCGACCCCGTTCACCCAGGCCTGGCCGACCGGATCGCCCAGTTGTGCCCGCAGCCAGTAGGCCGTCCAGCGGGCGATCGTCGTGGTGCCGGTCGCCTGCGCCAGCGTCGGCGGCGACGCGTCCGGAATGGCGCCGGCCGGGTTCTGCGTGTCGGTGATGCCGTAGTGATTGGCTCCCGTCACGCTGACGTACAGCCGCGGTCGTCCCAGCATCGCCTCGTAGGTCGCGAGGCCTTTCGCCGGCAACCCGATGCCGTCCACGCTGCCCTGGATCAGCGCCACCGGCACGATGTTGGCGACCGGAATGGTGTAATTGGCGCCATAGAAGGCGGCCGCCTTGAGCTCGGCCGGCGCCGCCACCGGCACGTCGGTGAAGGGCGGGGTGGACAGCCCCGTCGAGATGCCCAACCCCGCCGCTCCACCGAAGGAGTGCCCGGTCAGCAGCAGGGTGCCGGTGTCGATCCGTCCTTTCACCGGCGATCCGGCCCGGGCGTTCTCGGCCACGGCCCAGCTCACGGTCCAGTTCGCCTGAAGAGCATCCGGGTAAAGGCCGTTCACAGGGCCCAAGCTGCGTGCGTGGTTCGGCACGGCGACGACGAAGCCGTACGCCGCCAGACCGCTCGCGAAGTTCGAATAGGCCGATTTGTCGACGTTGGCGCCCTGGAGAAGCAGGACCACCGGCGCCCGGTCCTTGCGCACCGGGTAGTACACGTCGGTCTGATCACCGTTGATCGTCGTGCTGTAGGAGCTGACCGCCGGAGCCGCCTCGGCCGCCGCCGGGGCAATGGCGACCCCGGCGACGAGCGTGGCAGCGATCAGAGCGGCGCGGCGTAGGACCATGTCGTTTCCCTTCGCGGAACACTGTTTCCACTAGAGATTCGACTACGCAGCGGCTCCCGTCAATGCGTCATGGCGTTCTCGATCAGCTCGACCGTCGCCCGCGGATCGTCCACCTGCACGATGAGCCGCGCGTAGTGCTCGTCGGCCAGCTCGATGACCACGGCTTTCGCCGGATCGCGCACATCCCAGAAGATCCGCTCCCCTTCGCGGCGGAAAGAGCCGGCAACCACGACCCCCGGCATGTACGTCCCCGCGTTGCGCACACCCTTCGGCTCGTTCACGATGCCCGGGTCATTTGTCGCCCCGCGCACGTTGGCCAGCGGAATGGTGAGGCTGCTCTTCAGCGCCCACAGCTTGTCCATCCCCTGGACCCGCACCACCAGCGAGCCACCCTCGATCTCAACGACCGCCATGATTCCCCTCCGCCAGTTCCCGAATTCTCAGCCCCAACGCCACCGTCGTGGCCTCCTCACCGTCGCCCCGATCGAGCAGCCGGATCCCTCTCGTCACCTCTGCCGCGACCTCACTGTCGACGGGCGCCCGCTCGGCCGCCGCCAACAGCAGAAACCGAAGGTCGCCGCGCTCACCGAGCTCCCGATCGACGTAGTGCCGCAGCGCCGCGAGATAGAGCCCCCGCTTGCTGCCGAACGTCTTGTAGAGGCTTCCGCGGTGCACGCCGGTCTGCCCGACGAGGTCGTCCACCGAGGTCCCGTCATAGCTGCGCCCGGCGAACAACGCCGCCGCGGCCACCACCGCCGCCTCTTCGTCAAACCCTCTAGGCCGTCCCACACCACAACGCTAGCCGGTTTGAGAACGATCAGTCAAGAACAATCGTTCTCAAACCCGAAAGACCTGAAGATCCTCGATCCGTACGCCACGGGGAAAGCCGCATGCTCGTCCCGCGATCGCTCCGGTAGCCTTATGGATCAGCGGGCCGCTAGCTCAATGGCAGAGCTGAGGACTTTTAATCCTTAGGTTCGGGGTTCGAATCCCCGGCGGCCCACGAGTGGATGGGTGGAGTGTGCCCGCGGGGAGCGCGGGCCGGGGCCACTCGTCATACCTCCTCCGGGGGCGACCCCCGGACCCCACGTTGCGGTGGGCGCGCTGCGTGGGTGGGTCACGGTGGGTGGGTCACGGTGGCTTCCTGGCTCTGTTATCTGCGTAGCCATAACCACGGCGGAGGACTAGCAGGCCGATCAAGCTGGCGCCCAGCCCCATGGCTGCGAATCCGGCTGCCTGTTTCCGCGTCTGGTCGCCTGTGAGCGGGTGGATCGCGGTCCTGCTTCCAGCTTTCAGTACCGCGCGCCGCTATGACGTCGCTGGCCTTTGCTCCGTCCGGCAGTCCTCCGGACAGTTCCATGTTTGTCGCACGAACCGGCCGTTGTCGCTGACGAAGTCGCCGAGTCAACCGCATCGCCGGCGCGGCGGATCGGACCGGTCACAAGGCATCGGTTCCGCGAGGGTGAACTTCCCCTGCGGCCTTCGCCGTGTGCTGCCCGCACGTCGGGCACGAGCATGGTGAGACTGCCGACGCCGATGACCAACCCGGACACCGCTATGACGAGGAGCTCGGGCGGAATCCGCTCCGGGGGTTCACCTGGGGCAACGTCGCGCTCCTCACGTGCTCAGTGGGGTTCAGCGACACCCGCCAGGGTCAAATCCTCTGCCTCTTCGGGAAACGTCGTCGGGGGTAATCGAAATGGGCAAGCCGGAAATCGCGCCGTACATCGCCGGGATCGTCGGGGTCGTGGCGATCGCCAAGCTGGTCATCCTGTTCCTGCAGGCGATTCAGGTCGTCTCTTAGTAGCTCCACCCTCTTCTCCATCTCTCGGTGGTCCTTCTCCACCCGGGGTCGTCCGTAGCTTCCTTGCCATGACCAAGGACATGGACCGCCGGCCCGCCGTCCGGGCCGCGAACTATCTGATCACCGGGGACAAGCGCGGCAGCCGGAGCACCCGCCTCGCCGCGACCGTCGTCGATCGGGTGCTGGAGAAGGAGGGTGGCAGGGTGACCGGCAAGCTCATCGCCGCGATCGTCGTGGTTCTCGTGGTGGTGGGGCTGGCTTTCGTCGCCTACCGTCTGCTCATGGTGGAGATCATCCTCGACCTCGTGCGGGACCGCGCTTGACGCTGCTGCGCCGGGCCGCGGCCCTCGTTCGCGCCGACGACCCGGAGACCGGGTGGATCGTCCGGATCGCGCTCAGCGCCCTGCTGATCTGGGCGTTGCCCGGGCAGGCGACGCCTCCGCTCGTCGCCGCTCTGGTCTGCTGGTTCGTCTTCGTGGCCACCGACCACCGGTGGCCACGACTGGCGCGCACGTCCCTTGCCGTGGCCGCTGTTCTGCCCGCCGCGGTCGTCGGCGGCGACGGCAACGGATCGGCGCAGCTTTTCCTTTTCGCCGCTCTTTTCATCTTCGTGATGCTGCCGAGGATTCCTCTCTGGGCGATCCTCGGCGTCACCGCCGCCGTCGTGGCCGTCATGTCGCTCAGCATCAGAAGCAGCGCCGTGCTCGCCCAGGCCGCGGTGATCGTCATCGTGGTGCTGTTCAGCCTGCACCGCCGCGAGCATCGCCTTCGTACCGAGGAACGCGCGCGGACCCACGAGGCACAGGCTCGCGCCGCCGCCCTGGATGAGCGCGCCCGGATCGCCCGTGAACTTCATGATGTGCTCGCTCATTCGCTGGGCGCTCTCGCCGTACAACTGGAAGTCGCCGAGGCCGAGTTGACGGAGAAGCGTGACCTGACCGCCGCCGCGACCCGGGTCCGCAGGGCCCGCAAGCTGGCCCGGGACGGTCTGACGGAGGCGCGGTCCGCGGTGGCGGCCCTTCGAGCCGACGTTCCTCCGCTGCCGCGGGCGCTGGCCGATCTCGCTGCGGCGCATCACGCTGATCACGGGGTTCAGGCCTCCTTGTGTACGCACGGGAGCGCGCACAACCTCAATCCGGCGGCTGAGGTCGCCCTCGTGCGGACCGCGCGTGAGGCTTTGACCAACGCCGCCAAACACGCCCCAGGGACCGATGTGACCGTTCTTCTCGAATGCACGGACTCCGCCGTACGGCTCACGGTCGCCAACAAGTGCGAGGGGTCCTCTTCAGATGGCGGCTACGGGCTCGTCGGCGCGCGGGAACGGCTGGCCCTGGCCGGCGGCACCCTCGAGGCCGGCGTCGCCGACGGCATGTGGCACGTCGTCGCGGAGGTTCCCGCATGACACTGCGGGTGGTGGTGGCCGACGATCAACAGCTCGTCCGGGAGGGGCTGACCGCCCTGCTCGACCTCGTCGACGGCGTGACCGCGGTCGGCGCCGCCGCCGACGGCGAACAGGCCCTGGCGCTGGTCGCCGAGCACGAGCCCGACGTGGTGCTGATGGACCTGCGCATGCCCGTCCTGGACGGCATCACCGCGACCGCCCGCATCCGTGACCAGCACCCGGGTGTGGCCGTGGTCGTGCTGACCACCTACGCCGACGACGAGTCGATCGCGGGGGCGCTCGCCGCCGGCGCGCGCGGTTATCTGACCAAGGACGCCGGGCGCGCCGAGATCGGCATGGCCCTGCGAGCGGCCGCGACCGGCCATTCCCTGCTCGACCCGGTCGTCGCGGCCCGCATTGCCCAGACCTTCTCCGGTACGCCCGCGGCACCACCGCCGCCGCTCCCGGACGGCCTGACACCGCGTGAGGCGGAGGTGCTCGGACGGATAGCGCTGGGGCGCACGAACGCCGAGATCGCGGCCGAACTCTACATCGCCGAGGCCACCGTGAAGACCCACATCAACAACGCCTTCGCGAAGATCGGCGCCCGGAACCGGGCCGAAGCGGCCACCTACGCGGCCCGTCACCGGCTGCCCTGAAAATGGCCTGGAAACTTGTCGTACCCACCCCCTAGCTTGTCCGCCATGGCAACCGCAGCGGCGTACTCATACCTCGGCTCGTCGGCGCTGGACCCCTCGGGCCTGGCCCTTCAGACCTCCGGCGGCCCGGCGGCGCATCCGCGCTTCTTCGCCGGCTTCCTGACCGATCCCGGCGCCGCCGCGGCCGGCCTGCTCGCGGTGGCCGAGGTCGCCCGCACCCGATATTTCCGGCCGGTCAGCCCGGCCAGCCTCGACCCGGTGGTGACCGCGGGCAGCGACCGGCTGCGCTTCGAGTCGTTCTCCGGCTGCTGCGGGGTCTACGCGCGAGTCGACGTACTGCCCGCCGGCATCGACGGCGAGATCGTCGCTCATGGCACGACCAATGTGGACGTCAATCCACCGTTGCGGCGCGCCCTGGGCCGGGTCGGCCGCGCCGACCCGATGCACCTGGCCGTCGGCCCCGACGACCTGACCGTGACGACATTTGACGGACCGGTCGTCGAGCGCAAGGTGCCGCTGCCGTCGCGCTGGCTGCGCGGCTTCGCCGAGGCTCAGGTGCTCACCTCCCGCTTCGACCCCCGCGCGGAGCTCGGTGCCGTCGAGGCCCGCGCCCTGCTCAACCGGCTCTCCGCCGGCGACCGGTCGGTGCTCTGGGCGGTGCCCGCCGGCCGTTCGCTGCGGTTCACCTCGCGGCCCACAGCCGGAGCGGTCTGCCTGGCGGGCCCCGGGCGCCTGGCCGCTCTCAGACCTTTCCTGCGTCATGCCACCACGCTGCGCGTCTACGGTCCGCCGGTCGCCGCCGGCAGCGGCCCGGTGGCCAGCACGTGGGAGCTGAGCACCCCGTCGCAGCGCCTGTCGCTGACGCTCTCACCCGAGCCCTACCGGGGCTTCTCCGGCGAGGGCTCAGTGCTCGACTCGCTGGCCGGCGACGAGGCCACCGACGACGCCGACCTGATCAGCGTGCTGCTTTCCTGGGACCCGACGATCGACGTCGACGCGCTGGCCGTCGCGGCCGGTCTGACCGCCGCTCGGGTGCGTGATGCCCTGACCCAGCTCGGCACGGCCGGCCGGGTCGGCTACGACGTCGCCGAGGCCGGCTACTTCCACCGCACGCTGCCCTATTCGGCCGACGCCGTGGCCGACCTGAATCCTCGCCTGGCCGGGGCGCGATCACTGGCCGCCGAGGGCGCGGTGACCCTCGAGGGCGAGGCCGCGGTGGTTCGCAGCGGCGAGGAGCTTTATCACGTACGTCTTGACGGCTCCTGCACATGCTGGTGGTGGGCCAGACATCGCGGCGAGCGGGGCCCGTGCAAACACGCGCTGGCCGTCCGCCTGGTCCGTTCCGGCGTCGACGCCGAGGAGGTGCGCGCATGAGCCTCGAATGGGAAGTGCTTGAGCGTCGCGCCCACAACGGCGACACCGTCGGCGTGACCTCCCTGCTGCTCAAGGCGACCGAGGAGGAACGCCTGGCGTTCGCCCCCGTGGTCGAGTCCCACATCAAGGCCCTGACGATCGAAGACTGGTGGCGCCCGGCCACCGACCCGACCGGCAGCTTCGCCCTGGCGGTCCTCGGCACGATGCCGACCGCCCCTCGCGCGGCCCGCCTGCTCCTGCGCCGCGACATCCGCGACAAGTGGCGGCAGATCCCGATCCCCCGCCTGCTCGAGATCGTCCGGGGCCGCGACCTGCCCTGGCTCGGCGATCTGGCCACCCGCCTGGCCATGAGGCTGTCCACGGACGACACGTGGACGGGGGGCTGGAAACTCGTTGCCACCCTGCTGGCCGAGTCGGGCGCCACCCCACCGGTGACCGAGCCGGTGGTCCGCTGCTGGCTCGACGAGACACTCCGCAGCCCGTGGGAGCGCCCCGCGGTGCCACCGCTCGACAAGTTCCGCGCCTCGCCCTATCTGGACCTGTTCCTCCCCGCGTTGTTCGAGATCGACGGCCTGGGCGCCGAGCTGACCCGCGGCACCATGGACCCCGACACCAACTCCTGGATCGATGAGCCGGTCTTCCCCGCCGTGACCGCCCAACTGGTCGCCGAGGGCCGCCTCGAACGCAAGGAGATCCTGGCCGCCACCATCGACCGCCTGGTCCGCGGCGACCGCCCCGCCTGGCTGCGCCCCTTCGTCATGCTTCACGACATGCTGGCCCCCACGCTCGAAGAGTCAGCCACCCACGCCGTCGACTACGCCGGCCTGCTCCCCGACGCGCCGTCCACGGTGGCCGGTCTGGCCCAGCGAGCCCTCCGTACGGTCGACGAGGCCGGCCTCCTGGACCTGGAGACTCTCCTGGAAGTCAGCCACCACACCCTGCTCCGCAAAGAGAAAGTGTTGGTCAAGGCCCAGCTTTCGTGGCTCGACAAGGCAGCCCGCCGTACGCCGGCGCGAGCACCCGAGATCCTCGAGACGATCGCCGTCGCCTTCGGTCACCCCGCCCTGGACGTACAGGAACGCGCTTTGACCCTGACCGCCCAGCACCTCAAGCGACTCACCAAGCCAGGGCCACGCCCATCCACCGGCTCCGCCAACCCGACCGGCCCGGACACGCCCGGCCGTTCCGACACGCCGGACGGGATGCTCGACGCGGCCACTCTCGATCGCCTGGCCGGCCTGGCGGCTGGTCTCGGTGGCGATCTGGCCGCGAAGGCGGCGTTGCTCTTCGGCACCGAGGAGCCCACGCCGGTCGCCGGCGTCATCTACCTTCCACCGCTGCCAGTGGTGGCCGAGATGCCACCGCCGATCACCTCGGCGTCCGAGCTGGCCACCGAGGTCGCCGCCATGCTGCATGAGGAGACCGCCGTCCGCTGGGAACGAATCCTGGCCGCCCTGGTCACCCTGAGCGCCGCCGGCGAGACACCAGCCCTGGCCACCGCGCTCACCCCGCTGCTGAACCGCCACGCCGAGCACTTCGCCGAGGACCACTGGCAGCCGCGCGCACGCCTGTCCCTCCTGGCCGCCGCGATCCGCCGCCTGACCGACCCCACCTTCGGCGACCAGGCCGAGAGAGGCCGCTGGCACCGCCTGATCGCCGGCGTCGACGCTCCCTGGACGATCGGCGACCCGGTCCTTTCCGAGCCACCCGACCGCCTGCTGTCCCTGCGGGCGGCCGAGCTCTACCTGCGCATCCTCCGCTCGCCCATTCCCGAGCTGCTCTCAACCCCCACATTGGCCAACGGCAGCCTGGACGCCTCGGTCCTGGCCGACCGCATCCGCCGGCTCGAGGCCACCGGCCGCGAGCACTGGCCCCTCGACCTGGAACAGGCGCTGCTGCGCCTGCCCCGCGACAGCGATCCCGCCGTCGCCGCCGACCTGGCTTCTCCCGCCGGCCGCAAGATGTTCGACTGGCTGACCGCCGGCGGTCTGGCCGACCCGGCAAGCACCCGCATCGAACAGGCGGCAGGCCGCACGTTCGAGTTCCACGCCGGCCCGAAACGCGACTCCGCGGTCGCCCCACCACCCGCGGTAGCCCGCCTGGCCGTCAATCTGGCCCCCACCCGGGCCCCGCTGCTGCGGGTGGAGGACCAACTGGTCACCCTGACCCGCCGCGACGTGAAACACGTCTTCGTCCACGACCTGATCCTCAACGGCAGCGTCCTCACCGCCGCCCTGCCCCACCATCGCGAGATCCTGGCCGCCTGGGCCCTCCCCGAGCTGGCCGCCGGTGCCGACGAGGACCAGCGCGGCGCCGGCCCTTTGCTCCCCTTGCTGGCCGAGTGCAACGGCCCGATAGGTCCCGCCACGACCCTCACCATGGCTTACGGTCTGGCCGCCCGCCACGAAGCCGACCGCGTAGCCGCGGCCGACGCCTTCCTGACCATGGCCACCCGCTACAGACTCGAACGCCTCGACGAGGCCCCGTCCGGCCTCCCATCCTCAGGGTCGTTCGCCACAGCAGTCGGCCGGGACCTGGGCGACTTGGGCGCCCTGAGCCTGATCAAACTGAACCGGGTCGTACCCGCCTTGGCCGACGCTCACCGGGCCGGCGCTTCCACCGCCGTCTGGGAGGTCCTGGCCGCCGCCATCCCGCGACTTCTCCCCTCGGCCCCTCGCGGCCTGCCCGACCTGCTGGAGCTGGCGACCCAGGTAGCCACGGCAACCGGCATACGAACAGAACTCCCACCGCTGGCCGAGGCCGCCACCCAGAAGGGCAGTTCCCGCCTGGTGAAAGAGGCGAGGCGCCTGCATTCCGTACTGACTCGCTAACCCGCCGATCCGCCGACCCGCCGACCCCACCGGCCCGTCAGCGCGGCACGGCCCGCCGGCCCGCCAGCACGGCACCGCCCGCCGGTCCATCAGCACGGCACCGCCCGCCGGTCCATCAACGCGGCATGGCCCGCCGGCGGCTACTCGGCGCAACTCCGCGCCGCGAGAGTCGACCCATGCGTCGCTGCGGCGACTGGCCGCAACCCGGGCGTCGCTCGAAACGATCGGCTGCGGCACGGGCGCTGACCAGGCCGGTCGACCGCTGGAGTGCCTCCGGAGCGTGACAGGGTGCTGCCGTAGGCGGGTCGCTCGAGGAACGCCAGTAGGGTCGGTCGGCATGAAGTTGCGTGAGGACGAAGTGCGGGTTGCCGCGCCCGACTGCGAGATCCGGTCCAAGGTGATCAGGCCCGTTGGTGAGGAGCCGCTTCCTGGAGTGGTGCTCTACACCGACATTTTCCAGCTCACCGAGTCGACGCTGCGGACCGCTCGGCGGCTCGCGTCGGCCGGGTTCGTCGTGTGCGTGCCGGAGATCTACCCGCGCGGCGACGTCGCGGGAGTCGCCCTGGAATTCGACGACGCCGGAAAGCAGGCGGGGCTGACGGCGGCCGCCGAGACCACGACGGCGCAGTTCGACTCCGACCGGGAGGCGGTTCTCGACTTCCTCGAGAACCGGGACGACGTCACGACCCTCTCGGTGGTCGGGTTCTGCCTCGGCGGGCACCTCGCGTTCCGGGCCGCCTTCGACCCTCGGGTGCTGTCGACGGTCTGCTTCTACCCGACCGGACTGCAGAACGGCTCGCTGGGCGCCGACGACCCCGGATCGCTCGCTCGGGCCGCCGACATCCACGGGCGCCTGATGGTCATCTTCGGATCGCAGGATCCGCACGTCCCGGCCGACGCGCGACTCCAGGTGATCTCCGCCCTCTACGCCGCCGGCTTGGAGGACCTCGAGCTCCACGTGTACGCCGGCGGTGAGCACGCCTTCATGCGCGACATCGGCCCTCGCCACGACCCGGTCCTCACCGACTTGGCGCTCTACGAGGGGATCTCGTTCCTGACCCGCCGGTGAGGATGCTCAACACCCCACCGCAAATGCCGACATGTGAGTGATGCGGCTCAGCCGCATCACCATCACTCAGCCCGACCTGCCGAGGAGTTCCGCCGTGTCCCACCCGCCGCAGCACCCATGGCAGGAGCCCCCGGCCGAACAACCGAACCCTCACCCCGGCCAGCCCGCCCCCGACCCGCTCTACCAGCAGCCCCAGACCCCGGACACCTTCTGGCAGCAACCCCCGCCCGCGGCCACACAGCCCTCACCCCACACGGCTCAGCAGCCGCCGGACCCGAATGCCTACTGGCAGCAGCCACAAAATTCGGGCTCTCACAACGCCCCGGCGGCAGGGACCTATCAGCCCGCCGCGCCGGAGGCGTATCAACAGGCCAACGCCTATCAGCCGCCGGCGCCAGGAGGTTATCCCCAGCCTTCGCCCGAGGGGTATCAGCAACCTGGCGGCTATCCACCCGCCGGCTATTCACAGCCTGGGCCGGGTGGCGCGCCGGCTTTGGGTGGCGCGCCCGGGCTGGGCAGCACTCAGGGGCCAGGTGGCGCGCCGGGGCAAGCTCCTGGGTACTACCACCAGCAGCCGCCGGGCTATCCCTACTACCCGGGGGCCGTTGCGCCGCCGGCTCAGCCGTCGCGGCCGATGATCACGGGGTGGGTGGCTCTGGCTGCGGGCGCTGCGGCTGTTCTCGGGTCGCTTCTGCCCTGGGCCACCATCAACGCTCCGATTCTCGGCTCGATCAGCGTCTCCGGTACGGACGGGGCCGACGGGTGGATCACGCTGGTGCTCGGGCTTGTTCTGGCGGTTGGAGCCGGTCTGCGGATCCGTGGGCCCCGGCTGCCCGCGGTGGCCACGATCGTCACCAATGTCGTGGGTATCGGCAGTGCTCTGGCGTTGCTCATCATCGGTGTCTGGAAGATCGCGGACCTGCGGTCCACCGAGAACGAGCTTCGGGATTCCCTCTTGTCCGGGCCCGACGATCCGTTCGGGATCGGCAGTGCCTTCAGCAATGCTGTTCAGGTGCACCTGGGCGCCGGTCTCATGCTGATCACCGCTGCTGGGCTGGCCGGCACTGCTGCCATGGTTGTCATGCTGCTGCGTCGTAAGGCCTGAACCGGTATCTGTCGTTCAACATCCGTCCATCCGGTTTCTTGGTGGGCCGGGCTAGGCTCGGCGCCATGCGCCGTACCGCAGGGATCGTTGTTCTTGTCGCACTGACCACCGCTGTCGCGGCACCCGCGCAGGCCTCCGGCAAGCCCGCGGACGGCTCCAAGCGTGAGATCACCGCGATCGTGGAGACGCCCGCTCTCTTCGACGACGAGGCCGGTGGGGACGCCGACGCCGACGATCCCGCCATCTGGGTCAACCGGGCCGACCGGTCGCGCAGCCGGGTCATCGGCACCGCCAAGAACGGCGGCCTGCGGGTCTACGACCTGGCCGGCCGTGAGGTGCAGTCGATCCTGCCGCCCGAGGGCGGCCGGTTCAACAACGTCGATCTGATCAGTGGTTTCGGCCCGCAGAAGTACGACCTGGCCGTCGTGACCGATCGCGGGCTGGACCAGCTGCGGATCTACCGGATCGAGCGGCGCAGCGGTCACCTCACCGACGTCACCGCCGACAACGCGCCGCTGCTCTTCTCGCGCGACCAGGCCGAGGTCGAGACGCAGGCCACCGGCTACGGCCTGGCCACCTACGAGCGGTACGCGGTGGTCAGCCGCCGCCACAGCACGCGGCTCGGCATCTTCCGTCTGGAGGAGCAGCGCGGCGGCCGCATCGGCTACCGGGTGACCGACACCCTCGACCTGCCGAAGCAGTTCGCCCTGCCGAACGGCGCCACCTGGTCGCCGTGCCTCGAGCCGGGCGAGGACCCGCAGGTCGAGGGCATGGTCGTCGACGCCGAGGCCGGTGTCCTCTACGCCGCGCAGGAGGATGTCGCTCTCTGGCGCATCCCCCTCGACCGGGACCGTTTCGCCGGCATCCCGCGCGTCGTCGAGAAGGTCGCCGAGTTCGGCGCCCCCGGCACGTACGACCCGGAGACCGAGGAGTGCACGCTCGGCACCACCGAGTTCGGCGGCCGCATCGCCGCCGACGTCGAAGGCACGACGATCTACCCCACCGGCAAGAAGAACGGTTACCTGATCGTCTCGAGCCAGGGCGACAGCAAGTTCTATGTGTACGACCGTCGCACCAACCGGCCGATCACCAGCTTCTCGGTCGTCGACGGCAAACGGGCCGACGGCGTGCAGCACTCCGACGGCGCCGCCGTGACCGCCGAGCCGCTGCCCGGCTTCCCGAACGGCCTGCTGGTGCTGCACGACGGCGAGAACACCCCGGACGGCGGCCGCGTCAGCACCGACTTCAAGTACGTCGACTGGCGCGCCCTGAAACTGCGCTGAGTGGGTCCTGGAGCTCTGCTAGGACTGGGCCAGGAGCGGGCGCACGGCGCCTCGGGCGTGATGGATGCGGGACTTGACTGTCCCCTCCGGTAGCCCGAGGTGGGTGGCGATCTCTCGATAGTCGAGCTGGCAGACGTCCCGCAGGACCAGTGGCGCGACCAGTTCGGGGCGTGACGACTCGAGCAGCTCAAGGGCGTCCAGCAGGTCCAGCCGCGAGCCCGCGATCACGCTCGTGGTGCGTGGATCGGGCACGTCGACCGGTAGTAGCTCGTGTGCCTGTTCGGCTGCGCGCCTCTTCAGCGATCGGTACGTCTGTCGCGCGCAGTTCGCGATGATCACGTGCAGCCAGGTCGAGAACTGCGCCCGGCCCTCGAAGCGCCCGATGTTGCGTGCGACCTGCAGCAGGACATCCTGGGCCGCTTCTTCCGCGTCCTGGTAGCACGGCAAGAATCGCGCGCAGCGCCGCAGAACGCTCGTCCGGATCGCCCCGAGCAGTTGCTCCAGAGCCACCTGGTCGCCGGCCGCTGCCAGGCGCGCCAGCTCCTCCTGCTGATCGTCTCGCATACCGCCCCCGTATTCGATCTTCAGCGCCCTCATCATACGGCGGCATTCACCTCCAGCAAGATCGGTCAATGTGGACCGGCCAGCCACAAAGGCACGCGCGCATTCGCCACGAACCCGATCCGCGTCCCAAGGGTGACTCGACCGGAACGGCCGCTGGGGTCGCGCGCTTGCACCCGGCCGCTGGGGTCGCGCGCTTGCACCCGGCCGCTGGGCGGCCGGGTGGAGCGCTGCACAAGGAGGTGCGGGACGAGGTGCTCGCCGCCCCCCGTAAAAGCGGCGTCCACCTCGCTGTCTGGTGTGATGCGCTTGGTGGCGCCTTTGTTCTCGATCTCCGGTAACGAAGAGGTAACGCCGCGAGGGCCAGTGATGTTTGCCGATACAGCAGACGTTCAGGATCGGCGGTACGCTGCGGCTCCTAGTCGTCGGTCATCGTTCGTACGTCGGCCACGGTGCGGACATCGGCGACGCTCATCGTGACTTCCATGCGAGTCGCTCTGGTCACGGAGTCGTTCCTCCCCGACGTGAACGGGGTCGCCAACTCGGTGGTGCGCACGGCCGAACACCTGCTGCGCCGCGGACACGACCCCCTGGTGATCGCCCCGCAGCCGCCCCCCGCGGTTCGCGATGTGCCGGTCACCGTCCCGTACCCCGTGGTGCGGATGCCCTCCCTTCCGATGCCCGGCTATCCCCAGATCCGGCTCGGCCTGCCCACGCCCACCCTGACCGGGGCCCTGCGCGCCCACGGCACCCAGGTAGTGCACCTGGCCAGCCCATTCGTGCTCGGCGCCTGGGGCATGGCCGCCGCCCGCACGCTCAAGCTGCCCACGGTCGCGGTCTATCAGACCGACGTGGCCGCGTACGCCCGCGCCTACAAGGTCGGCATGACCGAGGGCGCCGCCTGGCGCTGGATTCGCACAGTGCACAACCTCGCGTCCCGGACCCTGGTGCCGTCGACCGAGTCGGCCGCGGCCCTGACCACTCACGGCGTCGAGCGCGTCCACCTCTGGCGCCGCGGTGTCGACGACGTCCTCTTCCACCCGGGTCGCCGCAGCTCCGGTCTGCGCCGCGCGCTGGCCCCGAACGGCGAGGTCGTCGTCGGTTTTGTCGGCCGCCTGGCCGTCGAGAAGCAGATCGATCTGCTGGCGGACGTGAGCCGGCTCCCCGGCGTACGGCTGGTGATCGTCGGCGACGGCCCGGCCTCGCCGCAGTTGCGCAAGGCCCTCCCGGCCGCGCTTTTTCTGGGTGTACGCCGTGGCGCTCAACTGGCACGCCTCTACGCCAGCTTCGACATCTTCGCGCACACCGGCCCCTACGAGACGTTCGGCCAGGCGGTGCAGGAGGCCATGGCCAGCGGTTTGCCGGTAGTCGCGCCAAATGCCGGCGGTCCCGTCGATCTCGTGCACCACGGCCGGACCGGTTACCTGGTTCCCCCTTTTCAATCAAAGGGCTTCACCGACGCCGTACGGGCATTGGCCGCCGACCCCGCGAAGCGCGCCGCCTTCGGCGCGGCCGCCCGGCACGCCATCGAGGGTCGCAGCTGGTACGCCGTGGGTGAGGAACTCCTGGGCCACTACGACGCCGCCCGCACTCTCGGCCTGTTCCACCGCAAGACTCCCGTGGCGGCCTGACAGCAGCCTCACAGGCGGGCATGAAATCTTTCTCCACACGCACAGAGCCGGAAGGTCAGCCACCGAGTGAGAATTGTCCGGGTTGCCAACTTCGTCATGCCGCGTTCCGGCGGCCTGCGCACCGCTTTGCGCCATCTGGGCGCCGGCTACCGCGCCGCCGGCCACGACCCGGTCCTGATCATCCCCGGTCCGTCGTTCTCCGACGAGGACACCGACCAGGGCCGCGTGATCACCCTTCCGGGCCCACTGGTCCCGCGCATGGGCGGCTACCGCCTGCTGCTCGACCGGGCTCGCCTCAGCACGACGTTGAAGGCGCTGCGCCCCGACCGGCTGGAGGTCTCCGACCGCACCACCCTGCGGTGGCTTGGTCGCTGGGCGAAACGGCAGGACGTACCGTCCATGATGGTGTCCCACGAGTCTTTGGCCGGCCTGCTGCGCCTGTTCGGGCCCGCACCGGCTCGCCGAGTTGGCGACATGTTGAACACGCGATCAGCCGCCGACCACGACCAGATCGTGTGCACCACGGCATGGGCGGCGGCGGAGTTCGAACGGCTGGGCACGGCCAACCTCACCCAGGTCCCCCTGGGCGTCGACCTGGAGCGCTTCACTCCGGCCAATCACAACCCAGAGTTGCGCTCCCGCTGGTCGGCCAAGGACGACGTCCTCCTGTTGCATTGCGGCCGCCTCTCTCCCGAGAAGAAGCCGCGGCGTTCGCTGGAGGCCCTGCACCATCTGCGCCGGGCCGGCGTGCCCGCCGTCCTTCTGGTGGCCGGCACCGGTCCCCTTCGAGCAGCCCTTCAGTCCGAGGCCGCCGACCGTGGCCTGCCGGTCCGCTTCCTGGGCCACATAGCCAACCAGCAGGAGCTCGCCGCCCTGCTGGCCACAGTGGACGCGGCGATCGCACCGGGGCCCATCGAGACGTTCGGCCTGGCCGCCTTGGAAACCCTTTCGAGCGGCACCCCGGTCGTGGTCAGCTCCGAGAGCGCTCTACCCGAGGTGATCGGTCCGGCCGGACCGGCCGGACTGGCCGCCCCTGGCGAGGGTCCCGCCTACGCCGAAGCCCTCCGTCAACTACTAGCCATCCCCGAGGCCACCCGGCGGGCCGCCGCCCGCACCCGGGCCGAACACTTCCCATGGCAGGCTTCCGTCGCCGGCTTCCTCCAGGCACACAACGCCTCGGTTACACCGACCGCCACCGCTGCGGGGCCATCAGGGGAAGGGCGGCACCCCTTCGCCGTTGACCACCGCTCTTAGCGCAAGTGGTGGCCCTCGAGCATGTGGAGGGCTGATGCGCACCTCGTTGGCAGCCGGGTGGTCTGCTCTTCCAAGCTCTGCATGCGGGCCAGGAAGGTGCGGTGCTCGACCGACGTGGCTTATGACCCGGCCACGAATTCGGTCGAGCGAGCTCCGTGACATGCCGTCTTCTATGGCCGATGGCTTCCGACGCGTTAGTCCGATAAAGGGTGCCGCAGCGGAAGTATCGGTCGGGGAGCTGGGTCGCCGGCCGGGACGATGGCCTCGCGCTGGTAGGACGGCGAGGGCTCTTGGCGAGAGCAGAGCCGACGTCGAGCTGGAGCGCTCAACGCCAAGGACGCCAGCCTGCTGCCGTCACCGAAAAGGGCGGGGGCTGACGCACGCTTGCCTCGTCAAAAGGTCCGGAAACGACAGTAGGCCCACCCCGAAGGGTGGGCCTACTGTTTCACGTTGAGTCCGGCGGCGTCCTACTCTCCCACACCCTCCCGAGTGCAGTACCATCGGCGCTGGAGGGCTTAGCTTCCGGGTTCGGAATGAGACCGGGCGTTTCCCCTCCGCTATGACCACCGAAACAACCATCAGCGGAACAAACCAGCAACCCCATACTCGTTGGGGGTGGTTGTTCGTTTGCTGTGAATCACACAGTGGACGCGTTGAGCAAAAAGTTTAGGGTGGTTAAGCCCTCGGCCTATTAGTACCGGTCGACTGAACCAGTTACCTGGCTTACATCTCCGGCCTATCAACCCAATAGTCTTTTGGGAGCCTTACCCACTCAAGGTGGTGGGATACCTCATCTCGAAGCAGGCTTCCCGCTTAGATGCTTTCAGCGGTTATCCCTTCCGAACGTAGCCAACCAGCCGTGCCCCTGGCGGGACAACTGGCACACCAGAGGTTCGTCCGTCCCGGTCCTCTCGTACTAGGGACAGCCCTTCTCAAGTATCCAACGCGCACGGCGGATAGGGACCGAACTGTCTCACGACGTTCTAAACCCAGCTCGCGTACCGCTTTAATGGGCGAACAGCCCAACCCTTGGGACCTGCTACAGCCCCAGGATGCGACGAGCCGACATCGAGGTGCCAAACCATCCCGTCGATATGGACTCTTGGGGAAGATCAGCCTGTTATCCCCGGGGTACCTTTTATCCGTTGAGCGACACCGCTTCCACACGCAAGTGCCGGATCACTAGTCCCGACTTTCGTCCCTGCTCGACCCGTCAGTCTCACAGTCAAGCTCCCTTGTGCACTTACACTCAACACCTGATTGCCAACCAGGCTGAGGGAACCTTTGGGCGCCTCCGTTACCCTTTAGGAGGCAACCGCCCCAGTTAAACTACCCACCAGACACTGTCCCTCGACCCGATCAGGGCCGCAAGTTAGATACCCAAACCCAACAGAGTGGTATTTCAAGATTGCCTCCACCTGAACTGGCGTCCAAGCTTCA
>NZ_JBIAZI010000007.1:0-286044 GCF_042899005.1 Actinoplanes sp. NPDC000266
ACCGGTTTGCCCCTGGGCGGGGCCGTGGCCGGGGTGGGGGGGGGCGGGGCGGGGGGGGGCGCGGCGGGGGGGGGGGGGGCGGGCCCCCCGCCCCCCCGTGGGGGGGGGGGGGGCGCCCCCCCGCCCCCCCCGCCTCTCGACTGAGGGTCAGGACTTGGCGACCTTCTCGGCTTCCTTGACCGCCTCGGCCCAGGCCGCTTCCGGCTTCAGGCCACCCTGCTGCACCCGGGTGATGACGTTCTCGACCGCGACGCGGGTCGGGCCGTTCTTCTTGCCCAGGTACTGCGGCTGGAGGTTCTCCGCGGTGGCCGCGAAGATCTGGCCGGTGGGGGCGTTGCTCATGAACTCCTTCTTGTAGTCCAGCACCGCCGGGTCCTTGTAGAGCGCCGGCTGCGAGGGCAGGTTGCCGACGGTCTTGAAGACCTCGATCTGCTGCTCCGGCTGGACCATCCACTTCACGAAGTCGACCGCCGCGTCGACGTTCTTGCCCTGCGACGGAACGGTCCACCAGGAACCGCCCCAGTTGCCGCCGCCGCCGGGGATCGAGGCGATGTCCCACTTGCCCTTCTGCTCGGGCGCGGTGTCCTGGATGTGGCCGAGCATCCAGGCCGGGCAGGCCAGCACGGCGAACTGGTCCTTCTTGAAGCCCTGGTCCCAGTTGGGCTGGAAGCTGGCCAGGTCGGCCGAGATGTCGGCCTGGATGGCCTTCATGCTCAGGTCGAACGCGACCTTGGGGCCGCCGTCCATCTTCAGCTGTTCCTGCTCGTCGTAGAAGCCGACCGGCTGCTGGGCGAGCACGGGGTTGAACATGTTGGTGCCGGAGTCGACGAACTTCTTGCCCGTCTTGGCCTTGTACTGCTTGCCGACCTCGATGAACTGGTCCCAGTTGGACCAGAGCTTCGAGACGGCCTCACGGTCGGTGGGCAGGCCGGCCTTCTTGAACAGGTCGGTGCGGTAGCACATGGCCAGACCGCCGACGTCGGTGCCGAGGCCGATCTGCTTGCCATCGGCCGACAATGACTGCTTCCACTTCCAGGGCAGGTACTTCGACTCGAACTCGGCGCCGCCCTTGTCGAGGTAGTTGACGAACTTGTCCGCCTGGCTGCGGAACTGGACGACGAAGCCCTCGTCGATCGCCGAGATGTCCGGTGCGCCGGAGCCGGCCACCAGCTTCTTCTGAAGGTCCTCGTGCTGGGCGTTGTACTCGCCCGAGTTCAGCACGATCTTGACGTTCGGGTGGTCCTTCTCGTACGCCGCCTTCAGTTTGTCGAGGCCCATGTCGCCCCAGAAGGCGACCTTGAGCGTGATCTGGTCGCCGCTCGCCTTGTCCTCGTTGCCACCCTCGAGCGCCTGCCCGCTGCATCCGGCGACCACGAGAGTGGCCGCGATGCCCGCGGCGGCGGCACGCAGAGTCCGTTTGCCCAGCCGTTCCATTGCGCCTCCATGACGGAGAGAAGAATTCACTGAACCGGATAAGTTGTGGAGACGCTAAAGCCGGGGTCGATGAGTGTCAATAGCTTGTTACGGGGTTGATCTGTCAACGTTGTCAGTGGAGAGTAAGCGGGACAAATGGGAAATATTGGTTGATCACTGTTTACAAAGGGAGCTGTGTGCGGTGACACTTAACCGATCAAGTCGGCGGGTCGATGCCTCGAATGGCTTCGTGAGAGCGCTCTACCGATCCGTGCCAAGGCGAGGGACGCCGGTAAGCTCAGCGGGAACAGAGGAGACCGAGTGAAGCGGCCGACGATCGCCGACATCGCGCGGCGTGCCGGAGTTTCGAAAGGCGCCGTGTCGTACGCCCTCAACGGGCAGCCGGGAGTTTCCGAGGCGACCCGGCAGCGGATCGTCGCGATCGCCCAGGAGATCGGTTTCAACCCGAACAGCGCCGCCCGCGCGCTGTCCGGCGCCAGCGCCCGCGCCGTGGGCCTGACCCTGTGCCGGCCCGCCCGCATGCTCGGCATCGAGCCGTTCTTCATGGGCCTGATCAGTGGCTTCGAGGCTGAGCTGGCGGCGCGCTCCTACGCGCTGACGTTGCAGGTCGTCGCCACCCCCGAGCTCGAGGTCGAGGTCTACCGCCGCTGGTGGGGCGAGCGCCGCATCGACGGCGTGATCGTCACCGACCTCCGTGAGAACGACGTCCGCATCCCGGTGCTCCAGCAGCTTCAGCTGCCGGCCGTGGTGATCGGCGGTCCCGGCGACACGGGCCGCATCGCGCAGGTCTGGTCCGACGACGCCGGCGCGGTCACCGAGACGGTCCGCTATCTGGTCGCCCTCGGCCATCGCCGGATCGCCCGGGTCAGCGGCCTGCCCGACCTGCTGCACACGCAGACCCGCACCAAGGCCTTCAGCGCGGTGTGCGCGTCGCTCGGGCTGAACGAGGCGGTCACCGTGCCGTCCGACTACACCGGCGAGGAGGGCGGCCGGGCCACCCGGCGGCTGCTCATCGGCAACGACCGCCCCACCGCGATCATCTACGACAACGACGTGATGGCGGTGGCCGGACTGGCCGTGGCGCAGGAGATGGGCCTGGCCGTTCCGGGCGATCTGTCCATCGTGGCCTGGGACGACTCGCCCCTGTGCAGCCTGGTCCACCCGCCGCTGACGGCGCTGAGCCGCGACATCGCCGAGTACGGCGCGCACGCCGCCCGTGAGCTCCTGGCCGCCATCGACGGCAAGCAGGTGGGCAACGTCGAGGCCGGCACGGCCCACCTGACCCCCCGGGGAAGCACAGCCCCACCCCGCTGAGCCGTTCCCATCGGGCAACATTTCTCGTTGCTCGATCCATGGGCGCAGAGAAGCAGCTGAGTCACCGTCACGTCGTGGAGGTGCTGGCCGGGCTGATGCTCGGCATGTTCCTGGCCGCGCTCGATCAGACCATCGTCACCGCGGCCATCCGGACCATCGGCGACGATCTGCACGGGCTGAGCATGCAGGCCTGGGTCACCACGGCCTACCTGATCACGGCGACGATCTCGACTCCGCTGTACGGCAAGTTGTCCGACATCTACGGCCGCAAGCGCTTCTTCCTGGCCGCCATCACGATCTTCGTGATCGGATCGGCCGCCTGCGCTTTCGCGGATTCGATGTACCAGCTGGCCGGCTTCCGGGCCCTGCAGGGACTGGGCGCGGGCGGTCTCTTCTCGCTCGCGCTGGCCATCGTGGGCGACCTCGTGCCGCCCCGTGAACAGGCCCGCTACCAGGGTTACTTCCTGGCCGTCTTCGGCTCGGCGAGCGTGCTCGGCCCGGTGATCGGCGGCTTCTTCGCGGGCGCCGACGAGATCCTCGGCATCGCCGGCTGGCGCTGGGTCTTCCTGGTCAACGTGCCGATCGGCGCCCTGGCGCTGGTCGTGGTGGCCCGGGTGCTGCGGATCAGGCACGAGCGGCGCGACCACCGCATCGACTGGTGGGGCGCGCTGACGATCTGCCTCTGCCTCGGCCCGCTGCTCACCGTGGCCGAGCAGGGCCGCGAGTGGGGCTGGACCTCGGCCCGGTCCGTCGCCTGCTACGCGGTGGGCGGGGCCGGGCTGCTGCTCTTCCTGCTGGCCGAGAGGCTCATGCGGGAGGAGGCGCTGATCCCGCTGCGGTTCTTCCGCAACCGGACGTTCGCGCTCACCGCGGGCGGCGGATTCGTGGTGGGGATGGGGATGTTCGGCGGGCTTGCGATGCTTCCGCTCTATCTGCAGATCGTGCGAGGAGCGACACCGACCGAGTCCGGGCTGCAACTGCTGCCGATGACCGCGGGCATCATGCTGGGGTCGCTGATCTCGGGGCAGGTGATCAGCCGGACCGGGCGGTACCGGATCTTCCCGGTGCTCGGCGCGGCCCTCATGATCGGCGGGTTGCTGCTGTTGCACCTGGTCGGCGCGGAAACCCCGTACTGGCAAACGGGTCTTTTCATGGGGGTCTTCGGCCTGGGCCTGGGAGGGGTGCTGCAGCCGGTCACGCTGGCCGTGCAGAACGCCATGGCGCGCTCGGAGATCGGGGTGGCCACGGCGTCGTCGACGTTCTTCCGGCAGATGGGCGCCACGGCCGGCACGGCGGTCTTCCTGTCGGTGCTGTTCGCGACGGTCGGCGACAAGATCGGCGAGGCTTTCCGGGACGCGGCGGACGATCCGGCGTTCCAGAGCGCGATCAAGACGCCCGGGCCGGGGGATCGGCCGATCCTGGAGGCGGTGGGTGGCCGGCCGGCGCTCGACGACACGTCGTTCCTGGAGCACGTGACGCCGGTGCTGGCGCAGCCGTTCAAGGCGGGCTTCTCGGACGCGATGGGCACCCTGTTCCTGATCGCGGCGGCGGTCATGGTGGTGGCGTTCGCCCTGTTCCTTTTCCTGCCCGGCCTGCCCCTGCGCACCCGAGCCGACGACGCCTCAGTCGCCGAGCCCTTCGCCGAGCCGAAGTCCGCCGTCTGGGCCAAGCCGCCGGCCGGGGCCGATGGCCGGGCCGCGGGCGAGCCGGCCAACGCGATGCGCATCGAGAGGAAATCCACGTTGGACATGACAAAGGAAGCCGTTGTTCTGGGACGGATCGACGGGCCCGGCGGGATGCCGCTGCCCGGCGCCACCCTGACCATCACCGACTTTCAGGGGCGGGAGCTGGCCCGGGCGGTCACCGGCCTCGACGGCACCTATCGGATGACCCTCGACGCCGGCGGCTCGCTGCTCCTGATCTGCGCGGCCGAGAACCACCAGCCCGCCGCCGCCACCATCAACGTGGGCGCCGGCGAGATCCGCCGCGTGCTGTCGCTGGCCGGCGCCGGCCAGATCACCGGCCGGATCCTCGACCGGGCCGGCCGGCCCGTCGCCGAGGCCGCGCTGACCCTCACCGGCCCGCTGGGCGAGGTCGTCGCCACCGCGACCGCCGGCGCCGACGGCCGCTACGCGATGACCGGTCTGGACGGCCGCGAGTACACGCTCACCGCCACCGCGCCGCACGCCACTCCGGTCTCCCGGACGGTCTCCCCGGGCCGCCCGGCCGACCTGACCCTGACCGTCGGTGGCGTGCTGACCGGCAACGTCCGCGCCGCCGGTTCCGGCCACCCGATCCCGCAGGCCTCGGTGCTGGCCGTCGACCGTACGGGCGCGGTGGCCGGCGCCGCCACGACCGGCCCGGACGGCCGCTACGAGCTGCACGACCTGCCGCCCGGCGTCTACACGGTCGCGGCCAGCGGCCACGCCCCGGTCGCCAGCCGCGTCGAGCTGGCCGGCGACCACACCGACCACGACATCACCCTAGGAGCGGTTGGTGCCCATTGAGCGGCCCTCGATCCAATAGGCCAGGGTGTACGTGTTCTCCTTGGTCGCGCCTTCACGGGAGCGGGCCACCGACCGTACGGACTTCAGTGATCCCGACTCGCCGGCCGCCCACACCTGATGGCCCGGCTTCAACAGCGGTTGTACGGCTGTGGCCAGCGACCCCGAGCCCTCACGGGCCGCGTGGTGCACGGTCAGCCGGGGGTGTTCCGCGAGCGGGAAACCGGGGGCGTCCTCCAGCAGGACCTCGACCTCCGTGGTGGGCGGCAGGGTGCGGAGGATGCCGTTGATCGCCGGCACCGACGACGGGTCGCCGATCAGCAGCACGCCCGGCGTCCCTGTGGCGAGCCGGAACGGGGCCGAGCCGAGCGAGACCACGGCGACCTTCGTGCCCGCCTCGGCCGAGACGGCCCAGGCCGAGGCCGGCCCGGCCGGCTCGTGGAGCAGGAAGTCGACGTCGATCGTGCCGGCCTTCTCGTCGGCGTCGGCGATCGTGTAGGCGCGCTGGTACTCCCGCTTGCCGCCGTCCGGGTCGGGGATCCAGAACCGTACCCAGGCCGCCGGTTCGGGGCGGACCTTCTCCAGCAGCGTCGGCGCCTCGAAACTGAGCCGCACGTAATGCGGGGTCAGCTCGCGCTTACCGGTCAGCGTGAGCACGTGATCGCGGGCGCCGAGCACCTTGAGGACGGCGCCTTCCCATCCGCGCGCCATAGGGACGCCACCACCTTCCGTCGAGCCTCCGCCCGCCTTCCGGTCGAAGGGAGGTAAGGCTAACCTAAGTGGCGATGCGGCGAAAAGGCCCCGCACCCAGCGGGTGCGGGGCCTCGAGGCCGACTGCGAAGAGCTCTACTCGGGGACGCGGCGGTAAGCGCCGTCGCTGGCGCTGGTGGCCATCGAGGCGTACGCCCGCAGCGCGGCCGACACCGGGCGCACGCGGTCGACCGGGGAGTACGGCTTGGGGCGCCGCTCCTCCTCGTGCCGGCGCTGGGCCAGCTCGTCGTCGTGGACGTTCAGCGTGATGCTGCGGCCCGGGATGTCGATGGTGATCTCGTCGCCGGTCTGGACCAGCGCGATCAGGCCGCCGGCCGCCGCCTCGGGGGAGACGTGGCCGATGGACAGGCCGCTGGTGCCGCCGGAGAAGCGGCCGTCGGTGATCAGCGCGCACGCCTTGCCGAGGCCGCGGCCCTTGAGGAAGCTCGTCGGGTAGAGCATCTCCTGCATGCCCGGCCCGCCCTTGGGCCCCTCGTAGCGGATGACCACCACGTCGCCCTCGACCACCTGCTTGCCGAGGATGCCCTCGACCGCGGCGTCCTGCGACTCGAAGACGCGGGCCGGGCCGGTGAACTTCCAGATCGACTCGTCGACGCCGGCCGTCTTGACCACGCAGCCGTCGGGCGCCAGGTTGCCGAACAGGATGGCCAGTCCGCCGTCGACCGTGTAGGCGTGCTCGACCGAGCGGATGCAGCCCTTCTCGCCGTCGGTGTCGAGCGTGGCCCAGCGGTTCTCGGTGCTGAAGGGCTGGGTCGTACGGACACCGCCCGGAGCGGCGTGGAAGAGCTCCAGCGCCTCGGCGGACGGCGAGCCGCCGCGAATATCCCATTTGTCCAGCCAGGACGACAGATCGGGCGAATGGACCGAGCGGACGTCCTGGCGAAGGGAGCCGCCGCGGTTCAGTTCGCCGAGCAGGGCCGGGATGCCGCCGGCCCGGTGCACGTCCTCCATGTGGTACTTCGGGCTGTTCGGGGCGACCTTCGACAGGCACGGCACCCGGCGCGAGATCGCGTCGATGTCGGCCACGCTGAAGTCGAGGCCGGCCTCGCGGGCCGCGGCCAGCAGGTGCAGCACCGTGTTGGTCGAGCCGCCCATGGCCACGTCGAGGGCCACCGCGTTCTCGAAGGCCGACCGCGAGGCGATGCTCCGGGGCAGGACCGACTCGTCGTTCTTCTCGTAGTAGTCACGAGCGATCTCGACGATCAGCGAACCCGCCTTCTCGAAGAGAGCCTTGCGGGAGGCGTGCGTGGCCAGCGTCGAGCCGTTGCCCGGCAGGGCCAGGCCGATCGCCTCGGTCAGGCAGTTCATCGAGTTGGCGGTGAACATGCCGGAGCAGGAGCCGCAGGTCGGGCAGGCCGAGCGCTCGATGGTGTCGAGCTGGGCGTCGGTCACCTTCTCGTTGGCGCTCGCGCTCATGGCGTCGACCAGGTCGAGCTTCTCGTGCACGATGCCCTCGATGGCGACCGTCTTGCCGGCCTCCATGGGGCCGCCCGACACGAAGACGGTCGGGATGTTGAGCCGCAGGGCGGCGATCAGCATGCCCGGGGTGATCTTGTCGCAGTTCGAGATGCAGACCAGGGCGTCGGCGCAGTGGGCGTTCACCATGTATTCGACCGCGTCGGCGATCAGCTCGCGGCTGGGCAGCGAGTAGAGCATGCCGCCGTGGCCCATCGCGATGCCGTCGTCGACCGCGATCGTGTTGAACTCGCGGCCGACACCGCCGGCCTGGGCGATCGACTCGGCGACGAGGCCGCCGAGGTCCTTGAGGTGCACGTGACCCGGTACGAACTGCGTATAGCTGTTGGCAATCGCCACGATGGGCTTGCCGAAGTCGTCGTCGGTCATCCCGGTGGCGCGCCAGAGGGCACGCGCGCCGGCCATGGTCCGACCGTGGGTCGAGGTCCGGGAACGCAGGTCAGGCATCCCCTCATAGTGCCACTGGCCGGGACGTAAACGACCCGTGACGTCCACTGCTCGGGATTATGGATGCCCCTGAGGGCTCCCTAAATCGACGGAGATCAGGCAGAGTGTCTCCGTGCAATCACCGTCCGGCGTGGAGCTGGCGGGGCTCTTCGGCCTTCTGGTCGCGGTCCCGGCCGTCGCATTGCTGGGCAATTCCGGCCGCCGGCACACGGGAGCGGCCCGCCGGGCCCATCTGATCCTGGCCGCCGGCGGCGCCATCGTGACCGCCGCCGCGCTGGCCGGCGTGATCAGTGTGCTGATCACCACTGCGTCGCCGCCCCGGCTGGGTCTCGGCACCGCCGTGGCCGTCGGCACCGCCCTCGGCATCCTCCTGCTGCTGGTCGGCACGGCCGTCCTGCCCGGCGCCGCCGAGAGCCCCGGCGTGGCCGTCCGGCGCCTGCTCGACGGGCTGGTGGTGGCCGCCGCCATCTGGTTCGTGGGCTGGGTGCTGCTCAGCGAGCCGACCCGCGTCCTGGGCGACGCGACGCCGATGGCCTGCCCGTCGGTGCTGGTGCCGGCCGCGTTCGCGGTGATCTCGCTGGGCCTGACCATCGTGCTGGCGATGCACGCCCACCGCCCGCGCCTGGTCACCGTGCGGGTGGCCACCGGCGTGACCGCCGTCGCGTTCGCCGCGGTCGCGATCGCCTCGGGCATCTGCCAGGACCAGGACGGCGTGCTGCTGGGCGGCGCGCTCCTGCTCCCGGCCGGGCTCTTCGTGATCGCCCGGGCCGTCGAGGTGGCCGACCGGCCGGTCCAGGTGGTCGGCGACGTCGCCGAGCGCAGCAACACGGCGTACGCCTTCGTGCCGATGGGCGCCATGGTCGTCGCGCTCGGCTTCCATCTGGCCCAGGGCGGGGAGTTCACGCTGTACGGCTATCTGGGCGCCGCCGTCGAAGGGCTTGCCCTGGTCACCCGCCAATGGCTGGCCTTGCGAGATGTGCGCCGGTACACCCTCGAGCTGCGGCGGCGGGAGGCGCATTTCCGCGAGCTGGCGCACACCGATCCGCTGACCGGGCTGGCCAACCGCCGTGGGCTGCGCAAGGCGCTGCTCGACGACGAGGAGCCGCAGGTGCTCGTCGGCATCGACCTCGACGGCTTCAAGACGGTGAACGACATGCGCGGGCACGACGTCGGCGACGCGGTGCTGGTCGAGGTGGGCGAGCGGCTGCGCCGCAACCTGCTCGACGGCGACGTGGCGGCCCGCCTCGGCGGCGACGAGTTCGCGGTGCTCATGCGGGGCACGGCCGACGAGGCCATGCTGACCGCGCATCGGCTGCTGGCGGTGCTGTGTGAGCCGTACGAGGTGGATGGTGGCTCGGTCTTCCTGTCAGCCAGCCTGGGCGTGGCCGACACAGGCGAGCTGATCCGCGACGCCGACCTGGCCCTGCGCTACGCGAAACAGCGCGGCAAGAACAGGGTCGAGCGCTACCAGGCCCGCTACGACGAGCTGCTGCGCCGCCGCGGCACGCTGGAGAGCGAGCTGCGCCACGCCATCGACCGTGACCAGCTGCGCCTGGTCTTCCAGCCGGTGGTGGCCCTGCCGTCGATGCGCCCGGTCGGGGCCGAGGCGCTGCTGCGCTGGCACCATCCCACCCTCGGCGCCGTACGGCCGGACGAGTTCATCCCGGTCGCCGAGGAGTCCGGGCTGATCAACCGGATCGGCGCCTGGGTGCTGGAGCAGGCCGTCATCCAGCTCGCCGACTGGCTGTCGAAGGGCCACGACGTCTGGGTCTCGGTCAACCTCTCGCCCAAGGAGCTGCACGCGGTCGACTACGCCGGTCAGGTCGCCGACGTGCTGGCCGAGCACGGCGTGCCGTCCCAGCGGCTGGTGCTCGAGGTGACCGAGCACGCGGTCGCCACCGACATGGAGGAGCTGATCAGCCGCCTGGCCGAATTGCGGGCCACCGGCGTGCGGATCGCCCTCGACGACTTCGGCGCCGGCTATTCGTCGCTGGGCCAGCTCCGGACGCTGCCGGTCGACATCCTGAAGATCGACCATGCCCTGGTGGCCGAGCCCGAGTCGCGCACCGGCACGGCGGCGCCGCTGGTCGACGTCGTGGTCCGCATCGGGCACCGGCTCGGGCTCGAGGTGCTGGCCGAGGGCATCGGCACGCCGTCGCAGCGGGCCGTGGTCGAGGAGGCGGGCTGCCGGCTCGGCCAGGGCTCGCTGTTCGGCTGGGGCGTGCCCGCCGAGCATCTCGAGGCCCAGTTGCAGACGCTGCGCACGGGCACCCGCGCGCTGCCCGCGCCGCCCAAGCCGGCGCCGCCCAAGGACCAGCCCGCGCGCAGTCAGGTGGTGGCCCTCGGACCCGGAATGCGGCAGCTCAGGGCCGTGTTGCCGACCGATCCGGCGTTCGGGGCCCGAACGGGTGAGCCGTCCGAGTGATCAAAATGTGGGATCAGTTGACTCACCGCGTGAGATGGGGGAAGGTGTTTCCCATGTGCTTCGCGTCCCGAGTACTTATGTGAGCGCACTCCCGTCGGCTGATCGGCCGACCCGAGTGCGCTAGGTCCCGTGCTTCCCGCACGAGGGCCTTTTTTGTTGCTCAAGTACCGGACCGACTGACCCGTAAAGGTTTGTGAGTAGCCATGACGAGACCCACACCTGAGACTCTCGCCCACCGAGCCAACCCGGCCACTGTCGCGGCGGCCGCCTCCGCCTCGGCCGTAGCCTCCCCGGTCCCCACCTCGGGCGCCGGGTCGCTCGTGCGGTCGCTGGAAGCGCTCGGTGTCGAGGTCGCGTTCGGCATTCCCGGGGGCGCGATCCTCCCGGCGTACGACCCGCTCTACGACTCCAAGGTCCGGCACATCCTGGTGCGTCACGAGCAGGGCGCCGGGCACGCCGCCACCGGGTACGCCCAGGCCACCGGCAAGGTCGGCGTCTGCATCGCGACCAGCGGCCCGGGCGCGACCAACCTGGTGACCCCGATCGCCGACGCCTACATGGACTCGGTGCCGATCGTCGCCATCACCGGCCAGGTCGCCCGCCCGGCGATCGGCACGGACGCCTTCCAGGAGGCGGACATCCAGGGCATCACGCTGCCCATCACCAAGCACAACTTCCTGGTGCAGACCCCGGAGGAACTGCCGCGGATCCTGGCCGAGGCGTTCCACCTGGCCGCCACCGGCCGTCCCGGCCCGGTGCTGGTCGACATCCCCAAGGACGTGCTGCAGGCGCAGACCACCTTCACCTGGCCGCCGGCGCTCGACCTGCCCGGATACCGCCCCACGCTGCACCCGCACGGCAAGCAGATCCGCGAGGCGGCCCGGCTGATCGCCGCGGCCAAGCGCCCGGTGCTCTACGTGGGTGGCGGCGTGCTCAAGGCCGGCGCCACCGACGGGCTGCGCAAGCTGGCCGAGATGACCGGCATCCCGGTCATCACCACGCTGATGGCGCTCGGCGCGTTCCCCGACTCGCACCCGCAGCACCTGGGCATGCCGGGCATGCACGGAACCGTCCCGGCGGTGTACGCGCTGCAGAAGTCCGACCTGCTGATCACGCTGGGCGCCCGCTTCGACGACCGGGTCACCGGCAAGCTCGACTCGTTCGCCCCGGACGCCAAGGTCGTGCACGCCGACATCGACCCGGCCGAGATCGGCAAGAACCGGCACGCCGACGTCCCGATCGTGGGCGACGCCCGGCACGTGATCGACGAGCTGATCGCCGCGGTCAGCGCGAGCAACGAGAAGAACAGCTACGAGGCGTGGTGGGCCACGCTGAACGACCTGCGCGAGCGCTACCCGCTGGGCTACGACGAGCCGGACGACGGCTCCCTCGCCCCGCAGTACGTGATCGAGCGGATCGGCCAGCTCGTCGGCCCGGACGCGATCTACGTGGCCGGCGTGGGCCAGCACCAGATGTGGGCCTCGCAGTTCATCAAGTACGAGAAGCCGGCCACCTGGCTCAACTCGGGCGGCGCGGGCACGATGGGCTACGCCGTCCCGGCCGCCATGGGCGCCAAGGTCGGCAAGCCGGACACCCCGGTCTGGGCGATCGACGGCGACGGCTGCTTCCAGATGACCAACCAGGAGCTCGCGACCTGCGCCCTGGAGGGCATCCCGGTCAAGATCGCCGTCATCAACAACGGCAACCTGGGCATGGTCCGGCAGTGGCAGACGCTGTTCTACGAGGGCCGCTACTCGAACACCGAGCTGGGCACGCACAAGCACCGCATCCCCGACTTCGTGAAGCTGGCCGAGGCGCTCGGCTGCATCGGGCTGCGCTGCGAGTCGAAGGACGACGTCGACAAGATCATCAAGCAGGCCATGGAGATCAACGACGCCCCCGTGGTCATCGACTTCACGGTCGGCAAGGACGCCATGGTCTGGCCGATGGTCCCGGCCGGCACGAGCAACGACGAGATTCTGTTCGCCCGGGACGTGCGTCCCTCCTTCGACGAGGATGACCTCTGATGAATCGGCACACCCTCAGCGTGCTGGTCGAGAACAAGCCGAGCGTGCTCGCCCGCGTCAGCGGCCTGTTCTCCCGGCGCGGCTTCAACATCGACTCCCTGGCGGTCGGCGAGACGGAGAACCCGGACGTCAGCCGCATCACGATCGTGGTCAACGCCGACTCCTCACCCCTGGAGCAGGTGACCAAGCAGCTCAACAAGCTGGTGAACGTCCTCAAGATCGTGGAGCTGGACCCGCAGCAGTCGGTCCAGCGCGAGCTCCTGCTGGTCAAGGTGCGCGCCGATCGCGCGCAGCGCAGCCAGGTGCTCGAGACGGTCGAGTTGTTCCGGGCCCGGGTGATCGACGTCGCTCCGGACACCCTCACCATCGAGGCCACAGGCAACCCCGACAAGCTTGACGCGTTGCTGCGCGACCTCGAGCCGTACGGCATCAAGGAAATGGTCCAGTCCGGGCTCGTGGCCATCGGTCGCGGTTCTCGCTCGATCACCACCGGTCCCGCTCTCCGGGCCGCCTGAAAAGAAGGAATGCAATGACCGCCGAAGTTTTCTACGACGACGACGCCGACCTGTCGATCATCCAGGGCAAGAAGGTCGCCGTGATCGGGTACGGCAGCCAGGGCCACGCCCACTCGCTGTCGCTGCGTGACTCGGGCGTCGAGGTGGTGGTCGGCCTCAAGGAGGGCTCCAAGAGCCGGGCCAAGGCCGAGGAGCAGGGCCTCGAGGTCAAGACGCCGGCCGAGGCGTCGGCCTGGGCCGACGTGATCATGCTGCTCGCACCGGACACCGCGCAGCGCAAGATCTACACCGAGTCGATCGCCCCCCACCTGTCCGCGGGCAAGGCGCTCTTCTTCGGGCACGGCCTCAACATCCGGTTCGAGCTCATCAAGCCGCCGGCCGACGTGACCGTGGCCATGGTCGCCCCCAAGGGCCCGGGTCACCTGGTCCGCCGCCAGTACGTGGACGGCAAGGGCGTGCCGTGCCTGGTCGCCGTCGAGCAGGACCCGACCGGCGAGGGCCTCGCGCTCGCGCTCTCCTACGCGAAGGCGATCGGTGGCGCCCGGGCCGGCGTCATCAAGACCACCTTCAAGGAGGAGACCGAGACCGACCTGTTCGGCGAGCAGGCCGTGCTCTGCGGCGGCACCGCGGCGCTCGTGCAGACCGGTTTCGAGGTGCTCACCGAGGCCGGCTACGCGCCGGAGATCGCGTACTTCGAGTGCCTGCACGAGCTCAAGCTGATCGTCGACCTCATGTACGAGGGCGGCATCTCCCGCATGCGCTACAGCGTGTCGGACACCGCCGAGTTCGGTGACTACGTCAGCGGCCCGCGGGTCATCAACGCCGAGACCAAGGCCGAGATGAAGCGGATCCTGGCCGACATCCAGTCCGGCGAGTTCACCCGCCAGCTGATCGAGGACGACGACAACGGCCGCCCGCTGCTCACCAAGTACCGCGAGCAGGGCGCCAACCACCCGATCGAGGTCACCGGCCGCAAGCTGCGCGACATGATGAGCTGGGTCGACCGGCCCATCACCGAGACCGCCTGATCGACGTACGAAAGAGCCCGGCCCCTTTCCCTGGGGGCCGGGCTCTTTTTATGACGGAAACAGATCTGTCACGTGGCATTCGTAACCTCGCGCCATGAGACTGGCTGATTCTTTCCGGAGTGAGCGTTTCGGGGCGGTCCGGATCCATGAGCTCCAGAGGGTCATCGAGCTGGATTCCGGCAGCTCGGAGGCGCTGCGCGCGGTCGAATCGGAAATGGTTGTCGTCGTTCCGTGCATGAATGAGACACGCTCGGTCATCGAGGGTGTTCTTTCCGGAATTCCGCACGACTGCCTCATCGTGCTGGTCTCGAACAGCGACCGGCAGCCGGTCGACCGCTACGAGATCGAGGCGCAGACCGTCGAGCAGTTCTGCCGGCTCGCCGGCCGCTCGGCGATCACCGTGCACCAGCGTGACCCCGGCGTGGCCGCGGCCATGAAGGCGGCCGGCATGCCCGAGCTGATCGACGACGACGGCCTCGTGCGGGCCGGCAAGGGCGAGGCGATGCTGCTCGGCATGGCGCTCGCCGCGATGACCGGGCGGAAGCACATCGGCTATGTGGACGCCGACAACTACGTGCCCGGGTCCGTGCACGAATACTGCAGGGCCTACGCGGCCGGTCTGGCTCAGGCCGATTCGCCGTACGCCATGGTCCGGATCTCCTGGCACTCCAAGCCCAAGCTTCGTGACGGCCGGCTCTTCTTCAGCCGCAAGGGCCGCAGCTCGCAGATCACCAACGAGTGGCTCAACCGCTTCCTGGCCGAATATTCGGGATTCGGCACCGAGGTGATCGCCACCGGCAACGCCGGCGAGCACGCGATGACCCTCGAACTGGGCCTGAAGCTGCGGATCGCCGGTGGCTTCGCCGTCGAGCCGTACGAGTTCATGGACCTTTTCGAGCAGTTCGGCGGCGTCCTGGAGAGCACCGACGCCGATGTGATGGCCAGTTCGGTGCCGGTCCTGCAGATCGAGACCCGCAATCCGCACTTCCACGACAACAAGGGCGAGGAGCATGTGCGGGGCATGCGGATGCAGGCTCTCAACGTGCTCTACCACTCGCCGGTGACGCTCCCGTCGGTCCGTCAGGCGATCCTCGATTTCATGGTCGAGCAGGGCGCCCTCACGACCGGCCAGGAGCCGCCCCGGGAGCGGGTCTACCCGCCGGTGGGCACGCTCGACCTGGACCTTCTCTACGACGCGCTGGACGCCGAGGCGCTCAGCTTCCGCCAGCCGGACGGCCTGGCCCTCACCGGGCGGCCCTCGTCGCCACCGATCGACCGCGCGTCGATACCACGGAGGGTGGCCTAGCGCTTACCATCGCGGACATCAATGTCCGCAATGGATGGAGCGCCGCATGGCAGCCGTCGTCCTGATCGCCGAGGAGCTGGCGCCGTCCGCCGTCAGCGTTCTCGCCCACGACTACGACGTGCGGGCGGTCGACGGCGCCGACCGTGACGCCCTGCTGGCCGCGGTCGGCGAGGCCGACGCCCTGATCGTCCGGAGCGCCACCACGGTCGACGCCGCGGTGCTGGCGGCCGGCCGGCGGCTGCGCGTGGTCGCGCGGGCCGGCGTCGGGCTCGACAACGTCGACGTGGCCGCCGCCACCGCCCGTGGCGTGCTGGTGGTCAACGCGCCCACCAGCAACATCGTCTCGGCCGCCGAGCAGGCCATCGCGCTGCTGCTCACGGTCGCCCGGCATACGGTCACCGCCTCGACGGCGCTCAAGGCGGGCCGCTGGGAGCGGTCGCGGTTCACCGGCGTCGAAGTGCAGGGCAAGACCGTCGGGGTGGTCGGGCTGGGGCGCATCGGCGTCCTCTTCGCCCAGCGCATGGCCGCCTTCGGGACCCGGCTGATCGCGTACGACCCGTACATCCAACCGGCCCGGGCCGCGCAGCTCGGCGTTCGCCTCGTGGGGTTGGACGAGCTGCTGCGGGAGAGCGACTTCATCTCGGTGCATCTGCCGCGCACCCCCGAGACCCTGAACCTGATCGGCGAGAAAGAGCTGGCAAAGGTCAAATTTGGCGTACGGATCGTGAACGCGGCCCGCGGAGGTCTGATCGACGAGGCGGCCCTCGCGGCGGCGTTGCGCGACGGGCGGGTGGCCGGCGCCGGCCTCGACGTCTTCGTCACCGAGCCGCTCACCTCGTCGCCGTTGTTCGGCTTCGAGAACGTCGTGGTCACCCCGCACCTGGGCGCCTCGACCGCCGAGGCCCAGGACAAGGCCGGGCTCTCGGTGGCCCGCAGCGTCAAGCTGGCCCTGGACGGCGAGTTCGTGCCGGACGCGGTGAACGTGCAGGCCGGTGGGGTGGTCGACGAGGACGTACGGCCGCTGCTGTCCCTCGCCGAGAAACTCGGCAAGGTCTTCACCGCGGTGGCGGGTGGGGTGGCGGCGAGCGTTTCCGTGGAGGTACGGGGTGAGATCGTCTCCCATGACGTGGCGGTGCTCCGCCTCGCCGCCACCAAGGGGCTGTTCACGGCGGTCGTGGACGAGCGGGTGACATACGTGAACGCTCCCCAGCTCGCCGCCGACCGCGGCGTCGAGGTCGAGCTGGTCGTCAGCGAGGAGCCGTGCGAGCACCAGAACCTGGTGACCGTGCGCGGCGCCCTGCCGGACGGCCGGCGGGTCAGCGTGGCCGGCACGCTGACCGTGACCGGGGTCCGGGAGATCGCCAAGCTGACCGGGGTCGACGACTTCGACCTCGACCTGACCGCCGACGGCGTGCTGCTGTTCTTCCGCTACAGCGACCGGCCGGGCGTGGTCGGCGCGATCGGCACGATCCTGGGCGAGGCCGACGTGAACATCGCGGCCATGCAGGTGGCCCGCCGCACGGCCGGCGGCGAGGCCCTGATGACGCTGACCGTGGACTCGTCGGTCGACGCCGAGCTGCTCTCCACGGTGGCCGCGGCCATCGGATCGGCCCGCGGCCACGTGGTCGACCTGCGGATCAACGGGTCCTGAGCGGAGGCGGATAGACCGTGCCGTCCTGCAGGTCGAGCAGGTCGAGGTTGAGCTCGGCGGCCAGCCGCTCGATCGTCTCGAGCACGACGTCCGGGCAGTTCTCGTCCAGCCTCATCTGGATGTGGTCGGCGGCAGCATGCAGCGGCGCGTGCGCCCAGGGGGAGCCGGGCGCCGACGCGCGCGGGCCCCGGTCGGGATAGTCACTGGTCAGGGCGTCATAGAAGGCGACGACACGCGGGTCGGCCGGGCGTTGCGGGTGCTCGCCGCGCGCACAGCGCGCGTTGGCGGCCCGCACGGCGTCCGGCAGGTCCGTCTGGTCCATCGCCCACACCACGAGGTCGAAACTCACCCGGCGCATGCTGCCATCCGCCGCTTGCGAACTACGTTCCCGACACGCGGGGGATGCGTCTTGCGCGTCATTAGTCCGCATCGCTAGCGTTGTCCCTGCCGTGCGATACGACGGTGGGCCCGTCTTCGGGTGACGTGCCCACTGCCGTGCGTGCGGTTAGGTGTATTTCGGCGGGACCGAGCCACGCGTACTCGTCGCAACAGCCCCTTGATCGTTTGCCGCGATCAAGGGGCTGTTGGTGTTTGCGAGGGCTTTAACGTCCATTAAGTGGGACCGCTGTACCGAAGATCGGGAACGGCGCGTTAGCCTCTCGGGGGAACCAACGACTTGAGGAGCATGACGTGAGCGTGGCGCGGATCGCGGTAGTGGCCGGCGACGGCATCGGTACCGAGGTGACCGCGCAGGCTCGCAAGGTCATCGAGACCGTGCTTCCCGGCACCCAGTTCGAGGACTACGACCTCGGCGCCCGCTTCTACAACCGTACGGGCGAGGTCCTTCCGCAGTCCGTCGAGGACGAGCTGGCCGGCCACGACGCCATCCTGCTCGGCGCCATCGGCGACCCCAGCGTCCCGCCGGGCGTCCTCGAGCGCGGCCTGCTGCTCAAGCTCCGCTTCGACTTCGACCAGTACGTGAACCTGCGCCCGTCGAAGCTCTGGCCCGGCACCACCAGCCCGCTCGCGGGCGTGAAGCCCGGCGAGATCGACATGGTCGTGGTCCGCGAGGGCACCGAGGGTCTCTACGTCGGCGCCGGCGGCGTGCTCCACCAGGACACCCCGGCCGAGATCGCCACCGAGGAGAGCCTGAACACCCGGCACGGCGTCGAGCGGGTCGTCCGCGACGCCTTCGCGCGTGCCCAGCGCCGCGACCGCCGCCACCTCACGCTCGTCCACAAGACGAACGTGCTGACCAAGGCGGGCAGCCTGTGGGCGCGCACCTTCAACGCCGTCGCGGCCGAGTTCCCCGAGGTCACGACCGAATATCAGCACATCGACGCGGCCAGCATGTTCATGGTCAGCAACCCGCAGCGGTTCGATGTGGTCGTGACCGACAACCTCTTCGGTGACATCCTCACCGACATCGCCGCTGCCGTTACCGGCGGCATCGGCATGGCGGCCAGCGGCTCCGTCAACCCGGAGCGCACCTATCCGTCGACCTTCGAGCCGGTGCACGGCTCGGCGCCGGACATCGCCGGTCAGGGCATCGCCGACCCGGCGGCCGCCATCCTCTCCGCCTCGCTGCTCCTCGAGCACCTGGGCCACCACGACGAGGCCCGGCGAGTATCCGAGGCGGTCGCGGCCGAGGTCGCGTCCCGCACCGCGGGCGCGCCGCTGCGTACCGCCGAAGTCGGCGACCGCGTCGCCGCCGCGCTCTGAGCTTTCCTCAGGGCAGGCAGGCGACCTCTCACCCGCGGTCTCTCTTTTAACGACCGTTCGGGGTAGATTCTTGAAGCACTACGGGTGCTTCCGCATGCCTAAATCTTTGTAGAGAAAGCAGGTCCACCTGTCATGAGTGGTGGTGACAACCTCGATTTCGAGATCCGTCCGAACCCGGCACCCGTGGGCGACGCCGAGCGCGCCGCGCTCCTCGCCAACCCCGGCTTCGGCCGCATCTTCACCGACCACATGGTCACGGTCCGTTACGCGGACGGCAAGGGCTGGTACGAGCCGCGCGTCGAGGCCCGGGCCCCGATCCCGATGGATCCGGCGTCGGCCGTGCTGCACTACGCCCAGGAGATCTTCGAGGGTCTGAAGGCGTACACGCTGCCCGACGGCGGGGTCGCGATGTTCCGCCCGGACGCCAACGCGGCCCGGTTCGCCGAGTCGGCCAAGCGCATGGCGATGCCGCAGCTGCCGGTCGAGACGTTCCTCGAGTCGCTGCACGAGATCATCAAGATCGACCGTTCGTGGATCCCGCAGAGCGACGAGGGAAGCCTCTACCTGCGGCCCTTCGCCTATGCGAGCGAGGTCTTCCTGGGCGTGCGCCCCGCGATGGAATACCTCTACCTGGTCATCGCGTCGCCCGCCGGCCCGTACTTCGCGGGCGGCGTCAAGCCGGTGTCGCTCTGGGTGACCCCCGACTACACCCGCGCCGCCCCCGGCGGCACGGGCGCGGCCAAGTGCGGCGGCAACTACGCGGCCGGCCTGTCGGCGCAGGCCGAGGCCATCGAGCACGGCTGCGACCAGGTGGTCTACCTCGACGCGATCGAGCGTAAGTACATCGACGAGCTGGGCGGCATGAACGTCTTCTTCGTCCTGGACGACGGCACCCTGGTCACGCCGCCGCTGACCGGCACGATCCTGCCCGGCATCACCCGCGACTCGGTCATCAAGCTGGCCGAGCGGGCCGGCCACAAGGTCGTCGAGCGCCCGGTCAGCCTCGAGGAGTGGCGCTCCGGGGCCGCCTCCGGCCAGATCCGCGAGGCGTTCGCCTGCGGCACCGCCGCCGTGATCACCCCGATCGGAGTGGTCAAGAGCGCCGACGCCGAGTTCACCATCGGCGACGGCGGCACGGGCGAGGTCACCACCTCCCTGCGCAAGCAGCTGGTCGACATCCAGCGCGGCCGCGCCGAGGACCCCTTCGGCTGGGTCCACCGGGTCCTCTGACCCTTCCCTCCGCCCAGGCCCGACTTCTTCCGGCCTGGGCGGTCGGATCTCGGACGTGCCGGATACGGTCGCCTGTGCAGGCGTCATGCTCTGGCCATGGCCGACAGGCGTCTCGCCCTGGTGGTCGCGGTCGACCGATACGACCACCCGGAGCTGCAGCACCTCGCCGCCCCGTCGGCTGACGCGGCGGCGCTGGCCGATGTGCTGGGTGACCCGGCGCTGGGCAGCTTCGAGGTGGATGTCCTGCACAACGCCACGTCGTGGACGACGGCGCGACGCGTGGAGCGGATCCTGGCCGACCGGCACCCGACCGACCTGGTGCTGTTGCATTTCTCGTGCCACGGGCTGAAAGACGATGCGGGCGAGCTGTACCTGGCCGCCACCGACACCGAGCCCGAACTGCTCGGCTCCACCGCGGTCGACGCCGCCTGGATCAGCCGGATCATGCAGCGTAGCCGTGCCCAGCGGGTCGTCCTGCTGCTCGACTGCTGCTACGGCGGCGCGTTCGAAAGGGGCGTGGTCGCCCGGGCCGGCGGCGCGGTCGACGTCGGCGACCAGTTCCGCCAGAAGGAGCTGGGCGGCGGCCGGGGGCGCGTGGTGATCACGGCTTCCACCGCGATGGAGTACGCGTTCGAGGGCGCCGAGCTGAGCGCCGGCCGCGTCCAGCCGTCGGTCTTCACCGGCGCCCTGGTCGAGGGCATCCGCACCGGCGACGCCGACCGGGATCAGGACGGGCAGGTCGCGCTCGGAGAGCTGTACGACTACGTCTTCGACCGGGTCCGCGAGCGCTCACCGAAGCAGACCCCGAGCAAATGGGAGTTCGGCCTCCGCGGCGATCTCTACATGGCCCGGAACCCCCATCGGCGGGCCCGTCCGGTCGCGCTCGCGCCGGAACTGCTCGACCTCGTCCGGCATCCGATCCCCGCGGTGAGGCTGGCCGCGATCCGCGAGCTGACCCCGATCGCCACCGACAACGACCCGGCAAGGGCGGCAGCGGCCCGCGCGGCCTTGGAACAGCTCGCCGACGACGACAGCCGAGCGGTCAGCTCGGAAGCGGCAGCCGCTCTCGCCCTCACCACCGAAGCCTCCGAGCCCCTGACCCTGTCGCCGTCACCCGTGAAGCCCGCCGCCGCGTCGCCCGCCCCCGCGTCGCCTTCGGCCGCGGAGCCCTCAGCTGCTGAGCCTTCGCCGGCGGAGTGGACTCCTGTCGTCGGAGTGCCCCGGCGGACGCGTGTCCTGATCGCGGCGCTCGGCGCTGTTCTGATCATCGCCGCCACGATTACGGTCGTGTGGGCCGGCAACCGAAGCCCGGCCGGCAAGGCCCTTCCCTCCGTGAGTTCTTCCCCGTCGGGGCCGAGCCCGTCGGCGCCGCGCCGCCACGCCACGTTCTCGACGAGTGGTCCCCGCGATCTCGCGGCGCTGCGGAAGATGGCGCCGCGCTCCGTCGCCGCCAAGTGCTGGCCGGCGAACTACCTCGAGGAAGGCACGACCATCACCGCTCACTGTGGCGGCGGGGACTACTCCCTCTGGAAGTCGAAGACCGCGATGCTGCCACCGGGCGTGTTCGACGACTTGAAGGCCGGCAACTGCTCGAAACCGCCGGACGAGATCGGGACGAAAGGTCCGATCACCGCGCTCGGCCTGACCGGCCTGATCCGCTGCTTCCGCGTGGACTTCGACGGCCGGACCACGTACGCCATCACCTGGAGCCTCGAGGACAGGCTGATGAGCGCGACCTTCGAGTCGAAGGACGGCGACGTCAGCAAATACCCCGCCTTCTACCGCGAGGTCGTATCCGCCTTCAACGACCTGCCCTGACGGAAGCGGCGCCACCACCGCCGTCGCGGTGGAATCACCTCGGCGCCGGGGAGGGCCGAGCGGGCCTCCCGCCGGGTCACCTCGACGCTCAGCACCCATGCCAACCCGTCCATGATCGTCTCCTGTCGATGCCGTTAACGGTCACGTGACCGTTAACGGCATCCTGCGCCTGAGGTTCGGGCGGCGTCAAGCGGGTTCGGTCTACGATTTGCTGATCGTGGAAAACAAGCGCGCGACACTTCGGGACGTGGCTCGGCTGGCCGGCGTCTCGCACCAGACCGTGTCGCGGGCGATCAACGACAAGGGCGAGATCGATCCCGAGACGCGCCGGCGTGTGCTCGAGGCGGCCCGGGAGCTGAACTACCGGCCGTCGCGGTTCGCGCGGGGGCTCGTCAAGCCGGACACGACCACGGTCGGGCTGATCGTCTACGACGTCGTGAACCCGTTCTTTCCCGAGCTGATCGCCGGTGTCATCGAAGCGGCCGAGCGGCGCGGCTGGCAGGTCGTCGTCAGCAGCAGCCAGGACGATCCGAAGCGGGAAGCGGACCTGCTGCGGTCACTGTCGGGGCAGGCCGACGCCCTGATCGCCTATCTGTTCCAGCCCGACGACGTGATCACCGCGGCCGTCGCCGGGGTGCCGCTCGTCGTGATGAGCCGCCGCAACGACGGGCAGGGCTTCGGCGCCGTCGACATCGACGTCGAGGCGGGGGTCCGGGCCGCCGTGCGGCATCTGGTCGAGCGCGGACACCAGCGCATCGGAATGATCGACTGCCCGTCGGCGGCCGACCCGGGACGGCGGGCCGCCTTCCTCGCCGAGGCGACCGAGCAGGGCGTCGACAAGCCTGAAAAAAAGATCGTCGGGGTCGAGCAGTCGCTGGCCGGCGGCGGTTCGGGCTTCGAGCGGCTGCACGCCGCGGACGACGGCCTCACCGCCGTCGTGGCCTTCAACGACCTGGTGGCACTGGGCGCCTACCGCGCCGCCCGCCGCCTCGGCCTGGACATCCCCGGCGACATCGCCGTGGTCGGCTTCGACGGCCTCGGCATCGGCGAGCTCCTCGACCCGCCGTTGACGACCATCGGCCTCGACAAGCGCCGGATGGGCGAGCTCGCCGTGGCCGAGGCCGAGCGCCTCCTGGCCGGCGAGCCGCCCACCCTCTCCGTGGTGGAGCCCCGATTGCTGATCAGAGGATCGGCTTAGGAGAGCATGTGCGCCCGGAGGGCGCCGATCTCCTCGGTGGTGAGGCCGATGTCGCGGACGAAACCCTCGACCGAGCCGTGCAGGCGGCGCAGGTCGTCGAGGAACAACTGCATCGCTTCGGGCGGCGAGTCGAACATGTGCTCGTTGCCCTGGACGGCCGACGGGCTGGTCTCCAGCAGGTACGCGGTCAGCGGCGCCATCGCGCTCGTCGTCAGCGCGTAATCGGCCGTGACGTCCTCGTCGGACACGCCCAGCAGCGACAACGTCAGGGCGCAGACCGTGCCCGTACGGTCCTTGCCCGCCATGCAGTGCACGATCGCCGGTGACTTGCCCGGGTCGGCAATCAACCGCAACGACTCGAGCAGGCCGTCACGGCCGTCCTCGGCGAAGTTCAGGTAGCGGTCGGCCAGCCACCGCTCATGGACCACGTCGTCCGGGTGGTCGACCTCTTCCCAGTCGATGTGGTTGAGCACCACGTTGTGGTAATCCAGCCCATGGGAGGCGGAGATCCGGCCGAACTTCTCGATCTCGTGCGGACGGCGGAGGTCGATGACCGTACGCACGCCGAGGGCCTCGAAGGCCGAGGCGTCCGCCTCGCCCAGCCGATGGAGGGCGTCCGACCGGAACAGGCGCCGCCAGCGCACCGTCCGGCCGTCGAGGCCCTGATAGCCGCCGACGTCCCTGAAGTTGTAGGTAGCGGAGAAACCAAGATTCCGGGGGTACTGTTCCACAGCCACAGCCACAGACCCAACCTAGCCCTCGCTGTCGATCCCTCCCACGGGGGACATCGTCCCAGCTGGTGGATTTCTTGTCCCAGCAAGGGCCGCCCATGGCAAACTTCGCTACGTGACCCACCTCGTGCTGATTATTGGCACCTAGCGCGCCGGCTGACCTCTCGCCGACGCGCCGACCTCCCGCATCCGCGGGGGGTCTTTTTGTTGGGGCCACAAAATCCTCGGAAGGGAACGCGCCATGGAGTACCAGGTCTTCGACACCACGCTGCGCGACGGCGGGCAGCGGGAGGGGATCAGCTACTCGGTCGCCGACAAGCTGGCGGTCGCGAAGCTGCTCGACGAGTTCGGCGTGGGCTTCATCGAGGGCGGCTGGCCCGGCGCGATGCCCAAGGACACCGAGTTCTTCCAGCGGGCCAGGACCGAGCTCGACCTGAAGAACGCCGTCCTGGTCGCCTTCGGCGCGACCCGTAAGGCCGGCACGACAGCCAAGAACGACCCCCAGGTGCAGGCCCTTCTCGACGCCGAGACCCCGGTCGTCTGCGTCGTCGCCAAGAGCGACATCCGCCACGTCGAGCGGGCCCTGCGCACGACCGGCGACGAGAACCTCGCGATGGTCGAGGACACCGTGCGGCACCTGGTGGCCAGCGGCCGCCGGGCTTTCGTCGACTGTGAGCACTTCTTCGACGGCTTCCGCTACGACCCCGACTACACCGCCAGCGTGGTGAAGAGGGCTATCGACGCCGGGGCCGAGCGGGTCGTGATGTGCGACACCAACGGCGGCATGCTCCCGTCGATGATCACCAAGGCGGTCAACGAGGTCGTCGAGCGCACCGGCGTCCCGGCCGACCGGCTCGGCATCCACTGCCAGAACGACACCTCGTGCGCGGTCGCCAACACGGTCGCCGCGGTCGAGGCGGGCGTCAAGCACTTCCAGTGCACGGCCAACGGCTACGGCGAACGGCCCGGCAACGCCGACCTGTTCGCCACGGTCAGCAACCTGCAACTCAAGCTCGGGCTGCCGGTCCTACCGGAGGGCTGCCTGGAGAAGGCGACGCGGGTCTCCACCGCGCTCGCCGAGATCGCCAACATCGCCCCCGACACCCACCAGGCCTATGTCGGGGCCGCCGCCTTCGCCCACAAGGCGGGGCTGCACGCGAGCGCGATCAAGGTGGATCCGCTGCTCTACAACCACGTCGACCCGGCGGTTGTGGGCAACGACATGCGGATCCTGGTGACGGAGATGGCCGGCCGGGCCAGCATCGAGCTCAAGAGCCGCGAGCTCGGCATCGACCTGGCCGGCCACCCGGACACCCTCTCGGAGGTCACCCGCAGGGTGAAGGAGCTGGAGGCGGGTGGCTGGTCGTTCGAGGCCGCCGACGCCTCGTTCGAGCTGCTGGTCCGGGGCGAGCTGCCGGGTGAGGGCTTCGCCCGCCCGTTCGGCCTGGAGACGTACCGCGTGCAGGTCGAACACCGCGAGGACGGCGCCGTGGTCTCCGAGGCCACCGTCAAGGTCCGGGTGAACGGCGAGCGGGTGATCGCCACGGCCGAGGGCAACGGCCCGGTCAACGCCCTGGACGAGGCCCTCCGCGCCGCCCTGACCGCCCATTACCCGCAGCTGAAGACCTTCGAGCTGAGCGACTTCAAGGTACGGATCCTGGAGGGCACCCACGGCACGAACGCGGTGACCCGGGTGCTGCTCGAGACCGGCGACGGCGAGCGCGAATGGACCACGGTCGGCGTGCACGAGAACATCATCGAGGCGTCCTGGGTGGCTCTGGTCGATTCATTGACGTACGGCCTGGCGCAGTGAGGATCTTCTCCGGGTCCGCCTTCGAGGAGCAGATCGGATATGCCCGCGCGGTCGTCGACGGCGACCGGGTGTACGTCTCCGGCACCACCGGCTTCGACTACTCGACGATGACGATCGCGGACGACGTCGTCGAGCAGGCCGAGCAGTGCCTGCGCAACATCGGCGCCGCGCTGGCCGAGGCCGGCTGCTACTTCACCGACGTCGTCCGGGTCCGCTATCTGCTGCCGAACCGCGAGGACTTCGAGCCGTGCTGGCCGGTGCTGCGCAAGTACTTCGGCGATGTCCGCCCGGCCGCCACCATGCAGGTGTGCGGCCTGGCGGACCCGCGCATGCTCATCGAGATAGAGGTGGACGCGCGGCGTCGCTGATCATCTCGATGGCCGAGGCGAGCGGCATCGGGGCGAGCTGACCGCCGTCGCGATGCCGCAGGGCGACCAGGCCGTCCGGCGCCTCGCGGCGGCCGATCACCCCGACGTACGGGATCTTGCGCTCGGCCGCGGACCGGATGCGCGCGCCGATCGAGCCCTCGTGGTGCACCTCGGCCCGCAGCCCGGCCTCGATCGCCGCCGCTTTCGCGGCACCGGCCGCCGGGAAGAGGTCGTCGGCGACCGGCAGGACGGCCAGCTGCACCGGCGCGTACCAGACCGGGAAGGCGCCGTCGTGCACCTCGATCAGGTGCCCGAAGAGCCGTTCCATCGAGCCGACCAGGCTGCGGTGCACCATCACCGGCCGGGACCGGCCGCCCTCGGCGTCCGCGTACTCCAGCCCGAAAGCCGCGGGCTGGTGGAAGTCGACCTGAATGGTGGCCAGGCTCGACTCCCGGCCGGCCGGGTCGACGATCTGCACGTCGATCTTCGGGCCGTAGAAGGCGGCCTCGCCGGGCGCCTCCACGAAGTCGACGCCGTCCAGACCCTGACGCAGCAACGCCTCAGCCCGCGACCACATCTCATCGTCACCGGCGTATTTGCCGCCGGAACCCCGCAGGGAAAGGCGATAGGAGGAGGGCTCGAAGCCGAGCGCGGCGTGGGCCTGCCGCATCAACCGCAGCACCCCGGCCACCTCGGCGCTGACCTGATCGGCCGCGCAGAAGATGTGCGAGTCGTTCAGCTGGATCGACCGCACCCGGCCCAGGCCGCCGATCACGCCCGAGCGCTCGGCCCGGTACATCGGGCCCAGCTCGGCTATGCGCAGCGGCAGGTCGCGGTAGGACCGCTGCCGCGACTTGAAGATCAGCGCGTGGTGCGGGCACTGGCTGGGCCGCAGCACCAGCTCGTCGCCGCCGATCCGCATCGCCGGGTACATGTCCTCGGCGTAGTTGCGCCAGTGCCCCGACAACTCGTACATCTGGCGTTTGCCGAGGGCGGGGGAGTGCACGTGCTGATAGCCGGCCCGGCGCTCCAGCTCGTAGAGGTACGACTCGACCGCGTGGCGGGCGGCCGCGCCGCCGGGCAGCCAGAACGGCAGGCCGGCGCCGATCAGCGGGTCGGAGTCGAACAGGTCCAGCTCGCGGCCGAGCCGGCGGTGGTCGACGATCATGAGGGTCTCCTTCGGGTCGAGGCCCGGCGAGACAGCGCCCACAGAAAAGCCCCGGGCGTCTCGCCCGGGGCCGATGCAGAGGTCAGCGCGCGCCGGGTCGTCCCGGCGTCGTCAGCTGCTGACCGAAGTTCATGTCGCCGATGCTAGGCGTGGCGATCGTCGGCCAGCAACTGGAATAGGACGTGGTCCTGCCACTCTCCGGCGATCTTCAGATAGCGGGGCGCCAGCCCGTACCGCCGGAAGCCGTTGCGTTCCAGCACCTTCTGGGATGCGGCGTTGTGCACCAGCGTCCCCGCCTCGACGCGATGCAGGCCGAGTTCCCCGAACGCCAGGCCGGCCACCCGGCCGACCGCGGCCGAGGCGATGCCGCGCCCGTTGGCCTCCTGGGCCACCCAATATCCGAGGTGGCACGACTGGAACGGGCCGCGGGCGATGCCGGTCAGCATGGCGCGGCCGACGATCCGGTCGTCGTCGAGGATCACGTGCGGCAGGGTGACGCCGCCGTCGTACTGCCGAAGCGTCTCCTGAATCAGGCGCCGCTGGCCCTCGTCGGTGAAGAACCCGGCCGGGCGCACCGGCTCCCACGGCGTGAGGAAGTCACGGTTGGCCCGCAGCAGCGCCGCGATCTCGGCCGCGTCGCCCTCGGTGGTCAGCCTGGTCGTGGTGGTCATCGCCCGGCCGCCGGGAGCATCAGCTCGGCCACGATCGCGCGGTGGTCACTGTGCGGGATGGCGTGCACGCTTGTTTCCCGTACGCCGAGACGTTCGTCCACGAGCACATGGTCGATCGTGACCGGCGGGATCGGCTTGCCGTCGTACGGCCCCCAGGTCCCGGCCAGGCCCTTGCCGGTGGCGTCGGCCGCGTCGCGATAGCCGCGCGCGACCAGTTGCCGCATCGGCGTGTGGTCGAGCGTCGAGTTGAAGTCGCCGAGCAGGATCCGGGGGATGCCGCCCGCGTCCGCGCGCGGCTCGGCCCGCAGGTCGGCCCGCCACTGCCCGAGGATCGACTGGGCGTACGGGGCGATCGGATGCGCCGACTCCACGGTCACCGCGCTCGCGCCCGGGGTGTGCACCGTGGCGTACGCCTGCATGAAGCCGCCGCCGTTCCGCCGGGCCCCGGCATCGGTGATCGGAAAGCGGGAGTAGACGCCCGAGCCGTCGGCCTGGGGCTCGTCGGCGAGCGAGGAGTACGGCAGCAGCGCGCCCAGCCCGGCCCCGGCCAGCGCCTGCCGGCCCTCGGGGGTGAACTCCTGCACGGCCAGCACGTCGACGTCGCGGTCGCTGACCAGCTTGACGATCGTGGCCGGGTCGGCCCCGCCGAACAGCATGTTGCTGGTCATCACCGTGAGCTTCACGCCCTGCTGCGGTCCTCGGTCGCGGGCCGGGAAGGCGCGCGGCAGGACGGCGGCGGCCAGCCCGGCCGCGGCCAGCACGGCCACCGCGCCGATCGTCCAGCGCTTGGTGGCCAGGGCCAGGATGGCCGGGAGCCAGGCCCAGGCGGCGACGTACGGGGTGAAGGCGAACAACTGCACCAGCGGGCCGCGCTCCCCTCCGCCGAGCCGGACGATCGCCCAGATCAGGCCGGGCAGGACCAGCAGCGCGATGACCGTCATGCTCCGCCCGCCACCGGCAAGGTCACGGACGCGATCACGGAGCGGTGGTCGCTGCCGGTCACCTTGTGCACCTGGACGTCCCGCACCCCGATCCGCTCGTCGGCCAGCACGTGGTCCAGGGTCACCGGCGGGATCGGCTTGCCGTCGTACGGACCCCACGTCGCGATCAGCCCCTTGCCTACGGTGTCGGCGGCGTCCCGGTAGCCGTCCGAGATCAGCTCGCGCAGCGGTGCGTGGTCGAGCGTCGAGTTGAAGTCGCCGAGCAGGATCCGCGGCGTCCCGTTCCCCGACGGCCGCGGTTCCTCCTCGAGGTCCGCCCTCCAGGACGGAAGGGCCTCTTTCGAGTACGGCGCCAGGGGGTGCGCCGACTCGATGGTGACCGCCGTCGCGCCCGGCGGCTGGATCGTGGCGTACGCCTGCATGTTGCCCGGTTGGAGGTTGTCGCCGTGGAACCTTTGCGATCCCTGACCGGTCATCGGATATCTCGAGTAGAGGCCCGAGCCGGTCGTGCCGGCCTCGTCGGCCAGCGCCTTGTAGGGCAGCAGATCGCCGAGCCCGGCCGCGGCCAGCCCGTCGGCCGCGTGCGGGGTGAACTCCTGCACGGCCAGCACCGCGACGTCGTGCTCGCGGACCAGCCGCACCACCGACGCCGGATCGGCCCGCCCGAAGAACATGTTGATCGTCATGACCGTGAGCGGGACGCCCTGCTGTTCCGTCGCGCCGCCCAGCGCCCGGGGCAGGACCGCTCCACCCAGCATGATCACCGCGAGGGCGGCCACGGCGGCGATCAGCCACTTGCGGGCGATCAGGGCCGCGATCAGCGGTACCAGGGTCCACGCGGCGACGTACGGCGTGAAAGCCATCACCATCACGGCATAGCCGGGCTCCCAGCCGAGCGCCCGGAAGACCGCCCAGGCCAGGCCCGGCAGGGTCAGCAGGGTGAGAAGCGCGGTGCGCCTCACCCGGCGGCCCGGCCGGACCTCGGCCGGCGTCGTGGTGATCGTCATGGCGGCTAAGTTATCTCGCCGTCCTCAGATCTCGGCGTCGACGATCTCCCCGATAGCGGCCGCGACCAGCTCGTCCCGGATGATCGCGGCGTCACCCTCGACCACGAGCGTGAGCCCTTCGGGGTGCAGATGACGGCCGGCGGCGGCCGAGACCTCGGCCAGCGGCGTCTCCAGATAGTTACGGCGCAGCTGCGGGTAGTAGTCGTCGGGCAGGCCGTAGAGGACCAGCGTGCTCAGCGCCCCTACGATCGAGCCCGGCGTCTGCATCTCCACGCTGAGCTGCCCGGCCCGCCACGACCGGGCCACCGCCAGCTCGTCCTCGGTGACCCCGTCCCGCTGGGTGCGGTCGATCTCGCCGAGCGTGTCGACGATGGCCGGCACGGTCACCGCCGTCTGCACGCCCGCGGCCACCTCGAAGCGGCCGAACCGGCGCGACATCGCGTACGAGCCCCGGATGCCGTACGTGTAGCCCTTCACCTCGCGGATGAGGTGGTTGAGCCGCGACGTGAAGGCGCCGCCGAGGATCGTGGCGGCCAGCGTCATCTGTACATAATCGGGTGTCGCCCGTTCGGGTGAACGATGACCGATCCGCAGGGTCGACTGCACCGACCCCGGCCGGTCGACCAGGAGGATCCGCCGGTGGTCGCGGACCGAGAAGTCCAGCGGGCCCTCGACCGGCAGCGGGTCGCCCTCGGTGCCGGAGAACGCGGCCTCGCCCAGTGCGGCCAGGTCGAGCGTGTCGAGATCACCGGCGACCAGCAGCACACCCGGGCGGCGCATCCAGCTCTGGTGGAAGGCGAGCACGTCGTCGACGGTCACGGCGGCCACCGAGGTGGGATCGCCGTGCATGGGCCGGCCGAAGCGCTCGGCCGCGCCGAACAGGTCGGCCCGCAGCGCGGCGTCGGCCCGGGGCCCGGGCTGGGCCCAGTCCATCCGCAGGGCGGTCACCTCGTCGTCGCGCACCCGCGCCACGTCGGCCGGGTCGAGCTTCGGCGTGCGGGTCGCCTCGGCCGCGAGCCGCACGGCGTCGAGGAGCTGGGGAACCGGGGCCGAGACGCCGACCCGGAAAGTGTCCCAGTCGACCGAGGGCGCCAGCTCGGCGCCGAGACTCTCCAGAGCGATGGCGTACGCCGCGGAGTCGCGCCGCTGAGTGCCCTCCTCCAGCGATTTGGCGAGCACGGTGGCGGTGCCCTCGCGGCCGCCCGTCTCCCGGGCCGCGCCGGCGTCGAGCATGAGCATCGCGGTCGCGAGCAGCTGACCCGGCAGATGCGCGCCGATCACCGTGCCGCCGGCGACGGTGACCCGCTGGAGGTCCGGGAACGTGTAAGGCCGGGCCTGACCCGGTTCGGGGCGAGTAGCGATGAGGGTCATGCCTTCTCCTCGGGGACGTACGTGAGGGTGACCCTCGACTCGGGCTTCAAAGCGAACTCGGCGGCCTCGGTGACGTCGTCGGCCGTGACCGCGAGCCACTGCGGCAGGCGGTAGGCGGCGGCCTCGGGCTCGCCGAACTGCGTCGTGTACCGGCTCAGGGTGTCGGCCCGGCCGCCCACCGTGGACACCTGCCGCCACCAGGCGGTGGTGAGCAGCGCCTTGGCCCGGGCCAGCTCGTCCGCGGTCACCGGCTCGGTCACCAGGCTCGCGACGACCTCGCCGAGGCCGGCCTCGAGCTCCTCGACCGCCACGCCGTCCTTGGCGGTGGCCGTGATGATCAGCGGGGCCGGCGCGTGCGCCAGGTCGACGCCGTACGAGCCGATGTAGTCGGGCTGGGCGATCCGCTTGCCGTCGGCCAGGCGCTGGTAGAGGCGGCTGCCCCGCCCGTTGCCGAGAACCGCGGCGAGAACGGTGACGGCGTCGTACCCCTTGGTCCCGAACGGATGGGTCCGGTGGGAGATGTAGATCCTCGGCGCCGGAACCGCGGCCGTGACCTCTTCTCGTTTAGGCCCGATCTCGCCGACATGTCCCCTGGGCGCGGGCGGAATGTTCGGCACCGGCTCCAGCAGCCCGAAGTACTTCTCGGCGAGCGCGAACACCTCCTGCGGCGACGCGTCCCCGGCCACGGTCAGCACCGCGTTGTTCGGGGCGTAGTACTGCTGGTGGAAGGCCTTGAACGTCTCCAGGCCGGCCGCGTTCAGGTCTTCCATCGACCCGATCGTGGGGTGATGGTAGGGGTGGCCCACCGGGTAGAGCAGCTCCAGCAGCCGCAGCCAGGCGTCGCCGTAGGGCACGTTCTCGTACCGCTGGCGGCGCTCGTTCTTGACCACCTCACGCTGGTTGTCCAGGGTCTCCTGGGTCAGCGCGGGCACCAGGCCGCCCATCCGGTCGGCCTCGAGCCACAGGGCCAGCTCGAGATGCTCGGCCGGCATCGTCTCGAAGTAGTTGGTGCGGTCCGGGTTCGTGGTCGCGTTCAGCGAGCCGCCGTTGCCCTGCACGAGACGCATGTGCTCGGTCTTGGCCACATGCTGCGACCCCTCGAACATCAGATGCTCGAACAGATGCGCGAAGCCGGTCTGCCCGTCCGGCTCGTGCCGCGAGCCGACGTCATACCAGAGATTGACGCAGACGACCGGTGCTGTCCGGTCCTCGCTCACCACGACCCGGAGGCCGTTGGCGAGTCGCGTGGTTTCGATAGGCCACGGATAGCCGGTCGTGACAACCGGCGCGCTTGGGGACGTCACCCACCCATACTGCCCCCTGGGTCAACGTCCGCATCCCAAAAGGTCATCCAACTATCAGCCGCGCCCCGCGCATGCCGAAGTGCCCGGTTCGACCGAAGCAAGCAGCAGATGCGTCCCGCTCGACGGATTGTCATCCGGAAACGCCGTGCCGTCACGCCGGTGCCGTTCCTCGAGCTTGACCGCTTTCGCCGCCGCCGCATGGCGGCGAGGCATGTGGAGACTGCCGTCCAGGCCCTTGTCCAGTTGGCTGTCGTGCCTCCGTCCCATCAGCCGTCTCCGAGCATTCCCAAGGCATGCCGCAAGGTGAACTGGTCCACCTGAGGCACCGCCCCGAATCGGCCCTGAAGGTAGGCCCTCTCCAAGTTCGTCGAACGCCGAACTTTGTCGCCGCCGTACTCCGCGAGAGCCGTCAGGCTGGTCGAGCCGTCATCGGCTTTGTCGGTCAACCAGACCTCGTCGCGATTCAGGTGGTTGAGCAGGCTGGTGTCGTGCGTCGTGAAGATGAGCTGCGCGTTCCGCGGGTTCGTCCCCGGGTCCTGGAAGAGCGTGAGCAGGTATGCCGACAGGAGAGGGTGGAGGCTGGCGTCGATCTCGTCGAGGAGCAGCACGCCGCCGGCCCGGAGGACGGCGAGCACCGGCCCGATCAGGGAGAACCAGACCCGTGTTCCGTCCGACTCCTCGCTGATGTGGAACGAGGACCGGTGATCGCCGGCACGGTGTACGAGTTGGAGGCTCTTGCGGACCCCATCACCTCTCATGGTCCCGATGTCGAGAACCTCGACGTCGTCGATGCCGAGATCGGCCAGCCGGAGCATGCTGATCGCCAGTGCTCGGTCGTCAGACGGTTCAGCCCCGAAGTCGTCACCGAAGATCGAAGCGGTGCTGGGCAGCCGCCGGCGGGAGTCGGCGCCCGGCTGCCGGGACGGCGCTCGGTGCAGGTTCAGGTCGAAGATGCCGGACAGGTCCCGTCCGAAGGGCGAGATCTCGGGCTCCTCGAATCGCATGGCGGCGGAAAGAGCCAGCGTCGTCGGGGTCAGCAGGTTTCGGGCGCCCGCCGCCGCAGTCAGGCCCCGGCGGAGGTGGAGGTCCATGCCTTCGCGTTCGAAGAGGACCCGGCGCCGCCGCTCGGGGTAGCTGGCGAGGCTTTCGAACAGGACCTCCGAGTCATTGACCTCGACGTGGTAGACGTAGCGAATGTCGTTGGTCATCATCTCGACCTCGAAGGTCGATGGCCGATTCTTGCCGTCACCGAACCGGAACGGCTCGCGAGGCACGAACTCGCCCCACTGCCGAAGCGAGGAGTCAACGGCGGCCGACAGCCAGGCGATCGCCTGCAGCACATTCGATTTGCCCGAGGCGTTGGCACCGTAGATGCTCGCGAGGGTCAGGACCTTCTCCGGAAGGCGATCGAAGCCGCGAGCAGCGGGCCGATCCTCGTCGACAGCGATCATCGAAAGCTCCACCGGATCTTTGATCGACCGGTGGTTGGCGACCTCGAATCTCAACAGCATGGATTTCCCCGAAGTTGCACGCGTTCGTCGGTGTTTTCGTAACTTTGCGACGCTGAAGGCTTGCAGATTGCAGCATACTGCACATGGATAGCTGAATTGGAGATCAAGAACTCAGTGGCCGAAGCCGGCGCCGGATGCGATGCTGGGCGACGTGCTTGAGGATGTACGCGTCAACGATCGCCTGACCATCCCGGCGGCTGAGTTGGCGTGGCGCTTCTCCCGCTCCAGCGGGCCCGGCGGTCAGGGTGTGAACACGACCGACTCTCGGGTCGAGCTCTCCTGGGATCTGGCCGGTTCGCAGGCCCTGCCGGACTTTCTGAAAGAGCGGGCTCTGGCCCAGTTGTCGAGCCGCCTGATCCACGGTGTGCTGACGATTACGGCGTCCGAGTTCCGTTCCCAGCTTCGCAACCGCGAGGCCGCCGCCATGCGGCTGGCCACCCTGGTCGCATCGGCCGTCGCGCCACCTCCGCGGGCTCGCAAGGCGACCCGGCCGTCGCGGGGCTCCGTCGAGCGGCGCATCGCCGAGAAGAAGCGGCGTGGCCAGACCAAACAGAACCGTCGCTCTTTCCCCACGGACTAGGGTGGTCTGCCCCGATAATCGGGTGGTGACCGCGTCTCGTCCCTCTGCTGCTGCCAAGGCCGCTCTGGTTGCCGGGGGAAGCTTCACCTCCAGCATCGCGGTGATTCTCGTGCTGGCCGCCGTCTGGGGGCTGGGTGACCGCGTCGTCCTGTCGGTGCTGGTCGGTCTCTGCGCGCTGACCGCGGCTGGAATGTTGATCGCGGCCGGACGGCTGCGCCCGTAGCTGGGGGACCGCTCAAGCCGCCGCGAATGCGGCTACCACCGCCACCACGAAGCCGGCCAAGGCTCCGCCGGTCAGCGCGCCGGCCACCGATCGGGCGCCGCTCCAGAGGGCGACGACGCCGCATCCCACCAGTGACCCCGACAGGACGATGACCGCCGCGAGCAGCCCGAGCTGCGACTGCGTCCCCTGGCCCTGAAGCAGGAGCAGAGCTGCCAGAAGTATCTGAGGCAACGCTCCCAGTAGCCCGAGCGTTGATCGGCCGGTCGTGGACATCTGGTCCTCCCGTCCGAAGTTACGCCGCCCGGCGGGTGTGCGGGCCCGGTTCGAGAGCGTCGGCTGAGGGGAAGCCGAAGAGGGCCCTCAAGCGCTTGGTGGCGATGGACATGCCGGCCTCGGCCTCGGCCAGTGTGGCCAACCGGCCCGGCGTGTCGTAGAGGGCGTCCAGGGCGCGGGCGATCGCGACCGTCGGCGGGCGGAGGTCTCTCTCGATGCGGGACAGGTGGCCCGGGTCCACGTGGGCGGCGCGGGCCGCCTCGCGCAGTGAGCGGTCGCCTCGGAGTCGCCGGGCCAAATCCCCGAATGTTTCCACAATGCCTCCCCTGAAGTGTTGCCAACTTCGCGCCGCCTTCTTGGCAACACGGAGCAACTGATCACGGGACTAGTGTCACACGGCTAGTCCGATGTGGAGTGGGAGTCCTGTGATGGTGCCTCAGCCGGGGGATGTGCTGGAGGTGGACCGATCGGCCAGCGTGCAGTTCGCCACGCCGATCCGGTTCCGGGTTATTCGTGTGCACGACTGGCAGACGTACGCCGGATGGGTGTGGATCGACGGCTACGAGCTCGACCGCGTCGGGGACGCGGTCGAGCGCCGTTCGATATTTGTGCAGATGGCGGGGCTGCGGCCGGCGCCCGACGGGCTCATCGATGGTTGAACGGAGCCACGGCCTCGCGACTGCGGGCCGCGTCCTCGGGGCCCATCAGCTCCTCGCAGACGCGGATCAGGCGGGCCCGCAGGGCGGCCGCGCGGCGGGCGAAGTCGCGCTGCCGGGCGACGTACTCGGCCTTGCCCTCGGGGGTTTCGATCTTGACTGGATCGAAGCCGTACGAGGACAGGTCGTACGGGCTGGCCTGCATGTCCAGCAGGCGGATGTCGCCGGCCAGGGCGAAGCAGTCGAGGGCCAGCGCGCCCGGCACCGCGGGGCCGAGCTTGGTCGCCCACTTGTGGACGTCCATCGCGGCGTGCAGGCAGCCGGGCTGGTCGAGGTCGACCTGGGTGGCCCGGGTCGGCTGGAGGCGGTTGAGGCCGACCGCCTCGGGCGTGAAGAAGCGGAACGCGTCGAAGTGCGTACACCTGATCGGGTGATCCTCGACCACTCGATCGGTTTCGGCCTGGCCGAGGCGCAGCGGCAGGGCGTGGCGGTGCTCCGGGTCGCGGTAGACCATGGCCCACTCGTGCAGGCCGAAGCAGCCGGAGAAGACCGGGCGGGACGCGGTCGCGGTCAGCAGGCCGTGGATGTACCGCACCGACTCGCCGCGGGCGTGCATGAAGGCGACCTCGTCGAGGGTCACGACCCCGTCGGGGTACGTCATGTAGAACTTCCACGCGGCGTGCTCGGCCACCCCGGTCGGGGAGGGGGCGAGCCCGGCGCCCACGCCGGGGTGCCAGCGGCGCAGCACCGACGGCCGGGTGCCGTAGTAGTCGTACAGAAAATCCTCGATGGCGTGCTTCTCGCCGGAGGCGCGGCGGGCACGGTGGCCCGCGGTCATCTCGTCGGCGCGCTCGGCGTGCGCCCGGGCGATAGGAATCCAGGTGACCGAGGGCAGCGTCGTGGTGAGCGTCCTCACCTGCTTGATCCCCATCGCACCAGCGTATCCAGCCGAGGCGATCAACACGATCACCGTCACGCGCTAATGAGCCGCGCCACGGTGCTCACTCCCGGCATATCCGTCCAATTCGGTCCGTTAATTTTTTGAAAACAGCACAACTGCAAAAGAATGTAGTACATCTACTACATCCTTGATAACGTCCCGGACATGGGAGGAACGACACTGACGGGGGCGCTCGCGGCTGGACCGGAGGTTCCGGCCGGCGAGCGGGTGATCGACATCCACGATCTCCACATGCGGTACGGGGCGAAAGACGTCCTGACCGGGGTGACTTTCGCCGCCCGGCGCGGCGAGGTCCTCGCTCTGCTCGGTCCCAACGGGGCCGGCAAGACCACCACGATCGAGATTCTCGAGGGCTTTCGCATGAGGTCCTCCGGAGACGTACGGGTTCTGGGCGTCGACCCCGCCTCCGGCGGCGAGCGTTGGCGTTCCCGCGTCGGCGTGGTGCTCCAGTCGTGGCGCGACCATGGCAAGTGGCGCGTCGCCGAACTTCTGGAGCACCTGGGCCGCTACTACCGGGCGTACTCCACGCAAGAGGTCGTCCGTCCCTGGCCCGTCGGCGATCTGCTCGACGTGGTCGGCCTGACCGCGCAGGCCGGCGTCCGGTTGTCCCGGCTCTCCGGTGGCCAGCGGCGCCGCCTCGACGTCGCGATCGGCATCGTCGGCCGGCCCGAGCTGCTGTTCCTCGACGAGCCCACGGTCGGCTTCGATCCGGCCGCCCGCCGCGAGTTCCACGACCTGGTCCACCGGCTCACCGACGTCGACGACACCACGGTCCTGCTCACCACCCACGACCTCGACGAGGCCGAGAAGCTCGCCGACCGCATCGTCATCCTCTCCGGCGGCCGGATCATCGCCGACGGCTCGGCCGACGAGCTGTCCCGCCTGGTCTCCCGCGAGAGCGAGATCCGCTGGACCCGCGACGGGCAGCGCTTCGTCCACTCGGCCGAGCAGGCCACGCCGTTCGTCCGCGAGCTGCTGAACCAGTACGGCGACGAGGTCACCGAGCTCGAGGTGCGCCGCACCAGCCTCGAGGACACGTACATGCGGCTGGTCCGCGACTTCGAGGGGAGCGCACGATGATCGAGACGTTCCGGATCGGCGCGGCCCGTGGCCGCATCGAGCTGCGCCAGACCCTGACCACCCCACTCGACCTGTGGGGATATCTGTTCCCGACGCTGTTGCTGCTCATCGTGCTGTTCTTCATGCGCGACGCCACGATCCCCGGCACCGACTTCTCGCTCGGCGCCGGCGCGCTGCCCGGCATGCTCGGCATGAACCTGGCCTTCGGCGGCCTGATCACGATCGCCCAGCTGCTCGTCGTGGAGCGGGAGGACGGCACGCTGCTGCGGGCCAAGGCCACGCCGAACGGGATGGGCGGCTACCTGATCGGCAAGGTCGTCGCCGTCGGCGGCATGACGCTGGTGTCCATGGTGGCCGTGCTGATACCGGGCGCCCTGCTGGTCGACGGGCTGGAGACCGGGCCGGGCACGTGGCTGACGCTGCTCTGGCTGCTGCCGCTGGCGCTGCTGGCCACCATGCCGATCGGCGCCGCCCTGGGCTCGATCTTCGAGAGCCCGCGCGCCTTCCCGGTGATCATGCTGCCGCTGTTCGGGATCATCGCGATCTCCGGCGTCTTCTACCCGATCTCCCCGTTGCCGGGCTGGATCCAGGGCGTCGCCCAGGTGTTCCCGATCTACTGGCTAGGGTTGGGCATGCGCTCGGCGTTCCTTCCGGACGCGCTGGCCGCGGTCGAGCTGACCGGGTCGTGGCGCACCCTGGAGACGTTCGGTGTGCTCGCGGTCTGGGCCGTGGCCGGCCTCGCGCTGGCGCCGGTGCTGCTGCGGCGGATGGCGCGCCGCGAGTCCGGTTCGGCCGTGGCGGCACGGCGCGAGCGAATGATGAGCACGGTCGGGCGGTAGGAATTGGGCAACGAGGTCACGCACAACCGGATCGCGATGCTGCGCGCCGAGCGCGGCATCTCGCGGCGCCAGCTCGCCGACGCGGTCGGTGTGCACTATCAGACCGTCGGCTACATCGAGCGCGGTGAGTTCAGCCCGAGCCTCCACCTCGCTCTCAAGATTGGCCGCTACTTCGAGGTGCCGGTCGAGGTGATCTTCTCGCTCGATCCGTTTCCCCGTCTCGGTGCGACGGCGGACGGAGCGCAGCGCCCGGCGTAGATTTCCTAGGAGCATCAAAGCCGCGAACAGGAGATCATCGTGCGTTTCGCCCGTTTTGTTCATGCTGGTGGGGTCTCCTTCGGCGTCGTCGAGGGTGACGCCTCCGGCCTGACCGTCGCCGAGATCTCTTCCCTGCCGTTCGAGGAGGTCCGCTTCACCGGCCAGCGGTGGGCCCTGGCCGACATCCGGCTGCTCGCCCCGATCTTCTCGAGCAAGGTCATCGGCGTCGGCCGCAACTACGCCGACCACGCCGCCGAACTCGGCAACGAGGTGCCCAAGGAGCCGCTGATCTTCATCAAGCCGTCGACCTCGGTGATCGGGCCGAACGACGCGATCCGGCTCCCACCGCAGTCGCAGCGCGTCGAGGAGGAGGCCGAGCTGGCCGTCGTGATCGGCGCCACCGGCGCCCGCCGCGTCGACCGGGCCGGCGCCGAAAAGGCGATCTTCGGCTACACCATCGGCAACGACGTCACCGCCCGCGACCTGCAGCGCAGCGACCCGCAGTGGACGCGGGCCAAGGGCTTCGACTCGTTCTGCCCGATCGGCCCGTGGATCGTCACCGGCCTCGACGTGAGCGACCTCGAGATCCGCTGCGAGGTCGGCCGTGATCCTGAGGCCATGGAGGTGCGGCAGATCGGCCGTACGAAGGACATGGTCTTCGACGTGCCGACCCTGGTCTCGTACGTCTCGCACGTCATGACGCTGCTGCCCGGCGACATCATCCTGACCGGCACGCCGGCCGGCGTCAGCGAGATCACGTCCGGCGACACGGTCTCGGTGAGCATCCAGGGCATCGGCGAGCTCCGGAACCCGGTCGTCTCACTCGACTGATCGCTCGATTCCATCGAGCAACAGGCCCAGGCCGTATTCGTACGCGTCCTGGGCCTGCTCGTCGGCACCCCGGTCGAAGCCACCGGCGTTCCACAGCGCGGTCATCGCCGGATGGGCGTCGACGTCGAACCAGGTCTCCCACAGCTCGCCCCGCTGCAGCCACCAGTCGTCGTTGCCCAGACCGGTCGACCGGCGCAGCAGGATGCTCTCCGCCTCACCCCGGGCGGCCGAGGTGACCCAGCTCGCGATCGTCGTCGCGGCCACGTTGATCCGTTGTACGGGCAGGCCGCTCTTCTGGACGGCGGCGATCACGAACTCCTGTTCGGCGAGCATGCCGGGCCCGATCGGCGGCCGGTGCTGCGACACCTGGGCCAGCCAGGGGTGCGCCCGGTACATCGCGAAGGTCCGCTCGGCGTAGAGCCCGATCCGCTCACGCCACGTGCCGTCGCCGCGCAGATCACGCTGGCCCAGCACCTCGTCGACCATGAGGTCGATCAACTCGGGGCGGGACGGGGCGTACGTGTAGAGGCTCATCGTCGCCACGGACAGCTCGGCCGCCACGCGGGCCATCGAGGCCGCCTCCAGCCCCTCCTCGTCGGCGACGCGGATGCCCGTGGCCACCACGAGGTCGACCGTGAGCCGCGGCGGTCGTCCGATGGCCTTGCGGGCGGGAACTGATCTCCGCCAGAGCAGCGGAAGGATCCGGGGGCTGAACTCTTCCATGATTCCGTATACCCTACGGGAAGGGTATTTCCATAGGGGGTACGGGAATGAAGATCCTTGTTACGGGAGCCACCGGGAACGTCGGGCGGATGGTTGTGGACGAGTTGCTCGCGCTGGGAGCGTCCGACGTACGGGCATTGACCGTCGACCCCGCCAAAGCCGCACTCCCCGCGGAAGTCGAGGTGGTCCGAGGCTTCGTCGGGCGCCCCGCGGGCTTGACGGCCGCCCTCGCCGGCGTCGACGTGATGTACCTCGCGCCGCACATCCCCACCGCTGCTGCCGCCTGCCGCATGGCCGCCGAGGCCGGAGTGGGGCGCATCGTCGACCTGGCCGGCGCCAAAGGCGACCACTGGCAGGCCATCGAAGACGCGGTCGAAGCGTGCGGCGTGCCCTGGACCCACCTCGAACCCGGCGAATTCATGGCCAACGCCGACCTGTGGGCCCCGCAGATCCGGGCCGGCGACGAGGTACGCGACGCCTACGGCTCGGTGGCCAACGCGGCCATCGCCCAGGAAGACATCGCGGCGGTCGCGGCCCGGGTCATCATGACCGAAGGGCACGAAGGCCGGTCGTACGAGCTCACCGGCCCCGAGACACTCACCCGGCGCGAGAAGGTCGCGGCCATCGGCCGGGCCCTCGGACGTGACCTCGCCTACATCGACCTGCCGTACGACCAGGCTTTGATCCAATTCGAGAAGACCATGGGCGAGTACGCCAAGTGGTACCTCGACGGCCTGGCGGCATCCGTCGGCCACCCCCAGCAGGCGGTGCCCACCGTGGCCGAGCTGACCGGCCGGCCCGCCATGACGTACGAGGAGTGGACCCGCCGCCACCAGGACATCTTCCGATGATCCGAACCCGATTTGTTGGTCATGCGGGGGTCGGGTAGAGTTCTTTCTCGGCACGGCAACGCGGCAAAAACCGAGAAGCCGAGCCAATGGGGTATGGGGTAATTGGCAGCCCGACTGATTCTGGTTCAGTTAGTCTAGGTTCGAGTCCTGGTACCCCAGCGCTACAACTCCTGCGGGAGGGGCGGCGCTGGACTTCTGATAGAGTTCGGCCCGTCGCAAACGCGAGAGCGAAGCGAAAAGCAGTACAAAGCGAGTCCATGGCCCCGTCGTCTAGCGGCCTAGGACGCCGCCCTCTCAAGGCGGTAGCGAGGGTTCGAATCCCTTCGGGGCTACGTTTTGGGGTGCCTCCGTCTGCGGAAAGCGCAGACGGGGGCACTTCGCATTTCTGCCTGGGGGGCGACCCCCCAGACCCCCACGGTGCGGTGGGTGCGGTGGGTGGGGTGGGCTCGGTTCGCTGCGCGAACCATCGAGGTGGGCCTGGGTGGGGCAGAGCCTTCGGGGCGCGACCGTTGCCGCGAGTGCTGCCACGCTGGTAGCCGCCAGGATTGCCGCGACTGCCGTCCTCGTGGGCGCGGTCGCTGCCGTCTCCGCTGTCCTGGCCGGCACGCCATTGCCCGTGGGCGCTCGGCGGAGGCCGTCGCAGTCGCCGTTGCTCGCGGCGGTGATCGCCGCCTCTGCCGCAGTTCCGCCCGTGTCTGCCGCCGTCTTCGGTCTTGTCCGTCGCCCATTGCCTGTAGCCGCCCCGCCGTTGCCTGTGGGCGCTGGCACTGTCGCCGCCCGGGGCCTCCGCGATCGCCGCGACCGCCATTGCGGACGGCCGCGATCGCCGGGCTCGTCGCCGCGTCTGCTCGCTGGCGCTGTCACGGCCACCGCCGCGATCGCCGCCATCACCGCGACCACCACCGCCACCGCCCGCGCCGCGCCCGCCATCGCCCGCGCCCGCCACCGCCCGCGCCGCGCCCGCCACCGCCCGCGGCCGTCCGCGTCCGCCACCGCCCGCACCCGTGCCCGCCCGCGCCCGCCATCGCCCGCGCCCGCCACCGCCTGCGGCCGTCCGCGCCCGCCATCGCCCGCGCCCGCCACCGCCCCCACCCGTGCCCGCCCGCGCCCGCCATCGCCCGCGCCCGCCACCGCCCGCACCCGTGCCCGCCCGCGCCCGCCACCGCCCGCACCCGTGCCCGCCCGCGCCCGCCATCGCCCGCGCCCGCCACCGCCCGCACCCGCGCCCGCCACCGCCCGCCATCGCCCGCGACCGCTATTGCCGCTGCCGCGAACGCCTGCGATCGCCGCGATTGGGAACTCCGCTGACCGCCGCTGCCGCAGTCGCCGCCGTTGCCGCGAGCGCCACGATCGCTGTTGCTTGTGGCCGCGATCGCCGCTACCGGGAACGCCTTTGATCGCAGCGATCGTTGCCTCTGTCCGCGATTGCCGCCGCCGTCACTGCCTGCGGCCGCTGCCATTGCCGTCGCCCGCGGGCGCTGTCACTGCCATCGCCATGATTGCTGCCACTGTCGCGACCGTCGCCGCCACTGCCCGCGGCTGCCACGGTCGCTATTGCTCGCGATTGCCGCCGCCGTCACCGCCCTGAGCCGCTGCCACCGCCCGTCACTGCACGCGGAAGCCCTCACTGGCCGCTGCCGCCGCTGTCATTGCCCGCGGAAGCAGTCATTGCCTGCGGCCGCTGCTGCCGCCGTCACTGCGCGCGGACGCCGCCGTCGCTGCGAAAGCTGTTGCTGCTGGGGCTGTCTGCGAAGTTGAGCGCTGCGGCTGCCGTTGCTTGCGAGCCGATCTGCGCTGTAGCGGGGATTCGCGCTGTTGTGGTGATCGGCTTGTCTGGGGCGCGGTCGCTTCGGCCGCCGGGCGCTAATGGCGTTGCGGCTGCTGGGTTTGTCTGCGACGCGGCGACTGCGTGCGGTCGCCGTGGCGACGGGGTGATTGTTGGCAGTGCCCTGGGCGCTGCTACTGGACGCGGCGCGCCGCTGCGGGTGGGTGGGGTTCGTTTTGGGCGTAAAAGCTGTGAACGCAACAGGGCTAGCTTGAAAGGGTGAGGGATATCGGGGTGCGGCGGGTCGACTTTGGGTATTTTGTGCGGCCTGCGGAAGAGACCGGGACCGGGGCTGACCGGGTGGAACCCACGCTGGGCTATCTGATCGAGCATCCTGAGCGTGGGCTTCTGCTCGTCGACACCGGTATGGGGCGGGATCCCTGGGTGGATGGGCACTATCAGCCCACGCGGGTTCCCCTGGCTGCTGCTCTCAAGGCGGCCGGCGCTGAGCTCGGCGATGTTCGCTATGTCGTGAACTGCCACCTGCACTTCGATCACTGTGGGGGCAATCCGGAAGTGGCGGGGCGGCCTGTGTTCGCTCAGCGGGCCGAGCTGGAGCTGGCCCGGGCCACGGAAAGCCATACGCTGCCGGAGCTTGTCGACCACAAAGGGGCCCGTGTCGAGGAGATCGACGGGGAAGTCGAGGTTCTGCCGGGGGTTCTCATCGTTCCTACGCCGGGGCATACCGCTGGGCATCAGTCGGTTGTCGTCCGGCGGCGGGATGGGACTGTTGTCGTGGCCGGGCAGGGTCACGACAACGCTCATCTGTTCACCAGTGATGTGCTCGGGGGCCACGCCGGCGTGGGTACGCAGCCGGCGTGGCTGGGGCGACTGATGTCGTTCGATCCCAAGCAGGTGGTCTTCGCTCACGACAACGCTGTCTGGACCCCCGGTTCCAGCCACGTCAGCCTGCCCTGAGGGAACGCCGCCTCGATCTGCGCGCGGCCCTCGTGGAAGTGGGACCAGCCCTCGTAGTGGACCGGCACCACGTGGCGTGGGTTGACGCGGTCGACCAGAGCGGCTGCGTCGCGGCCGGTCATGGTGAAGCGGGCCGGGCCGGTCAGGCCGAACTGGACCTTGCCCAGGTGCAGGATCGCCGTGTCGACCTCGAAGCGGTCGGGCACCTTCAGGACGCCGGGGAAGACGACCGTGTCGCCGGAGATCCAGACCACCGTCGAGGATCCCTTGGGGCGTATGGCGAAACCGGTGGTCGGGCCGACGATCGGGACGCTCCACCACGGGCCGTGCCGGGACGGGGTCGCCGTCACCTCGACGTCGCCGATTCTTGTCGACGACCATGGGGCCAGGCCGGTCGCGCCCAGGCGGCGGCCGCCGGCGACTGTGGTCACCACCAGCGGCACGCGCTTGAGCAGGGCCCGGCCCGTGTCGTCGAGGTTGTCGGCGTGCTGGTCGTGGGTCAGCAGCACGCCGTCGAGCGGGCCCAGCGCTGTCACCGGCAGCGCCGGGCCGGCCGTCTTGCGTGACGACGTGCCCCAGCCGAACGAGTAGCGGCGGCCGGGGGCGTCGAACGTCGGGTCGACCAGGAGGCGTACGCCACCCAGCTCCAGCAGCGTTGTCGGGCCGCCGATGTGGGTGATGGTCAGACCGTTCACTTGGCGTGCCGCAGCGCCCAGTCGAGGACCTCGTCGGCGATGGACTCCCAGCCCTTCTGCGCGGGCAGCAGGTGGGCGTAGCCCTCGTACTCCTTGCGTTCGGTGATGGTGTTCGACTTGTAGTGCTTGTGGTTCGACTCCTGGATGGCCGGCGGCATGATGTGGTCCTCGGAGCCCGAGACGAACAGCAGCGGCGCCCGGTTGTCGTTGTTGTAGTCGACCCACGTGTCCTGGTGGCCGGGCTGGAAGTTGGCCAGCACGCCGCCCCACAGGATGCCGCCGCTGGCCGGGATCGCGTACCGCTCGTAGAGGTAGCGCGACTCCTCCTCGGTGAACGTGTTGGTGAAGGCGTACTTCCATTCCTCGAAGCTGAGCGGGATCGCCTTGTGCCGGTTGGCCGGGCTCTTCAGGACCGGGAAGGTCGACTTCAACTGCGAGAGCGGCACCACCCGTACGCCCTCGGTGGGCGCCGAGTTGAGCGCCACGCCGGCCACGCCGAAGCCGTGGTCGAGCAGGATCTGCGTGAAGGCGCCGCCGGCCGAGTGACCGATGATGACCGGCGGCTCGGGCAGGGCCTTGATGGCCTCCTCGTAGCGGGCGATGATCTGCGGCACGGTGACGTTCACCACCGGCGTCGGGTCGGCGTTGAGCGCCTCCACCTCGACGTCGAAGCCGGGATAGGCCGGCGCGATCACCTGATGGCCCTTGGCCTCGTAATGCGCTTTCCAGTGCTCCCAGCTGCGCGGCGTCACCCAGAAACCGTGGACAAGAACGATAGGAGTCATGCCCCGATCGTCGTGGGAGCGTTACCACTCGCGGACCACGCGCCACACGTAGTCAGTCGTGCAACGTCTCCCGCAGTTGCCGCCGCGAGCTGACGCCGAGCTTCCGGTAAATCTTGCGCAGGTGGTAATCCACAGTGTTCGCGCTCAGGAACAGATGCGCGGCGATCTCGGCGTTCGTCCCGCCGTTGCGCGCGAGGCGCGCCACGGCGGCCTCCTGCGGGGTCAGGGCCGTTTCGTTCTCCGGCTGTACGGGGGTGAGCACCGCACCGCCGAGCGCTTCCAGCTCCTGCCGCGCGCGTGCCGCGAAGGCGCCCGCCCGAACCTCGTCGAACATCTCCAGGGCCAGAGTCAGGTGATATCCGGCGTCGCGCCGTCGCCGGCGGCGGCGCAGCCACTCGCCGTACAGCAGATGGGCCCGAGCCAGATCGCCGTGCGCGATCGTCCCGCTCAGATGGATGATCGCTTGCTGGTAGTGCCTTTCCGCGTCCTCGGGCCCGGACAGCAGCGCGCAGCCGCGCTCCAGCAACCCCATCACGCGGGGCATGCCCGAGGCGATGACGGCCAGCGACAGATCCGAGTACGCCTGTTCGGCGGTCTTCCGGTCGCCGGCCCGCAGCGCGGCCTCGATCAGGTCGGGCAGCGCCCACGCGTAGCGGCGCGGCCGGCCCAGCTCGACCAGCCCGCGCAGGGTGTCGCGGGCCGGGCCGTAGTCGCCCGCCGCGATGTCGAGGACGGCCAGGCTCAGCCGGGTCGTGCCGAGCATGCCGCCCATGTGCAGCGCCGCGAAGACGTTCAGGGTGGGCCGGATGCTCTCGCGCACCTCGGCCGGCCCGTGCCAGGCCAGCAGCTCCGGATGACGCCACACCGGCTCCTGGGCCGCGGTCAGCCCGATGGCCTGGCGCAGCCGCTGCCCGGCGGCGTCGTGCCGGTCGGCCTCGCCGAGCCGCCCGAGCATCGCCTCGGTCATCGCGCCCAGGAAGTGGACCAGATCGAGCCGGTGCAGGGCGCCGGTGCGCCGGGCGACCTTCTCGGCCCGTTCGAGGATGGCCCGCTTGGACTCGTCGTCCCAGAGCAGGTTGCAGAAGTTGACGCCGACGACGAGCCGGTTGAGCAGTTTCTCCCCGGGCAGCGCCGGATCGGTGAGCGCGGTGACGGCGCGGCGCAGGGCGGGCACACCGGATTCGTAGCCGCTGACGGTGAAGGCCGCGTAGCCGGCGAGCAACAGCCCGTCCAGGTCGTCGTCGCCGGCCAGCGGGGCCGCGACCTCGGCTATCCGGGCCTCGGACACGTCGGCCAGGTGCTCGGCGGTGATGACGTGCTCGATGGCCTGGACGACGGCCTCGCGGGCCCGGGACCGGTCGTCGCCGAAGGCCTCGGCGGCGGCCAGGCACTTGGCCGGCGCGGTCAGCAGGCCGGCCGGCGCCCCGGCGTTGATCTCGGCGTAGGCGCGGGTCATCAGGGCCGCGCCGCGGTCCGGTCCGGGCAGCGGGACGTCGACCGCGTCGAGGATCGCGAGCGCCCGGGCCGGCGCCCCGGCCGCCATCGCGGCGCCGGCCGCCCGCACCCGCCGCTGCGCGCGGACGGCCGGATCGGGGGTCAGTTCGGCCGCCCGCCCCAGAAAACCGGCCCGGGCGGTGTGTCCGCCGCGGGCGCCGGCCCGGTCGGCGCAGCGCTCCAGATCGGCCGCGACCGTCTCGTCCGGGCCGTCGGCGGCCGCGGCCAGATGCCAGGCGCGGCGGTCGGCCTCGGCCGGGTCGGTGACCGCCGCCGCCAGCGCGCGGTGCGCGGCCCGGCGCTCGGCCGACGTCGCGGCGCCGTAGACCGCCGACAGGACGAGCGGATGACGGAAGAGCACCGGGGGTGACCCGGTGACGAACCGGTCGGCCTCGGCCGTCGCGGCGTCCGCCAGATCGGCGCCGAGCGCCCGCGCGGCCGCCGACACCAGCGCGCCGGTGCCGCCCGCGTTCGCCGCGGCCAGGAGCAGCCACGTGCGGGTTCCCCGTGGATAGGCGGCGATCCGGGCCGCGTAGTGGCTCTCGAGGCGGCTGCCGATCGGCACCGGATCGGGCAGGGGCGTGGCGCCGCCCCACTGATCGGCCGTCAGCTCGCGGCCCAGATCGGTCAGGGCGAGCGGATTGCCGCCGGTGGCCCCGGCCACGCGGGCGGCCAGGGCCGGGTTCACCGGGCCGTCGACCACCTCGGCCAGCAGAGCCGCCACGGCGTCGCGGCCGAGGCCGGTGATCTGCCGCACGGGCAGGCCCGGCAACGGATCCGCGTCGTCCGGCTCGGCCCGCAGGCCGAACAGCAGCACCACGCCCTCGGCGTGCAGCCGGCGGCCCACGAAGGCGAGCGCCCGCAACGATTCGCTGTCGATCCATTGGGCGTCGTCGACGACGCAGAGCCGGGGCTCACGGGCGAGCAGGGTGAGGGTGGCCAGGCTGACCAGATAGAGATCGGGCGGTGGCCCGTCGGAGAGCCCGCAGGCGACCTCGAGGGCGGCGCGCTGGGTGGCCGGGAGCCGGTCGAGCAGGGGAGCGCCGAGCAGGGGGACGAGGAGCCGATGCAAGGCGGCGTACGGGAAATCGGCCTCGGCCTCGACCCCGCTCACCCAGAGGGCGCGGGCGGCCGCGCGCTCCGCGTGGCGCAGCAGCGAGGTCTTGCCCACGCCGGCCTCGCCGCGCAGCACCAGAGTCGCGCTGCGCCTGCTCCGGATGCCGGCGACGAGCTCGTCGAGAGTGGCGCACTCCGCTTCGCGCCCGAACAGCCGCACGTGGCGACCCTATCGATGGAACTACCTGCTCAGCGACCCTCAGAGACCCGAAAGTCGTTGCCCGGCGCGGACCACGGCCATCGCGTGGCGCTCACCGGGGCGGCGGCCGAGGCGTTCGATCGGACCGCTTATCGAGATGGACGCGATGACCCGGCCCGTCCGGTCGCGGATCGGGGCCGAGACACTGGCCACACCGGGCTCGCGCTCGGCCACGCTCTGGGCCCAGCCGCGGCGGCGGACCTCGGCCAGGGTGCGGCCGGTGAACTTGCAGCGGGGCAGCAGCGGCATGACCGCCTCGGGCGGCTCCCAGGCGAGCAGGATCTGCGCGGCCGAACCGGCCACCATCGGCAGCACCGAGCCGACCGGAACGGTGTCGCGAAGGCCGCTCGCGCGCTCGGCCGCGGCCACGCAGATGCGCTCGTCGGCGCGGCGCAAGTAGAGCTGCGCGCTTTCCCCGGTCGCGTCCCGCAATGCGGAAAGCAGGGGCTCCGCCGCGGTCAGCAGAACGTCGGGGGCGGCGTTGGCCAGCTCGCCCAGACGGGGGCCCGGGCGCCAGCGGCCCTGGGTGTCCCGCACCAGCATCCGGTGGATCTCCAAGGCCTGGGCCAGGCGATGTGCCGTCGCCCGGGGCAGCTTCGTTCGGTCGACGAGTTCCGCCAGGCTGGCGCCGTCGACACAGGCCGCCAAGATGACGACCGCCTTGTCGAGAACGCCGACACCGCTCATACTGTGTCCCACAAGCCGAAACATACCTCCCAGAATTTAGGATGTCCAGATGGTGGGAGTCACTCCGAGGACCCTGGCCGAAAAGGTCTGGGACGACCACGTCGTGCGTGCTGCCGAGGGTGAGCCTGATCTGCTCTACATCGACCTGCACCTCTTGCACGAGGTGACCAGCCCGCAGGCCTTCGACGGCCTGCGGATGGCCGGTCGTCCGGTTCGACGCACCGATCTCACGCTCGCGACCGAGGACCACAACACGCCGACGGGCTATGCCGACCCGGCGTTCAACACCAAGCGCGGCGAGCTCTTCACGATCGCCGACACCACCTCGCGGACGCAGATCGAGACGCTGCGCAAGAACTGCGCCGAGTTCGGCGTGCAGATCCGCCCGCTGGGCGACATCAACCAGGGCATCGTCCACGTGATCGGGCCGCAGCTCGGTCTCACCCAGCCCGGCACGACCATCGTCTGCGGCGATTCGCACACGGCCACGCACGGCGCGTTCGGCGCGCTCGCGTTCGGCATCGGCACCAGCGAGGTCGAGCACGTGCTGGCCACACAGACGCTGCCGCAGGCGAAGCCGAAGACGATGGCTGTCACGGTCGTCGGCGAGCTCGGCCCCGGCGTGAGCGCCAAGGACCTGATCCTGGCCCTCATCACGCAGACCGGCACCGGCGGCGGCAACGGCCACATCGTCGAATATCGCGGCGAGGCCATCCGCAAGCTCTCCATGGAGGGCCGGATGACCATCTGCAACATGAGCATCGAGTGGGGCGCCAAGGCCGGCATGATCGCGCCCGACGACACCACTTTCGCTTACCTGGAGGGCCGCGAGCACGCGCCCAAGGGCGAGCAGTGGGACGCCGCGGTCGACTATTGGCGCACGCTCGTCACCGACGAGGGCGCCGAGTACGACACCGAGATCATCCTGGACGCCTCGGCGATCAGCCCGTTCATCACCTGGGGCACCAACCCGGGACAGGGCGCCCCGCTCGACAGCGTGGTCCCCGACCCCGAGGAGTTCGTCGAGGAGACCGACCGCAGCGCCGCCCGCCGCGCGCTGGAATACATGGATCTCGCGCCGGGCACGCCGTTCAAGGACGTTCCGGTCGACGTGGTCTTCGTCGGCTCCTGCACCAACGGCCGCATCGAGGACCTGCGCGCCGCCGCCGACGTCATCCGCGGCCACAAGGTGCACGACGGCGTCCGCATGATGATCGTGCCGGGGTCGTACAAGGTGCGCGAGGCGGCCGAGGCCGAGGGCCTCGACAAGGTCTTCACCGAGGCGGGCGCCGAGTGGCGGTTCGCGGGCTGTTCCATGTGCCTGGGCATGAACCCGGACACGCTCACGCCGGGCCAGCGCGCCGCTTCGACCTCCAACCGCAACTTCGAGGGACGGCAGGGCAAGGGCGGTCGTACGCATCTGGTCTCGCCGCAGGTCGCCGCCGCCACCGCCGTGGTCGGCAAGCTGGCCGCCCCCGCCGACCTCTGAGACCGGAGACAGACATGGACAAGTTCGTGACACACAGCGGCAAGGTCATGCCGCTGCGGCGCTCCGATGTGGACACCGACCAGATCATCCCCGCCGTCTATCTGAAGCGGGTCACCCGCACCGGTTTCGAGGACGGTCTGTTCAGCGCGTGGAAGGACGACCCCTCCTTCGTGCTCAACAATCCGGCCCACGCCGGGGCCACGATCCTGGTCGCCGGGCCCAACTTCGGCACCGGATCGTCGCGCCAGCACGCGGTCTGGGCGCTGCGCGACTGGGGCTTCAAGGTGGTCATCGCGGCCCGCTTCGGAGATATCTTCCGGGGGAATGCTCTGAAGGAGGGTCTGCTGCCCGTCCAGCTCGACCAGAAGGCCGTCGAGGCCCTCTGGGATCTCGGTGAGAGCGAGCCGGACAAGCAGATCACGGTCGACCTGGGAGCTCGTCAGGTGCGCGTGGACGACGCCTCCTGGCAGTTCCCGATCGACGATTTCAGCAGGTGGAGGCTCATGGAGGGCCTCGACGACATCGGACTGACGCTGCGCCATGAGGAGCTCATCACGGCGTACGAGCAGAAGCGTCCCGCCTTCAAGCCGGTCGTCGTCTGACCCTCGCGGAATCCCTGTCCTGGCAAGAAATTTCGCCCCCACCGAGTCCCCGGTGGGGGCGATTTCGTTGTAACACAAGGGCTTTTTTGACACTAATGTTTGTGTCCGCTGGTCAGAGGGCATACGGTGCGCGCAGAATGGCTCGCATTGGGCCACTTCTCACGTTCGGGAGGAAAATCGTGAACAAGGCCGAGCTTATCGAGGCGCTGGCCGCCCGGCTAGGTGACCGGAAAACCGCGACGGCGGCGCTCGACGCGGTCATCAGCGAGGTGGAGAACGCCGTCACCAAGGGCGACCGGGTTGCCATCACCGGCTTCGGCGTCTTCGAGAAGCGGGCACGCAATGCGCGTACGGCCCGCAATCCTCGCACCGGCGAACCGGTGAAAGTGAAGAAAACATCGGTGCCGGCGTTCAAGCCTGGCACCGCCTTCCGCGAGATGGTGGCGAGCGGAAAGGTCGCGAAGGCCGCGGCCCCGGCCAAGAAGGCCGCCACCGCCACCAAGGCGACGGCGACCAAGGCGACGGCGACCAAGGCCGCGCCCGCGAAGTCCACCGCCACCAAGGCGGCCGCGACCAAGGCCGCGCCGGCCAAGACCGCGGCCACCAAGACGACGGCGGCCAAGAAGACCGCCGCCACCAAGGCGACCCCGGCGAAGTCCACGACGGCCGCGACCAAGACGGCCGCCGCCAAGAAGACGACCGCCACCAAGGCCGCGCCCGCCAAGACCGCCGCCACCAAGGCGACGGCGACCAAGGCGGCGCCGGCGAAGTCCACTGCCACCAAGGCGACCGCCACGAAGGCGACGGCTACCAAGGCCGCCGCCACCAAGGCGACGGCTACGAAGGCCGCCGCCACCAAGGCGACTGCCACCAAGGCCACCGCCACCAAGGCGACCGCGGCGAAGAAGACCGCCGCGACCAAGGCCGCCCCCGCCAAGAAGGCTGCCACCGCGACGAAGACCGCCGCGGCCAAGAAGACCACGGCTCGCAAGACCACGACCGCGGCCGCGGCGGAGACCCCGTCCCGCGCCCGCGCCGCCCGCTCCAGCCGCAAGACCAGCTGAGGCACGCACCGCCGAGAAGGCGTCCACCCGTACGGTGGACGCTTTTTCTGTGTCCCGGCGCGGAAGTGGCCACTGTGCCTACCGTCCGGTCATGGAGCGCAGAGCGTCGCCGCGGGGGTTGGTGGGCCGGTCGCTGATCGCGGCCCTTCTGTTCGCGGCCGCCATCGTGCCGGGCTGGACGATGGGCGGGCTGGCCGAGCGGTGGACCGGGTCGGGCCTGCTCGACTGGATCGTCACCGGCGCCTGGGCCGGCCTGGCCGTGCGCCTGCTGGCCCCGTGGGCCTCGTACCGGCCCCGGGACGCCTTTCTGGGGTTGATCCCTGTCTACAGCTGGTATCTCGTCTGTGTGTTGAGCTGGCGGGTCGCGCTGCTGCCCTATCGCGACTGGGAACCACGCGGGGACGAGCTGTGGCGGGCCCGCTGGCTCACCGGCGACCGGCTCGGCCTGTGGCGGGCCGACCGGCCGCCGGTGAGAAGCCGGGAACGCGTCAGAGCCGCGACAAGCCCAGCAGGCGGTCGCCGGACCAGGTGAGCAGCCAGCCGTCGCCCTTGGCGGTCTTGTAGGGCGCCGGATCGGGCGCGTCGGCCAGCGCGGCCAGCAGACCCGGAATCAGCTTGCCCTGGCTGCAGACCACGGTCAGGCCACCGGAACGCAGGTCGGACAGGCGCTGCGCGGCCAGTTTGGCCTTGGCCGGCGCCTCGTCGGCGTCGGACGGCTCGGCGAAACCGCCGTCCATCACGATCGGCTTGCCGCCCAGCGCGGCCGCGAGCGGCTCCAGGGTCTGCTTGCACCGCAACGGCGTCGCCGCCACCAGCCGGTCCGGGGCGAGCGGCGCGACCAGCTCGGCGATCCGCTCGGCCTGGGCCAGCCCGACCGGGTCGATCGGGCGCAGCGCGTCGTTGCCGTTCCACTTCTTACGCTCGCCGGCGTGCGCGTGGCGTACGAGAACCGCCACCGCCGTGACCGGCGGCAGCGCCGCCACATGCTCGAGCAGCGCGCGCTCGTCGTCGTAGCTGACCCGCTCGGCGGCCTCGGCCAGGGGCAGCCACGCGATCTGGTCGACCTCGCCGGTGTCCTGGACCGGAGCCTCGTCGCCGGTGACGGCCATCAGCCAGTAGTCCACCGTCTTGGGGCGGCCGTCGGGCAGGTCGTATTCGACGCGGGGCAGGGCCAGCTGGGGGCGTCCCCGCCGGCCGGTCTCCTCCAGCACCTCGCGGACCGCGCCCAGCAGGGCCGGCTCGCCCTTGTCGAGGTGGCCCTTGGGCAGCGCCCAGTCGTCGTAGCGGGGACGGTGCACCAGGCAGACCTCGAGGCCGTCGCCGGCCGGGCGGTGGAGCACGCCGCCCGCGGCGCGGATCGGTTCCGGCATCAGACGGCCTTCGTCCGCTTGTCGACACGGCGCAGCAGCGCGTCCTGCAGGTGGGTGCTCGGGTCGGTGGGGCCGGCCGGGTTGCGGTGCCAGCTGCCGTCGCCGTGCAGGTCGAAACCCTCGGTGCTGTCGTCCATCGACAGCTCCAGGACGTGCCGCAGCTCCTCGCGGGCGCTCGGCTTGACCACGCGGACCAGCGCCTCGACGCGGCGGTCGAGGTTGCGGTGCATCAGGTCGGCCGAGCCGATCCAGTATTCGGCGTCGTCGCCCAGGCCGAACCGGAAGACCCGCGAGTGTTCCAGGAACCGGCCGACGATCGAGCGGACCCGGATGTTCTCGGAGAGGCCGGGGACGCCGGGCCGCAGCGCGCACATGCCCCGGATGATCAGATCGACCTTCACGCCGTCCTGCGAGGCGCGGTAGAGGGCGTCGATGCTCTCCTCGTCGACCAGCGAGTTCACCTTGATCTGCACGAGCGCCTCACCGCCCTCGCGGGCGATGCGGGCCTGCTCCTCGATCCGCTCGATCAGGCCGGAGCGCACGCCGTGCGGCGCCACCAGCAGACGGCGGTATTTGCGCTGGCGGCTGTATCCGGTCAGCACGTTGAACAGGTCGGTGACGTCGGCGCCGACCTCGGGATCGGCGGTGAGCATGCCGAAATCCTCGTAGAGGCGCGCGGTCTTGGGGTGGTAGTTGCCCGTGCCGATGTGGCAGTAGCGCCGGATCTGGTTGCCCTCCTGGCGTACCACCAAAGCGGTCTTGCAGTGGGTCTTGAGACCCACCAGGCCGTAGACGACGTGGCAGCCGGCCCGCTCCAGCGTCCGGGCCCAGGCGATGTTGGCCACCTCGTCGAAGCGCGCCTTGACCTCGACCAGCACCACGACCTGCTTGCCGGCGGCGGCCGCGTCGACCAGCGCGTCGACGATCGGGGAGTCGCCCGAGGTGCGGTAGAGCGTCTGCTTGATGGCGAGCACGTTGGGGTCGGCCGCGGCCTGCTCGATGAAGCGCTGCACGCTGGTCGAGAACGAGTGGTACGGGTGGTGGACCAGGATGTCGCTCTCGCGCAGGCGGTTGAAGACGCTGCGCGGCACCTCGCCGTCGGCCAGCTGCGGATGGGTGGCCGGCACGAACGGGCGGTCCTTGAGGTCGTCGCGGTCGCTCTCGCCGAACACCTGCCACAGCGCCGACAGGTCGAGCAGGCCGGGCACCCGCTGCACGTCCTCGCTGTCCATGTCGAGCTCGCGCACGAGCAGCTCGAGCACGTGGTCGCTGATCGAGGCGGCCACCTCGAGCCGCACCGGCGGGCCGAAGCGGCGCTGGGCCAGCTCGCGCTCCAGGGCCTGCAGCAAATCTTCGTCGCGGTCCTCGTCGACCTCGAGCTCGGCGTTGCGGGTCACCCGGAACAGGTGCCACTCGAGCACCTGCATGCCGGGGAAGAGCTGGTCGAGGTGGACCGCCACGAGCTCCTCGACCGGCAGGAAGCGCACGCCGCGGCTGTCGTTCTGCACGGTGACGAAGCGGGGCACGTTGTTCGGCACCTTGATGCGGGCGAACAACTCGGCGTTGGCGTCGTCGGGATCACGCAAGGCCACCGCGAGGTTCAGGGACCGGCTCGAGATGTACGGGAACGGGTGCGCCGGGTCGACCGCCAGCGGGGTCAGCACCGGGAAGATCTGCTCGCGGAAGTACGTGCGCAGCCGCTCGCGCTCGGGCGCGTCGAGCTCGCTCCACGAGACCAGCTCGATGCCCTCGGCCGACAGCTTGGGGCGCACCTCGTCGGCGAAGCAGGCGGCCTGGCGGGTGACCAGATCGGCCACCCGCTGCGAGATCATCTCGAGCTGGTTGCGCAGCGAGCTGCGGTCGCCGCCGCGCATCGGCAGGCCGGCGCTGAGGCGCCGCTTGAGCCCGGCCACCCGCACCATGTAGAACTCGTCGAGGTTGCTGGCGAAGATGGCCAGGAACTTCGCCCGCTCCAGCAGCGGCGTCTTCGGCTCCTCGGCCAGCGTCAGCACGCGGGAGTTGAAGTCGAGCCAGGACAGCTCGCGGTTGAGGAAACGGTCCTCGGGCAGCTCCGGGCGGTCGTGCTCGGGAGCCTCGACGGGTTCAATGCTGGCGGTCACGAGTTGCTCCGTTGTCTTCTGCTCGGCCGATCGCGGGAGAAAACGGCCGTTCGGGCCACGCCGACGGCTGTCCGGGGTCCGGGGCGGGGTCTGCATCGCTCCATCATTGCCGCTTTCGGCGGAACGTGAAACGCGCTGGCTAGACGATGCCGGGGATTCTCACCTGACGGACAATGCCCCCCGGATCGCGCTCGACGTCGACCCGTTGACCGAGCCGGAGCTTGCGCAGCCCGGAACCGTCGAAAGCGGGCGCGTCGAAGGCCAGCTCAGTCCCGTCGTCGAGAAGAAGCGTGCCGGTGCGGTCGCCGGCGTCGAATGTCGCGATCGTCCCCTGCATGGCCTCGACGCTACCGGTCAGGCGGCCGAGACGCAGGCCACCTTGAGTCCCAGATCACGCAGAAGCGCGCAGGTGTGCGCCCCGGCGCCCAGGGCGAGGACGGTTTCCAGGTCGGCGGGGGTGTCGACGTCCTGCCGCAGGCCCGGCCAAGCGCCGTCGAGGGCCCGCGCGCCCGACTCGGCATGGGCCCGCGCCGAGCCGATTCCGAAGAGCGGTTCCAGGTGTACGCCGGGTCCGGCGGCCAGGAGCACGGTGCCGGTCCCCGCGGCGTCGGCCACGTAAGCCCTTTTCGAGACGTCGCTCAGCGCCTCGTCCAACTCGGCGGGGCGCAGCGCCGGGAGATCACCGGCGAGAACGGCCCGGCGCCGCGTGAGTCCGGTCACCTCGTCGGCGCCGTACCGCATGGCCTCGTTCAGCCCGGCGCCCGGAAGATCGGGCACCACCTGGGCGCCCAGGCCCGCGACAGCGGCGGCCGCCACCGGATCGTCGGTCACGACAGTGAGGTCGCACACCGCGAGCACCGCGGTGGCCGTGTCGAGCACCATGGCGAGCGCCAGGTCGGCGTGCCGGGCCGCCGGAACGGCCCCGCGCAGCCGGCTCTTAGCCAGCCCCAGTCGCTTGACCGGCATGACAGCCGTCCAGTCCCCACCCATCCGGCCAAGTGTGCCAGCCCTCCGGTGGTAAGGACCCCACCTGGTACCGCGGGCTTCGAGCGGGCATGATTTCGTATTTGAGACGCGGCGGGGACACGCCGCACAGCAGGTAGGAGGGGCCGTGGCGCACCGCAGGCTCGGATTCTGGCGGCGGTTCGCGGCCGTGCTGGTGATTCCCGTGCTCAAGGTCTGGACCAAGCGGACCTGGCTCGAGATGGAGAAGATCCCGAAGACGGGCGGCGTGATCCTCGTCCCCAACCATGTGTCGCACTTCGATCCGCTCGTGGTCGCGCACTACATCTACGGCACCGGCCGCTGGCCTCAGTTCCTCGGCAAGGCCAGCCTGTGGCGGGTGCCGGTGATGGGCCCGTTCCTGCGCAAGGTCAAGCAGATCCCGGTCGAGCGCGGCAGCGTCGAGGCCGTGAAGTCGCTCGACGTGCTCGTCGACGCCCTGAACCAGGGCGGCGTCGTGGTCATCTACCCCGAGGGCACGACCACCCGCGACCCCGAGCTGTGGCCCATGCGCGGCAAGACCGGCGCCGCCCGGCTCGCCCTGGTCACCGGCGCTCAGGTGATCCCGATGGCCAACTGGGGTTCGCAGGACATCTTCGATCCGCGCAGCGGCAAGCTCAGCCTGCGCCCGCGCCGCCGGGTGACCGTCACCGCCGGCGACCCGGTCGACCTGAGCCGCTGGACCGGCGCCACCCCGTCGCGGCCCGTGCTCGAGGAGATGACCGAGCACATCATGCGCGACATCAGCGCGCTGCTCGGCACGCTGCGCCACGAGCAGCCGCCCGCGGTCCTCTACGACCGCCCGAAGCGGAAGGCCACCACGTCGGAGGAGAGCGCGTGACGCGGGCCGCGGTCATCGGATCGGGCGCCTGGGGCACGGCCTTCGCCAAGGTGCTGGCCGAGGCGGGCGCCGACGTGACGATGTGGGCCCGGCGCGACGCGGTCGCCACCTCGATCCGGGACAGCCACGTCAACGAGGGCGCGCTGCCCGGCATCAAGCTGCCCGAGCGCATCACCGCCACCACCGAGCTGGCCGAGGCCGTCGCCGGGGCCGGGCTGGTCGCCATCGCGGTGCCGTCGCAGACGTTGCGCGGCAACCTGGCCGAGTGGGCCGGCGCCTTCGAGCCCGGCTCGACCATCGTGTCGCTGATGAAGGGCATCGAGCTCGGCACGACCAAGCGGATGAGCCAGGTCATCGTCGAGACCGCGCACGTCGAGCAGGACCGGGTGGTGGTCGTCTCCGGACCCAACCTGGCGCCCGAGATCGCGGCCGAGCAGCCGGCCGCGACGGTGGTCGCCGGCACCGACGCCGCGCGCTGCCGGGCCGTGCAGCACGCGATGGCGCTGCCCTACCTGCGGCCGTACACGAGCGAGGACCTGATCGGCTGCGAGCTGGGCGGCGCCGTCAAGAACGTGATCGCCCTGGCCTACGGAATGGCGGCGGCGATGGGCCTGGGCGACAACACCCGGGCCTCGCTGATCACCCGTGGCCTGGCCGAGACGGCCCGGCTGGGGGCGGCGCTGGGCGCCGACCCGCTCACCTTCGCCGGCCTCGCCGGTCTGGGTGATCTGGTCGCGACCTGCTCGTCGCCGCTGTCGCGCAACCGTACGTTCGGTGAGCAGCTCGGTCTCGGCAAGACGCTGGAGCAGGCCCAGGCGGCGGCCCGGCAGACCGCCGAGGGCGTGAAGAGCTGCCTGGCGATCCGCGACCTGGCGCGGGCGCACGGGGTGGAAATGCCGATCACCGAGCAGGTCGAGAAGGTCTGCCACGAGGGCGCCGATCCGCGGGTCGCCGTGAAACTTCTGATGGGCCGGGAGATGAAGCCGGAATGAGTTATTCGGATGGCACGCGCGCGGTGCACGCCGGACTGCCCGACCCCGCGGTGGGCGAGCCGTTCCTGCCGGGACCGGTCTTCGCCGCGCCCTATCACCTGGACCCCGCCGACGGTCCCGGGCTGAACGACTACGCCCGCACCCAGCACCCGACCCGGCGCAACCTCGAGTCGGCCATCGGCGAGCTCGAGGGCGGCCGTACGCTCGTCTTCTCCAGCGGCCAGGCCGCCATCACGGCGCTGATGCTGGCCGTGCTGCGCACCGGCGACACCGTGGCCCTGCCCTCGGACGGCTATTTCACCGTCCGCGCCTTCGCCGAGGGCACGCTGCGCGACCTCGGCGTGAAGACGGTCCTGGTGCCCACCGCCGGGCCCTATCCGAGCTTCGAGGGTGTACGCCTCGTACTGCTCGAAACCCCGGCCAACCCGGGCCTCGACGTGTGCGACATCCAGGCCGTGGCCGATGCCGCGCACGCGGCCGGCGCCCTGGTCGCCGTGGACAACACGACCTCGACGCCGCTCGGGCAGACCCCGCTGGCGCTCGGCGCCGACGTGGTCGTCGCCTCGGGCACCAAGGCGCTGACCGGCCACTCGGACGTCCTGCTGGGTTACGTGGCCACCAACGACATCGCGGTGTTCGACAAGGTCGAGACGTGGCGCAAGCAGACCGGCGCGGTGCCGGGCGCGTTCGACGCGTGGCTGGCCCACCGCTCGATCGCCACGCTCGACCTGCGGCTGGCCCGCCAGACCCAGAACGCGGCCGCCGTCGCCGCGTTCCTGGCCTCGCGTGACGATGTGACCGGGGTGCGCTGGCCCGGCCTGGAGGGCGACCCGTCGTACGAGGTGGCCCGGCGCCAGATGCGCCGCGTTCCCGGCGTGGTCTCGTTCGATCTGGGCGACGAGCAGCGGGTGGCCCGCTTCCTGGCCGCCTCGGGCCTGGTCTTCGCGGCCACCTCGTTCGGCGGCGTCCACAGCACGGCCGACCGGCGCGCCCAGTGGGGCGACGACACGTCGCCGGGCTTCGTGCGGTTCTCCTGCGGCATCGAGGACACCGCCGATCTGCTGGCCGATCTGACGGCGGCGCTGGACGAGGCGTGAGCGTGGCCTGGAACAGCTTCTCGGGCGACCAGGTCGCGTCCCTGACCCAGGGGTCGAGCTTCTTCGCGGAGCCGGGCGAGCGGGACTGCCCGGCCTGCGGGGAGCGCCGCCTGCGGGCGTACTTCAACGCGCCCGCGAACGCGCGGCGCCCGACCCTGGTCAGCTACGTGTGGTGCTCGGCCTGCCTGAAGTTCGTCGGCACCCGGGCCAAGCACCCGGAGGGCCTGGTCTTCAGCGACCCGCTGGCCGTGCTGCCCGAGACCGAGCGCCGCGACCTGGAGCGCAGCCTGGTCGGCTTCCTGGCCCATCTGGACCGTCTGTGGGACGAAGGCGTGCTCCCGCAGACGTTCGCCGCCTAGAAATCCTTCTTGCCGTCGTTGGCGCCGTGGGTCTATGGTTCGTTACATGAGTAATGAACCACTGAAGTAGGGAGGCTCGGCGTGTTCCACGACCGCAGCCCGATCTACCTCCAGATCGCCGAGGGCATCAAGAACGACATCCTCAGCGGGGGCCTCGAGGAGGACCAGCAGGTGATGTCGACGAACCAGTACGCGGCGTTCTACCGGATCAACCCCGCCACCGCGGCGAAGGGCTTCGCCCAGCTCGTCGACGAGGGCGTGCTCTACAAGCGGCGCGGGATCGGCATGTTCGTCAGCCCCGACGCCCGGGCCAGGCTGCGCGCCGAGCGGCGCGAGCGGTTCTTCGCCGAGGTGGTCGCCCCGATGCTCGACGAGGCGAAACGGATCGGCATCAGCGTCGACGAGATCGTCAAGCACCTGGGGGAGAAGTGAGCATCGAGATACGCGACCTCACCGTCCGCTACGGCGGGACCGTGGCCGTCGACAGCGTCGATCTCGACCTGGAGGGCGGCAAGATCTACGGCCTGCTCGGCCGCAACGGCTCCGGCAAGACGAGCCTGCTGAGCGCGATCGCCTCGTACCGCAAACCGTCCTCCGGTCTTGTCCGGATCGACGGCGAGGACGCCTTCGAGAACCCGCGCGTGGCCCGCCGCACCAGCTTCGTCCGCGACACCCTCGACCTGAGCGACTCCGACCGCCTCCAGGCGGCGCTCGACCTCGCCGCCCGGCTGCGCCCCACGTGGGATCCGGCGTACGCCTCGCATCTGATCGAGGTCTTCGGGCTGAACCCGCGCAAGCGGGTGTCGGCGCTCTCCCGGGGTCAGCGCTCCGCCTTCGGCGTGGTGCTCGGCCTGGCCGCGCGCGCCCCGCTGACCATCCTGGACGAGTCCTACCTGGGCATGGACGCGGTGGCCCGCACCCTGTTCTACCGCGAACTGCTGGACGACTATCTCCGGCACCCGCGCACGATCCTGCTGTCCACCCACCTCATCGAGGAGGTCGCCGACCTCTTCGAGCGGGTGATCATCATGGATCGCGGCCGGGTCATCGTGCACGACGAGACCGACGCCCTGCGCGGCCGCGGCGTCACCGTCACCGGGCCCTACGAAGCGGTCACCGCCTTCGCGGCCGGGCACACGGTCCTCGGCGAGCAGACCCTCGGCGGCGTGCGCGCCCTCACCCTCGACGGCCGCTTCGGCGCCGGCGACATCGAGCGCGGTGAGGCGGCCGGGCTCAGCTTCGGCCCGATCGGCATCCAGGACCTGTTCGTCCACCTCACCTCGCAGCCGCTGGAGGCGTCGCGATGACCGTGTTCAGCACCCTGTTCCGGCTCTACCGGTTCATCCTGATCGTCTTCTGGGCCATCCTGCTGACGGTCGAGGCGGTCGCCCTGGTCGTCATCAATCGCGCGGCCGGCGAGTCGAGGTTCAGCTTCTGGCTGGTGGTGGCCGGTTCGGCGACCAAATACTGGCCCCTGGTGGCCGGCATCATCGTGATCAGCCTGCACCTGAAACAGTTCGTCGCCAACGGCATCACCCGCCGTGAGTTCCTCGGCGGCCTGGCCCTGTTCGGGGCCGGGCTGACCGCGCTGTTCACGGCGCTGGTCGTCGCCGGGCACGCCGTGGAGAGCCTGCTGCTGGGCGCCCTCGGCCTGCGCGGCGAGACCTACCCCGTCTTCCACGTCACCGGGGCGGTGTCCGAGTTCGGTCATCTGCTGCCGGGCGCGATGGCCTACATGGTGACCGGCATGCTGGTCACGGCCGGCTTCTACCGGTGGAACCCGTGGATCGGTGTGCCGCTGATCCTGCCCAGCGTGATCCCGCTCGCGGTGGCCGACAACCTGATCCGCTTCGACGAGTTCGGCGAGACGCTGCACCGGCTTCCGTACGGGCCGGCGCTGACCGTCACGCTCACGGCGACCGTCGCCGGCTTCCTGGCGATCTACGCGGTTCTGCGCGACACACCGATCCGCCGGACCTCGGGCTGACTACACCCCGTAAAGGCCTGATGAACTGCGAGTTCGCGGCAGACCGGCGGATCCCGGAGGTGGCTCACGCAGAGTAGGGTCACCCCCGGCAAGCCCGCTAGCGAGAGGCCCGAAGAGAAGTGACGACCCCTCGGAAGACCCGAGTCGCGATCGTGTTCGGCGGTCGCAGCACCGAGCACGCGATCTCCTGCGTGAGCGCCGGAGCGATTCTGGGCGCGCTCGACCCGGATCAGTACGAGGTGGTTCCGGTCGGCATCACCCGGTCGGGCCAGTGGGTCCTGGCCGGCGACGACCCCGGCTCCCTGGCCATCGTCGACCGGAAGCTGCCCGAGATCACCGCGGCCAGCGGGTCCGAGGTCGTGCTGGCCAACGCCGAGCTCATCGTGCGGGACCCGGGTGCGGGCGTGTCCTCGCTGGCCGGCGTCGATGTCGTCTTCCCGGTGCTGCACGGCGCCTACGGCGAGGACGGCACCATCCAGGGCCTGCTCGAGATGGCCGGCCTGCCCTACGTGGGCGCCAACGTCTTCGCCTCGGCCGCGGCCATGGACAAGGAGTTCACCAAGAAGCTGGCCGCGGTCGAGGGCATCCCGGTGGGGCCCTACGCGGTGCTGCGCGCGGGCGTCTCACTGTCCGAGGCCGACAAGGAGCGCCTGGGCCTGCCGGTCTTCGTGAAGCCGTCACGCGCCGGCTCGTCGCACGGCATCACCAAGGTGACCGACTGGGCCGACCTCGACGACGCCGTCGCCACCGCCCGCCAGATCGATCCCAAGGTGCTCGTCGAGGCCGCCATCGTCGGCCGCGAGATCGAGTGCGGGGTGCTCGAGAGCGAGGCCGGGGGCGCGCCCGACGCGTCCCTGCTGGCCGAGATCCACGTCGGCGACAACGACTGGTACGACTTCGAGACGAAATACATCACCGGCGGCGGTTACGACCTCCCGGCGGGTCTGCCGGACGAGGTCACCCGCCAGGTCCAGGACTACGCGCGGCGCACCTTCACCGCCCTCGACTGCGCCGGCCTGGCCCGCGTCGACTTCTTCGTCACGGCCGACCACCAGATCTACCTCAACGAGATCAACACGATGCCCGGCATGACGCCGACCTCGATGTTCCCGCTGATGTGGGCGGCCACCGGCCTGGAATATCCCAAGGTGGTCGACCGGCTGGTCCGCACCGCGCTACGCCGCGGCACCGGCCTTCACTGATTACATCCGGTCGGGACGCCGGTGGTCTTCGACTTCACCGTCTGGACCACGGCGTCCGAGAACTCGTTGGCCCACTGCCCGGTCTGCTCGTAGCTGCCCGGTACCTGGACCTGAACGGGAACCTCACGGTCCATCGTGGTGAAGACGTCGGTCGCCGGCAGGTCCTGCCCGTACCAGCAGACGCCGTTCATCTTCAGCATGGTGGCGTCCAGCGGCACACAGCCCGGATGGCCGCCGTCGACCCGCTCGCACATGGTCGGCTGGGGCAGGCCACACGCGACGGTGATGGCCGGCTCCCCGTACGCCGCGTTCTGCTCCGGGCCGGCGCTCACCTTGCGCTGGGGCAGACCGCGGACCTCGGTGGGCAGCTGCGAGGTCACCGCGAGGCAGACCTGGGCCGTACGGGCGTCGAGTTTCGGGGCGTCCATCCGGACCGGAGTGGACGGCGCGACGACCGGGGTGGACGCGCTGGCGGCCGGCTCGGCGGCGGAGGTGTCGCCGTCCGGCGTGATCCTCCAGAAGACCAGGAGACCCACGATCAGAGCCACCGGCACGGCGATGAGGGTGGCCCACAGCGCCGCGCCCTTCGCCGCCGGATCAGGCTTCTTGACCGGGGGGTTCTCCACATCAACCATGTCAGAGGTTTACCACGGAGCAGGTCAGCGTCCGCATGATGCCCGGAACGTACTGGACTTTGCTCACAATGAGGCTGCCGAGGTCGTCGACCGTGTGCGCCTCGGCCAGCACGACCACGTCGTACGGCCCGGTGACGGCGTCCACTCGTACGACGCCCGGTATTTTGCCGATCGCGGCGGCCACGTCATGGGCCTTTCCGACCTCGGTTTGGATCAGGATGTATGCCTGGACCACGCTCTGACTCCATTCCCCACCGCCGTAACCCGAACGTGAAACTACCGTAAAGACCAAGAATGAAAGGCCGTGTACACGTGAGCATTGCCGAGGCCGGCGAGTTCGGGCTCATCGCCCGGGTGGTCGCACGGCTCGAGACCGGCCCGACGACGCTGCTCGGTCCGGGCGACGACAGCGCGATCGTGGCCGCGCCCGACGGTCGGATAGTGGCATCCACCGATGTCCTTGTCGAGGGCCGGCACTTCCGCCGCGACTGGTCCGGCCCGGCCGACGTCGGTCATCGGGCCGCCGCGGCCAACCTGGCCGACATCGCGGCGATGGGCGCGGCGCCGACGGCGTTGCTGGTCGCGCTGTGCGCTCCGCCCGACATGGACATCGCCTGGGCCGAGGATCTGGCCTCCGGCCTGTCGGCCGAGGCGTCCCTGGTCGGGGCGAGCGTGGTCGGCGGCGACATGTCGTCGAGCCCGACCCTGACCATCGCCGTGACCGCACTGGGCGACCTGGCCGGCCAGGCGCCGGTGGTGCGTACCGGCGCCCAGCCGGGCGACGTGATCGCCCTGGCCGGGCGCATCGGCTACGCGGCGGCCGGATATACGGTGCTCTCCCGGGGCTTCCGTACGCCGAAGGCGCTGGTCGAGGCGTACCGCCGCCCGTCGGTCCCCTATGCGGCGGGCCCGGCCGCGGCCCGCGCCGGCGCCACCTCGATGATCGACATCTCGGACGGCCTCCTCCAGGACCTCGGCCACATCGCCAAGGCCAGCGTGGTCGGCCTGGACATCGAGTCGGGCGCCTTCGAGGTCTCCGACCAGATGCGCGACGCGGCCACGGCCCTGGGCGTCGACCCGCTCCAGTGGCTCCTGGCCGGCGGCGACGACCACGCCCTGGCGGCGACGTTCCCGGCCGGGGCCGAGCTGCCGGACGGCTGGCGCCCGATCGGCCGGGTCCACGAGGGGACGGGGATCACGGTCGACCGGAAGCCGTGGAGCGGCCCGCTCGGCTGGGACCACTTCCGCTGAGGCCGGTGGTGTCCCACGCCACGGCGCGGGTCACCGCCGCGCCATAGGGTTGGCCTCGTGCCAGAGATCAAGATCAGGCGGGCCGAGCTCGCCGAGCCCGTGGTCCGCCTGCTGCTCGCCGACGTGATGCAGGAGCTGGCGGACCGCTACGGCGGCAGCGGCGACGACACCCCGATCGACGCGGCGGAGTTCCTCCCGCCACAGGGCGACTTCTTCGTGGCCGACGACGGCGAAAAGCTGGTGGGCTGCGCCGGCTGGCGCCGTCACGGCGAGGACGCCGAGCTCAAGCGCATGTTCACCGCGAAGGCGGCCCGGGGCCGGGGCTTGGGCCGCCGCCTGCTGGCGAAGGTCGAGGAGTCGGCCCGCGAGGCCGGTTGCCGCCGGCTCATCCTGGAGACGGGCGACAAACAGCCAGAGGCGATCGGCCTGTACGAGTCGGCCGGTTACGCCCGCATCGAGGACTTCGGCTACTACGCGGGCGAGGAGGGCGTCCTGTCCTTCGCCAAGCCCCTCTGAGGCTCCCCGTCCCGGTCGTCCGCCCGGTGCTCAGCACCGGGCGCCGGCCCTCCCGCGCTGGGCGGGGCAAACACAACCAGCCCTCCGGCCAGTGGCCGAAGGGCTGGTGGACGAACTCAGGTCAGGCGCGAGTGACCTTGCCGGCCTTGATGCACGAGGTGCAGGCCTTGACCTTGCGGGTCGTGCCGCCACCGGCGGGGGTGCGCACAGACTGGATGTTCGGGTTCCAGCGGCGGTTGGTCCGCCGGTGCGAGTGGGACACGTTGTGGCCGAAGCCCGGTCCCTTGCCACAGACGTCGCACACGCTAGCCACGGGTAACTCCTGGGTCGAAACGAAAACTGAAGGCGCCCAGCGAGCATGGCCGCAGGCAACCCGGCAAGGTTACATGATGCCCGGGCGAGTCGGCGAATCGGTCCTGGCCACTCGCGGCGCCCCGGCAATTGTCAGAGGTGGTTAGTACGATTTTCGCGTGCTCGAGACCCTGGACGTCGCCGCCGTTCGCCGCTGGTGCGGCGGCGGCCTCCAGGCGCTTCGTGCCCATCAGCGCGAAATCGACGAGCTGAACGTCTACCCCGTCCCCGACGGCGACACGGGCACCAACCTGGTGCTCACCCTCACGTCGGCCCAGGAGGCCCTGGACGCTTCAGAGGCGCACGAGGCCACCGGGACCCCTGATTTCCCGGCGTCGCCGTTCGGGAGGCCGGCGGGCGCGATCGGTTGGCCAGGTGCGATCGGTTCGGCGGGTGCGACCGGTCCGGCGGGCGCGATCGGTTCGGCCGGCGCGATCGGCCCGGCCGGCGTGGCCGACCCGGCCGGCGTGGGCGATCTGCCCGACGGCACCCCGCTCGCGCGGGCCATGCGGCGGATGGCCCGGGGAGCGCTGCTGGGCGCGCGGGGCAACTCCGGTGTGATCGTCTCGCAGATCCTGCGGGGCATGGCCGACAGCCTCGCCGCGTCGGCCGCGGTGCGCGGCGCCGAGCTGGCCCGGGCGCTGAGATCGGCCTCCGAGGCGGCTTATTCGGCCGTGGCCCGCCCGGTCGAGGGCACTGTGCTCTCCGTCGTCGCCGCCGCCGCCGAGGCCGCCGCCCGCATAAAATCCGACGACCTCCTGGCCGTGGCCCGCGCCGCCGCCCGCGCCGCCTCGGAGGCCCTGGCCCGCACCCCTCAGCAGCTGCCCGCCCTGGCCCGGGCCGGAGTCGTCGACGCCGGCGGCCGCGGCCTCTGCCTCCTGCTCGACGCTCTGGTCGAGGCCCTGACCCCGGCCGGCGCCCACGACGAGCAAGTTGCCGAGCCGGACAACAAACCCGGCCCCACCAAGAGCCCTTCCCCCGGCGGCACCCCCTTGCCCGCCGCCTCCTCGGTGGGCGGTGACCCTGCCCTCGAGGGCCGTTCCGCGTCCTCGCCCGCCGGTCTTTCCTCGCTGGGCGGTGGCCCTTCTCTCGGTGGTGACTCTGCTCTGGGCGGCGGCGGCTCCTCGCTGGGTGACGACCGGGCATCCGGGGACCGTCCCGCCGGCCTGGTGGTCGCGCGTGAGGCCGGTACGGGTGAGGGGGAGTACGGCTACGAGGTGCAATATCTGCTCGATGCCGAGCCCGAGGCCGTCGACGGGCTGCGGCGGGTGCTCGACGCCCTTGGTGACTCGCTGGTCGTGGTGGGCAGTGGTGGGGCCGGGCGGCAGACCTGGAACGTGCACGTCCATGTCGGGGCGCGGGGGATCGGGCCCGCGGTCGAGGCCGGTGTCGAAGCCGGGCGGCCCCATCGGATCAGTGTCACGCCGCTTGACGACCGTGGGCATGGGCCCGGTGAGGCCGAGCGGCCGGCCAGCGGGCGCGGCGCCGTCGTGGTCGCGGCCGGGGAAGGGCTCACGTCGCTCTTCGAGGCCGAAGGGGCCACCGTCGTCGGGCGTAACCCGTCGACCCGGGAGATGCTCGAGGCGATCACCGCCTCGGGTGCCCGCTGCGTCGTGCTGCTGCCCAATGACGCCAACACCCATGCCGTCGCCGTCTCGGCCGCTCGGGAGGCTGAGGCGGCCGGGGTCCGGGTCAGTGTCGTGCCCACCCGGTCGCCGGTTCAGGCGCTGGCCGCCCTGGCCGTCCGCGATCCGGAGCGGTCCTTCGCCGATGATGTCATCGCCATGGCCGAGGCGGCCGGGGCCTGCCGATACGGCGAGGTCTGCACCGCGCAGCGTGATTCGCTCACCGTGGCCGGGCCCTGCCGGGCCGGTGATCTGCTCGGGCTGGTCGACGGTGAAGTTCACGTGATCGGCGACGATGTGGCCGCGGTCGGTCTCCAGCTGCTCGACCGCATGCTGGGTGGCGGCGGTGAACTGGTCACGCTCGTGCTCGGCGCCGACGCGCCCGACGGCCTCGAGGACAAACTGCGGGCGTACGTCACCCGGGCCTGGCCCTTCGTCGAGCTGCACAGTTACGCCGGCGGGCAACCCCGCTATCACCTGCTGGTTGGAGTGGAATGACCACCATCGACACCCCGCTGGAGAAGGTCCTCGGCGCCAAGACGGCCAAGGCCCTCGCCGACCACCTCGAGCTGCACACCGCCGGCGATCTCGTCTACCACTTCCCGCGCCGCTACGACGAGCGTGGCGAGCACACCGACATGCGCGGCCTCCAGATCGGGGAGCAGGTCACCCTCCTCGCCCAGGTGCAGGGCATCGCCGTCAAGCCGATGCGGCAGCGCCGCGGCAACATGCTCGAGGTCACCATCGGCGACGGCTCCGGCGCCACCCTGACCTGCACCTTCTTCAACCAGGCGTGGCGTGAGCGCGAGCTGCGCAAGGGGCGCTGGGGACTGTTCGCGGGCAAGGTGACCGACTTCCGGGGCAAGCGCCAGCTCAACGGCCCGGCCTACCAGCTGCTCAGCGCCGACGCCACGCAGGACGAGGCGGCCGAGGAGATCGAGGAGTTCGCCGGCGCCCTCATCCCGGTCTACCCGGCCGCGCAGGCCGTGCCGACCTGGGTGATCGCCAAGTGCGTGCGGACGCTGCTCGACACCTTCGAGGCGCCGCCCGATCCGCTTCCGGCGCCGGTGCGGGCCAACCGCAACCTGATCGGCATCGGCAAGGCGCTTCACGAGATCCACCGCCCGTCGTCCAATGAGGCGCTACAAGTCGCAAAATATCGCTTGAAATGGGATGAAGCGTTCGCGGTTCAGGTGACCTTGGCGCAACGCCGGGCGCGAGCCTCCGCGACGGCGGGCCGGGCCCGCCCGAAGAAAGACGGCGGCATTCTGGCCAAGTTCGACGCCGGTCTGCCGTACGAGCTGACCGACGGCCAGCGCAGCGTCGGCGAGGAGATCGCGGCCGACCTGGCCCAGGCCCACCCGATGCACCGGCTCCTGCAGGGCGAGGTGGGTTCCGGCAAGACCCTCGTCTCGGTGCGGGCCATGCTGCAGGTCGTCGACGCGGGCGGTCAGGCCGCCCTGCTGGCGCCGACCGAGGTGCTGGCCACCCAGCATTTCCGCGGCATCGGCGCGCAGCTGGGCGCGCTCGGCCGGGCCGGCGAGATCGACGGCGACCCGGCCGGCACCCAGCTCACCCTGGTCACCGGTTCGCTCGGGGCCGCCGCGAAGAGGGCGGCGCTGGCCAAGGTGGCCGACGGCACGGCCGGCATCGTCGTGGGCACGCACGCTCTGCTGTACGAAGGGGTCGACTTCCACGATCTCGGACTGGTGGTCGTGGACGAGCAGCACCGGTTCGGTGTCGAGCAGCGTGACGCGCTGCGGGCCAAGGCCGCCACCCCGCCGCACGTGCTGGTGATGACCGCGACCCCGATCCCGCGCACGGTGGCCATGACCGTCTACGGCGATCTCGAGACCTCGGTGCTGTCGCAGCTGCCGCGTGGCCGCTCGCCCATCGCCTCCCATGTCGTGCCGCCCGAGAAGCCCGCCTTCCTCGACCGGGCCTGGCGACGGTTGCGCGAGGAGGTCCAGGCCGGCCATCAGGCGTACGTCGTCTGCCCGCGCATCGGCACCGGCGCGTCCGAAGAGGAAGAGGAGCCGCCGGGCGACAACGAGCCGGCCCGGCGCCCGCCCCTGGCCGTGATGGACGTGGCGCCGATCCTCGAGGAGGGCCCGCTGCACGGCCTGCGGATCGCCGTCCTGCACGGCAAGCTGCCGGCCGACGAGAAAGACGCGGTGATGCGCCGCTTCGCCGCCGGCGACCTGGACGTGCTGGTGGCGACCACGGTGATCGAGGTCGGGGTCGACGTGCCCAACGCGACGGTGATGGTGATCATGGATGCCGATCGGTTCGGCGTGTCCCAGCTGCACCAGCTGCGGGGCCGGGTCGGCCGGGGCTCGGCGGCCGGCATCTGCCTGCTCGTCACCGAGTCGGTGGAGGGCACGGCGGCCCGCGAGCGGCTGGACGCGGTGGCGTCCACCACCGACGGCTTCAAGCTCTCCGAGATCGACCTGGAGCAGCGCCGCGAGGGCGACGTGCTGGGCGCCTCGCAGTCCGGCAAGCATTCCCATCTACGGCTGTTGTCGCTGCTGCGCGACACCAAGCTCATCACCGACGCCCGGGCCGAGGCGGCCGAGCTGGTCGGTGACGACCCGGACCTGTCCAAATACCCCGCCCTGGCGGCCTCGGTGGCCGCGTTCGTCGACGAGGAGCGGGCCGAATATCTGGAGAAGGGATGATCCTGCACATCTGCCCCCGGGCCGCCTGGGACGAGGCGGTCGCGGTGGGGACGTACGAGGCCGACTCGCTGGCCACACAGGGCTACATCCACTGTTCGACGGCCGCGCAGGTCAGCGGCCCGGCCAACTTCCTGTTCCACGGCCGGCGCGACCTCGTGCTGCTGGAGATCGACGAGGACCGGCTGCCCGTGCCGGCCACCTGGGAGCAGGGCGATCCGCCCAAGCCGGACGGAGAGCTTTTTCCCCATCTGTACGCCGCGTTGCCCGTCAGCGCCGTGGTGGCCGTCCATCCGTACGACCCGGAACCGGATGGGTCCTTCCAGCCGCCACGGATATGAAAAAAGCGCCCCGGCCGAAGCCGGGGCGCTTTTCGTCAAGCAGCTATCAGGCGGTGAACTTCAGCTTGCGACGACGCGCGAGGATGAAGAGCACGGCGCCCGCGGCGAGCAGAGCAGCCGCGCCGGCCGCGATGCCACCAGCGGCGGCACCGGTCAGCGGCAGGGTCTCCTCGTCATCGCCGCCACCCTGGCCGGGGGCCGGGGCGGGGGAGGTGCTGGCGCTGGCGGACGGGCTCGGCGAAGCGCTGTTGCACTCGGCCGGCTTCTCCTCGTCGTCCCACTTGATCGCCTCGAACTCCTCACCCTTGAACTTCGGGGTGACCTCGAGACCCTTCTCGCCCTTGAAGGTGACCTGCTTCTTCTCGCCCGGCTTGGCGACGATCGTCTGAGCGGCGCCCTTGTTCGGGGTGAAGGTGACCTCGATGGTGGTCTTGCCCTTGGTGTTGTCCACCTGGAAGATCAGCGAGTCACAGGTGACCTGGTAGCCACCCTCGAAGTTGTCCTCGGGCTGCTGGCAGTCCTTGGGCTCTTCCCACTTGCCGACGAGAACCGGCTTGTCGCTGCTCTTCTCGGTGACGACGACCTTGCCGGCGTTCTTGGCCGGGATCGAGACGGTGACCGGCTCCTCGCCGACCTTGACCGTCACGTTCTTGGTGAAGTCGGTGCCGACGATGGTGAACTCGGCGTCCTTCTTGGCGTCCTTGCCGTTGGACAGCGTCACGGTCACGCCGTCACAGCTGGAGGCGAGCTGCGCGTCCGGCTTCGGGGCGTCCTTGGTGCAGGTGCCGTCGAAGGTCACCGTGCCGGTGGACGGCTTCGGCTCGACCCACCAGTTGCCGTCCTTCTCCTTCCACATGGCCTTGACGGCCAGCGTGACGGATTCGGTGCCACTGGCGACCTTCTGGGTGCCCAGGACCGGCTCGCCGCTCTTGAACGGGAAGTCGGGACCCTCGGTCTCCTTGATGCCGTCGATGGTGCCTTCCGGCGTCACCTTGACCTCAGCCAGCTTGAACGGCTGCGCCTTGTAGACACCGACCGCGTCGACGGACCAGTTGATGGTCCAGTCGCCGGTGGCGGTGTCACACGTGGGGGTGCCCTTGACCACGCTGTGGTGGGCGCTGGCGGGCGACGCGAAGAACGCGACACCGGCGAGGCCGATGAGCGTTCCAGCGACCACGGCGGTGGAACGCCGCAGCTTGGACTTCAGCAGGTTCACGCCTACTCCTGTAACTGGGGAAAAACGTTCAGGGGTGTGCGTAAGGAAGCGGCGAGCCGTCACCGAGATGGAGAATGGGCGATGGCCTGCGACAACGCCTCCCCACGTCGTCGGCCGGCGCCCGGTGGAGGACGCCTGCAACAGCGCCTGACCATAGTCACTAATGCCTATCTAGGAAATCCCTCAGAGGATCCTAAGGGTGTTGTTGCCGATTCGTGATCTTCGCTTAACTGAGGGAATTTGACCCAACGCTGAGCGTGGTGATGCTCTGCGCATTTGTTCACTCGCAGGCCACAATGAGTAAGTAGTCAAGTAGTTTCCGAAGCGTGTTCATCGCAGAATCGCGTGAGGCGTCATGACCCGGATCATCGCGGGGGCGCACGGCGGCCGGCGGCTGTCCGCGCCCGCCGGCGCGCTCACCCGGCCCACATCGGACCGTGTGCGCGAGGCGTATTTCAGCGCACTCGATTCGATGACGGATCTTTCCGGCGTTCGCTTTCTTGATCTTTATGCCGGGTCGGGGGCGGTCGGGCTCGAGGCGCTCTCGCGCGGCGCGAGCCACGCGCTTCTGGTCGAGGCGGACGGCCGGGCCGCCCGCACGATCCGCGACAACATCGTCGCGCTGCGCCTCGGCGGCGCGGCCCGGCTCGTCACCGGCAAGGTCGCCCAGGTCCTGGCCTCGCCGCCGGACGGCGGACCGTACGACGTGGTCTTCGCCGACCCGCCCTACGCGGTGACCGACCGCGAGGTCACCGAGGTCCAGACGGCGCTGGTCGAGCTCGGCTGGCTGGCCCCGGACGCGGTGGTCACCGTGGAGCGTTCGACCCGGGGCGCGTCGATGAGCTGGGTGGACGGCATCACCGCGGATCGCAGCAGGCGTTACGGGGAGACCACTCTTTGGTACGGTCGCCGATCATGAGACGAGCGGTGTGTCCCGGCTCCTTCGATCCGGTCACCAACGGCCACCTCGACATCGTCGGGCGGGCCAGCCGGCTGTTCGACGAAGTGATCATCGGCGTGTTGATCAATCAGTCGAAAACCGGCCTGTTCACCATCGAAGAGCGCATCGAGATGTTGCGGGAAGCGACGTCTTCGTACGCCAACGTCCGGGTGGCCTCGTTTCACGGGCTTCTCGTCGATTTCTGCCGTGCGCAGGGCGCGGCGGTGGTTGTCAAGGGTCTGCGCGCGGTCAGCGATTTTGATTACGAGTTGCAGATGGCGCAGATGAACATCGGGCTCTCCGGCGTGGAGACACTGTTCATGCCGACCAACCCGCTGTACTCATTCCTGTCGTCGAGTCTCGTCAAGGACGTGGTGAAGTGGGGCGGCGACGCTTCGGCGTACGTCCCGGACTTCGTCGGCGAGCGTCTGGTGACACGCCTCAAGCAGAACTAGGGGCGCACCGGCGCGCCGGTGCCTCCTTCTGCGGTGACCCACGCAGTACCGTGAGCGAACCACGTGGAAAGGCAGGGACCGGTGGATCCGCTCGACCGTATCGACGAGATCATCGAGCTCGTGCAGGAGTCGCGCTCCGTGCCCATGTCGCGGACGAACTTCATGTTCGACCGCAACGAGATGGTCGAGCGCCTCGACGAGCTCCGCTCCGAGCTGCCCAGCGAGCTGCGCAAGGCCGCGGCCGTGCTGGAGGAGCGCGACCGGATCATCGAGGCCGGCCGCCGCGAGGCTGACCGGATCATCAGCGAAGGTGAGACCGAACACGCCCGGCTCGTCTCGGTCAACGAGATCACGGTGTCGGCCGAGCACGAGGGCGCCCGGATCATCGCCGAGGCCCGCACGGAGGCCCAGCGCCTGCGTGAGGAGGTCGACGACTACGTCGACACCGCCCTGGCCAACTTCGAGCAGTTCCTGACCAGGGCACTGGCCTCGATCGAGCGCGGCCGTGACAAGATGCACGCCCTCCGCGAGATCGGCAACTTCCAAGGGGAAGATAGTGAACGGCCGCTGCCGTTCTAGTTCCTGCGCGGGGGTAACCCCGGATTCGACGGTACGGCGGCAGCTCAGGTAACCTTTTCTGTCGGCCTACCCAGGCTGAGGAACAACGATGCCCAAGTCACCACAGAGTCACCTCGATCCCAGGCAGCCGCTCGTCGTCGACACGACGAAACTTCCGCGCCAGCCTGGTGCGACGCGTGCCCTCAAGCGGGTGATCCCGGCCCCGGCGGACCTCGGACTGGAGTTGCTCTCGGTTCCCGAGGGGTCTGACGTCGAGCTCGATCTCGTGCTCACGTCGGTCTCCGAGGGGGTGTACGTCAGCGGTAACGCCCGCGGCTCGCTGGTCGGCGAGTGCGGTCGGTGCCTGAACGAGATCAACGAGTCCTTCGAAGTCAAGATCGCGGAGTTGTTCGCCTACGCGGACAGCACCACGGAGGAGACGACCGACGAGGACGAGGTGGGCCGGATGCAGGGCGACCTGCTCGACCTGGAGCCGGCTCTGCGGGACGCGGTGGTGCTGACCTTGCCGACGAACCCGCTGTGCCGACAGGACTGCCCAGGCCTGTGCCCCGACTGCGGGGTGCATTTCGACGACCTTCCGGCTGGTCACAGCCACGAGGAAGTCGATCCCCGCTGGGCCGCTTTGCGTAACCTAACGAATACCGAGGAGTAAGCCGTGGCCGTCCCCAAGCGCAAGATGTCGCGCAGCAACACCCGGTCCCGCCGGGCGAACTGGAAGGCGACCGCGGTGCAGACCGTGGCCTGCCCCCAGTGCAAGTCGCCGCACCTGCCCCACACCGCGTGCGGGGTCTGCGGCACGTACAACGGCCGTCAGGTCCTCGAGGTCTGAAACCGCGTTTAGGTGACGCGCCCGATCATCGGGCGGGTCGCACCTGCGCATCGGCGTCCCGGTGTTTCGGTCTCCCCGCAGCAAGCTGCCGGGGAGCCGGGCACCGCGCGGATCGCCGTCGACCTCCTCGGCGGGGACAGTGCTCCCGCCGTCGTGGTTGACGGCGCTCTGCGTGCCTGCCAGGCCGACCCCGCCCTTCACCTGCTGCTCGTCGGACCGGCCGAGGCCGCCGACGAGTTTCTTGACGCCTTCGACCCGGCCGAGCACGGCCGGGTCGCTCGCATGCCCATAGCGCCGGGTGAGCGCGTGGAGAGCTGGGTCGAGTCGGGCGTCCGCTCGGCCGTGCTGGCCGTCGCCCAGGGCGAGGCCGACGCGGTGATCTCGGCCGGCAACACCGGCGCCACCGTGACCTCGGCCGCCCTCGGCCTGGGGCGATGGCCGGGTGTACGGCGCCCGCCGCTGGCCGCCGTGCTTCCCGCCCGCGCCGGGCGTCTCGTTCTGCTCGACGTGGGCTCGTCCGTCGACCCGGACGAGGAGACCGTGGCCATGCACGCCCGGCTCGGCGCCGCGTACGCCTCCGTCGTGCACGACGTCGCCGCTCCCCGCGTGGGCCTTCTCACCATCGGCACCGAACGGGGCAAGGGCGACCGGCTGCGCCGCGCCCTCCCACCCCTGCTGGCCGGCCTCGATCTGCCGGGCGGGGCCCGGTACACCGGGCTGGTCGAGGGCAACGACGTCGTCACCGGCACCGTCGCCGACGTCGTCGTGACCGACGGATTCACCGGCAACATCCTGCTCAAGGGGCTCGAGGCGGCGTACGCCGAACTGGGGCCACCCGCCACCGGCGCACCGCCCCCGCGCGCCGCCCTCCTGCTCGGCGTCGCCGGCACCGTGGTGGTCTGCCACGGCGCCGCGTCCGGGCCGGACGTCGCCGCGGGCATCGCGTTCGCCGCCGACCTGCACCGCCGGGCCGCCGTCGCGGCCATGGCCGACATGATCGAAGCACAACGAGGTGTCTGAAGATGAGTGACAAGCGCCGCCGGCCACCGACCCTGCCCCTCGAGGAGGCGTTCGGCGTACCGATCGAGCCCAATCTGCTCGAACGCGCGCTCACCCACCGCTCCTACGCGTACGAGAACGGTGGCCTGCCGACCAACGAGCGGCTGGAGTTCCTCGGCGACTCGGTGCTCGGCGTCGTGATCACCTCGGCGCTGTTCCACAACCACCCCGACCTGCCCGAGGGGCAGCTGGCCAAGCTGCGGGCGAGCGTGGTCAACATGCACGCGCTGGCCGACGTGGCCCGCGGCCTCGGGCCCGAGGGGCTCGGCAAGCACCTGCTGCTGGGCAAGGGCGAGGAGACGACCGGCGGCCGCGACAAGGCGAGCATCCTGGCCGACACCCTGGAGGCCCTGCTCGGCGCGATCTACCTGGACCACGGGCTGGACACCGCGGGCGAGGTGATCCACCGCCTGTTCGACCCGCTGATGGTCGAGTCGGCCAGCCGGGGGGCCGCCCTCGACTGGAAGACCAGCCTCCAGGAGCTGACCGCCGCCCTCGGCCTGGGCGTGCCCGACTACGTGATCGAGGACTCCGGTCCCGACCACGCCAAGACCTTCACGGCCTGGGTCGTGGTGGCCGGTGAGCGCTACGGCGGTTCCGAGGGCCGCAGCAAGAAGCAGGCCGAGCAGCGGGCCGCCGCGGCCGCCTGGCGCATCCTCACCGAGCGCACCGCCGAGCCGGACGGCGCTCTGCTGGACAAGGCCGAGGAAAAAACGGAAGAAAAAGACACCGAGTGAGCGTCGCGGTCGAGGAGCGCCCCCGGCTCTGGGACGCCGCGGGCGCCTGGCGGGGCGTCGGCACCGCGATCGGGATCTTCGCGCTCACCCGCGTCGCCCAGCTCGTCGTCCTGGGCTGGCTCGACGCCGCCTCCGACGATCCCGTCGGCATCCGCAACCGGCTGCTCGTCTGGGACGCCGGCTGGTTCCTGAAGGTGGCCGTCAACGGCTATCCGCACGAGTACACGTACGACCTGGCCGGCCGGCTCCAGGGCAACGAGCTGGCCTTCTTCCCGGTCTACCCGCTGCTGATCCGGGCCGTGGCGTCGGTCGGCATACCGGCCTCGACCGCCGCCCTCATCGTGAGCTGGGTGGCGTCGGTCGGCATGGCGATCGCGCTGCACCTGCTCGGCACGTCGCTCTACAACAAGCGGGTCGGCTGGGCCCTGGTCGCGATCTGCTGCACGGCCCCCGTTTCGATCGTCTTCTCCATGGCGTACTCCGAAGCGGTCTTCCTGGCCCTGGTCGCGGGCATGCTGGTCGCCGCGCACCGCAAGGTGTGGTGGGCGGCCGGACTGCTGGGCGTGCTCACGGCGCTGAGCCGGCCCACCGGCGCGGCGGCCGCGGTCGCCCTCGCGGTCGCCGCCCTGCTCGCCGTGCGCGACGATCGCCGGCAGGCGTGGAAACCCCTGCTGGCGGCGGGGGTCGCGCTGGCCGGGGTGCCGGCCTTCCTGGCCTGGGTCGGATGGCGCGTCGGTGATCCGGCGGCCTGGTTCCGCATCCAGGCGGCCGGGTGGGGCACGGCCTTCGACTACGGGGCCAGCACGGTTGAGTTCCTGGCCACCACGCTGAGCACGGGCGACGGCTGGGTGCCGATCAGCGTGGCCTTCATCCTGCTGGCCGCGGCGGCCGCGGCCTGGGTGGCGCTGGCCGGGAAGCCCTGGCCGCCGCTGGCTGTTTACGGATTGATCGCCATGGTGCTCGTCTACGGGCAGGCCGGCTTCTACCATTCGAAGCCGCGGCTGCTCGTCCCCGTACTCTTGACGCTGCTTCCCGCGGCGATCGCCGCCTCCCGGGCCCGGCCCCGGGTGGCGATCCTGTCGATCATCGCGTGGGCGGCCTTCGGCCTCTGGTACGGCGCCTATCTGGTGGCCGTCTGGCCGTACACGCTTTAAGAAGGAGACCCGCGGTGCCCGAACTGCCCGAGGTCGAGACCGTCCGGCAAGGCCTGGCCAAGTGGGTGACCGGCCGGACGATCAGGACCGTCGAGGTGCACCACCCCCGCGCGATCCGCCGGCACCTGCCCGGCGACGCGCACTTCATCGCGCTGCTGACCGGCCGGACCGTCGTGGACGTGTCCCGTCGCGGCAAATATCTGTGGTTCCCGCTCGACTCCGGCGACGCGCTCATCGGCCACCTCGGCATGAGCGGCCAGCTGCTGATGCAGCCGGCCGACGCCGAGGACGAGAAGCACCTGCGCATCCGCTTCACCTTCACCGACGACGGCCCCGAGCTGCGCTTCGTCGACCAGCGCACCTTCGGCGGGCTGTCGCTCTCCGAGGGCGGCGCCGAGCTGCCCGACGAGATCGCGCACATCGCCCGCGACCCGATGGACCCGCTCTTCGACGACGAGGCGTTCGTCGCCCGGCTGCGCGGCAAGCACACCGAGATCAAGCGGGCCCTGCTCGACCAGACGCTGATCTCCGGCGTGGGCAACATCTACGCCGACGAGGCGCTGTGGCGGGCCCAGCTTCACGGCGCACGGCCGACAGATCAACTGACCAGGCCGGCCGTACGCCGCCTCCTCGCGCACGTCCGTGACGTGCTCGGCGAAGCGATCGTGGCCGGCGGCACCAGCTTCGACGAGCTGTACGTCAACGTGAACGGCGAGAGCGGCTACTTCGACCGGGCGCTCAACGCGTACGGCCGGGAGGGCGAGCCCTGCCACCGCTGCGGCACGCCGATCCGCCGCGAGCAGTTCATGAACCGCTCGTCGTTCAGCTGCCCCCGCTGCCAGCCCCGCCCGCGAACGATCCGGCACTGATGTACGGGCTGGCGTCGGTGGCCAGCCCGAAACCGGCGCCGCGCCGGCCCATCAGCCGGCGCGCGGCGGTGAGCAGCGCGGTCGGCACGCCGTGCACGATGTGGCCGTCCCCCGGGCGTACACCGTCGCCGTCCCAGCTCTGATAGGCCTCCCACGGTCCTTCGAACGTGCAGATCCGCACGCCGAGATCCCGGTAGAGCGGGTGCGTCGGCACGCCCGGGTTCAGCACCACCCGGTGCAGCCCGCGGCGGGCGGCGAGCCGGATGGTCAGGGCGACCGGGCCGACCCCGCCGGAACCGGCCGGGGCACGGTCGAGGAAGAGACCCTCGGCGCCGTCCTCGCGCCAGGCGTCGACGTCGGCCAGCACGTCGGCCAGGGAGCGGCTGCCCCAGTCGAGATCGATGCGGCCCAGCGACTGGTGCAGGCTGCGGCGCTCGCCGGGCAGGTCCCGGACGATCCAGGTGTCGCCGTCCAGCGGCAGCTCGGGCGACGGGTGCGCGTACGGGGGGAAGAGAGTCTTCACGAGGTTCTCCGTTGGTCGGCGGCGGTCATGGAGTTCTCTGGTCGTCGGCGGCGGTCATGGTGACGACCAGCAGGCCGGCCAGGTGGGTCGCGGCGAGCACGGCCACGGCGTCGGGCAGGGGGCCGGCGGCGGGCAGCGGAAGGATCGGGAGGGCCAGCACGGCCAGCGGGGGCGCGGCGGCCAGGGTCGCGGCGAGACCGGTACGCCCGCGCGCGGCCAGCAGGAAGGTGACGGCGAAGACGCCGCCGAGCAGGGTGCCGCCGGCCAGGCCGAGCACGTCCTCGCCGTCGTCGGCCGGAAGCTGGTAGGCGCCGACGGCCAGGGCCACCCCGACGGCGAGCGGCGGCAGCAGCCCGGCCAGCGTGATCAGGGTGACGCCGCGGACGTGCTTGCGATATCCGGCCTGGTCGGTCGTGGTGTCGAGCCCGGCGTCGACCTGGTCGGTGTGCCAGCCGATGAGGGCCTCGAGAATCGGCACAGCGAGCAGCAGCGGAAGCCAGAACGGCGCGGTCGAGCCGGACGGCCCGGCCTGCCAGAGCAGCCCCACGCAGATCGCCTGGGACGCGCCGATCACCCCGAACATGCCGCCGCGCCGCAGCTCGGCCCCGGTCGGGCGGGGCATCCGGCCGCGCAGCCCGGGAATGACCACCGGCCGGAACGCGCGCACGGTGGCCACCACGATCGCGGCCGGCAGCAGCGTGCCGATCGGCAGCTCGTCGGCGACCGACTCGCCGGCCAGCCCGGCCAGCGTCGCCGCGGCGAGCAGCCAGCAGGGCAGGCTCCACCCGGCCAGCGCCGCCTCGGAGCGGGTGACCAGGGCCGCGGTGACCGTGGCGAGACTGGCCAGGCCGCCGAGGCCGATGACCAGGGCCAGTCCGCGTTCCGGGCCGACCAGGGCGGCCGGCGCGACCCAGACCAGGGCGCACCACAGTGCCGAGACCGCACTGAACCCGTATCCGACCAACCGCGCGGCCGCCGACGGCCCGGCGTGCCGCGCGACGGCGGCGCCGGTGCTGGTCAGGGCTTGGGCGGCCGACCATCCGAGCAACAGGGCGGCGATCGGCACCGGCCAGGCGACCCGGCCCAGAGGCTCGGCCGCGGCCACGGCCACGCTGAGCGGCCCCAGATAGAGAGCACAGCGCAGGAGAGCCGACCGGAGATACGTGCGCCGAGCCGGCGCCCGGCGCGACCGAGGCTCGGCCGCCGCCCGGCGTGATCGGGTCGTGGCTACCGCCGAAGCGTGGCGAGCCGGGAGGTCGGTTGACGCTGTTAAGTGGCGTGCGGAGGACTCGCTGTCCGGAGTGAGGTCGGTGGCCGGGTTCGGGGCCGGGTCGGGCAGCAGGCTTATCGCGTGCCGGGGCGGTGCCGGGACGCGGTGCCTTCTCTTGCCCGGCGTGTGCGTGCGCGGGCGCGCGGGGGTGATCGTCATCTGTCCTCCCGGACTAGCCAGCGGAGTGTGACCGGCGGTTCCGACCGGGGAGCCGGGACCGCGAGCGCCAGTTCGAAGGCGGCGGCCGGCGGGGGCGCCGCGAGATCGGTGTAGAGGGCGCCGTAGACGCGGACCACCCGGTCGTTCGTGAAGTGGGTGAGCGCGCGCCGGCGGGCCGCGTCGCCCAGCTGGCGGCGGCGCGACGGCGACCGCAGCAGGTCGGTGACGGCGATCGCCAGCTCGGCCGGGTCGTCCGGCTGCACGAGCACCCCGGCGTCGCCGAGCGTCTCGGCGGCCGGGCCGACGTCGACGCCGACCACCGCGCGGCCCGACATCATGGCCTCGATCAGGCGGTACGGCGGGTCGGCCGGCCCGGGCACGTGCGCCACCACGTGCCCGGCGGTGTAACGATCACGGGGGTCGGCCGGCAGCGGGTGCAGGCGCACGGCCCGGCCCAGCCGCATCCGGTCGATCTGCTCGGCGCAGTGGTCCTCGTGGGCCGCGGTCACGCCGACCAGGTGCAGGACGGTCCCCGGTACGGCCGCCACGACCTGCTCGAACGCGGCCAGCAGCGGGGTCAGGCCGCTGTCCGGGCCGCCGCTGCCGGCCCACACCACAGCGGGCTCGGTGTCGAGCTCGGCCGCGCCCGGATATTCCGACGGGTCGACCCCGGCCGGCACCTGGACCAGCTTGGTCGCCTGGGCGCCGTGCCGTAGCGCCCAGCCGTGGTGATAGGCGCTGAGCGGGGCGATCAGCCCGGCCTCGGCGTATCCGGTCCGGGCGACGGCTCCCCGGAAGCGGCGCAGCACCGTGCGGACCGCCGGGGAGAGCCGCTCCTCGTGCGGCTTGTGCCGGGCGACCGGCGTGCGGGCCTCGGTGAGCAGCAGCGGCGTGCCCGTGCGCCACCGGCCGGCCAGGGCGGTGAGCAGCGGCGTCGTGCCGCCCACGCAGTGCACCAGGTCGGCCTCGGGCATCGGCACGGCGAGCGCTCCGAGCGCGTGCCGCAGCAGCGTGGCCGCCGTACGGGCGTCCCGCGTGCTCAGCCGCCCCTCGGCCCGCCAGGCCCCGGCCAGCGCGTCGGCCAGCGGTAACGAGGCCAGGAGGGCGGGCCGCTCCGCGATCAGCTCCGCGACCTGCCGGAGCCCTTCCGAGAAGACGACGTCGGCCGGCACACCCCCGACCTCGCGATCATCCCCGGCGGCGCGGCCACCCTCAGCCCCGCGCCCCTCCCCGGCTTCGCGGCCGTCCCAGCGGTCGTCCCGCCGGAGGCCTCCGGGGCCGTTCGAGCTTTCGCGGTCGTCCCAGCGGTCGTCCCGCTGGAGGCCTCCGGGGCTGTTCGAGCTTTCGCGGTCGTCCCAGCTCTCGCCCCGGCGGAGGGTTCCGGCCGGGCCTTCACCCAGCAGACCTTGGCTGAGCAGGCCCGCGGCGGCGCGGAGGCGGTCGTCGGCATCGCCGCGGCGGCGTTCGGGGCGGGTGGTTGACCGGGTGACGGCGACGGCACGGGCCGAGCGCACGTTGAAGGGCAGCGGGTACGCGGGAGCGGACGGCGGCTCGCGGTCCGTGACGGTGAGCAGTTCGAAGCGGAACCGGCGCAGCCCCTCGACGAGGGTGCGGCACCAACCGCTGAGCGCGTCCCGCCGGTACGGGTACCCGCCGCCGGTGAGCAGGCAGACTCGCTCTCGCGACGGGGTCGGATTCACGATGGGGGCAACGACGGACCGCCGCCGGGCGCGGGAGCGTGTCGGGTAGGCGACACAATTGGACGGTTTTCATCCGATTTGCCTACCCTTATGACAAAGATTGTCCGGATTCGCGTTTCACGGGCCGTTTTGGATCTTTACTAGCGCCCGCACGCGCGTGCATAACGGCCGCAAGGTCATATAAGCCCAGGTGAAGCCGTCAAGGTGGCAAGATTCACTCTCACTCTGTGCCAGTGGCAGGCTCCACGGCTTGACGGGAGTTGAGTCTCGGCGGACTATGGAGAAGTCGCCAGTCGCGCCCACTCATGCCCGGTTCCAGCTTGGTATGAGACATCTGCACCTTAAGAAACACATCCGACGGTGCATAGGTCTGTGCTCATGCGTGCCCTTGAGCATAGATGCGCGGTGCACTGGGCGCGCGTAGCGCCGGCCTCTCCGGCAACGCTTTCCACAAAGAAGAAGCACAGCTTCTCAAGGAGTCACCATGGCGAAGGCCCTCTTCGGCCACGTAGGTGCGGCGCCCGATCGGCGCCTGCTCGACGAGGTCACCCGACTGCGTTCCCGGGTCCAGTCCCTGGAGTTCGAGGTCACCCGCCTGCGGGCGGAAAATGATCGTCTCGCGGCGGCAGCCGCGGAGGCAGACGATTTCGCGCGGCTGACCGAGCCCGCGCTGACCTGAGCTTCGCCGGCCGTCGTGACCCGGCGGCCCCAGCTGTCCCTCGACGCACCCCCCGAGTAAACGGCGCGCCTCCACTCTGTGGCGGCGCGCATCTTTTTGCCCGATTTCCGCGGCTCGGGGTGTTGCGGGTACGGCCACCGGCGCGGGCGGCGGGTAGCCTGCACCAAACGTAGGTACCGCTGACCCCCGGGAAATCCGTGCACCTCAAGAGCCTCACGGTCAAGGGCTTCAAGTCCTTCGCCTCCGCTACGACGCTGCGGCTGGAGCCGGGCATCACCTGTGTGGTGGGCCCCAACGGCTCCGGCAAGTCGAACGTCGTCGACGCCATCGCCTGGGTTCTCGGCGAGCAGGGCGCCAAGGCGTTGCGCGGCGGCAAGATGGAGGACGTCATCTTCGCCGGCACGTCCGGCCGGGCCCCGCTGGGCCGGGCCGAGGTGACGTTGACGATCGACAACAACGACGGCGCGCTCCCGATCGAGTACACCGAAGTCTCGATCACCCGCCGCATGTTCCGGGACGGCGCCAGCGAGTACGAGATCAACGGCAACGCCTGCCGCCTGCTCGACATCCAGGAGCTGCTCAGCGACTCCGGCATCGGCCGTGAGATGCACATCATCGTCGGGCAGGGCCGGCTCGACGCGATGCTGCACGCCAAGCCGGAGGACCGCCGCGCCTTCATCGAGGAGGCGGCCGGCGTCCTCAAGCACCGCAAGCGCAAAGAGAAGGCGATCCGCAAGCTCGACGCGATGCAGGTCAACCTCAACCGGCTGACCGACCTCACGGCCGAGCTGCGCCGCCAGCTCAAGCCGCTCGGCAAGCAGGCCGAGGTGGCCCGGCGCGCGGCCGGCATCCAGGCCGACCTGCGCGACGCCCGGCTCCGGCTGCTCGCCGACGACCTGCACACGTTGCGCACCACCCTCGACAAGGAGATCGCCGACGAGTCGGCGATGCGTGAGCGCCGTCAGCAGGTCGAGGCCGAAAACCGCGAGATCCAGCGTCTGCTGGCCGACCTCGAGCTGGCCCACGCCGAGGACGCGCCGCTGCTCCAGGCCGCCCAGGACACCTGGTACAAGCTGTCCGCCCTCCAGGAGCGCTTCCGCTCCACCGAGCAGCTCGCCACCGAGCGCCTGCGCCACCTCGCGGCCACGCCCGACGAGGAGCGGCCCGGCCGCGACCCCGACCAGCTCGAAGCCGAGTCGGAACGGGTCCGCGAGCAGGAGGAGGAGCTGCGCGAGGCGCTCACCGACGACCAGATGCGCCTGGCCGAGGCGATCGAGCACCGGCAGGATCTCGAGCGTCAGCTCGCCGCGGCCGAGGGCGCCCTGCGCTCGGCGGCCAAGGCGATCGCCGACCGCCGCGAGGGCCTGGCCAAGCTCGTCGGCAACGTGAACGCGGCCCGCGCCCGCACCGAGGGCGCCACCGACGAGATCGAGCGGCTCGCCGCGGCCCACACCGACGCGATGATGCGGGCCGAGGCCGCGCAGGCCGAGGTCGACCTGGTCGCGGCCGAGTCGTCCGAGGCCGACCGTGACAACGTGGAGCTCGACGCCCGGCACGCCGAGGCGGTGGCCGAGCAGGACCGCGCGGCCGCCGTGGTCAGGGAGCTCTCCGACGCCGAGCGGGCCGCCGAGAAGGACGCCGCGAGCTGGAAGGCCCGCGAGGAGGCGCTCGCCCTCGGCCTCCAGCGCAAGGACGGCGCCGGCGCGCTGCTGGCCAAGGGCGCCGAGGTGCCCGGCCTGCTCGGCAGCCTGGCCTCCATGCTCACGGTCCGGCCCGGGCACGAGGCGGCGCTGGCGGCCGCGCTGGGCACGCTGGCCGACTCGGTCGCGCTCTCCGGAGTGGACGAGGCCGTCGAGGCGATGCGCACGCTCAAGATCGCCGATGCCGGGCGGGCCGCCCTCGTGGTCGCCTCGCCGGCCGGCCCGGGTATGCGGGGCACGCTCGACGCGCTGCGGCCCGCGTTGCCGGAGGGCGCGATCTGGGCGCCCGATGTCGTCGACTGTCCCGACACTGTGCGTCCCGCGCTCAATCGGGCGCTGCGTGACGTCGTACTGGTGAATGATCTTCCGGCCGCGGCCGCGTTGATCGCCGGAAACGCGGAGTTGCGGGCGGTCACGCCGGACGGGGACGTCCTCGGGGCGTACGCCGCCGCCGGAGGCTCCGGCAAAGCCTCCAGTTACATCGAGGTCCAGGCCGCGGTCGACGAGGCGAAGGCCCGGCGGGCCGAGGCCGAGGCGTCCATCGGCGAGCTGAAAGCGCAGCTCGCCGACGCCCGGGCCGAGGTGGCGCGCCACAAGGAGGCGGTGAACGTCGCCGCGCAGGCCAAGCGCGCGGCCGAGGGTGAGCGCAACGCGGCCGCCCGGCGGCTGGCCGAGCTCGGCGCCGCCGCCCGTTCGGCCAAGGCCGAGTCGGAGCGCCTGGGCGCCTCCCGGCAGAAGGCCGAGTCGGCCCGCGAGGCCGACCTGATCCGCGTGGCCGAGCTCGAGGAGCGCCTGCGGCTGGCCGAGGCCACCCCGATCGACGAGGAACCGTCCACGGACGAGCGTGACCGCCTGGCCGCGCTGGTGCCCCAGTCACGGCAGAACGAGATGGAGGTACGCCTGGCCGTCCGCACCGCCGAGGAGCGGGTCTCCTCCATCGCCGGCCGGGCCGACTCCCTGCTGCGCCAGGCCAACGCCGAACGGCAGGCCCGCGAGCGGGCGGCCGCCCGCCGTGCGGCCCGGGCCCGCGGCGCCGAGATCGCCCGGGCGGTCGCCCTGGGCGCGGCGGCCGCGCTGGCCCGCGTGTCGGTCTCGCTGGCCGCGGCCATCGAGGTCCGCGACGAGCTGGCCCAGGCCCGCACGGCCCGCGAGGCCGAGCTCCAGGAGGTGCGGGCGAGCGCCAAGCGCTTCGTGGCCGAGCTGGAGCGCCTCACCAACGAGGTCCACCGCGACGAGGTGGCCCGGGCCGAGCAGCGCATGCGCATCGAGCAGCTCGAGGCCAAGGCGGCCGAGGACTTCTCCCTCGACGTCGACACGCTCATCACCGAGTACGGCCCGGAGCAGCTCGTGCCGCCCACCCAGGCCGAGGTGGCCCAGGCCGAGAAGGACGGCAAACCGGTGCCCGAGCCGGTGCCGTTCCACCGGCCCACCCAGGAGAAGCGGTCGAACAAGGCCGAGCGCGACCTGGCCCTGCTCGGCAAGGTCAACCCGCTCGCCCTGGAGGAGTTCGCCGCGCTCGAGGAGCGCTTCAAGTTCCTCTCCGACCAGCTCGAAGACCTCAAGGCCACCCGCAAGGACCTGCTCACCGTGGTCAAGGACGTCGACGACCGGATCCTCGAGGTCTTCGCGTCGGCCTTCGAGGACACGGCCCGCGAGTTCCAGCTGGTCTTCCAGGTGCTCTTCCCCGGCGGTGAGGGCCGGCTGGTCCTGACCGACCCGGAGGACATGCTGACCACCGGCGTCGAGGTCGAGGCCCGCCCGCCCGGCAAGAAGATCAAGCGGCTGTCGCTGCTCTCCGGCGGCGAGCGCTCGCTGACCGCGGTGGCCATGCTCTGCGCGATCTTCCGGGCCCGCCCCTCGCCCTTCTACATCATGGACGAGGTCGAGGCGGCCCTGGACGACGTCAACCTGGGCCGGTTGATTACCCTCTTCCAACAGTTGCGGGAGAAGAGCCAGCTGCTCATCATCACGCACCAGAAACGCACGATGGAGGTCGCGGACGCCCTCTACGGCGTCACGATGCGCTCCGGCGTCACCCAGGTGATCAGCCAGCGCCTCAACCGCGAACCGGAGGACTGAGATGGCGCGCGACCGCGCACGGGCACTGCTGATCGACTTCGACGGCGTGCTGCGCCGCTGGGACCCGGCGCCGATGATCGCGGTCGAGGTGAAATACGGCCTCAAGCCGGCCGCCCTGCTCGAGACCTCGATGTCGTGGGACATCTACCGCCCGGCCATGGCCGGCGAGATCACCGACGCCGAGTGGATGAAGCTGGTCGCCGGCCGCCTGCCCATCGACAGCGCCGCCGAGGCGGTGGCCGAGTGGCAGACGTACCGCGGAGAGCCCGACCCGGACGCCCTCGCCTTCGTCCGCTCGGTCCGGGCCGCCGGCCGCAAGGTGGGCCTGGCCACCAACGCCACCGACCGCCTCGGGGCCGACCTCGAGGCCCTGGCCCTGACCGACGAGGTCGACGTGGTCATCAGCTCCTGGGACATCAAGGTCCACAAGCCCGCACCGGAGTATTTCGAGCGGGCCTGCCAGCTGATCGGCGAACAGCCGAAGCACGTCCTGTTCGTCGACGACGACGACCGCGTCGTCCGGGGCGCCCGGGCCGCCGGCCTCTCCGCCTATCGCTGGTCCGGACCTCAGCACGTCGACTATCTGCGCCGGGCCCTCGACCTGCCGGAGGCCTGACCCCTCAGTCGCCCGTGCGCCCGTCGATCCGTTCGCGGATCAGGTCGGCGTGGCCGTTGTGGCGGGCGTACTCCTCGATCATGTGCAGGTAGACCCAGCGGAGGCTCCGGCGGCCGCGGGCCGTGTCGAACTCGTGGTCGAGGGGCAGGGGAGCGGCGGCCCGGTCGGCGTCGGCGCAGGCCTGATCGAAGCGGGCGAGGTCGGCCTCGGCGTCGGCGGTCGCGACGTCGTCGAAGTCGCCGTCGGGGTTGTCCTCGGAGTTGTAGGGCGAGCCGACGGTGTGGTCGCTGGCCGCTCGCCAGCGGAACCACACGCGCTCGACGTCGGTCATGTGCCGCACCAGGCCCAGCAGGGTGAGGTTCGACGGCTCGGCCGAGGCCAGCTTGAGCTGCTCGGCGGTCAGGCCGGCGCATTTGGTGAGCAGGGTCTGGCGGTGCCAGTCGAGCCAGCCCTGGAGCATCGGGCGTTCGGGGCCGGTCAGGGGCTCGCCCGTGCGGTCGGGCGGCGGCGCTGTCCAGGTCATTTCGGGTACGTCACCTCGGCTACCTCGAAGAGTGTTCCGTCTTTTTCTGTGCCCTCGACCCGCACCGTCGCTTTCGGGCCGTCGAGGCGCAGGGTGCTGATCGCGTTTCCGAAGTACGGGCCGGCCAGCCGCTTCCAGCGCCAGGCCGGCTTGTCGACGCCGGCCGAGCGGGCCAGGCCGCGGACGCCCTTGGCGGCGGCCCGGGACCAGCTGAAGCGCATCAGGGGGCGCATGAAGGCCGGCACCTGGTTGTGGACGGGGGAGCAGGTCAGCTGCATGACCGGCGTGGTCACCCCGGTGCCGAAGTCGGCCTCGGCCACGTACGAGTGGTGGACGTCGCCGGAGAGGACGCTGATGGACGCCGGAGCGGCGTAGGCGCCCCCGGCGCCGACCCGGTGGGTGGGCGCGCCGGTGCCGCCCTCGCCCAGGCGGCGGAAAAGCTCGCCCAGGGCGTTGAAGGAGCGGCTGAAGGCGGCCCAGTGTTCCAGGTCGACGGCGCGGCGCAGCTTTTCGGCGGCGGCGCTCACCCGGGGCGAGGAGGAGTCGGCCGTGCGCTCGTTCCACGCCTCGAGGTGGTGGATGGCGGGTGGCATCAGCCAGGGCAGGGAGGAGCCGACGACCAGATGGTCGTACGAGCCGTGGGCCTGGTCGATGAACCAGTTCCACTCCTGTGCGGGCAGCATCTCGCGGCGGCCGGGGGTCAGGACGCGGCTGCACCGGTTGTCGAGCATCACCAGGCGGGTGCGGCCGATGTCGAGGGCGTAGCTCCACTGGTACGGCTGTTCGCCCGTGTCGAGGGAGCGGCCGAACTCGTGCAGCAGGTCGGTGGCGTCGTCGACCGTGGTGATCTTCTGGAAGAGCTGGTCGGCGGCCAGATCGTCGGGGCTCATGTTGCCCAGGTGCTGGTAGACCCAGTAGGACGCGAGGCCGCCGGTGATCCGCTCGGTCCACCACGACTGTTCCGCCATGTCGGCCCGCCACGAGGCCGAGGTGTTCCAGTCGTCGATCAGCTCGTGGTCGTCGAAGATCATGACGGTCGGCACGGTGGCGAACAGCCAGCGGACCTCGGGGTCGCGCCACGACTCCAGGTAGAGCTTCGTGTATTCGTCGAACGTGACGACCTGGTCGGACGGGCCGTCGTGGCCGGCCGCGCGGCGGCGCCGGAGGAAGCGCTTGACCTTGGCCGAGGTCTTGTCGGCGTACACCTGGTCGCCGAGCAGGACGATCAGGTCGGGCCGCAGCTCCGGGTTCTGCGGGTCCTTCATCAGCCGGCGGGCGTACGCGTCGAGGGCGTCCGGCGGGAGACGGCGGCCGGTCGCGTGCGGGGTGGCCTCGCGGCAGGAGCCGAAGATCAGGCGGACCGGCGTGGCGTCGTCGTCCTCGGGGCGGGTCCGGATGACCGGCGGCGGATACGTCGACTCGGCCGAGGGCCAGACCACGCGATCGTCCAGGAGCACGGTGTACGCGCTGGCGGCGCCCCGGCGGAGGCCTTCGACGACCACGAGCGCGTAGTGATGCCCGTACGCGGTGAAGGTGGGCGCCGAGCCGGAACCGCCGCCGTCGGCCTCGACACGCACGTAGGCCGGCTCGGTCGTCTCGACCCAGACGGTGGCACGGTCGCCGACGACGCGGCGCAGCAACGGGCCGATGAGCAGGTGGGCAGTCACCGGGTGGGGGTCCTTAAGCGCTCAGGGAAGGGGGCGTCCCATCTTCCTGCACGAGGGCCCGGGGCCGCCACTGCACGGGCGACGCCACGGCCGGACGGCTCATCTGTCAGGATTTCCGCATGGAATACGTGGTCGCCGCAGTAATCCTGCTCGTCGTCCTGATCGCCGGCGCGGTCGGCCTGGTCGTGCCGCGCATGCGCCGCCGGGAGCTCCCCCCGCAGGGCGGGACCACGACGCTGGAGAAGCCCGCCGTCGACGAGCAGGCGCCGCCCGTGGTGGTGCCCCCGGTCCGCGACGAGGAGCTGCCCCCGCTGATCGTGGCGGAGCCGCCGGTGGCCGAGCCGGTCGAGGTGAAGCCGGAGATCGAGCAGCCCGAGCCCACGGCCGGCCGCCTGGTCCGGCTCCGGGCCCGCCTCTCGCGCTCGCAGAACATGTTCGGCCGGGGCCTGCTCAGCGTGCTCTCCCGCGACCACCTCGACGAGGACGCCTGGGAGGAGATCGAGGACACCCTGATCACCGCGGACGTCGGCGTCGAGGCCACCCAAGTCATCGTCGAGCGGCTGCGTGAGCGGGTCCGGGTGCTCGGCACCCGCACCGCGGCCGAGGTGCGCGCGCAGCTGGCCGAGGAGCTGACCGCCGCCCTCGAGCCCGACATGGACCGCACCCTCAGGACGGCGCCGCACGACGGCCGCCCCGGCATCATGATGGTGGTCGGCGTGAACGGCGCCGGCAAGACCACGACCTGCGGCAAGATCGGCCGCGTGCTGATCGCGGACGGGCGCAGCGTGCTCTTCGGCGCGGCCGACACCTTCCGCGCGGCCGCCGCCGAGCAGCTCTCCACGTGGGGCGAGCGGGTCGGCGCCGAGACCGTGCGCGGCCCCGAGGGCGCCGACCCGGCCAGCGTCGCGTTCGACGCGGTCAAGCGGGGCATCGAGGTCGGCGTGGACACCGTGGTGATCGACACCGCCGGCCGCCTGCAGAACAAGGTCGGCCTGATGGACGAGCTCGGCAAGGTCAAGAGGGTCGTCGAGAAGCACGGCCCGGTCGACGAGACGCTGCTGATCCTGGACGCCACAACCGGGCAGAACGGACTCGAGCAGGCCCGCGTGTTCACTGAAGTGGTGGACGTTACCGGTGTGGTCCTCACCAAGCTGGACGGCACCGCGAAGGGCGGAATCGTCATCGCTGTCCAGCGCAAGCTGGGCATTCCGGTCAAGTTGGTGGGTCTGGGCGAGGGTCCGGACGACCTTGCCCCGTTCGAGCCGGCCGCGTTCGTGGAAGCATTGCTTGGGGGCGCCGCGTAGTCTCGGGGGAGACATACGGGGCGGGGAGGGTGTTGGTGACGCAGGAGCCGGTGCGGGAGATCCCGCTCCACGGCGGCAACGTCAGCACGGTCTCGCGCGTCGGCGACACCGTGCGGCGCAACGCCGGACCGTGGACCCCGGCCGTGCACGGGCTCCTCAACCACCTCGAGCGGGTCGGTTTCACCGGCTCGCCGCACGCCCTGGGCATGGACGAGAAGGGCCGCGAGGTCCTCTCCTACCTCGACGGCGAATGCGGCGAATATCCGCTGGCGCCGCATTGGGTGACCGAGGAGGCCCTGGTCACCGTCGCGACCATGCTGCGCATGTTCCACGACGCGCAGTACGGCTTCGTGCCGCCGCCCAACGCGGTGTGGCGCTCGTTCGGCCCGCCGCCGCCGGACACCGAGGTGATCTGCCACCACGACGCCGCGCCGCACAACGTGGTCTGGCGCCCCGACGGCACCCTGGCCCTGATCGACTTCGACCTGGCCTCGCCGGGCGCGCGCATCTACGACGTGGCCTACGCGGCCTGGACCTGGGTGCCCCTGTTCAGCGACCGCGACTCGTACACCCTGGGCTGGAAGAGGCCGAACCGGCCGCGCCGCCTGCGGCTGTTCGCCGACGCGTACGGGCTCATCCCCCGCGACCGGCACCGGCTGGTCCGGACGATCCGCAAGAGGATCGTCGACCACGTCGAGGGCATCCGGCGCATGGCGGCCGCCGGTGACCCGGCCTTCGTCCGCATCGTGCACAAGGGCCACCTGCGACGACCCATGCGTGATCTTCGATTGCTCGACTACGAGCGTCACACGCTCGAATACGCTCTTCGCTGATTCCGGCAATCCGCCCTTACGGGCTGTGAGAGTTTCTTCACACGTACGAAACAACCCGTCACGCGCCGGAAATCGCGCGTAGACCGTGCGTGAAACAGCGGAACGGAAGGCTCCCGTCATCAACCGGCCGATGGGGCGACGCTGCTCTGAGGGTCGTGTACGAGGACACCTTCATTCCGAGAGGAGGCAGCGTGGAGATCGATACCGGCAATACCGCCTGGTTGCTCCTGTCGTCTGCGCTCGTTTTGCTCATGACCCCGGGCCTGGCGCTGTTCTACGGTGGCCTCAACCGGTCCAAGGGCGCCCTGAACATGATGATGATGAGCTTCTCGAGCATCGGCATCGTGTCCGTGCTCTGGGTGCTCTACGGCTTCACCCTCGCGTTCGGCTCGAACGACGGCGAGGGCCTCAACAAATTCATCGGCAGCTTCACCCAGTACTTCGGTACCGGCACCAGCTGGGCCGGTGACATCTGGCTCGAGACCGGCATCCCGGTCTACGTCTTCATGGCGTTCCAGATGATGTTCGCGATCATCACCGTCGCCCTGATCAGCGGCGCGCTCTCCGACCGCTTCAAGTTCGGCGGCTGGGTGCTGTTCGCGATCGGCTGGTTCACCATCGTCTACGTCCCGGTCGCGCACTGGGTCTGGGGCGGCGGCTGGATCGGCGCCAACCTCAAGGCGCTCGACTTCGCCGGTGGCACGGCGGTGCACATCAACGCCGGAGCGGCGGCTCTCGCGGTCGCGATCGTGCTCGGCAAGCGCATCGGCTGGCCGCGCGAGAACATGCGCCCGCACAACGTGCCGTTCGTCGCCCTCGGCGCCGGCCTGCTCTGGTTCGGCTGGTTCGGCTTCAACGCCGGCTCCGAGCTGACCGTCGACAGCACCACCGGTGTCGCCTTCGTCAACACGCAGGTCGCCACGGCCGCCGCGCTGCTCGGCTGGATCATCGTGGAGTGGCTCCGCGACGGTAAGCCGACCCTGGTCGGCGCGTCCTCGGGCGCGGTGGCCGGCCTGGTCGCCATCACCCCGGCCTGTGGTTTCGTGGCCCCGCTGCCGGCCGCGCTCATCGGCATCATCGCCGGTGCGCTCTGTGCCCTGGCCGTCGGCCTGAAGTACAAGCTGGGCTACGACGACTCGCTCGACGTGGTCGGCGTCCACTTCGTCGGCGGCTGGATCGGCTCGCTGGCCATCGGCTTCTTCGCCACCACCCAGGTCAACGGCGCCATCACGGACGGCCTCGGCGCCAGCGAGGGCCTGTTCTACGGCGGCGGCTTCACCCAGCTGGGCCGGCAGTTCGTCGGCAGCGCGGCCGTCACGGTCTACTCCTTCGTGATCGCCCTGGTGCTCGCGCTGATCCTCAAGGCCGTCAAGCTCGGCCGGGTCAGCGAGGAGGCCGAGGTCGGCGGCATCGACATCGCGGACCACGGCGAGACCGGTTACGACCTCACGCCCGCGGCGGGCTCGGGCGGTGGCGGCGCGTTCGCCATGGCCGGCCTCAAGCCGGGACAGGGTGTCGACGCTGACGGCAAGGCCGACGTCAGCCAGAAGGTCGCCGGTTAGATAAGACCATGACTGCTCCGAGAGAGGGACTGAGCATGAAGCTGGTGACCGCGGTCATCAAGCCGTACCAGCTCGACGCGGTGAAGGAGGCCCTGCACGCTCTGGGGGTGACCGGACTGACCGTGAGCGAGGTACAGGGCTACGGACGGCAGAAGGGCCACACCGAGGTGTACCGGGGCGCCGAGTACACGGTGGAGTTCCTGCCGAAGATCAAGGTCGAGGTGGTGACCGACGAGATCGACGTCGACAAGATCGTCGACGCCATCGTCACCGCGGCCAAGACCGGCAAGATCGGTGACGGGAAGGTCTGGGTGACCTCGGTCGACGAGGTGATCCGGGTCCGCACCGGCGAGCGCGGCCTCGACGCGCTCTGAGAGCACAGAATTAGATGACACGCATGACCAGCGAGCCGCCGGCGCCACCCTCGGTGCCCGCCGGCGGCTCGCCGGCCAAGCTTCGCGAGCACATCGGCGCCGCCGCCCGTGACGAACGGGCCGCGGCGCTCGACGCTTGGCTGACCGGCATGTTCCCCGCCCACCTGCCCGGCGTGAGTCTCGTCGCCGTGGGCGGGCTGGGCCGGCGCGACTGCGCGCCGTACAGCGATCTCGACCTCGTGCTGCTGCACAACGGCGCGGCCGGCATCGACCGGATCGCCGCCTCGCTCTGGTATCCGATCTGGGACGCCCGGCTCGGCCTCGACCACTCCGTGCGCACCCTGCCGGAGGCGCTGTCGGTCGCGCACGACGACGTCAAGGTCTCCCTCGGCCTGCTCGACGCCCGGCACGTCGCCGGCGACGCGAGCCTGAGCGCCGACCTGATCGCGGCCGCCTCGGACCAGTGGCGCCGCACCGCCGTACGGCTGCTGCCCCAGCTCAAGGAGCTGACCACCGCCCGCTGGGCGAGCCACGGCGAGCTGGCCTTCCTGCTCGAGGGCGACCTCAAGGAGGCGGCCGGCGGGCTGCGCGACGTGACCATCCTGCGGGCCATCGGCCGGGCCGGGGTCGCCGACACCATGCGACCGGCCGTCCGCGCCGCCCACCTGCGGGTCCTCGACACCCGCGACGCCCTGCACCTGGCCGTGGGCCGCCGGGTCGACCGGCTGGTCGCCCAGGAGCGGGCCGCGGTGGCCGAACTGCTCGACCTCGACGACGGCGACGCGCTGCTGCGCCGGGTCGCGGGCGACGCCCGGACCATCGCGCACGCCCTGGACGACGCCTGGCGCGCGGCCGACCGGCTGCGCGGCCGCCGGCGGGGCCAGCCCGGCGGAGTCTCCACCCGTCGCCCGGTCGCCCGCGACGTCGTCGAGCAGGACGGCGAGCTGGTGCTCGCCCGCACCGCCATCGGGCCGGTGCCCGACCCCAGCCTCTCCCTGCGGGTGGCCGCCGCGGCCGCCACCGTGGGGCTGCCGATCGCCCGGGCCACCAGCGAATGGCTGGCCGCCTTCTGCCCGGCGCTGCCGAACCCGTGGCCGCCGCAGGCGCGGGCCGCCCTGGTCTCGCTGCTCGGCTCCGGGCCCGGCCTGCTGCCGACCTGGGAGGCCTGCGACCGCTACGGGCTGACCGACGCCTGGCTGCCCGAGTGGGCCCGGCTGCGCAGCCTGCCCCAGCACCACCCGATCCACCGGTACACGCTCGACCGGCACCTCGTGCAGGCCGCGTACGAGGCGACCGCCTATGCCCGCGAGGTCGAGCGACCGGACCTGCTGCTGATCGGCGCTTTCCTGCACGACGTCGGCAAGGGCCTGCCCGGCGACCACAGCGTGGTCGGCGCGCCGATCGCGGCCGCCATCGCCGCCCGGATCGGCCTGCCCGAGGCCGACGTGGCCACCATCGAGAAGCTGGTCCGGTTGCACCTGCTGCTGCCCGATGTGGCCACCCGGCGCGACCTGAGCGACCCCAAGACCATCTCGACGGTGGCCGAGGCGGTCGGCGACGCCGGCACCCTGGACCTGCTGCACGCGCTGGCCCGGGCCGACTCGCGGGCCACCGGGCCGGCGGCCTGGTCGGACTGGAAGGGCCGGCTGATGGCCGAGCTGGTGAGCCGGGTGCACACCCGGCTCGACACCGGCGGGCTGCCCGAGCCGCCGGCGCCCGATCCCGAGCTCCTGGAGGGCGGCCTGCCCGCCGTGCACCTGGACGGCGACCGGGTCGCGGTGGCCGCGGCCGACCGCCGGGGCCTGCTCGGTCAGGTGGCGGCGTGCCTGGCCATGCACCGGCTGGACGTGGTCGGCGCGAACACCGTGACGGTGGACGGCCGGGCGATCGTGGAGTTCCTGACCCAGCCGCGCTTCGGCAGCCCGTACGACCCGGTGGCCCTCGCCGCCGATCTGCGGCGGGTGGCGGCCGGGGACGTCTCGGTGACCCAGCGGGTGCGGGCCCGGGCCATGAGCGCGCGGGGCGGCACAGCCTCGCCGCGAGTGGTGTGGCAGCGCGGCGCGGCCACCGGCGCGGCGATCCTCGAACTGCGGGCGGCCGACTCGGCCGGGCTGCTCTTCCGGGTGGCGACCGCCCTCGACGAGGCGGGCGCGGACGTGCGCGCGGCCCGCATCTCCACGCTGGGCGGCGACGTCGTGGACGCGTTCTACCTGGTCGGCTCGTGGGCCGACGAGGCCGAGCGGGACCGGGTGGGCGCGGCGGTGCTGGCGGCGGTCTGAGGGCCCGTCACCGCTTCTGGGCCGCGTCCGTTGGTCCCGGCATGCACCAGCCATCCGGCCTGCTCGATGATCATGTGCAGGCGATCGGTCCCCGACTGCGTCTCGCGTTGACCGCCACGGCCGTCCGCAACCGCTCCCTCGACGCCCGGGTGCTGCTCGCCCGGGCCGCCCTCGGCCCGCACGGCACCCTGGACGAGCTCGTCGAGGCCGCCCGGCGGGGCGACCGGCGGTGGCTGCGCCGGCGCCGCCGAAAAATCGATGCGTCACTGGTCGCCGCGGTCGCGCAGAGCCTGGTCCTGGATTCGGGGCCGGAGGACGCCCTGGCCGTCTTCGAGCTGGCCCGGCGGGCGCTGGGCGCGCGGGCGCTCTCGCCGGCCGGCCAGCTCCTGCACGCCCAGCTCGCGCTCGCCCACGAGGGCCCCGAGCGGGCCCGCAAGCTGCTGCGGCGCTACCGGAAGATCGGCGAGCCGGCCCGCAGGAGCCTGGTGGCCGACCTGCTCAACCCGTTCGTGACCGATCGGGCGGCCGAGCCGTGGCTGACCGCTTTCGGCTCGCTGCTGCCCGCACCGTCCTTCACGCTCGGGGAGGGGGCCACGCCGTTCGACAAGATCGTCGCGGCGGAGGCCGCCAAGGTCGAGGGGCCCCACCGGATCTCGGTGGTGCTCACCTCCTATCGCCCCGACCGGGGCCTGATCACCGCGGTCCGGTCGATCCTGGCCCAGAGCTGGGCCAACACCGAGGTGATCCTCGTCGACGACGCCTCGCCGTCGGAGTTCGGCTCCCTCCTGGACGAGGCGGTGGCGCTCGGCGACCGGGTGCGGCTGCTCAGGATGCCGGTCAACTCCGGCACGTACGCGGCCCGCAACGCCGGGCTCGACGCGGCCGGCGGCGAGTTCGCCACCTTCCAGGACTCCGACGACTGGTCCCACCCGCGCCGGCTCGAGCTCCAGGTGCGGCCGCTGATCGACGACCGGCGGCTGGTCGCCACCACCTCGGACGGGCTCTCGGTCACCGACCAGCTGCTGTGCACCCGTCCCGGCGTGCGCAGCGGCCGGTTCAACCCGTCCTCGCTGCTGATCCGGCGCGGCACGGTGCTGCGCACGGTCGGCTACTTCGACCGGCTCCGCAAGGCCGCCGACTCCGAGTACATCGGCCGGATCCAGGCCGCCTTCGGCGCCGGGCGGGTACGCCACGTCGACTCCAAGCCGCTGGCCCTGATCCGGCTGTCGGACGGCTCCCTGTCGCGCTCCGAGATCCGTGCACAGTGGATGCACCCGGCCCGTACCGCCTACATGTCGGCCTATCAGCGCCACCACCAGCTCATCGCGACCCGCCGGGCCAGCGCCTTCCGCCCGGCCGACGGCGCCGACCGCCCGTTCCCGGCGCCGGACCACCTGCTCGGCACGGTGCGCGACCGCCGCTACGACGTGGTCATGGTGGCCGACTGGCGTTTCCTGGAGAGCACCCAGCGCACGGCCCTGGACGAGATGCGCGCCCTCACCACCGGCGGGCTGCGCGTGGCGCTCACGCAGATCGACTCGCTGCGCGCGGTCTACCAGCGCCGGATGCCGGCCTGCGCGCCGGTGCAGGACCTGGTGAACGACGGCGTGGTCGACTGGCTCGCGCCGGACGAGAGCGCCGAGACCGCTCTGCTGATCGTGCGCCAGGCCGCGGTCCTCCAGTTCACCGGCGGTCTCGCCAGTGGGATCCGGGCCGGCCGGACCGTCGTGGTGGCGGATCGTGCCCCGGCCCGGGCCGACGGATCGGATCAGCGGTACGACCCGGCGATGTGCACGGCCGCGGCCCGTCGTCTCTTCGGGCCGGACCCCGTCTGGGTTCCGCAGGACGACGGGGTGCGGGCCTTGACGCGTACGGAAATCGCGCCCTTGAATCTGCCCCTCGCTCTCGCCCCGGCGGGCTGGGTGGCCGACCGGACCACGGCCGCGCCCGGCCCGGCCATCGTCGGCGCCGACCTGTGCGACACCGCCTGCTGGCCCTCGGCCGCCGCCGAGAGCCTGGCCGTCTTCGGCCGGCTCCCCACGGCCGACGTCCGGATCCGGCTGCCCGACCGGCCGGCCGGTGAGACCGCCGTCGCCCTCGCGCCGACCTGGCTCGGCTATCAGCCGGCCGACCTGGGACCACGCCCGTTCCTGCACCAGCTCGACTTCTACCTGCACTTCCCGCCGCGCGAGTCGGCCGAATGGTATTCGCGGCCGGCGATCGAGGCGGCGCAGACCGGCTGCGTGGTGGTCATGCCGGAGAGGTACGCGCCGCTCTACGGCGACGCGGCCGTCTATTGCGCGCGGTCGGAGGTCGAGCCGCTGGTCGCGCGCTACCGGGCCGATCCGGCCCTGTTCGCCGAGCAGAGCCGGCGTGCCCGCGCGGTCGCCACCGGCGCGACCGATCCGGCGGCGTTCGTCGACTGGGTCCGGCAGGCGTTGCCGCTGGCGGTCGCGTAACGACCCGGCCGATGCCCGCGTTACCCCGATGTGTGGGCGACCAAGGAGATCATCAGGCGCAGGCTCCGCCGCCGGGCCCGGCGGTACGCGAACCGGTTGACCAGCCTCTCCCGGCGTCAGTGGGCCGGCGTCGCCGTCGTGCTGGCCGGCTCGGCCGGCGTGGCCGTGGCCGCGGCGTCCGGACAGGCCGCGGTGGCCACCTGCCTGCTGGCGCTGCTGCTGGCGGCCGTGCTGGCCGGCGTCATCCACCTTTCCCGGCGGATCGGCCGGGTCAACCGCTCGACCCAGGCCGCCGTACGGGACCTCCGTTCCGTCGTCGACCAGCTGCAACGACGGGTGATCGCCGCGATCGAGAAGGAACGGCTGGCCGCCGGCGACCGGCACCAGGAGCTGGCCGAGTCGCTGGCCCGGGCCGAGCGCCTGACCGGCCGCGGCGCCGAGCTCCTGCTGCGGGAGCAGAGCCGCGAGATCGAGGCCCTGGTCCAGCTCTTCCAGTGGGTCGCCCCGCGGGCGCCGATGCCGGCCGGGGTGACCCTCACGCCGTCCGACCTGCTGGGCCTGGTGCACATCGCCCGTGACCGGCGGCCGGCGACGACGGTGGCGCTGGGCAGCGGGCCGTCCACGATCTGGCTCGGCTACACGGTCGAGGCCCGCGGGGGCCGGCTGGTCGTCGTCGACCACGACCGGGGCCGGGCCGGGCGTACCCGGGCGCTGCTGGCCGAGCACGCGCTGACCGCGGTCGAGGTGCGGCACGCCGGGGTGGCCGAGCTGTCGGTCGAGGCGGGCACGGTCGACTGGTACGACGTCGACGTGCTCGACGGCCTGCACGACATCGACCTGCTGGTGGTGGACGGCTCGATCGCCCCCACGCCGTCGAACGCGCTGACCCCGGCCCTGCACGTGCTGGGGCGGCGGCTCGCGGCCGGGGCCGCGGTGGTGGTGGACGAGTCGCCGGTGCCGCGGCAGGGCGGATTCGGGCTGACCGCGCAGCGCCCGCTGCCGGGCCGCTGGGTGGCGCTGGCTGATCCACAGTCGACGGTCGCGGCCGGATAGGGAGGCCGCGGCCGTCAAGACGGCGCGACCCCCGCCGAGGGGGACGGCGGGGGTCGCGGTCGCGGTTGACGTCGGGGGAACGCCGCCCGCGCGGGGCGGCGGGGGCCGCTCCGAGCTTGTGCTCTTGTGCCCCTATGAATCGGCGGCGGGAGCGGCGGCTTGACGGTTCGGCGGGTGCCAATTCGTCACGGCTGCGTTGCCAGGACGGCGACGCGGTCGGCGTACAGCTCGTGGGCGTGGTGGCGGCGGACGAAGTCGGCGCCCCGCTGACCCTGTTCGCGCAGGGCCCGGCGGTTGCCGTGCAGCATGCGCACGGTGTCGAGCAGCTCGTCGGGCGCGCAGTAGACGGCGGCGTCGCCGAACGCCTCGGCGTAGCGGTAGGGCAGCACGGCCACGCAGCCGGCGGCCAGCGCGGCCAGCACATCCGGCTCGGGGTCGGCCGGCACGTCGTCCGGCGGCAGGTGCAGGTAGAAGTCGATCTGGTAGAGGAACGAGCGCGGGCTGACGTCGGCCGGTGAGTAGACGAGCCAGCTCCGCGGCGGCCCGAACCGGCCGAACGAGCGGACGGCGGTGCCGGCCGCGTCGAGCAGCCGCACGTCCATCCGGACCGTGTCCGGCAGCTCCTCGCGCAGGCGGCGCCAGTCGGCCCGGCCGCCGCGGCAGCAGCGGCCGACCACCGGGCGGTCGGCCCTCGGCCCGCGCCGGTCCAGGCGCCACTGAAGGGCGTCCAGCGTGCCGGGCAGGTCGAGGGAGGCCGCCTCGGCGGCCAGGCGGCGCCGCCCGTCCGGGCCGGCCGGAGCCCACAGGGGCCGGCGCCCGAACAGTCGCAGGGCGGCCGCCGCGGCCGGCTCGGAGACCGTGGCGTCCTCGATCACCACCCGCTGGGCCCGGACCCCGCTGGGCAGGTCGGGCGCGTGCTCGAGCACCCGGGCCGTGCGGGCCACCACGAGCCGGGCCCGGACGTCGTCGGTGATCTCGACCTGGGTCAGCTCGCGGGTGTTGATCAGGCGCTGCACCGCCGGATCGAGGTTGCGGGGCCCCTCGCGCAGGTGGGCCGGCACATCGAGCTGGAGCAGGGCGGCGCGCAGACCACGGGCGGCCAGAGCGCGCAGCTGCCCGGTCCCGGCCAGGCCCGCGCCTCCGGCGGTAGTCCAGTCGCCGGCCAGCACGACGTCGTACGCCTGGGCCCCGGTCTCGCCCCGCAGCCGCCGCGGCGCCGCCCAGCCGGTGGCCCGCTGAGCGTGCGCCGTCTCGAAGGCGGACCGGTACGACCGGCGGGCCGGGTCGATCCAGCCGACGTGCTCGTCGTCGCCGGAGCGGCGGATCAGGGTCAGCGCCTCGGCGAGGCGGCGGACCGAGCGGGCACGGGCCACGTACTCCTCGTCGGCGCCGAACCGGATCGGGTCGAAATAGCCGGCGCCGCGCCGGACCATCAGCGCCGACAGGTCGCCCGACCGGAAGTCGGTCACGCCGGGCCGGGTGACGACCAGCTCCGGCGTCACCCGGATGCCGGCCGGAACCACCATGGCGAGCGCCTCGTCGGCCAGCAGCGGCGCGACCTGCCTCTCCAGCCGCGCCGGGTGGGACCACCCGGCCGGGTCCTGGAAGGTCACGAAGTCGCCGGTGGCGGCGTCCAGGCCGGCGTTGCGGGCCACGTAGGCGCCGCCGGTGGCCACCATCCGGATCAGCCGCACCCGGGGGTCGAGGGCGGCCGCCCGCCGCAGCACCGCGTCGTACGCGGCCGGTGAGCCGTCGTCGACCACGAGGATCTCCTGGTTGGTCCAGGTCTGCCCGGCCAGCGAGCGGACCGCCGTGAGCAGCCGCTGGCCGGGCCGGTGGGTGGTGACGATCGAGGTGATCCGCCGGGGATGGCCGGCGCGCTGGGCCGGGCGGGCGGAGAGCCGGTCGAACGGCGTCCCGGCGCCGTCGGCCACCGAGACCGAGGGCATCACCTGGCCGAAGTCCCAGGGGCCGCTGCCGCCGGCGTACGGATTGCCGAGATCGAGGCCCAGGCTGAGCCGGACGAGGGGGTCGATGTCCGAACAGGACGCCAGCAGCGTGCCGGCCCGGGCGTGCGCGCCCGAGGCGTACGCGACCTGGCAGTGCAGCCCTTGAAGTTCGGGCGAGAGGTCACCGCCGTCCCGCAGCTCCTCGAACAGGGCCAGCGCCGTGGCGAGGTCGTCCGGGCGCAGATTCTGCAGGGCGATGACCCGAGCCAGCTCCCTTTTCAGGCCGGCGCGGGCGAGCGGTTCCCGGGCGGCGACGGAGCGGGCCTGGAGGGCCGCGACGGCGAGGGGGTGCATGGGCGGGCGTCCTCCTCAGGGGGCGAATTGTCCGTATCGCACCTTAGTCGCTTCTCGTTGACCCAGCCGTGTACGACGTCGCCATCCTGTCCGACCTGCGCTGTCCGGGCGGCAACTCGGCGAGCATCGTGGCCGAGGTCCGGTCACAGGCCGCGGCCGGTCTGCGGACCGTCCTGATTCACGTGCCGTCACCGCATCCGCGGCACGACCGCCCGTTCCAGTCGCGCGTCGTGGCCTGCCTGCGCGACGGCCTGGCCGACCTGGCCCACGACGACGGCGCCGAGATCGAGGCGAAGGTGCTGCTGATCCGGCAGCCCCGGATCTTCACGCGGGACCTGGCCGCCCCGCCGCGGATCCGGGCCGGGCACGCCATCGTCGTCATCAACCAGGCGCCGGGTGACTTCGACGAGGTCCGCGAGCGCGTCGAGCGCTACTTCGGCAAAGACGTGGTGTGGGCGCCGATCAGCGCCCGGGTCCGGGACAGCGTCGGGCCGCGGGCGGCGCTGACCGGCACCGACTGGCACGAGATCATCGACGTCGCCGACTGGCAGGCCGAGCGCCGGCGCGGCCCGGTGCCGGTGATCGGACGGCACGGACGGCCCGATCCGGCGAAGTGGCCGCGCGATCCGGAGGAGCTTCTCCAGGCCTATCCGGACGCGCCGGACGTGCGGGTGCGCGTCCTCGGCGGCGGCGACATCGCCGTCGAGCGGCTCGGATATCGGCCCGGCCACTGGGAGCTGCTCGACTTCGGGGCCGAGTCCCCCCGCGAGTTCCTGGCCACGCTCGACTTCTTCGTCTACTTCCACGACCCGGATCTGGTCGAGGCGTTCAGCCGCACCATCCTCGAGGCCATGGCGAGCGGAGTGCCGGTCATCGTGGGGCCGCGTTTCCGGGCCGTCTTCGGTGAGGCCGCGCTTTACACAGAGGCTTCGGGTGTACGGGATCTGGTCCACCGCCTGCATGCCGACCGCCCCGCCTACGACGCCGTGGTCCGGCGGGCCCGCGCCTTCGTCACCGAGCAGTTCGGCAGCGCGTCGCACCTCGCCCGGCTCGCCTCGCTGGGCGTGATGCCGGGACCGCGCCGGCCCGGCCCGGCCGCGGTGAGCCTGGCCCGGCCCGCCCGGCGGGTCCTGTTCGTGGCCGACGACATCGCGCGGTTCCGGGCGATCGCCCGTCGCCTGCCCGAAGGGCTGGAAGCGGTCGTGCTGACCGGATCGGCCGGTCTGCCCGAGGCACACGCGGCCGGGCTGCTGACCGAACATCTGCCCGATGCGGCCGAACTCGGCGTGTCCGGCCGGCGCTGGACCGGCTTCGTCCGCGACCGCCTGCGCCACCTCATCGAGCTCTACGGCCCCCGCGCGGTGCTCGTCGGCGGCGCGCCGCACGACGGCATCACCGCCGCGATCGCCGACTGCACCGGCCCGCGCTGGCTGTGGCTGCGCCCGGCGATGTGGCGGCGCGGCACCGGCGGCGAATGGGCCGCGCGGGGCGCGCTGTTCGCCGGCATCCTCGAGCCCGGCGAGTTCGCGGCGGCCGGCGACGAGGGCTGGACCACCACCGCCCGGGCCGGAGTGAGCACAGTGGACCCCATCCTCGATCCGCCGCCCCGGCCGCGGCGCCGCACCCGCGACCACACACTGCTCTGCCGCGGCGTCGAGGCGAGCCTGCCCGGGTTCCGGGCGGTGCGGGCCGGCCCGGCCGAGCTGAACCAGGTGGCGCTGGCCGTCTCGCGCGCCGACTACACGAACTTCCACGAGCTGCTCGGCGCGGCGGTGCCGACCGTCTTCGTGCCCGATCCGCGCGGCGCCGACGACGAGCTGGCCCGGGCCCGGTTCGCCGCCGCGGCCGGGGTGGCGGTCTGCGCGACCACCGACGACGAGGCGGCCGAGGCACTCGAGCGGCTGGCCGGCCGCGAGGCGCGCGAGGCGCTGAGCCGGCGCTGCGCCGAGATCTCGCTCGGCGACGGCGCCGGCGACGCCGCCGCGTGGGTGGCCCGGCACACCGCGGTGGGGGCCCACGTTGGATGACTTTCTGGCCCGCTGGGAGGTGGCCACGCTGACCGGCCGGCTGCGCTGGGTCGAGGAGGAGCGCGACGCCGCCCTCCGCGACCGCGACCGCCACCGCGACCTCGTGCTGGCCCTGCGCCGCAGCCGCTCCTACCTGCTCGGCCGGGCCCTGGTCGACCTGGCCCGCGACCCGGTGCGCTTCGGTCCCCTCATCGCCCGCCGGGCCGCCCGGCGGCTGCGCCACGGCCCCCCACCGCCGCCCCCTGCGGCGAAGCCGCCGGCGCCCCCGGTGCCGGCCCGGGTCTACGTCGCGATCGGGCTGTCCCGGGCCGGCTCGCACGCGCTCGTGCGGGCGCTGCGGCAGCGGATCGTGGTCGACGCCGACCACCTTCCCGTGGTGGTGACCGACCAGCCCGCGCTGAACGGCCTGCGGGTGCCGGGCGTGGTGCTGGAATATCTGCCCGATCCGCAAACCTGGTCGCGGCACGGCACCGGCGAGGACTGGGAGACGCTGCTGGCGGGCCGGATCTCGCAGCTCTGCCGCGATCACCGCGCGGCGGGCGCGGTGGTGATCGATCCCAGGGATCCACCGACGTTGGCGCGCCTGCTGGAGGCCGCCGCGTAATCCGGGGCCCGGCCGCTCGTTGGCGATGGCATGAGCGCCCCCACGGTCGACGCCCCGCCCGCCCCTCGCGTAGCCATGCGCTTCGTGGTCGAGGGGCCGCCGGTCGGCGCGCTCTGGCGGCGGGCCCTGCTGCGGGCCGTGCTGGTGCCGCTGCCGGTGCTGGCCCCGCTGGTGGCGCTCGCGCCGAGCCGCGACCACCGGTTCAACATCTACTGGCACGGCGGGCTGTTCCGCGACGACCCGCTGCGGATCGTGCCGCACACGGTCGATTCGCTGCCCGGCTATCTGCGGCTGGGCAACTTCCGGCTCTTCGGCCGCATGCTGGAGAAGGCGCTCGACCTGGCCGCGTACACCCTCGGCGACGTGGTCGGCCTGCCGGCGAACGTGGCCTTCCGGCTCGTCTCGTTCCTGTCGGCGCTGCTGTTGTGCGTGGTGGCGCTGATGCTGGTGGAGAGCGTGGTGACGCGCGGAAAGCTGTTCACGCGGCCGCCGTCGGTGGCCGCGCCGGTGGTGCCGTTCGCGGTGGCCGCGGGTTTCGTGGCGGCCGGCGGTTCGAGTCCGATCGTGCTCTTCGGCGGTCTCTACCTCGCGTCGGCGGCGCTGATGCTGGGCGTGGCGGCCGCCCTGTGCCGGCTGGCGAGGTGGCGGCTCTGGTGGGCGCCGCCGCTGGTCATCGGCGGGGCCGCGCTGGCCGCGTTCAACGAGATCGCCTATCTGGCGCCGCCGCTGGCCACCGTGGCCGTCCTCGCCCGGGGCCACCTGGTGCTCGGGCAGGGCCCGCGCCAGATGCTCACCTCGGCCCCGGCCCGGGCCATCGGCCTGCTCTGGGTGGGTTTCCTTCCGGTCTTCCTGGCGGTACGGGTCGTCATCCACCGCTACTGCGCGACCGGGCCCTGCTATCGCGGCTCCGACGTCCAGTTCGGCCCGGACACCTTCGAGACCCTTCCGGTACGGGCGGTCGCCTGGCTCCCGCCGCTCATGTGGCAGGCCGCCACGCGGGGCCCGTGGCTGGTCGGCGTCGTCCTGGTCGCCGCCGTGCTCGTGCTGATCCCGCTGGCCTGGCAGGCGATCCGCGACCTACCGCGTCTGTCCGCTGTGGACCGAAGGCCGGCCGCGGCGCTCGTGGTCGTCGCGGTGACCGCCGTGCTGCTCGCGGCCGGCATGGGCGCGCTCAACGCCGACGTGCAGAAGATGACTCTGTGGGGTCTCGGCTGGCGCGACTCGGCCGTCACCACCACCGCCGGCGGCCTGATCGTGGTGGCCGGGGCACTGCTGGTGGCCCGGCGGAGGCGCTGGGCGCTGGTGGCGGCGGTCGTGCTGCTGGCGGGGGCGACGGCCGTGTCGGCGGCGGCCAACAAGCGGCAGCGGGACACCTTCATGGCGAGCGTGCCGGCCCGGCTCTACGACCGGATCGCCGTCGAGATGGCCGACTTCGACCGCACACCGGCCGGAGGCGAGCGGCGGTGTGCGTTGCGGCAGGAGTTCGCGGGGCTCTATCCCGAGTCGCTGCGCCGGTTCGACGGGGCGATGAACGTGGCCACCGGGCAACGGGCCGGTGTGCCGTTCTGCGTAACCCGCTGAACGGCGCCCGCGTTGACGAAGGGACGAGGGGAGACCGATGCGACGGCTGCGAAATCTGACACGGCGCCAGGCCGGTCTGCTCGCCGGCGCCGCCCTGCTCTGCGCCACGATCGCCGCGGCCGCGCTGACCGGATACGTCGGCGTCGCCCTGACCGTCCTCGGGCTGTTCTTCGCCGTGCTGATCGGCGGTCTGCTGCTGGTGATCCGGCGCCTGGCCACGCTCCAGCGGGCCCACCGCAAGGCGCAGGCCGAGACGCGGGCCGTGCTCGACCAGACCCAGCGGCGGGTGCTCGGCGCCATCGAGGAGCTGTTGCTGCACTCGGGCGACCGGCATCGCGAGCTCTGCGACGCCCTGGCCGCCCAGCAGCGCCGGATCGACGCGCTCACGCCTTTCGGCCCGGGAACGCCGAAGGGCCCCACCGGTGACGGTGAGGCCCTCGAGACGATCGGTCAGTAACGCCGGTAAAGTCAGTAACCGAAGTTCTGGGTGTAGTACGGGTTGCCGTTGGCCGCGTAGGCGGCGGCGACGCCGACCGTGGTGGCCTTGCAGTTGAGGATGTTGGCGCGGTGACCCGGGCTGGCCATCCAGCCCTTCACGACGTCGGCGCCGGTGCGGTAGCCGTAGGCGATGTTCTCGCTCAGCGGGCGCGGGTAGGCGGCGGCCTTGACGCGGGTGACGAAGCTCGAGCGGCCGGCGCCGGTGTGGCTGAACGCGCCACCGCGGGCCATGTAGGCGCTGTGCCCGGCGGCCGCCTTGGCCAGGCGGGCGTCGACCTTCAGGGCCTTGCAGCCGTGCGCGGCGCGCTGCTGGTTGGTCAGGGTGACGATGTCGGCGGCCAGCTGCGTGGTGCTGACGGCGGCGGCGTTGGCGGGCGAGGCGAGCAGAACGATCGCAAACAGGGTGGCGGGGATCATGGCGATCAGGGCCAGACGCTTGGTGATCGAGGAGCGCATCGACTGCCTTTCGGTAGTGGCCGCTGCGGTTGCTACCGCCGCGTTCACCGACCTAGTTCGGCCCGGATCCAGTGATGATTACCGTTGGATGGGTGCGGTACCGGCGCTCTTCGGTTGCCGAACGGTTCGCTGAGCGTCACGGCTCCATTCCAAGATCGTTAGGCAGCCTGTGACCGTGCACGACGTGGCCGTCCTGGCCGACTTCCGGCAGCCCGGCGGGGCGTCGGCGGCCGTCGCGGCCGAGGTGCACGCCCAGGCCGAGGCGGCGCTGAGCACCGTGCTCATCCACGTGCCGGCGACGCTTGCCCGCGCCTCGGACGGTTTCGGCTTCCGCCCGCGGATCAGCGACCTGATCCGCGACGGGGCGGCCACGCTGGCCCGCGACGACCAGCCGGTCGCCGCCCGGCTCCTGGTGGTCCGGCGACCCTGGACCCGCCCGGCCGCCCTCTCCGTCCGGGCCGAGCGGACGGTTCTCGTGGCCGGCCCGCCACCGGTCGAGCCGGCCGTCTACGACCAGGCCCGCCGCTGGTTCGGCGAGGAGGCGGCCTGGGCGCCGACCAGCCCGCGGGCGCGCGAGCAGCTGCTGCGGATCGCGCCCGGCGTGCGCACCGCCACCGTCGACTGGCACGAGATCATCGACGTCGCGCACTGGTGGCGCGACCGCGACGGCTTCGTCGCCGACGAGCCCGTGGTCGGCCTGCGCGGGCCGTTCCCGATCGACCTGGGCGACCTGCGGGTCCGGTGGTTCGGCGACAGCTCGCCCTTCCCGCACTGGGAGATGGTCCCGTTCGGGGCCGAGATGCCGGGCGAGTTCCTGCGCACCCTCGACTTCCTGGTCGACTTCCAGCAGACGTTCTCGCGCTCCGCCCTCGAATCGATGGCGGCCGGGGTGCCGGTGATCGTGGGGGAGCACCTGCGCCCGTTCCTTGGCGAGGCCGCCCTCTACTCGTCGCCCGGCCGGGTCGCCGACCTGGTCCGTGAGGTCTACGCCGACCCCGGCCGCTACCGGGCGGTGGTCGGCCGGGCCCGCGAGTTCGCCGAGCGGCACTACGGCCACCGCTCGCACCTGGCGCGGCTCGCCCGCCACGGCATCCGGCCCCGGCTCAACGTGCCCGGCCCGAGGCGCGAGCCGCGCCCGGTCGTGGTCGCCCCGCCCCGGCGGATCCTGATGGCCGGCGACGACGAGGCGAAGGTGAGCACGGCGATCGCCCGGCGCCTGCCCAGCGATCTGGCCGCCGTCATCGCCACCCAGCGGGGCGCCGCGCTCGCCCACGCCGAGGGCTTCCTCACCGAGCAGCTGCCGTCGCGGGAGGCTCTGGGCGCCACGGAAGCACGCTGGAACCGGCTGCTGCACGACCGCCTCACCCACCTCGTCGAGCTGCACGCGCCCGAGGTCGTGGCGGTCGACGGCGTGCCCCACGAGGGCATCGTCCAGGCCGCCCGCGAGCGGCCCGACATCGTCTGGGTGTGGGTGCGCCGGGCCCTGCGCCCGCGCCATCCCGGCCTCGACTGGGACGGCGTCCACGTGCTGGAGCCGGGCGAGTTCGCGGCGCTCGCGGTGGCCGACGAGGATCGCGCCCACCGGGTCGAGCCGGTCACCTTCCTCGACCCGGCCGAGCTGCTGGAGCCGGTGGCGGCCCGGGAGGAGCTGGGGCTCGGCGACGGACCGTTGGCGCTGCTGGCGCCCGGCACACTGCCGCGGATCGCGGAGCACCTGGGGCGGCACGGGTTCCGGGTGGTGACCGGCGAGCCGCCCGCCCGCTGCCTGCGGGCGTTCGACCTGTCGGTGAGCGGGGCCGGCTACGACGCGTTCCACGAGCGGCTCGCCTATGCGATCCCCACGGTCTTCGTGCCGGGCCGGTACGACCACGGCCGGGCCCGGTTCGCCGACGCGGCCGGGGTGGCGCTGACCGTCGAGGATCCCGGATCGGACGAGCTGGAGCAGGTGCTGGACGCGGTGGTGCGGCCGGAGGTGCGGGCCGCGCTGCGGCAGCGCTGCGCCGAACTGGCTTTCGGGAACGGCGCGGTGGCCGCCGCGACGTGGTTGAGCGGGCTGCGGGCCCGGGTGAGGGGCTAGGCGTGCGGGAGATGGCCCCGGAGCGGCGGACCGGCCTTCCGGAGAGTCCGCGCGGGCGGTCGCTCGCGCTGCCGGAGCGGCCGCTGGACGGGTTGGAACGAGCGGGGTGGGAGCGGGCGCGGTGGGAGCGGCCGCTGGACGGGATGGAGCGGGCGCGGTGGGAGCTGGCCGCGATGGCCGGGCGGCTGCGCTCGCTGGAAGCGCGGCTGGTCGAGGAGCGGCGGCTGACCGAGACGTACCGCAAAGAACGCGACCGCGCGCGCAAGCGGGCCGACCGCCTGGCCTTCGGACCGGTTTCCTGGCGGGCGATCCTGGGCCGATGGCGCGGGCGGAACCGGGCCGGCGCCCGCCCGCCGGCGAGCCCGGGCCACGCCCCCGTCGCCACCGCGCGGCCGCCGGTCCACCTCTACGTGGTGATCGGCATGGACGCGGACGGCGTCCGCGACGTGGTGCTGACCCTGCGCCAGCGCCTGCTGGTCAGCCCGGACCATCGGCCGGTGGTGATGACCGACTGCCCGTCCTTCGCGGGCGACGGCGACCACAGCGTGCTGCTCGAATATCTGCCCGACCGGCTGACCTGGGAGAAGCACCGGCCCGACCGCTCGTGGGAGGACGTGCTCTCGGAACGGCTGTCCCGCCTCTACCGCGACCACGACACCGTACGCACCGTCATCGTCGACCGGGCGAAGCCGCCGACCCTGGCCGAGCTTCTGCGGTAAATCGCAACCTTCTCCTCCGGCGCGTCGTTTGCCCGGTCATGAGCGCGCTCATCTCCGTGGTCGCGCCGGTCTACAACGAGGGGCCGGGCGTCGAGCGATTCGTGCGCCGGCTCACCGAGGTACTCACCGGCGCCGGGCTGCGCTACGAACTCGTGCTGGTCGACGACGGCTCCGGGGACGACTCCTGGGACCGGATCGTGCGGCAGTCACTGCTCGACCGGCGGGTACGCGGCGTCCAGCTCTCCCGCAACTTCGGCAAGGAACCGGCCGTGCTGGCCGGGCTCGAGCACGCGTACGGCGACGCCGTGGTGGTCATCGACTCCGACCTCCAGCATCCGCCGGCGGCCATCCCGGCCATGGTGAAGCGCTGGCTCGAGGGAGCGCACGTCGTCGAGGCGGTCAAGCGCAACCGGACCGGCCAGGGCCTGATCGGGCGCCTCGGCGGGCGGCTGTTCAACCGGGCGTTCACCGAAATGACCAAAGTGGACCTGGTCGGCGCCACCGACTTCCGGTTGCTCAGCCGGGCCGCCCTGGACGCTCTGCTGCGCCTGCCCGAGCACTCGTCGTTCTTCCGCGGCACCAGCAGCTGGATCGGATTCCGCCGCAGCACCGTCGAGGTCGACATCGACCACCGGGAGGGCGGCGGCTCCCGCTGGACGTTCCGGTCGCTGTTCCGCCTGGCCGTCAACGGGATCACCTCGTTCAGCTCGGCCCCGCTGCACCTCGTCACCCTGGTCGGCATGGCCTTCGCCGCGTTCGCGGTGCTGCTCGGCGCGCAGACGCTGATCCGCTGGATCGGCGGCGGCTCGGTCGAGGGCTTCCCCACGGTCATCCTGCTGCTGCTGGTGATGGGCACCTTCGTGCTGCTCGGCCTCGGCGTGATCGGCGAATATCTGGCCCGCATCCACGAGGAGGTGCGCGGCCGGCCGCGCTATCTGGTTCAGGAGCGCGCGGACGGCCTGTCCATGCCGGAGGAGTGGACGGCCCGGCCGCCGAGAACCAGGGTGAGCGCGGCCAGTGCCAGCCCGAACAGCACGAACGGCCGGGCACCGTAGAAGAACGCGAAGTCCCAGGGCAGGGCGAACGGCCCGGTGCCACCGACGGCGATCGCGTCGTCGAGCAGGCTCAGGGTGACGCTGAGAGTGTTCAGGGCCAGGAAGACGAGCGCGGCCAGGCCGATCGGGTTGTCGAAGCGCCCGGCCACCCGCCATCCGATCACCGATCCGGCGATCCAGGCCAGGGCGGTCAGCGCCAGCGCGGCGACCGGCGCGCCGCGCTGCACCTTCAGCACGGCGTCCGACCCGTCGCCGTCGGTCGGCTGGAACGTCAGCCGCCAGTCGTCGTTGGCCGCGGTGAGAGTGCCGTCGCCGTCCTCGCCGACGCGCCACCCGTCGGCCTCCAGACGCTGCCCGGCCGCCGCCAGGTCCGTCTTCGCGGCGCCGAACGAGGTCTCGGCGAAGCCCGGCCCGTACGCGTCCACGCCGAGCAGCCAGTTCGAGCCGTCCGCCACGTCGTCGCCGTAGGCCGAGCCGGCCACGTGCTCGACCCGGCTGATGTCGGTGCCCTTCTCCGAGCCCTCCACGACCATCCCGGCCAGCGCGTGCATCCGCTCGTCGGCCGGCAGATCGCCGGCGAACGCGTGCCAGGCGGGCCAGGCGGCGGCCGCGGCGAACAGGGCGGCGATCGTCAGGGCGACCGAGACACGCAGGACGAGGTGGCGCATGGCGCGCATGATCCACCAACGGGATCTAGCGCCGCCACCCCGATCCGGTCAGAGGCGGTGCGCCCGCCGGTCGGTGGTGACGCCGCGGGTGTCGAAGAAGCGCTTGGCCAGACCGGCCAGGCGATCGGCGTCGTACTCGCGGTGGTTCTGCACCAGGATCACCAGGTCGGCCGAGACCGTGGCCCCCTCGAGGTCGTCGGTGCGGGAGACCTCGACGTCGCCGACTGTCCACTGCGGAACGTGCGGGTCGTGGTAGAGCACCGTCGCGCCCAGCGCGGCCAGCTGGCGGGCCAGCGGGGTGGCCGGTGACTCACGCTGGTCGGCGATGTTCGCCTTGTAGGTGACCCCGAGCAGCAGCACGGTCGCGCCGTGCACGGCCTGGCCGTCCGCGTTCAGCAGGTTCTGCGCCCGCCGGGCCACATAGCCGGGCATGGTCGCGTTGATCTCCTGGGCCAGCTCGACGAAGCGGAACGGATATCCCAGGCGGCTGCGGACGTTGTGGCTCAGATAGTTCGGGTCGATCGGGATGCAGTGCCCGCCCACGCCGGGTCCCGGATAGAACGCCTGGAAGCCGAACGGCTTGGTGGCGGCGGCCCGGATCACGTCCCACAGGTCGATCTCGAGCTCGTGGCAGAACCGGGCCATCTCGTTGACCAGCGCGATGTTCACGTGCCGGTAGGTGTTCTCGAGCAGCTTCGCGGTCTCGGCCTCGCGGGTGCCGCGGGTGCGGACGACGGTGTCGACGAAACGGCCGTAGAAGGCGGCGGCCCGGTCGGTGCAGGCGGGCGTGTAGCCGCCGACCACCTTGGGGGTGTTGCGGGCGCCGAAGCGCTCGTTGCCCGGATCGATCCGCTCGGGCGAGAACGCCAGATGGAAGTCGATGCCGGCGGTCAGCCCGGACAGCCTTTCCAGCAACGGCCGGACGATCTCGTCGGTGGTGCCCGGATAGGTCGTCGACTCGAGCACCACCAGCATGCCGGGGCGCAGATTGCGGCCGATCGCCTCGGTGGCGCCGATGACCGCGCGCAGATCGGGGCCGTCGCCTTCGGCGAGCGGGGTCGGTACGCAGATGACGGCCGTCCCGGCGGCGGCGATGGCCCGCTCGTCGGTGGTCGGCTGGAACCCGGCCGCGAGCATCTCGGCGATGTCGGCGTCGCTCAGGTCGTCGACGTGCGAGCGGCCGGCGGCCAGCGACGCCACCACCGGCGGCTGCACGTCGAAGCCGGTCACGGCCAGCCCCTCGCGGGCCGCCTGCTGCGCGAGTGGCAGCCCCACGTAGCCGAGGCCCAGGATCACTACGTCCACGGTCATGACAGTGGCCTTTCGGCGAGGCGGGTGGCCCTCGTCGCCTGCCGGGCGATGACCGGCTTGCGGGTCGAGGACGGCGACATGGTGCCCGGGCGGGGCGTGCTGAGCTCCCAGCGCGAGGGGAACGGCAGATAGGCCGGGAGGAACTCGGCCAGCAGCGCCGCCTGCTCGGGCACCAGCGCGTCCGGCGAGTCGGTGTCGTTGAGGCAGAAGGCGTCGAGGTTGCGGTTGTGCAGCAGCCGGGCCAGCCGGAACGGCGTCGACGGGTCGGCCAGGTCGGTGTACATGTACTCGATCTCGCCGGGGGCGGCCCGCCCGGTCAGATAGGCGTAGTACTGCTGCAACGAGGAGAGCAGCGCGATGTCCTCCGGATGCCGGAACTGATGCTCCGAGGTGGCTTTGACCTCGTCGGCGAAGCGCAGCTCGATCTCGGCCAGCACACTGCGCCGCGACGGGTGCGGCGTGTGCTTCATCTTGCGGGTCAGCACCCGGCCGAACGTGTCCCGGATCAGGTCCCGGTTGTTCTTGCCGGCCGAATTGGCCGGGGTGTCGCCGGGACGCCGCGGCGCCGGGTCGACCCGGGCCCCGGACGGGAAGAACCGGGTCAGCCCGCCCGGCGTGAAGAACATCTCGGGCGGCACCGGCCGGCCCAGGAAGACGTCGTCGTTCAGGTAGAGGAAGTGCTCGGCCAGGCCCGGCACGCGGTGCAGCCGTGACTCGATCGCCTGCGAGTTGAAGGTCGGCAGCCGGCCGGTGTCGCCGAAGATCTCCCGGTGGCTCACCACGGTCAGGTCGGCCCGGTCGAGGTCGAGCCAGGCCGGCACCTGGTCGTCGGTGACCAGGAAGACGTGCCGGATCCAGGGCGCGAACGCGTGCAGCGAGCGCAGCGAGTAGCGCAGCTCGTCGCGGGAGACGAAGCGTGACGGGTTCGCGGTCTGCCCGTTCGAGCCGGCCACCCAGCCGTTGTCGCGCAGCGCCCGCGCCTTGCGCTCGAACCAGGCCGGGTCCTCGCCGTCGACCCAGGTGTAGACGGCGTCGATCGGGAAGGCCACCCGGTCCGGGTCGACCAGGGTGAAGACCTCGCGGGTGCGGTAGCGCGGCAGCGGGCCGGGCACGCCGAACGAGCCGAAGACCGGCTCGGGGGCGAGGGCGACCGGCTCGCCGGCCGGGATCGCGTCGGCCACCGGGTTGGGGCGGGGGCCGGTCAGGCGGTCGCCGGCGGCCCGCCACAGCTCGATCTCGCAGGCGTACTCGGTGCCGAAGACCAGATGGCCGCCGGGGTCGGTGACCGGCCAGCAGACCCGCAGCAGCCGGGTGGTGGCGCGGCGGCCGACGACCTCCAGGCGGCCCACCTCGGCCGAGGTGAGGGCCTCGAGCGCGGCCAGGACCCGGGACCGGTCGGTCTCGGGCACGGCCACGGCCGTACGGGTCAGCGAGTCGGTGGGGACGCGGAACCAGTCGATGCCGGCGGTGGACAGCGACGCGACGACGCGGTCGAGGTTCTCACGCCGTACGGAAGCCGGATCTGACCAGGGGGAACGACGAGCCTCCAGGCGCGCCGCGGCCGTGCGGACCCGCAGAGCCGGCGTATCGGCCGGAGTGGGCAGGAGCCGGCGCCGGGGTCCCAGCGGAACCACCCGCCGCGCCGCCCGGAGCCGGCGGTCGGCCGGCAGGCGGGGCAGCAGCCGGAGCTCCACCTGGCGCATCACGCGCCGCCGGACAGGCCAGGGCGCCAGCCCGAGGATCCGCCGCAGGGGCACGCCGTCGTCCTTCCGCCGGGGTCAGTCGCTTGCTGTGACCCTCAACTGGCGCCTGCGCCGTAAGTGACGCCCTATATCACCGGTATACGCGATTTGCCGGTGTGACGTGGCCGATCTTCAGGGGCCGACCCCTAAGGGATACGGCTGATGCGGTGGGTTGCCTGTCTGCGTCATGGTGGATTCACAACCTGGGGAGGCTGAAGATGGGCAAGGCCATCGCATTTCTCGTGGCATTGATCGCCGGCGTCGTCGTGGTCGGCTGGGTGGCGGCCAACCTGATCGGGCCGGTGCTGTTCTACCTGATCGTGGGCGCTCTGGTGATCGGCGGCGGCGCGCTGCTCTACGCCAAGGCCAAGAAGTCGATCTCTCAGGACGGGCGTACGCAGCGGCGGATCGAGGCCGCCGCGAAGACGTACCGGATGCGCAACAAGTGAGGCTCGGCGCGGGCGGTTAGGCTTGCGGTGCACCACCCACCTTCTGACCAACGGGAAGTCGCACCGTGTTTGACACTTTGAGTGACCGCCTTTCTGGGATCTTCACCAAGCTCCGCGGCAAGGGCAAGCTCACCGATGCCGACATCGACGCCACCGCGCGCGAGATCCGTCTCGCGCTGCTGGAGGCGGACGTCGCGCTGCCCGTGGTCAAGGCCTTCATCTTCAACGTGAAGGAGAGGGCGCGCGGGTCCGAGGTCTCGCAGGCCCTCAACCCGGCCCAGCAGATCATCAAGATCGTCCACGAGGAGCTCATCAACATCCTCGGCGGCGAGGGGCGGCGGCTCCAGTTCGCCAAGCAGCCGCCCACGGTGATCATGCTGGCCGGCCTTCAGGGCTCCGGTAAGACGACGCTGGCCGGCAAGCTGTCCCGCTGGCTGAAGAACCAGGGGCACCAGCCGCTGCTGGTCGCGGCCGACCTCCAGCGCCCCAACGCGGTCAACCAGCTCCAGGTGCTCGGCGGCCGGGCCGGCGTCGAGGTCTACGCCCCGCAGCCCGGCAACGGCGTCGGCGACCCGGTCCAGGTCGCGAAGGACTCGATCGAGCACGCCAAGCGGTCGGCCAAGGACATCGTCATCGTCGACACCGCCGGCCGTCTCGGCATCGACGCCGAGATGATGAAGCAGGCGGCCGACATCCGGGCCGCGGTCGACCCCGACGAGGTCATCTTCGTCATCGACGCCATGGTCGGCCAGGACGCGGTGCAGACCGCCGAGGCGTTCCGCGACGGCGTCGGCATCACCGGCGTGGTCCTCTCCAAGCTCGACGGCGACGCCCGCGGTGGCGCGGCGCTGTCGGTCCGGCACGTCACGGGCGAGCCGATCCTGTTCGCGTCGACCGGTGAGAAGCTCGAGGACTTCGACCTCTTCCACCCCGACCGGATGGCCAGCCGCATCCTCGGCATGGGCGACGTGCTCACCCTCATCGAGCAGGCCGAGCAGGCCTTCGACGAGGACCAGAAGGAGAAGATGACCGGCAAGCTCCTTGCCGGCGAGACCTTCACCCTCGAGGACTTCCTCGACCAGCTCATCGCGGTGCGCCGGATGGGCCCGATCGCCAACATCCTGGGCATGATGCCCGGCATGGGCCAGATGAAGGCCCAGCTCGACGAGCTCGACGACAGCCACTTCGACAAGGTCACGGCGATCATCCGCTCGATGACCCCCGGCGAGCGCCAGAACCCGAAGATCCTCAACGGCTCCCGCCGCGCCCGCATCGCGAACGGCTCGGGCGTGACGGTCATGGACGTCAACCAGCTGCTCAACCGCTTCACCGACGCCCAGAAGATGATGAAGCAGATGAGCGGCATGATGGGCCTGCCCGGCGGCCGTCGCAAGGCCACGAAGAGCCCCAAGAACAAGCGCAAGGGCACCAAGGGCGGCAACCGCCCGCGTGCCGGCGCCGGCGGCCTGCCCGCGGGTTTCCCGGGCGGCATGCCCCAGCTCCCGCCGGGCCTCGACCCGAACGCCCTGGGCGGCGCGGGCGGCCCCGGCGGCGGCTTCAAGCTGCCCAACCTCGACTTCAACAAGCTGATGAAGCAGCAGAAAGACGACGACAACCGCTGATCATGCCTAGTCGGGCATAAGGTAGTCGCATGACTGCCCCCGAGCTCGACTGGACCGTCGACGACCTGGCGAGCCTTCCGGACGATCTGCGCTGCGAGCTGATCGACGGGAGGCTCGTTCTGCCTTCGCCGACGACTCTCCATCAGATGGTGCTCACCGAAGTCCTGCTGGCCGTCCGGGTCGGCCGGCCCTGGACGCATCTGCCGGTGTACAGCGTCGATGTCGCCGTGGACCGCCGCAATCAACCCTGCCCGGACATCGTGGTCGTCCACGCCCGGGCGGCCTTGCGCTCGCCCGTGCCCGCCGGCGACGTCCCGCTCGTCGGCGAGATCCTCGCCGCCGACACCATTGACCTGGACCGCCGCGCCAAATTCTAGATCTATCAGCGGGCAGGCATCCCCACCTGCTGGATCATCGACCCGATGCTCGACCGCATCACCTTGACGCAGTTCCAGCTCGGCGACGACGGTGCCTACCGCGAGAACCTGCGATCCGACGGGCTGATCGCCCTGGACGGGCTGTGGGGCATCGCTCTGGATCTTCCGGCGTTGACTGCCGAGCGCGATCGCCTGGTCGCTGCGGCGTCCTGATCGGAAGCCGCGACCGGGGACGCTGGGCCCGTGTCAATGGCGATGGCGTGGGCAAGTTGCCCCGGCCTGCTTCGGCGAGGGGATCTGACCGTCGGCGACCTTGCCGTGAATCGTTGACCCGCTGGCCGAGCGGGTCACCTTCACTCAGTTCGTGCTGAGCGCTCCGGGGGCGTATGACCGGGTGCTCGAGACGAGTGCTCTGGTGACCGTTCATCAGCCTTGGGAGATCACGCTGGACCTGCCGGCTTGGGCGCGGCGCCGGGACCGCATCAGAAGTAACAACCGGCCCCGCAGGCGAAGGCCCGTTGGGGTGAAACTGAGCGCGCTGTGTTTGACGTGCCCGCGGCCGCAGTGTGCCTACGATGGCTGATGTGAGCAAGGCCAAGTTGGCATGGAGCAACTAGTCTGGGGCCTAGTATGGTGAGTGGCGATTCCATCGAGGAGGAATCGATGACCGCTTCCCTTCAGCTTGCCGACCCATACCTTCTTGAGCGGCGAGATCTGACCGTCGACGACCTGGTGGACCTTCCCGAGGATCTCCACTACGAGTTGATCGACGGAAGGCTCGTCTTGACCCCCAACGCGCTTCCTATCCATCAGATCATCGCCAATCGAACAGCCAACGCGATTGAGGTCGGCTGTCCTGAGTTCGGCGAGTTCGTGGTAAATCAGGAACAGGCCGTCCTCATCAACTCGAGGAATGAGTTGCAGCCTGACGCTGTAGTCATTCGTGCGGAGGGCGCGAGCCGGTCGCCAGTGCGGGCGGCTGACGTCCCACTCGTAGTGGAGATCATCTCCAAGTCCTCGGTGACCTATGACCGCAGGCAGAAAATGAAGAGCTATGCCTTCGCCGGGATTCCGTCATATTGGATCATCGATCCGCTGGCTGATCGGGTGACCTTCACGCAGTACCTCCTCGGCGCCGACGGGAACTATCACCAGCAGATTCAGACCGACGAGCTGATCACCGTGCATCAGCCTTGGCAGATCACACTGGATCTGCCGGCGTGGACGCGGAAGCGGGATTGGCTGGAAGAGATCGCCCGCCCCTGACAGGTGAATGGCCATCGGGTAGGACTGTCTCCATGGCGCTGCATGTGCGAGGAACCGTCCTGCCCCAAGGGGACGTGAAGGATCTCTGGCTGGTGGGGGATCGGGTCACGTTCGAGCCGGTCAAGGACGCGGAGACCATCAGTGACGGCGGGTTCGTGGTGCCGGGGCTGGTGGATGCGCACTGTCATCTTGGGATCGCTCCGGGGGCCAAGCCGATCGAGAGCCTTGACCAAGCGAGGGAGCTGGCGGGGCGGGATCGCGATGCCGGGGTGCTCGCGTTGCGTGATGCGGGGTCGCCGTTTCCCTATCCCGAGCTGGATGACGAAGCCGGGATTCCGCGACTGTCCCGGGCCGGGCGTCATGTGGCGCCGCCGAAGCGCTATCTGCGCGGTCTCGCCGTCGAGGTCGAGGCGGAGGGGGTCGCCGAGGCCGTGACGGAGCAGGCCAAGGCCGGGAACGGCTGGGTGAAGCTGGTCGGGGACTGGATTCACCGGGAGGCCGGAGACCTGGCGCCCTCGTGGGATGAGGCGACCATGACGGCGGCCGTCGAGGCCGCGCACGCGGCGGGGGTCCGGGCCGCGGTGCACACGTTCTCCGAGGAGGGCGTGGCCATGATGGTGCGAGCGGGAGTCGACTCCGTCGAGCACGGGACGGGGCTGTCGCTCGATCTGATCGACGAGATGGCGCGGCGGAGGACCGCCTTTGTGCCGACGATGATCAACATCAGGACGTTCGGGAAGATCGCGGAGCAGGCTCGGGGGAAGTTCGACGGGTACGCCGATCACATGATCCGGCTGCAGGACCGGTTCCCGTCGGTGGTGCGGGCGGCCTACGAGGCGGGCGTTCCGATCTACGTCGGCACCGACGCCGGTGGGGGCATTCAGCACGGGCTGGCCGCCGAGGAGATGCTGGCCCTCGAGGAGGCCGGGCTGCCGGCCGCCGAGATCCTGGCCAATGCCTCCTGGCGGGCCCGGGAGTGGCTCGGCTTCCCCGGGCTCGTCGAGGGCGGCCTCGCCGACCTGGTGGTCTACGAGGCCGACCCCCGGCGGGATCTGCGTGTGGTGCGGGCGCCCAGCCGGATCGTGCTGCGCGGTCAGGTCATCCGGTAAGGCTCCAGAGCCGCAGGCTGTCCTCGGTCGGGCAGGCCAGGCGGCCGGCGCTGGTCACGCACGGGCCGATCCGGCGCGGGATGTCGCCGAGGCGGGTCGGCTGCCGGTCGCCGACGCGGAAAGTCGTGACCGTGCCCGCCGCCAGCGCCGGCATCATGACCAACGTTTCCGCGTCGAGCCACCACACGCTCGCGTCGGGCGTGCGGAACACCGGCGACCCGGTCTCCGACAGCAGCGCCGTCGTCGTGCCCGGGCCTCCCACGAGCACGTTCGTGCCGTTCGCCGAGATCGCGGAGGCGGAGTCCGGGGCCGGCACCTCCCAGAGGCGCTTGTGGCTGGGCACGTCGAACGCGGACACCGTCCCCCGGTCGCCGGGGCCGCCCTCGAGGACACAGAGGCGGTTCGTGCCGCAGGCGTCCATGCCGACGAGCTTCTCCGGCCCGCCGCTCGTGACCACCGACGACTGCCCCGTGGTCAGGTCGGTGGCCACGACGCGGTAGGCCGCGGTGTCGCAGCATGGGACGTTGTCGTGCAGGAGCCGGTCGCCGGCGAGCACGAACTGGGTGCCCGGCGGCCGGGCCGGTGTGATGGTGCGGCGCAGCGTGCCGGCGGCGGCGTCGCGGACCAGGAGCTTGCCGGCCTTCGTCACCTGGACCAGCCGGTCGCCGTAGGCGAGGAGGCGCTCCGTGGGATTCGCGGCGTCCGACCAGGCGGGCTGCCCCGTCCGGATGTCGCTCGCCGTGACCTGCCCGTTCGAGGCCCAACGGCGGACCATGACCTTCTCGTACGGGAGGAGGTCGTCACCGTCGTCGACGCGGAACCGCTGGATCGTGCCGCCGTTCGCCGGGTCGAAGAAGACGACGGCCCGGTCCACCCGGACCATCACGGCACCCTGAAGGGCGCGCATGTCGGTCACGACGCCGATGTCCTGGTCGGCGACCGTCCAGAGCACCGCCCCCGTGTGCAGGTCGGCCGCGTTCAGGTAGAGCTCGCCGCCGGGTGTCACCCAGGCCGAGTAGAGCTTCCCGTCCCGGGCCGCCTGCACGACCGACGTGGCCGGGCCGCCGGTGTTCACCGGCGAGCCGACCTCGGTCAGGGCCCGGCTCGACGGCGTCGGCGAGACCGTCCGGTCGGCGTCGCGATGCGGCCGGGAGATCACCACGCCCACGCCCACCGCGACCAGGCAGACGGCCAGGGCCGCCGAGAACGCCGCCTGGCGGTGGGTGCGCTGCCGGCCGCGATGACGGGCCTGTTCCGCGCCGGCCAGCGGGATGACGTCGGCCTCGCGGCCGAGTCGAGCGAGCAGGTCGTCGAGGTCAGCGGGCATCGTGGCTCTCCTCCTTCTGCGAGATCGGGCCGATCGCGGCGGCCAGGCCGGCCCGGCCGCGGGACAGCCAGGACTTGACCGTGCCGGTGGAGGCGCCGGTCTCGGCGGCGATGTCGGCCACCGAGCGGTCGAGCAGGTAGTACAGGGCGAGCGCCCGGCGATGGACCGCCGGGAGCGTCTGCATGGCCTTCACGAGCAGGACGGTGTCCTCGGAGGGCGGCGGCGCGGACGGTGGCGCCGGTGCGGTGGTGAGCCTGTTCCGGCGTACCCCCAAATGTCTCCACCGATCCGCCGCCAGGCGGCTGACCACCAGGCGTAACCAGGCCTCGGGGTTTTCATAGCCGGCTAACCGCCGCCACCGTTGCCAGGCGCGCGCGTACGCCTCCTGCACCAGGTCCTGGGCCTCCGCGGCGTCGCCGGAGAGGCCGTACGCGTACCGGGCCAGCCTCCGCGAGGTGTCCCGGTAGAAGTCGTCGAAATCGTCCGTGGCCGTCATCCCCACCGCCCCTTCACCTAGGACACGGGATGCCTGTCGGAGTGGTTGCGTGGCCCCTGACTAGAATGTCGCCTCGTGGCTCGAGTGCTCACTCCGCGTGCGGAGGACTTTCCTCGCTGGTACCAGGATCTGATCGCCAAAGCGAAACTGGCGGACAACGGCCCGGTGCGCGGCACCATGGTCATCCGTCCGGTCGGCTATGCGATCTGGGAGCGGATGCAGGCGGACATGGACGCCCGCATCAAGGAGGCCGGCGTCCAGAACGCGTACTTCCCGCTCTTCATCCCGGAGAGTTATCTGCGCCGCGAGGCCGACCACGTGGAGGGCTTCTCCCCGGAGCTCGCCGTGGTCACCCACGCCGGCGGCAAGGAGCTGGCCGAGCCACTGGTGGTCCGCCCGACGAGCGAGACCGTGATCGGCGAGTTCATGGCCAAGTGGGTCGACTCGTACCGTGACCTGCCCCTGCTGCTCAACCAGTGGGCCAACGTGGTCCGCTGGGAGCTGCGCCCGCGCACCTTCCTGCGCACGACCGAGTTCCTCTGGCAGGAGGGCCACACCGCCCACGCCGGCGAGGCCGACGCCCGCGAACACGCCCGTGACGTGCACCGCAACGTCTACGAGGCGTTCATGACGGACTTCCTCGCCATCCCGGTCGTGCCCGGTCGCAAGACCCGCAAGGAGCGCTTCGCCGGCGCCACCAACACCATGACCGTCGAGGCCATGATGGGCGACACCAAGGCGCTCCAGATGGGCACGTCGCACGAGCTCGGGCAGAACTTCGCCAAGGCGTTCGACATCTCCTACTCGTCGGCCGCGGGCGGCGTCGAGCACGCCTGGACCACCTCGTGGGGCACGTCCACCCGCATGCTCGGCGGTCTGATCATGGTGCACGGCGACGACAACGGCCTGCGGCTTCCGCCGCTCATGGCGCCGGTCCAGGTCCAGGTCATGGTGGTCAAGGCCGGTGACGGCGTGGCCGAGGCCGCGACTCAGCTCGTCAAGGACCTCAAGACCGCCGGTGTACGGGTGAAGCTCGACGACCGCTCCGACGTGCCCTTCGGCCGCCGCGCGGTCGATGCCGAGCTCCAGGGCATCCCGATCCGTATCGAGGTCGGCCCGCGCGACCTGGCCACCGGCAACGTCACGATCGCCCGGCGGGTCGACGGCTCGAAGACGCCGACCGCGATCGGCGACGTCGTGGGCGCGGTGACCAGCGCGCTCAAGGCCGACCAGCAGCGGCTCTACGACGAGGCGCTGGCGTTCCGCGCGGCCAACACGGTCGAAGTCAAGACGCTCGGCGACGCCATCGAGGCGGCGCAGACCGGCTGGGCCCGGGTGCCGTGGTCGGCGGTCGGCGAGGACGGCGAGGCCGAGGCCAACGGCAAGGCCGTGACCGTGCGCTGCCTGGTCCGCGGGGACGGCTCGATGCCCGACTCGGGCGACGAGGACGGCCTGGTCGCGATCCTGGCCCGCTCCTACTGATGGCGTTCGCTCCGGGACGGCTGATCCTGCACCGCGACACGCACCGCGGCCGGATCGGCTTCGTCCATCCGGCGCGGGTGGTCTCCGACGACGACCGCGGGCTGCTCGTCTGGGTGGCCGAGGCGTCGGTGATCGCCGTGGAGACGGCTCTGGACGGCCGGCTGCCGCGCGACTTCGCCTCGTTCACCGATTGGATCGCGGCGCCGCGTGAAACCCGGCTCGCCCAGTGGCGCGGGCCGGGTGTGCTGCGGTTCTTCCCCCGGGGCGCCGCGCATTCGGTCTGGTTTTTCCGGGACGAGTCCGACAATTTCGCGGCTTACTACGTCAACCTCGAAGAGGGCGCCGTCCGCTGGGACGACGGTGACGTGGCCGGCATCGACGTCACCGACCAGGATCTCGACATCGTGGTCTCGTCCGACCTCGAGTGGGAGTGGAAGGACGAGGACGAGTTCACCGAGCGCCTGGAGAGCCCCGAGCTCTACTGGGTGCCCGACCCCGGCGCCGTCTGGGCCGAGGGCCACCGCGTGATCAAGCAGATCGAGGCGGCCGAGTTCCCGTTCGACGGCACGTGGACCGAGTTCCAGCCGGATCCGTCCTGGGAGGCGCCGGTCGCGCTGCCCGAGGGCTGGGACCGGCCGGTCGTGGCGCGCGTTTGACGCCCGGTTGGGAGTAACGGCCGGTCATCTGGCAGAATGGTTCCTTGGTCGGTACGCCGGAGCGCCCTCTAACCCTCCGGTGAAGCCAGTCCAGCGAGACATCGGTCCCCGCAACCCCACGTGGGCGGCCGTCGGCTCAAAAACTCACGCGTTCAGGAGCGAAGACAACCGTGGCCGTAAAGATCCGGCTTCTGCGGATGGGCAAGATCCGCAACCCGCAGTACCGCATCGTCGTCGCCGACTCGCGCACCAAGCGCGACGGCCGTGCCATCGAGTACGTGGGCATCTACCAGCCGAAGGAACACCCCTCGGTGATCCAGGTCAAGTCCGAGCGGGTGCAGTACTGGCTCTCGGTCGGCGCGCAGCCGAGCGAGGCCGTGCAGCGCATCCTGGAGAAGACCGGCGACTGGCAGCAGTTCAAGGGTCTGCCGGCCCCGCCGCCGCTGCTGGTGGCCGAGCCGAAGCAGAGCCGCACCGAGGCGTACGAGGCTGAGGCCAAGGCCGCCGCCGGTGTTGCCGACGCGCCCGCCAAGACCCCCAAGAAGGCCGACAAGGTCGCCGCCGCTCCGGAGGCCGCCGAGGCCAAGCCGGCGCAGACCAAGGCCGCCAAGCCCGACGAGCCCAACCGTGAGGCCGTCGCCGAGACCGCAGAGGACCCGGCCGGTGCCGGCGCCGACGCGAGCTGACGGGGCGCTCCGGCCGGCGCTGGAGCACCTCGTCAAGGGCATCGTCGACAACCCGGACGACGTCCGGGTCCGGCTGGTCGACTCGCGCCGCGGCAAGCGGCTCGAGGTTCGCGTGCACCCCGAGGACCTGGGTACGGTCATCGGGCGTGGCGGGCGTACGGCCAAGGCCCTGCGGCAGGTCATCGGGTCGATCGGTGGACGCGGCATCCGCGTGGACATCGTCGACGCGTACTGATGCTTCTAGTAGTCGGCCAGATCGGTAAGCCGCACGGCATCCGGGGCGAGGTCTCGGTCGTCGTGCGCACCGATGAACCGGAAGAACGTTTCGTCCCCGGGTCGGTGTTCGTCACGGAGGTCCCCAAGGACCGCCGTGTCAGCACCGGCCCGGCGGCCGTTCCCGCCGGTGTGCCCTATCAGGTGCCCAAACAGCTCGTGCTGGAGCAGATCCGCTGGCATCAGGGCCGCGGCATCGCCCAGTTCGAGAACGTCTACGACCGCAACATCGCCGAGGCGCTGCGCGGCGTGTGGCTCCAGGTCGACAGCTCCGAGTTGACGCCCTCGGACGACCCGGACGAGTTCCACGACCACCAGCTGGTAGGGCTGCGGGTCGAGTCTCTTTCCGGCGAGCTGCACGGCACGGTCGAGCGGATCGAGCACGCTCCCTCGTCCGACCTCATCGTGCTGAAGAAGACCGGTGGGGGTACGGCGCTGATCCCGTTCGTGAGCGCGATCGTGCCCACTGTCGATCTCGACGGCGGGCGTGTCGTCGTCGATCTGCCCGAGGGTCTGCTCGATCTGTGATGCGCGTCGACATCATCTCGATCTTCCCGGACTACTTCGCCCCGCTCGACCTGTCGCTGGTCGGCAAGGCGCGGTCGACCGGGCTGCTGTCCGTGGACGTGCACGATCTGCGTAAATGGACCAGCGATGTTCATCGGACGGTGGACGACACCCCGTACGGCGGCGGGCCCGGCATGGTCATGCGGCCCGAGCCGTGGGGGCAGGCCCTCGACGCGATGGCGCCGGGGACGCTCGTGGTGCCGTCGCCGGTCGGAAAGCCGTTCACGCAGGCGGACGCGTACGCGCTGGCCTCTCTTGATCATTTGATCTTCGCCTGCGGGCGCTACGAGGGCATCGATCAGCGGGTGATCGACGACGCCGCTGCGCGGATGCCGGTGCTCGAGGTCTCCCTCGGTGACTACGTGCTGTTCGGTGGCGAGGTCGCGGTCATCGTGATCATGGAGGCCATCACCCGGCTGCTGCCCGGAGTGTTGGGTAACGCGTCGTCGCTGGACGAGGAGTCGCACTCCGCCGGCCTGCTCGAGGCGCCCGTGTACACCAAGCCGGCGTCGTGGCGTGACCGGGAAGTTCCGGAAATTTTGCGATCTGGGGACCATGGGCGAATTGCCCGGTGGCGTCGTTCCCAGAGCCTGTTGCGGACCGCTGCCCGGCGGCCGGACATGATGGCGTCCTACCCGCCGGATTTGTTGGACAAGTCGGATAAGACGGCTTTGGCTGAGGGCGGATTTCAGATCACGCCTCCCCCTGTGGCAAAGTAGTGAGGTTGCCGATTTCACTCCGCGCCGTGGGGTGGGATCGAGGGCCCTCTGGAGTGGTGGAGGGTCAGGATCACCCGCCGCGCACCGAACTCCCGGTGCGCCTTTGAGTACGAGGATGCAGCGATGAACACGCTGGACGCTCTCGACGCCCAGTCGCAGCGCACCGACCTTCCCAACTTCCGGGCCGGCGACACCCTCAAGGTGTACGCGCGAGTCGTCGAAGGTAACCGTTCCCGCGTCCAGATCTTCCAGGGCGTCGTGATCGCCCGGCAGGGCGCCGGTCTCCGGGAGACCTTCAAGGTCCGGAAGATCAGCTTCGGCGTCGGTGTCGAGCGGACCTACCCGATCAACAGCCCGGCGATCGACAAGATCGAGGTCGTGAGCCGCGGTGACGTCCGCCGCGCCAAGCTCTACTACCTGCGCGAGCTCCGCGGCAAGAAGGCCAAGATCAAGGAGCTTCGGGAGAAGCAGACCGTCTGATCTTGATCGATCCTGTGCTACCGCCCGTAAGTTTCCCTAGGGAGATACTCGGGCGGTAGTGCTGTATCCGGGGCGTTTTCGGTCGGCGGCGGGAGATGCGAAGCGTGGAACCGATGGAGGGCTACCGGCCGTCCGAGCGACGGCGGCGGTCCATGATCCGGCGCAAGGAGATGCCGCTCTGGCAGGAGCTGCCGCTCCTGCTGGTCGTGGCCTTCTGCCTCGCCGTCCTGATCCGCACCTTCCTGGTGCAGGCGTTCTACATCCCCAGCGGGTCGATGCAGAGCACCCTGGAGATCAAGGACAGGGTCCTGGTCAACAAGGTCGTCTACGACATGCGCGACCCGGTCCGCGGCGAGATCGTGGTCTTCCGCGGCACCGACAACTGGGCGCCCGAGGTGACCGAAGAGGTCAGCAACTCGTTCGTGGCCAAGCTGGGCCGCACGGTGGGCGACCTGGTCGGGGTGAGCCGGCCCGGGGAGCGCGACTTCATCAAGCGGGTGATCGGGCTGCCCGGCGACAAGGTGGCCTGCTGCGACGCCAAGGGCCGGATCACGGTCAACGGCGTCGGGATCGACGAGTCGTACATCGCCGACGGCTTCAACTCCGACATCAACCAGCCGCCCAACCCGAACCAGTGCACCAGCCGGCGCTTCACCGAGGTCACCGTCCCGGCGGGTGAGATGTTCGTCATGGGCGACCATCGCGAGGTGTCGCAGGACGCCCGATGCCAGGGGCCGGTGCCGATCGACAACGTGATCGGCCGGGCATTCGTCATCGTCTGGCCGAGCAGCCGGTTCACCAGCCTCTCGGTGCCCGACGTGTGGAAGACGTACGCCGAGATCCATCCCACCGCGGCCGGCCTTCCGGAGCGGGAGCACAGCCCTTCGACGGAACTTTTCGCACTTCCTTTTCTCTTAAGTGGGGCGTTATCCGCGCGTTCCGGACTGCCGTTCTCGATTCGGCGTCGTAGGCTCCCATCGTGATTGACGAGCAGACGGAGCCGAAGCGCAAAAGTTCCTTTTGGCGCGAACTTCCGATCCTCCTGGGTGTGGCGATCCTCGTCGCCGTGCTGGTCCGCGCCTTCGTGCTGCAGACGTTCTACATTCCGTCGCCCTCGATGGAGCACACGCTCAACGTGCTCGACCGGGTGCTCGTCAACAAGCTCGTCTACGACTTCCGTGACCCCAAGCGCGGCGAGATCATCGTCTTCGAGGCGCCCAAGGAGTGGCAGTCCGGCGCCGAGGGCGAAGACTTCATCAAGCGCATCATCGGCACCCCGGGCGACCACGTGCAGTACACGGGCACCGGCAAGCTGATCGTCAACGGCGTGCCGCTCGACGAGCCGTACATCTACAAGGACTCCGACGGCACCCCCGACCCGCCGGCGAGCACGAACTTCGACATCGTCGTGCCCGAGGGACGGCTGTGGGTGATGGGCGACCACCGGGCCGCCTCGGGCGACTCCCTGGAGCACTACCAGGACAGCGACCACAACATCACCGAGGCCACGATCACCGAGGACTCGGTGGTCGGCCGCGCCTTCACGGTCTTCTGGCCGGTCGGCCGGGCGACCTGGCTCTCGGTGCCGGACGGCTTCGACGCCATCCCCGATGCGAAGTAACACCCGGTCGGAAGATCCACGCCGGGCGCAATAGGCTTGTTCGCGTGACCGTCATCAACCGACGCGCCGGTCGGGTGCTCCTCGTCGATCAGGCCGGGCGCACCCTGCTGCTGCACGGCGGCGACCCGGCCCGTCCAGGCCATCGCTGGTGGTTCACCCCCGGCGGAGGCCTGGTCGACGGCGAGACGGTCGTCGAGGCCGCCGCCCGCGAGCTCTTCGAGGAGACGGGCCTTCAGGTCAAGGCCGACGATCTTGGTGAGCCTCTCTGGCACCAGGTGACCGAGTTCAGCTACGACGGCCGCGACTACCAGCAGGAGCAGGATTTCTTCCTGCTGCGGGTCACCGAGATCCAGATCGACATGGCCGGCATGGACGCCGACGAGCAGGAGACCATCACCGAGCACCGCTGGTGGTCGGCCGAGGAGATCGAGGCCAGCTCCGAGCTGATCTTCCCGGTCGAGCTGCCCGAGTTGCTGCGGGCTCTCTGATGCTGTCTCCTCCCCGCACGGTGGTGCGCCGCGAGGGCGGTCTGTACGCCCTGGAGCGCGCCCTCCAGCGCCGCGGCTTCACCAACGTGGCCGGCGCCGACGAGGCCGGCCGGGGCGCCTGTGCGGGCCCGCTGGTGGCCGCCGCCGCCATCCTGCCCGAGGGCAAGCGCGGCGAGATCGACGAGCTGGCCGACTCCAAGCTGCTGACGCCGGCCGCCCGCGAGCGCGTGTACGCCGAAGTGGTGGCCCGGGCCCTGGCCTGGTCGGTGGTGATCATCCCGCCCACCGAGGTCGACGCCCGCGGGCTGCATGTCTGCAACCTGGCGGCGATGCGCCGCGCGCTGGCGTCGCTGGCCACGCCGCCGGAATACGTGCTGACCGACGGCTTCCCGGTCGACGGGCTGGGCGTGCCCGGCCTGGCCGTGTGGAAAGGCGACCGGGTGGCGGCGTGCGTGGCCGCGGCCAGCGTGCTGGCCAAGGTCACCCGGGACAGGCTGATGGTCGAACTGCACGACCAGTTCCCGGCGTACGGGTTCGCCGTGCACAAGGGCTACATCACCGACGAGCACACGGCCGCCCTGCGCGAGCACGGGCCCTGCGCCGAGCACCGTTTCTCGTACGTGAACGTGGCCGCGGCCTCCGGTCGCGGGAACAGGCCGCCGCGGGCCCGTCGTCCCGGCCCGGCTGAGGCCCCGCCGGTACTGTTTGACGCATCCGGCGTCGTTGGGGGTACCGTCGGCGTGGCGTCGGGCGACCAGCCTCAGCCGTCGCCGTGTGTGGGGGAAGATGAGGCCATGGAGGGCGAAAAGCGATGAGCGCAGAGGATCTCGAGAAGTACGAGACCGAGATGGAGCTGCAGCTCTACCGGGAGTACCGCGATATCGTCCGCCAGTTCTCCTACGTGGTGGAGACCGAGCGCCGTTTCTACCTGGCCAACCAGGTCGATCTGCACGTGCGTAACTCGGACGGCGAGGTCTATTTCGAGGTCGAGATGCACGACGCCTGGGTCTGGGACATGTACAGGCCCGCCCGCTTCGTGAAGAACGTCCGCGTGATGACCTTCAAGGACGTCAACGTGGAGGAGCTGGAGAAGCCGGACATCTCGCTGCCGGACGACGCGGGCTTCGGCAACTAGGGGTTATCCACAGCCCTTTCCCCGGGCGATGAGGAAGCGGCAGGGTGTCGGCCATGCCCTTCCTCGGTCTCCTTCTCGCCGTCCTGTCCTTCGGCTGGCCCGTCTCGCCACCCACAGTGGTGCGCCGGTTCGATCCGCCCCCACAGCCATGGCTGGCCGGGCACCGCGGGGTCGATCTGTCGGGCTCGCCGGGCACACCCGTCTCGTCGGCCGGTCCCGGAACGGTGGTCTTCGCCGGTGAGCTGGCCGGGCGTGGCGTCATCAGCGTCGCCCACGCCGGTGGTCTGCGGACCACATACGAGCCGGTGAGCGCCACGGTGGCCCGGGGCGACGTGGTGGCCGGCGGGGCCGTGATCGGCTTTCTCGAGGCCGGCCATCCGGGCCTGCACTGGGGTCTTCGGCGCGGTGAGCTCTACCTCGATCCGCTGGCGCTGCTAGGCCTGGGCCGGGTGCGACTACTGCCGCTTCAGCCCGTGTAGCAACTGCGGCAGCCGCTCGGCCAGCCGGTCGTACTCCTCGGCCCGGTTGTAGACCTGCGCGCTCAGCCGGAGCAGGCCACGCCCGCCCCAGGCGTTCACCTGGGTCTCCGCGGCCAGCTTCTCGGCGATCAGGGTGCGCAGCGCGTACGCCTCGGGCGCGGTGGTGGCCAGACCCGACGGCAGCGGCACGACGCGCATGGCGACCTCCGGATGGCCAGGGTGGGGGAGATCGGTCACGCCCAAGGCCTCACCCAGGACCTTTTGGCCGTACGCCGCCAGGGCTGCATTGTGGCGTCGTACAGCCTCCCAGCCGAGCGTGCGGAGCGTGAACAGGCCGGACGGCGCGGCCAGCCAGGGCGTGTAGTCGATGGTGCCCTGATATTCGACGGCCAGCGGGTAGCCCTCGTCCTGCTCCCACGAGACGACCAAGGGCTCCATCCGGCGCCGCCACTGCGGGGCGACCGAGAGCAGGGCCGTGCCGCGCGGGGCGAAGGCCCACTTGTGCAGGTTGCCGACCCAGAAGTCGGCGCCGATCGCGGCCACCTCGACCGGCAGGTGCCCCGGCACGTGCGCGGCGTCGACCAGCACCGGGATGTCGTGCTCGTGCGCGGCGGCGACGATCTCCCGCACCGGAAGGCAGGCGGCGGTGGCCGACGCGATCTGGTCGACGATGAGCAGCTTGGTCTTGCCCGGCCGCAGCGCGGCCCGGATGCGGGAGACGACCTCGGCGCTGCTCGCGCCCAGCGGCAGGGCGACGGTCCGGGCGGTGGCGCCGGCCCGGCGGCACTGCCGGCGCGCGGCGAAGAAGACAGAGCCGTAGCCGTGGTCGGTGAGCAGCACCTCGTCGGCCGACTCGAGCCGCACCGAGTTCAGGACGAGGGAGACGCCGGTGGTGGTGTTGGCGACGAGGGCGCTGCCGTCCGGGTCGGCGCCGAGAAAAGAGGCGAGATGCCGTCGGGTATGGACGACCCGGTCCATCAGCCCCTCGCCGGCGTAGAAGGCCATCGGGTTGGCGTCGACCTCGTCGCGCAGGCGCTGCTGGGCGCGCTGCACCCCGATCGGGACGGCGCCGAAGGAGCCGTGGTTGAGATAGGACACGCCCGGATCGAGCGAGAACAGAAGACGGGCGCCGGGGAGGGCTGCGGGCGGTTCTCCGGCGCTCACACTCCGATCGTACGGGGTCACGCCCGGGGGTGCGCCTGTTTGAAGGCGGCCCGGAGCCGTTCGGTCGACACGTGCGTGTAGATCTGGGTGCTGGACAGCGAGGAGTGCCCGAGCAGTTCCTGCACGGCGCGCAGATCGGCCCCGCCGTCGAGCAGGTGCGTGGCCGCCGAGTGCCGCAGATCGTGCGGGCTGGTGTGCGGCAGCCCCGCCTCCCGGGCCGCCGCGTCGACGATCCGCCGCACGACGGTCGGCTGGAGCCGTCCGCCCTTGACCCCGAGGAAAAGGGCGTCGTCGGCGGCTTTCCCGGTCAGATGGGGGCGGCCGTGCCGCAGATAGTCGTCGAGGGCGCGCTGAGCCGGCACGCCATAAGGGACGGCGCGTTCCTTGGCGCCCTTGCCGAAGACCCGCACGAGCCGCCGCGACTCGTCGAGGTCGGCGCGGTCGAGGCCGCAGAGCTCGCTGACCCGTACGCCGGTCGCGTAAAGCAGTTCCAGCACCGCCCGGTCCCGCAGGGCGACGGCGTCCGGCCCCTCGGCCGCACTTTGTTCCACCAGGGCGGCGGCCTGCTCGGCGCGCAGAACGGTCGGCAGGGCACGGTGGGCCCGCGGGCTGGTGAGGTGGACCCCCGGGTCGGATCCGGTCCGCCCGGTGCGCAACGCCCACGCGGTGAAGACCCGCGCCGCGGTCGCCCGCCTGGCCTGGGACGACCGGGCCGCGCCGTCCCGCATCCGGGCCGCCAGCCACGACCGCAGCACACCGAGGTCGAGATCGCCGAGCGAGGTCACGTCGTGGCGGACCGCGTGGTTCAGCAGCGAGACCACGTCACCCAGGTAGGCCCGTACGGTGTGGGCCGACCGGTTGTCGACCCGCGCCAGATGATGCCCGAAGTCGTCGACGGCCTGCCGCATCGCCTCCGGTAGCCGCTCGTGCATGTCCCGCGTATCCATCGTGTCGACCGTCATCGTTCGACCCGGCCTTCGTCAAGCGGCCACGCTGGCTACACTGCCGATCACCATGGCACGCTATCGCCACTTCCCGGCCCTGGCCCTGCTGGCCGCCCTCTCCGGTTGCTCGCTTCTCGACGGCACACCCACACCCGCGAGCTCGTCACCGTCGCCGCTGCCGTCGGCCGTCGCCGGCCTGGGCAGCCCGGTGAAGGAGGTCACCGAGGCGACGTTCCAGTCCCCGTCGAGGAACATCGTGTGCGCGCTGACCACGAACGAGGTCCGCTGCGACATCTTCGACAAGAACTGGTCACCGCCACCGCAGCCCGAAGACTGCCGCCAGGCCTGGGGCAACGGCATGTACCTGGAGTCCGGAAAGGCCGGCTTCACCTGCGCGGGCGACACATTGGCCGGCACGGCCGCCCGAACGCTGGACTACGGGGAGGCCCTGCGCGCCGGCTCGATCCGTTGCGACAGCACGGCCCAGGCACTGACCTGCGAGGACACAAAGTCGAATCACGGCTTCGGCCTGGCCCGGGCCGACTACGACCTGTTCTGACAAGAGAACTGTCGTACCCCCGGCCTAGGGTCCACCCCATGGCCACCTGGGCAGAAATCGAGAAGGACGCACCCGCCTTCGCGCAGCGCGTGAGGGCCCTGTTCGACGCCGGAACAAACAAGACCATCGCCACCTTGCGCCGCGACGGCGCCCCGCGCATCAGCGCCATCGAGGCCGTGTTCGAGTCGGGCGAGCTGACGTTCGGCTCGATGCCCGGCGCGGTGAAGTTGATGGACCTGCGCCGAGACCCGCGCATGGCCATGCACGCCCCCACGCTGGAGCCACCTTCGGGCGCCCCGGAGACCGGCCTCGGCGACGCCAAGCTGGCCGGCCTGGCGGTAGAGACGACATCGGCCGGCGCGTTCCGCCTGGACATCCATGAGGTGGTCCTGACATACGTGGGCACCCCCGCCGACCACCTGGTCATCGAAACTTGGCACACAGGCCGAGGCCACCAGCGCCGAGTTCGTCGCTGAGGTGCGTCACACCTGGCCGGGTCGTTTCCGCGGCGGCCTGTCAGGCGAGGCCGCGCCGGCGGGCGCGGCCGAGGCGGCGACCGAAGCCGCGCCGGTCAGGGCCAGGAAAAGACCGCCGCGAGAAGCCCCGGGCCTGCCCGCTGGCGATTCCCCCGTGGCGGCGTAACAGGCCGGCGTTCTTGGCGGCGGCGCGTCGGGCCACCGTGGTGCCATGCCGGAGCGGCTATGTCGCCGTGCTCGTGCGGCCGGCGACGATCAGGGGCGGGTGAGCTGGACGCGGTCGGCCGGGTGAACGGTCTCGGTGCCGTCGGCGGCGGTGACCACCAGGACCGGGACGCCCTCGCCCAGCCGGTATTTGCGCCGTTCGGCGTCGGTGGGCATGCGTGCGCCGGCCCGCTCACCCCGGGCCAGGGTGATCAGCTCGGTCGGTTCCGGCACGCGGACGAACGTGCCGCGAGGCCGATCGACGGTGACAAGTCCTTCCGTCCGCAGCTGACCGATAGCTTGGCGAACGGTGGTGCGGCTGATCCCGTACTCCTGCGCCAGCCGCAACTCACTGGGCAGCGGTTCGCCGGGCCCGAGCGCCCCCGACTCGATCTGATCGCGAAGCAAATCAGCCAACTGGCGAAACACCGCGCGGTCCGCTGAAGGATCGATCATGTTCACAGTTTACGTGATCACGTCGCTCCGTCATATTGTACGTACGACCAGGCGTTAGTACGATGAACGGGCCGCGCTTGAGAAGGCCGAGCTTGATCGCGCGGCGGGGCGGGCGACAGTCCACCGAGCGCATCAGTGCCGTCGGCCCGGCCGTCGCCCGTTCAATCACACCTTCCAACGTGGCCGTCCACCCAGGTGCTCAACTTCCACCGAGGCCCTTGGCCAACGCCGCACCCCAGCCCCGCCGACCGCCGATCGACAAGCAGCGCCAGTTCACTCGTGATCGCTGCCAGGCCGCACCGCGCACACCGCCGAGCCAGATCCCCCCAATGCCACATGCGCCGATCAAGTCGACAGGCCGAGCCACGTCGCTGCGGCCCGCCGGTGCCGCGCTGGTAAGGCCCGCGCTGCGCCGCGCTGGTAAGGCCCGCGCCGCGCCGCGCTGATCAGGGTCGCGCCGCGCCGCGCTGGTCAGGGTCGCGCCGCGTCGGGCCAACTGTGCCGGGTTGTGCCGTGCAGTTCAGTGCCGATCCACGCCGAACCACGCCACGCCACGCCGTCTCGGGCCGTGCAGCGTCGCGCCGCGCCGGGCCGACCCGCGCCGCGCCGGGCCGCGCCGGGCCGCGCCGCGCCGGGCCGCGCCGGGCCGCGCCGCGCCGGGCCGCGCCGCGCCGGGCCGCGCCGGGCCGCGCCGCACCGGACCGGACCGCGCCGGGCTGACCCGTGCAGCACCGCGCCGCATAGCCCCGGGCCGTCCAGCGTCGCGCCGCGCCGCGCCGGGCCTATCCGTGCGTCCCGCGCCGGGCCGACCCGTGCTTCCCGCACCGCGCCGGGCCGACCCGCACCGCGCCGGGCCGACCCGCACCGCGCCGGGCCGACCCGCACCGCGCCGGGCCGACCCGCGCCGTGCCGGGCCGCGCCGCACCGGACCGGACCGCGCCGGGCTGACCCGTGCAGCACCGCGCCGCATAGCCCCGGGCCGTCCAGCGTCGCGCCGCGCCGCGCCGGGCCTATCCGTGCGTCCCGCGCCGGGCCGACCCGTGCTTCCCGCGCCGGGCCGACCCGCGTCGCGCCGACCCGCGTCGCGCCGGGCCGACCCGCGTCGCGCCGGGCCGCGCCGGGCCGCGCCGGGCCGTGCCGGGTCGATCCGTGCAGCGCCGCGTCGTGGCGGGTCGATCCGTGCAGCGTCGCGTCGTGGCGGGTCGATCCGTGCAGCGTCGCGTCGTGGCGGGTCGATCTGTTCTGCGTCGCGTCGTGCTGAGGTGGTTCTTGCCGAATCGCGTTGTGCTGGTGTGCTCGGCCGGCTTTCGGTGGGTGTTGCGCGAGGGTGGTGGCTGTTGTTGGGCTGCGCTTCTGTCTGGGCCTTGGGGGTTTGGCTCGGACCACCGGCCGCGTGCCGGGAGGCGCGGGACGATGGTCCGAGCTCTGTGGCGGTGGGCGGGTCGCCTACGCCCACCGCCGTTCCTCTGGCGGGTGCCGGTCGGGATCAGGGCCCGGCGCCCGCCGTCGGGGTGGCCTCCCGGCGCCGCCAGACGTCGGGAAGCACTGTGGGTCTTTATCTGGCGCCGGCCGTGTTGCGTGGCCGTCTGCTCTCCCGTGGTTGACGGCGGGAGAGCGGCGCTAGGTGGCGGGTCAGGGGGACCGGCCGCCGTCAGGCCGGCTGGAGTGACGGCGGCCGCCCCCGTTGGGTGTGTGGATCAGGGAGGGAATGGAGGGTTGCCGCCCGGCGGGTAGGGGGCCTCCGCGAAGGGAGGGCTGAGCCCGCCGGGCGGCATGTGTGGCAGGGATACCGGGGTTCGGCCTGATGACCTCCTCTGCTGTGTCGGATCGGTGTCGGGTGGGGACGGGAAAAGCTCAGGGCGGATCTGGGGATGACTGCGGGCCGCGAAGGGATGGGCCGAGTACCGCCGGTGGGTGGAAGAGGGGAAGAGGCTGGGGCCGGGCGGAGAGGCGAAAGCTCGTGGATGGAGCGGATCGCGGTGTGGCAGGCATGGGAAAGCCCGCTGCTGGAACGGGTCGCGAAGGGGGAAGGGCAAGGGTGGCGCGGGGACCAGGCTGTCGACGCATGGAGCGGGTAAACCGCAGGTGCATCGGCGCCAGAGGGTGCGCCACGCACGCCGATGTGTGGGTGACACGGGCACCGGTGGGTGGCTCTGGCGTCGCCTAGTCATGATGACAGCTTAGATGACCCATGACTAGATGTCTCCTATCAACTTTATGACTGACTAATAGTCTCGCGCCTACGGTCGATCATGTGGCAGCGAAACCGATCAGGCTCATGGGGGCGCACGAGATCCGCATCCGTCTGGGTGGGGTCAGCCGGCAGCGTGCGTACCAGATCACCAGCCGCGCCGACTTCCCCAAGCCGGTCGCCGATCTTGCTCAGGGCAAGGTGTGGATGACCGACGACGTGGAGGCGTGGATGAAGGTACATCGCCGGGACCTGGACGACTCCGAAGACTGACCCCGTCCGGCGCGGGCCCCGGTCCGCGCCGCCGGTGATTCCGGGCGACCGGGCCGTGAGGCTCGTCGCCCCTCAACCATGCCAATCGGGCGGTGCCTCGTCCTCCGGGCAGGGCCTGGGTGAGGCCCGCGCCCGTGTCAGGGCGACGCCCGCGGCTCCGCGGCGCTCGACCAGACCGGCCACCTCCAGAAGGGACAGTCGGCGCAGTACGGTCCGCAGGTCCACTCCGGCCTTGGCCGCCAGTTCCTCGGGTGAGGCCGTACCCCGTCTCGGAACCGCCTCCAGCACCAGCGCCGACTCCTCGTCCAGCGCGTCGCGCGGGTGCGCGGGGCCGCGCGGCGGATCGGCCAGATATTCGCCGATCCGGCCCACCGCCTCCAGGACGTGACCGGCGCCGGTCACCAGGATCGCCTCCGGGCGTTCGCGCAGCAGCTCGTGGCAGCCCACCGAGACCGCCGACGTCACCGGTCCGGGCACCACCATCGCCGTCCGGTTCAGGGCCAGCACCCGGCTCAGCGTCTGCGCCGCCCCGCTGCGGGCCGCCGCCTCCACCATCACCGTGCCGACCGTCGCGGCCGCGATCACCCGGTTGCGGATCAGGAAGCGGTGCCGCAACGGCTCGGCGCCCGGCGGCCACTCGCTGATCAGCAGGCCGGTCTCCGCGATGCGCTCGAACATCGCCGAGTTCCCGGCCGGGTACGGGCGGTCGACCCCGCACGCCAGCACCGCGACCGTCCGGCCGTCGGCCGCCATCGCCGCCCGGTGCGCCGCCGCGTCGATGCCGAACGCGCCGCCCGACACCACCGTCCAGCCCTTCTCGGCCAGGCCGAACGCGATCTCGCCGCTGACATGCGTGCCGTACCCCGTCGCCGCTCGCGCACCGACCACCGCCACCGACCTCTCGAGCGTCTCGCCCAACGGCCACGCTCCGCGCACCCAGAGGCACAACGGCGGGCGTACGTCCTCCAAGATCCGGCCTTTGCCCTCCAACGACAGCGTGGCCAGCGAGTCGACCCGCCGCGGCCACTCCTCGTCGGACGGCACCACGATCCGCGCGCCGAGCTGCCGCGCCCGCCCGACCGTCAGCTCCCGGAGCCGCCTGGGTTCGAGGTCGGCCTCATGCTGTCGTACGGCCGCCTGGATCGCCTTGCTTTCCACTACGCCGCGCACCAGCCGGTCGAGGGCCTCGGGCGCGCCGTGTTCCTCCACAAGCGACCACACGATCCGGCTGCCCGGCTCGGCCAGCCAGGTCAGCGCCACCCGGGCCGCCCGTTCCCGGTCGTCAGCCATGACTCTCGCCCATCCGGAGCTGGATCGCCTCGGTGACCTCGTCGCGGGTGGGCCGGTTCCGCCCGTCCAGGTCGGCGATCGTCCAGGCCAGCCGCAGCACCCGGTCGAAGCCGCGGGCCGACAGCATGCCCCGGTCGAGCGCCCTCTGAAGCTCCGTGGTGTCGGAGGCCGGCAACCGCCAGGGCGCCCGCCGCAGCTGCGACCCCGGCACCTCGCCGTTGACCCGGTCCCAGCGGGCCGTGGCGGCCGCCCGCGCCTTGGCCACCCGTTCCGCCGCCACGGCCGACGCCGCCGCCGGCGTGCTCGCCGTCAGCAACTGAGCGGCCGTCAACGGCTGCAGGGTCAGCCGGATGTCGATCCGGTCGAGCAGCGGCCCCGACAGCCGGGACAGGTAGCGCCGGCGCACCAGGGGCGTGCAGGTGCAGTGCTGGTCGCCGGCCGGGCTGGCGCAGGGGCACGGGTTGGCCGCCGTCACCAGCTGCACGCGGGCCGGATATTGGATCGTCCCCTTGGCCCGCCCCAGCACCACCTGGCCGGTCTCCAGCGGCTGGCGCAGGGCCTGCAACGTCGAGTTGAGGATCTCCGGGGCCTCGTCGAGGAAGAGGACGCCGCGGTGGGCCAGCGACAGTGCTCCCGGCCGGGGGATGCCGCTGCCGCCTCCGATCAAGGCGGCCGTGCTGGCGGTGTGGTGAGGGGACTGGAACGGTGGCCGGCGGATCAGTCCCGCGTCCGGTGGGAGCCGCCCGGCGATCGAGTGCAGCGCCGTGACCTCGAGCGCCGCCTCGTCGTGGAGTTCGGGCAGGAGGGAGGGGAGACGCTCGGCCAGCATCGTCTTGCCGGCGCCCGGCGGCCCGAACAGCGACAGATGGTGCCCGCCGGCGGCCGCGACCTCCAGCCCGTAGCGTCCCAGCTCCTGCCCGGCGATGTCGGAGAGGTCGGGGCCGGCCGGGGGAGTGGACGGCGCGGGTGGTGGCGGTTCGAGCAACTCGCCACCGTCGCGGACGAAGGCGACCAGGCGGCGCAGGCTGTCGACGGCGCGCACGGTCACCCCGGGCACGACGGCCGCCTCACGCGCGTTGCCGATCGGCACGACGACGCTGTCTATGCCGGCGGCGGCCGCCGTGACCACCATGGGCAGCACCCCGCGGACCGGGCGCACGGCGCCGTCCAGGCCCAGCTCACCGAGGACCACGACGCCCTGCAGCGGGGCCAGCGGCAACTCGCCCGCGCTGGCCAGCAGGGCGGTGGCGATGGCCAGGTCGAAGGCGCTGCCGTGTTTGGGCACGGCGGCCGGGAGCAGATTGACCGTGATCCGGCGGTTCGGCCACTGCCGCCCCGAGTTGACCACGGCCGCCCGCACCCGGTCGCGGGCCTCGTGCAGGGCCGTGTCGGGCAGCCCGGTCAGCACCACCGCCGGCAGGCCGGGGGAGAGGTCGGCCTCCACCTCCACGATGTGCCCGGACATGCCGACCAGGCCGGCGCAGAGCACGCGGGCGTAGCTCATCAGAACGCCCCGCGGGTGTGGTTGATCTGAGTGGCGCCCTTCTTCTGCGGCATCACCTCGACCACGTCGAAGCGGACGTCGCGCGGGTGCACACCGCTCTCGTCGAGCCAGCGCCGGGCGAGCTGCCGCAGTTTGCGGACCTTGCGCGGGGTGATGGCCTCGGCGGGCCGGCCGTAGCCGTCGCCGAGCCGGGTCTTGACCTCGCAGATGACCAGGTCGTCGCCGTCGCGCAGCACGAGATCGAGCTCGCCCTCGGCGCAGCGCCAGTTCTGGTCGAGGACCACCAGTCCCAGATCTCGGAGATGCTGGGCGGCGACCCGCTCGCCGTACGCGCCCACCGCCCGTCTTTGCGTCGTCATGGCGGACACCGTGCCCGGAACGAGAGCCGCGTGCCCCCGGCCCTGTGGACGGAGCGCGATTGTGGAAAACCGCAGAGTCACCGGATCGGTGTGTTATGGGCCCACGTGTGGCATCGGCGACCGTGGTCACCTAAGTTGCGACATCGTGGAAGGACACCGCTACGCCGACGAGTCCGAGCCGAGCTGGTACTCGGGCGGTCAGTACTCCCGGGGCACCGGCCCCGACGTCTCCGGTTCCCATCAGATCGGCAACCCGTACGACTCGGGCATCCATGAGCGGCCGAGCGGCGCGTTCCGCCTGCCCGAACAGCGGCCGGAGACGACCGGCAGTCATGCCCGGCCGGCCGAGACGGACGTGCGGGTCCCGGTCCGGGGGCCGGAATATCCGACCATCAAGCCACCGGCGACGGCCGAGGAGAAGGTGGCCGAGCCCACCACCCTGGTGCCGCCGGTCACGCCGCGCGCCCCCGTCTATCAGTCCAAGCGCTCCACGACGTCCTTCCTCGTCGCGATCGTCATGATCGTCCTGTTGATTCCGGTGGTACGCCTTCTGTTCGACGCGACTTTCACCGGTGACCCGGCGGCCGGCGCGATCGTGCCCGCGGTTCTGCTCACTCTGGGCTTCACGCTGACCGGCATCGGACTGTTCGCGGTGGCCAAGGGCGGTTCGATCACCCGCGAGGCGTGGGTGCGCCCGCCGGTGGCGTACCTCCCGGTGGGGTTGATCCTGCTCGTGGCGGCCGGACTGGCGACGGCGTAGGAGGCCGCCAGAAGCTTGGCGTATGCTGGTTGCCGGCGACCGCCTAGCGCGGCCGACCTCGCGTGCCCTCCGCCGGGTCCCTCCGACTCCGGCGGCGACGGCCCTCCCTGGTCTCGATCATCTCGGGTCCGACTGTGGCCGGCGACCGGGCGCCAGGGCGCTCACCGCCGGTGAGCGCGCCAACCAGGGACGACAGGGAGCAACCCACCATGGCCGTCGTGACCATGCGCCAGCTGCTGGAGAGCGGTGTCCACTTCGGGCACCAGACCCGCCGCTGGAACCCGAAGATGAAGCGCTTCATCTTCACCGAGCGCAACGGTATCTACATCATCGACCTGCGCCAGACCCTCGACTACATCGAGAAGGCCTACGCGTACGTGCGTGACACCGTCGCCGAGGGTGGCCACATCCTCTTCGTCGGCACCAAGAAGCAGGCCCAGGAGGCCATCGCCGAGCAGGCGACCCGGGTGGGCCAGCCGTACGTGAACCACCGCTGGCTGGGCGGCATGCTCACCAACTTCCAGACGGTGTACAAGCGCCTTCAGCGCATGAAGGAGCTCGAGGCCCTGGGTGACCTGAGCGGCACCGCCGCCGGGTACACCAAGAAGGAGACCCTGCAGCTCTTCCGCGAGAAGACCAAGCTCACCAAGACCCTCGGTGGTCTGCGTGACATGACCAAGACGCCGTCGGCGATCTGGGTCGTGGACACCAAGAAGGAGCACATCGCCGTCGACGAGGCCCGCAAGCTGGGCATCCCGGTCATCGCGGTGCTGGACACCAACTGTGACCCGGACGAGGTCGACTTCCCGATCCCGGGCAACGACGACGCGATCCGCTCGGCCGAGCTGCTGACCAAGGTCATCGCCGCCGCCGTGGCCGACGGTCTCATCGCCCGCTCCGGCCGTGGCCGTGGTGGCGCCGACGAGAAGCCCGAGCCGGGCACCGTCGCCGCCGGCGAGCCGCTGCCCGAGTGGGAGCGCGACCTGTACGAGGGCGCGGAGAAGAAGGCCGCCGAGGCTCCGGCCGCGGAGGCCCCGGCTGCCGAGGCTCCCGCCGCGGAGGCTGCGGACGCCGAGAAGGCCGAGAAGGCCGAGCCCGTGCCGGCCGCTGCCACCCCCGCCGAGTAAGTCAGCCAAACCCGAACTGACATCGAGAGAGAGTCATGGCTAACTACAGCGCCGCGGACGTGAAGAAGCTCCGCGATCTGACCGCTGCCGGCATGATGGACTGCAAGAAGGCCCTCGACGAGGCGGACGGCGACTTCGACAAGGCTGTCGAGTTCCTGCGCATCAAGGGTGCCAAGGACGTCGGCAAGCGCGCCGGCCGCACCGCGGCCAACGGCATCGTGTCGCACTTCGAGAACGCGCTTCTCGAGCTCAACTGCGAGACCGACTTCGTCGCCAAGACCCCCGACTTCGTCGCGCTGGGCCAGCGTCTGGTCGAGTTCGGCGCGAAGAACAAGGTCGCCGACGCCGCCGCTCTCTCGGCCGCGGTGCTCGAGGACGGCAAGTCGGTCGCCGACACCATCCAGGACTACGCGGCGAAGATCGGCGAGAAGATCGTCCTGAACCGCTTCGTGGTCGTCGACGGCACCGTCGCGGTCTACCTGCACCGCAAGGCGCAGGACCTGCCGCCGCAGGTCGGCGTCCTGGTGGCGTACTCGGGCAAGAACGACGAGGCGGCCGACGCGGACGCCCGCGGCATCGGCATGCAGATCGCCGCCATGCGCCCGCGCTTCCTCACCCGTGAGGACGTGCCGGCCGAGGTCGTCGACTCGGAGCGCCGCATCGCCGAGGAGACCGCCAAGGAGGAGGGCAAGCCCGAGAAGGCTCTGCCCAAGATCGTCGAGGGCCGGGTGAACTCCTTCTTCAAGGACTTCGTCCTGCTCGAGCAGTCGTCGGTCGTCGACAACAAGAAGACGGTCAAGCAGATCGCGGACGAGGCCGGGCTGAACATCACCCGTTTCGTCCGGTTCGAGGTCGGCCAGGAGTAATCCGGCCGCCGAGCTAGAGGCTAGGGAGGCCGGGAACGCGGTACCGCGTCCGGCCTCCTCCTCGCATAAGGTCTCAGCTGAGTACTAACGGAAGGCGGGTCCCGATGGTGACCGACAAGCCCAAGCGCGTCGTGCTGAAGCTCTCCGGCGAGGTGTTCGGCGGTGGCGCGGTCGGCGTCGACCCCGACGTCGTGCAGGGCATCGCCGGCCAGATCGCCACCGTCATCCGCCGGGGCATCCAGGTCGCCGTCGTGGTCGGCGGCGGCAACTTCTTCCGCGGCGCCGAGCTCCAGAAGCGCGGCATGGACCGCAACCGGGCCGACTACATGGGCATGCTCGGCACCGTGATGAACGCGCTCGCCCTGCAGGACTTCCTCGAGAAGGAAGGCATCGAGACGCGGGTGCAGACCGCGATCACGATGGCCCAGGTCGCCGAGCCGTACATCCCTTTGCGCGCCATCCGCCACCTCGAGAAGGGCCGCGCGGTCATCTTCGGCGCCGGCGCCGGCATGCCGTACTTCTCCACCGACACCGTCACCGCCCAGCGCGCCCTCGAGATCCACGCGGACATCGTGCTGATGAGCAAGAACGGTGTCGACGGCGTCTACACGGCCGATCCGCGTATCGACCCCACCGCGCAGAAGCTCGACAGCGCCACCTACCAGGAGATCCTCCAGCGCGGGCTGCGGGTCGCCGACCAGGCCGCCTTCAGCCTCTGCGAGGAGAACAAGCTGCCGATGCTCGTCTTCGGCGCCGAGGGCGACGACACCATCGTGCGTGCCGTGAGTGGCGACAAGATCGGCACTCTGATCACCGCCTGAGCTCCCTGACATCCCCGCACCACCGAGAAGAAGCTAGGAGGCGAGAAGAGCCGGTGATCGACGAGACCCTCTTCGAGGCCGAGGAAAAGATGGAGAGCGCGGTCGAGCACGCCAAGGAGGAGTTCGCCGCCATTCGCACGGGGCGGGCCACTCCGGCCATGTTCTCCAAGATCCTGGTGGACTACTACGGCGCGCCCACGCCGGTGACGCAGATGGCCTCGGTCGGCGTCCCGGAGCCGCGCATGGTGATCGTGAAGCCCTACGACACGTCCCAGCTCGGGCCGATCGAGCGGGCGATCCGTGACTCGGACCTCGGTGTTAACCCCAACAACGAGGGCACCCAGCTGCGCATCCACCTGCCGCAGATGACCGAGGAGCGCCGCCGCGAGATGATCAAGGTCGCGCGGTCCAAGGCGGAGGAGGGCCGGGTGGCCATCCGTAACGTGCGCCGCAAGGCCAAGGAGCAGATCGACCGCCTGGTCAAGGACGGCGAAACCGGTGAGGACGAGGGCCGCCGGGCCGAGAAGGAGCTCGAAGACGTGACCCACCGTTACGTCGCCGTCGTGGACGAGCTCGTCAAGCACAAGGAATCCGAGTTGCTCGAGGTCTGATGTCTTACCTCGATCCGCGTGCCGGGCGCACCTCCGGCGACGACACGGCCTGGCACGCGGCCGAGGACGCCCCGACCAGCCAGATGCCGGTGGTCGAGCCCTCCAAGAAGGGCCCGGGCAAGCGCCGTGCCGGTAAGGGAGGCGAGCCCACGACCAGTCGTGCCGGGCGCAACCTGCCGGCCGCCATCGGCGTCGGCGTCGGCCTCGTCGTCGTGGTCCTGGCCTCCCTGATCTTCTGGGAGCCCGCTTTCTTCGCTGTGATCGTCGTCGCGTCCGGCGTCGGCGTCTGGGAGATGACCCGGGCCCTGCGCTCGGGCGGCGCCAACGCGCCGGCCGTCCCGCTGATCGGCGGCTCGGTCCTGATGACCGGCCTGGCCTGGTACAGCGGCACCGACGCTCTGCTGATCGGCCTGGTCGTCACCGTGCTGGCCGCGATGGTCTGGCGGCTGGCCGACGGCGCCGAAGCGTTCCGCCGCGATCTGACGGCGAGCGTGCTGGTCGCGGTCTACGTGCCGTTCCTGCTCAGCTTCGGCATCCTGCTGTTCCTCCCCGACCACGACAAGGGCCAGTGGCGGGTGCTCTGCACGCTGCTGGCGGTCGTGCTCTCCGACACCGGCGGCTACGCGACCGGTGTCTTCTTCGGCAAGCACAAGATGGCCCCGTCGATCAGCCCCGGCAAGACGTGGGAGGGCTTCGCCGGCTCGGTCTGCGCCTCGGCGATCGGCAGCGCGCTGCTGCTCTACTTCCTGCTCGACATCCAGGTCTACTGGGGCCTTCTCTTCGGCGCCCTGATCTCGGTGGTCGCCGTCGTCGGCGACCTGGCCGAGTCGATGCTCAAGCGCGACCTGGGCGTCAAGGACATGAGCAACCTGCTGCCCGGACACGGCGGCCTGATGGACCGGCTCGATTCGATCCTGTTCGCCGTGCCCACCGCGTACCTCCTCTTCGCCCTGATCGCGTGGGCCCAGTGAACTTCCCCGAGCGTGCGAGACTTGTTCTGCCATGACGATTCTTCCGGTCATCCCGACCAGCCCCGACAAGCCCGATGCGGTCACCACCCGTCGCCGCCCCGCCATGCCCCCGCGCCACCTCGCCGACATGGACCTCGCCGCCCGTCAGGCCGCGGTGACCGCCCTCGGCGAGCCCGCGTTCCGCGCGAAGCAGCTCTCCACCCACTACTTCGGCCGGCTCGTGCGCGACATCGACGAGATGACCGACCTGCCGGCCAAGACGCGCGCCCGGCTGACCGGCGACCTGCTGCCCACACTGCTGACCCCGGTCCGCGAGCTGGCCTGCGACGACGGCGCCACGCGGAAGGCGCTGTGGCGGCTGCACGACGGCGCGCTGGTCGAGAGCGTGCTCATGGGCTACCCCGACCGGGTGACCGCCTGTGTCTCCAGCCAGGCGGGCTGCGGCATGGCCTGCCCGTTCTGCGCGACCGGCCAGCAGGGACTGACCCGCAACCTGTCGGTCGCCGAGATCGTCGACCAGGTCGTTTACCTGGCCGGTGTCGCCGCCTCGGGCGCGGTCACCGGTTCACCGCCGCGGCTGTCCCGCGTGGTGTTCATGGGCATGGGCGAGCCCCTGGCCAACTACCCCAGGGTCATCGAGGCGGTACGCCGGCTGACCACCCCGGCCCCGGAGGGCCTGGGACTTTCGCAACGGCACATAACCGTCTCCACCGTGGGACTAGTGCCCGCTATGCGCCGCCTGACGGCCGAAGACCTGAACGTGACTCTTGCGTTGTCCCTGCACGCCCCCGATGATGATCTGCGCGATGAGCTAGTACCCGTCAACCAGCGTTGGAAGGTGGCCGAGGTGCTCGATGCCGCGTTCGACTACGCGGCGCAGACGGGACGCCGGATCTCGATCGAGTACGCCCTGATCAGGGACGTCAACGATCAGCCATGGCGTGCCGACCTGCTCGGCAAGCTCTTGCACGGCAAGCTGGCGCATGTGAATCTCATCCCGCTCAACCCGACACCGGGCAGCAAGTGGGATGCGAGCCCGAAACCGGTCGAGCGCGAGTTCGTCCGCCGCCTTCGTGAGGCCGGTGTGTCGACGACGGTTCGCGACACCCGGGGCCGGGAGATCGACGGCGCGTGCGGCCAGCTGGCCGCGGGCGAGCTTACGGAGGCGAGCGCTGGGGGCGCCGCCGACGCGGAGGTGGCACAGTGACTGGGCTCAGGTCCCAGCGAGCGGAGTGGGAGACGTTGTGACGAGTCAGGGGCAGCGTTTCCGGCGGCGTGCGCTGCGCCGCGGCTACAAGGTCGATGAGGTCGACGCCTTCCTGGACCGGGTCGAGGCGACCCTGGCCGGCGAGCAGTCCGGTCCGCCCGTGGGCGCGCAGGAGGTGCACGACGTGGTCTTCCGCGTGCGCTTCGGCGGCTACGACGAGTGGCAGGTCGACCTCCACCTTGACCGCGTCGAGCGTCAGCTGGCCGAGCTCGAGGACCGCGGCGGCCGTGGCGCCCCCGCGCCCGACCCGATGCGTGACTCGCTCCGCGGCGGCCTCACCACGGGCAGCTTCGCGCGCCCACCGGCCGGGGCCAACACCGGCGGCGTGAACGCGGCCGCCGCCGGGCGGATGGCGCCGCCCACCGAGCGCCTGCCCGCCCCGCCGATCCGCGACGACCGCATGCCCGACCGCATGGCGCCGCCGGACCGGATGGCGCCGCCCGACCGTATGCCGCCTCCCGACCGCATGGCGCCGCCCGACCGCATGCAGCCGCAGCGTGGTCAGATGCCGCCCTCCGACCCGTACGGTGGCCGCTTCGACGAGCCGACCGGCTACGGCCAGCCGCCGCAGCCCCAGCTGCCGCAGCGCCCGGCCCAGCAGCCCCCGCCGCCCTCCTACGATCCGCGCGGTTACGACCAGGGCGGCTACGACCAGGGCTTCGACAACACCGGTGGTTTCGACAACACGGGCGGCTTCGACGGCTTCGAGGCGGGCCGGCACGGCAAGACCGACATGACGGCCGAGATCCGCATGCCGCGAGAGCAGGACCCGCGCGGCTACGGCGCCCCGCCGCCGATGGGTGGCCCGCCGATGGGCAACGCCCCGATGAGCGGCCCGCCGCAGGGCGGTGGTTACGGCGGCCCGCCGCAGCCGCAGCTCCCGCCGCCGATGGGCGAGCCGGGTGGCGAGCTCTACCGGGTCGACCAGCTGCGCCGCACGTTCCAGCCCCGCCGCTTCGGCAGCGGATACGACCCGATGCAGGTCGACCGGCTGTTCGAAGGCATCCTGCAGGCGATGACCGGGCGCGGGCCGATGCCCGTACCGGAAAACGATCTTGACATGTTGCAGTTCGGCCTGGTGCCGGGCGGCTATTTCGAGGCCGAGGTCGACGCCGCGCTGCGCGAGGTCAAGGACATCCTCACCAGACGCCGGTAAACGGAAAAGGGGCCCTGACGGGCCCCTTTTTTCGTGAAGCTGAGCTTTACTGCTCGCTCGGGCGCAGCCCCCGGCGGCGCAGCACCGCGTCGGCGATCACCGCGACGACCAGGCCGACCGCGAAGACGACGAGCCAGATGTTCTCGGTGTTGCCCTCGTGGTTGCCCCAGAAGAACATCAGGATGACGATCGCCGAGATGATCGCGCCCTTCTGTCCCCGCCTCCGGTTGCCCGGCTTGAGCTGATCGGGCGCGTAGACCTCTTCATGTTCTTCCGCAGACACGCCGGAGTCCTTCCTTGAAGGCGTTCTCACTACAGCTCAGTCTCGCACGGCGGCTCCGCGCGCGGCCCACCAACCCGGACCCGGTACCTTCGATGCGGTCGGGTTCTTGGATCGAGGGAGTAAACGGTGCGGATCACAGGCACTGGACACGCGAGCATGCGGATCGACACCGCCGCCGGCAGCATTCTGTGCGATCCATGGGTCAATCCCGCATTCTTCGCCTCATGGTTCCCATTCCCGGACAATTCTCAGCTCGACTGGGACACGCTGGGCGACGTCGACTATCTCTACGTGTCGCACCTGCACCGCGACCACTTCGACGCGAAGCACCTCAAGCGTTACATCAACAAGAAGGCGACCGTCCTGCTGCCGGAATATCCGACCAGCCAGCTCGAGGACGAGCTGCGGGAGCTGGGCTTCACCAGCTTCCTGCGGACGAAGTCGGACGAGGTGCACGAGCTCGACGGCGGCCTGAAGATCATGATCCAGGCGCTGATCAGCCCCACCGACGGCCCGATCGGCGACTCGTCGCTGTGGGTCGAGCACGACGGCATCCGGGTGCTCAACCAGAACGACGCGCGCCCGTCCGACCTGAGCCGCTTCGCCGAGCTCGGCCACGTGCACGCGCACATGCTGCAGTTCTCCGGCGCGATCTGGTACCCGATGGTCTACGAGCTGCCCGACGCCGCCAAGACCGCGTTCGGCAAGCAGAAGCGCGACCGTCAGTTCGACCGCACCTGGCGCTACATCGACGACCTGAAGGCCGACCACGTCTTCCCGATCGCCGGCCCGCCCTGCTTCCTCGACGACGATCTCTACCAGTTCAACGACATCTTCGGTGACGAGGGCAACATCTTCCCCGACCAGTCGGTCTTCATGACCGAGTACGCCAAGGTCGGCGGCACGAACGGCATCGTCCTGCTTCCCGGCTCGACGACCGAGTTGTCCGAGAAAGACGCCACGACCACGCACCCGGTCCCGGTCGACGAGTTCTTCGCCAACAAGAAGCAGCACCTCGAAGAGATGCGCGTGCGCAAGGCCCCGATCATCGAGGCCGAGAAGGCGTCCTGGAAGCACCCCGAGATCGACGTGCTGGGCGAGCTCAAGAAGCGCATCGAGCCCCTGCTCGAAGAGTCGATCTACATGGCGCAGGGCGTCGGCGGCCCGGTCCGCTTCGACTTCACCGACAGCTTCGGCCCGACCGGCGAGATCCTCGAGTCGATCGTGGTCGACTTCCCCGGCAAGCAGGTCCGCCCGTACGCCGGCGAGAAGGTCCGCTACCGCTTCAAGACCGGCCGTGCCCTGGTCGAGCACCTCATCCACATCGACGAGGGTGACTGGGTCAACTCGCTGTTCCTGAGCTGCCGCTTCTCCGCCGCCCGCATCGGCCAGTACAACGAGTTCGTCTACGCGTTCTTCAAGTGCCTCTCCGAGGAGCGCCTGCAGTACGCCGAGGGCTGGTACGACGAGCACGAGAAGGCCGTCGAGGCCGAGGACACCCAGTTCGGCGACTGGACCGTCCAGCGCCGCTGCCCGCACCTCAAGGCCGATCTGAGCCGCTTCGGCATGGTCGACGGCAACGTCCTCACCTGCCAGCTGCACGGCTGGAAATTCGATCTCCCCAGCGGGCGTTGCCTGACGAGCGTCGGCCACAAGATCCGAGCTTCGAAGAGCGAATAACCGATGTCGTAGCGGGGTGGGGCGTACGGTCCGCTGCTCCCGCCGAGGGCCGCGCCGGGGCGAGCAGGGCGCTGCGCGCCCAGAACGCTCACCCCGCCACGGCGACGTGCGTAAGTGGTTACGCCCAAAAGCCGCACCCCGCGCGGGGTGCGGCTTTTGTGATCAGGCGAGGTCTTTCAGGATGCGCTTGGCCACGTTGTGGCCGGCGGCGCCGATGACGCTGCCGGCCGGGTGGGTGCCGGCCGAGCCCGCGTACAGGCCGTCGAGGCCGGTGAAATAGGGCATGCGCTCGTTGAAGGCGACCGTGTTGTCCACGTGGTGGATGTGGCCGCCGGTGATGCCGAAATGCTCCTCGATGCCGGGCGGGGTCAGCGGCATCGTGTCGACGACCAGGTCGCGGGTGCCGGGCGCGTACCTCTCGGCGATGTCGAGCATCTTGTCGACGTACCCGGGAAGCTCCGCCTCCCAGGACGAACCGGCCGGCTGGTAGGGCACCGACTGCACGAACAGCGCCGACGAGTGGTGGCCCTCGGCGTCGCGCAGCGACGGGTCGACCGTCGTGTGCAGGTACCACTCGATGGTCGGCTCGTCGGGCAGCCGGCCCGCCTGGACGTCGGCCCACATGGCGCGCAGCGCGGCCATCGGCGAGTCGGTGCCCGGAACGCCGGCCAGGCCGGCCGAGCCGGGCAGCAGGTGGATGGTCGAGCCGAACGGCGACGGGGTGCCCGCCGGCAGGCAGGAGAACTGCGGCAAGCCGCGCAGAGCCAGGTTGATCTTCAGCGTGGTGCCGGTCTTGCGGACCGACGCCATGTGGTCGGTCAGCGCGACCGGCAAGGTTCCCGAAGGGACCAGGTCGATCAGGCGGTACGGGTCGCAGCTGCCCAACACGACCCGGGCCGCGATCGAGCGCCCGTCGGCCAGCACGACGCCGCTCGCGGCCCCGCCGTCGACGGTCACCGAGGCCACGGGCGCGTTCGTCAGGATCTGCGCCCCGGCCGCCCGCGCCGCGTCGGCGAACACGCGCGAGACGGTGCCCATGCCGCCCTCGGCGATCATCCAGGTGCCGTCCGAGCCGGGCAGCCGGCACATGTTGTGCACCAGGAAGTTGTGGCCGGTGCCGGGGTCGTCCGGGCCCGCGTTCAGGCCGGAGAGCCCGTCGGTCACCGCGTACATGCTCATCAGCAGTTCGCTCTTGAAGCCGAACCGGGCCAGATAGTCGGCGACCGAACCCCGTACGAGATCGACGAATGTGCTTTGCAGCTGGGGCCGGATGTGCCGGTCGGCGATCTCCTCGACCGTGCCCGGCTCCTCGAGCCAGGCCGGGGCCAGGTCGGCCCGGAGCGCGGCGATCTCGACGGCGAGCTGCTCGTCGGCCGCGACGTCGCGGCGCGAGAAGAAGCGCTCGAGCTGGGCCCGGGTGGCCGCCTGGTCACGCCCGAACAGCAGGTAGGGCGAGCCGGCCGGTCCGGGGGTGGGGAGGAAGTAGTGCGGGTCCCGGCGCAACATGGGGATGTCGACGTCGAGGGTGCGCAGCAGCTCCGGCGGCATCAGCCCGAGCAGGTAGGAACCGGTGGACTGACCCAAACCGGGTGCGGCCGCGAAGGGCCGCTCGGTGCGCGCGGCACCGCCGATCACGTTCGCCGCCTCGAGCACGGTGACGCTCAGGCCGGCGCGCGCCAGCAGGACCGCGGAGACGAGGCCGTTGTGGCCCGCTCCGATGATCACTACGTCGGAGCGCTGGGGGAGAGTGGTCATGGCTTGGGAGCGTAGCGCGCTGTTATATGAAGATCACTCAGCTAATCGGTGCGAAATCTGTTGGTCTGATACGCGCTGGCACTCCGTGTCGCCGCATATCCGGCGAGCACAATCACATGGAACAGGTACAGCCAGAGGCCCACGGCGATCGTCCCGCCGATCGCGTCGAACCCGCCGAAGGGCGCCCCGAGGTCGAGCGGCAGCGAACAGAACAGCACAAACCCGTGCAGAAATCCCGAGAGGTTGGCCGCCGTGAACGACCCCACGAGGATGGTCGACAGCCACCGCGGGCGCCCCGGCGCGACGTACCGGTAGACCCAGATGACGACCGGCGTGAGCAGCAACCAGCAGGCGAGGAACGACAGAACGACGCCCAGCACCGAGTACCAGCCGCCGCGCACCCACAGGCCGCTGGTCGAGGGCAGAGCCAGGAACATCGCCAGCAGCAGGGCCGGGGCCGCGGCCAGGATCGGCAGCCAGAGCAGGCGGCCCCGCCAGCCGACGAGCGGCTCGCTGCCGGGCTGGCGCAGCGAGACGAAGGCCCGCCGCAGCCCTTCGCCGTAGAAGGTCGCCGGCAGCAGGCTGGCGAGCGCGAACCACGGCGTCAGATGCAGCCCGGCGTCGATCAGGGCGGACAGGGCCCGCGGGGCGCCGATCTCGTCCGGCAGCGCGCTGATCGTGTGACCGGTGAGGCGGCGGACCCGGTCGGCCCCGGCGATCCAGCCGGTGACCCAAATTGCCAGCAAAGCAATCGGAACCACCGCGATTCCGGCGTAGAAAGTGACCGCTGCGGCGTGTAACGCCAGGTCACGGCCCTTCAGTGGCCGAAAGAGGGAGATCAACCACCGGGGCATGGCGATGGCATACCCAGTTATCCACAGGCCGACGCGAGCGATCTCCGGCGATCCGGGAAGATGGGCGCATGCGCGACCTCGTCCTGCTCGGCTCCACCGGATCCATCGGCACTCAGGCCATCGACATCGTGCGCCGCAACCCCGAGAGGTTCCGGGTGGTCGCCCTGGGCGCCGGCGGCGGCAACGTCGCGCTGCTCGCCGCCCAGGCGCTCGAGCTCGGCGTCGACGTGGTCGGCGTGGCCCGCTCGTCGGTCGTCCAGGATCTTCAGCTCGCCTTCTACGCCGAGGCGCAGCGGCGCGGCTGGGCCACCGGCGACTTCAAGCTGCCCAAGATCGTGGCCGGCCCCGACGCGATGACCGAGCTCGCCCGCTGGCCCTGCGACGTGGTGCTCAACGGCGTGGTCGGCAGCCTGGGCCTGGCCCCGACGCTGGCCGCCCTCGAGGCGGGCCGGGTGCTCGCCCTGGCCAACAAGGAGTCGCTGGTCGCCGGCGGCCCGCTGGTGCGCCGGGTGGCCAAGCCGGGCCAGATCGTGCCGGTCGACTCCGAGCACTCGGCGCTCGCCCAGTGCCTGCGCGGCGGCGCCCGCGACGAGGTGCGCCGGCTCGTCCTGACCGCCAGCGGGGGCGCGTTCCGCGACCGCCGGCGCGAGGAGCTGACGAACGTCACACCGGACGAGGCGCTGAAGCACCCGACGTGGGACATGGGCCCGGTCGTGACCATCAACTCCGCCACGATGGTCAACAAGGCGCTCGAGGTGATCGAGGCGCACGAGCTGTTCGCCGTGCCCTACGACGACATCGAGGTCATGGTCCATCCGCAGTCGGTGATCCACTCGATGGTCGAGTTCACCGACGGCTCGACGCTGACCCAGGCCAGCCCGCCCGACATGCGGCTGCCGATCGCGCTGGCCCTGGCCTGGCCCGATCGGGTGCCCGGCGCGGCCGCCGCCGTCGACTGGACCCAGGCCCACAACTGGGAGCTGCGCCCGCTCGACGAGGAGGCGTTCCCGGCCGTCCGGCTGGCCAAGCAGGCCGGCCGCGAGGGGCGCTGCCGCCCGGCCATCTACAACGCGGCCAACGAGGAGTGTGTGGCCGCTTTCGTCGCCGGTCGGCTACCTTTTCTGGGCATCGTCGACACACTCGCGGAGGTGCTCGCGTCGGCCCCGGATTTTGCCGAGCCGGGTACCGTCGAGGAAGTGCTCGCCGCCGAGTCCTGGGCGCGCGCCCGGGCGCATGACGTCATCGCCAGGCACGATACTGCGGCAAAAGGAGCTTGATGCTGTACTGGCTGGGTGTCGCCGCGTTCGCGCTGGCCATCCTGATCTCGGTGAGCCTCCACGAGGCCGGTCACATGATCACTGCCAAGCGCTTCGGCATGAAGGTGACCCGTTACTTCGTGGGTTTCGGCCCCACGGTCTTCTCGTTCCGGCGCGGTGAGACGGAGTACGGCCTCAAGGCGATCCCGCTCGGCGGCTTCTGCAAGATCGTCGGCATGACGCCGCAGGACGACGACGTCGCCCCCGAGGACCAGCCGCGCGCGATGTGGCGGTTCCCGGTCTGGAAGCGGACGATCGTGATGTCGGCCGGCTCGATCACCCACTTCCTGCTGGCGATCGTGGCCACCTGGATCGCCGCGTTCACCTTCGGCCTGCAGAACACGTCGTACCCGACGACCACGGCCCTCCAGCTCAAGGAGCGGCCGGTCATCGACGCCCCGGCCTGCGTCTGGGCCGGCACGGCCCCGGCCGGCGCCACGGCCGACAACTGCAAGCCCGGCGTGAACGGCGCCATCGCCGGACCGGCCTACGCGGCCGGCATCCGCGACGGCGACCTGATCACGAACGTGGGCGGCACGACGATCACCACGTACGGCGACCTGGTCAACAAGATCCGCTCGCTGCCGGCCGGCAAGGTCGCCTTCGAGTACTCCCGCGACGGCGTCCCCGGCAAGGCCGAGGTCAATCTGGTCAGCGCCGAGCGCGCCGCGATCACCGACGAGAGCGACGACGCCAAGACCACCACGGTGTCGATCGCCGCCATCGGCTGGGACGACCCGAGCATTCCCGGCATCATCAAATACAACGTGGCCTCGGCCGTGCCGGCGACCTTCGACTACAGCTGGTACCTGGTCGAGAACACGTTCGAGGCGATGAAGCGGATCCCCGACAAGATCCCGGCCCTGTGGCACTCGATCACCGGCGACGAGCGCGACCCGAACACCCCGATCAGCGTGGTCGGCGCCAGCCGGCTCGGCGGCGAGGCCCTGGCCAACGGCGTGCCGCAGCTGTTCCTCACGATCTTCATCTCGCTCAACGTGTTCATCGGCATCTTCAACCTGCTGCCGCTGCTCCCGCTCGACGGCGGGCACATCGCCATCGCCTGGTACGAGCGGGTGCGCTCCTGGCTCTACGCGCGTCTCAAGAAGCCCGACCCGGGCCGCGTCGACTACTACAAACTGATGCCTGTCACCTACGCAGTCATCTTGATCGGTGGTGCGTTCACCCTGCTGACCGTCACCGCCGACATCGTCAACCCGATCACGATCTTCAACAGGTGATGTGAAAGTGACCGCGATCAGTCTCGGAATGCCGGCTGTGCCCCCTCCGCCGCTGGCTCCCCGCCGGAAGAGCCGCCAGATCATGGTCGGCAACGTGCCGGTGGGTGGAGGTGCGCCGGTCAGCGTGCAGTCGATGACGACGACGCTCACGGCCGACGTCAACAAGACCCTTCAGCAGATCGCCGAGCTGACCGCCTCGGGCTGTCAGATCGTCCGGGTCGCCGTGCCGTCGCAGGACGACGTCGAGGCGCTGCCGGCGATCGCCAAGAAGTCCGGCATCCCGGTGATCGCCGACATCCACTTCCAGCCGAAATACGTCTTCGCGGCGATCGACGCCGGCTGCGCGGCGGTCCGGGTCAACCCGGGCAACATCCGCCAGTTCGACGACAAGGTGAAGGAGATCGCCCGGGCCGCCTCCGACGCCGGCATCCCGATCCGCATCGGCGTGAACGCGGGCTCGCTCGACAAGCGGCTGCTGGAGAAATACGGCAAGGCCACGGCCGAGGCGCTGGTCGAGTCGGCGCTGTGGGAGTGCTCGCTGTTCGAGGAGCACGGCTTCCGCGACATCAAGATCTCGGTCAAGCACAACGACCCGGTCGTCATGATCCGCGCCTACCGCCAGCTCGCCGAGCAGTGCGACTACCCGCTGCACCTGGGCGTCACCGAGGCCGGCCCGGCGTTCCAGGGCACGATCAAGAGCTCGGTCGCCTTCGGCGCGCTGCTGGCCGAGGGCATCGGCGACACCATCCGGGTGTCGCTGTCGGCCCCGCCGGTCGAGGAGATCAAGGTCGGACAGGCCATCCTCGAGTCGCTGGGCCTGCGCGAGCGCGGCCTCGAGATCGTCTCCTGCCCGAGCTGCGGCCGGGCCCAGGTCGACGTCTACACCCTGGCCGAGCAGGTGACGGCGGCCCTCGACGGCTTCCCGGTCCCGCTGCGCGTGGCCGTCATGGGCTGCGTCGTCAACGGACCCGGCGAGGCCCGCGAGGCCGACCTGGGTGTGGCCTCCGGCAACGGCAAGGGCCAGATCTTCGTCAAGGGCCAGGTCATCAAGACCGTCCCCGAGTCCATCATCGTCGAGACCCTGGTCGAGGAGGCTCTGCGCCTGGCCGACGAGATGGGCGCCGAGCTCCCCGAGGAGCTCCGCGACCTGGTTCCCGGCCCCCGGGTGACCGTGCACTGACCCGCACCCACCGCACGAACGTCAGGCCCCGCCGTTCCGGCGGGGCCTGACGTGTTCCGGGGTCCGGTGGCCGCGCGGACGAGATGCGCCGGAAGAGGTGCACCCAGTTCGTCGGCGTGGGCGGGACGGCGAGGAGAAACGGAAAGGGCGTACCCCCGTGGCGTACGCCCTCTCCGGTGTTCGGCTGGTGGCCAGAAATGCTGCTCGGCCCGGACGGCCGCACGGCCTACTCGCTGTCGGCGAGGATGGCGTACAGCTTGCGCTTGGTCTCGTTCAGCACCTCCAGCGCCTTCTGGCGCTGCTCGTCGGTGCCGGAGAAACCGACCTGCTTCAGGGCGCCCAGGATGCCGGCGGCGGCGTCGCGGAAGTCCTGCACCTGCGACATGGTGTCGTCGCCGATGCGGGCCCACGGCGGGTTCTCCGCGGCCGCCTCGGCCTCGGGACGACCGTCGGCGGTCAGGTGGTAGCTCTTGCGCCCGCCGTTCGCCTCGGCCTCGATGAGGCCCTCGTCCTCCAGCAGCTGCAGCGTCGGGTAGACCGAGCCGGGGCTCGGGCGCCAGATGCCGTTCGTGCGGGAGTCGAGCTCCTGGATCATCTCGTAGCCGTGCATCGGGCGCTCCAGGAGCAGCGCCAGGAGGGCGGGGCGGACATTCAGCCGCTGACCGCGACCGCCGCGGCGCGGGCCGCGACCGCCGGGGCCGCCGAACGGGCCGCCGGGGCCGAAGTCGGGACCGCCGCCGCCGAACGGGAATCCGCCCGGAAATCCGAAGCCACCGCGGTGGCGACGCCCTTGATGACCTTCGTGGGGGTACCTCATGACTGTCTCCGATCTGTTGTCGATAGTTAGACGATATATCGGCAACGCATCGGCGACAAGGGTTTCTTCAACGGAGGGGGTTGCGGCGGGTGTGGGCCGGGATGGATCTGGCAATGTGATACCTGTGCTGACGGTGCCGATTCGCCAGCTCGGTGAGTCCGAGCGCGCGGCGGTCGAGAAGATCCTCGACCGCGACCCCTACGCCGGCGCCCAGATCGCCGAGCGGGTGGCGGCGCACGGCCTGAACTGGTGGCGCTCCGACGGGCGGATCTTCGGGTACGGTCCCGGCCGCCGCGTCGAGTCCATCATCTGGTCGGGCGCCCATCTGGTGCCGCTCTGCGCCACCCCGCCGGCGACCGCCGCGTTCGCCGACATGCTGGGGGCCGAGCCGCGCATCTGTTCCTCCATCATCGGCCGGTCCGAGCAGGTCCTCGACCTGTGGGACCGGCTCGGCGGCCACTGGGGCAAGGCGCGCGACGTGCGCCCCAACCAGCCGCTGCTGGTGGCCGACCGCGATCCGGTGGTGCCGCCCGACCCCGACGTGCGCCTGGTCCGGCCGGGCGAGGTCGATCAGCTCTTCCCGGCCGCCGTGTCCATGTACACCGAGGAGGTCGGCGTCTCCCCGCTGCTCGACGACGGCGGCCGCGGCTACCGCCGCCGCATCGCCGAGCTGGTCAAGGGCAAGCGGGCGTACGCCCGTTTCGTCGGCGACCGGGTGATCTTCAAGGCCGAGCTGGCCATCGTCACCCGGCGCACCACCCAGGTGCAGGGCGTGTGGGTCGATCCGGAGTTCCGGGGCCGGGGCCTGGCCGCGCCGGCGATGGCCGCCGTCGTCCGCGACGCGTTGCGGCGGGTGGCGCCCTCGGTGAGCCTCTACGTGAACGACTACAACGCGCCGGCCCGCCGGGTCTACGAGCGCTGCGGTTTCGTCTCCGCGGGCAGTTTCGCGACAGTGCTCTTCTAAGAAGGCCGGCCCAGGCTGGTCAGGACTCCCCGGATGGTCGCGAAGTCGCCGGAGTTCAGGGCCGGAGTGGGCAACAGGGCCATCACCGGAACGGTGATGCCGGCTGCCGCGTAGGCCTCCACCCGCGCGCGGCACTCGGCCGGGGTGCCGTGCACGATCAGGTCGTCGACGACCTGATCCGGGATGGCGGCCAGGGCGCCCTTGCGGTCGCCGGCCGCCCACGCGTCCCACATCGGCCGCAGGATCTCGTCGCGGCCCAGCCAGCGGTGGAAGGCCGCGTACGCGGGAACCGTCAGGTAGGACGTGATCATGCGGCGGCCGACCGTGCGCGCGTAGGCGGCGTCGTCGGTCGGGCAGACGAAGATGCGGGCGGCCGCCTCGAAGCCGGCGCCGGCGCCCTTGACCTCGGCCAGCGCGGTCGCGACGTCGCCCGGCGAGAGCCAGTTGAGGATGACGCCGTCGGCCTCGGCCGCGGCCAGGCGCAGCATCCCGGGGCGCAGCGCGGCCAGCAGGATCTGGGGCGGGGTCGCGGGCGGGCGCTCCAGGCGGAACCGGCGCACCGAGAAGGTGTCGAACTCGCCGTCGACCACCTCGCCGGCCAGGGCGGCGCGCAGGAAGCGGAGCATGTCGCGGCTGCGGGCGTACGGCTCGGTGAAGTCGGCCGCGTTCCAGTCGCCGACCACCACGGGCGACGACGCCCCGATGCCGAGCTGGAAGCGGCCGGGCGCGGTCTCGGCCAGGGCGGCCGCGGTCATCGCGAGCAGGCCGGGCCCGCGGGTGAAGACCGGGGTGATGGCCGTGCCGAGGCTGAACCGGGGCGCCCAGGCGGCGGCGAGGGTCAGCGGGGTGAAGGCGTCGGAGCCGTTCACCTCGGAGCTCCACAGGTCGGTGAACCCGGCCTCCTCGAGGGCCGCGTAGACGGCGGCGTGATCGGCGAGCGGAACCCCGGCCAGCGGAACGGTCATGCCCCATCGCGTCGACATGACCACGATCCTGCCGTGGGCCCACCATGACGTCCATCACTTGTGACGGATTCCGGTGAAGGCTCGGGTATGTTTTTGAACTGACCAGTCAGTTTAAATGGAGGCCGGACATGTCGGTTGTCACCGCACGCGGGGCGGGGGTCCGCCACCGGCGCCGCTGGCTCTTCCAGGACCTGGACGTGAGCGTCGAGCCTGGTGAGCTGGTCGCGGTGGTCGGTCCTCCGGGCAGCGGGCGCACCACCGCGCTGCTCGCGCTGGCCGGGCGGTTCCGGCTCAGCGCCGGGTCGGTCGAGATCTCGGGCACCGCCTCGCTCGGCTACGTGCCCGAGGTCGAGGGGCCCGAACCTGTCTTCACCGTCACTGAGCACGTGCGGGAGCGGCTGGCGCTGCTCGGGCGGTCGCGGGCCGCCGCCGTCGATGTGCCGCTGCTCGGGCTGGAGCCGGAGCGGCAGGGGCGCGACCTCACCCCGTACGAGAAGCAGGTCCTGGGCTTGATCCTGGCCCGTCTCGAAGGGCCGGCGGTGATCGCGGTGGACGAGGTGGACGACGGGCTCGATCGGCGGGAACGGGAGAGCCTGTGGCAGCTGCTGGGCGAGATCGCCGGCGGCGGCACGGCCGTGATGGTCACCGCCCGCGAGATCGACCCGGCCCTGGTGACCACCGTGATCCACCTGGGCGGGAGCGAGGAGGAGCGATGAGGGGACTGTCCACACTGTCGCTGGCCGGTCTGGAGATCCGCCGCTTCCTGCGCGGGCGCCTCACCACCGCGGCCCTGGTCGTCATCGCGGTCATCCCGCTGCTCTACGGCGCGCTCTATCTCTACGCGTTCTGGGATCCGTACGGGCGCCTCAACCACATCCCGGCCGCGCTCGTCGTCGAGGACCGCGCCGCCACCGCCCAGGACGGCACCAAGCTGCACGCCGGGCAGGATCTGGCCAAGGAGCTCCAGGACCGGCAGGTCTTCGACTGGCACGTGACCGACGAGGCCGGCGCCGAGCAGGGCCTGGCCGACGGCAAGTATCAACTGCTGCTGCGCATCCCGGCCGACTTCTCGGCCGACCTGGCCACCCCGCCGAACGCCGGCGTCACTCCGAAGGCGGCCCAGCTCGTCGCGGTCAGCGACGACGCCAACAACTACCTCTCCGGCGTCTTCGCCCGCTCGGCCTTCCAGGAGGTCCAGGCGGCCGCCTCGGCCGGCGCGTCGGCCGGCTACTACGACAAGATGCTGATCGGCTTCACCGACCTCAAGACCCAGACGCAGAAGGCGGCCGACGGCGCCCACAAGCTCGACGACGGCGCGAAGTCGGCCCGCTCCGGCGCGGACCGCCTGGCCGGCGGCATCGACGACGCCGGGAGCGGCGCGCGGACGCTGAGCAACGGCCTCGGCACGGCCGGCCGCGGCGCCGACGACCTCGCCGACGGCCTGGCCCAGCTCAGCGCCGGCGCCGGCCAGCTCGCCACCGGCACCGCGCAGGCCGCGAGCGGCGGCCGTCAGCTCGCGTCCGCTGTGGACGCGGCCGCCGACAAGGCCGAGCCCCTGCTGCGCGAGAACGCCGAGCGTCTCCAGACCGCGGCGACCCTCGTGGCTCGCGGCGCCGACACCCTCGCGGCCAACATCACCACCATCGACACCGCCGCGAACCAGGCCGTCGACAACGCCAGGCAGCTTCAGCGCTACCTGAACACCCTGCCCGCCGGCACCGAGGGCTTGCCCGAGGCGAAGGCTCTCGCCGCCCAGCTGGTGACGGCGGCGCAGAAGGTCCGGAGCACGGTGGACAGCGCCGACCTCGACGCCCTGCGAGCCGACCTGAGGCAGACGGCCGCGACCGCCCGGCAGATCGCCGCGGCCGCGCCCCACCTGGCCGACGACGTGCGGAACGCCCGCGCGAAGGTCGACCAGCTGGCCAGCGGTCTCGACAGTCTCGCCACCGGCGCCAAGAAGCTGAGCGCCGGCACCGACCAGGCCGAGCAGGGCGCGATCGACCTGAGGAACGGCATCTACCGGCTGTCCGACGGCGCCCAGCAGCTCAGCGGCGGGCTCGCCACGCTCTCCTCCGGCGGGCACGAACTCGCCGGCGGTCTCGGCGATCTTCAGGCCGGGGCCGGGCAGCTCGCGGCCGGGCTGACCGACGGGGCCAAGAGCATTCCGGGGTACGGCGACGACACCACCGGCCGGGCCGGCGTGCTCGCCGACCCGGTCTCGCTCGACCGCACCGTCCGCAATCCGGCCGCCACCTACGGGGTGGGCTTCGCCCCGTACTTCCTGGCCCTGGCCCTGTGGGTCGGCGCGATGATCACGTTCTTCGTGCTGAAGCCGCTGAACCGGCGTTACCTGATGGCGAGGACGCCGACCCTGCGCGTGGTGTTCGCCGGCCTGCTGCCGGCCGTGGCCATCGGGCTCGTGCAGGCGACGATCCTGTTCGCCGTGGTGCACTTCGGGCTCGGCCTCGACCCGGTCCACCCGATGGCCACGTGGGGCCTGCTCCTGCTGGCCTCCGCCGTCTTCGCCGCGATCATCCAGATGCTGGGCGCGGTCTTCGGCGCGCCCGGCCGGATCCTGGCCCTCGCGCTGCTCATGCTCCAGCTCACCTCGTCCGGTGGCACCTACCCCGTACAGACCTCGCCCGGCTTCTTCCAGGCGATCCACCCCCTGCTGCCCATGACGTACGTGGTGGGTGCGGCCCGCCACGCGGTCGACGGCGGCCCGTGGGGCACCGTTGTCCAGGGCGTCCTGCTCCTGCTGGCGTACGGAATCGGCGCGGTTGCCCTGACCTGGCTGGCGGCGCGGCGCGGCCGGCGGATGACCGCCTCCGACCTCCATCCGGAGCTCGTGCTGTGATGGACCCGCACAGCGATGGCGGACAGGGGGCGACGGCGGTGGCGGACGGGCGGACCCGGCGCCGGGAGGACACCCGGCAACGTCTCTTCGAGGCGGCCGTCGAGCTCATCGCCGAGCAGGGCTTCTCGGCCACCACGGTCGACGACATCGCGCTGCGGGCCGGCGTGGCCAAGGGCACGGTCTACTACAACTTCAAAAGCAAGACCGACCTCTTCGAGGAGCTTCTGCGGTACGGCGTCGGACTGCTCACCGCGGAGTTCCAAGCCGCCGTGGAGGGCCTGCCGCCACGCGAGGCCGTGGCCGCCCTCGTTCGCAGCCAGCTGGAGTACATCCGGCGCTACCGCGCCTTCGCCCAGCTGCTGCTCTCCGAGATGTGGCGCACCAACCGCGAGTGGCAGCAGACCCTGATCCTGCTGCGCGAGCAGGCGATCGGGGTGATCGCCGAGACCCTGCGGGCCGGGGTCGGCTCCGGCGACCTGCCGGCCGACCTCGACGTGCGGGTCGCGTCGTCGGCCCTGTTCGGCGTCGGCCTCGTGGTGGCCGTCGACTGGCTCGTCTTCATGCCCGAGCGCCCGATCGAGGACGTACAGGAATCGCTCCTCGCCATTGTCCGCCGCGTCGGTTAGGCCGCCTTCGACTTCCAGGCCGTGGCCAGCGACGTACGGCCGTTCGTGCGCAGCAGCGAGCCCTCGTAGATGCGGGCGCCGACCGCCAGCAGGGCCACCGCCGTCGCGGCCAGGATCAGCAGCGAGACGACCGGCTCCCAGGCCGCCACGTCCGAGATGAACAGCCGGACCGGCATGGCGACCGGGGCGGAGAACGGGATGTACGACAGGACGCGCATCGCCGCGTCGTTGTCGATCAGGAACACGGTCGCGAGGAACGGGATCATCACCAGCATCTGCACCGGCGCCGAGGCGCCGTTGATGTCCTCCTGCCGGGCCGATAGCGCGCCCACGCCGGCCCACAGCGTGGCCAGCATGACGAAGCCGAAGACGAAGAACACCAGGAACCAGCCGACCGTCGGCTCCAGCAACGACAGCGCGGTCGCGTCGAGATCGGCGAAGCGCGCGCCGACCACGGCCACGATCGCGATCAGCGCCACCTGGCCGAACGCGAGCAGCGTGAGCGCGGCGACCTTGCCCGCGAGCAGGGCCCGGGTGGGCACGCTGGCGACCAGGATCTCCACGATCCGGGTCTGCTTCTCCTCGGTGACGCTCTGCGCGATCTGCACGCCGAACAGGAACGACGTGAAGAAGAAGACGAAGGCGATCGCGAACGGCACGGCGAACTGGAGGAACGGATCGACCTCACTGGGGTCGAGCAACTGCACGGGCGGCTCGGTGCTGAGCGCCCGCACCACCTCGCCCGGGCTGTCGTCCATGGCCAGCACGGTCGGCCCGGCCACGACGGCCGCGTCCACGTCACCGGAGCGCACCAGCTGCTCGGCCGCCGCGTCGTCGGCGACCTCGCGAACGTCGAGGCCGGACTGCCGCAGGACGGCCGCGGTCGCCTGATCGGCCACGGCCACCGACGACGGCCCGCTGTTGAGCACGGCCGGAAGAACGGTCGAGGCGACCGCGATGAGCAGGAAGAAGACGGTGCTGAACAGGAACGTACGATCGCGCAGCTTGACCCGGATCTCCCGGGCCGCCACCACGCGCACGGCCGCGAACGTGCTCATCGGATCACCTCTCGGAAGATCTCGGCCAGCGACGGGGTGACCGGCCCGAACGAGCGCACCGGCCCGCGGTCGAGCGCGGCCCGCAGCAGCTCCTGGTCGTCGGCGCCGTCGGCCAGGTCGATGACGGCGCGGTTGCCGTCGAGCTCGACCACGGTGACGCCGGGCCGCTCGCGAACCCACTCCACGGCGGCGTCGGTGTGCAGCTCGAAACGGGGCTGGGCATAGGCCGTCCGCAGCCGGGAGCGGTCACCGGCGGCACGGATCGTGCCGCCGGCGATGATGACGAGGTCGTCGCAGAGCCGCTCGACCAGCTCCAGCTGGTGACTGGAGAACAGCACCGGCACCCCGCTGGTGGCCCGCTCCCGCAGCACGTCGACGACCACGTCGACGGCGAGCGGGTCGAGACCGGAGAACGGCTCGTCGAGCACCAGCATCTCGGGATCGTGCACGAGAGCGGCCGCCACCTGCGCCCGCTGCTGGTTGCCGAGCGACAGCTTCTCCAGCTTCTCGCCGGCCCGCTCACCCAGCCCGAGCCGGTCGAGCAGCTTCGCGGTCCGCTCGACGGCCGAGGCCCGGCTCAGGCCGTGCAACTGTCCGAGATAGACGATCTGTTCGGCCACGGTCATCTTGGGGTAGAGGCCGCGTTCCTCCGGCATGTATCCGAACCGCTGCCGGACCTCCCGGCTGAGCTGTTCGCCCTGCCACCGCACCGCACCGCTGTCCGCGGCGAGCACGCCGAGAATTATCCGCATGGTGGTCGTCTTGCCGGCGCCGTTGGCACCGACGAAGCCCGTCATCCGACCGCCCGCCACCTGGAACGAAACGTCCGAGAGAACTGGCCGGCCGTCGAACGCGCGGCTGACGCCATCGACGTTGAGCACGCTGGTCATGCACCCAGGGTAGGTGGATCAAGCCAAGCGCGCTGGCCATGAAGATCCGCTACGTCCGCGCGCGCCGGCTCGTGAACGTCATCTCGCGCGGTCAAGCCCCGCGCGGGAGCAGCGGCGAACCGGGCCAGCCGGTCTCGTCCTCCTCGGCAACCACCCAGCGATCCGGCCGATGACGGGTCGTGAGTTTCGCCAGAGCGGCGCCGCAGGGAGGGGCCGGGATGGGCGCGGCCGCGGTGGGGTGGGTGGCCGAGGTTCAGACCGGCGGTGGGGAGGTGGGTCAGGGGGCTCGGTAGTACTGCGTTTTCGCGATGTCGGGGTGGGTCTGTGTGGGGATGTCGGCGTCGTCGTCGGGGGTGAGGGTGCCGCCCAGGTCGAGGATGTGGCGGTGGGCGGCGGCCAGGCGGTCCTCGAGCTTGACGATGCGGCAGGCGGCGGTCAGCGGCATGCCCTCGTCGAGGAGCTGGCGGACCCGGGTGGCCAGCTGGAGCTGGTGGCGGGAGTAGCGGCGGTGGTTGCCGAGGGAGCGCTGCGGCTCGATCAGGCCGGCGGCGCCGAGGCTGCGGAGGAAGGCCGGCGTCACGCCGATCATGTCGGCGGCGCGGCCCATCGTGTACGCCGGGAAGTCGGCGTCGTCGAAGGACGTGTTGTTCATCGTGCCTTCCGTGGCGAGGGGGGAGGCCTGAGGGGTGTTCAGGCGCAGTCCAGGGCCCCGGCGGGTAACCGGGGCCCTGGATTTTCAATTCTGGTGCCGACCGTCGTCGGCAAATGCGGTCGTCCGCTTGCGTGCCGCTAGCGGGCCACCTGAGTGATGGGCATCGGCTGCGATCACCTCTTGTCGGGTCGGGGACGTTGTGATGACGCGTTGCTGCGGTATCTCGTCCTCCTTCTCCAACGGAGTCAATTGTGTCGGCTGTGCGTGGCCGACACCACAGAGCCTATGCCCATCACCAGCGAATTTCTAGTACCGGGGCTACAGATTTTTTAGGACAAATCGTCAGACAAGTGGCAGCGGAGGGTAGTGCACGAAGTACTACGCGTGAGGGTGCGGCGGTGCGGGGCGGGCGCCGGGCACGGCGATGCCGTGTGAGAGAGAGGTGACCGCGCCCCGCGCCGCCGCGGGAAGGGAGCGCCGCAATGCGCTCCTCTGGTTCGCGACGTCTGCCGAGGACTCGCGAATGCCTGAACTGTCCTGAGTGTGCGGGAGTGCCGAGGGCGCGGGCAACGCAATTAACGCTGATCATTGACGCGCGTAACAGTCCGGCGAGATCATCACGGCACGCCGTGGCCCAGGTCACAGCAACCCTTCGGTAAGGGAGCCGCACATGAGCGTCAACCCGACACCCACCACCGACGAAGAACGCCTCGCCCAACTCGGCTACCAGCAGGAGCTGCACCGCCGACTGTCCGGCTTCTCGAACTTCGCGGTCTCTTTCTCGATCATCTCGATCCTGGCCGGCGCCATCACGTCGTACGGCATCGCCATGAACGCCGGCGGCCCGATCGCCATCACCCTCGGCTGGCTGTTCGTCGGCATCATGGTGACCTTCGTGGCCCTGGCCATGGCCGAGGTCTGCTCGGCCTATCCGACGGCCGGCGCCCTCTACTGGTGGGCGGCCGCGCTGGCCAAGCGGAACAAGGCCGCGTGGGCCTGGTTCGTCGGCTGGTTCAACTTCCTCGGCGAGGTCGCCGTCACCGCCGCCATCGACTTCGGCGCGGCCATCACCACCTCGGCCTTCCTCAGCCTGGCCTTCGACTGGGAGGTCACCACGGGGCGTACGTTCCTGGTCTTCCTGGTCATCATCATCGTGCACGGCCTGCTGAACACGTTCGGCGTGAACCTCGTGCGGGTCCTCTCCGACGTCAGCGCGTGGTGGCACCTGGTCGGCGTCGCGGTCATCGTGATCGTGCTGGCCGTCGTGCCGGACAACCACAAGCCGATCTCCGAGGTCTTCACCGAGGTGCACAACTCCACCGGCTTCACCTTCGCCGGGGCCGGGGTGTACGCGGTGCTGCTCGGCCTGCTGATGGCCCAGTACACGTACACCGGCTACGACGCCTCGGCCCACGTGGCCGAGGAGACGCACGACGCCGCCCGGGCCGCGCCGCGCGGCATCGTGATGTCGGTGGTGGTCTCGGTGATCGCCGGCTTCGTGCTGCTGTTCGCGATCACCTGGTCCATCCAGGACTACGAGGGCGCCCTCGGCACCGACCTCGGCCTGCCGCCGGCGCAGATCTTCATCGACGCCGTGGGCCACGACACGGGCACGTTCCTGCTGTTCATCTGCGTGGTGGCGCAGTGGTTCTGCGGCATGGCGTCGGTCACCGCCAATTCCCGCATGTCGTACGCCTTCGCGCGTGACGGCGCGCTGCCCGGCTCCCGGCTGTGGAAGAAGGTCAACCCCCGCACCGGAACGCCGACCAACTCGATCTGGCTCTGCGTGACCTGCTCCACGCTGCTGGTTTTGCCGTCGTTGTGGAACACCACGGCCTATCTGGCGGCCACCTCGATCGCGGTCATCGGCCTCTACATCGCGTACGTCATGCCGGTCTTCCTGCGCCGGATGAACCCCGACTTCCAGCGGGGACCGTGGCACCTCGGCAAGTGGAGCCCGCTCGTCGGCTGGCTCGCGATCGTCTGGGTCGTGATCATCTGCGTGCTGTTCGTCCTGCCGACGGCCAGCCCGATCACGGCGTCCAACTTCAACTACACGATCGTCGCGGTGGTCGTGGTTCTCGGACTGGCCACGGTCTGGTGGTTCGCGAGCGCCCGCAAGTGGTTCACCGGCCCGCGACAGAACCTGATCGACAAAGCCGCACACGGCGAACAGACCATGCCCACGGAATGATCGAAAGGGCCGGGCGGCGACGCCCGGCCCTCCAAGGGAAGGAACCGGCATGGATCTCGAGGAACTGGACGTCTCGGTCGAAAACGGCAGCATCGACACCGTGCTGCTGGCCCTCACCGACATGCAGGGGCGGTTGCAGGGCAAACGCCTGCACGGCCGCTACTTCATGGACGAGGTCGCCACCGGCGGCAGCGAGGGCTGCAACTATCTGCTCGCGGTGGACGTCGACATGAACACCGTGGACGGGTACGAGATGTCGTCCTGGTCCAGCGGATACGGCGACTTCGTGATGCGGCCCGACTTCACCACCCTGCGGCGCGTGCCGTGGCAGCCGGGCACCGCCATGGTCCTCGCCGACCTCGAGACCACCGGCGGCGACCCGGTCTACGCGTCACCGCGGCAGATCCTCAAACGGCAGCTTGACCGCCTGGCCGGGCACGGCCTGACGGCGTACGCGGGAACCGAACTTGAATTCGTCCTTTATCGCGACAGCTATGAGCAGGCGTTCGAGAAGGGCTATCGCGACCTCGTACCGGCGAACCAGTACAACGTGGACTACTCGCTGCTCGGGACGGCCCGGGTGGAGCCGCTGCTGCGGCGCATCCGCAACGAGATGTACGGCGCCGGAATGCTGCCCGAGAGCGCCAAAGGTGAGTGCAACTTCGGCCAGCACGAGATCGCGTTCCGCTACGCCGACGCGCTGACCTGCGCCGACAACCACGTGATCTACAAGAACGGCGCCAAGGAGATCGCCGCCCAGGAGGGCATGGCGCTGAGCTTCATGGCCAAGCCGAACGCCCGCGAGGGCAACTCGTGCCACATCCACTTCTCGCTGCGCGGCCAGGACGGCAAGTCGGCCATGCTCGGCGACGGTCCCGCGCACCTCAGCGAGACCGGGCAGCGGGTGCTGGCCGGTCTGCTGGCCACGATGCGCGAGTTCAGCCTGCTGTTCGCGCCGAACATCAACTCCTACAAGCGTTACCAGCCCGGCTCGTTCGCGCCGACCGCGCTGCGCTGGGGCGTCGACAACCGGACGTGCGCCCTGCGGATCGCCGGCCACGGCCAGGGCATGCGGGTGGAGAACCGGGTGCCGGGCGGCGACGTCAACCCCTACCTGGCCGTCGCGGCGCTGGTGGCGGGCGCCCTGCACGGCATCGAGAACGAGCTCGAGCTGGAGCCGGAGACGCCGGGGAACGCGTACGAGGACGCGGCGGCCGAACGGGTGCCGACGACGCTGCGCGAAGCCGGGCAGCTGTGGCTGGGCAGCGAGGTGGCGAGGTCCGCGTTCGGCGACGAGGTGGTCGGTCATTACGCGAACATGGCCCGGGTCGAGCTGGCCGCCTTCGACGCCGCCGTGACCGACTGGGAGCTGCGGCGCGGCTTCGAGCGGATGTAACCCACCCCAACCCACCCCACCCCACCAGGGGGCGGGCCCAGACTCTACGGCACCGCGGGCGCCCGAAGCCGGGTTATCCACAGCCTTTCGGGTTGTCCACAGGGCCGCGCCATCCCCACTCCGACCTGTGCGAGGATCCGCCTGTGACGACAACTGACGTGATCAATCCTGCGACGGGCGCGGTCTTCACGACCGTCCCCTCGCTGGATCTGGCCGCCACCGACGCGGCGATCGATCGCGCGCAGAGAGCCTTCCCGGCCTGGCGGGCGGTCGCGCCCGGCGACCGGGCCCGGCTGCTGCGCCGCTTCGCCGCGGTGGTCGACCAGCACCTCGGCGAGCTGGCCGAGCTGGAGGTGCGCAACGCCGGCCACACCATCGGCAACGCCCGCTGGGAGGCGGGCAACGTGCGCGACGTGCTCGACTACTACGCCGGGGCGCCCGAGCGGCTCAGCGGCCGTCAGATCCCGGTCGCCGGTGGGCTCGACGTGACGTTCCACGAGCCGCTCGGCGTGGTCGGGATCATCGTGCCGTGGAATTTCCCGATGCCGATCGCCGGCTGGGGTTTCGCCCCGGCGCTGGCGGCCGGCAACACGGTCGTGCTCAAGCCGGCCGAGCTGACCCCGCTGACCGCGATCCGCCTCGGTGAGCTGGCGCTCGAGGCCGGCCTGCCCGAGGACGTGTTCCAGATCGTTCCGGGCAAGGGCTCGGTCGTGGGGCAGCGGTTCGTCACCCATCCGGCCGTACGGAAGGTCTGCTTCACCGGCTCGACCGAGGTCGGCAAGTCGATCATGGCGGGCGCGGCCGACCAGGTGAAACGGGTGACCCTGGAGCTGGGTGGCAAGAGCGCCAACATCGTCTTCGCCGACGCCGACCTGGAGAAGGCGGCGGCGTCGGCCCCGGCGTCCGTCTTCGACAACGCTGGTCAGGACTGCTGCGCCCGGTCACGCCTGCTGGTGCAGGAGTCGGTCTACGACAAGTTCCTGTCGTTGCTGGAGCCCGCGGTCAAGGCGTTCCGGGTCGAGGAGCCGTCGAAGGACACGGCCGAGATGGGACCGCTGATCTCGGCCGGTCATCGGGACAGCGTCAAGGCGTACGTGGAAGGCTCCGATGTCGCCTTCGCCGGGCAGGCGCCGGGCGGGGACGGGTGGTGGTTCCCGCCGACCGTCCTGCTGGCCCGGTCGAGCGGCGACCGGCACTGGCGCGAGGAGGTCTTCGGGCCGGTGCTCTCGGTGCTGCCGTTCAAGGACGAGGCCGACGCGGTCCGGCTGGCCAACGACACCGAGTACGGGCTGTCCGGCTCGCTCTGGACCCGCGACCTGGGCCGGGCGCTGCGCGTCTCGCGGGCCGTGGAGACCGGCGCGCTGAGCGTCAACAGCCATTCGTCGGTGCGCTACTGGACGCCGTTCGGCGGCATGAAGCAGTCCGGCCTGGGGCGCGAGCTCGGCCCGGACGCGCTGCTCAGCTTCACCGATGTGAAGAACGTGTTCCTTGCGATGGGAGAGTAAGTGGAGCGTTTGCGGGACCGGGTCGCCGTGATCACCGGCGCCGGCAGCGGTATCGGGCTGGCCACCGCCCGGCGGTTCGCCGCCGAGGGCGCCAAGGTCGTCGCCGTCGACATCTCGGAGGAGGCCGGCAAGGCCGTGGCCGAGGAGACCGGCGGCGAGTTCGTGGCCTGCGACGTGAGCGACGAGGAGTCGGTCCAGCGGCTCTTCGACGGCGTCGCCGAGCGGCACGGACGGGTCGACATCGCCTTCAACAACGCCGGCATCTCGCCGCCGGACGACGACTCGATCCTGGTCACCGGCCTGGACGCGTGGGAGCGCGTACTGAAGGTCAACACCACGTCGGTCTTCTTCTGCTGCAAATACGCGATTCCGCACATGCAGCGGCAGGGCAAGGGCTCGATCATCAACACGGCGTCGTTCGTGGCGCTGCTCGGCGCGGCGACCTCGCAGATCGCGTACACGGCGAGCAAGGGCGGCGTGCTGGCGATGACCCGCGAGCTGGGTGTGCAGTTCGCCCGCGAGGGCATCCGGATCAACGCGCTCTGCCCGGGGCCGGTCGCCACCCCGCTGCTGATGGAGCTGTTCGCCAAGGACCCGGAGCGGGCGGCCCGGCGGCTCGTGCACGTGCCGATGGGCCGGTTCGCCGAGCCCGAGGAGATCGCGGCGGCGGTCGCGTTCCTGGCCAGCGACGACGCCTCGTTCATGACCGCCTCGCAGTTCGTGGTCGACGGTGGAATCACCGGCGCCTATGTAACTCCGCTGTGAACGTTTGAAGGATCGTTTACAGGGGCACGTCCCTTTTACGCCCGAGAGGGGTGAAGGGGTCGAATCCCCGCCCTTACAGGTCGATCCCTGCGTGGGTGGGACAGAGGGACCCGTGGTGGGGTGTCATCTCGTGACGAGGTGACACCCCACACCCCCCATTACGCCAAATTGGCGATGGAACAGATACATGATCTGGTTACGGTGGTGCGATGCGCCCGATCATCGGCATCACGACCTATGTGGAGAACGCCACGTGGGGCGTCTGGCAGGACCTGCCGACCACGCTGATCCCGCACGACTACGTCGCCGCGGTCACGCTGGCCGGTGGCCGTCCTGTCCTGATCCCCCAGGAGGACGACACCGACGTGCTGCGCGCGCTGGACGGCCTCGTGCTCGCCGGCGGTCCCGATCTCGGGCCCCGGATGTACGGCCAGGACCCCGGCCCGCACACCGTCGTACGCCCTGAGAGGGACACCGCGGAATTGCGGCTGGTCCGCGCGGCGTTGGAGAAAGACATGCCGGTCCTCGGCATCTGCCGGGGAATGCAACTGCTGACGGTCGCCGCCGGAGGCACTCTGCACCAGCATCTGCCCGACGTGCTCGGGCACGAGAAACATCGGCCCGCGCCGGGTGTGTACGGCGAGCACGACGCGCGATTCGAGCCCGGCAGCCGCATCGAGGCGCTGATGGGCGACGACCTGGCCATCCGCTGCTTCCACCACCAGGGCGTGGCCGACCCGGGCACGCTCACCGTCACCGGCCGCGCCGAGGACGGGCTGCCGGAAGCCGTGGAGGACCCGGGCCGCCGGTTTGTCCTCGGCGTGCAGTGGCACCCGGAAGTGGTACGTGACCGGCGCTTGTTCGGCGCGCTGGTCACCGCGACACAGAACTGAGACACAGGAGGAATTCACCGCATGCGCAGGCCCCTGATCGGCATGACCGCGTACGCCCAGCAGGTGCAGTACGGCAGCAACGACCTCATGGCGGGCATGCTCCCCATGACGTACGTGCGAGCCGTGCACGCCGTCGGCGGGCGGGCCGTGCTGATCACCCCGGACGAGCCCGGAACCGACGTCGTCGAGTCGCTGGACGGCATCGTCTTCAGCGGTGGCGGCGACATCGACCCGGCGTACTGGGGAGCCGAGCGTCATCCGGAGACCGAGGTCGACAAGGAGCGCGACGACGCCGAGCTGGTGCTGATGAAGGCCGCGCTCGAGGCCGACCTGCCGGTGCTCGGCGTGTGCCGCGGCATGCAGGTGATGGCCGTGGCCGCCGGCGGCACGCTGCACCAGCACCTGCCCGACGTGATCGGCAGCGACCGGCACCGCGGCGCGCCCGGCACCGATCCGCTGGCCGCCGGCGCCGCCGCCTACGGGCGGCACGAGGTCACGGTGAAGCCGGGCTCGCGGGCGGCGGAACTGCTGGGCGAGCAACTGACGGTGAACTCGTTCCACCACCAGGCCATCGACGATCCGGGGTCGTTCGTGGCCACCGGCTGGTGCCCCGAGGACCAGGTCATCGAGATCATCGAGGACCCCGCCCTGACGTACGCCATCGGCGTGCAGTGGCACCCGGAGCGCACCAACGATCTCCGCGTCTTCACGCGTCTGGTCGAGGCGGCGGCCCGGCGGGTGAAGGGCGGCAAGGTACTCGCCGTGTGACACCGGTGGCCCGGTGTTACCGTGCCTATCCGTACGGTTGGTGAAGCGTGCGGGGAGGTCCCCTTGGGCGGAGGTCCGGACGGCGAGATCCCCGGCCAGCTGCGCACGGCGTTCGAGCGCGGCGGTGAGATGGGCCGCCGCATGCTCGAGTTCGACTGGGCCGGGAGTCCGCTGGGCCATCCCTCCGGATGGCCGCCCGAGCTGCGGATGGCCGTCGCCACGATGCTCGCCTCGCGGGCGCAGATAGCCGTTCTCTGGGGTCCCGAGTACTGCGCGCTCTACAACGACGCCTACATCTCGGTCCTGGGCGGCAAGCACCCCGGGTTCCTCGGGCGGCCCTGCCACGAGATGTGGTCGGAGATCTGGCCGGAGCTCCGGGAGCTCTTCGCCGGTGTGGTCGCGAACGACGAGGCTTTCTTCAGCGCCGACTTCCTGTTCCTGCTGGAGCGGCACGGCTTCCTGGAGGAGGCCTACTTCGACCTTTCGTACGACCCGATCCGGACGGCGCCGGGCCGTGTCGACGGATTGTTCTGCATCGTCAGCGACACCACCGGCCGGGTCCTGAACACGCGCCGGGTGCGCACGCTCAGCGCGCTCGGCTCTCGCCTCGCCGACGCGCCGGACCAGGAGGCGCTGGCCGAGGAGGCCGTGGCGGTCTTCGCCGGGAACACGGCCGACGTGCCGTTCGCGGCGGTCTTTCTCGACGGCGCCGACGAGGACGGACGGAAGGATCGGCACCCGGTCGTCCGGCAGGTGATCGAGGGCGGCAAGCCGGCCAAGGCGCCGCTGGCCGAGATCGCGCCACCTCCGGAGGGCACCGCGGGCGAGGCGCTGGTGCTGCCGCTCGTGGTCGGCACGGCCACGGTCGGCGCGCTGGTGGTCGGGCTGAGCCGCTTCCTCTCGCTGGGCGGGACCTACCGCGACTTCCTCGAACTGGCCGCGGCGCAGATCTCGCGGGCCGTGGGCAACCTTCAGGCGTACGAACAGGAGCGCTCCCGCGCCGCCGAGCTGGCCGCCCTCGACCAGGCCAAGACCAACTTCTTCTCGAACGTCAGCCACGAGTTCCGTACACCCCTGACCTTGATCCTCGGACCGCTCGAGGATCTGCTCGGCGACCCGGCGCTGCCTCCGGCCCAGCGCGAGCGGCTGCTGCCGATGCAGCGCAACGGCCTGCGCCTGCTCAAGCTGGTGAACACGGTGCTCGACTTCTCGCGGCTGGAGTCCGGCCGTCTGCGGGCGGCCTACCGGCCCACCGACCTGGCCGACTACACGGCCCGGCTGGCCAGCACCTTCCGTTCCGCGGCCGAGCGGGCCGGCCTGGAGCTGGCCGTCGAGACGCCGCCACTCGCGGCTCCGGTCTACGTGGACCGCGAGATGTGGGAGAAGATCGTCCTCAACCTGCTCTCCAACGCGGTCAAGTTCACCCCCACCGGCCGGGTCGAGGTGCGGGTCGGCTCGGACGCGGGCTACGCCGTGCTGTCCGTGAAGGACACCGGCGTCGGCATTCCCGCCGATCAGCAGCCGCTGCTGTTCGACCGCTTCCACCGGGTCACCGGCGCCTGGTCCCGCAGTCACGAGGGCACCGGCATCGGCCTGGCCCTCGTCCGGGAGCTGGCCGAGATGCACGGCGGCTCGGCCGCCGCCACCAGCCGGCCGGGGCTGGGCAGTGTCTTCACCGTACGGATCCCGTTCGGCACCGGGCATCTGCCGGCCGACCGGATCGTCCTGCACGGCGAGCCGATCGCGCCCGAGATCGACTTCCGCCCGTACGCCGAGGAGGCCGAGCACTGGTGGACCGGCGACGAGCCGGTCATGCTGCCGCTGCCGGCGCCACCGGGCGACCGCCGCCCGGGCCGGATCCTGCTCGTCGACGACAACGCCGACCTGCGCGACCACGTGGCCCGGCTGCTGCGCCCCCATTGGGACGTGGCCACCGCGGTGGACGGGCGGGCCGCGCTCGAACTGGTCCGCCGCAGCCGCTTCGACCTGGTGCTGACCGACGTGATGATGCCGCGGCTGGACGGCTTCGGGCTGATCGCCGCGCTGCGCGAGGACGAGCGCACCCGCGACGTGCCGATCGTCGTGCTCTCGGCCCGGGCCGGCGAGGAGGCGTCGGTCGAGGGCCTGTCCGCCGGCGCCGACGACTATCTGGTCAAGCCGTTCTCGGCCCGCGACCTGACCGCCCGGGTCCGGGCCAACCTCGACCTGGGCCAGGCCCGCCGCCGGATCATCAGCCGGCTGCGCGGGCTGGTGGACACGGCGGCCGCGGTCAACACCGTGCGCACCACGGCCGAGGTGCTCGACGTGGCGGCCCGGCACGTGCGGGCGATGACCTCGGCCGGCCGGGTCGTGGTGTCGGCGCCCGGCGCACGGGCCGAGGTGGACGGTGGCGCCGATCCGGCGGCCGAACCCGACGCCGTGCTGCCGCTGCCCGACACGTCCGGGGCGACCGTGGGCGAGCTGCGGGTCTGGTCGTCGCCCGGCGGCCCGCTCGAGCCGGCGGTGCTGGCCCAGCTGGCCCGGCTGATCGGGCTGCGGCTGGAGAACGCGCGCCTCTACGAGACCGAGCACCGGATCGCCAGCACGCTCCAGCACAGCCTGCTGCCGCAGTCGCTGCCGCGGATGCCGGGCGCGATCGTGGCCAGCCGTTATCTGCCCGGCAGCCACGAGGCCGAGGTCGGCGGCGACTGGTACGACGTCATCGTGGCCCCCGGCGACCAGCTCTTCCTGGTGATCGGCGACGTGGTCGGCAAGGGCGTGCAGGCCGCGGCGGTCATGGGCCAGCTGCGGAACGCGCTGCGGGCGTACATCCTGGAGGGTTTCGACTGCGGTGAGGCCCTGACCCGGCTCAACCGGCTCGTGGACAACCTGGGCCGCCGTCAGTTCGCGACCGTCGTCTGCGTTCGGTACGACCCGGTGACCCGCGGCCTGCACTACTCGTCGGCCGGGCATCCGTCGCCGGTGGTCGTCCATCCGGGCCGGCTCGGCACGTTCCTCTACTCCTCGGCGCTCGGTCCGCCGATCGGCGCCCTGACCGACGCGGACTATCCGACGCTGGCGGCCGGGGCGCCACCCGGCAGCCGGCTGCTGCTCTACACCGACGGGCTGGTCGAGGACCGGAAGGTGGGCATCGACAGCGGTCTGGCCGAGCTGACCGCCGACGCCGCCAAGCCGGCCGAGCACGTCGAGGACCTGCTCGACGAGCTGCTGGCCAAGGCCGCCCGGCGGCGCCGGCGCGACGACATCGCGCTGCTGGCGCTGGAGGTGACCGAGCCGCGCGAGTTCGTGCTGCGGCTGCCGGCCGAGCCGGGCCGGCTCAGCGTGCTGCGCCGGCGGCTGGAGGACTTCCTGACCGCGGGCGACGTGCCCGAGGACGACATCTTCGACCTGACCGTGGCGGTCTCCGAGGCGGCGGCCAACGCGATCGAGCATCCGGTCGAGCCGGCCGAGCCGGTGATCACTGTGGAGGCCTCGCTCACCGACGACGCGGTCGTGGTCGTCGTGCGTGACACGGGCACCTGGCGTGACACCAGTTCGGAGAGCTACCGCGGCCGCGGCCTGGCGCTGATCGGCGCGCTGTCCGAGCTGTCGGTGAGCCGCTCCGCGCAGGGCACGTCGGTGACCCTGCGACGGCCGCTGTCTAGTCCTCGCTGAGCCAGGGCTGAGTCGACAGGCCCGAGATCTCCAGCACCCGGCGCACCTGGGCCGAGGGGTGCACGACCAGGTCGCCGCCGTAGCGGTCGGCGAGCTGGAGCAGGGCGTGGATGGCGGCGGAGTCGAAGAAGGTGACCTCGCGCAGATCGATGGTGGCCGCAGCGGCTCCGTCCACTGTCGCGGCACGCAACATCGTGTCGGCGGTGGACATGTCCACCTCGCCGGTCACCGTCACGGTCACCCTGTTCCCGGTCACCACGCCGGTCGCGGTGAAGTTCGGGTCTGCCCCCTCTTGATCCACGAACACACGATTACACAGCGCCGGAAACGCGGCAAGAACCGGTTGATTAAGGTCAACAGACCTGTTACCGGGCTGTGCCCGCCCGCACGGGTGACCCGCATCGCGGCGATAGGCTGGGGCTATGACCGTTCGTGCCCCATTGATGCCGGGAAGGCAGTCGCCCTGGCGGGTGGTCCCGGCACAGATCGCCCGACCTGAGTACGTCGGAAAGAAGCGCCCGAAAGAGTGGCGTGGATCCCACGTGCAGACCGCCGAGACCATCGAGAAGATGCGGATCGCCGGGCGTCTGGCGGCGCGGGCCACCCAGCTCGCCGGCGAGCACTGCAAGCCGGGCGTGACCACCGACGAGATCGACCGGGTGGTCCACGAGTTCCTGTGCGACCACGGGGCGTACCCGTCGACCCTGGGTTACAAGGGTTTTCCGAAATCGTGCTGCACCTCGCTGAACGAGGTGATCTGCCACGGCATCCCCGACTCGACGGTGCTCGAGGACGGCGACATCGTCAACGTCGACGTGACGGCCTTTCTCGACGGCGTGCACGGCGACACCGACGCCACGTTCTGCGTGGGCGAGGTGAGCGACGAGGCCCGGCTGCTGGTCGAGCGCACCCACGAGGCGATGATGCGCGGCATCCGGGCGGTGGCGCCGGGCCGGCCGATCAACGCGATCGGGCGGGTCATCGAGGCGTACGCCCGGCGGTTCGGCTACGGCGTGGTCCGGGACTTCACCGGTCACGGCATCGGTGAGACGTTCCATTCCGGGCTCTACATCCCGCATTACGACAATCCGCGCCTCGACACGGTGATGGAGGTCGGGATGACCTTCACCATCGAGCCGATGATCACGCTCGGCACCCACGAGTACGAGATCTGGAAGGACGGCTGGACGGTCGTCACCAAGGACCGCAAGTGGACCGCCCAGTTCGAGCACACGCTGGTGGTCACCGAGGAGGGCTCGGAGATCCTGACGCTCCCCTAGGTGAACAGCTCACTCAGGTTGCCGTCGACCGGGCGGCCACGTGCCGTCAGGTCCTCGGCCTGCGACTTCAGGACCGAGGCCAGTTCCTGTACGTCGGCGCCGGCCAGGCCGGTGCGCCGCACGGCGTCGGCCTTGTTGCGGAAATAGGTGCGGCTCAGCAGGCCGGCGACCAGCGCCGCGTGCAGCCGGCAATCGGCGATCATCACGAGCGCGGCGTCCGTCTCGTACCACTCGGCCAGGCGCACGGCGCGGCTGTGCGCGGCCGCCGCCACCTCCCAGTCGTGCCGGGCCAGGCCGCTGATCTCCGGCGGCCGGGCCGCGGCCAGCCGGGCCAGGTGGGCGTCGCGCTGAGCGCCGAACAGGCCGCGCGGGTCGTGCAGCGGGCGGGTGCCGACCAGCCGGTCGGCGTCGAGCGGCCAGCGCGGGGTGAGCTCGCGGGCCTGGCGCAGGCCCTCGTCGGCCGTGGTCACCCGCAGGTCGACCAGGATGCCGTCGACCCGGCGCAGGACCGGCCGGGGCCCGGCGCCCGGGCGATAGGTGATCACCTGCACATTGACGTCGCTGCCGTCGTGGTCGTCCCCGTGCGCGAGTGATCCGTACACCCCGATGGCCTGAACCTCGGCCGTCCACCGCGCCCCGATCACGTCGCGCAGGCGCGTGGCCAGCCGTCCCCGGGGCGACGTGAGATCGATCTCCTCCAGCACCCCGTCATTCTGTGGGATGAATGTGTACGCGAAAGGTCTACGCCGCGTAGCGGTTAAACGGACTATTCGGGGCGTCCCGGCCAGGCCATCGTGGCCGGCGCGACCTCGGCCAGCCGGCGCCACCGGGTCGCCCGCACGGCGGCCTCGGTCATCGCGGCCAGCGCGGTGGCCCGCTCGGCGCCCTCGGTCACCGGCAGCACCGGCCGCCAGCCCTGCGCCACCCCGTCCTCGACCTGGATGGCCAGCTTGAGGGCGGTCGCGCGGTCGGTGACCTCGTACGGCAGCTGGTAGCCGGCCGGCGAGGGCGCCGCACTCGCCTTGAGCTGCGACAACCGGCCCACCAGATAGTCGCGTTTCTGCCGGTGGGCCTGCTCGGCCGCCCGCGCCTCGGTCACATCGCCGTCGCTGTCGAGGTGGACGCCGATCACCCCGTACGCGTAGATGGCGGCCTCCTCGGCCGCCAGTGCCGCCCCGAGCTGCTCGTTCACCCTCTTCATCGCAGAGCCTCGGCGTGCGTGGCCCGGCAGGCGGCGATCGAGCCGACCAGGCCGGCCCGGTCGGGGGCGGCCACCTTGCACGCCGCCACCGCCGTCTTCTGGGCGGCCTGCTCGGCCTGGCGCAGGGCGGCCACCGTGGTCGCCGGCCCGGCGCTCGCGCTCGGCGCCGGCCCTCCGCTCGCGAGCGGCTCGCCGATCAGCCGGGACATCTCGGCCGCGTGCGTGCGGTGGTCGGCGGCCAGCGGCTCGAGGCGGGTGCGCAGGCCGGGCTGGCCGACGATCGCCTGGTCGTACGCCGCGGCGAGCGCGACCGCCTCGGCCAGCAGGGGCTCGAGCGGATCGGGCGCCTTCGGCGGCTCGGGCTCGTCGTCGTCACCGAGGAGCCCGCACCCGCTCAGGGCGGCGGCGCCGAGGCCCGCGACCGTGCCGAGGACCCGGCGGCGGCTGTGTCCGATCTCCCATTTCTCCCGCACGGCGCCAGTCAACACCATGCGGTACAGCCGGTGACCTGCGGATGGCGCGGAATCGGTGCGGCGCCGAACCGTCGATGCCACCGGCGCGTTACGCTCTGCGTCAGCCGCGGGGCACATCGCCCGGCGGCATAGAGTCGTTTCTCAGTTTTTTGACGAAAGGTCGAGGCCCGATGACGCAGCGTGGTCGCGCCGGTGCCCGGCCTGGTGGCCGTAAGAAGCCGGAGGAGCGGGTTCCCGCTCCGCCCCGTGTCGATCTCGTCGCGGCCAGGGCGCGGGTCCGCGCCGTGATCGAGCCGGTGGTCGCCGGGGCCGGGTACGACCTGGAGGACGTCAGCGTCGCCCGCGCCGGTCGCCGGCACGTGGTCCGCGTCCTGGTCGACACCGACGGCGGCATCGGCCTGGACGACGTGGCCGTCGTCTCCCGCGCGATCTCCGAGGCGCTCGACGCCGCCGAGGAGCGCGGTGACGAGGTCCTCGCGGGGGAGTACCAACTGGAGGTCGGCTCGCCGGGCGTGGACCGGCCGCTGACCGAGCCGCGCCACTGGCGGCGTAACCGGGGCCGTCTGGTCGCCGTGAACGGCATGACCGGACGGGTGACCGACGCCGGCGACGAGGGCATCGTGCTCGACGTCGACGGCACACCGCACGAGCTGAGCTATTCCGAACTCGGCGCCGGAAAGGTGCAGATCGAGTTCAAGCGGCTCGACGAGGCCGACTTCGGCGACGAGGACGACGACGACATCGACACCGACGATAGGGAGGGCGAGGAGTGAACATCGACCTCGCGGCGCTGCGCGCCCTGGAGCGCGAGCGGGAGATCCCGTTCGAGACGATTCTGGCGGCCATCGAGACCGCCCTGCTCACCGCGTACCGGCACACGGAGGGCGCGCAGAGCCACGCCCGCGTGGAGATCGACCGCAAGTCCGGCGTCGCCTCGGTGCTGGCGCAGGAGCTGGACGCCGACGGCACGGTGGTGCGTGAGTGGGACGACACCCCGCACGACTTCGGCCGCATCGCCGCGATGACGGCCAAGCAGGTCATCCTCCAGCGGCTGCGCGAGGCCACCGACGAGCAGCACTTCGGTGAGTACGCGGGACGCGACGGCGACCTGGTCACCGGCATCGTGCAGGCGGACGCCGCGCGGGCCGAGAAGGGCATCGTCATCGTCGACCTCGGCAAGATCGAGGCGGTGCTGCCGCAGTCCGAGCAGGTGCCCGGCGAGCCGTACGAGCACGGGTCCCGCATCCGCGCGATCGTGGTGCACGTGGCCAAGGGCTTCCGCGGCCCCCAGGTGACGCTCTCCCGGTCGCACCCGGCGCTGGTCAAGAAGCTCTTCGCGCTCGAGGTGCCGGAGATCGCCGACGGCACCGTCGAGATCGCCGCGATCGCCCGTGAGTCAGGTCACCGTACGAAGATCGCGGTGCATTCGACGGTTCCGGGCGTGAACGCCAAGGGCGCGTGCATCGGTCCCATGGGCCAGCGGGTCCGGGCCGTCATGAGCGAGCTGCACGGCGAGAAGATCGACATCATCGACTACTCGGACGACCCGGCCCAGTTCGTGGGCAACGCGCTCTCACCAGCCAAGGCCCTGCGGGTCGAGGTGGTCGACGCGGCCAGCCGGACGGCCCGGGTCACCGTGCCCGATTTCCAGCTCTCGCTGGCGATCGGCCGGGAGGGTCAGAACGCCCGGCTCGCGGCCCGGCTCACCGGCTGGCGCATCGACATCCGGCCGGACAACGAGCCGGCCGGGGCCTCCGACCGCGATGCGGCCGAGGCGGGAAGCTGACCGGATACGCGTTCCGGACGTCTGAGGAGTAGACTTTCACGTGGCCGGTCCGACACGAACCTGTGTTGGCTGTCGCAAGCATGCGCCGGCCTTCGAGTTGATTCGGTTCGTCGCGGCCGGCACCGGGGAAGATCTCCGGCTCCAGCCCGATCCGGACCGCCGACTGCCGGGCCGGGGAGCGCATCTGCATCCCGATCCGGCTTGCTTCGCGCTGGCGGAGCGGCGTCGTGCCTTCGGGCGCGCGCTGCGTCTCACCGGTGTTGCTGACACCGGATTGCTGGCCGAGCACATCCGTACGGCCTTGCCGTGCGGAACGACAGATGACACGGCCGCTGTGGCCGCGTCATGACCCAGCAAGGTAGGACGACCCAGATGAGCACACGATGAAGTCCCTGAAATGAACAGGCTTCTAGTGCACGAGTGAGGTCGTTGCGGGTGCGCTCGCACGACCTCGAAGTGAGGAGTGCAGTGCCAGGAAAGGCCCGCGTACACGAGCTCGCCAAAGAGCTCGGGGTCGACAGCAAGACCGTTCTCGCCAAGCTCAAGGAGATGGGCGAGTTCGTCAAGTCCGCATCCAGCACGGTCGAGGCCCCCGTGGCCCGGCGGCTGCGTGGCGCCCTCGAGGCAGGTTCCGCTCCGGCGGCTCCGTCCCCGTCCGCGCCCGCCGCCAGCAGTGCTGCGCCCAGCGCGCCGTCCGCGGCTCGCCCGGCTCCGCCCGCCGCGCGTCCCCAGCCGCCGCGTAAGCCCGGCCCCGCCGCCGGTGGCGCTCCCAGCGCCGCCCCGACGTCGCCGGCCCCGTCGCCCGGCTCTTTCGCGCGTCCCAAGCCGTCGGTTCCCGGACGTCCGGGCCCGACACCCGGCCCGGTCGCCAAGCCGGCCAGCGCCCACGACATCGAGGTCGCGGCGGCCGAGGCCCGTGCCTCGGCGCTCAAGGCCGAGCAGGAGGCCGCGGTCAAGGCCGCTCAGGCCGCCCGCACCCGTGACGCCGAGCGCCGGGCGCAGCAGCCCCCGGCCGACAGCGGCGCGCCTCGTGGCCCGGGCGGTCCGCGCCCCGGCCCCGGTTCGGTTCCGCCGCGCCCGGGTTCGCCCGCGGCTCGTCCTGCCCCGCAGGGCGGTGCTCCGTCCGGCCCTCGCCCCGGCCCCGCCGGTGGCAACACCCCGCGTCCGCCGTCGCGCGGCCCGGGTAACAACCCGTTCGGCGTCTCGGGTGGCAACGCCGCCCGTCCCTCGCCGGCCTCCATGCCCCGGCCCAACCAGCCGGGCATGCCCCCGCGGCCCAGTCCCGCGTCGATGCCCCCGCGGCCCAGCCCCGCGTCCATGCCCGCGCAGCGTCCGGCCGGCCCCGGCCGTCCGGGTGGCGGCGCCGGTGGCCGTGGCGGTCCCGGTGGCGGTGGCGGCGGTCGTGGCGGCCCCGGTGGCGGTGGCGGCTTCCGTCCCGGTGGCGGCGGCGGCGCTGGTGGCGGCTTCCGCCCCGGTGGCGGCGGCGGCGCTGGTGGCGGCGGTTACCGCGGCGGCCCCGGTGGCGGCGGCGGTGGCGGTGGCTACCGCGGTGGTCCCGGTGGTGGCGGCGGCGCTCCGGCCGGTGCCGGTGCTCCGGGCCGTCCCGGTGGCGGCGGTCGCGGTCGTGGCGGCGGTGCCGCGGGTGCCTTCGGGCGTCCGGGTGGCCGGCCGACCCGCGGTCGCAAGTCGAAGAAGCAGCGGCGTCAAGAGTTCGACAACCTGTCCGCCCCGCAGATGAGCTCCGGCGCTCCGCGGGGTCAGGGTCAGGAGATCCGGCTCTCCCGCGGCGCGTCGCTCTCCGACTTCGCCGACAAGATCAACGCGAACCCCGGCTCGCTGGTCCAGGAGATGTTCAACCTGGGCGAGATGGTGACGGCGACGCAGTCGTGCTCCGACGACACGTTGCTGCTGCTCGGCGAGCACCTGGGCTTCACGGTGAGCATCGTCAGCCCCGAGGACGAGGACCGTGAGCTGCTCGCGCAGTTCAACATCGACCTCGACGCCGAGGTGGCGGAGGACCGTCTGGTCACCCGTCCGCCGGTCGTGACCGTCATGGGTCACGTCGACCACGGTAAGACGAAGCTGCTCGACGCGATCCGCAAGACCAACGTGGTCGCCGGCGAGGCGGGTGGCATCACCCAGCACATCGGCGCCTACCAGGTGCACTACGAGCACAACGGCGAGGACCGGGCGATCACCTTCCTCGACACCCCGGGTCACGAGGCGTTCACCGCCATGCGTGCCCGTGGTGCCCAGGTGACCGACATCGTCATCCTGGTCGTGGCGGCCGACGACGGCGTGATGCCGCAGACGGTCGAGGCGCTGAACCACGCCAAGGCGGCCGAGGTGCCGATCGTGGTGGCGGTCAACAAGGTCGACAAGCCGGACGCCAACCCGGACAAGGTGCGTCAGCAGCTGACCGACTACGGCCTGCTCGCTGAGGAGTACGGCGGCGACACGATGTTCGTCAACGTCGCGGCCAAGCCCGGCATCGGCATCGACGAGCTGCTCGAGGCGGTCCTGCTGACCGCCGACGCGTCGCTGGAGCTGACCGCTCCGATCGACGGGCCGGCGCAGGGTGCCGTGGTCGAGTCGCACCTCGACAAGGGCCGTGGTGCGGTCTCCACCGTGCTTGTCCAGAAGGGCACGCTGCGGGCCGGCGACTCGATCGTGGCGGGTGGCGCGCACGGCCGCGTCCGCGCCATGCTCGACGAGAACGGCAAGGCGGTGACCGAGGCCTTCCCGGCTCGTCCGGTGCTGGTCCTGGGTCTCACCTCGGTGCCGGGAGCGGGCGACACGTTCCTCGCCGGCGAGGACGACCGCACGGTCCGGCAGATCGCCGAGCAGCGGCAGGCCCGCCGCCGCGCGGCCAGCTTCGCCAACTCGCGCACCAAGGCGACTCTCGAGACGCTCATGGAGCAGCTCAAGGAGGGCGAGAAGACCTCGCTCACCCTGGTCATCAAGGGCGACTCGTCCGGTTCGGTCGAGGCCCTCGAGGACGCGCTGTTCAAGCTCGAGATCCCGGACGAGATCCAGCTCAAGGTCATCCACCGCGGCGTCGGTGCGATCACCGAGAGCGACGTGAACCTGGCGAGCGCCTCCTCGGAAGCGACCGCCACGATCATCGGCTTCAACGTCCGGGCCTCGAACAAGGTCAAGGAGATGGCCGACCGGGCGAACGTGGAGATCCGCTACTACAGCGTGATCTACCAGGCCATCGAGGAGATCGAGGCCGCGCTCAAGGGCCTGCTCAAGCCGGAGTACGAGGAGGTCGAGCTGGGCACCGCGGAGATCCGCGAGGTCTTCCGCTCGTCCAAGATCGGTCTCATCGCCGGCTGTCTGGTCCGCAGCGGTCTCATCCGCCGCAACGCCAAGGCCCGCATCCTGCGGGACGGCAGCGTGGTGGCCGACAACGTCACGATCAGCTCGCTGCGCCGCTTCAAGGACGACGCCACCGAGGTCCGCGAGGGCTTCGAGTGTGGTGTGACCATGAGCGGCTTCGGCACCCCGCAGGTCGGCGACGTGATCGAGACCTTCGAAATGCGCGAAAAGCCGCGGGCGTAGCGAAAGTGTGATGGGAGCCCCCTGTCCGCGGAAAGCGCGGACAGGGGGCATTTCGCTACCTATGCCTGCGATGGGGGCCGAGCCCCCAAACCCCCACGGTGCGGTGCCTGCGCCTGCTGCGTCCGTCGCGCCGCCTGCCAAGATGGTCCCCATGTCCCGGTACGCCCTGCTCCTTGCTCCCTCCGCCAATCGTGTGTACGCCGATCAGGCCTCCCGTCTCGCGCTGGCCGAGCTGGCCGCCTTCGGTAACGTGCTTTCTTCCGAAATTTCGGACATCGGGGTCACGCTTCTCGGTGGCGTGGAGTATCTGACCTTCTCCGGCGCTCTGGCCGATCGGGACATTTCGTACCTGTCCAACCTGTCGTCGGCGTATGCGCTGTTCGAGCAGGTGGACGAGCTGCTGCGGCCGATCATGATGACGCCGCTGGCGCGGTACGACAGCGACCTGATCACCATTCCGAAATACGCGGGCAAGACCAACGAGCAGTTCACCAAGCTGGTGCTCAACCTGACGCTGCTCGCCTCGGCGTCGGCCGCGAAAATGCTCGACGGGCACCTCACCGTGCTCGACCCGCTGTGCGGCCGGGGGACGACCCTCAACCAGGCGCTGATGTACGGCTACGACGCGGTCGGGGTGGAGATCGACGGCAAGGACGTCGAGGCGTACAAACTCTTCCTCCAGACCTGGCTCAAGCGCAAGCGTCTCAAGCACACCGCCGAGCTCGTGCCCGTGCGGCGCCAGGGCAAGCGGGCCGCGCGGCGGCTCGAGGTGACGATGGCGGCCAGCAAGGACGACCACAAGGCGGGCGCGGTGCAGAAGATCACCGTTCTGCAGGCCGACACCACCCAGCTCGAGGGCCTGCTGCGGTCCGGGGTGGCCGACGTGCTGGTGGCCGACCTGCCGTACGGCGTGGCCCACGGCAGCTACGACGACGAGGGCGGCATCTCCCGGCGGCCGCTCGACCTGCTGGAGCGCGCGGTGCCGCAGTGGCTGCCCCTGCTGCGCCCGGGCGGCGCCGTCGGCCTGTCCTGGAACACCAAGGTCGCGCGGCGCGAGCTGGCCGAGGACATCCTGCTGGCCCACGGGCTGGAGCTCGTCGAGCAGCTGCCCCTGGAGCACCGCGTCGACCAGGGCATCGAGCGCGACGTTCTCATCGCCCGGAAAACCGGCTGAGAACTGTCGTACCCCGGCGGTAACCTTCCCGCTGATGTATACGGAAACCGCAGTGTTCGACCTGCTCCTGCCCGGCGACTCCCGGTCGCTCAAGCAGAAGCGTTCCTACGTACGCCCGATCCTCGCGATGCTGAAGAAATACGAGGTCAGCGCAGCCGAGGTGGGCATGCACGACCTGCACGGCCGCGCCCAGGTCGGCGTGGCCGTGGTCGCCGCCGAGCCGGCACAGGCCCGCGCCGTCATCGACACCTGTGAGAACCAGATGGCCGGCCGCCCCGAGATCGAGTTGCTCTCGGTCAAGCGCCGCCTCTACGGGCAGGACGACTAGTTCGGCCCATGGGCGGGCTGGGTAGGCTTCAGCAGTTGGGCGGGGTAGTCGGACCCGCGGGATCACAGTCGGAGGTGGGCGATATGTCGGACCCGGCCAAGACGCGCCGTCATGCGGAGCGCGTACGGGAGCTGGTGGCATCGCTGGTACGAGAGATCAAAGATCCCCGGCTCGGCATGGTGACCATCACGGACGCGCGGATCACCGGCGATCTGCGCGAGGCGACCGTCTACTACACGGTGCTCGGCGACCCGACCGAGCAGGCGGCCACCAAGGCCGCGCTGGAGAGCGCCAAGGGCATGCTGCGCAGCCGCGTCGGTCACGCCCTGGGGCTGCGGCACTCGCCGAGCCTGGCGTTCGTGCTGGACAACGTGCAGGACCAGGCCAAGGAGATCGACCACCTGCTGGCCGAGGCGCGCCTGCGTGACCAGGAGGTGCAGCGGCTCGCCGCCGGCAAGCAGTACGCGGGCGATCCCGACCCCTACAAGGCCGAGGACGACGAGGACGAGGACGAGCGGGTGGGCGCCCGCGAGGACCAGGGGTGAGAACGGTCTCCAGCATCCCCGGGGGCATGGCCCCCGGGGGCGTTCCCCGGCCGGCCGACGGTCCGCGGTCCGCCTGGTCCTTCGGGGCCGCCGCGCTCTCCGGTGGTGAGACCGGTGTCCCGGCCGTGATCGGGGGAGTGGCCGACCTCGAGTGGACGGCCGCGATCGACGCGGTCCGGGCGCTCGGGCCCGACGACGAGGTCCAGCTCATCTGCCACGTCAACCCGGACGGTGACGCGCTCGGCAGCATGCTCGGCTTCGGCCTGGGGCTGCGCCGGCTCGGCGTGACCCGGCTGCGGGCCACGTTCCCGGGCCGGTTCGAGGTGCCCGTGCCGTACCGTGATCTGCCCGGCAGCGACCTGCTGGTGGCCGAGGACGAGGCGTACGAAAGCCCGGCCTTGATCATGGTCTTCGACGTGGCGGCCGAGTCGCGCCTCGGTGACCTGGTGCGCCTGCTGCCCAGCGCGCCGGCCGTGATCGTGCTTGACCACCACGCGTCGAACACCGGCTTCGGCGGCGTCAACCTGGTGGCCCCACGGGCCGCCGCGACCTCCGTGGTGGCCGAGGGGCTGTTGAGCCGGCTCGGTGTGCCGCTCGACGCCGAGATCGCCGAGTGCCTCTACGTGGCGCTGGCCACCGACACGGGCTCGTTCAAGTTCGATCTGACCACGCCCGAGGTGCATGAGCTGGCGGCCCGGCTGATCGCCACCGGCATCAGCCCGGCCGAGATCTCGCGGCGGATCTTCGACACCCGCCCCTTCGGGGCGATGAAACTCTCCGGCGAGGTGCTGGGCCGGGCCCGTCTCGACGTCACGGCGGCGGGTGGGCGCGGTCTGGTCTGGACGTACGCCACCACGGCCGACCTCGAGAGGTACGACCAGAAGCCGTACGTCCTGGAGTCGCTCATCGACCCGGTCCGCAGCGTCGCCGAGGCGGATGTGGCGGTGCTGGTGAAGGAGATGACGGCCGGGGAGTGGGCGGTGTCGCTGCGCTCCAAGGGCGCGGTCGACGTGAGCGCGGTGGCGGTGGCGCTCGGCGGTGGCGGCCACCGGCTGGCGGCCGGTTTCACCGGTTTCGGCTCGCCGGAGGAGATCGTCCAGCAGGTCAAGGATCTCCTGGACGTCAATCTCACCCAGTAGTAACGGTCGGCCTCAGGCCGGTGTCGCCTCGGCGACACCGGCTTTTTTCGTGTCCCGCTTCGTGGGAAGCAGCCGGTGCCCGAGCGAACTGAACGATAGTTTGGGTCCTGAACGGTGATTAGGTTTTGCGCGGTCGTGACCACTGCCCGCCGCGAGACCTCGAGCCACCCGGGCCCACCCGCCCGGGCAGCGTCGCCCTCGCCAGACGTCCGGCGATCCCGGACCGGCCCCGCGACGCTCCGCTCGACCAAACCTCAGGCGCCCCGCGCCTTCACCCACCGTGGAAGGACCACGATCATGGCCGCTAAGCCGAAGCCCTCCGCCACCGACGAAGCCCGCGAGGCCGCGCGCCGCGCCCTGCAGACGTCGATGGACACCCGCCAGTAAGCATCCATCTGGATTGCGCTCCTTACGGCCGGGCGGGCATCATGAGTAACCATGAGCCCGTCTGCCCGGCCTTCTGAAACGCCCGCGTCCGCGCGGCGGATCGCGGCGCTCGCCCTTCCGGCGCTCGTCGTGCTGGCCGCGGAGCCGCTCTACGTGCTGGTCGACACGGCTGTCGTCGGTCACCTCGGTGCGGTGCCGCTGGCCGCGGTCGCCGTCAGCGGGACCGTCATGTCGGTCGCGGTCTGGTTCGGCACGCTCATGGCGTACGGGACCACCGGCCGTGCCGCCCGCCGCTTCGGGGCCGGTGACCGGGCCGCCGCGGTCGCCGAGGGTGTGCAGGCGTCCTGGCTCGCGCTCGGCATGGGCGTCGTGCTCGTGCTGCTGGCCCAGATCGGCGCCGGGCCGCTGGTGCGCGCGCTGGCCGGCGACCCCGCCACCGCCGAAGCGGCCGCCCACTGGCTGCGTATCGCCTCGTTCGGCATCCCCGGCCTGCTGCTCGCGGCCGCGGGCAACGGCTGGATGCGCGGCGTCCAGGACACCCGGCGGCCGCTGTTCTACGTGCTCGGCGCGAACGTCCTCTCGGCCATCCTCTGCCCGCTGCTCGTCTATCCGGCCGGCTGGGGCCTCAACGGCTCCGCCGTGGCCAACGTGGTCGCGCAGAGCGTCTCCGGCGGCCTCTTCCTGGCCGCACTCGTCCGGGAGACCCGCGCCCTGCGGCCGGTGCCCCAGATCATCGTGCGGCAGGTCGTCCTCGGCCGCGACCTGCTGATCCGCGGCGCCTCGTTCCAGGCCTGCTTCCTGTCGGCCACCGCCGTGGCCAGCCGTTTCGGGGTGGCCGCGGTCGGCGCCCACCAGATCGCCCTCCAGCTGTGGTTCTTCAGCGCGCTGGCCCTGGACGCGGTCGCCATCGCGGCCCAGTCGCTGGTCGGCGCGACCCTGGGCGCCGGCGACGCGAAGGCGGCCCAGGAGGTGGCCCGGCGGGTGACCATCGCGGGCGCCCTGGCCGGCGTGGTCTTCGCGGCCCTGGCCGCGGCCGGGGCGGGGGCGATCCCCGGTTGGTTCACGCCGGACCGGGCGGTGCACGAGCAGGCGGCGGTGGTCTGGCCATGGTTCATCGGTCTGATGCCGTTCGCCGGCATCGTCTACGCCCTGGACGGGGTACTGATCGGCGCCGGCGACGTGCGTTTCCTGCGCGACATCACCCTGGTCGCGACGTTGCTCGGCTTCCTGCCCGCGATCTGGATCGCTTACTGGCTCGACCTGGGCCTGGGTGGCGTGTGGGCCGGCCTGGCCTTGCTGATCGCGATCCGCTTCGCCGGCACGGTGTGGCGCTGGCGCTCCGCCCGCTGGGCCATCGTCGGCGCCGAACTGAAAGCCCCGAACACCAAGGTCGCCTGAGAAACGCCGCCGCACCGCGAGATCGGCGTCACGACTTGACGCGCGGAGGTGCCCTGGCGCTGCCGTTGGCGATGCCCAGGTTTCGCAGCGCGCCCGTGCTCGTCCTGTCCGCGATCGTGCCGCTCCTGGGCGCCGCGTTGATTCTGTTCACCCCGTGAGCGGGCTGAGGGCTGGGCGGGAGCGGGCTGACCCTAAGGTGGTCGGGTGAGTGCGGACGGACTGATCGTGGTGGACAAGCCGGCGGGGATGACCTCGCATGATGTCGTGAGCCGGATCCGGCGGCTGGCCAAGACCCGGCGGGTCGGGCACGGCGGGACGCTCGATCCGATGGCGACCGGTGTGCTGATCATCGGGGTCAACAAGGCCACGCGGCTTCTGACGTACGTCATCGGGTCCTCCAAGAGCTATGCCGCCACCATCCGGCTCGGGCAGTCGACGATCACCGACGACGCCGAAGGGGACGTCACCGCCACCACGCCGGCCGGTCATGTCGCCGATGACGCGATCCGTGACGGGCTTGCCCAGCAGCGCGGTGAGATCGACCAGGTGCCCAGCGCCGTGAGCGCCATCAAGATCAACGGGGAGCGGGCCTACAAGCGGGTCCGTGAGGGCGAGGAGGTCGAGATCCCGGCGCGGCGGGTCACGATCTCGAAGCTCGACGTGCTCGACATCCGGCGTGACGGGGACTTCGTCGACGTTGACGTCGATGTCACCTGCTCCTCCGGCACCTACATCCGCTCGATCGCGCGCGATCTCGGGGCGGGGCTCGGCGTGGGCGGTCATCTCACGGCCCTTCGCCGTACGGCCGTGGGTGGCATGACGCTCGACGAGGCGCTCACCCTCGACCAGCTGGCCGAGCGCGAACCCGGGGAGGTCGTCACGCTGCCGATGTCCGAGGCCGCGCGGCAGGCCTTCCCTCAGCGGGAGGCGACCGCGGACGAGGCACGTGTGCTCAGTCACGGTGGCCCTTTGGCCCCGGTCGGCATCGAGGGGCCGTACGCCGTCTTCTCTCCGCAGGGTGACGTGCTGGCCATCGTCTCCGAGCGTGAGGGCCGGGCCCGGGCCGAAATCGTGCTGGCGCCTGCCTGACGCGTCACGCCTGATACGCCCGGCCCGGGGCGGGGTGTCGAGCCCGATACGCTGAGAACCGCTAACGAGCGAACACCGAAGGGGTACGCGGACATGCAGCGGTGGCGGGGCTTCGAATCGGTGCCGGGAGGCTGGGGCCGGTCGGTCGTCACGATCGGCGTCTTCGACGGTGTGCACCGCGGCCATCAGATGATCATCGGGCACGCCGTGAAGCGGGCCCATGAGCTGGGGCTCCAGTCGGTGGTGGTGACCTTCGATCCGCATCCGGCCGAGGTGGTGCGGCCCGGTTCCCATCCGGCCGTGCTGACCGAGCCGGCGCGCAAGGCCGAGCTGATCGAGCAGCTGGGCGCCGACGCGCTCTGCGTGGTGCCCTTCACCAAGGCGTTCTCGCAGCTCTCGCCCGAGGCCTTCGTGCACGACGTGCTCGTCGAGTCGCTGCACGCGGCGGCCGTGGTGGTCGGCGACAACTTCCGCTTCGGTCACAAGGCGGCCGGCGACGCGGCCCTGCTCGAGCGGCTCGGCACGTCGTTCGGGTTCACGGTCGAGGACGCCCCGCTGGTCTCCGAGGACGGGCTGGTCTTCTCCTCGACGTACATCCGCAGTTGTGTCGACGCCGGTGACGTGCGGGCGGCGGCCGACGCACTCGGGCGGCCCCATCAGGTCGGCGGGGTCGTGGTCCGTGGTGACCAGCGCGGGCGGGAGCTCGGCTTCCCGACCGCCAACCTGATGACCCATCGCTACGCGGCCATTCCGGCCGATGGTGTGTACGCCGGTTACTTCCTCCGCGCGGACGGCAAGCCGTTGCCGACCAGCATCTCGGTCGGCACCAATCCCACTTTCGAGGGCCGGGAGCGCCGGGTCGAGGCGTACGTGCTGGACTTCGACGGTGATCTCTACGGCGAGCGGGTCAGCCTCGACTTCGTGGCTCACCTGCGCGGACAGGTGACTTATACGACCATCGACGCGTTGGTCAGCCAGATCCGCGAGGACGTGGAACAGACCCGAGTGTTGCTTCGGTGACTGCCTGGTAGGGTTGACTCGCGGCTGGCTTATCCAGCCAGCAGTTAAGTGTGTCCAGATTCCGCGTTCCTGCCCGACGCCGCGGGTGCGGATTCCGAGATTGTCGGCAACACAGAAGTTCGGAGAACATGGCGCTCGATCAAGAGACCAAGACCAAGATCATCGACGAGTACAAGTCGAAGGACAGCGACACCGGATCCCCCGAGGTTCAGGTCGCGATGCTGACGAAGCGGATCGCCGACCTGACCGAGCACCTCAAGGTGCACAAGCACGACCACCACAGCCGTCGTGGTCTGCTGCTTCTGGTCGGCCGTCGCCGCCGTCTGCTCAACTACGTTCAGAAGAAGGACATCGCGCGCTACCGGACGCTCATCGAGCGTCTCGGCCTGCGCCGCTGATCTGACGGGGGAGTGGCCACCAGGCCGCTCCCCCGAGCTTCACCCGCACCACAGCACCAACCCACGGACCCGCGCGGTACGCAGGCAAAGCCACCGGTCCTCGGTAGTGGTTCCCAGGCGTTCATTCCTGGGCACTTCGATCGAAGACCGGCAGCCTGAAACCAACCGCGCTGTGTAGACCGCCGGGTCCTCGACGAAGGAGTACCGCACCACATGACAGAGCAGAACGCTCTCGGCACCGAATCTCGCACCGCCGTCATCGACAACGGGTCGTTCGGCACCCGCGAGGTGACTTTCTCCACCGGCCGGCTCGCCAAGCAGGCCGCCGGCTCGGTCATCGTCCAGCTGGGCGACACCACCGTCCTGTCCGCGACCACGGCCAGCAAGCAGCCGAAGGAGCACTTCGACTTCTTCCCGCTGACCGTCGACGTCGAGGAGCGGATGTACGCCGCGGGCCGCATCCCCGGCTCGTTCTTCCGCCGTGAGGGCCGCCCCAGCGAGGACGCGATCCTCACCTGCCGCCTCATCGACCGGCCGCTGCGCCCCTCGTTCACCAAGGGCCTGCGCAACGAGGTCCAGGTCGTCGAGACCGTGCTGGCCCTCGACCCGTCCCACCCGTACGACGTGGTCGCCATGAACGGCGCCTCGCTGTCGACCAAGCTGTCCGGCCTGCCCTTCAGCGGCCCGATCGGCTCGACCCGGGTCGCGCACATCGACGGCCAGTGGGTCGCCTTCCCGACCATCGAGGAGCTCGAGCGGGCCACCTTCGACATGGTGGTCGCCGGCCGGGTCGTCGGTGACGGCGATGTCGCGATCATGATGGTCGAGGCCGAGGCCACGCCGAACGCGGTCAAGCTGATCGCCGGTGGCGCCACCGCCCCGACCGAGGAGGTCGTGGCGAGCGGTCTCGAGGCCGCCAAGCCCGCCATCCGCGAGCTGTGCCGCGCGCAGAGCGAGCTGGCCGAGATCGCCTCGAAGCCGGCCGTCGAGTTCCCGGTCTTCCTGGACTACCAGGACGACGTCTACACCGCCGTGACCGAGGCCGTTCGCGAGGAGACCGCCGAGGCCCTCAAGATCGCGGCCAAGCAGGAGCGCGAAGAGGCCCTCGACCTGATCAAGGCCAAGGCGCACGAGCTTCTCGACGAGCGCTTCGAGGGCCGCGAGAAGGAGATCAGCGCGGCCTTCCGCTCGGTCACCAAGTCCGAGGTGCGCCAGCGCGTGCTGCGTGAGCAGGTCCGCATCGACGGCCGTGGCCCGCGCGACATCCGTCCGCTGTCGGCCCAGATCGGCGTGCTGCCCCGCGTGCACGGCTCGGCCCTGTTCGAGCGTGGCGAGACCCAGATCCTGGGCGTGACCACGCTGAACATGCTGCGCATGGAGCAGGCGCTGGACACCCTGGCGCCGGAGAAGTCCAAGCGCTACATGCACAACTACAACTTCCCGCCCTACTCGACCGGTGAGACCGGCCGGGTGGGCTCGCCGAAGCGCCGCGAGATCGGCCACGGCGCGCTGGCCGAGCGGGCGCTCGTGCCCGTGCTGCCGTCGCGCGAGGAGTTCCCGTACGCGATCCGCCAGGTCTCCGAGGCTCTCGGGTCCAACGGCTCGACCTCGATGGGCTCGGTCTGCGCCTCGACGCTGTCGCTGCTCAGCGCCGGTGTGCCGCTGAAGGCGCCGGTCGCCGGCATCGCGATGGGCCTGATCTCGGACGAGGTCGACGGCAAGACGCAATACGTCGCGCTGACCGACATCCTGGGCGCCGAGGACGCGTTCGGCGACATGGACTTCAAGGTCGCCGGCACCAGCGAGTTCGTCACCGCCCTGCAGCTGGACACCAAGCTCGACGGCATCCCGTCGGACGTGCTGGCCGGCGCTCTCCAGCAGGCCCACGAGGCCCGCGCGACGATCCTCGGCGTGATGGAGCAGGCGATCAACGCTCCGGCCGAGATGTCGGAGTACGCGCCTCGGGTCACCTCGGTGAAGATCCCGGTCGACAAGATCGGCATGGTCATCGGCCCCAAGGGCCAGACGATCAACGCGATCCAGGACGAGACCGGCGCCGACATCTCGATCGAGGACGACGGCACGATCTACGTCGGCGCGACCAACGGCCCGTCGGCCGACGCCGCGGTCGAGCGGATCAACGCGATCGCGAACCCGACGCTGCCCAAGGTCGGCGACAAGTTCCTCGGCACCGTGGTGAAGACGGCCGCGTTCGGCGCCTTCATCTCGCTGCTGCCCGGCCGCGACGGCCTGCTGCACATCTCCAAGGTGGGCGACGGCAAGCGGGTCGAGAAGGTCGAGGACTTCCTCAACGTCGGCGACAAGGTCGAGGTGTCCATCGCGGACATCGACGCCCGCGGCAAGATCTACCTCGACAAGGTCCGCCCCGAGGGCGAGGAGGCCCCCGCGGCCGCTCCCGCCGCCTCGGGTGAGGGCGACGGCGGGCGCCCGCCGCGCGAGCCCCGCGGCGAGGGTGGCGGCGAGCCCCGCCGGCGCCGTCGCTCCGGCGGCGACCGTGGTGGCGAGCGTCGCGAGTAATCACCAGTGACAACGAGCAACAACCGCGGGCCGGCCGGAAGGCCGGCCCGCGTTACTACCAAGACCCTGCAGGACGGTGTGAAGCGGACCGTCCTGCCCAGTGGTCTGCGCATCGTCACCGAAGCCATCCCCACGACTCGGAGCGCCTCACTCGGCGTCTGGGTGGGCATCGGCTCGCGTGACGAGACGCCGGGCATGTCCGGCGCCTCCCACTTCCTCGAGCACCTGCTCTTCAAGGGCACCCACAAGCGCACGGCGCTGCAGATCTCGGCCGAGATCGAGGCCGTCGGCGGCGAGACCAACGCCTTCACCACGAAGGAGTACACGTGCTACTACGCACGGGTGCTCGACGCCGACCTGGCGCTCGCGGTGGACGTGATGTGCGACGCCGTGGCCGACTCGATCATCGCGCCGGCCGACGTCGAGACCGAGCGCGGCGTGATCCTCGAAGAGATCGCCATGCACGAGGACGAGCCCGGTGACGAGGTGCACGACGTCTTCACCGAGGCGATCTTCGGCGACCACCCGCTGGGCCGGCTGATCTCGGGGACCGAGGAATCGGTCACCCCGATGACCCGGAACCAGATCAACAGCTTCTACAAGCGGCGCTACACCCCGCCCAACATCGTGATCGCGGCCGCGGGCAACCTCGACCACGCCACGGTCGTCCGGCTGGTCCGCAAGGCCCTGGCCGGCACGGCGCTGGACACCGGATCGGCCGAGCCGGCCGGACCGCGCCTCGGGTCGAAGCGCGTGCCCACCCAGCGCCCCCACACGGTCGTCCGCAACCGCGACACCGAGCAGGCGCACGTGGTGCTCGGCGGTGTCGGCATCGGCCGCCGCGACGAGCGCCGCTTCGCCCTGGGCGTGCTCAACAACGTCCTCGGCGGTGGCATGTCCAGCCGCCTCTTCCAGGAGATCCGCGAGAAGCGGGGCCTGGCCTACTCGGTCTACTCGTACGCCAGCCAGTACGCCGACGCCGGCCTGTTCGGCGTCTACGCCGGCTGCGCGCCCGGCAAGATCGAGGAGGTCCTCGACCTCACCCGGGCCGAGCTCGAACGGGTGTCGGCCAAGGGCGTCGACGCCGAGGAGATCGCCCGCGGCAAGGGCATGGTCAAGGGCGCCTTCGTGCTCGGCCTGGAGGACACCGGCTCGCGGATGAGCCGGCTGGCCAAGTCGGAGCTGCTCTACGGCGACCTGATGTCGGTCGACGAGCTGCTCGGACGGGTCGACGCGGTCACCGCCGACGAGGTCAACGCGATCGCCGCCGACCTGTTGGCCCAGCCGATGTCGCTGGCCGTCGTGGGGCCGTTCGACGAAGCCGCTTTCCCGGCTCGCTAACCTTGGGCCCCGTGACAACGCTGGAGAAGCCGCCGCCCTCGCCCGAGATCACTCCGGAGCAGCGCCGCCGCCGGGTCATCGGCATGTTGATCTGGGCGGCGGCCTTCGCCGTGTTCGTGGCGCTGGTGGGCGTGCCGACCAGCGACGTGCTCATCGCGTTCGGCTGGCTCTGGCTGGGCACCATCGCCTGGCGCAACTATCTGCCGTGGCGCGAGCATCTGCTGTTCCTGCGCGACTGGCTGCCGGTGGTGCTGCTGCTGGTGTTCTACAACGTCTCACGCGGCTCGGCCGACAAGCTCTTCGATCCGCATGTGTACCCCATGATCGACGCGGACAAGGCGCTGTTCGGCGGCCACATCCCCACCGTCTGGCTCCAGGAGCACCTCTACACGAAGCACGTGCCGTGGTGGGAGGTGGTGACCAGCCTGGTCTACATCTCGCACTTCCTGGCCGTGCCCACGGTCGCGGTCGTGCTGTGGGTACGCAGCCGCAGGCTCTCGTACCGGTTCATGCGCCGGTGGATCTTCCTCAGCATGGCCGGCCTGATCACGTACTTCCTCTATCCGGCGGCGCCGCCCTGGTGGGCCTCCGAATATCACTACATCCCCGAGCACGTCATGCGCTTCTCGCTCCGCGGTCTGGAGGTGCTCGGGCTGCACGGCGCCGGCAACACCCTCAACGCGCTGCAGGTCGAGCAGTCCAACCCGGTCGCGGCCATGCCCTCCCTGCACACCGCGTACGCGATGATGGCGGTCGCGTTCTTCCTGCCGATGGTCCGCAAGCGCTGGTGGCCGCTGCTGTTCGCCTATCCGCTGGCGATGACCTTCACGCTGGTCTACACCGGCGAGCACTACGTGATCGACGTGCTGGTCGGCTGGCTCTACGTGGCCCTGACGTTCGCGGCCGTGGGCCTGCTGGAACGCTGGTGGAGCAACCGGGCTAAGTTGTCGCAGTGACTGAACCGATCCGTGTGGGCGTGCTCGGCGCCAAGGGCCGCATGGGCTCCGAGGCCTGCAAGGCCGTGGAGGCGGCGGCCGATCTCGAGCTGGTGGCCGCGCTCGGCCGCGGCGACGACCTCGAGGCCGCCGCGAGCGCCCAGGTGCTGGTCGACCTCACCAATCCCGGCGCGGTGATGGACAACCTGCGCTGGGGCCTCGAGCGCGGCATCAGCTTCGTGGTCGGCACCAGCGGCTTCACCGGCCAGCGCCACGAGCAGATCCGGTCCTGGCTCGCCGCGCAGCCGTCGGCCGGCGTGCTGATCGCGCCCAACTTCGGCATCGGCGCGGTCCTGATGATGCAGTTCGCGGCCAAGGCGGCCCGTTACTTCGACTCGGCCGAGATCATCGAGCAGCACCATCCGCGCAAGCTGGACGCGCCGAGCGGCACGGCCACGCACACCGCGCGCCTCATCGCCGGCGCCCGCGCCGAGGCCGGGCTGGGCCCGATGCCGGACGCGACCAAGGAGGAGGTCCCGGGAGCCCGGGGAGCCGACCTCGACGGGGTACGGGTCCACGCGGTCCGCGCGGCCGGGCTCGTGGCCCACCAGGAGGTGCTGTTCGGCAGCCTGGGCGAGACCCTGACCATCCGGCACGATTCGCTCGACCGGGTGTCCTTCATGCCCGGGGTTCTTCTGGGCGTACGGAAGATCCTCTCGCGTCCCGGCCTGACGATCGGGCTCGACAGCTTCCTGGACTGAGTGATGGCTGACGAGTTGACCGTGCGTGGCCGCCGCCTGCGGGTCGTCGCCACCCTGGTCGTCGGCGCGCTGCTGCTGGCCGGCACCTTCTGGGGCGTCGACGACGACTTCCCGTTCGGCCCGTTCCGCATGTATTCCACGGCGCCCGACCCCAACGGGGACGCCAAGGACACCCGGGTCGAGGGCGTCGACACGGCCGGGCGCACGGTCGCGATCACCGAGGGCAACAGCGGCATCCGCCGGGCCGAGATCGAGGGGCAGCAGCAGGCGTACGAGTCGGATCCGTCCCGCCTGAGCCGGATCGCCGACGCCTACGCGTCGCACACGCCGGGCGCGGCCCCGCTGCGCACCGTCAAGATCGTGATTCGCTGGCACGGCATCGAGCACGCCCGCCCGACCGGCGACTACCGCGACGAGGTCGTCGCCGAATGGACGCGGCCATGAGGTGGCTCTTCTCGCCGGTGCCCCTGGGCCGGGTGGCCGCGTTCCGTACGCTGGTCCATGCCTTCGTGATTCTGGATCTGACGGTCTTCACGCCGTGGGTCCGCTCGCACGCCAACACTCCCGGCGACCTCTACCAGCCGCTGCTGGTCGGCCGTCTTCTCCACCTGCCGACGCCGGGACCCCTGCTCGTGTGGGGGGTGTTCTGGCTGCTGCTCGTGCTGTCGCTGGCCGCCGCCACCGGCCGGGCCCCGCGCGCCCTCGGCTGGGCGGTGTTCGCCCTCTACTTCGAGTGGATGATCATCGCGATGAGCTACGGCAAGGTCGATCACGACCGGGTCGGCCTGCTTGTCGCCCTGGCCGTCCTGCCGACCGTCGGCCGCGCTCGCCACGGTCAAACGGAGATGTCGGAGAAGGCCGGATGGGCGCTGCGGGTCACCCAGATCGCGGTGATCTGCACGTACTTCCTGGCCGCCATGGCCAAGCTCCGCTTCGGCGGCATCGACTGGCTGACCAGCGCGGTGCTCGCCCAGGCGATCATCCGCCGGGGCACCTGGCTGGCCGACCACATCGCGGTGGTGCCGGGCCTGCTGATCGCGGCCCAGTTCGGGATCATCCTGTTCGAGCTGCTCAGCCCGCTGATCTGGGTGATACCGCAGAAGTGGCGGAACTGGGGCGTCGCCTTCTTCTACTCGTTCCACGTGATGACGTTCTCGATGATCACCATCTCGTTCGCGCCGCACCTGGCCGCGATGGCGAGCTTCCTGCCGCTGGAGAAGGTCCGCCCGATCGAGTGGGTGCGCCGCCGCTCCCGGCCCGGCGCGGTGCCGAACCGGGAGCCGCGAGCCGGTTAGGCCACGAAGCGGGAGCGGCGCCGGCGTCCGATCACGAAGCCGGCCGCGCCGAGGAGCAGGAGCGCGCCGCCGATGACGGCCACCAGCCCGGTCGCGGTGCCGGTCACGGGCAGGCCGCCGCCCTCGCCGCCGGTGTCCTCCGAGCCGGCGGCGGGGGCGCTCGAGCTGGTGGTGGAGGTGGGAGCCGGTGCGACGGTCGCCGTGACGCTGGCCGTGGCGCTGGGCGTGACGCTGGCCGTGGCGCTGGGCTTGACGGTCGCCGTCGGCGTGGGCTGAGAAGCGCAGTCGAGCGCCCGCGCGGCGTACAGGCCCTCGTTCAGGTAAGCCAGGTAGACGTCGACGGAGTCGCTGTCGAGCGTCTTGTTGGCGGCCGCTTTCACGTTGGCCCCCGCGTCCTCCGGCATCGTCCGGCCGATCGAGATCCGCAGATCATGCGACCAGGCCGCCTTCCAGTCGTTCTTGAGGAAGGCCCGCAGCTCCTCCGGGGTGCCGCCCATTTTCTTCTGCAGGGCTGGCGGCAGGACCGGCAGCGACTCGGTCGCGTCCAGGATCCGGTAGGCCAGCAGCCGCACCTCGCTGTCGGTGGCGGTGTCCAGATCGATGGTGAAGAGCTGGCGGACGTCCTTGAAGACCTTGCGCTCGACCGTCTGGCAATCAGCGCCGAGCACGGGCGGCTCGGCCTGAGCCATCGCCGGCGCCGCCGGAATCAGAAGGGCCAGCGCCATGAGAACGCCGGCCGCCATCTTTCCTCGCACGTGTTTCGTTCCTCCCCGTTTCGAATCGAAGCAGGGAGATGCTACAGAAGCCCAAGTTGCAGGACAGCCCGGCAGCCGCGGCAGAGAGGGTGACCACCCACCCAGCGCGGCCCGTCGAAGCGGTCGCCTCTCCAGGATGCGTACTTCTAAGGTTTCAGAAGGTCACGCTGAGCCTGCGGCAGAGAGCAGGCCGCCGTCCCGCCGGGCAGAAGGTGACGATGTTCGGCGACCCAGCGATAGGCGGGCCAGGCGGCCAGGCGGACCGGGCCGATCTGGAGGGCGCCGCCCGCGACCTGCCACAGACGGCCGGCGTCGCGGAGCATCAGGGCGATCGCGTCCGGTCCCGAGGCGCGCTCGCCGCCGGCGCCGACCCACTGGACCGCTTCCTCGCACTCCTCGGTGGTGAGGCCGAGCGCGCCGAGGTCGGCGAACTGCCACGGGATCACCCGGGCGTGTGTCGGGATGCGGCGCTCGATGAACTCGGCGCAGGTCGTGCAGAAGGAGCAGTCGCCGTCATAGACGAAGGTCGCGGTCACCTCCCTATTCTTCCGCGACCGCGACGTGCAGCCTCACCTGGGGGACGAGCATGTCGTCCACGTCGAGGGCCCGGCCGGCGCCGTCGGGCTCCCAACCGGCCGAGGACAGGAACTTCCGCATGGCCTCGTCCTGCTCGTACGCCCAGGCCACCGCGCGCTCGAAGCCGTCGTCACGCCAGTGGGTGACGGCGGCGCTGAGCAGGCGGCTGCCATGGCCCCGGCGGCCCCAGCGCGGCTCGACCAGCAGGTCGGTGACGGCGGCCGTCGCCTCGCCCAGCGGCGGCTCCTCCGGGGCGAGCGCCTGCTCGTCGGCCGGCCCGGCGGCGGCGAAGCCGACCACCTGGGTCGCGGTGTCGCTCTGCTCGACCGCGATGAGCACCCGGTGCCTCGCCGAGGGCGGCGCGGTGATCGCCTCGGTCCAGCCCCGGGTCAGATAGTCGAGGTCCAGATTGGCCAGCACGTGCGCCGGGAACATGCGCCGGTAGGCCGAGCGCCACGTGGTGAGCTGGACCCGGGCGATCTCGGGGGCGTCTTCGGGGCGAGCGGGACGGACGAAGCCGATTGCCATGCCGGGCAGCCTACCGAGGCGGATTTTTGTCACACCCCTCGTCTACCGTTCGGCTCGTGGCACTTCCCGAGAGTCTCTCCGTGGCCCAGGCCCGGCGCGTCGCGCTGGCGGCGCAGGGCTTCACCGACCCCAAGCCGGGCGGCGCCACCGACATGCGCCATCTGCGGCGCGTGCTGCGCCGGGTCCACCTGATCCAGATGGATTCGGTGAACGTCCTCCAGCGGGCGCATTTCATGCCTTTGTACAGTCGCCTGGGTCCCTATCCGGTCGAGTTGCTCGAGCGGGCCGCCTACCGCAAGCCCCGCGAGCTGTTCGAGTTCTGGGGCCACGAGGCGTCGCTGATCACCACCGACCTCCAGCCGCTGTTCCGCTGGCGCATGGACCGCGCCGCCGACTACGCGTGGGGCGGCATGGTCCGCATCGCCCGCGAGCAGCCCGAGCTGATCGAGCGGGTGCTGGCCGTCGTCCGCGACCGCGGCCCGATCACCGCGGCCCAGATCGAGCACGACGAGCCGAAACGGACCGACCACTGGGGATGGAACTGGTCGTCGGTCAAGCAGGCGCTGGAGTGGCTCTTCTTCACCGGCCAGGTGACGGCGTCGGAGCGGACGACCTCGTTCGCCCGGCGATACGACCTGCCCGAGCGGGTCCTGCCGTTCTCGGTGCTCAACGCGCCGACCCCGCATCCGCAGGACGCCTTCCGGGCGCTCGTCGAGCTCTCCGCGCGGGCCGTCGGTGTCGGGGCCGAGGCCGAGCTGCGCGACTATTTCCGGCTTCCGGTCGACGGCTTCAAGCGGGCCGTGGCCGAGCTGATCGAGGACAAGGTGCTGCTGCCGGTGCGGGTGAGAGGCTGGAAGGCGCCGGCCTATCTCCATCACGAGGCCAAGCTGCCGCGGCGGGTCACGGCCTCCACGCTGATCAGCCCGTTCGATCCGCTGGTGTGGGAGCGCAACCGCACCGAGCGGCTGTTCGGCATGAACTACCGCATCGAGATCTACGTGCCGGCCGCGCAGCGGCTCTACGGCTACTACGTGCTGCCGTTCCTGCTCGGCGACGAGCTGGCGGCCCGGGTCGACCTCAAGGCCGACCGCAAGTCGGGTGAGCTGCTCGTGCCGGCGGCCTGGCTCGAGCCCGGCGCCGACCAGGAGGAGACCGCGGTGGCGCTGGCCACCGAGCTGCACCGGCTGGCCGGCTGGCTGGGTCTCTCGCGCATCGCGGTGCCCGAGCGGGGCGACTTCGCGGGCCCGCTGGCCGCTGCCCTCAAAGGTGTAGCGTGACGGCCATGAAGGCGCTGGAGGAACAGCCGGTGCAGGGCCCGCCGGTGCCGCCGGAGTGGCTCGACTATTACGCCCAGCCCCAGCAGGACAGGGTCACCCGGTTCGTCCAGCGGGTGTGGACCAGGTCACCTGTCTGGGCCGCGCCCTTCGCCCTTCTGGCCTGCATGGGCGGTGCGGTCGGTTACACCTTGGCCACCCATCCCGCCGAGGCCGGCGCCGGCGATCCGCCGACCTGCCTGCTGAAATACACGACCGGCTTCGTCTGCCCGGGCTGCGGCGGCACCCGCGCGGCGTGGTACCTGCTGCACGGCGACCTCCCGGCCGCCGCCCGCCACCACGCGATCTTCACCTTCGCCGTGCCCTTCCTGCTCTACATGTACGTGGCGTGGGCCGGGAAAAGGCTGTTCAACTGGAAGCTTCCGCAGCTCACCCTGAGCCCGGCGGTGCTGATCACATTTGTCGCGGTGTGGGCCGTCTGGAGCGTGCTGCGCAACCTGCCCTGGGCCCCGTTCACCGCGCTCTACGTCTGAGCGGGGAGTCCGATAGGTTGGTGGGTATGACGCACGACCCGCGACCCTTCGGACGGCTCCTGACCGCGATGGTCACCCCGTTCGCCCCGGACGGCTCCCTCGACGTCGAGGGCGCGGCGAAACTGGCCACCTACCTCGTCGACGAGCAGCGCAACGAGGCGCTCGTCGTCAGCGGCACCACGGGCGAGTCCCCGACGACGACCGACGCCGAGAAGGAGACCCTTCTGCGCGCCGTCGTCGACGCGGTCGGCGACCGGGCCCGGATCGTCGCCGGTGTGGGCACCAACAACACGGCCCACACGATCGAGCTGGCGCACGCGGCCGAAAAGGCCGGCGCCCACGGCCTGCTGGTCGTGACGCCGTATTACAACAAGCCGCCGCAGGCCGGCGTCGCCCACCACTTCCTGACCGTGGCCGACGCGGTCGGCCTGCCGGTGATGGTCTACGACATCCCGCACCGCGCCGGCACGGCGATCGCCACCGAGACGATGTGCCGCATCGCCGAGCACGAGCGGATCGTGGCGGTCAAGGACGCCAAGGGCGATCTGACCGCTTCCTCCTGGGTGCTGAGCCGCACCGATCTGGCGTACTACTCGGGTGACGACGCCGCCACGCTGCCGCTGCTCTCGATCGGCGGGGTCGGCCTGGTCGGCACGTCCACCCATTTCACCGGCGTTCTCGCCAAAGACATGATCGAGGCGTTCGAGCGCGGCGACAACGCCGCCGCCCTCGCCCTGCACCGCCGGGCGATGCCGCTGTTCACCGGCATCTTCCGGGCGCCGGGGACCATGCTGGTCAAGGCGGGTCTCAACGCGTCGGGCCGCCCGGCCGGCCCGGTCCGCTCACCGCTGGTCGAGGCGACCGGCGAAGAGCTGGCCCAGCTGCGTACGGATGCCGCCGCGGCCGGCATCGGCCTGTAGAAGAGCCCGTAGAAGAGAGATAGATACAAGCGAATGAGTCAAGCGCACGAGGAGCTGGACACGCCCCCACCGCTGCCGGAAGGCGCCCTGCGCGTCATCCCGCTCGGCGGTCTCGGCGCGATCGGCCGCAACATGACGGTCCTGGAGTTCGACGGCAAGCTGCTGGTCATCGACTGCGGTGTGCTCTTCCCCGACGTGGAGCAGCCGGGCGTCGACCTGATCCTGCCCGACTTCACGCCGATCCTGGACCGGCTCGACGACATCCAGGCGATCGTGCTCACCCACGGCCACGAGGACCACATCGGGGCGGTGCCCTACCTGTTGGCCCACAAGGCGGACATCCCGCTGGTCGGCTCCGAGTTCACGCTCGCGCTGGTCGAGGCCAAGCTGGCCGAGCGGCGCCTCGACCCGTACACGCTGACCGTCCGTGAGGGCGGCACCGAGCGTCTCGGGCCGTTCGACTGCGAGTTCTTCGCGGTCAACCACTCCATTCCCGACGCGCTGGCCGTGGCCGTGCGCACCCCGGCCGGCCTGATCCTGCACACCGGCGACTTCAAGATGGACCAGGTGCCGCTCGACGGCCGCATCACCGACCTGGCCGGCTTCGCGCGGCTCGGTGCCGAGGGCGTCGACCTGCTGCTCTCCGACTCGACGAACGCCGAGGTGCCCGGTTTCGTGGCCCCCGAGCGTGACATCGGCCCGGTGCTCAGCGCCATCTTCGGCAAGGCCAAGGGCCGCATCATCGTGGCCAGCTTCGCCTCCCACGTGCACCGGGTCCAGCAGGTCATGGACGCCGCCTGGGAATACGACCGCAAGGTGGCCCTGATCGGCCGCTCGATGGTGCGCAACATGGGCATCGCCCGCGACCTGGGCCTGCTCAACATCCCGGACGGCCTGCTGGTCAGCCTCGACGAGGCGACACACCTGCCCGGCGACGAGATCGTCTTCATGTCGACCGGGTCGCAGGGCGAGCCGATGAGCGCCCTGGGCCGCATGTCGACCGGCGATCACCGGCACATCACCATCGCCCCCGGCGACACCGTGGTGCTGGCCAGCTCGCTGGTGCCGGGCAACGAGACCTCGGTCTACCGGGTGATCAACCAGCTGTCCCGGGCCGGCGCCACGGTCGTGCACAAGGAGACGGCCAAGGTGCACGTCTCCGGTCACGCTCCGGCCGGCGAGCTGCGCTACCTGCTGAACGTGGTCCGCCCCAGCAACCTGATGCCGGTGCACGGCGAGTGGCGTCACCTGCGGGCCCACGCCCAGCTCGGGGTCGAGACCGGCGTGGCCCCCGACCGGGTGGTGCTCTGCGAGGACGGCGACGTGGTCGACCTCGTCGAGGGCCACGCCCGTCACGTGGGCCGGGTCAAGAACCGTTACGTGTACGTGGACGGCCTCGCGGTCGGCGACGTCAGCGAGTCGCTGCTCACCGAGCGGCGGATCCTCGGCGACGGCGGCTTCATCTCGGCCACCGTGGTGATCGACTCGGTCACCGGCAAGGTGGTGGGCGAGCCCAGCATCTCCGCCAAGGGCTTCTCGGAGGACCCGGACGCCTTCAATCCGGTCATCCCGCTGCTGACCGCGGCCCTGCACCGCTCGGCCGAGGACGGCATCACCGACACCCACCAGTTGCAGCAGGTCGTGCGGCGCACGGTCGGCCGGTGGGTGAACGACGCGTACCGCCGCCGTCCGATGATCGTGCCAACGGTCGTGGAAGTCTGAGGCGGTTTTAAACCTTTCGCTGCGCTCGTCCGTACCTTCAGTCACCGGTGCCGCCCCCACGGCACCGCTGGCGAGGGGAGTTCCTCAAGATGCAGCGCAGACGGATCGCCGTGGCGGCGGCGGTCGTGGTGGCAGCCGGGGCAGCGGTGGCCTTCACCCTGCCTTCCATGGCCGGCACCACGCCGTCCAGCGACAAACCGGCGGCCAAGGGCGGCGACGGCACGGCCCGGCTTCTCGCGGCCATGCAGCGCGACCTTGGCGTGAGCGGTGATCAGGCGACGGCACGCCTGCAGCGGTCGCAGTGGGCGAGCGGGGTGACCGCGCGACTGTCCGCGGCGACCGGCTCGGCCTTCGGTGGCGCCTGGCTGGCCACCGACGGCACCACCCTCAAGGTGGCGGTGACCGACGAGAAGGCCGAGGGTGCGGTCCGCGAGGCCGGCGCCGAGCCGGTGCTGGTCGAGCGCAGCGAGCAGACCCTGGTCACGGCCAAGGAGAAGCTCGACAACGCCGACGCCAGCGCGAAAGGCCTGACCGGCTGGTACGTGGACGTGGCGACGAACAAGCTCGTCGTGGTGGCCAAGCCGGGTGCCCAGACGGCCGCCAAGAAGCTGGCCAAGGCGGCCGGCGTCACGTCCGGCACCTACCGGGTGATCACCAGTTCGGCCCAGCCGAAGCCGCTGTTCGACGTGCGCGGCGCCGACCCGTACTTCATCGCCGTCGACGGTGGCACGGCCCGCTGCTCGATCGGTTTCTCGGTCGAGGGCGGCTTCGTGACGGCCGGCCACTGCGGTGAGGTGGGCGCGACCACGACCGGCTTCAACCAGCAGGCTCAGGGCACCGTACGGGCATCGACCTTCCCGGGCGACGCCGACATGGGCTTCGTCGAGGTCAACGGCGACTGGACGCCGCGCGCGGTGGTCAACGACTTCGAGGGCAACGAGCTCCCGGTGGCCGGCAACGCCGAGGCGCCGGTCGGCGCGGCGGTCTGCCGCTCCGGCTCGACCACCGGCACGCGCTGCGGCACGATCCTGGCCAAGAACCAGACCGTGGTCTACCCGGAGGGCGCGGTCACCGGCCTGACCCGCACGAACGTCTGCGCCGAGGGCGGCGACTCCGGCGGGCCGTGGCTCTCCGGCGACCAGGCCCAGGGCGTTACCTCGGGCGGCTCCGGCGACTGCACGGTCGGCGGCGAGACCTTCTTCCAGCCGGTGAACGAGATCCTCGCGGCCGACGACCTGACCCTGGTGACCTCCGGCGGTGGCGCCGGCGCCACCGAGGCCCCGCCGGCCGAGGCCGCGGGCGCCTGCGAGGAGCAGGCCGTCCAGCGCAGCGGCACGCTGCGGCAGCGCACCGCTCAGGCCCAGCCCGACGGCGGGGCGTTCCGCTCCAACGCCGGACAGCAGACGGCGTGCCTGAGCGCGGCCGACGGCACCGACTTCGACCTGGTGCTGCAGCGCCTGACCAACCGGGGCTTCCGCACGGTCGCCACGGCCACCGGCGACGACGTCAAGTCGCTGTCCTTCAACGGGCGCTCCGGCACCTATCGCTACGTGGTCGTGGCCTCCGCGGGCGCCGGCGACTACACGCTGGGCTTCAGCACCCCGTGACGCGCGCCGCCACCCACCCTGCCGGGTTGGCGGACCGCGCCTGATGCCGGAGGAGCCGTTTGGCTCCTCCGGCTCTTTTATGTCTCAGTCGCTGGTCTCGCGGAGGGCGCCCACGGCGTCGGCGAGCTGGCAGCCCGTGGCTATGCCGCAGATCACGACCTGGTCGAGCTGCTCCGGGGTGACCCCGCGCTCCCAGTCGGCGATGACCTCGCCGACCACGTTCACAGTGCCGTCGTCCGAGATGTGCACGTAGGCCTTGGGCCACAGCTGGTCGTGGTTCCAGGCGTTGCAGAACTCGTAGAGGCGTACCACGTCCTCCATGCCGAAGATGTGCCTGACCATGGCCCTGATCTGGAGCATCTCCTGCTGTTCGCCGATGCGGAAGAAGTAGATCAGGTTGCCCTGGAAGTTGCCGCCGATGTCGCCGTCGGCGTCGGTGAAGTAGGTGAAGCCGCGCTCGTCGAGGGCGGCGGTGATCATTTCCTGGGTGAGCGGCTGCACCTGTTGATCTTAGTGCGTCCCGGTGCGCCTCCGGGATTCATGAGCGTCTCGGCGTTACGGTGTGACCATGGCGGGCCGCTCCTCTCCGGCGAGCCGGGGTCGCGCCGCGTCCACGTCGCGCGGCGCCGCGACCAGTCGTGCCCGTCAACCGGCCGCGCGGCAGCCGGCCAAGCAACCCGCCCGCAAGTCGACCCGGCCCGCGGCGGCGCGCACCCGCACGGCCGCCCGCGCCCGCCCCACGCTGGGTGCGGCCATCGCCACCGGCCTCGGCCGGGGCCTGGGCGCCCTGTGGATGGGCGCCGCCCACGGTGTCGGCTGGGCCGCCCGGGGCGTCGGCCGGCAGGCCGCCACGGCCAAGGAGATCGATCCCGAGCACCGCCGCGACGGCGCCGGCCTGCTCATGCTCGGCCTGGCGATCCTGATCAGCGTCGCCGTCTGGGCCAACGGGGCCGGCCCGGTCGGCAAGTGGCTGGCCGACTCCGTGCACCTGTTCTTCGGCGGCCTGGCCGTGCTGCTGCCGTTGCTGCTGCTCTACGGCGCGGTGCGGCTGATGCGCAAGCCGGCCGACCCCGAGCACCGGGGCCGTTCGCTGGTCGGCTGGAGCGCGATCATCATCGCCACCGCCGCCCTGCTGCACATCTCCGAGCACCCGGGCGACGACGTCGGCATCTCCCGCGCCGGTGGCCTGCTCGGCTACGGCTTCGGGGCGCTGCTCGAGCGGGCGGTGACGGCCTGGGTCGCCGTGCCGCTGCTGGTCCTGCTCTTCGTCTTCGGCCTTCTGGTGATCACGGCGACGCCGATCAACAAGATCCCCGAGCGGATCATGCTGCTCGTCGACATCCTCACCGGGCGATCGACCGAGCGCGACCCCCTGCCCGTGCCCGATTTGTCCGATCCGGAGGAAGTCGAGGGCGAAGAGGAGGAGGCGCCGAAGAAGCGCCGTCCCTCTCGCCGGAGGCAGGGCTCTCTGGCGGACATCGGCCTGGCCGACGAGGAACCGGCCGTCGAAGAGGACGACTTCCTCCTGCACGACACGATCGTGGTGCCCAAGGTGCCGGCCAGCCGGAAGAAGCCGGAGCCGCCGGAGCACACCCCCGACCCGCCGACCCGGGCCGAGCAGCTCGAGATCACCTCGGTCGAGGGCGACTACCGGCTGCCGCCGCCGTCGCTGCTGGGCAAGGGGGCGCCGGCGAAATCCCGCAGCCGGGCCAACGACGAGATCATGGCCGCTCTCACCGGGGTCTTCGAGCAGTTCAACGTCGACGCCGTGGTCACCGGCTTCACCCGCGGCCCGACGGTCACGCGCTACGAGGTCGAGGTCGGCCCGGGCGTCAAGGTCGAGCGGATCACCCAGCTGTCGCGCAACATCGCGTACGCGGTGAAGTCGCCCGACGTGCGCATCCTGAGCCCCATCCCGGGCAAGAGCGCGGTCGGCGTCGAGATCCCGAACACCGACCCGGAGAACGTGTCGCTGGGCGACGTGCTCCGCTCGCGGGCCGCCACCGGCGACCACCACCCGATGCTGGTCGCCCTGGGCAAGGACATCGAGGGCGGCTTCGTGGTGGCCAACCTGGCCAAGATGCCGCACATCCTGATCGCCGGCGCGACCGGCGCCGGCAAGAGCTCCTGCCTCAACTCGCTGCTGGTGTCGCTGCTGACCCGCTCGACCCCGGACGAGGTGCGGCTGCTGCTGGTCGACCCCAAGCGGGTGGAGATGACGGCGTACGAGGGAATCCCGCACCTCGTCACGCCGATCATCACGAACCCGAAGAAGGCGGCCGACGCCCTCGAGTGGGTCGTGCGCGAGATGGACATGCGCTACGACGATCTGGCCGCCAACGGGGTGCGCCACATCGACGACTTCAACCGCAAGGTCCGCAGCGGCGAGATCACGGCGCCGCCGGGCAGCGAGCGCGTGATGAAGCCGTACCCCTATCTGCTCGTGATCATCGACGAGCTGGCCGACCTGATGATGGTCGCGCCGCGCGACGTGGAGGACTCGGTCGTCCGCATCACCCAGCTGGCCCGCGCCGCCGGCATCCACCTGGTGCTGGCCACCCAGCGCCCGTCGGTCGACGTGGTGACCGGCCTGATCAAGGCGAACGTGCCGTCCCGGCTCGCCTTCGCGACGTCGTCGCTGGCCGACAGCCGGGTCATCCTCGACCAGCCGGGCGCCGAGAAGCTGCTCGGCCGCGGTGACGGCCTCTTCCTGCCGATGGGCGCCTCGAAGCCGGTGCGCATCCAGGGCGCGTGGGTCGACGAGAAAGAGATCCACGACGTCGTCAAGTTCTGCAAGGACCAGCGCGAGCCGGAGTTCCGCGAGGACGTCACCGAGGCCCCGGTCAGCAAGAAGAAGCAGATCGACGAGGAGATCGGCGACGACCTGGAGCTGCTGATCCAGGCCATCGAGCTGGTCGTGACCAGCCAGTTCGGCTCGACGTCGATGCTTCAGCGCAAGCTGCGGGTCGGCTTCGCCAAGGCCGGTCGCCTCATGGACCTCATGGAGACCCGCGGCATCGTGGGCCCGTCCGAGGGCAGCAAGGCCCGCGACGTCCTGATCAAGCCGGACGAGCTCGAGGAAAACCTGGCTTCCCTCCGTTTGGACGACTGAACCACCGGTTCCGGGATGAAGGCCTCGCTCAGCAGGCGGTAGCCGACGATGATCAGCGCGGCCAGCATCAGGGCGGCCGGGATCACGTCCGGGAGCATCAGAGAATTACGGCCGAACAGGTACGGCTCGTACGACAGCAGCGAGCTCGCCTGGACCAGCAGCGGCACGTACCACAGGCGCGGACGGTAGACGGCCAGCACCAGCGTCATCACGTCGGCCAGGTAGAAGTAGCGCTCGTGCATGCCCGGCAGCGCGAACGGGACCAGGATCGCGAAGAGCGCGGCCGCCGTGATCACCCGCTCCGGCGTCATCCTGGCCGCCTTGGCGACCAGAACGTAGATCACCCCGACGACCAGGGCCGCACAGAACAGATAACCCAGCATCCGTACGGTGTCCTCGCGCGTCGTGGCCGGGATGAAGGCGAAGACGTTGGGGGCGCGCAGGCTCAGCTCGGGCACGTTGCGGGCCTGCCGGCTCATGTCGTAGATCGTGAGCAGTTCGAGCGGGTTCCGGCCGAACGCGATGGCCGGAAGGTCGAGCACCAGGAAGGCGGCGGGTGCGGCCAGGAGCGTACGCCAGGGAATGCGCCCGGCCATCGCGAGCAGCAGGACCAGCGGCAGGATGAAGACGCCCTGCGGCTTGATCGCGACCGCCACCCCGCAGAGGGCGACACCCCACCAGGGCTTGTCGCGCAGCAGGAAGTAGACGCCGGCCAGGGCGGCGCCGGCCCACGCGGCGTCCATCTGGCCGTAGAACGACGAGTTGATGGCGACGGTCGGCAGCAGCACCATGACCAGCGCCGCCGCGACCGCCCGGCGGCGGCCCGGCCACCGCAGGGCGACCGTCTTGTAGGTGAAGAAGGCCAGGATGACGTCGAAGACGATCCACAGCGCCTTGACCTTGAAGATCAGCGGTCCGGGCAGGTAGTACGCGAACGCCAGCAGATAGACGAACGGCGCGTTGTAGTTGCCGATCTCGGTGCCGATGCCACGCCAGCCGCCGGCCCGGCCGAGCTGGTTGTGCCACTGGCGGAAGATGTTCATGTCGTTCGTCATCTCGGGCAGCGAGACCCAGCGGATCAGGATGGCGAGGACGACAAGGGCCGCGAGGAGCAGTGCTTCGGCCTGTGGCGTGGGCTTTTCGGCTTTAGGCATGGTGCTCGGGGGTACGGTCGCTGGGTGAACGGAAGGTGAACTGCAGGTGAACGAAAGTGTGGCCGACCGGAGTTCCCGGCCGCCCGGTAACCTTGTCGGGTGTCGGTAACTCCTTCCCCCTCCCGCCGTGTCGCCCTTCTCACCCTCGGCTGTGCCCGTAACGAGGTCGACTCGGAAGAGCTGGCCGCGCGCCTCGACGCCGGCGGCTGGGAGATCAGCACGGACGCCGACGGCGCCGACGTGGTGCTCGTCAACACGTGCGGCTTCGTCGAGAAAGCCAAGCAGGACTCGATCGAGACGCTGCTCGCCGCCGCGGACACCGGGGCCAAGGTGGTCGCCGCCGGCTGCATGGCCGAGCGGTACGGGCGCGAGCTGGCCGAGAGCCTGCCCGAGGCCCAGGCCGTGCTCGGCTTCGACGACTACACCGACATCGCGGCCCGCCTCGACGGCGTGCTGGCCGGTGAGCGCTTCGACGCGCACACCCCGCGCGACCGCCGCGAGCTGCTGCCCATCACGCCGGTGCAGCGCCAGACGGCCAAGGTCGTGGTCCCCGGTCACGCCACGGTCGACGAGCACACCCCGGCCCACCTGCGCACGGTGCTGCGCCGCCGGCTCGACAGCGGCCCGGTGGCCAGCCTCAAGCTGGCCAGCGGCTGCGACCGCCGGTGCTCGTTCTGCGCCATCCCGGCCTTCCGCGGGGCCTTCGTCTCCCGCGACCCGCAGGAACTGCTGGCCGAGGCCGAGTGGCTGGCCCGGTCCGGCGTGCGTGAGCTGGTGCTGGTGAGTGAGAACAGCACGTCGTACGGGAAAGACCTGGGTGACCCCCGCGCCCTCGAGAAGCTCCTGCCGCAGCTGGCCGCCGTCGACGGCATCGTCCGGGTCCGCGCGAGCTATCTCCAGCCGGCCGAGACCCGCCCCGGCCTGGTCGAGGTGATCGCCACCACGCCCGGCGTCGCGCCGTACTTCGACCTGTCGTTCCAGCACTCGAGCGAGCCCGTTCTGCGCCGCATGCGCCGTTTCGGCTCCACCGAGAAGTTCCTCGACCTGCTCGCCTCGGCCCGCAAGCTGGCCCCCGAGGCCGGCGCGCGCAGCAACTTCATCGTCGGTTTCCCCGGCGAGACCAAGAAGGACGTCGACGAGCTGGTCCGCTTCCTCACCGAGGCGCGGCTCGACGCGATCGGCGTCTTCGACTACAGCGACGAGGACGGCACCGAGGCGGCCGGCTTCGACGACGCGATCAAGGTCAAGGAAGACACCATCAAGCGGCGGTACGACCGTCTGCTCACCCTGGCCGACGAGCTGTGCAACCAGCGGGCCGAGGAGCGCCTGGGATCGACCGTCGAGGTGCTGGTCGACGCGATCGTCGATGGAGAGATCGAGGGTCGTGCCGAGCACCAGGCGCCCGAGGTCGACGGCTCCACCACGCTGGTGGCCGGCGACGAAGGGGTCGACCTGGCCGCGCTCAAGCCGGGCGATTTCGTGCGCGCCCGGGTGACCGGCACCGAGGGCGTCGACCTCGTGGCCGTGCCGGTCGAGATGATCTCCGCGGCGCCGGTGTCACAGCGGTGACCGACGAGCCGGTTCCGGCTGCCGCGCCGCGGGTGGTGTCGCTCTACAACCCGGCGAACATCCTCACGGTCGTCCGGATCGTGCTCGTTCCGGTCTTCGTGGCCATCGTCGTCGCCTCCGACCTGACCGGCACCGGTCAGCGGATCGCCGCCTGCCTGGTCTTCTGCGTGGCCTCGGCGACCGATTTCGTGGACGGCTGGATCGCCCGGCGCTGGTCGCTGGTCACCTCGTTCGGCAAGATCGCCGATCCGATCGCGGACAAGGCGCTGACCGGCACGGCGCTGGTCCTGCTCTCCGTCTACGACCGGCTCCCGTGGTGGGTCACGCTGCTCATCCTCGTCCGCGAGTGGGGCATCACGGCGCTGCGGTTCTGGGTCATCCGGTACGGCATCATCCCGGCCAGCCGCGGCGGCAAGCTCAAGACGGTGCTGCAGATCGCCGCCATCGCCTGGTACCTGTGGCCGGTGCCCGAGCCGTTCGACGTCGTGGGCGTCTGGCTGATGGGCGCGGCGCTGGTGGTGACGGTGATGACCGGTGGGGACTATGTGGTCGCCGCTCTGCGCCTGCGCCGCGATGCCCGCTCCTAGACTCCAATCATGGACACTCCCGACGTAGCGGCCGCGGCCGCCGTGCACCGGCTGGTCGACCGGCGCGAGACCCTCGCCACGGCCGAGTCGCTGACCGGGGGCCTGGTGGCCTCGACGATCGTGGAGATCCCGGGGGTGAGCTCGGTCTACCGGGGCGGCCTGGTGGTCTACGCCACCGACCTCAAGCACGCGCTGGCCGGTGTCTCCGAGGATCTGCTGGACGAGCGTGGCCCGGTCGACCCCGACGTGGCCGTGCGGCTGGCCCGCGGCGCCCGCGAGCGCTGCTCGGCCGACTGGGGTCTGGCGACGACCGGGGTGGCCGGCCCCGAGCCGCAGGACGGCAAGCCGGTCGGGCTCGTCTACGTGGCCTGCGCCGGCCCGTGGGGTGAGAGCGTCCGCGAGCTGAAACTCGACGGAAACCGGGCCGCCATCCGGACCGAAAGTGTGACGAGCGCACTACAACTGCTCGCAGACTGTCTGCGTGAGGCCCCGGCACGGTCCTGAGCTGGGGAATGTTTCATCGATCTCGGAAGTTGCACGAATGTCCCGCTGCGGGGCTGTCCCGGAATTCGGCGGGGCGGTATGTCGGCCTGGCCGGCAGCGGGTACGGTTGCGGGAAGCCTCCGGCGTGTGCCGGCGGCCCCGCCGCAGGAGGAGGTGCCATGGTCCTGCTACGCCGGGTTATCGGCGACGCACTGAGGGCGCGCCGGCAGGGGCAGCACCGCACGCTGCGCGAGGTGTCCACCGCCGCGAATGTCAGTCTCGGATATCTCTCCGAGATCGAGCGCGGTCAGAAGGAAGCCTCCAGCGAGCTGCTCGCCGCCATCTGCGACGCGCTGGGCGCGCGTCTCTCCGAGCTCCTGAGCGAGGTCAGCGGCACGCTGTCGCTCGCCGAGGGCATGGAGGGTGTGCTGGTGCCGGTCGACGAGGACAAGCAGAAGTCGCACAAGGTCGCGACGGACGGCGAGGTCTCGGTCAAGGTGCGTCACGAGACGCCGCTCAAGGCGACTCTGCGGACGACGAGAAATCCCCAGCGCGACGTCGTGTACGCCGCCTGATCAACTCACAAATAAAACTGAGCCGGACTGCCCGAGCGGGTGGTCCGGCTCTTCCTGTTTCTGGGTCCCCCTCCGGGATCGACCCTGACCCGCCGGTGCGCGTAGCCTCGAAGCGTGGGGGAGACCCTGAGATCCCCCCGAGGTCACGTGACGCCGGTGGCGTCGAGCTGTCACGATGGCATTCAACGCCATCGCGACAGCTCCTCGATCTGCGTCGGTGGCGGACCCGACTGAGCGACACCGTTTGAGCGACATTGAGGGGATACCGCGAGATGGCGAATCCGTTCGTCAAGGGCTGGCGTTACATGATGGCGCTCTTCGGCGCGAAGATCGACGAATACGCCGATCCGAAGGTCCAGATCCAGCAGGCCATCGAGGACGCGCAGCGCCAACACCAGGCCCTTGTTCAGCAGGCCGCGGCGGTGATCGGCAACCAGCGCCAGCTGGAGATGAAGCTGTCCCGCCAGATGGGTGAGGTCGAGAAGCTTCAGGGCATGGCGCGGCAGGCGCTGGTTCTGGCCGACCGTGCCCGGGCCGGCGGCGACGAGGCCGAGGCCCAGAAATACGAGTCCACCGCGCAGACGCTCGCCACCCAGCTGGTCTCGGGCGAGCAGTCGATGGAGGACCTGAAGACCCTGCACGACCAGGCGCTGTCGGCGGCCGGTCAGGCGCGCAAGGCGGTCGAGAACAACGCGATGGTGCTCCAGCAGCGCATCGGCGAGCGTTCCCGGCTGCTCAGCCAGCTCGAGCAGGCCAAGATGCAGGAGACCGTGGCCAAGTCGCTCGAGTCGATGTCGTCGCTGGCCGCGCCCGGCAACACGCCGTCGCTCGACGAGGTCCGCGACAAGATCGAGCGCCGGTACGCGGACGCCATGGGCCGCGCCGAGCTGGCGTCGAACTCGGTCGAGGGCCGCATGCTCGAGGTGCAGAAGAGCAGCCTCGACATGGCCGGCTCGTCCCGGCTCGAGCAGATCCGGGCCAGCATGGCGGGCGACAAGCTCGCCGGCGCGGGTTCGCAGCCGGCGGTCGAGCAGGCCGCTCAGCCGGCGTCCGACCCGGCCAGCGTCGCCCGTCTCGACGAGATCCGGGCCAGCATGAACCAGAAGCGCGGGGACACGACCGCCGCCGGTTAAGGCAGCAGGGGAGGACGACGGTGGACGAGCGGAGCAAGTACTTCCGCCGGCTCAAGCGACTTCGTAACTCGGCGCGCCGCTGGAGCGTGCTCGGTGGCGGCCTCGCCGCGGCCACCGCCGTCCTCACCCCTTATTCCGGCATCGGTGTCGCCGACGCCATCTGGGCCGGCGCGGCCGGCGGGTCGGTCGCCCTGGCCTGGTGGCGGTGGAGCGACCACCGTGAGCTGGCCGCCACGCCGGCGCCGCCCCCGCCCGACCCGGCGCTGTCCGGTCAGCGGTTCGCGGCCGCGATCGAGCGTTTCCCGGCCGGCCGCACGGTCCTGCACGAGGTCCGCCGGCAGAAGAACCGCTATGCGCTGCGCGGCTCGGCGATCACCCAGGCCTGGGACAGGCTCGACCGCGCGTCGTCCACACTCTCCGGTCTGTCCGGCCGGCTCACCGGACCCGGCGAGGGCGCCGTGCTCGAGGCCGCGGTCTCCGAGCAGTGGCTGCGCGACCTGGGCCAGCGGGTGGCCAGCGTCGAACGGGCGCTGCCGCTGAGCCCGGCCGCCCAGCGGGCGAGCCTCGAGGAGTCCCACGCGTCGCTGGCCCAGCAGTTCACCGAGGGCGTCGACGCGTACGAGCGGATGGTCGCGGCCGCCGCGGCCTACGTCGCCGAGGACGGCCACCCGGTCACCGAGGGGTCCCACCCGGCGTTCACGTCGCTGATCGACGCCACCGACCGCCTCCGCGGCCTGGCCGAGGGCCTGTCCGAGCTCAAGCGCCCGACTTCTTTTGGCAGCGCGGGCACCAGTAAGTGATCCGCTCGCCCTTCTCGTCCTTCTGAATGGCGGCGCCGCACCGCCGGCACGGCTGAGCCCGCCGCCCGTAGACGAAACTGGTCTCGCCGCGCCGCAGCGAGCCGGTGGTGGTCTGCGTCCAGCGCCCCCGGTTCGAGGCGACCAGCTTCTGGGCCAGCGCCACGGTCCCGCCCAGGTCGTCGACCTCGGAGACGGGCGTCCACGGCCACAGCCGCCGCAGGAAGAGCGTCTCGGCCTTGTAGAGGTTCCCGACACCGGCCAGGTTCCGCTGGTCGAGCAGCGCCTCGGCGATGGTCGTCCCCGGGTGGGCGGCGATGCGGCGTACCGCCTCGGCCTCGTCCCAGTCGGCGCCCAGCAGGTCGGGCCCGAGGTGGCCGAGCTGCCGTTCCTCGTCGGCCGTGGGCCACAGAGCGACCTCGTGCAGGTGATATCCCACGGCGACGGCGCGGGCGGTCTTCAGAACCACGCGGATCAGGTGCGCCGGGCGTCCGGTCCAGCGTTCCCCCGGCTTGTACGCACGCCAGGCGCCGTCCATGCGCAGGTGCGAGTGCAGGGTGAGCGGCCGGTCGCCGTCACGGGTCAGGCGGAGCAGAAGGTGCTTGCCGCGGCTGGCCGACTCGGCCACGGTCCAGCCGCTCAGATCGGTGGTGGCGAGCTGGGGCACGCGGAAGTCGGAGCCGGTCAGCACCTCGCCGGCGATCGCGCGCTCGATGACCCGCGCGGTGTTCCAGACGGTGTCGCCTTCGGGCATGCCTCAATCCTGCCCCGCTCGCGATCGTTCATGCCCTTTTGCCGGCCGCCCGCGGATTTGCCGTCCGCCCGCGGACGGCGCGTCCCGGCCGCAGCATCGCGATCATCTCGGCCTCGTCCAGCGGCGCGATGCCGCTCGTGTCGGCGCCGGCCAGCTCCCGGGCGAGCACGGCCGACCCGGCCGGGTCGGCCGCGCCCGGGAAGATCCCGCGCCGGGCCGCGTGGCGCTCGACGCTCACGGCCAGCAGCACGCCCTCCTCCCGCCGCCCGGCCGCGAGCAGCGCCTGAGCCCCGCTGAAGAGGCAGGCCAGCACGTTGCCGACGTCGTCCTCGGCCACGAAGAGGTCCACCGCCCGGCCCAGCGCGCCCAGCGCCTCCTCCGGATCGGCCGGCAGCGACGGCAGCAGCAGGGCGCGGCCCAGCAGCATCTCGCTCATCGCGGTGGTCCAGCGCTGGCCGATGGCGGTCGCCCGGCGGATGGCCTCGGCGAGGGTCCGGCGGCCCTCCTCGTCCCGTCCGGCGGCGGCCTGGGCCCAGCCGAGCGTCATGGTGCCCGCCGCGACCAGCCGTTCCTGGCCGATGCGCCGGCCCACGACCATGGCCCGGCGGCCCTGCTCGGCGGCCTCGTCGTAGCGCCCGAGCGCCGTGAGCAGCAAAGACTCGTAGTAGTGCAGCTGACCCCGTACCGCCCAGCCCTCCTGATCGGGCGACGGCCCCAGGGCGCCGATCGCCTGGCCCAGCGCGTCGATCGCCGTGGCCTCCTCGCCGGTCATGAAGATCAGCGTGGCCAGCGACGCCCAGGCCCGGGCCCGGTCGTTCGGCGGCGCGTCCGGCGCTCCGTCGAGGGCCGCCCGCAGCAGCCGCCCGCCCTCGGCCACCAGCCCGCCCCGGAACCAGAACCACTCCAGCAGCCCGGCCGTCCGCAGCGCGGCGTGCGGGGCGACGGCCAGATCGTGCACGATGCCCGCGCGCAGGTTGGCCAGCTCACGGTTGAGCAGCCGGATGGCGTGCGCCGAATGCTCGCCCCGCAGCTCCGGCGCCACCCGCTCGGCGAAGGCACGGACCCACGCGGCGTGCGCTTCCCGGCTCGCCGCCGGGTTCGGGTCACGACTTCGGCAGTACGCCCGGAGAATCTCCAGAAGCCGGTAGCGGGCCGGCGTGACAGTCGTGTCGGCCACGACCACCGAACGGGTGACCAGGGCCGAGAGGGCGTCCAGATCGTCCTCGACGGCCGACAGCGGAAAGCCACCCTCGAACGGCCACAGCCGCAACAGCACCGCCCGGTCGTGCTCGGAGAGCAGGTCGACGCTCCAGGCCACGGCGGCCTCCAGCGTCACGTGCGGGGCGAGGGCCCCGCGCGGCACCGGCCCGAGCGCCGGAAAACGATCCCGCAGCATGTCGAGCAGCTCACCGAGCCCGAGCACACGGGCCCGGGCCGCCGCGAGCTCCAGCGCCAGGGGAATCCCGTCCAGCGCCGCCGCGAGCCCGGCCAGCGTCACACCGTCGTCCGGCCCGGGCCGCCACCCGGGCCGCACGGCCGTGATGCGATCGGCGAGAAGCGCGACCGCGTCGGCCTCCGGAAGAGGCGCGACGGGCAGCAGCCGCTCCCCGTCCACGCCCAGGGGCTCCCGGCTGGTGGCGAGCACGCGCAGCCCCGGACAGCGGCCCAGCAGCTCGACCACGAGATCGGCCGCGGCCGCCACGACATGCTCGCAGTTGTCGAGAACCAGCAGCCCGGCTTGCTCCCCGAGCGCACGAGCCACAGCGTCGACGACCGTCCGCCGGGCACCCGTTCCCCGCGCGTCCGCGGCGGTGCCTGCTTCTGTCCGCGCACCCGCGGCGTCGATCGTCGTTCCGTGGGCGTCCGCGGCAGTACCTGCTTCTGTCCGCGCACCCGCGGCGTCGATCGTCGTTCCGTGGGCGTCCGCGGCGGTGCCTGCTTCTCCCCGGCCGTTCGCAGGGTCGGTCGCTGTCGTCCGGGCGCTCAAGGCGTCGACGGTTGCTCCGCGAACGCCGAGGGCGGCCGCCACGACGGACGGGACCAGGGCGGGGTCGGTGACGTCGGCGAGGCGGGCGAACCACGGGTTGCTCCCGGCGGCGAACTCGATCGCCAGGCGCGTCTTGCCGGCGCCGCCCGGCCCGACCAGCGTCACCAGGCGGCCGTCCTGGGAGGCCAGCGCGGTCAGCTCTTCTTGTCGGCCGATGAAATGGGAGAGCGGCCGCATGATCCTGCCCTGACCGCCCGGCGGCAGGCCGGGTGGCCAGCCGGGACTGCGGGACGGCAGGCCAGGATTGCCGGGCGGTGTGCCGGCTGGCGAGCCGCGACCGGCGGGTGGCTGGCTGGGGCCGGCGGGCGGTGGGTGGCCGGAACTGTCGGGAAGCGGGTGGCCGGAACTGTCGGGAAGCGGGTGGCCGGGACTGTCGGGAGGCGGGGCCGGACGAGCCGGGAGAAGCAGGCCGGGGTCCTGGGCCAGCAAGCGGCGCTCCAGACTTTGCAGAGCCGGGCCCGGATCGATGCCCAGCTCGTCGGCCAAACGAGCGCGGACGCGGCGCAGGGCGGCCAGCGCGTCGGCCTGGCGTCCGCTTCGGTACAGGGCGAGGATCAGCAACTCCCAGCGGCGTTCCCGGTACGGCTCGGCGCGGACCGCCGCCTCCAGCTCGCCGGCCGCGGTGGGCGCGTCGCCGGTGGCCAGGCGGGCGGCCAGACGCTCCTCCACGGCCACGGATCTCTGCTCGTCGAGGCGCGTCCGGGCGTACGTCTCAATGAGATCGGCGAACGCCTCGCCGCGCCACCTCGCCAGAGCCGAGTCGAAGGCGCGCAGCGCCTCGGCCGGCCGGTCCTCCCGCAGCAGCGAAAGGGCCCGCGACACCTCGGCCGCGAAGCGGGCCGCGTCCGTGTCGTCCACCGCCAGCCGGTAACCGTCGCCCGAGCGCTGCAGAGCGTTGCCCAGCGCCCGCCGCAATCTCGACACGTACGCCTGCAACGACGCGACCGGGCTCGGCGGCGGCTCGTCGCCCCAGACCGCCTCGGTCAGCGCGCCCGCCGACATCGGGCGGCCCTCCGCCGCGACCAGGGCGGTGACCAGGCGGCGCGGCAGCCGGCCGCCCAGATCGGCCCGCGAACCGTCCACCTCGACCTCGGTGGATCCGAGCACATGGGCGATCAGCACGCGGCGATCGTAGGGTGCAAACCGCTTGCAAGCAGTCTGCAAGGCGACCTTGGGACCGTACGGTCATGACTGTTACCAAGACCGACACCTGGGACATGATCGTGGTCCACCGCGTCTTCCGGCGCGAGTTCCGGCTGCTGCCCGGCCTCGTGCGCGCGGTGGCCCCGGGCGACACCGCGCGGGCCGAGGTCCTGGCCGAACATCTGGCCAGTGTGGCCCTCGGGCTGCACCACCATCACACCACCGAGGACGAGCTGGTGTGGCCGCTGCTGCTGACCCGGGCCGCCATGCATACCGACCTGATCAACCGGATGGAGGCGCAGCACGAGCGCCTGCACGAGCCGCTCGCCCGCATCGAGAAGATCCTGCCGAGCTGGCGGTCGTCGGCCGGGGTGGCCGACCGGGACGAGCTGGCCGACGTGATCGCGGAGGCGTCGGTGGCGCTGGACGAGCACCTCACCGACGAGGAGCGGGAGATCCTGCCGATCATCAAGGAGCATCTGACCCCGGCCGAGTGGGCCGCGGTGGGCGAACGCGGCCGTGAGGTGCTGCCGAAGGGCAAGATGGCGCTGATCTTCCTGGGCGCCCTGCTGGAGGAGGCCACCGCCGAGGAGGAGCGGCGCTTCATGGCCGAGCTTCCCCTGGCGGCCCGCCTGATGTGGAGGCTGGGCGGCCGGAGGACGTACGCGAAAGCCCGCGACCGCGTCCGTCAGGGCTGACGCGCGGCCAGCCGGACGATGTCGCCCGGCCGCACCGACAGCACGACCACGGCGCGCCCGTTGTTCACGGCGATCGCCACCCGGCCCGCCGAGTCTTCGAAGACCAGCAGATCGCCCTGGCCGACGTCGGCGAACGTGGCGCCCCGGCGCGCGGTGACCGTGCCGTTGACGACCAGGTCGGCGCTGAGGCCGCGCAGCGTCTCGCCGTCCGCCGCCAACTGCACGTTGCCGAAACGGTCGACCGTCATCACCTCGGCCTCGAGCCAGCCGTCGCCGACGGTCACGACCGGGGCGGGCAGCCGGATCAGGCTGCCCGGGTCGACCGCCGCGCCGGCGTCGGCGAGGGACGCGCCGGCGGCGATCCGGGCCGCGGCCGGGGAGAAGAGATCACGGCCGTGGAAGGTGCGGGACACGTCGCCGAGGAACCAGTCCTTGTTGGTCAGCTCGTACGCCGACTCGACGCCCCCGAGGGCCTCGGCCGCCCAGATCAGCAGGCCGTTGTCGGGTCCGACCAGGGCGCCGTTCGGCGTGCCGATGGCGACGCCGCGCCGGGCCGTGCCGACGCCGGGGTCGACCACGGCGAGGTGCACGCTCGGCGGCAGATGGGGCGCGGTCTGCGCGAGCACGGCGGCTCCGCGGGCCACGTCGGCCGGCGGCACATGGTGAGTCACGTCGATGACGCGCACGTCGGGGGCGATGCGCGCGATCGATCCGTGACACGCCGCGACGAAGCCGTCGAACGTCCCGTAGTCGGTGGTGAAGCTGATCCATCCATACCCGGCCATGGTGGGAAACGTTACTGCCCCGGCACGGATCGTTGGTGGATCTGGCAGGGTTGGATTCATGCGTCTCGTGATCTTCACCGAGCCCCAGCAGGGGGCAAGCTACGACGATCTTCGGAAGGTCGCGCAAACCGCCGAGGCGAGCGGCTTCGACGGCTTCTTCCGCTCCGATCACTTCCTCACCATGGGCGGCGACGGCCTGCCCGGCCCGACCGACGCCTGGCTGACGCTGGCCGCACTGGCGGTGCAGACGTCCACCATCCGCCTCGGCACGCTGGTCACGTCGGCGACGTTCCGGCTGCCGGGCCCGCTGGCCATCGCGGTGGCGCAGGCCGACGCGATGAGCGGCGGCCGCATCGAGTTCGGGCTGGGCGGCGGCTGGTTCGAGGCCGAGCACAAGGCGTACGGGATCCCGTTCCCGCCCGTGGGTGAGCGTTTCGACCGTCTCGAGGAGCAGCTCGAGATCATCACCGGCCTGTGGGCGACGCCGGCCGGCCAGACGTTCGACTTCGACGGCAAGCACTACCAGATCTCGGACTCGCCGGGCCTGCCGAAGCCGGTGCAGTCGCCGCGCCCGCCGGTCATTATCGGCGGCCACGGCAAGAAGCGCACGCCCGCGCTGGCGGCCCGCTTCGCCGACGAGTTCAACGTCCCGTTCTCCAAGATCGAGGACATTCCCCCGGTGTACGAGCGTGTCCGTGCGGCAAGCGCGGAGATCGGCCGGGCGACTCCGCCGGTCTTCTCGGCCGCCGCCGTGCTCTGCGTGGGCCGCGACGACGCCGAGGTCAGCCGCCGCGCCGCCGCGATCGGCCGCGAGGTGTCGGAGATGCGCGAGAACGGCGGCATCGTCGGCACACCGGACGAGGTCGTCGAGACCATCAAGCGCTACGAGGCCGCGGGCGCTTCCCGCCTGTTCCTCCAGGCGCTCGACCTGAGCGACCTCGACCACGTCGAGCTGGTCGCCTCCGCGGTGGCCCCGCAGCTCTGACCGTTCCAGCCGGCCCCGGGCCAGGGGCGGCCGTGGGGACCTTCGAGGCCGGCTTCGCACGCGGGGCGGCTGTGGGACCTTCCAGGGCCGGCCTCGTACACGGGGCCGGCCTTCGGCCGCTTATCCGGCGATGGGCGTCCGGCGACGGCCGAGGCGCAGGAAGGCGGCGCCGAGGGCGACCAGCAGCCCGCCCGTGAGAGCGATCCCGGCGACGGGCGCCCCGGTGATCGGGAGGCCACCCTCGCCGCCACCCGTCCCACCTCCGGTGCCGGGCTCGGGCTCGGGCTCGTTGTAGCCCCCACCGCCGGCCGCGGGCGGCTTGGCCTTCGTCGTCGTGGCCGGGGTGGCGAAGTAGGCCTTGGCCTCCCGGTCCGCCGCGCGCGTGACCGGGGGAGCGACAACCCGGTAGTCCCGGGTACCGGGCGATTTCACGCTGAACCGGAACGCGCCGTCGGCGCCGGCCCGCGTCGAGGCCACCGTCCGCCAGGCCACCCTGTCGTTCGGGCGTTCCTGCAGGCGGAGCAGCCGCCCGGCGTCCTCGTGCTCCTCGGCCCCGCACACACCCGGATCGCAGACCCGGGTCAGGTGGACCGCCTTACCGGTCACGGTCACCTTGCCGCCGATGGTGGCCTTCTTCGGGATCGTGGCCGTGACGCGGGTGCCGTCGACCGGCGCCGACTCGCCGTTGAACGTCCACTCGTTCGGCGTGGTGCGCACGCCCACCCGGAGCGGTTTCGGCCGGTCGGGCACCACGAACGACGTCACGGCGACGGGCGCCGGGGTCAGCGCCTCGACGTCGTTGACGGTCGAGGACGCGACGAACGGCGTGAACCGCACCGGCGTCGCGGCCGGCACGTCGAGCGGATCGCCGGGCGTCGTGTCCGCCGCCTCGCCCGGCCGCCAGCTGAACGCGACAGTGCCGTTCTCGCGGGGCACGACCGTCTCGATGACCGGCTGCGGCGGCCCGTTCGTGTCGAAGACCGGCGACAACCCGCGCTCGCTGACGACCTGGTCGTTCTCGTCGACCACTGACACGGCGACCTGGAGGTCGAAGTTGTAGATCGCGCCGAAGCCCGGCAACGGACTGCGATTGGGCTGACCCGCCTCCACGGTCAGCGGGGCCACCCCGGAGGGCGACCCGTCCGGGTTCACCAGTTCGACCCGGTTGCGGACATCCCCGGTCTCGTCCCAGGTGACCACCACGGCGTCATGGGCGTCCGATGCCCAGGCCACGGTGACCTTCGTGGGAGCGGCTTCCACCGGCGCCAGCAGCGCGGACGGCCCGGCCAGAGCGAGCGCGGCAACCAAGTTCGCCAACATGGCCGAAGGCTAGTGGTTCACGTCACATTTTGCTGTCCCGTTCCACGAAAGGCCGGCCCCAATTTTTTCGGGGCCGGCCTTCAGCGGGCTATCCGATGAGGGACGCGCGCCCGTGGCGACGGCGGCCGAGACGCAGCAGGGCCGCGCCGAGGACGACGAGCAGGCCGCCCAGGAGAGTGATTCCGGCGATCGGAGCGCCGGTGATCGGCAGGCCGCCGCCGCCACCGCCGGTCCCGCCCGCGTCGCCGCCGGTCCCGGTCCCGGTTCCGGGCTCGGGCTCGGTGCCGCCGCCGGTCGCGGGCGGGGTCGCCTTGGTGGTCGTCGCCGGGGTGGCGAAGTAGGCCTTGGCGTCCCGGTTCGCCGCGCGCTCGACCGCGGGCGCGACCACCCGGTAGTCACGGGTGCCGGGCGATTTCACGCTGACCGTGAACTTGCCGTCGGCCCGGGCCCGGGTGGTGGCCACCGTCTGCCAGGCCGCGCTCGCGTTCGCGCGCGCCTGGAGGCGGAGCAGCCGCCCGGCGTCGTCATTCTCGATCGACCAGCACGGGCCGGGATCGCAGGCCCGCGTCAGGTAGACCACCTTGCCCGTCACCGTCAGCTTGGCGCCGGTCGTGACCTTCTTCGGGATCGTGGCCGTGACCTTGGTGCCGTTCACCGGCGCCGAGACGCCGTTGAACGTCCACTCGTTCGGCGCCGTGCGCACGCCGACGTTGTACGGCTTGTCCCGCTGGGGCACCACGAACGACGTCACGGCGACCGGCGCCGGGACCAACTGCTCGTAGTCGTTGAAGTTCGAGTACGACGCGAGCGGAACGAACCGCGCCGGGCTCTCGGCCGGCACGTCGAGCGGATCGCTCGGCGTCGTGTCCACCAGATCGCCCGACCGCCAGCTGAACGCGACCGTGCCGTCCTCGCGGGGCACGACCGTCTCGATGACCGGCTGCGGCGGCCCGTTCGTGTCGAAGACCGGCGACAGCCCGGGATCGCTGACGACCTCGTCGTCCGCGTCCACCACCGACACCGCGACCCGAAGATCACTGTTGTAGACGCCGCCGAAGCCCGGCAGCGCGCTCTGATTGGGCTGACCGGCCTCGATGGTCAGCCACGCCACCCCTGAAGGTGACCCGTCCGGATTGACAAGCTCGACCCGGTTGCGGACGTCCCCCGTCTCGTCCCAGGTGACCACGACGGCGTCATGAGCACTCGACGCCCACGCCACGGTCACATTCGTCGGAGCGGGTTCCGCCGGCGCTTTGAGCGCCGTGGGCAGTCCGACGACCGGCCCGGCCAGCGCTAGTGCGGCAACGAAGTTCCCCAACATGGCCGCAGACCTTAGTGGCCCCGCTCACAGCCCGCCGCCCTGTTCCGCGGAGAGCACAAACGCCCGTCTCGACCCCGGCCGGCCAGGGCGAGGAGCGCGCCGTCCGCCTCCACCACCTCGACCCGGTTGCGAACGGCCCCTGCCATTCGCCTTCGCGACGGCCCCCGCCGCGAAGGCGAACGGCGGGGGCCGTTCGGTGATACGTCGTCTACTCGGCGGTGAAGGTCGTGCGGCGCCTTAGGCGCCCGGAGACGAAGAACGCCGCGCCGAGGATGAGGAGCAGGCCGCCGGCCACGGAGATCCAGACAACGGGCGTGCCGGTGATGGGAAGGCTGCCGCCACCGCCGGTGCCGCCGGTGCCGGGCTGTTCGCCGGGTTCCTCGGTGGGCTCTCCGCCGGGCTGGCCACCGGTGCCGGAACCCGGGCCGGTCACCGTGGTCGCCGCGGTGGCGAACGGGGCCTGTGCGAGTTTGTCACTGTTGCCGACGATCACGGGCGCGACCACGCGGTAATCGCGCGTGCCGGGGAAGTCCACGCTGAAGGTGAACTTGCCGTCTTTGCCGGCCTTTGCCGTCGTCACGAGCTGCCAGGTCGCATCGGCGCCGGTGCGGGATTCCAGGCGCAGCGACCTGCCCTCGTCGCCCCGCTTGCCGACCCAGCAGCGCAATCCGCTGTCGCAGAAAAGTTGTGCCGCGGTCGCCGTGCCGGTGACGGTCAGCTTGCCGCCCGCCGTGACGGTCTTGGGCACGGTCGCGGCGACGTGCGAGTCAGCCGCTTTGGCGTAACTCGAGTTCGGTGGCCAGTAGGCCTGTGTATCGGGGAACGACCATTCGTTGATGGCGTGCACCCCGACGCTGTAGATCGACGTGATCGGCCCGGCATACACATAAGAAGTCGCCGTGCCGGCCTCGGCCACGCTCCGCGGATCGCCGCCGTCCAGCACGAGCGGGTCGAATCGCGGCGGGGTCTCGGCGGGCACATCAAGCGGATCGCCCGGAGTGGTGTCCGCCGCGGTCCTGCCCGGCGTCCAGCTGAGTTCGATCTTGCCGTCCGCGCCTGGCGTCACAGCCGTGATGACCGGCGTCGGCGGCCCGTCCGTGTCGAACACCGGCGAGTAGGCGGTCTCGCTGATGACCGCGCCGGACGCGTCGACCGCCGACACCGCGAAGGCATAGGCTTTCCCCTCGGCGAGGCCGTTGAAGGGGTCCCGCACCTCGACCACAAGCCGGTTGGGCTGACCGGCCTCGACGATTTTCTTGGTGCCGAGAGTGTTCGGGGCGCCCGCCGGGGTCACGGCGACCTGGTTACGGACGTCCCCGGCCTCCTCCCAGGTGACGGCGAACTCGGTGTGTGCGGGCGAGGTCCACGCCAGAGTGACGTTCGACGGAGTGGGCTCGGCCGGCGCCTTCAGCGTTACCGGCGCGCCGACGACTGGCGTGGCCAACGCGACTGCCGCGATCAGGTTTCCTAGCACGGCAGCAGACGATAACGATCGACGGTCGGTGTCGCTGCCCCGCCGCACAAATCGCCCGAAGTGCGGCCGCCCCGCACGATGTGCGGGGCAGCGATGGATGGTTTCCCCGGCTACGCGCCGGGCCGAACCCTGCTGGCGGCCGTGGTGAAGGGCGCCTGGGCGAGCTTGTCGCCGTTGCCGACGACCACCGGGGCGGTCACGCGGTATTCCCCGATGCCGGGGAAGGTCGTGCTCACCGTGTACTTGCCGTCGGCGCCGGCCTTGGTGGTCGCCACGGTCCGCCACGCCGCCCCCGCGCCGGTGCGGTACTCGAGACTCAGCGACCGTCCGCTGTCGTCGTACTCATAGGTCTGGCACCGCAGTCCGCTGTCGCAGAAGGACCGGATCATGATCGCCTTGCCGGTCACTGTCAGCTTCTTGCCCGCCGGTGCGGTCCTCGGAATGGTGGCGGTGACGCGGGTGCCGGCCACCTCGCCGTAGCTCACGGTCGCCCGCCAGCCGAGGTAGCCGTTGACGGTCCACTCGTTCACGGTGTGCACGCCGACAGCGGTGATCGCACTGGCCGGCCCCGTGAACACGAAGGACGTCGCGCTGGACGGCTCGGACAGCTCACGCGGGTCGGTGAAGAGCTCGACCGGCACGAACAGCGGCGGGTTCACGGCCGGCACGTCGAGCGGGTCGCCCGGGGTGACGTCCGCCCGGGCCTGGCCCGGCGTCCAGTTGACCCTGATCGTGCCGTCGGCGAGCGGCTCCACGCTCGTGAGCACCGGCGCCGGCGGCATGTCGGTGTCGAAGACCGGCGACAGCCCGGGATCGCTGAGCGGACCGCTGGCCGGGCCGGTCACCGTCACGGCGATCCGCACGTCGCCGCCGGTGCCGGCGGCCACCGAGAACTTGTCCACTTCGATCCGGTTGGGCTGACCGGCCTCGGCGAACAGCGGGTAGTTCGCCGGTGATCCGTCAGCGTTCACCGTCTCGATCCGGTTGCGGACGTCACCCGTCTCGTCCCAGGTGATGACCACCTTTTCGTGGGTGGGCGAGGCCCACGCCACCGTCACGTTCGCCGGAGCGGGCTCCGCGAGCGCTGCTTGTGTCACTGGCGTGCCAGTGACCGGCGCGGTCAATGCCAGCGCCGCCATCAGGTTTCCTAACATGCCCATCGACGCTAACCGGCGGTCCCTGTTCGCGTTGTCCCACCTCGTAAAGCGCGCATACGAAGCTATCCGCGCAAACGCAACCCCCTGGGCGTGGCGCGGAAACCGGCGGCGGTCAATGCGTCCCGCAGCGGGGAGGAGTGCACCGACTCGCCGTCGGCCCGCTCCACTGACATCACGCCCAGGGCGCCCGAGCGCACCGAGGCGGCCAGCGACTGACCGGCCGCGACGAGCAGTTCGGGATCGTCCACGAACGACAGCAGGGTGCGGCCGCCGCGTTCGACATAGAGCACCAGTTCCCCGCCGACCAGCACGGCCAGGGCGCCCGCCTTGCGGCCGGGACGGTGGCCGGCCTTGGCCCCCGGCTCGCCGTCGCCGCTGTCGACCACGCGCTCGGGCCAGGGGAGGGCGGCGCCATAGGGGTTGGCAGGGTCGGTCGCGGCCAGCACCAGGGCGGCCGGGCCGGTGCGCTTGGCCAGCTCGGCCGGCTCGGCCAGGGCCCGCAGCCGGTCGACCGCGCCCGGCACGGCGAACTGGGCCGCGCCCAGACCCTCGACGAAATAGCCGCGGCGGGCCGCGCCGCGCTCCTCGAGGGCGCCCAGCACCGGGTAGACCGCGGCGAACCCGCCGGTCACGCCCTCGGCCATGACCGCTCCCCGGGTGACCACCCCGTGCCGCTCGAGCAGCAGGTCGGCCAGGGCGGCCGCGCGCCGGGTCGGGTCGAGGTCGCGGTCGGGCAGCCGGGACCAGCGGCCGGCCATGTTCGGCGGGCCGCCCCGCGCGGGCATCGACGGGCGGCCGGGCCGCCGGTAGCGCGTACGGGCCGGCGCCGCCTTGGCCTTGTGGGCGCCGCTGCCGCCGAGCAGCGCGCGCAACGGGGCGAGCGTGTCGTTGGTGAGCTGCCCGGCCCACACGAGATCCCAGACGGCTGAGGCCAGCGCCTGGTCGTCCGTGGACCGTACGCGGTCGGAAAGAGACCGGAAGAACAACGCCTGGCCGTCACCCAGCGCCTCCAGCACCTCCTGGTGCAGCGGAGTGAGCGCGAGCTCCTCGTCGGCCGGAGGCAGCAGGAGCGGGGCGCTGTCGGCGTAGACCAGCGAGACCCAGCCGTCGTGGCCGCCGATCGAGCCGGACCCGGCCCAGAGCACCTCGCCGCTCGCGCACAGCTCGTCGAGCTGCGGCGGGGCGTAGTCGGTGACCCGCGCCGGCAGGACCAGCCGCTCCCACGCCGAGGCCGGCACGGCGACACCCTGTAACTGCTCGATCGACGCGGCCAGCGCGTCGATGCCGCGGGCGTTGCCGCCGATCTGATGCCAGCGCGGCAGGAAGGCGGCCAGCACCCGGGGCGGCACCGGCTCGATCTCGCGGCGCAGCGCGGCCAGCGACCGCCGCCGCAGCATGCGCAGCACCTCGGCGTCGCACCACTCGGTGCCGGCGCCGCCGGGGGAGAACTCGCCCGAAGAGACCCGGCCGGTGGCGCTCAGCCTTTTCAGCGCCTGCTCGACCACGAAGACACCCAGCCCGAACCGGGCCGCGCACGTCGCCGCGGCGAACGGCCCGTGCGTGCGCGCGTACCGCGCGACCAGGTCGCCGAGCGGGTCGGCGACCGACGCCAGATAGGCCTCGGGCAGGCCGACGGGCAGCGCCACACCGAGCGCGTCGCGGTAGCGCCCGGCGTCGTCGATGCCGATCCAGCGCTCCTCGCCCGCGATCCGGACCCGGATCGCCCGGCGGGCCGACTCCAAAGTCGACAGCCAGGACTCCTCGACGCCACGCATGGCCAGCTCGGCCGGTGAGAGGTCGCCGAGCAGCCGGAGCAGCTCGGCCGCGTCCTCGGCGTCGCGCGGCTGCCGCTGGCTGGTCATCCACTGCAGCTGCGCCTCGGTCTCGCCGACCACCTCGGGATCGAGCAGCTCGCGCAGGTCGACCCGGCCGAGCAGTTCACCGAGCAGAGTCGAGTCGAGCGCGAGAGCGGCCGCCCGCCGCTCGGCCAGGGGCGCGTCACCCTCGTACAGGAAAGCGCCCACATATCCGAAGAGCAGCGACCGTGCGAAGGGCGAGGGCCGCGGAGTCTCGACCTCGACGAGCCGGACCTTGCGCCCGGCCACCTCGCGCATCAGGCCGACCAGGCCGGGCACGTCGAAGACGTCCTGAAGGCACTCGCGGGCGGCCTCGAGCGTCACCGGGAAGTCGGCGAACTCGCGGGCCACGTCGAGCAGCTGGGCCGAGCGCTGCCGCTGCTGCCACAAGGGCTGCCGGCGGCGCGGGTCGCGCCGGGGCAGCAGCAGCGACCGGGCCGCGCACTCACGGAAACGGGAGGCGAACAGCGCCGACGTGCCCACGGACTCCTCGACGAGCTGGGCGATCTCCTCGGGGTCGAACGCCACCAGATCGGCGCCGGGCGGCTCCTCGGCGGTGTCGGGCAGCCGCACCACGATGCCGTCGTCGGACGGCATGACGGCGCCGTCCACCCCGTACCGCTCACTCAGCCGCCGGGCGATGGCCAGCGCCCACGGGGCGTTGACCTTGGCGCCGAGCACACAGTGGACCGTCATCCGCCAGTCGCCGAGCTCGTCGCGGAAGCGCTCGACCACGACGGTGCGGTCGTCGGGCAGGTTCCGGGTGGCCTCCCGCTGCTCACGGAGGTAGGCCAGCAGGTTGTTGGCCGCCCACTCGTCGAGACCGGTCTCCCGCAGGGTGGCGGTCGCCTTGTCGTCGTCGGCCCGGGTCAGCGTGCGCAGCTGGGCCCCGATGGCCCGGCCCAGCTCGATCGGCCGGCCGGGCGAGTCGCCCTTCCAGAACGGCATCCGGGCCGGCGCGCCCGGCGCGGGGGAGACCAGCACCCGGTCGGGGGTGATGTCCTCGATACGCCACGAGGTGGAGCCGAGCAGGAAGACGTCGCCGACCCGCGACTCGTACACCATCTCCTCGTCGAGCTCGCCGACCCGCGAGGCCCGCTCGGAGCCGGCCAGGAAGACGCCGAACATGCCCCGGTCGGGAATGGTGCCGCCGCTGGTCACGGCGAGGCGCTGAGCGCCGGGACGGCCGGTCAGCTCGTCGGTGCCGCGGTCCCAGACCAGGCGCGGGCGCAGCTCGGCGAAGGCGGTCGACGGATAGCGCCCCGAGAGCATGTCGAGCACGGCGTGCAGAGCCGAGTCGGGCAGCTCGGCGAACGGCGCGGCCCGCCGGATCAGCGCCGCGAGGTCGTCGACCTGCCACGCGTCGAGCGCGACCATGGCGACGATCTGCTGGGCCAGCACGTCGAGCGGGTTGCGCGGGTAGCGCAGTTCCTCGATGGCGCCGGCGCTCATCCGGTCGGCCACGACCGCGCACGACACCAGGTCGCCCCGGTGCTTGGGGAACACGACGCCGCGCGAGACGGCGCCGACCTGGTGGCCGGCGCGGCCGATGCGCTGGAGGCCGGCGGCGACCGACGGCGGCGCCTCGATCTGCACGACCAGGTCGACCGCGCCCATGTCGATGCCGAGCTCGAGGCTGGACGTGGCGACCACGGCGGGCAGCACGCCCGATTTGAGGGCCTCCTCGATCTGCTTGCGTTCCTCGCGCGAGACGCTGCCGTGGTGGGCCCGGGCCACCACCGGCGGCGCACCGCCGGCCTGTCCGGCCTGGGCCATGACTTGCGCCGGCGGCTGTTTCGCCTCGACGAGCTCGACCCCGGCGCGCTCGGCGGCCAGCTCGTTGATGCGGGCGCAGAGCCGCTCGGCGCCCCGCCGCGAGTTGGTGAAGACGATCGTCGAGCGGTGGGCCTCGATGAGGTCGAGCACCCGCTCCTCGACGGCGGGCCAGATGGACGGCGTGTGGCGGCCGGCGCCGGGATCGTCGAGATCGGTGTCGGGCACCTCGTCGAGGCGCGTCATGTCCTCGACCGGCACCTCGACCGCGACCTCGATGGTCTTGGCGGCCGGCGGCTGGACGATCTCGACATCGTGCGCGCCACCCAGGAACCGGGCGGTCTCGTCGATCGGCCGCACCGTGGCCGACAGCCCGATACGCTGCGCCGGCCGCTCGAGCAGCCCGTCGAGCCGCTCGAGCGAGAGCGCCAGGTGAGCGCCGCGCTTGGTGGCGGCGACCGCGTGCACCTCGTCGATGATGACGGTCTCGACGCCGCGCAGCGAGTCGCGGGCGGCCGAGGTGAGCAGCAGGAACAGCGACTCGGGGGTGGTGATGAGAATGTCCGGGGGAGTCCGCTGGAACAGCCGGCGCTCGTCGGCCGGGGTGTCGCCCGTGCGCATGCCGACGGTGATGTCGGGCGGCGGCACGCCGAGCCGGCCCGAGGCCTGCCGGATGCCGGTCAGCGGGGCGCGCAGGTTGCGCTCGACGTCGACCGCGAGCGCCTTGAGCGGGCTCACGTAGAGAACCCGGCAGCGCCGCCGGGGATCCTCGGGCACCGGCTCGTGAGCCAGCCGGTCGAGCGACCAGAGGAAGGCGGCCAGCGTCTTGCCGGAACCGGTCGGCGCGACCACGAGGGCATTGCGGCCGGCGCCGACGGCCCGCCACGCGCCGGCCTGGGCGGAGGTGGGCGCGGCGAAAGCCGCCGTGAACCACTCGCGCGTGGCCGGCCCGAACTGCTCCAGGACTTTCTTCACGGGGTCCATGCTGCCTCGGGGGTACGACAAAAACGCGCCGGACGATGGCGTAGGTCACCGCCGGGGGATATATATGGACGCCAGTCGAAGAGGAGGCCCCGTGTCCCCACTCGCGCGCCTCGCCGCCGCGGCGGCCGTCCTGGCCACGACCGTGCTCGGCGCCACCCCCGCGATAGCCGCTCCCACCAGCGGTTATGTCCGCCTCGCCCACCTCTCGCCGGACACACCGGCGGTCGATGTCTACCTGAAATCGGAGTCCGGAGCGACCGCGCCGCAGACCTTCAGAGCGGTCGCGTACGGCGACATGTCGCAATATCTCCGTCTGCCCACCGGCACCTACCAGGTCGCGATGCGCAAGGCCGGCGCCCCCGCGACGGAAAACCCGGTGATCACCACCGAGGTCGGCGTCGAGACCGGAGGCGCCTACACGGTGGCCGGCGTGGGCCGGTTCGCCGACCTGGGCCTGCGCATCATCAAGGACGACCTCCAGCTCCCCGACGCCGGCAAGTCGAAGGTCCGCGTCATCCAGGCCTCGGTGAAGGCCCCGGTCCTGGACGTGGCGGGCAAGAACGGCACAAAGATCGCCGACGGCGTCGAGTTCGCCACCACAACGGCCTACAAAGAGGTGAAACCGGGCAGTTGGAGCGTACGGGTGGCCCCCACCGGCGGCGGGCGCACCAGCGTACTGCCGTGCACCCTCGGCGCGGGCAGCGTCTATTCACTGATAGTCCTGGACGACCAGAACGGCGGCCTGAAACCCCAGCTCCACGTCGACGCCGAACGTCAGGGCACGGTCCCGCTGGGCGGAGTGGCCACGGGCGAGGGCGGCACGGCTCCGAGATCCCCACTGCCGGGCGCTCTGCTGGCCGCCGGCTTCGCCGCCTTGGCCATCGGCACACTGACGGCCGTCCTCCGCCGCCGTCTTTCTTAGGTATACGAGGTGACGCCCGACCAACAACCCACAGGCTCACCAGCGACCACTCACCCCGCCGGCCCTCCGCCCGCAGGCAATTCGAGCTGGTCGATCGGCGATGTGCCCGCTTCGTCTGATTCGCCACCCGATCTGCCACAAGGCGCGGCCTATCGAGGCGCGGCAAAGGTCGGCAAACCGGAGGGCGTCCGCGCTTTCGCCACAGTGCCCGGCGCGCTCTCCGTGCCTCACCCCCGGCCTCCCGAGACGCCCGCCGCCTCCCAGCCGCCCGCGTCCGCTTCCCAGCCGCCCGCGCCCGCCGTCGCAGGGCCCGCGCCCGCCTCCCAGCCGCCCGCGCCCGCCGTCGCAGGGCCCGCGTCGGCCGTTGCCGCCGCGCCTGCCGTTGCCGGGCCCGCTTCGGCCCCTTCCGCCGCGCTTGCCGTCGCAGGGCCCGCGTCGGCCTTTGCCGCCGGGCATGCCGTTGCCCGGCCTGCCTCGGCCTTTGCCGCCGGGCATGCCGTTGCCCGGCCTGCCTCGGCCGCTTCCGCCGCTCCCGCCGTTGCGAAGCCGGGCGTGGCCCTTCCTCGGCAAATCTTCCCGAAGGGTGCCTCGGTGGACCCGCCGTCGACGTCGACCGAGCTGGCCCGCGCCCGAGCTCGGGCGGCGGCTGCGGCCGCTTCATCGGGCGGGGCAGTTCCGCTTGTCGCGGCGCCGCCATTGCGGGCGGCCATTCCAAAGGCGTCCACTCCGAGGCCGGCTACCCCGAGATCGGCTACTCCGGGGGCGTCCGCGCCAAAGGCAGCCGCGCCAAAGGCAGCCGCGCCGAAGGTGGCTGCTCCGAAGGTGGCTGCGCCGAAGGGGGCCGCTTCAAAGGGGGCCGCTCCAAGGGTGGACGATCTCGCTGGGCCCCTCACTGGCCCGGTCGGCGATGGTCGATGGGGGAGTGCGGCCGAAGAACCCGTCGGCGGCGGTCGGAGCGCGTCGAATGGATCGGTTCCCGGGGTTGCGGTTGGGCGCGCTGCTCGTCGCGTACTCAATAAGCCGAAAGCGCGACTCGCCCTCCCCGCGCTCGCCGCGACGGTGGCCGCGGTTCTCGCCGGCGGCGGATATCTCGCCCTCAGTGACCGGGCGCCGAAGGCAGACGACGGACTTTCGTCGGTGCTCGCCGATGTGCCCGGTTCCGCCGGATCGGCTGATCCCGCGAATTCCGAGGAGTCTCGTATTTCAGGAAGCGCGGGCCGGCCGCCGGGAGATCCGTTCGGCGCCACCACCACCTTGGCCGCCGGGCCACCCACCCGGCTGCGGGTTTCGGCCATCGGGGTCGACACGCCGCTCGAGACGCTGGGGCTCGGAGCGGACGGCGCCCTTCAACCGCCCGAGGCTTTCGGAAAAGCCGGGTGGTATGCGGACGGAACGGCCCCAGGGGACACCGGCCCCGCCGTCATCGCCGGGCATGTCGACTCGAAGGCCGGGCCGGCGATCTTCTACCGGCTGCGGGAGCTGAAGGCCGGGGACCGGATCGATGTCGTGCGCGGCGGCCGGATCGTACGGTTCACCGTCACCTCGTCGCGTTGGTACCCGAAGTCCGATTTTCCGACCGGTGAGGTGTACGGGCCGACGCCCGACCGGCAGCTCAGGCTGATCACGTGTGGTGGGGTCTTCGATCGATCGCTGCGGTCCTACCGCGACAACCTCGTGGTCTACGCGGTGGCCGGGTGATCGTGATTCCGCTGGTGGCGGGTGCCTGTCTATGGTGGAGATCGGTCGACGGCAGGGGGCACGATGGCGGTCGGACGCATGCTCGTCGCCGGTCGGTATCGCCTGGGCGAGCCGGTCGGCGCCGGTGGCATGGGTCGCGTCTGGCGTGCCCGCGACGAGATGCTCGACCGTGATGTCGCCGTCAAGGAGTTCGTGCCGCCCGAGTGGATGAGCGACGAGGAGCGGGTGCGGCTGCGTGACCGCACACTGCGTGAGGCGCGCAGCGCGGGCCGGCTCAACCATCCGCACGTGGTGCGGATCTACGACGTGGTGCACGCCGACGGCCTGCCGTGGATCGTCATGGAATATGTGCCGTCGCGGTCGCTCTACCAGGTCATTCAGGACGACGGCCCCTATTCGCCGGCCACCACCGCCCGCATCGGCCTGGCCGTTCTGGACGCGCTGACCGCCGCCCACCGGGCCGGGGTCCTGCACCGTGACGTCAAGCCCCACAACGTGCTCATCGGTCACGACGGTCGTGTCGTCTTGACCGATTTCGGTCTGGCTACCTTCATGGACGACGGGTCGGTGACCGGTCCCGGCCTGATAGTCGGCTCGCCGCAGTACGTGTCGCCGGAGCGTGCCCGGGACGGCACGTCGACGCCGGAGTCGGATCTGTGGTCGCTCGGCGCGACCCTCTACACGGCGGTCGAGGGCCGTTCGCCCTACGCCCGCGAGAACGCCATGGCCACCCTGATGGCCCTGGCCACCGAGGAGCCCGATCCGCCGGTCCGGGCCGGGATGCTCGGCCCGGTGCTGACCGGGCTGCTCCGGCACGAGCCCCGGGCGCGGCTGAGCGCCTCCGAGGTCGAGCGCCGGCTCCGGATGATCATCTCGGCGATGCCGAGCCCGGGCCAGGCCGGCGTGCCGTCGCCGCGCCGGGTCCGCGCGGTCGTCGGGTCCGATATCGATCAGATCATGGCGCCGGCTCGGGCGGCCGTCGCCGCGCTCCCGCCGCCGGCCGAACCGCTGATCGTCGCGCCGAAGCCGAAGGCCGACCCGCCGCGCTCCACCCTGATGGCGGCCGGGCTCGCGCTGGTCACCGTGCTCGGCATCGGCGGGATCATGGCCGGATATCTGGTGCAGCGGGACGAGGAGAAGGCCACCCCGATCCCGATTCCGGCATCCCCGTCCGCGTCGCCTTCGCCGTTGCGGACGGTGGCCTCGGGTTTTTCCCCGGCCACCTGTGACCTCCCCGCTCCGGCCGGCCTTCCGGTCACGCCGCAGCGGGCCGCCGCCCGGGGCGTCAAGGGCTGGTCCCTGCTGGGCGGATGGTCCTATTTCACGGACGGCTCCGGTTTTCACATGCCGGTCCCCGACGGCTGGACGTACCAGCGGATCGGCACCACCTTCTGCTTCCGTGACCCGGTCGGCACCCGCGTGATGGCCCTGTCGCTCAACCGCGATCCGGCCGGCGACCCGGTCAAGGCCTGCCGGGCCGAGGCCCAGCGCCTGGTCGGCTCGGGCGCGCTGCCCGGATATCAGCAGATCACCCTCGAGAAGAAGGAGTTGCTGAACAAGGCGGCCGACTGGGAGTACACGTACGTCGCCGGCGGTGGCCAGCGGCACGTGCGCACCCGCTGGCTGGCCACCGCCGGCAAGGCGTACGCGATCAGCTGGGCCACCCGCGAGTTCGACTGGACCGCCGATCTGCCCAAGGTCAACATGGTCCTGAGCACCTTCTACGCCGATCGACCGGCCGGGTCGTAGCTCACAGCGATCACACAGCGGAACTTGCTACCGTCTCTCTCCATGATCGGCAGTAGTCAGCCGGGCTCGGCCCGGCTCCCCGTCGACCGTCCGTTCGCGTACGGACCTCTTCGGCCGTGTTAATCCTTACCGGCCTTCTCCTGGTAATCGTGGTGACCGCCGTCACCGGCTATTTCGTCGCGCAGGAATTCGGCTATGTCGCCGCCGACCGCGGACGACTGCGCCACGACGCCGCGCAGGGCGATCAGGCCGCCGCCCGCGCGCTCAAGGTCACCGAACGTCTCTCCTTCGTGCTCTCCGGCGCCCAGCTGGGCATCACGGTCACCGCTCTGCTCGTCGGTTACGTCGCCGAGCCGTACCTCGGTGAAGGTCTGGCCGACCTGCTCGGCCTGGCCGGCGTGCCGACCGCCGTGAGCATGCCGCTCTCGGTGGCGTTCGCGCTGCTCATCGCGACCGTCGTGCAGATGGTGCTCGGCGAGCTCGCCCCCAAGAACCTGGCCATCGCCCGCGCCGAGGCGCTGGCGAAGGCGCTCAGCCGTTCGACGCTGATGTATCTGACCGTCTTCGGCCCGATCATCAAGCTGTTCGACAAGACCGCCGGGCGCCTGCTGCGCCGCATCGGCATCGAGCCGATCGAGGAGCTGCCCGAGGGCGCCACCTCCGAGGACCTCGAGCAGATCATCGCCGAGTCGCGGGCCAGCGGCGGCCTCGACGCCGAGATGTCCACGCTGCTCGACCGCGGTCTCGATTTCCGTGGCCGGACGGCGGCCGAGGCCATGGTGCCCCGCGTCGACGTGCACACCGTGGCCCAGACGGCCACCGCGGCCGACGTGGTGACGTTGCTGGACACCCACCGCTCGCGTTTCCCGGTGCGCGGCGCCGTCCTCGACGAGATCGTCGGCGTGGTCGGCATCGCCGACATCCTGGCCATTCCGCCCGCCGACCGAGGCCTGGTCGCCGTCTCCGAGGTGATGTCGGCGCCGATCCTGGTGCCGTCCTCGCTGCGGCTGCCGGCCGTGCTGGAGCGGCTGCGCTCGGCGCACCGCCAGCTCGCCTGCGTCGTCGACGAGTTCGGCGGCTTCGCCGGCATCATCACGCTCGAGGACATCGCCGAGGAGCTGGTCGGCCAGATCCGCGACGAGGACGACGAGGCCGAGCCCGAGCCGGTCCGCGAGGCCGACGGTTCCTGGCTGGTGCCGGCCCGCTGGCGGATCGACGAGATCACCGACGCGACCGGCGTCGACCTGCCCGCCGGCGACGACTACGAAACCGTGTCGGGCCTGGTCATGGCCAGGCTCGGGCGGGTGGTCCAGGCAGGCGACTCGGTCACCCTCGACGACGGACTGCTTTCCGTACGCGTCGTCAGCGTCGACCGCCACGTCCCGCAGACCGTACGGATCAGCCGATGAACGCGCTCTGGATCGTCCTGTTGCTGGCCGGCAACGCCTTCTTCGTGGCGGCCGAGTTCGCCCTGGTGGCGAGCAAACGTCACCGCCTCGAGCAGGCGGCCGCCGCGGGCAGCCGGGCCGCGCGCTCGGCGCTGGACGGCACCCGCGAGCTGTCGATGATGCTGGCCGGCGCCCAGCTCGGCATCACCCTGTGCTCGCTGGGCCTGGGCGCGCTGGCCGAGCCGGCCATCGAGCACCTGCTCGGCCCGGCCCTGCACTCGGTGGGCCTGCCCGAGGTGGCGAGCCACGTGATCGCGTTCCTGATCGCGCTGATCGTGGTGACCTTCCTGCACCTGGTCATCGGCGAGATGATGCCGAAGTCGTGGGCGATCACCGACCCGGAGCGGTCGGCCACCCTGCTGGCGCTGCCGTTCCGCGGCTTCGTCACGCTGGTGCGCCCGGCCCTGCGGGTGCTCAACGCCCTGGCCAACGCGGCGCTGAAGCCGTTCGGGGTGCATCCGCAGGATCAGCTGGCCCAGGCGCACGGCCCGGCCGAGATGCGCATCCTGCTCGACCGTTCCCGCGCCGAGGGCCTCATCGAGGAGGAGCAGAGCGAGCTGCTGACCAGCGTGCTCGGCCTCGGCTCGCTCAAGGTGCGCGAGGTCCTGCTGCCGACGTCGCGGCTGATCACGATCCCGGCCACGGCCGGCGCGGCCGAGATCGAGCTGGCCTCGCTGACCAGCGGCCGGTCGCGCATCGCGGTGACCGGCGACGACGGCGACGTGATCGGCGTGGTCCACGTCCGCGAGGCGGTCCGGGCCACGGCCGTGGGCCGCGAGGTGCTGGCCCGCGACCTGATGGAGCCGGCCTTCACGGTCGGCGCCGAGGTCAGCGTGGTCGAGGCGGTCGCGGCCCTGCGAGCGGGCCGGGCCCAGCTCGCGATCGTCACGTCGGCCTCGGAGCAGGTCGGCTTCGTGGCCCTGGAAGACCTGCTGGAGCAGGTGATCGGCCGCTTCGACGACGAGACGGACGTCCCCGTCACGGCGCCGGCGGCCACCTAGTCCCGCCACCCCTGTCTGTTGAGTTGACGCACCGCCTTGTTCGAGGAGGAATGATCCGGTGGTTTTCAAGAAGATGATGCGCGCCTTCGGCGTCGGCGGCCCGTCCGTCGACACCGTGCTGGCGAACCCGAACACCCGTCCCGGCCTGTCCCTGGACGGCCAGGTGAACATCACCGGCGGCGACCACGACGTCAGCATCGACGGCGTCGTGCTGGGCCTGGTCACCCGGGTCGAGTCGGAGCACGGTGACGGTTTCGTCGAGTTCCACCGCCTGCCGGTGGCCGGGGCCTTCCAGCTGCGCAAGGGCGAGAACCGGTCGCTGCCGTTCTCGTTCCCGGTGCCGTGGGAGACGCCGATCACCGACGTCTACGGCCAGCGCCTGCACGGCATGACGATGGGCCTGCGCACCGAGCTGGCGGTGGCCAAGGCGGTCGACAAGGGTGACCTGGACCAGGTGGCGGTGCACCCGCTGCCGGCGCAGGAGCGGATCCTGGACGCGTTCGCCCGGCTCGGTTTCCGCTTCAAGAGCGCGGACCTGGAGCACGGCGGCATCTACGGCGTACGCCAGACCCTGCCGTTCTACCAGGAGATCGAGTTCTACCCGCCGCCGCAGTACGCGGGCGGCATCAACGAGGTCGAGGTGACCTTCATCGCCGACCCACAGGGCGTCGAGGTGGTCCTCGAGTTCGACAAGCGCGGCGGCTTCCTGCAGCCCGGCCACGACGCGTACGGCCGCTTCCGCGTCTCGCACGCCGAGGCCGACACCACCGACTGGAACTCCGTCGTCGAGGGCTGGGTGAGCCAGGCCGCGGGCCGCTACCAGGGCCTGCGCAGCGCCGGCGGCTTCGGCGGCGGTTTTGGCGGCCACGGCGGCGGGTTCGGCGGCCACGGCGGCTACCCGGCGCACGGCGGCGGCCACGGCTACCACGGCCACACCCGCCGCCGCGGCGGCATGGGCATGGGCGGCGTCGCGGCCGGCGTGGCCGGCGGTGTCATCGGCGGCATGATCCTCGGCGAGGCCATGGACGACGCCTTCGGCGGCGACGACGAGGGCGACTCCGGCGAGGAGTGACAGTTGTGGGTCAGCGCCCGGTCCCCGGCCGGGCGCTACCCCACGCTGGCGGTGGCCAGCTTGATCCCGAAGCCGACGAACAGGGCCCCCACCCCGCCCGCGGCCCCGGCAGCCAGGCGGCGCCGGCGCTGGAACTGGCCGGCCAGGAACCGGCCGCCGAAGATCAGCGCCGTCAGGTAGAGCCCGCTGCACAGCTGCACCACCGCGCCCAGCACCAGGAACGGCAGCACCGGATGCGCGTATCCGGGCTCCACGAACTGGATGAAGAACGACACGAAGAACAGGATCGCCTTCGGGTTGAGCAGGCTGATCACGGCCGCCTGCCGGAACGGGTGACGGGCCTCCTCGATCGCCGAGGGCGCGGCCGGCGAGTTCTTCCCCCGCCACCGGCGGATGCCACCGCGGACGATGCCGATCCCCACCCAGAACAGATAGGCCGCTCCCGCGTATTTGATGACGGTGAACAGCGGCGGATAGGCCCGCAGCAGCGAGGCCGCCCCGGCGGCGGACAGCGTCATCAGGACCGCGTCGCCGAGGAACACCCCGGCCGCCGCCTGATATCCCGCGCGGACCCCGCGCCGCGCCGCGGTCGACAGCACGAAGATCGAGTTCGGCCCGGGCAGCAGGATGATCGCCACCGTGCCCACCACGTACGTCCAGAAATCGGTGACGCCGAGCATGTCAGGCCGCCGCCAGCCGGGCACGGAGCCGCTCCGACGCGGCCGGCCACTCGCCGGGGGTCATGCTGAACACCACGGTGTCGCGCCATGACCCGTCCGGCCGCTGCCGATGACGGCGCAGCGCCCCCTCGTGGACCGCGCCCAGCCGCGCGATCGCCTTCTGCGACCGCTCGTTGCGGTTGTCCGTGTACCAGAACACGCGCTCGGCGGCGAGCTTGTCGAAGGCGTGCTCGAGCAGCAGCAGCTTGGCCTCGGTGTTGACCCCCGTACGCCACCACGGCTTGCCGATGATCGTGTGCCCGATCGCCAGCGACCGCCGCGCCGGGTCGATGTCGTGGTAGCTGGTCATGCCGATCACCCGGCCGGTCGCCGGCTCGACCTGGGCCCAGCACACCTGGGAGCCGCTCCATCGATGGCGCTGGAGGACGGCGATGTAGCCGGTCATCTCCTCGACGGTCCGCGGCCGGCGCACCAGGAAGTGCTGCCACAGCTCGTCGTCGCCGAGCGCCTCGACCAGCCCCTCGGCGTGGGCCGGGGTCAGGGGTTCGAGCCGCACGTGCCGGCCCTCGAGCGGGACGGCGGAGGCCCACGGAAGCTCCGAACCGGGCAGGTAGGAGGGCAGGCCGGCGGTCACCCCGGTGTCGGTCTCGGCCGGGCCGAACTCGCGCCGGACCGGCACCACACCGGCCCAGTGCGGCAGCGGCAGGTCCTCCTCGGCGTCGTTCACCCCTCCGCCGCGGGCGCGGGCGGACACCTCCTGAAGCGGCAGCGCGAGCACGCCGGTCTGCGCCAGCTCCTGCCTGGTCGGCGGGCGGCTGTCGGCCGCGCGGCCGGCGCCCACCTTTTCGACCAGGGCAGTCATCGCGGCCAGCTTCTCGGCCGGGTCGGTGACCAGCCGGGCCGCGCCCATGGCGACCACGGAGCGGTAGTTGGCGCTGTGGTGGAACTGCGAACGGCCGTACACCAAGCCGTCGAGAAGCGTGACGCTCACGCAGACCTCCACATCGGAGCCCCGGGCCGACAGGCCGAAACGGCCGCCGGAGGAGCCGTGCAGATAAAGCGTCTCGCCGACGCGGACGTGCAGCGTGGGCAGCACCCGGGGTGAGCCGTCCACGACGAACGCGACGGAACAGTCGTACGCCTCGTCGAGAATGGCGTGGGCCAGAGCACGGTCGTAGTGGGTGCGCTCGCGATAGCGGGTGGCCGTCGTGCGGGCCGTCTGAGGATAGAGGTCGGACATCGAGGCCTCCTCGCTTGCGGATTCTTCTGTGCTTGCCAAACCTGCTGTGCTAGTACAAACTCTTTGCTGTGGCAGCACAGTATCAGGTAACCGGCGACAGCGCCGCCTCGATTTCCACCAGCATCGAGTCGGGCGTCCTGAAGGGCCACTACGCCTCGGGCGCCCCGCTCCCGCCCATCCGCGTGCTGGCCGACTTCCTGCAGGTCAGCCCGGCCACGGTCGCCAAGGCCTATCAGTCCCTGCGCCAGCGCGGGGTCGTCGAGGCCGACGGCCGGCGGGGCACGCGCGTGCGTTCCCGTCCCGCCGTGGCCGGCCCGCGCTCCGACCTGCGCCTCCCCCTCCCCGAGGGCGTGCGCGATCTCTCCTCCGGCGAGCCCGACCTGCGACTGCTGCCCCCGCTCGGCCCGGTGTTCCAGGACCAGCCACAGGGGTACGCCTCGGCGGCCGCCATGCCCGAGCTGATCGAGGCCGCCCGTCCGCGTCTGCTGGCCGACGGCCTCCCGGTCGACGACGCCCTCATCACCGTCACCTCGGGCACCCTCGACGCAATCGAGCGCCTGCTCACGGCCCGCCTGCGACCGGGCGACGCCGTGGCCGTCGAAGATCCCGGCTGGTCCAACCTGCTCGACCTGCTCGCCGCCATGGACCTGCGCCCGGTGCCGTTCACGCTCGACGAGGAGGGTCCGACGCCGTCCTCGGTCGCCGCGGCCATCCAGGACGGCGCCGAGGCCGCCGTCATCACCGTGCGGGCGCAGAACCCCACCGGCGCCGCCGTCAGCGCCACCCGGGCCGAGGAGCTGCGGCCCCTGTTCGCCGCTTATCCGGGATTCCTGCTCATCGAGGACGACCACGCCGCCGAGCTGGCCGAGGCGCCGCCGCACTGCGTCGGCCCGGTCACCGGCGCCTGGGCCGTCACCCGCTCGGCGTCCAAGCCGTTCGGCCCCGACCTGCGGATCAACGTGCTGGCCGGCGACGAGACGACCATCTCGCGGGTGATCGGCCGCATGCGCATCGGCTCGGGGTGGGTGTCGACCATCCTGCAGCGGACGCTTCTGCACCTGTGGCAGGACCCCGAGGTCACCGAGCTGGTGGCGCACGCCGCCGGCGCTTACGGCCGGCGGCGGCGCCTCCTGCGCGACGAGCTACGGTCCCGCGGCCTCGCGGCCGAGGGCGAGACCGGCATCAACGTCTGGGTCACGGTTCCCGACGAGACCCGCGCGGTCGGCCTGCTGCGGGACGCCGGATGGGCGGTGGCACCCGGCTCCCTGTTCCGCACCTCGACGCCGTACGGCATCCGCATCTCGATCGGCCCCCTCGACGAGGAGGAGATCCCCGCGGTGGCCGACGCCGTGGCCGCGGCCGTTCTCCCCTCCGGCCTCACCGCCCCGGCCCGATGATCAGGCCCGCAGGCGGCGGTACGCCCGCGCCGACAACGGCAGGAAGATCGCCGTGAGCAGCAGCGGCCAGGCCAGGGCCAGCCAGACCGCGCCGTCGGCCAGCGGGCCCGACGTGATCCCGGTCGGGTTGCCGAAAAGCTCCCGCGTCGCCGTGGCGGTCGCCGACAGCGGATTCCACGCGGCGATCGCGCCCAGCCAGCCCGGCATCGTCTCGGCCGACACGATCGCCGTCGAGAGGAAACCGATGGGCCAGACCAGCACCTGTACGGCCATGGTCGCCCCCTCGCCACGGAAGGAGAGGCCGACGAAGATGCCGATCCAGAGCATCGCGAAGCGCAGCCAGAGCAGTAGCAGCACGGCCAGGGCCACCGACGCCGGATCCGACGTGATCCGCCACCCGATCAGCAGACCGCCGAGGATCAGCACGAAAAGCTCGACCGCCGAGTTGGCCATGTCGGCCCCGACCCGGCCCAGCGCCACCGACGAGCTGCCGATCGGCATCGAGCGGAACCGGTCGGTGATGCCCTTGCGGGCGTCGTTGGCCATCGTGGTGGCCGTGCTCTCGACGCCGAACATCATGCTCAGCGCGAGCATGCCGGGCAGCAGGAAGGTGATGTAGTCGCCGCCGCCGGGCACGGTGATGGCCCCGCCGAACAGGAATCCGAAGACGAGCAGCAACATGATCGAGAAGAGCAGGCCGAAGATCGGCGTCCAGGGCTGGCGCGCCCAGTGGGCCAGCTCCCGGTGCGTCATGATCCATCCGGCGCGCAGTGTCGTCATCGGGAAACCCCCTCGGTCAGAGCCAGGAACGCCTCGTCCAGGGTCGGCCGTCGGAGCACCAGGTCCTCGGGGTCGATCCGCAGTTCGTCCAGGCCGCGGACGACGTCGGCGAGCGCGCCCAGGCCGATCTCGAAGGTGAGGCTGTGCGCTTCGTCGTCGATCACGGCGGGCGCGCCCACCGCCGCGGAGAGCCGCTCCGCGACGTCGCAGAGGGGCGTCCGCAGCGGCAGGGTGACGGTCACCCGGTCGCCGCCGACCTGGCGTTTCAGCTCGTCCGGCGTGCCCTCGGCGATCACCTTGCCGTGGTTCATCACGGAGATCCGGGCCGCGAGCTGATCCGCCTCGTCCAGATATTGCGTGGTCAGCAACACCGTGGTGCCGCGGGCGGCGATCTCCCGGACGCTCTCCCACACCTCGTTGCGGGCGCGGGGGTCGAGGCCGGTGGTCGGCTCGTCGAGGAAGAGCACCGCCGGCGTCATCACCAGCCCGGCCGCGATGTCGAGCCGGCGGCGCATGCCTCCGCTGTAGGTGGACACCGCCCGCTCGGCCGCGCCGGTCAGCCCGAAGGCGGTGAGCAGCTCCTCGGCCCGCCGCCGGGCGTCGTTCTTGGTGAGGCCGAAGAGCCGTCCGAACATCACCAGGTTCTGCCGGCCACCGAGGATCTCGTCGACCGCGGCGTGCTGGCCGATGAGGCCGATCCGGCGCCGGACCTGGGGCGCCTGGCGGCGTACATCGAAACCGGCGACCGTGGCCGTGCCCGAATCGACATCGATGAGGGTGGCCAGGGCCTTCACCGCCGTCGTCTTGCCGGCGCCGTTCGGTCCGAGAAGGCCGTGGATCACGCCCGAGGGCACGGCCAGGTCGAAACCGTCCAGTGCGCGCGTCTTGCCGTACGTCTTCCGTAGTCCGTCAGCCGTCAGCGAGTTCACGTCGCTCCTAACTCCGTATGCCTTACGGAAATTGATGCGCGGTACACCGTACACCCCACGGGGTAACCTCCGCACATGGAAAGTCAGAACGTCGACCGCACGCTCGGCCTGCTGTGGCGGCGCACCCTCGGCACGCCGCAGGGCTCACGCGGGCCGAAACAGCGGGTCAGCGTGGACGAGGTGGTGCGCGCGGCGATCGAGGTGGCCGACGAGGAGGGCCTGCCCGCGTTCTCGATGCGCAAGGTCGCCGACCGGCTAGGGCTCAAACTGATGTCGATCTACACGTACGTCCCGGGCCGCTCCGAGCTGATCGGCCTCATGGTCGACGAGGTCATGGGCGAGCAGGAACTGCCGCCGCACGAGGGTGACCTGCGGGAACGCCTCACCAGGGTGGCGCGGCAGATGTGGGACGAGTTCCACCGGCATCCGTGGCTGCTCCAGGTGGAGGAGAGCCGTCCGTGGATCGGCCCGAACGGCTCCGATCGCTGGGAGTGGCAGCTGGCCGCCATCGAGGGCGCCGGCTTCACCGATCTCGAGATGGATCAGGTGATCACGCTGCTGGGCGGCTTCACGGCGTCCGCGGCGCGAGCGTCGATCGCGGCCAGTCGCACGGCCGAGGAGTCCGGAATGTCAGACCTGGAGTGGTGGGAGATCAACGCGCCGATCCTCGAACGCGTCATGACGCCGGGCGCGTACCCGATCTCGGGTCGCGTCGGCACGGCCGCCGGCCAGGAGTACAACGCGGTCGGCGACCCGTCGCGGTCGTTCACCTTCGGGCTCGACCGCATCCTCGACGGACTCGAGGCCCTGCTGGACCGTTAGGCCAGGGCGCCGGCCGCGATCGTCAAATCATCGACCAGGGTTCGGTACGCCGTCTCGCGGTCGTCCGCGCGCAGAACGGCCGACGGGTGGAACGTCGCGAGCGCCTGGATCTCGGCCACCGGGAAGTCGCCGGGATGCTGGGCCGAGGCCGGCCACGGCATGAGCCGGCCGCGCTGCTGGGTGACCCGGAACGACGGGCCCAGCAGCGCCTTGCCCGCGGTGGCGCCGAGGATCACCACGAGCTCCGGCTCGAGCAGCGAGAACTCGGCCACCAGCCAGGGGCGGCAGGCGGTGATGTGCGCCGGGCCCGGGTTCTGGTGGATGCGCCGCTGGCCGCGCATCTCGAAGCGGAAGTGCTTCACCGCGTTGGTGATGTAGACGTCACCCGCGTCGAGGCCGGAGTCGTCGACCGCCTCGCGCAGCAGTCGCCCGGCCGGGCCCACGAAGGGCAGGCCCTTCTGGTCCTCGACGTCGCCGGGCTGCTCGCCGACCAGCACCACCCGGGCGTTCGGCGCGCCCCGCCCGAAGACGGTCTGCGTGGCGTCCGCGTGCAGCTCACAGCCCTGACAGCCGGCTGCGGCGGACTTGAGCTTGTCGATGCTCCATGGCTGGGGCGGCACCCACTCCTGCGCGCCGACCGGAGCTTCGGTCCTAGGCATGGAGACGTTTTTACCCCCCTCGACTCTGAGTACCCTCGTGGGGTGCGGTTGACGGATTTCTGGGAACGGCTCGGCGAGTCGTTCGGTGGCGCCTATGCGCGAAGCATCGCGGCAGATCACTCTTTTGCGTCATTGGGCGACCGAACCATCGATCGGGCGATAGCTGAGGGTGTCGACACGGCTACGATCTGGCGAGCAGTGGTGGCCGAGTACCCCGATCGGGTGCCCTCTCGCCTGCGATAACGACGTTTTCGTACACCCGTTCTGGCGTGTCACTCGATAGTCGTACACGTGTTCGGCTATTGTCCACAACGGCTTGGTTATCCACAGCCGGAGGCAGGGCAGCGGATTTTTGTCATACCCACCCCCTACCTTGGTGCGCGTGGTGAACAGAAGCTCATCGGCGAAGACGCCTGCGAAATCGAGTACAGGGGTGGCGGACATGGGGAACGGACCTGACCGGGACAAAGCGCTCGATCTGGCATTGGCACAGATTGACAAGCAGTTCGGCAAGGGCTCGGTGATGCGGCTCGGGGAGCGGCCGGTCGTGGAGACCGCCATCATCCCCACCGGCTCCATCGCCCTCGACGTGGCGCTCGGCGTCGGCGGTCTGCCGCGAGGCCGGGTCATCGAGGTGTACGGCCCGGAGTCCTCCGGTAAGACGACGGTCGCCCTGCACGCGGTGGCCAACGCGCAGCGCAACGGCGGCATCGCGGCGTTCATCGACGCCGAGCACGCCCTCGACCCGGAGTACGCGAAGGCGCTCGGCGTCGACACCGACGCCCTGCTCGTCTCCCAGCCCGACACGGGTGAGCAGGCGCTCGAGATCGCCGACATGCTGATCCGCTCCGGCGCGCTCGACATCATCGTCATCGACTCGGTGGCGGCCCTCGTGCCCCGCGCCGAGATCGAGGGCGAGATGGGCGACAGCCACGTCGGCCTCCAGGCCCGGCTCATGAGCCAGGCCCTCCGCAAGATCACCGGTATCCTCAACAACTCCGGCACGACCGCGATCTTCATCAACCAGCTCCGCGAGAAGATCGGCGTCATGTTCGGCTCGCCCGAGACCACGACCGGTGGCCGCGCGCTGAAGTTCTACGCCTCGGTCCGCCTCGACGTGCGCCGCATCGAGAGCCTGAAGGACGGCACCGACGTGGTGGGCAACCGGACCCGCGTCAAGGTCGTGAAGAACAAGGTCGCCGCGCCGTTCAAGCAGGCCGAGTTCGACATCATGTACGGCAAGGGCATCTCGCGGGAGGGCTCGCTGATCGACGTCGGCGTCGAGCAGAGCATCATCCGCAAGTCCGGAGCCTGGTACACGTACGATGGCGACCAGCTCGGCCAGGGCAAGGAGAAGGCGCGGGAGTTCCTCAAGGAAAACCCCGACGTCGCCGCCGAGATCGAGAAGAAGATCCTGGAGAAGCTCGGCGTGGGCCAGACCACCGGCGACGCCGCCGGCGGCCCGGAGCTGCCGCCGGTCGACTTCTGATCCCGATCCTCGGCCAAGGCGGGTCCACCACATGACCGGACGACGCGGCGCGCGAGCCGGGCGCGGATGGGATGCCATCCCACCCCGGCCGCCCCGCCCTTCCGATGAGCATCCGCCCGGCGATTCCCCCGGCGACGAAACGGAACGCGGCAACGTCCCGCCCCGTCACCGAGACGACTCGCCGGGCGGAATCTCCCGTCCCGCCCGCCAGGGCCTGCCGTGGTCCCACGCCGACCCGTTCGGCCTGGGCTTGACTTCTCCCGGCGCGTCTTCGGCCCGGGAAGAGTCCACCCTGGACGGCGCTCCCTGGCCCGGCGCTCCCGACCACGACGAGTTCGACCCAGCCGACGACGACAGGCCGGGCCCGTCCCGCTCAGGCCGCTCCGGCTCCCGCAGGTCTCGCTCCACCAGCCCCGATCCCGACGCCGCCGGCACCGGCGCTTCTGGCTTCGGCGCTTCCGGCGGCGGCTTCGGTAGCTCTGGCGGCGGATTCGGCGCGGGGTTCGGCAGTTCCGGAACCGGTGTCGGCGGTGGTGGTTCGCGGCGTGCTCGTTCGGGAAGGGGCGGCTCGGGGGAGGGCGGCTCGGGGCAGGCTCGCTCCGGCCGGGGCGGTCCCGGCTCCGGCTCCGGCTCCAGTTCCGGTTCCGGGGAGGGCGGCGCCGAGAAGGATCGCGCGGGCCGGCCGGCGCAGAGCGAGGGGGAGCGCGCCCGGGAGATCTGCCTGCGCCAGTTGGCGGTGCGTCCCCGTACGAGGGCCGAGCTCGCGAAGGTCCTGGCCCGCAAGGAGATCTCCGACGAGGTGATCGCCGAGGTCCTGGACCGCTACGACGAGGTCGGCATCATCGACGACGCCGCGTTCGCCCGAGCCTGGGTGTCGAGCCGCCACCAAGGCCGCGGCCTGGCCCGCAGAGCCCTGGCCAACGAACTACGCCAGCGCGGCGTGGACGCCGAAACCGCCAGCGAGGCCCTGGAAGCCGTGGACGACGAGGACGAGGCCACCACCGCCCGAGCCTTGGTCGACCGCAAGCTGCGCACCGCCACCGGTCCTCCCGACGCGGTCTTCCGCCGCTTGGTGGCCATGCTGGCCCGCAAGGGCTATCCCGCGGGCACAGCCTTCCGCGCCGTCAAGGAAGCCTTGGCCGCCCGAGACGCCGAGGCCGCCGAGTTCGCCGACGCCGTGGACGCCGACGCCCTGGCCGACGAAACAACCGACCTGTCCTGACGCCTTCCTGCCCCCTTCCTTCTGGGCGGATCGATCTACGATGCGGCCCATGGCGTTGATTCATCGGGCTCAGATCAGTCCCACCAAGCTCGAGCTGTTGGAAGGGTGGCTTCCCTCGCGGGAATGGGCCGGCGACATCGGTGGCTCGGGGCTCGAACGGGTCGCGGCCTATCGGTTCGACGATCCGGCGGGGGAGGTCGGGGTCGAGACCCTCCTGGTGCGGGCGGGAGACGGGCCGGTGCTTCAGGTGCCGCTCACCTATCGGGGTTCTCCTCTGGACGGTGGGGACTCCTGGCTGGTGGGAACCTGCGAGCATTCGGTGCTGGGGCGGCGCTGGGTGTACGACGCGGTCGGCGACCCGGTCTACGCGGCGGCGCTGGCGAAGGCGATCCTCGGTGGTGAGGGGCAGGCGCAGGAGTTCTTCGAGACTGACGGGCGGCTCGAACCGCGGCCGCTCAGCATGACCATCGTCGTCGGCGGGCCTGAAGGCGAACGGCCGGCCGAGCAAGTGGTGCCGGGTGATCCGGCGAGGGTTGTCGCCGAGGGGGCGGAGTTCGCTGTGGTTCGGCGGGTCGGTGGCGGCTGGGCGGGGGACGGTCTGCGATTGAGTGGCTCCTGGAGTGGGCAGCCCGCGCTTGTCCCGCTGGTGTTCGCCGAGAATGTGGAATAGATAACAATCGGTATTTCTCTGCCTCCATATAGTCGTGTGTGGATGGCGCCAGCGGGCTGACCTCGGTTAAGTTGCTTCCTCACATCGCGGGGGATCGCTGGAATGTGTGGTCTCTCCGCGTGCGACAACGGGGAGGAACATGCGGATCAATCAGCTTGCGCGACGCCGCGGAGTGCGCGCGGTCGCGCGGCTCGGCGTGCTGGTCGGCGCGGTCGGCGTCGCGGCGCTGACCGGCGCCCACGCGGCCGGCGCCGCGACCACGAACGCCGCCACCCGCGGCATCGTGATCGTCACCGAGGAGCCGGCGGCCGACACGACAACTGAGGAAACCGGCACCACACCCGCCAACGAGGCCGACCCGGCCCCCACCGCGGACGAGGACGAGCCGCCCGGCGACGGCGGCACCCCGCCCGGCGAAGGCGGTGGCGACACCCCGCCCGGTGGTGGCGGCGACACCCCGCCCGGTGGTGGCGGCGACACCCCGCCCGGTGGCGGCGGCGACACCCCGCCTGGTGATGGCGGCGGCGACACTCCGCCGGGCGACGGCGACGGCGACGGCGACGGCGGGGAAGGTGGTGAGAATCCGCCGGGTAACGGTGGTGAGAATCCGCCGGGTAACGGTGGTGAGAATCCGCCGGGCAACGGTGGTGAGAATCCGCCCGGCAACGGTGGTGAGAATCCGCCCGGTAACGGTGGTGAGAACCCGCCGGGCAACGGTGGTGAGAATCCGCCGGGCAACGGTGGTGAGAATCCGCCCGGCAACGGTGGTGAGAATCCGCCCGGTAACGGTGGTGAGAACCCGCCCGGTAACGGTGGTGAGAACCCGCCGGGCAACGGTGGCGAGAATCCGCCCGGCGGCGGAGGCGGCGAGACCCCGCCCGGTGACGACGGGCCGGATGACAACCCGCCCGCGGCCGATCCCGGCCAGGACGATGACCAGAACGGGGCCGATCAGAACGGTGGCATCACCCCTGACGACGCCGGCGGCGTCGGTGGCTCGGGTGACGGCAATCCGATCCTCGCCCTGACCGGCGCCAACTCGGCCGGCATGGCCGGCACCGGCGCGGCCGTCGTGGTCGGCGGCGTGGTTCTGCTGCTCGTCACCCGGCGGCGCCGGGCCGAGTCGCAGGCCTGACGGCGACATCCGGCCGTGGCCCCTGGTCACGGCCGGATGCGGTCGCCGCAGCGCCCCTGAATCGGATCTTGACGGGACATCGGCGCTGGCCACTGCCTGGTAATCTGCGACGTTGTGACCGATCAGAGCCGTATGCCGGGCTACGGTCCCTTCCAGGAAGGCACCGAGCCGACCGCGCCGATCACCCACATGGCCGCGGAGCCCCAGCCGGCCCCGAGCGGCCAGCCCTCCCGCGGCATCCCCGGTCAGCCCACAGCTTCCCCGAGTCCTCACTCGCCGAGTCCTCACTCGCCGAGCGGGACCGCCCCACCCTCGGCCGGCGGCCCGTGGACGGTCAGCGGCTCGCCTGGAACGGTCAGCGGGCCGCCGGGAACGGGCAGCGGCTCGCAAGGAACAGGCAGCCGGTCGGTAGGAACGGACAGCGGATCGCCAGGAACAGGCGGCGGATCGCCAGGCATGGGCAGCGGGTCGCCAGGAACAGGCGGCGGATCGCCAGGCATGGGCAGCCGGTCGCCAGGAACAGGCGGCGGATCGCCAGGCATGGGCAGCCGGTCGCCAGGAACGGGCGGCGGGCCGCCAGAAACAGGCAGCGGATCCCCAACTCCGAGCAGCGGAGTGCCCGATCCGACGAGCGGCACCCCCTACCCCGGCGTCCCGTCCGGTCCGCCCTATCCGGCAAATCCGTCAGGACCGCCATATCCTGCTAATCCCGCGAGTCCGGGCGGCGCTTCCTACGGCCCGTTCCACGGCGATCCGTACCAGGCCCCGGCCGAGAGCAACCCCTACGGCTTCTCCTCACCCCCGGGCCGCCGCATCGAGCCGACCCCGCCCCCCGATCGTGGCCGCTTTTTCCTCGGGCTTCTGGCCGGTCTCATCGCCGGCCTCCTCCTCTTCGGCGCCGGTGGCTTCTTCGCCGGCCGCGCCACCGCCCCGGAACAACCCCAGGCACAAGCTCCCCAGCCCGCGCCCACCGCCGGCCTCGGTGTCTTCGAGCAGAGTCAAGCCGCCCTCAACGCCCCCGATTTCGCCGGCACCGGTCTCGTCACCCTTTCCGAAGGGTGGCTTCCTTTCCTCTCCACCTGTGGCCGCAGCGGCACCCCGGGCGGCCCCAAGCTGAGCCCGGGCGAAAAGGTGCGCGTTCGCTGCACGCTCGACGGCATGAGCGCGATCTTCGTCGAGTACAACGACGTCGCCGAGCGGGACAAGGCTCGCGTCAAAGCCATGGGCCAGGCCGTCGACGCCCGGACGCTCACCCCGGGGGTGGGGCCGGCCACCGAAGGGCCTACCCCGAGCGGGCGAACCACCGGAAACTACGTGGAATACGCGTATCGTCTCACCGAAGGCGGAACCACCCGCACCGTGAGCGGCGTCTGGTGGGACGACGCCCGGGCGCCCGTCGCGGGTTTCCTGCTCGCCTACTGGAAGGAAGGCGTCGGTGAGAAGTGGGAGCCGATGCGCGATCTCTGGTCCAGGTACGCCTGAATTGCGGTGACCTGGGGGTAAGCGGTACTGAATCATGGATCCTTGACCGAAGTGGCACTCGCGACCTAGCCTCGCGTTACACAAGGTTTGTTCGACCATCGCATGCAACACGCACAACATAGATCGCATTACATTACGGCATCACTTGTCCAGTAAGATGCCGCCCGAAGCGCCGGACCGCGGAATCCGAGGCGCCCAGGGCTTGACATACAGCGGTCGGCCCCGGCGTACCCACGCCAGCGGAGGGGCCTGATCTCTCCTGCGCATCCGCGGCCTTGGTCGGGCATCCCACAGATGGCCCGCGCGCGTGTTCGTGCCGGGCGGCGAAGGGAGACGCGGCGTGCTGACCGCCCTGGACTGGGTGCTGGTGGTGGCGATCGTCGTCCTCGCCGCCTTCGTGGTGGCCGGCATGCTGCTCGGCGCCCGGGCGCTGCGTCACCTCAAGAAGACCGACGCCAAGGGTTCGGGTCAGGCCGTCGACGACGCGCTCGCCAAGGTCGACGACGCCAATGCCAAGGCCGCTTCCGTACGGGCCGAGGCCGCCGCCGCCAAAGCCGAGGCGAACGCCGCCCGGGCCGAGGCCCGCCGCGTTCTCGAAGACGCGCACAGCGAGGCCGACACCATCCTCGAGCGGGCCCACCGCCAGGCCGAGGCCGACGCCGAGCAGGTCCGTTCCGCCGCCCGCCGCTCCGGCGAGCGCGAGGTCGCGCTCCTCAACGCCACCGCCAAGGAGCAGGCGGCCGAGGTCGAGCGCCGCGCCGCCCGCATAGACGAGCGGGAGCGGCTGCACGCCGACGAGGTCGAGCGCCTGGTCGAGCGGGAGCGCCGCCTCGCGAGCATGGACACCGATCTCTCCTCGCGGGAGGCCGCCCTCTCCACCAAGGAGGCCGCGCTGGCCGGCGCCGAGGAGGAGAAGCGCCGCGAGCTGGAGCGGATCGCCGCCCTGACCGCCGAGGCGGCCCGGGCCGAGCTGGTCGAGAGCATCGAGGCGCAGGCCAAGCGCGAGGCCGCGATCATCGTCCGGGACATCGAGGCCGACGCCAAGAGCACGGCCGACACCCGGGCCCGGCACATCGTGGTCGACGCCATCCAGCGGATCGCCAGCGAGCAGACCTCGGAGAGCGTGGTCAGCGTCCTCCATCTGCCCAGCGACGAGATGAAGGGCCGGATCATCGGCCGCGAGGGCCGCAACATCCGGGCGTTCGAGTCGGTCACCGGCGTCAACCTGATCATCGACGACACCCCCGAGGCCGTTCTCCTGTCGTGCTTCGACCCCGTTCGGCGGGAGGTCGGCCGGCTGACCCTGGAGAAGCTGGTGCTGGACGGGCGCATCCACCCGCACCGCATCGAGGAGGTCTTCGAGAGCGCCAAGAACGAGGTCGACGTGCTCTGCGACCGGGCCGCCGAGGAGGCGCTGGTCGACGTCGGCATCACCGACCTGCATCCGGAGCTCAAGAAGCTGCTGGGCCGGCTGCGCTACCGCACCAGCTACGGCCAGAACGTGCTCAAGCACCTGGTGGAGACCGCTCACATCGCCGGCATCATGGCCGCCGAGCTGGGCCTGGACGTGCCGACCATGAAGCGGGCCGCGTTCCTGCACGACATCGGCAAGGCGCTCACCCACGAGGTCGAGGGCAGTCACGCGCTGATCGGCGCCGACCTGGCCCGCAAATACGGCGAGTCCGAGGACGTGGTGCACGCGATCGAGGCGCACCACAACGAGGTGCCGCCACAGACGATCGAGGCCGTGCTGACGCAGGCGGCCGACGCGTGCTCCGGTGGGCGTCCCGGCGCGCGGCGGGAGAGCCTGGAGGCGTACGTCAAGAGGCTGGAACGCATCGAGGAGATCGCCGCGAGCAAGGTCGGGGTGGAGAAGGTCTTCGCGATGCAGGCCGGCCGGGAGATCCGCGTGATGGTGCGGCCGGACGACGTCGACGACATCGGCGCCGCCGTCCTGGCCAGGGATGTTGCCAAGCAGATCGAGGAGGAGCTGACCTATCCGGGTCAGATCCGGGTCACCGTGGTGCGCGAATCACGCGTCACCGAGCTCGCTCGTTAGGCCGAGCTGCTCGCGGAGGATGTCCGCGTGCCCGCAGTGCTGGGCCAGCTCGCGCAGCAGGTGCATGTACGCCCAGCGCAGCGGGAGCGGCCCGCGCCGGTTGCCCGGCAGCAGGTCGTCGAGGCCGATCGGGGCCGCCGCCCGCCGCGAGTTCTCGATCGTCTCCCGGTACGCGTCCTGGATGCTCTCGATGGTGTCCTCGTCGTCGAGGAGGAACGACTCGTCGGCGGTGAGCGGGATGCCGAGCTCGGCCCGCGACTTGCCGGTCACCGCCTCGCCGAACCAGACGTTCTCCACCATCGTCACGTGCTTGACCAGGCCGAGCAGCGTCGTGCGGGACGGCACCAGGGAGGCGCGGGCCTGCTCCTCGGTGACCCCGTCGAGGCTGTCGAGGAGCGCCTTGCGGTGCTCGTCCAGAAATGCCTCGAACTGGACCTTTGCTGGCTGGTCGAGGGCTTCGTCGGCGGAAATCATGAGGTCAGCATCTCATTCAGGTCAGGCGACACCGCCGCCACCGCCCATCCCCGGATCGGTCGCCCCCATGATCACGCCGCGGCCGTTGGCGCGGGGCGCCTTGCCGCTGCGCCGGGTGCGACGGCTGAGCCAGCCGGCGAACGAGGTGAGCAGGGAGTTGACGGCGATGTAGATGATCGCGGCCACGATCGCGGCCTGGACCACGTTGCCGAAGTTGGCCGCCACGTTGTTGACGCCGAGCTGGAGCAACTCGTTGTACGAGATGATGTAGCCGAGCGCGGTGTCCTTGACCAGCACGACGAGCTGGCTGACGATCACCGGCAGCATCGCGCGGGCCGCCTGGGGGATGAGGATGTGCCCCATCACCTGGCCCTTGCGCATGCCGATCGCGTACGCCGCCTCGCTCTGCCCGGCCGGCACCGACTTCACGCCGGCGCGGAACGCCTCGGCCAGCACCGACCCGTTGTAGAGGGTCAGGCCGATGACCACCGCCCAGAAGATCGACATGGGCTGCTCGGTCAGGTAGGGCACGCCGAAGAAGATGAAGAACATCATCAACAGCAGGGGTACGGCCCGGAAGAACTCGACGACCGCACCGGCGGGCACCCGGACCCACCAGTGATCGGAGAGCCGCCCGACCGCGAAGACCACGCCGAAGACCAGCGAGAGCGCGGCCGCGACGACGGCCGCCTCGAGCGTGTGCAGCAGGCCCGGCAGGATGTAGTCGGTCCACGTGCTCGACTGGGTGAAGGGCTTCCACAGGGCGGCCGCCCACTGGCCCTTCTCGTCGAACTTCCGGTAGATCCAGTAGAGCAGCGCCAGCAGGAGGACGCCGAAGGCCACCGTCAGGATCCGGTTGCGCGCTTTGGCGCGGGGCCCCGGGTGGTCGTACAGAACAGCGTCGGTGCTCACCGCTTCACCGCCAGGCGGTTGGCCAGCCAGCCGAAGGCGTAGCCGGTGGGGATCAGGACGATCGCGAACGTGCCGGCGAAGACCAGGAAGATCGGGACGACCGCGTCGCCGTTCTCGTTGATCAGCTGCTTCATGGCGTTCGACGACTCCATGAGGCCGATCGTGCCGACGATCGTGGCGTTCTTGCAGAGCGCGATGATGATGCTGCCCAGCGGCGCGATCACGGCGCGGCCGGCCTGGGGCAGGATGATCATCGTCAGGGTCTGCCGGAACGTCATGCCGATGGCCCGGGCCGCCTCGGCCTGGCCCGCCGGCACCGTGTTGATGCCCGAGCGGATGGCCTCACAGACGAACGCCGCCGTGTACACCGCCAGGCCGGTCACACCGAGCCAGAAGTTGTTCAGGTCGATGTCGTCGGAGAACGCGACGCCGAGCGTCGAGAACAGGCCGAAGTAGCAGAAGAAGATGATCAGGGTGAGCGGCGTGTTGCGGAAGATGTTCACCCAGGCCGTGCCGAAGGCGCGCAGCACCGGGACCGGCGAGACCCGCATCGCGGCCAGCACGACGCCCAGCAGGAGCGCGCCGACGCCGCCGGCCAGGGTGAGCTTCAGGATCCAGAGGAACCCGGTGAGGTAGACCTCACGGTTGAGGGGATCGGAGAAGACGTCCATCGGCACCTTCGAGCGAAGAAAACCGCGAGGGCCGGATCACCGGCCCCCGCGGCACTGAAGAGGATCAGGAGCAGTTCGTCAGCTTGGTGGCGTCGAGCTCGGGCGCGGCCTTGCCGCTCTTGCCGAGGGTGTCGTCCCAGGCCTTCTTGTACGACCCGTCGGCGGCGGCCGCCTTCAGGATGTCGTTGATCTTGTTGCAGCCGGCGGTGTCGTCCTTCTTGAGGCCGATGCCGTACGGCTCCTCGCTGAACGGCTTGCCGACCACCTTGAACTTGCCCGCGTACTGCTCCTGCGCGGCGTAGCCGGCGAGGATGATGTCGTCGGTGGTGACCGCGTCGACCTGACCGCCGGCCAGCGCCGTCACGCACTTGGAGTACGAGTCGAACTGCTGGAGCTTGGCGTCCTTGTAGTCGGTCTGGATCCGCTTGGCCGGGGTCGAGCCGCTCACCGAGCAGACCTTCTTGCCGGCCAGCGACTCGGGGCCGGTGATGGTCGACGCGGTCGGCACGAGCAGGTCCTGACCGGCGACGAAGTAGGGCCCGCCGAAGTTGACGACCTTCTTGCGCTCGTCGTTGATCGTGTACGTCGCGACGACCAGGTCGACCTGACCCTGCTGGATGTAGGGCTCGCGGTTGGCGGAGACCGTGGTCTTCCACTCGATGCCGCTGTCGGCCAGGCCCAGGCCCTTCGCGATGATCTTGCCGATCTCGACGTCGAAGCCGGCGTAGGTGCTGCCGGTCTGCAGGCCGAGGCCGGGCTGGTCGGCCTTGACGCCGATGACCAGCTTGCCGCCCTCCGCCTTCTTGACGATGCCGGTGGCGCCGCTGCCGCTGCTGCCCGCGTCGTCGTCGCTGCCGCCACAGGCCGCAACGCCGAACGCCATCGTGAGCGCGCCGAGCGCTGCTGCCAATCGGGTGATGCGCATCATTGGGCTCCTCGATATTCCTAGTTGGACCAATAAGTCAGTGCGTGAGGATTTTGGAAAGGAAGTCCTTGGCGCGATCGCTTTTCGGATTGGCGAAGAACTCCGCCGGCGGCGCCGATTCGACCAGTTGGCCGTCGGCCATGAAAACGACGCGGTTGGCCGCGTGCCGCGCGAATCCCATCTCGTGCGTCACGACGACCATCGTCATTCCCTCACGGGCCAGCGACGTCATCACGTCGAGCACCTCGCCGACCATCTCGGGGTCGAGCGCGCTGGTCGGCTCGTCGAACAGCATCGCCTTGGGCTGCATGGCCAGGGCCCGCGCGATCGCCACGCGCTGCTGCTGGCCGCCGGAGAGCTGCGCCGGATATTTCTCGGCCTGGTTGCCGATGCCGACCCGGTCGAGCAGCGACATGGCCCGCTCGCGGACCTCGGCCGGCTTCTCCTTGCGCACCTTGACCGGCCCGAGCATGACGTTCTGCAGGATCGTCTTGTGGGCGAAGAGGTTGAAGGACTGGAAGACCATCCCGACCTCGCTGCGCAGCCGGGCCAGGGAACGGCCCTCGGCGGGCAGGGGACGGCCGTCGAAGGTGATGGTGCCGGAGTTGATCGGCTCGAGCCGGTTGATCGCGCGGCAGAGCGTGGACTTCCCGGAGCCCGACGGTCCGATCACGACGACGACCTCGCCCCGGGCCACCGAGAGATCCACGTCCTGGAGCACGTGGAGCGGCCCGAAGTACTTGTTCACCTTGTCGAGGACGATGAGAGCCTCGTCGGACACTGCTGGACCACCGTCCCGTCATTGGGGTTTCACCCGGATGGGCACACTCTATGTGGGCTCTTGTATCGGTTCACGCCGAGAATGGTCACGGACTGGTAACTCACCACTCGCAATGGGCCATCATTGTCCACCATGTTCGGTATGGCTGACACCGATCCGACAGGTGGCCTCTGGAACTGGGCGGTCGCCTGCCCCCTCGACCCGGATCGTGTGCGCGGTGCTCTGGCGGGCACGCTGGAACGTTCGGTGGTCGCCCTGGAAGCGGAGGGTGACGTTCTCTGCGACGTCTACGAGGTCGGTGGCGACTTCCCGACACTGGTCGACGTCTATCTCGCGCCGTCGCGCGTCGACGAGGCCACGGCCGCGAGCGCCGTCTCGGTCCGGCTGGGTGCCGCGGTCCTGCTTCCCGACGACTCCCTCGACCCTTCCCGGTACGTCCTGGCGACGCCGGACGGCAGCCTGACAGCCGTCCACGTCGACGAGGTCGAGACCGACGACGGCCCTGAGCGTCGCAACGTGCGCCCCGCCAACACAGCGAGGTAACGAGTACCCTGGCCAATTGCCATGACTACCGAATTGCAGGGCGCCTCGCGCACGTACGACGTGCGCACGTACGGCTGCCAGATGAACGTGCACGACAGCGAGCGCATCTCCGGGCTGATGGAGGACGCCGGCTACGTGCGCGCGGCCGATCCCGAGTCGGCCGACGTGGTGGTCTTCAACACCTGCGCGGTACGGGAGAACGCCGACAACCGCCTCTACGGCAACCTCGGCCACCTGCGCCCCACCAAGGTGAAGAACCCCGACATGCAGATCGCGGTCGGCGGCTGCCTGGCCCAGAAGGACCGCGGCGACATCGTCAAGAAGGCGCCCTGGGTCGACGTCGTCTTCGGCACCCACAACATCGGCTCGCTGCCGGCGCTGCTCGAGCGCGCCCGGCACAATCAGGAGGCCGAGGTCGAGATCCTCGAGTCGCTCGAGGTTTTCCCGTCGACGCTGCCCACCAAGCGCGAGTCGACGTACGCGGGCTGGGTGTCGATCTCGGTCGGCTGCAACAACACCTGCACGTTCTGCATCGTGCCCTCGCTGCGTGGCAAGGAGAAGGACCGCCGCCCGGGCGAGATCCTGGCCGAGGTCGAGGCTCTCACCAAAGAGGGCGTCCTCGAGGTCACGCTGCTGGGCCAGAACGTCAACTCGTACGGCGTGGAGTTCGGCGACCGGCTCGCCTTCGGCAAGCTGCTGCGCTCGGCCGGCGCCATCGAGGGCCTGGAGCGGGTCCGCTTCACCAGCCCGCACCCGAAAGACTTCACCGACGACGTGATCGCCGCGATGGCCGAGACGCCGAACGTCTGCCACTCGCTGCACATGCCTCTGCAGTCCGGCTCCGACCGGGTGCTCAAGGCCATGCGCCGCAGCTACCGCCAGGAGAAATACCTGGGCATCATCGACAAGGTCCGCGCCGCCATGCCGGACGCGGCGATCACCACCGACATCATCGTCGGTTTCCCGGGCGAGACCGAGGAGGACTTCGAGCAGACCCTCGAGGTCGTACGCCGGGCCAGGTTCTCGAGCGCCTTCACGTTCCAGTACTCCAAGCGTCCCGGCACCCCCGCCGCCGTGATGGAGGAGCAGCTGCCCAAGGCCGTGGTGCAGGAGCGCTACGAACGCCTGGTCGCGCTTCTGGAAGAGATCACCTGGGCCGAGAACAAGAAGCTGGTCGGCGAAAAGGTCGAGGTGCTGGTCGCGGTCGGCGAGGGCCGCAAGGACGAGCGTACGGGCCGTCTCAGCGGCCGGGCCCGCGACGGCCGCCTGGTCCACTTCGCCACCGGCGACCTGACCCCGCGCCCCGGCGACATCGTCGAGACCGTGGTCACCTACGCCGCCCCGCACCACCTGAACGCCGACGGCGCCCCGCTGTCGCACCGCCGCACCCGGGCGGGCGACGCTTTCGAGGCCGGCCGCACCCCCAAACTCAAGGGCGTCTCCCTCGGCCTCCCCACGATCGGCGTCCCGGCCCCGCTCCCCGCGGCCGCCGAGGGCTGCGCTCTGTAGAAACAGAAACGGCCCGGTCCAGAGGACCGGGCCGTGCCTGATCAGGTCAGTTGGCCTGCTCGGCCAGGGCCAGGAACTGCTTCTTGGAGTTGAGCGCTTGCTCGGCCTCCTTGATGCGGCGGTTGTCGCCGGCGGCCTGGGCCCGGGCCAGTTTCTCCTCCGCCTCGGCCACCTGCTCGCGCATCTGCTGGAGCAGCGGGTTGTCCTGCGGGGAGGTCTTGCGCCAGGCCGAGTCCATCGCCACGCGGATGCGCTCCTCGGCGGCCCGCCAGCGGCGGTCGAGGGAGGCCGAGGACTCGCGGGGGACGCGGCCGGCGTCGTGCCAGGCGGCCTGGGCGTCACGCAGCTTGTTCTGCGCGCCGCGCGGGTCGGCGTCGACGTCGAGCGCCTCCACCTCGGCCAGGATGGCCTGCTTGCGGTCGAGGTTGCCCTTGTATTCGGCGTCGCGGGCCGAGAAGACCTCGGAGCGGCGGGTGAAGAAGGCGTCCTGCGCGGCCCGGAAACGCTCCCAGAGGCGCTGCTCGGCCTCCTTGGCGGCGCGCGGCGCGGCCTTCCACTCGGCCATCAGGTCCTTGAGCCGGTTGGCCGTGGCCGACCACTCGGTCGACTCGGACAGGCTCTCGGCCTCCTTGACCAGCTCTTCCTTCGCCGTCTGGGCCTGCTTGCGCTGACCGTCGAGGGTGGCGAAGTGCGCGCCGCGGCGGCGGGTGAAGCCGTCCCGGGCGGTCGCGAAGCGCTTCCACAGCTCGCCGTCGGTCTTCTTGTCGACGCCGCGGATCGTCTTCCACTCGTCGAGGATCTCCTTGAGGCGGTCGCCGGCCGTCTTCCAGCCGGTGGCCTCGGCGGCGATCTTCTCCGCCTCCTCGACGAGGGCCGTCTTGCGGGCCAGGGCCTCGCCCCGGGCCACCTCGCGGGCCGCGCGGGCCTCGCCCGCCTTTTCCTCGGCGAGCGTGGCGAGCTTGTCGAGCCGGGCGTTGAGCCCGTCGATGTCACCGACCACGTGCGCCTCGGCGAGCTCCGTGCGCAGGCGCTTGACGCTGCTCAGCGAATGTGCCGCGTCGGCCGCTCCGGACTTCAGCCGCGCCTCGACGAGGTCGACCTCGGTCACCAGGTCGGCGAAGCGCCGGGCGAAGTGGGCCAGTCCCTCCTCCGGGGTGCCCGCCTGCCAGGAGCCGACCACCCGGTCGCCATCAGCGGTCTTCACGTACACGGTGCCGTCGGCATCCACGCGCCCGAAGGCCGTCCAGTCGTTCATGACCCATCCTCGTCTTCCCGGCGTCGCCGGCCTCGAAGAACCGGTGACCACCGCCACAGCGCAGTCGAACGCCAAGCTTCTCCATGGCATTCTTTCTCGCGCATTGTCACAGGTCCAACCGGGTTACGGGGAAGCGCCCGACGATGACCGTGGCCAAACAGTGTCCTACCGTGGCTTCGTGCCGTCGCCAGCCCCTTCACGCGTGATAACCGTCGTCGGGCCGACCGCGGCGGGCAAATCCGCCCTGAGTATCGCGCTAGCCCACGAACTGGACGGCGAGGTCGTCAACGCCGACTCGATGCAGCTCTACCGGGGGATGGACATCGGCACGGCGAAACTGACCGTCGCCGAGCGCGAGGGCGTGCCCCACCACCTGCTGGACATCTGGGACGTGACCGAGCCGGCCGCGGTCGCCGAATATCAGGCGCTGGCCCGGGCCGCGATCGACGACATCGCGGCCCGCGGCCGGGTTCCGATCCTGGTGGGCGGGTCGGGCCTCTATGTGCGGGCGGTGCTGGAGGAGTTCGCGTTCCCCGGCACGGACCCGGTCATCCGGACCCGCCTCGAGGAGGAGCTCGCCGCGGAAGGCGCCGCGCCCCTGTATGAGCGGCTGCGCACGCTCGACCCGGCGGCGGCCGTGGCCATCCTCCCGTCGAACGGGCGGCGGATCGTGCGGGCGCTGGAGGTCATCGAGCTGACCGGGCAGCCGTTCACGGCGTCGCTGCCCGACCCGACGCCGCACTATCCGTCGGTGCAGATCGGGGTGGACCGTTCCGTCGAGGCTCTCGACGAGCGGATCGCGCTCCGGGTGGACCTCATGTGGGAGGTGGGACTTCTGGACGAGGTCCGGCGTCTGCTCCCCCTCGGCCTGCGAGAGGGGCGTACCGCGTCGCGCGCGCTCGGCTACCAGCAGGCTATCGCCGAACTCGATGGCCTCATGTCGGATTTGTCGGCTAAGGAAGACACGGTCAGGGGCACCCGTCGATTCGTACGCCGGCAAAGATCCTGGTTCCGCCGTGACCCGGCGATCCACTGGCTCGACGGCGGGTCGGGCACGCTCGTGGCCGACGCGCTGGCGCTTGCGCGATGATGGACGGCGTGTTGTTCACCAAGGGCCACGGCGCCGGCAACGACTTCGTCATCGTCCCCGACCCCGACGGCGCGCTCGACCTGACGCCGTCGCAGGTCGCCGCCCTCTGCGACCGCCGCTTCGGCATCGGCGCCGACGGTGTCCTGCGTGTCGTCCGCAGCGCGAAGGACTCCGCCGGCGAGGGCTACGCGGCCGAGGCCGAGTGGTTCATGGACTACCGCAACGCCGACGGCTCGATCGCCGAGATGTGCGGCAACGGCACCAGGGTCTTCGCGCGCTATCTGGTCACGCACGGGCTCGCCACCCCCGGCCCCGCCGGGCTTCCGATCGCGACGCGAGCGGGCGTCGTGGTCGCGGTCTTCGTGGGCGACGAGGTGCGGGTGCGCATGGCAACCCCTCGGGTGTACGCCGCCAGCACCGCGACCACCGGACCGCTGACGTTCCCGGGCGTGGCCGTCGACTGCGGCAACCCCCATCTGGTCTGCGCCCTGCACGACGGCCTGAAGCTGCCGTCGCTCGACCTGTCGGTCTCGCCCGGCTTCGACCCGGCCCTCTTCCCGGCCGGGGTGAATGTCGAGTTCGTGACACCGGCGTCCCCGATCGAGGACGCCGACCTGCACGTGGACATGCGCGTCTACGAGCGTGGCTCCGGCGAGACCCTGGCCTGCGGCTCCGGCGCCCTGGCGGTCGGCGCGGTGGCCCTGCGGGACGCCGGCCTGTCCGAGGGCGTCGTCGCGGTCGACCTCCCCGGCGGCCGCCTGACCGTCACCCACGACGAGAACGGCGCCTGGTGGCTGGCCGGCCCGGCCGTCCTGGTCGCGACCGGCGAGGCCGACCTGGAGACCCTCACCCGATGACGGCGCCCGGTGGCGCCACCGCCGCCGCACCCGTCGCTGGTCCCGTCGCCGGTCGCGGCCTGCACCGGGTCGCGCATCGTGGCTATTCGGCGGTCGCGCCGGAGAACACGCTGCCCGCCTTCGAGGCGGCCGTGCGCGGCGGCGCGACCTTCGTCGAGTTCGACGTGCGCACCACGGCCGACGACGTCCCCGTGGTCATCCACGACCGCACGCTGGACCGCACCACGACCGGCGCCGGCCACGTCTGGGACCTAGACCGGGCGTCGCTGGCCCGGCTCGACGCCGGTTCGTGGTTCTCCCCGGCCTACGCGGGCGTGCGCGTGCCCACCCTGGCCGAGACGCTCGACCTGCTGGCCCCGCCGGGCCCGCAACTCCTCCTGGAGATCAAACCCCCGGCCACCCTCTCCGAGGTCAAAACGATCATGGAGATGGTGACCGCCGCCGGCCTGGCCGACCGCACGATCGTGCAGAGCTTCGACCCCGAGGTGATCCGCCTGGTCCGCGAGGCCGCCCCGTCCGTCCGCCGGGGCCTGCTCCGCCTGCGCTTCGAGGCCGACACCGTCTCCTTGGCCGAGGACCTCGGCGTCGTCTGCTGCAACCCGTCGACGGCCGACGTCCTGGGCGCTCCCCACACCGTCACCGAACTGGCCACGCGGGGAATCGAAGTCATGCCCTGGACCGCCAACGACATGACGGAGTGGCCCACCCTGCGCGCCACCGGCGTGACCGGCCTGATCACCGACCACGTCGCCGAACTGACCGGCTGGTCCGCCCGCTGACCCGTCCGGCTACTCGCCGGTGGTGCCGTCGATGCGCTCGCGGAGGAAGTCGGCGTGGCCGTTGTGGCGGGCGTACTCCTCGATCATGTGCAGGTAGATCCAGCGCAGCGTGTGGGGCTCGCCGGGGTTGCGGTCGTCGAGACCGCGCCCGGCCACGGCCGCGCGTGAGCGGGCCACACTGGCCAGATAGGCGTCCAGGTCGTCGTCAGCCCGGGCGACGGTGACGTCAGCGCTGTTCCGCGCGCCCGGCACGTAGTCCCAGAAGTAGTGGTGGTCGGGCCGGCCGTCGTAGGCGTGGAACCAGGCCTCGACCGCCGACAGGTGCCGCACGAGGCCGAGCAGCGACAGCGCCTTGTCTCTGACCTCTCGTTGCAGGACAACCCGGAAGGTCGCGACGGCCCGGACCACCCGCCCAGCTGTCCGCTGCGGCGGGTGGTGTCGGACGATTCGTACCTAAAAGGTTTCTTCTGGCGCTTTTTCCAGCTCCACCTCGGGAAGCGCCGCCGCGTTGTGCTGCTGCGGGCCCCGGACGGCGGCTCGGATGGCAGCCGCGACCGCCGGGGTGACGCGGGGGTCGAAGACGCTGGGGATGATCACCGTGGGGTTCAGCTTGTCCTCGCCGACGACGTCCGCGATGGCGTTCGCGGCGGCCAGGGCCATCTCCTCGGTGAACTCCTCGGCGCTGACGTCGAGCATGCCCCGGAAGACGCCGGGGAAGGCCAGCACGTTGTTGATCTGGTTGGGCTGGTCGGAACGGCCGGTCGCGACGACGGCGGCGTGCCGGCGGGCGGCCCGGGGGTCGACCTCGGGGTCGGGGTTGGCCAGCGCGAAGACGATCGACTTGTCGGCCATCCGGGCGATGTCGTCGCCGGTGAGCAGGTTCGGGGCGCTGACGCCGATGAAGACGTCGGCGCCGGCGATCGCGCCCGGCAGGTCACCCTCGTAGTTGCTCTTGTTGGTGTGCTCGGCCAGCCACTGCCACGTTTCCGACATGTCGGCCATGCCGCGGTGAAGGGCGCCTTTCCGGTCGTACGCGATGATGTCGCCCACGCCCTGGCGGAGCAGCAGCTTCATGATGGCCGTGCCGGCCGCGCCCGCTCCCGAGACGACCACGCGGACGTCCTCGAGGCGCTTGCCGACGACGCGCAGGGCGTTCGTCAGCGCCGCGAGCACGCAGATGGCCGTGCCGTGCTGGTCGTCGTGGAAGACCGGGATGTCGAGCTGCTCGCGCAGGCGGGCCTCGATCTCGAAGCAGCGCGGCGCCGCGATGTCCTCGAGGTTGATGCCGCCGTAGGCCGGCGCGATGGCCTTGACGATCTTCACGATCTCGTCGGTGTCCTGCGTGTCGAGGACCACCGGCCACGCGTCCACGCCGCCGAAGCGCTTGAACAGGGCGGCCTTGCCCTCCATGACCGGCATGGCGGCGGCCGGCCCGATGTTGCCCAGGCCGAGCACGGCCGAGCCGTCGCTGACCACGGCGACCGTGTTGCGCTTGATCGTGAGCCGGCGCGCGTCGGCCGGATTTTCCGCGATCGCCATGCAGACCCGGGCCACACCCGGGGTGTACGCCCGGGAGAGCTCATCGCGGTTGCGGAGCGCGACCTTGGAGCTCACCTCGATCTTGCCGCCGAGGTGCAGCAGGAAGGTGCGGTCGGACACCTTGCGGACGTCGACGCCGTCCTGCTCCTCGAGCGTCTTGACCACCTGGTCGGCGTGGCTCGAGTCGGCGGTGTCGCAGGTGAGGTCGACCAGGACGCGGCTGGGGTCGGAGTCGACCACGTCGAGAGCGGTCACGATCGCGCCGGCCTCGCCGACACAGGTGGTGAGCCGGCCGATGGACGAGGCGTCCGCGGTCACGGCTATCCGGATCGTGATCGAGAATCCTGCGCTGGGCAGGCGGGTCGTCACCACGGTGTTCCCTCCGACGTTGGCGGGTGCTTCACCGTAATCTTGCTCCCCCGGAATACGGGATTCCCACCGGGGCGTTGTGCCTTGTCCTGTCACTGAACGAAAACGCCCGGCACCTTTATGTGGATGCGCTCCTACCCTGGACGTGCCACGATCGGTGCCGAGGAGGTCACTTTTGCGAAACTCTTACCAGGCACCCGTACTCGAACTGGACGAGCCGGATCCCACGACCGGTGAACTCGAGCTCGAGGAGCGGCATTCGCTTCGGCGGGTCGCCGGCCTTTCCACCGAGCTCACCGACATCACCGAGGTCGAGTACCGTCAGCTGAGGCTCGAGCGGGTCGTCCTGGTCGGCGTCTGGACCGAGGGCTCCGTCGAGGACGCGGAAAACTCGCTCACCGAGTTGGCCGCGCTCGCCGAGACCGCCGGCTCCCAGGTGCTCGAGGGTCTGATCCAGCGGCGTTCCCGCCCCGACACGGCCACCTTCATCGGCCGCGGAAAGGTCGAGGAGCTGCGGGACGCGGTCATCGCGACCGGGGCCGACACCGTCATCTGCGACGGCGAGCTGTCACCGTCCCAGCTTCGTAATCTCGAGCAGCAGACCAAGGTCAAGGTCGTCGACCGCACGGCGCTGATCCTCGACATCTTCGCCCAGCACGCGAAGAGCAAAGAGGGCAAGGCGCAGGTCGAGCTGGCCCAGCTCCAATACTTCCTGCCGCGTCTGCGCGGCTGGGGTGAGTCGCTGTCCCGGCAGGGCGGTGGCGCCGGTGGCGGTTCCGGTGGTGGCGGCGTCGGCACCCGTGGTCCGGGTGAGACCAAGCTCGAAACCGACCGTCGCCGCATCAACCAGCGCATCGCCAAGCTGCGCCGGGAGATCAAGGCCATGCGGACCGTACGCCAGACCAAGCGCTCCCGCCGCCAGAGCAGCGGAGTGCCGTCGGTGGCGATCGCGGGATATACCAACGCGGGCAAGTCCAGCATCCTCAACCGGCTGACCCAGGCCGGTGTGCTGGTGGAGAACGCGTTGTTCGCCACCCTCGACCCGACCACCCGGCGCACGGCGGCCGAGGACGGCCGTGTCTACACGCTGTCCGACACCGTCGGCTTCGTCCGGCACCTGCCGCACCAGATCGTGGAGGCGTTCCGCTCCACGCTCGAGGAGGTGTCGTACTCCGACCTGGTCGTGCACGTCGTCGACGGCTCCCACCCCGACCCCGAGGGCCAGGTGAGCGCGGTCCGCGAGGTGCTGGCCGACGTCGACGCCGACAAGCTGCCCGAGCTTCTGGTCATCAACAAGATGGACGCCGCGGACGAGGAGACGATTCTGCGGCTGAAGCGGACGTGGCCGGACGCGGTCTTCGTGTCGGCCCGCTCCGGGCAGGGCATCGCGGAGCTGCACGCGGCCATCGCGGAGCGGCTGCCGAAGCCGGCGGTCGAGTTGCGTGTTCTGCTGCCCTATGACCGGGGCGATCTGGTCGCCCGAATTCATCGATCCGGTCAGGTGTTGCAAACCCGCCATTTGGACGAGGGCACCGAGCTCCGCATCCGCGTCGATGAGCGGCTTGCTGGCGAACTGGAGTCGTTCCGGCACTGAGCGTGCGGCGTCACCGATGAGGTGATCCACGCGTAACACCGGCACGGGACGCCGCATGCGACACTGATCGGATGCGGCGTCTCGTCTTTCCGGTCATCGTGGCCTCCGGGCTCGTGATGGCCGGTCCGTCCAGTGCGTTTGCCGACGATCCGGCACCGGTTGTCAGCGCCCCCTCGGTCGCGGGCAAGAAGATGTGCAAGATCGCGGACAAGCGCCTCGACGAGGTCTCCGGGCTCGTCGCCACCAAGACCGGCTACATCGTCATCAACGACGGCACGCTCGACGAGGACAAGAAGAAGATCTTCTTCCTCAACACGAAGTGCGCGGTCGTCAAAGAGGTCGACTACAGCGGCAAGGGCCCGCTCGACACCGAGGACATGATCCTCTCGGCCGACGGCCGCACGCTGTGGATCGCCGACATCGGCGACAACGACTTCGACAACGACAAGAGCCGCGACACCATCGGCCTCTGGAAGATGCCGGTCACCGGCGCGTCGGAGCCGGTGCTCTACCGCCTCACCTTCCCCGACGCTCACCACGACGCCGAGGCGCTGCTCCTCAACGGCAACGGCACCCCGTTGATCGTCACCAAAGAGATCCAGAAGGCGGACGCTTCGGCGTACGTCTACGAGCCCACCGCCGCGCTCAAGACCGGCAAGACCGGCGTGCCGATGAAACTTGTCGCCAAGCTCACGGTCTCGGGCACGCAGACGGCCGGCAACCCGTACGCCCGCATCGGCAACAAGGTGATCACCGGCGGCGCGATCGCCCCCGGCGGCGGCAAGATCGCCCTGCGGACGTACACGGACGCCCTGGAATGGGACGTCAAGAACGGCGACGTGCTGGCCGCGCTCAAGGAGAAGCCGCGCACGACCGGCCTGCCGAACGAGACGCTCGGCGAGGCGATCACGTACAGCCCCGACGGCAAGTTCTTCTACACGACGTCGGACATGAGCGGCGAGACCGAGGCGGCCAACTACATCCTGCGCTACACGCCCGCGACCACGGTGGCCAAGGCGGCCGCCGGCGGCGAGGCGGGCGACGAGAAGAAGTGGTACGCCGATCTCGAGCTGAGCGACATCACGTACGCGGTGGCCGGTGTCGGCGTGCTCGGCCTGATCCTGGTCGGTGTCGGCGTGTTCGGCATCGTCCGCTTCCGTAAGCGGGTGGCCGAGGAGCCCGACGAGCCGGTCGACGGCTTCGACAACCCGCTGGACGGTGAGCCCGAGACCGAGCTGATCGGCGTCGGCGGCGCCCCGCAGCGTGGCGTCTACGGCGGCAAGGGCGGCGCCACCAGGCCGCCTTCGACGGACGGCGCGGCCTCCGGCGCGGTCTACGGCGGCACCAAGACTCCCGCCGGAGCGGTGCCCGCGGGGGCCGGTGCCGGGGTTTATGGAGGGGCCAAGGGCGCGCGCGGTCCGCAGGGTCAGCCGCCGCGGGGTCCGCAGGGCCAGCCCGCTCGTGGTCCGCAGGGCCAGCCCGCTCGTGGTCCGCAGGGTCAGCCGGCACGTGGTCCGCAGGGTCAGCCCGCCGGCGGCCCGCAGGGTCAGCCCGCGCGGGGTCCCCAGGGTCAGCCGGCACGTGGTCCGCAGGGCCAGCCCGCTCGTGGTCCGCAGGGTCAGCCGGCACGGGGCCCGCAGGGTCAGCCCGCCGGCGGCCCTCAAGGTCAGCCCACGCGTGGTCCCCAGGGTCAGCCCGCGCGCGGTCCGCAGGGTCAGCCTCCGCGCGGACCGCAGGGTCAACCCGGGCGTAATCCGCAGGGTCAGCCGGCGCGTGGCGGGCAGCAGCCTCCGCGCAACCCGCAGGGTCAGCCGGCGCGCGGCGGGCAGCAGCCTCCTCGTGGTCCCCAGGGCCAGCCCGCGCGCGGTCCCCAGGGGCAGCCCGCGCGTAATCCGCAGGGCCAGCCACCGCGCGGCGGGCAGCAGCCCTCGCGCAACCCGCAGGGCCAGCCGCCCCGCGGCGGGCAGCAGCCCCCGCGTGGTCCCCAGGGCCAGCCTCCTCGCGGCGGCGGCGCCCAGGGCGGTGGCGGCGTGTACGGCGGCCAGCAGCAGGGCCGCAACGACTACGCCGACTACCACCGCCGCCCCGAGGGTTACGGGCCCGGTTACGGCCCCCGCTAGACCCGGCGCAGGACGGCCACGACGCGGCCCATGATGGTCGCGTCGTCGCCGGGGATCGGGTCGAAGGCCGGGTTGGCCGGCATCAGCCAGACGTGGCCGTCGCGCTGGCGGTAGCTCTTCACCGTGGCCTCGCCGTCGATCATCGCGGCCACGATGTCGCCCGCGTCGGCCGTGGGCTGCTGGCGGACCACCACCCAGTCGCCGTTGCAGATGGCGGCGTCGATCATCGAGTCGCCCTTGACCTCGAGCATGAAGACGTCGCCCTCGCCGACCAGCTCGCGCGGCAGCGGGAAGAACTCCTCCACCGCCTGCTCGGCCAGGATCGGCCCGCCGGCCGCGATGCGGCCCACCAGCGGCACGTAGGCCGGCTGGGGCCGCGCCGAGCGCAGCGCCTCGTCGTCGACCAGCTCGTTGGGGGAGCGCACGTCGACCGCGCGCGGCCGGTTGGGGTCGCGGCGCAGGAAGCCCTTGGTCTCGAGCGCCTTCAGCTGATAGGCCACACTGGACGGCGACACCAGGCCGACCGCCTCGCCGATCTCGCGGACGCTGGGCGGATATCCGTAACGCTCGACCCAGCCCCGGATGAACTCGAGGATCTTGCGCTGGCGCGCGGTCAGCTCGGCGGTGACGGGGTCGGGGAACTGGCTGACCACCGGGGTGACGGAGCGCAGTTGCGGTGCGTCGGCGGCGCGTCCGCGGCTCGGCGAGCGACGTCGCGGGGCGGCCGTGGTGATCGCTCCGTTGTCAGGCTTGCTCTCATGTTGCCGGCTCGTCCGGTCGTCGGTCGACACGTCCGCCCTCCCTGTCGGCCAGTGCCTCGTCGGCACGTGGTGCTTTCGCGGAGCCGGAACGGAACGCCGTGGGGATGGCGCCTGCCCGGCTGACCCCTCTTGAGGGAGAACCGTAATGGCGCGGTACGACATATTCAAACATCTGTACGACATTCTTCCGGCGTGTCGCCCGGAAGTGCTCGACTTCCGTACGCCTGTTCTGATAGACCGTCGTACGGGCGTTCGATCGAACGCCCGTACGATGATCACATTTCCCGTGATCATTTTCCGAGGTCGAGCGGGGTGGCGAGACTGATGGTGACCAACGGTGTACGGCACGCTGAACCGCCCCTGCGGCTCACCCGGCGCGGTCGCGCGGTGGTCCTTGGTCTTCTGGTCGTTCTGGCGTCATTGGCCAGTGCCGTGTTGTTCACCACGGCTTCGCGGGCTGACGAGCCGCCCGCGGGCCCGCCGCCTACGATCGTCGTCCGGCCGGGTGACACGCTCTGGGATGTGGCGGCACGCGAGATGCCTGGTCGGCATGGTCAAGCGGGGGTCGACGAGCTGCGCCGGCTGAACGGTCTGAGTAGTTACGGCGTACACGCGGGCGATGTTTTGATCTTGCCCTACGACTCTTGATCGACTCGAACCGTAACGAAAGATCAACCGCTCGTGTTGAGCCGGAAAATACGGCGCGTCGGCACGCCGCTGAACTTGCGCCCGCGTCCGCATCGGCATAGCGTCTACCCCAACATCTAGTAGTTACAAGGGTGTAAGTCATCCACAGGTTGGGGTTACCTCCCACCGGTTATCCACAGGCCGTCCACAGCGGCGAGCTGGTGTCCACCAGCTTGACGCTGCGTTTTGTCGTGTCCGGATTCTGGTCGGGAAGGTCACTGGAGGGGGTTCACGGTGCGCTGCCCGTACTGTCGTCACGCCGACTCGCGCGTCGTCGACTCACGTGAGGCCGACGACGGTCAGCTGATCCGTCGCCGCCGCTCGTGCCCCGAGTGCGGCAAGCGGTTCACCACGGTCGAGGAAGCGGTTCTCGCCGTCGTGAAGCGCAGTGGGGTCACCGAGCCCTTCAGCCGTACGAAGATCATGAGCGGCGTTCGCAAGGCCTGTCAGGGCCGGCCCGTCGACGAGGACTCGATCGCGCTGCTCGCGCAGAAGGTCGAGGAGACCGTCCGGGCCAAGGGCGCGGCCGAGATCCCCAGCCACGAGGTGGGCCTGGCGATCCTCGCCCCGTTGCGCGACCTCGACCAGGTGGCCTACCTCCGGTTCGCCAGTGTGTACAAGTCCTTCGACTCGCTCGACGAGTTCGAGAAGGAGATCACCGCTCTCCGCGAGGCGGCGATCGCCCGGGAGGCCGCGGTGCGGCACGCCGTGGCGCCGCGATCCGGCGGTCGCGCACCCAAGATCAACAGCTAGAACAGACTTTCGAGTGGCAGACGTAGTAGTTACGAGGGGGAGCAGTATGGCCGGGGACGGCGTAACAGCAGGCAGGCAGCGCAGCCGGGCGAACGGCAACGGCGCGCCGGCCGGCAGCGGGGGGCTGCGGGTCGAGCGGGTCTGGACGACCGAGGGTGTCCACCCGTACGACGAGGTCGAGTGGGAGCGCCGCGACGTCGTCATGACGAACTGGCGGGACGGCTCGATCAACTTCGAGCAGCGCGGCGTCGAGTTCCCGAAGGACTGGAGCGTCAACGCGGCGAACATCGTCACCACCAAGTACTTCCGGGGCGCGGTCGGCACCGCGCAGCGCGAGCAGTCGCTCCGCCAGCTCATCGACCGGGTCGTGCAGACGTACCGCAAGGCCGGCGAGGACTTCGGCTACTTCGCCACCAAGACCGACGCCGAGGTCTTCGACCACGAGCTGACCTGGATGCTGCTGCACCAGGTGTTCAGCTTCAACTCGCCGGTCTGGTTCAACGTCGGCACGTCGTCGCCGCAGCAGGTCAGCGCCTGCTTCATCCTCTCGGTCGACGACTCGATGGACTCGATCCTCGACTGGTACAAGGAGGAGGGGCTGATCTTCAAGGGCGGCTCCGGCTCCGGCGTCAACCTCTCGCGCATCCGCTCGTCCAAGGAGCTCCTCTCCTCCGGCGGCACGGCCAGCGGCCCGGTCAGCTTCATGCGCGGCGCCGACGCCAGCGCGGGCACCATCAAGTCCGGTGGCGCCACCCGCCGCGCGGCCAAGATGGTCATCCTCGACGTCGACCACCCCGACATCGAGGAGTTCGTGCAGACCAAGGCGCGCGAGGAAGACAAGATCCGCGCCCTGCGCGACGCCGGCTTCGACATGGACCTCGGCGGCGCCGACATCGTCTCGGTGCAGTACCAGAACGCCAACAACTCGGTCCGCGTCTCCGACGAGTTCATGCGCGCCTACGAGGAGGGCGGCGACTTCGCCCTGCGCGGCCGCATGCACGGCGAGGAGATCGAGCGGGTCGACGCCAAGAAGCTGTTCCGCGACATCGCCAAGGCCGCGTGGGAGTGCGCCGACCCTGGCCTGCAGTACGACGACACGATCAACGACTGGCACACCAACCCCGAGACCGGCCGCATCACCGCGTCCAACCCCTGCTCGGAATACATGTCGCTGGACGACTCGTCCTGCAACCTGGCCTCGCTCAACCTGATGAAGTTCCTGACCCCCGAGGGCGGCTTCGAGGTCGAGAAGTTCGTCAAGAGCGTCGAGTTCATCATCACCGCGATGGACATCTCGATCTGCTTCGCCGACTTCCCGACCGAGCGGATCGGCGTCACCACGCGCGCCTACCGCCAGCTCGGCATCGGCTACGCCAACATCGGCGCCCTGCTGATGGCGTCGGGCCTGCCGTACGACTCGGAGGCCGGCCGCAGCGTCGCCGGCGCCATCACCTCGCTCATGACGGGCACGGCCTACCGCCGCTCGGCCGAGCTGGCCGGTGTCGTCGGCGCGTACGACGGCTACGCCCGCAACGCCGAGGCCCACAAGCGCGTCATGCGCAAGCACGCCGCCGCGAACGACGCGATCCGCCCGGCCAACGCCGTCGCGACCGCGATCGTCAAGGAGGCCACCAAGCAGTGGCAGGCCGGCAACAAGATCGGTGAGAAGAACGGCTGGCGCAACGCCCAGGCGTCCGTGCTCGCCCCCACCGGCACCATCGGCCTGATGATGGACTGCGACACCACCGGCATCGAGCCCGACCTGGCCCTGGTCAAGTTCAAGAAGCTCGTCGGCGGCGGCTCGATGCAGATCGTCAACCAGACGGTGCCGCGCGCCCTGCGCAGCCTCGGCTACCCCGAGGAGCAGGTCGAGGCGATCGTCGAGCACATCTCCGACCACGGCAACGTCGTCGACGCCCCCGGCCTCAAGCCGGAGCACTACGCGGTCTTCGACTGCGCCATGGGCGAGCGCGCGATCGCCCCGATGGGCCACGTGCGCATGATGGCCGCGGTCCAGCCGTTCATCTCGGGCGCCATCTCCAAGACGGTGAACATGCCGGAGACGGCGACCGTCGAGGAGATCGAGAACATCCACTACCAGGGCTGGAAGCTCGGCCTGAAGGCGCTCGCGATCTACCGCGACAACTGCAAGGTCGGCCAGCCGCTCTCCGCCGCGGGCAAGAAGAAGGACACCGCCACGACGGAGACCGCCCCCTCGACCGAGGTCGAGAAGGTCGTCGAGAAGGTCATCGAGTACCGCCCGGTCCGCAAGCGCCTCCCGAAGAAGCGCCCGTCGGAGACGGTGTCGTTCTCGGTCGGCGGCGCCGAGGGCTACCTCACCGCGTCGTCCTACCCCGACGACGGCCTCGGCGAGGTCTTCCTCAAGATGTCGAAGCAGGGCTCCACCCTGGCCGGCGTCATGGACGCCTTCTCGGTGGCGATCTCGATAGGGCTGCAGTACGGCGTCCCGCTCGAGACGTACGTCAGCAAGTTCACGAACATGCGCTTCGAGCCCGCCGGCATGACCGACGACCCCGACGTGCGCATGGCCAGCTCGGTGATGGACTACATCTTCCGCCGCCTGGCCCTGGACTTCCTGCCGTACGACACCCGGGCCGACCTGGGCATCTTCACGGCCAAGGAGCGCGCCGCCCAGGTGCAGGCCGAGGCCGCGGCCGAGGCCGCAGCGGCCCCGGTCGACCTGGCCGGCATGGCCGCCTCGGCCCCGGTGGCCCCCGCCGCCGAGGTTGTCGCCGCTGAGGTGGTGGCCGAGCCCAAGCTGGTCGTCACCGAGCCCACGACCGACCCCGAGAAGGCGGCCCCCGCCTCCGTAGGCTCTTCCACCGAGCTGCTCGAGATCGTCATGGGCCAGTCCGCCGACGCCCCGCTGTGCTTCACCTGCGGCACAAAGATGCGCCGAGCCGGCAGCTGCTACGTCTGCGAGGGCTGCGGCTCCACGTCCGGCTGCAGCTGAGTGTGACCATTCTCAGCGTGTCCCCTCCAGGGGCACCTTGAGATCCAAGAGTCATCGGCGAGTCTGACCAAAGGGATGTCCCCCGGACGCCACCGTCCGGGGGACTTTTCCGTTGTGCGGGCCGTGGACACGATCTGGGAGCCTTCGCGACGGCATTACCGTGAGACCCGTGTACGACCCTCACGACGAGCCCGATCTCCTGGAGCCCGCCCGGCTGTTCGACGCCTTGCAGAACGGCGCTCCGGATCTCTCGCCCGCGTTGTCGCCGCACGACGTGGTCGTCGCGGCGGCCGGCACGTGGGGCCGGTACGGCTCGGTGGTCGTCCTCCGGCGTGACTGGGAGGAGGACAACGCGCTGCTCGACGATGTCTACCTACTGGAACGTTTGCCGGACGGCCAGTGGTCGGCTCCGGACAGTTCCTCGGGCTCTGGCATGCCGGAGTGGGTGCTCGATCGTCCCGACGGGCCGCTGCCGGACACGCGCGAAAGCCACCTCGTGAACCTGGGTGCTCAGATGGCGAAGGTCGGCGGGTGCTGGCTGGCAGAACTGACCGTCATGGCAAGCCGAGCCGTCACCAACGTCGAAGTGCGTTACGGCGGCGACGAGATCGCCGTCTCCGTTCCACGCAGCGGCCTGGTGACCCTTCCCGGGGTAGTGCGCTCGCCCGATGATATCGCCGAGTTCCGGGCATTCGACGACGCCGGAAGGCTGCGAGCCGTTGAGCGCTACCTGCCCCTGGGCGAGTCTGACCGCCGCATGGGCTGGCCCGACGAGTCATTATGGGCGTCGTAGTGATGGAAGGCGCCTCCGCCATCGAGGGCAGCGAATGCCGGATCGACCACGAAAGGCAGGGCGCCGGCGATCAGCGTGCCGATGCCGATGGCCGTCCATCTCGTGGCCGAGGGGAACAGCGACATCGCCGGGCTCGGCCAGGTGTGGGGTGGCCCTCCGCCGATTCAGGTCGAGCCGAGGCTGATGCCGGACACGGGCAGTTTTCGCGGAAGGCGCATCGTCAGATAGACGGCCACAGCCAGGGCCAGCTCACCCAGGTTGGCGAGCCACGGCAGGCCGATCGCGGCGGCGGCGAACATGGTCGCGGCGCCGGCCAGCAACCACGGGGAGCGGTGGCGGCGCAGCAGCAGGACGCCGAAGGCGATCAGGATCAGGATGACGGCGATCGCCGCGATCGGTGGGCCGTTCGACGCGGCGTTCGTGTAGCGGACCGTGCCCGCGTAATGAGTGGGCTCCAAGGCGAGCGTGACGATGTCGCCGTAGACGCCTATGCCGATCAGCAGCGCGGTCGTCAGGATGAACGGGCGAAGGTCGGCCACGCCGGCCAGGCCCGCCGCGATCAGGACCAGCAGCGGCACCAGCAAGGCGTGTGTCACGAAACGGGGGACCGACAACGCCTGCAAGACGGCGCCCGGGCCGATCGTGGAGCCGAGGGCGATCACCGCGTTGTCCCAGATCAGGGCGGCCACGACCAGCGCGAGCAGGGTGCGCGCCCATCCTGAGGGAAGGCGGAGGACCAGGATGAGCAACGCCGTCTCGGCCACGGCGATCAGCCCGAACACCGCACTCGTCATAAGGGAAACTCCGTTCCATCAGAGGAAACGAGCCTAGGTACCTTTAACGTGTAAGTTCAAGACGTGACCGCTACCGACCTCGATCGTCAGCGCCTCGACCGAGCGAAGTTCGCGGTCGGCTTCACGTTCGCCACCAACGGGCTCGCCTACGCCGGATGGCTGGCCCGGGCGCCCGCCGTGCGCGATGGGCTCGACCTCTCGCCGGCCGGGTTCGGGCTGCTCCTGCTCTGTCTCTCCGCGGCCGCCATCTCGGCCATTCCGCTGGCCGGGCCGCTCGTGCAGCGGGCCGGGCCGGCCCGGGCCATCCTCATCGGCAGCACGTCGATGGTCCTCGGGCTGACCGGGCTCGCCACCGGCACCCTGCTCGGCTCGGTGCCGCTGGCCGGCTTCGGGCTGGTGCTGGCCGGCCTGGGCAACAGCACGTGGGACGTCGCCATGAACGTGGAAGCGGCCGATGTCGAGCGGCGCGTCGGGCGCACCCTCATGCCGCGCTTCCACGCCGGCTTCAGCCTCGGCACTGTGCTCGGCGCCGGCTTCAGCGCCGTCGCGGCGGCCTCCGGCCTGCCGATCTGGGTGCAGCTCTATCTCACCGCGGCCCTCACGCTTGCGGTGACGACCCCGGTGGTACGCCGGTTCCTGCCCCACCAGCCGTTGCCTCCGGGCCAGAAACCCGCGACGAGCGTGCGCCAGGCCTGGCGTGAACCCCGTACCGTGCTGATCGGTCTCATCATGCTCGGCTTCGGCTTCACCGAGGGCACCGCCAACGACTGGCTCGCGATCGGCCTGGTCGACGGCTATCAGGCCAGTGAGACCGTCGGCGCCGTCGCGTTCGGCGGCTTCGTCACCGCGATGACCCTCGGCCGGCTCTTCGGCGGCTACGCCATCGAACGCTGGGGCCGCGTCCTCACCCTGCGGATCACCGCCGCCTCGGCCGCCCTGGGCCTGCTGCTGGTCGTCACCCAGGTGTCGGTGCCGCTGGCCATGGCCGGCGCCCTGCTGTGGGGCGCCGGCGCCTCACTGGGCTTCCCGATCGGCATGAGCTCGGCCGCCGACGACCCGGCCCGCGCCGCCATCCGCGTCTCGGTCGCCGGCTCCATCGGCTACGGGGCCTTCCTCGCCGGCCCGCCCCTCATCGGCCTCCTGGCCGACCATGCCGGCGTGCTGCGGGCCATCCTCTGCGTCTTCGTCGCCCTCGCCATCGGCCTGTTCGCGTCATCCGCCGCCCGCCCACTCCGGGTGGGGGAGTGACCGGGCCTCAAACGCCGGGCGTACGCAGCCACAGGTCGCGGTTGCCCGCGATGAGGACACGGCCGTCGTGCAAGGTGGTCACGGCCTGGGGTGGGGCGTCGCCGCAACCCAGCTCGCCGCGCTGCCACGGATGGGTGCCGTCGCCCAGCCAGACGACGCCGCAGTAGTCGGGACGTCCCCCGATGGTGGGGAGCGAGTCGTCGATCGCCCCGGTCACCACCATCGTGCCGGTGGCGTCGACCGTGACGTCCGTGATCCGGCCGGCGCCCAGGCCCGCGGTCGGCCCGGGTTTCCAGTGCAGCCCGTCGACGCTGGTCAGCACGTACGTCACGTCCTGCTCGCCGGCCTCCGTCCGGTCCACGCCGCCGAACGCCGTCCAGCGGCCCCCGCTGTGGACGATCCGGGTCAGCATCAGGTGCTGGGGCAGGCCGTCGATCGTCGACGCCGACCAGGTGCGGCCGCCGTCGGTGGAGCGCCAGGCGCCGGGCTGCTGCCAGCCGTATCCGATCGCCACGACCGTGTCGCCGGCGGCGCCGAGGACGGCCAGGAGCTGCCGGTCCGCCGGGCGTGGGCCGGCGGGTGCGGGCAGGTCCACGCGGCGCACCGACCGGCCGTCGTCGTCCGACACCAGCACCGCCGGTGGCGGCCCGGCCGTGTCGACCAGGTCGGCGTTGATGATGATCCGCCCGCTGCCCGTCCGCACCATGCCGGCGACCCGGCTGCGGGTGCCCTGTCCTTCGAAGCCGGCCTTGGACAGGTCGGCGCGAGCCAGTTCCTCCCGCTTGCCGTCGCGGTAGCGGGCCAGTCCGCGGCTGGAGGCGGCGAGAATCGTGCCGCCGGGCTCGACGAGCGCCGCGTCCGCGCTCACTCCGCCGCCCGGCCACCCGTCGGGAAGGTCGCCGCTGCCCCGTGCGGTGGTGGGCGCCGGGTCCAGCCGCAGCCGGTCACACGCGGGCTCGCCCGTCCAGTTCGCGGTCACCGCTCGGTAGCCGTTCTGATAGTCGCCGAGGGCCAGCGCGCACGACGACAGCGGCAGCAGCGCGCGCAGGCCGCTGCCCGGCGGCACCCAGTCGGAGCTCGCCGGCCAGTCCACCGCGCCGGCGTGCCGCTCGAAGCCCAGGTCGGAGGCGGCCACGGTGCCCAGGCCCGTGCGGTCCGGGGTCCCGCCCGGCGCCGGCCGGGACCGGGCACATGAGACTGTCGCCAGCACGAGGGCGGCCACGGTCAGAGCGCGAACAGCACGAACCATGGCCTCGATCATGCCCGGGCCGTTCTAGGGCCGGTAAATGACCTTCGACAAGCAGGCCGTCATCACGTCCCATGTGGACGCGCCGCCCGAGCGGGTCTGGACCGCGCTGACCGACGCCGGCGAGGACCGCGACGGCTGGGCCGGCTGCCTCGCGAGGCTCACGCCGTACGCAGGAAGTCGGTGATCAGGCCGGCCAGCACGGCCGGCTGTTCCATCACCATGGCGTGCGAGGTGTCGTCGAGCGAGATGTACTGCGGGTGCCGGGCCGCCTGCGCCTGCTCCACCACGAAGCGCCGGTGGGCCGCGTAGAGCTCGGCGAACGGCTCCTGCTCGGGCAGGTTGCGGGTCGGCAGCACCAGCAGCTCAGGGCAGGTCGTGCCGGCGTACACCGGTCCCAGGTCCAGCTCGTTCATCAGCGCGCGCATCTGTGAGGTGGCGGCCGCGGACGGGCGGGTCGAGGTCTCGCCGTTCTCGTGGACCAGGTTGCGCCGGAAGCCCTCGATCCACACCTTCTCGTTCGCGCCCATGTCGCGGGCGGCCATGCGCTGCGACTCGACGATGTCGGGCAGCTGGTCGGCCTCGATCACCTGGCCGGCCTGGGCCTCCAACTGGTCGAAGATCGCGTGCAGGCGCTTGAGCTCGGCCGCGGCCTTCGGCGGCTCCATGCCGGGCAGATGCTCGACACGGGTGGGCGGCGGGTTGCCGTCGAGGCTGACCACTCCCGGCGCCTCCGGGTGGCGCTGGCCCCACAGCGCCGCCAGCATGCCGCCGAGCGAGTGGCCGACGACGGCCGGCCGGTCGAGCTCCATCTGGACGCAGACCGCGGCCAGGTCGCCGAGGGCCGCGTCCCAGGTCCACGTGCCCTCGCCGGAGCGGCCGTGCCCGCGCAGGTCGACGCTGATCACCCGGTGGCTCTGGCGCAGCGCGCGGGCCAGGGTGGTCATCTGGGCCAGGTTGCCGCCGGCGCCGTGCAGCAGGAGCAGCGGCGGCTGGTCGCCGCCGAAGTCACGGACCGCGAGCGGCAGGTCGCCGGCGTCGATCAGGCGGTCGTTAATCATGGTGTCCTCCTCGCGGCGCGACGCCGCGTAGCCGGTCTCGAATGGCCGCCGACGGCACGCCGCCGTTCGGATGGCGGGGGAGCCGTCCCCGTTTGACCAGGTCGTGCACCCCCTGCCGGGTGATGCCGAGCATGGCGCCGGCGGTGGCGTACGACACCGACTCGGCCCCTGGATGTCCCGCCTGCCGAGCCACGGCCCGGCCCAGCGGCGTCGCCCACCACTCGGCCGGCGGGTCGAACGGCCGGTCGGCCGGGTGGAGCGTCGCGATCAGGCGGGCCGCCGTCATCAGCGCCGCCGTCTCGTCGTCCCCGGTGAGCGTGCCGGCCCAGCGACGGGCCCGCTGCCGGACGAGCGAGCGCAGCGCGTCGACGGCGTCGTCGCCCTCGAGCAGCACCTCGAGCGGGTCGAGCAGGCGGACGTCGAGCAACCGCACGATCTGCCCGGCCAGCTCGTCATCGCCCATGTCGCCATCCTCCCGATGCTTGACGCCGAGTGTCAAGTTACCCTGCGTACATTAAGGGTGTCTTTGGTGGCCTTTCGCTGGGCCGGGCGGACCAGTACGGTGTGCCCGGATCAGACCGGAAGGATCGCCCGTGCGCTCGCGTCTCGTCGTGCTCGGCGCTGTCACGCTGCTCGCGCTCGCGGCCTGCGACGACAAGGCCGTTGACCAGCCCGTGGCGCCGCCCCCGGTGGAAGAGGCCGAGCAGTTGCCGGCGGCCGCGGCCGGCGGGGCCTGCGCCCTGTGGGATTACGCCTCCATCGAAGAGGCGATCGGCGTCCAGTTCACTGTGGCCGCTTCCAACAAGGTCGAGTCCACCTCGACATGCGTGGTGCAGACCGTGGACGCCGCCTATCCGGACCTGACGCTCTCGGTCGTCCAGAGCACCGCGGCCACCGCCGATCAGTTCCTCGACGACCTGATGCCGGCCAAGGGCATCAAGCTCAAGGGCCTGGGCAAGGCCGCCTATCTGCTCAAGACGCCGGCGGGTGGTGGCCATGGGCCGGCCACCGAGATCGGCTGGCTCAGCGCCGCGAAACAGCTGCGGACGCTCCGCTTCACCTTCCCCGCAAACGCCGAGTCCACCGCCGTGACGGCGATGACCAGAGATCTGTTCACCTACGCCAAGACGATGGACACGGCCAAGGGCTAGCTCAGTGCGCCGCGACGAACACGCGCGACGCCACCTCCCGCGGCAGCCGGATCTTGTCGCCGGACCGGTCGATGGTCACCCCGTCGCGTTCCTGGGCGACGGTCACCGTCGTGCCGGGGTCGATGCCGGCCGCGTGCAGCTGGCGCAGCACGTCGGAGTTCGTCTGCACGCTCTCGCAGATGCGCTGCACCACGACGCTGCCGGTCAGGCCCGGGAACGCCAGGTTGCGCTCGCCGGCGCTGACCTGAGCCGCGCTGTCCAGCACGTCCTCGTCCTCCTCGTCCGGGACGCCGAGCGCCTCGAGGCCGGGGATCGGGTTGCCGTACGGCGAACGGGTCGGCTTGTTGAGCAGCTCGTAGACCTTCTTCTCCACCGAGTCGCTCATCACGTGCTCCCAGCGGCAGGCCTCCTCGTGCGCCTCCTCGTAGGGCATGCCGATGACGTTGACCAGCAGAAGCTCGGCCAGGCGGTGCTTGCGCATGACCGAGACGGCCGTGGCCCGGCCCTCGTCGGTCAGTACGAGATGGCGGTCGTTCTCGACGGTCAGCAGTCCGTCGCGCTCCATGCGCGCGACCGTCTGGCTCACCGTCGGACCGCTCTGGTGCAACCGCTCGGCGATCCGCGCCCGCAGCGGGGGCACACCTTCCTCCTCGAGCTCGAGGATGGTGCGCAAATACATCTCGGTTGTGTCGACGAGGTCGTGTTTGTGTAGTGACGTCTTCATGCTTCGACCTCCCAGTGCTCACGGCCAACAGCCGGCCTGCCCCGGGTGTCGACGAGATAATTCACGGTGTGGCCCTCCCAGCAGCGATATTACCTCGTTACATGGGGTTGACAGCGGCCCCGAGCTGGTGGGCATAGACCCTACCCGACCGGGACAGTTCGCCGCGGGACGCCGCCGCGGGCCGGAAGTTGCCGGTGGTGCGTGGCAGCATGACGGTCATGGTGGACCGGACGACCGCGGTGGTGTGGGACCGAGCTCTCCTCGACTACGACATGGGTGACCATCCGCTCAACCCCGTGCGCGTCGAGCTGACCATGGCGCTCGCCCGTGAGCTGGGTGTTCTCGACCGGCCGGGCGTGCGGATGATCACACCGGTCCCGGCCACCGAGGCCGAGCTCACCCGCGTGCACCGAGCCGACTATCTCGACGCGGTCCGCGCCGCCCCGAGCGACCCGTTCTTCTCCGGCTGGGGCCTCAACACCCCCGACAACCCGGTCTTCGACGGGATGCACGAGGCATCGGCGCGCATCTGTGGCGCCTCCATCGCCGCCGCCCAGGCCGTCTGGCACGGCGAGGCGACCCGGGCCGTGAACGTGTCCGGTGGCCTCCATCACGCGCTGGCCGCCCGCGCGTCCGGCTTCTGCGTCTACAACGATCCGGCCGTCGCCATCGCGAAACTGCTCGACCTCGGCGCCCAGCGAGTGGCCTACGTGGACGTCGACGTCCATCACGGCGACGGGGTGCAGGCCGCGTTCTACAACGACCCCAGGGTCCTCACGATCAGCCTGCACGAGACCCCGCTGACCCTCTTCCCGGGCACGGGCTTCGCCGACGAGACGGGCGGGCCCGGCGCCGAGGGCACGGCGGTGAACATCCCGCTGCCGCCGGGCACGGGAGACGGCGGCTGGTTGCGGGCCTTCCACGCGATCGTCCCGTCGATCCTGCGGGCGTGGTCCCCCGAGATCATCTTCAGCCAGTGCGGCGCCGACGCCCACCGGCTCGACCCCCTGGCCGACCTGCGGCTCTCGGTCGACGGCCAGCGCGCGGCCTACGTGGCGATGCGCGAGCTGGCCGACGAACTGTGCGACGGCCGCTGGGTGGCCACCGGCGGTGGCGGATACGCGCTGGTCGAGGTCGTGCCCCGCGCGTGGTCCCATCTGCTCGCGGTCGCGACCGGTGAGCCGCTCGACCCGTACACCCGGACCCCCGCACCCTGGCGCAAGCTGGCCGCCGAGCGCTGCCCCCGCTCCGAGGTCCCCGAGTCGATGACCGACGGCACGGAGCCGCCGGTCGAGCGCTGGCAGCCCGGCACCACGCCCGACGCCGTCGACCGGGCCATCCTGGCCAGCCGCACCGAGGTCTTCCCGCTGCACGGCCTCGACCCCCACGACCCCCGGGACTGAGGGGCCATCGTGGACAAGAGCGCCGACGTCCTGCTCTCCGACGGCACGGCCGTCCATCTCCGGCAGATCCAGCCGGGCGACGCGCCGGCCATCGTGGAGTTCCACTCCCGGATGAGCGACCGGACCCGTTACCTGCGCTACTTCTCGCCGTACCCGCGGATTCCCGAGCGCGACCTCGAGCGCTTCGTCAACGTCGACCATCGCGACCGCGAGGCGTTCGTCATCGTCACCGGCCCGCGCATCATGGCGGTCGGCCGCTACGAGCGGCTCGGGCCCGGCTCGCCCGACGCCGAGGTCGCGTTCGTGGTCGAGGACGCCCATCAGGGCCGCGGCATCGGCTCCGTCCTTCTCGAATATCTGGCCGAGGCGGCGCGGGCCCACGGCATCACCCGCTTCGTGGCCGAGGTCCTGCCGGAAAACTCGGGCATGCTGCGGGTCTTCAGCGACTTCGGCTACCAGGTGCAGCGCAAATACGCCGACGGCGTGGTCCACCTCAGCTTCCCGATCGCGCCCACCGAGAAATCGCGGGAGGTCCAGGAGTCCCGCGAGAAACTCACCGAGGCCCGCTCGATCGCCCGGCTGCTGGCCCCGCGCGCGGTCGCGGTCTACGGCGCCAGCGCGAGCGGACAGGGCATCGGCGCCGCCATGCTCGGCCACCTGCGCGACGGCGGCTACTCCGGCACGATCGTCCCGGTGCACCGCAGCGCCGAGCGGGTGGCCGGCCTGCGGGCGTTCCGCTCGGCGGCCGACGCCGGCGCGACGGTCGACCTGGCGCTCATCGCGGTGCCGCCCGAGGGCGTCGCCGAGGCCCTGGCCGACGCCGCCGCGAGTGGCGCCGGCGGCCTGGTGGTGGTCTCGGCCGGGTTCGCCGAGACCGGCCCCGACGGCGCGGCCGCCCAGCGCGAGCTGATCCAGAGCGCCCACGACGCCGGCCTGCGCGTCGTCGGCCCCAACAGCATGGGTGTGGCCAACACCGATCCCCTCGTACGCCTGAACGCCACCCTCGCCCCGAGGCTGCCGGCCGCCGGGCGGGTCGGCTTCTTCAGCCAGAGCGGCGCGCTCGGCGTGGCCCTGCTGGCCGAGGCCGACCGGCGCGGCCTGGGCCTGTCCAGCTTCGTCTCGGCCGGCAACCGGGCCGACGTCTCCGGAAACGACCTGCTGCAGTACTGGCAGGACGATCCCGGCACCGACGTCGTGCTGCTCTACCTGGAGACGTTCGGCAACCCGCGCAAGTTCGCCCGGCTGGCCCGCCGGATGAGCCGCGTCAAGCCGGTGGTGGCGGTCGCCTCGGCCACCCGCCCGGCCGGCCTGGCCGGCGACGGCCCGGCTCCCGACCCCTATGCGGTGACCGCCCTGTTCGCCCGCTCCGGCGTCATCCGCGTCGACACCGTGCGCGAGCTCTTCGACGTCGGCCTGCTCCTGGCCCACCAGCCCCTGCCCGGCGGCCGCCGGGTGGCCGTGGTCGGCAACTCGTCGGCCCTCTCCGAGCTGGCGGTCTCGGCCTGCCGCGCCGACGGCCTCACCGTGGCCGAGGGCTACCCGGTGAACATCAGCCCGATGGCCGGCGCCCACGACTTCGCCGACGCCCTCGCCGACGCCGCCGTCGACGACCGCGCCGACGCCCTGGTCGTCGTCTTCGCCCCGCCGCTGCCGGGCCAGCTCGCCGACGAGGACGCCGACTTCGCGGCGGCCCTGGCCAGCGTCGCGCTGGCCGGCGAGAAACCCACGGTGGCGACGTTCCTGCTCGAAGACCTGTCCACAAGGGTCCCGTCATACCCCTCGGTCGAGGAAGCGGTACGGGCCCTGGCCCGGGTCGCCTACTACGCCGACTGGCTGCGCCGCCCGCCCGGCGTGCTGCCCTCGTTCCCCGACATCACCCCCGAGGCGGCGGAGCTCGACGGTCCACCGTCAGACCTTCTTTCGGCGTACGGGATAAATGTCGTCCCCTCCACATTGGCGTCCACGGCCGACGAGGCGGTGTTCGCAGCCTCGGCCCTGGGCTTCCCGGTGGCCCTGAAAGCAGCGGGCGGCGCCCTGCGCCACCGGATAGACCTGGGCGCCGTGCGCCTGGCCCTGGCCGACGAGGAATCCGTCCGGGCCGCGTGGGCCGAGCTGGCCGGCTCGTTCGGCCCCGACGTGCTGGTGCAGACGATGGTCGCCCCCGGCGTGGCATGCCGCGTCGAGGTGATGGAGGACCCGGCCTTCGGCCCCGTGGTCGGCTTCGGCCTGGGCGGCGTAGCCAGCGAACTCCTGGGCGACCTGGCCTGGCGAGCGGCCCCGCTCACCGACCGGGCGGCCGAGGCCCTGGTCGACGAGCCGAGGGCGGCCCCACTGCTGCACGGCTACCGCGGAGCGGCCCCGGTCGACCGCGCGGCCCTGATCGACCTCCTGCTTCGAGTGGGCCGCCTGGCCGACGACCACCCCCGCCTCCGAAGCCTTTCCCTCAACCCGGTCCTGGCCCGCCCCGACGGCTTCTCGGTCCTGCACGCCGCCACCGAGACAGGCGACCCGGCCCGCCGCCCCGACACAGGCCCGCGCCGCCTGCGCACCCCCTGACACCGCTGTTTCGCCGCCAGCCTCGCCTCTCGCGCGCGCTTTCCCGGCACCGGCTCCGCCGTCTGCCTACCCTTTGACACCCGGTGTCCCGACGCCGACCCCGCCTTCCCGGCACCCGCCTCCTGCCAGTGTTTCGCCACGCGCGGAAGTGTCGTACCCCGGCGATACGGTCGTCCCGCTCGGCGATGACGAGGGGATGGGCGGGCGATGATCGAGGCAGGGCGAGGGGATCTCCTGGCGGCCGATGTCGAGGCACTGGTGAATGCGGTGAACACCGCCGGAGTCATGGGCAAGGGGATAGCGCTCCAGTTCAAGCGGGCCTTCCCGGGGAACTACCAGGCCTACCGCGCGGCCTGCTCACGTGGTGACGTCCGCGTCGGTCACATGTGGGTCTTCGCCGAGGGCGGTCACCACATCGTCAACTTCCCGACGAAGCGCCACTGGCACGACAAATCCCGCCTCGACGACATAGCGGCCGGACTCGACTCGCTGGTGTCGATGGTCCGCGAGCGGGCCATCACTTCGCTTGCCGTCCCCGCTCTGGGGTGTGGCGCCGGCGGCCTCGCCTGGGCCGACGTGGGCCCCTTGATCGAGCGGGCCTGCGCTCGGATCCCTGAGGTCCGGGCCGTGGTGTTCGCCCCGCCGGGGTGAGGCTCCGCGGGTGATGCTGGGCTGGGCAGTCATATGGCTCATGCGCGGCTGGGCCGGGCGGGCGCATGATGGCGGCCACAACGAGGGTTTACGTCGCGGCCGCCCGGGCACGATGCAGCGGCCGGCCCCGGAAGAGAGAAGAACGAGATGAGCGACTCGCAGGAGAGCATCGAGCGGGAGATCGCCGGGGGCGACTACGGCCCCGGGATCTTCGACGAGCCCACCACGTACCGCCCCGAGAAGGGCGACGACGACGCCGGCCTGTCCAGCACCCTGGCCGCGGGCACCGACACCGAACAGCTTCAGGACGGCGGCCCGCACCCCGAGCACGGCGTCATGACCACGACCGGCGGCACCGCCGGCCCGAACAGTTTCCGCACCCGCCCGCGCTCCGGCCCCGGCGTGGCCAACACGACCACCGGCGACGCCACCACCGGCGCCATGGAGACCCCGGTCGACGGCTACACAAGCGACGCGAGCAGCAACGCCGTCGACTGAGTAACCGGCTGAAACGGACCCGGCCGACGCGTCACGGACCCGGCCGACGCGTCACGGACCCGGCCGACGCGTCACGGACCCGGCCGACGCGTCACGGACCCGGCCGACGCGTCACGGACCCGGCCGACCGT